>JAFQZK010000022.1 GCA_017405965.1 Muribaculaceae bacterium | reverse complement strand
CTAAATCAAGTCAACCAATATGCGCTTAATTATCCAACCGGACTATGAGCTCCTGTCGGAGTGGGTTGCACGTTATGTCGCCCGTCGTATCAACGAAGCTCAGCCCACCTCCGAGCATCCTTTTGTGCTTGGTCTCCCCACAGGTTCGTCGCCACTGGGCATGTACCGCGCCCTTATCCGCCTGAACAAAGAAGGCAAAGTGTAGTTCCGTCATGTAATAACCTTCAACATGGACGAGTATGTAGGTCTGCCTGAGTCGCACCCGGAGAGCTATCACTCATTCATGTGGAACAACTTCTTCTCGCACATCGACATCAAGCCCGAGAATGTCAATATCCTCAACGGTAACGCACCCGACCTGGTGAAGGAGTGCGCCGACTACGAGGCTCGCATCCAGGCTGCCGGTGGCATCGACCTGTTCATGGGCGGCGTTGGCCCCGACGGCCACATCGCCTTCAATGAGCCGGGTTCGTCGCTTACTTCACGCACACGCCAGAAGACCCTTACCCAGGACACCATCATCGCCAACAGCCGCTTCTTTGACGGCGACCTGAATAAGGTGCCCAAGACGGCCCTCACCGTGGGCGTCGGCACCGTGATGGATGCCCGCGAGGTGATGATTATCGTTAACGGCCATGCCAAGGCGCGCGCCCTGCAGCAGGCCATCGAGGGCGGTGTATCGCACATGTGCACCCTGAGTGCCCTGCAGATGCATCCCCATGCCGTCATCATCGCCGACGAGGCTGCCGTCGATGAGCTCAAGGTGAGCACCTACCGCTACTTCAAGGACATCGAGAAGGACAACCTGTAAACCGCACGGGTTTCAGATAAAACATCATTCCCCTATAGCTGCTATAGTTACTATAGACACTATAGGGGGATTTTTTTGTAAAAGGGGCACAAAAAAAAGCTGCTCGAGCCTAACGGCGGGAACAGCTTCAAACTTTCTTGTTGTAAAGCCTTGCTTACTTAGCGGGCTCCTCAGCGGGTGCCTCAGCGGGAGCAGCCTCCTCGGCGGGAGCAGCCTCCTCAGCGGGAGCAACGGCGGTGCTGTCGGTAACCTGAGCAGCGGTGGTGTCAACAACCTCCTCAACAACGGCGGTGGTGTCCTCAGCAACCTCAGCCTGCTCGGCATTGTTGTTGGTGCACGAAATCATGCTAACGCTAGCGATAACAGCAAGAGCTAAAACTAACTTCTTCATTTTCTTTGTACTTTTAAATAATAAAACAATTAATTTTCTGTTGTTAAAATCGGGTGCAAAATTATAACAAATTTCTCACGTGCAAACTTTTTTGAAGAAATTTTTAATTATTTTTTTTGGCTCAAGAAAAATTGCGAGCAAAATGTCATTCTTTAAGTGCTGATAATCAGCGAAATAAAACAACGAACACCCGATTTCGGATGTTCGTTAAATTTTGTTAAGCGTAGGTCGGTAACCTCTTTTACCTCCCAATTTCGGCTCCGAAATCAGTTACTGTAGAGGTATCGTTTGATGCTGCGCTTGGGTGTTTTGTCAAATTCTGTGGCCATTAACTGGATTTTGGCGATGCGTTCATAGGGGGCTACCAGTTTGTTCAGCTCGGCGCGGATTTCCTCCATGAGGTCGGGCAGCTTGTCGCGTGTCACGCCCAACTGGTCCATCGCGTCATAGTCGGGATATACCAGAGCCACCAGTTTGCCCTCACGCATCACGACGAGGCTCTCGCTCACGTAAAGCATATTGTTCAGCTTGGCCTCGATTTCCTCGGGGTAGATGTTCTGTCCGCTGGAGCTCAGCAGCATGGTCTTCAATCGGCCCCTTATAAATAATGTGCCGTCGGCATTCAAGGTACCCATGTCGCCGGTGTGCAGCCATCCGTCCTCGTGCAGCACCTTATCGGTGGCCTCGCTGTTGTGGAAGTAGCCTTGCATCACATTCTCGCCACGCACGCAGATTTCGCCCGGGATGTTCTCGGGGTCATCGCTCAGGATCTTGCACTCCATGATGCCGGGCAGGATGCGGCCGGCGCTGTGGGGCACGAACTCGCGCCAGGGCGTGTGGCTCACCAGCGGGCCGCACTCGGTCATGCCGTAACCCACGGTGAACGGGAATTTGATCTTATACAGGAAATCCTCGACCTCGGCGTTGAAGGGAGCACCGCCCACGATGACCTCCTCGAATGCGCCGCCAAAGGCTTCAATCAGCTTATTGCGGATCTGGCCATAGATGCGCCTGTCAAGATAGGGCACTGCCAATGCCCAGCGCAGGGCGCCCTTGCTGATCATGGGCACAATCATCTTGCTGTAGATCTTCTCCAGCACCAGGGGCACGGTGAAGACCACGTTGGGTTTGACCTCGGCCATGGCCTTGACAAGGATCTTGGGCGAGGGGATGCGGCCCAACAGTGTGATGTGTCCACCCACGGCTAATGGAACGAGCATGTCGAAAGCGCAGCCGAAGGCATGGGCCAACGGCAGGAAGGCCAGGTCACGCGACCCCTTGAAGTGCAAGCCCGAGTTGATACCATAGACCATGTTGCCGGCCAGGTTGTTGGCGGTGAGCATCACACCCTTGCTGAAACCCGTTGTGCCCGACGTGTAGTTGATCTCGACCAGGGCCTCGTTGGGCACATCGGCATAGTGGATGTCGTTGCGGTAGAAACCCTCGCCATATTTCTTATTGAAGGCGTCTTCGAGGCCGTCCTTGGCTTTGGTGATGATTTCTTCTCCGTCTTTCACCGCCAGCAGTTTCTTGTCCTCGAGCTGGAAGACGGCACGCATGCGCGGCATCTTGTCAAACTCCAGGTTCTCCCAGATGCTCTTGCTGATGAACAGCATCGTGGCCTCGCTGTGGTTGATGATGTGCTGGGCATCGGCGGGGTTGAATTCCTGAAGGATGGGCACGATGACGGCACCATAGGTGATGGTGCCCATGAAGACGGTTACCCAGTTAGGGATGTTTTTGCCGATGAGGGCGATGCGGTCGCCCTGCTTGACGCCGCTGTTCGAGAACAGCATGTGCAACTTTGCGATATTGCGCGCAAAGTCACCGTAGGTGAGACTCTCGCCGGTATTGTAGTCGGTTAATGCAGGCAGTTCCCAGTTGTCGATGAAACTGCGCTCATAAATCTTGATCAGGTTTTCCTTTATCATAGGTCAATACGGATTTTGTCTGCAAAGATAATATAAAGATTTAACTTCTTACTTTTCAGACATCAGTTTTTTGGAGAATTAAAAAACCAAGGCATAATCATTTTTTCGTTTGTTGATTCTCGTGCATGATTTGTGATAATCCATTTTTCAAAAATGAAATATCTTTTTGAGTACTTTTCAAAGTGCTTTTAAGAATCCATTTTTGGTCATCTATATTATCTAGATTTTGAAGAATGTTCAAGATCAATTGTACTGATTCAGAGTACTGACCATTCTGTATATGTTCAGAACTTTTATTGATTTGTTCATTAATGTCATGAGGAAGGTGGAATAGCATCTTCATCTGAATTGACTTTAATGCTTTATAGATATACTCTAAGCCCTTGCAAGTATCTGATAATGCAATATAACACAACCCAATTTTGCCGTTATACATCTTTTCTGGAGATAATATAAAACCATGATTATTTGATTGACCGAGTTGTTTTGATTCTGTCTTTGAATTCAGATAAAAGGATAAAGCAGATTCATAATTATGGCGGCTAAAATAAAAATCTCCTATTCTTTCTTCACAATCGGAAATGCGTATTTGGGCTATTGCTTCTGTAGTTTTTGCTGCCCATTTTTTGGAGCAGTCTAAAGCAAAAAGAAGGAACTTTAATGCTTCAGTATCTTTGTTTTGGCGTTCATAAATAGATGCAATTTGAGAATAAGCAGATGCAATGTCAGAACTGTCACCATAAAGTTTCATTTTTAATTCAACGGCCAGAAATAGATTTTTTAGTGCCATTGTGTCATTTTCTATTTTGAGATACATATCAGATAACACTAAATAAGTGTTGTAAAAATCATGATAATATTCACCATAATAGTTCATATATGAGGATATGTATTTTTCGTTATAGTCAATGATTTTGATTATATCTTCAGCAGTACGATTTGATTTCATTTGATAAAGAGTCGCAAGATCAGCAAAACACGTGCCTAATAAGGGATTAGTGCTATCAATTTCATTTATTATATCACAAGCTTTTTGATAGTACTCTAGTGCTTTGGGGATTTCGTCATATCTGTATGCTGAGCCAAGTACACGGTATTGATTAGCAACGTCTAAGCTTTTCTCGCCATATTTAGCTTCCATCGCCAACAGTATTCTCTCATAGTACTGTTTAGCGTTGTCACTGACAAAAGTGTGATTTTGTAATAAATGATAATGATCTAAATCTATAACATCAGAAGAAAGTAGACTATCAATTTTGTTCCTTAAGTCATTATTTAATTTGATATACAATAAGCTTTTAGTATTATAAATTGGACGGATAAAAAGATTATTCACTAATCCATTATAGCAATCATAGAGATTGAGGATTAACGCTATGGAGTCTTCACTCGAATCTATGTATTTCTCTACAGCTTGCTCATAAAACGAGATGGCTTTGTCAAATAAATGAAGCCTTTCTGACACTTTAGCTGCATTTTTTAGAATATCAGCATCTTTATTGATATCGTGTTGATGATGTGCTGTCAAAAAAAGAGATAATGCTTTTTCGTATTGACCACAATTTTTTAAAAAGATAGCAGCATCGTAAAGCCAATCAACATTGGCGGTGTCTAATAGGGCTCGTTGTTCGATATAATAGGCGGCAGAATCGGGGTCGTGTTGTAACTTGTGGATAAGGAACTGGTTGTAGCAGTCTTGGGCTAGATCGTCACGGTCTTTGAGTTCAATTGTCTCGCTATCCTCAAGATCTTTGCGGGCTTGCATGTTGGCCTCGTGATGCTTTTTGTGGGTATTTATGCGTTGATTGAGGTCGCCTTTGGATTTAATAAGAGAATCAGCTTCTGTAAGACGGCCCTCAATGATACATTCACTGATATTTCGGTTGAATTCATCTAACTGGTCGAAGTCAATCCTGGAGTATCGCTCCGCCATCTGGCTTACTAGATTCAGGCTCTTTTCCTGTTCAGAGTATAATTGTTGAAGAGCGTTGTGGTATTGTTCCTCAGTTAGCTTGTTTTGCTGTTTCAGTCGCTCGATTTCGTCTTCTCGCTGTTGCAGTTGGCGTGACAAAGTCCTGCGCAATTTGCGTTCGGTTTCCAATTTATCGTCTGCCTTGTGACTGGGGTTTTCCATAACTAGAATCAGCGGATTGGTCGAATAACTGTAATGCTTGTTTAGCACATCAGGGTCTGCTAGGACGAGTCCTGATTTCTGAACTTTGCTGATAAAGAACTTTTTGGAGGGAATGATGAAGGAAAATGTTCCATTTCTCTGGCTGAGAACTTCTTTTTGGCGATTAATCTGCACAATAGCCCCACCTAATGGTTGTCCGACAATGTGATCTCCGTTAATAAGCCGCCCCTTTGTCTTAACATATCCCGTCTGAGGTTGGGAAACACTACATAGTACAATGAAAAAGTATATTGAGAGGCAAATTATTCTTTTCATAACGGGAATGTTTATCAAGTGATCATGATGTGCAAAGGTAAGAAGATTCACGCTTGATTGCAAGAAATGGGCAAAAAAACAACGTTGATATTGATGGATCAACGTTGTTGTGGTTGTTTTGATGGACCGGTATCAGATGTCGGGGAACTTGAGTTCGGCGATTGTCATCATGCGTGAGATGTCGAAATAGAAGCCCTCGGCACTCTTGCCGGCGACGGGTTGCACCTTGATGTAGTCGATGCCCCCGTCCAGGGTTTCGTGATCGGTGGCGACGAATCCCAGGAAGTTGATGATATTGTACTCGTGTTCAGGAGCAATGACGACCCAAGGCTCTTCCTTGGTGCCCTTGCCGCTCGACATAATGGCGGCGATGAGACGGTCGAGGCGATACTGCCAGACGGCGGCACGCGCGTGTTTTTTCTTCTCCTTGAGGACGTAGATGTAGAAGTTCATCTGGTTCATGTCAAACATGTTGTCGTTCAACGACCACTCGGCATATTTCTCGATGCTGTCACACTCGGCACGCGAGTGGGGCTGCTTGTAGTAGAGTTCCTCGACCTTGTTGCTGAAGACGCTCTCGCGGAAGGGGTCGTAGTCCTCCTGGAAGGTATAGCCGTAGTAGAAATTCCTCCATGCCTCGATGCTCAAGGTGGTGTCGTTGCTGTAGAAAGCCTTCATCAGCTTGGGGTAGTAATAGTTGTTGTTGGGGTCGGAAATGACCTTCTTGACGTGGTCAAAGTCCACCTTCTTGATGGTGAACTTGCCGGGCGGGATGCGCTCGGGTACCTGCTGGACCTGTGCCTGACTGCTGGCGGCAGTGAGGATGGCGACAGCTAGGGTAAGGATATATATCAGTCGTTTCATGTAAGTCGGTTTTTCAGTTTTTAATCGATGACCAGTCCCATGACAGCAATGCACACAATCGATACGGCGACGATGGCCGGCAGACACTTGGCGAGGAAGTAGCGCCCGAACATGGTCGACGGCATGAGCATCCAGCGGCCGGCGGGTGTGCGGCTGTAGGCGAGCTGTCCCATGGCGGCCCCCAGTATCACTCCCAGCACCATGAGCCGTGGTGCGAGCAGGATGCCCAGCATGCCGCCTGCCATAGCCGTGAAGCCCACATACAGGTTGCTGGAACTGTTGCCGTCGGGCTCGCCGCTGGGCGAGAGGTAGAACAGCGCTACCGTGATCAGCGTCGCCACGCCCCAGAAGATGAATGTCACCATGGGAACTGCAATGTAGTAGCTCAAGTGCATGAGCAGCAGCCCGATGAACGCAGGCACTGCTGCGACCCAACGGGGCCTCAGTACGAGCACCAGAGCGGCAATCAGGCAAAGGGCGCCTGCGATGAGTAGAAACTTGTGTAGTACCATGGGATGGCTTATCTTACTTCTTGTTATATTTTAAAACACGAGGAACTGCCGTTTTATTGCCCGACGGGGGCAAAATTATTTCGCGCTCTCGGCGTCCTTGCCGTTGTAGGGCGGCGGCGTGTTGCTATCGGGTGCTGCAGCGGCCTCGCTTGAAGGCTTGATGTCGCCGGGGTAGGAGACGCGGGCATGGTAGGCGGTGCGCAACCGCTCGACAAAGAGCCGCTTGATGGATTCCACGTCGCGGAAGCTGATGGGGGCCTCGCGCAAGAGGCCTTCGGCGATTTGCGAATCGATGATCTTGTTGACCATCGCAGCGATGGCTTCCTCGCTGTGGTCGCTCATGCTCTTGGTGGCGGCCTCACAGGCGTCGGCCATCATTAGGATGGCGGCCTCCTTGGTCTGCGGATTGGGACCGGGGTAGGTGAACGGCGTGCGGTCTATCTCGACGTCGGGGTTGGCTTCCTTGGCCTTGTAGTAGAAGTATCGGGTCACACCCTTGCCGTGGTGCTGCAGGATCAGGTCCTTGATGACCTTGGGCAGGTCGGCCTCCTCGGCAAGTTTGATGCCGTTGCTCACATGGCCGATGACGATTTTGGCGCTGTCCTCGGGCCTGACAAGGTGGTCATGCGGGTTTTCGCCGATCTGGTTCTCGGTGAAAAAGGCAGGATTCTTGGTCTTGCCGATGTCGTGGTACAAGGCGCCGGCCCTCACGAGCTGCATGTTGGCACCGATGAGCAGGGCGGCCTCACCGCCCAGGTTGGCCACCTGCAGCGAGTGCTGGAAGGTGCCGGGGCAGTTGGTGGACAGCTTGCGCAGCAACGGGTTGTTGATGTCGGCCAGTTCGAGCAGGGTCATCGACGAGGTGAAGCCGAAGGCTTTCTCCACGATGGGGATGATGTAGAAGGCAAACGAGAGGATGACGCAGTTGACCAGGAAGAAGCCGAAGTTGTATTTGTCGATCTTGTTCAGGTCGCCCTCGTTGATGAGCGTCATGGCGATGTAGGTGATGCTGTAGGCCAGGAAGATGAATGCGGCGCACTGCACCAGCTGGGCTCGCTTGGTCAGCTCCTTGACCGAGGCGATGGCGATGATGCCCGCCAGGAACTGCATGATGATGAACTCGGCTTGATGGCTTGTCGCCACGAGCGAGCAGATGAGCACCGTGACGATGTGGACAAAGAACGAGGTGTGGTCGTCAAAGAACGACGACACGATGATGGGCACGAGGGCAAACGGAATGACATACAGCATCGTGTACTTGTACTTCACGCACAAGAACACGGCGATGACAAACACCGTGATCAGGCCGATGAGGAATATCATCCTGCGCGTGCTCCTGAACACCTGGTTGCGCAGGCGCTTCATGAAGAAGTAGAACGCGAGCATCAGGGTGGCCACGATGAGCATCTGGCCCAGCAGGTTGAGCGTCTCGTCGACGTTGCGCTGCTTGTTGCGGCGCCCTGTCTCGTTCTGGTAACTCTGGATGGCGGCGGCTTTTTGCGGCGTGACGATTTCGCCGCGGGTGATGATGGCTTCGCCGGCTTGGACGGTGCCGGGTGAGCGCAGGGCATCGCGCAGGTCCTCGCTGAGCCACTTCTCGTTCTCCTCGACATCGACCATCATGTTGGGCACCAGGTAATTGCTGATGTCAACCATTTTCAAGGCCTCTTGAATGGCCGCATTGCCCTTCAGGGTGTCGGTGAGCCACGAGTAGGCTTGTCTGACGGTCTTCATGTTGCGGGTGTCCACAACCTGAAGTTCGTTGTTGCCCACGAGGAAACGCAGCTGTTTGCCGGAACGGATGTCGTTGGCGGCGTCGTTGTCAACGATGCCGTCGTTGTAGAGCCTGTACACAGCCTGCAACAGGGCTTGACTGCCGGGACGTCCGTTCAGGGCGCGGGACAGGAGTGCCTGCTGCTGTTCCCCCTTCTTGCGGTCGAGGTTGTAGATCTTGGAGAAGTTCTGGTTCACACTGTCGGTGATGTGCTTGCGGGTGGCCTCGTCAAGCTCGATGTCGAACTGGAAATTGGCCTCCAGGCGCGGGTGGAGCCAGGGCTTGCCCACCTCAAAGCTGTAGGTGTGGTTGACCTCACGGCTGAAGAACAATGCCGTGGCGATGAGGCCGATGGACAGTACCAGCAGAGCGGTGATGATGTAGCTGTTATTCTTGGATTTCATCTCGAATTATATTCGCTTCGTTAGGTAATTCATTTGGTGGTCAACTCCTTCTTGCCGCAGTGTTGACGCCTTTCACTTTCTTGATCTCGCGGCACAGGCTGGTCACGACGTCGGCGTTGCTCACGAGAACCTGGAGGTCGCAGTTGAACACGCCGTCGTCGGCTGTGACATTCATCTGCTTCATGTTGATGGACATGTTGGTGGAGATGATGTTGACGATGGTCTGCAAGATGCCTTGCTGGTCAATGCCCTCGATGTGAATGGTGGCCAGGAAACGGTCGCTGTGGCCTTCCCAGCGCGTTTGCAGCAAGCGTGAGCCGTAGCTCACCTTAAGACGAGCCAGGGTGCTGCAGTCTATCTTGTGGACAATCACCACACCGGCCTCGTTGACATAGCCCACGACATCATCGCCCGGAATGGGATGACAGCATCCTGCAATCTTGTAGTTGCTCACGCCGTCGCGGGTAATGAGGCTGTAGATGGCTTTGGTGTCGATGGCCTTGCTCGCTTCGCGGGTGGTCTGTTTGGGTTCTTCCTTGCCCTTGAACGGGTTGCGCCACCAGTTGCGGCGCCCGGTCGGCTCTTTCTTGACCATATCCTCGTTGAGGGTGATCTCGTTGTTGCCGATCATGTAGAACAGTTCTTCCTTATTAGCGACGAATTGCCTGCTGATGGCCAGCGAGAGGACCTCGTTGCTGAACTCGATGTGATGCTCTTTGAGGAATTCCATGAAGCGTCGCTCGCCCTCCTCGACGACGAGACGTCGCTGGTGGCGCAGGGCGGCGCGCAGGCGCGTCCTGCCCTTGGCGGTGACGACAAATTTCTCCCATTCGGGCTTGGGTGACCCTGAGTTGCTGGTGATGATTTCCACTTGGTCACCGCTGACGAGTTTGTAGGACAGGGGCTTGAGTTTGTGGTTCACGGTGCCGGCGATGCAATGGGTGCCCAGGTCGGTGTGCAGGGTGAACGCCAGGTCAAGCACCGAGGCCCCCTTGGGCAGCGTGATGGTCTCGCCCTTGGGCGTGAACACGACAATCTCGCTCGAGAACAGGTTGAGTTTGATCGTGTCCATGAAGTCGATGGCATTGGGCTGCGGGTCCTTGAGGATGTCGTTGAGGGTGCTCAGCCAGGTGGTGAGTTCTTCCTCCTCCTCGCCCTCGCCGATCTTGTATTTCCAGTGGGCGGCAAAACCGCGCTCGGCGATGTCGTCCATCTTGCGGCTGCGTATCTGCACCTCTACCCAGTTGCCGTCGGGACCCATGACGGTGACGTGCAGGGCACGGTACTTGTTCACCTTGGGCGTGGTGAGCCAGTCGCGCACGCGGTCAGGATGCTTGGTATAGACCTCGGTAATCTCGTTGTAGATGTTCCAGCAGATGCGTTTCTCGGCGCTCTCGTCGTCGCACTCAAAGATGATGCGGGCGGCATACAGGTCATAAACCTCATGGAAGGGGATGTGCTTGGTCTGCATCTTGTTCCAGATCGAGTAGCACGACTTGACGCGCGTGTTGAACTCGTAAGTGAGCCCCATGTTGTCGAGGCGCTCACGGATGGGGGCCGAGAAGCGGGCGAACAGCTCGTTGCGCTCTTCCTCGCTGGCACAGATCTGGTCCTTGATGCGCTGATACTCGCTGGGATGGTTATACTTGAAGCTCAGGTCCTCGAGCTCGGTCTTGATGGCATACAGGCCCAGGCGATGAGCCAGCGGGGCATAGACGTAGAGCGTCTCGCCGGCGATTTTGTATTGCTTGTTGGCGGGCATCGACGACAAGGTGCGCATGTTGTGCAGGCGGTCGGCCATCTTGATGAGCACCACACGTATGTCCTCGCCCATGGTGAGCAGCAGCTTGCGGAAGTTCTCGGCTTGCAGCGAAGCCTGGTCGCCGAAGATACCGCCCGAGATCTTGGTCAGTCCGTCAACGATGCGCGCGATTTTCTTGCCGAATTGTGCCTCGATGTCCTCGACGGTGTAGTCGGTGTCCTCGACCACGTCGTGCAGCAGGGCGGCACTGATGCTTGTCGATCCCAGTCCAATCTCCTGAATCACGATGGTGGCTACAGCGATAGGGTGCATGATGTAGGGCTCGCCCGAGCGACGCCTGATGCCCTTGTGGGCGTCACGCGCAAACTTGAAAGCTTTCTCGATGATCTCAACTTTCTTGCGATGATTACTTGACAGATAGATGTTTAGCAGGTTTTGGTAGGCCTGATTGATCATCTGGTCTTCCATCTCGGGTGTTATGTTGTTGTTCTGCATCATGGATCACAAGCATTTTGTTTAAACTACAAAAGTAGTAAAAGTTTTTGAAATCGGATGTAAGACGTTAGATTTTAGACGTCAGATGTGTGGTGTCGTGTTGATGAACCCTGATGTCAGCCTTGGCCTTGGCTGGGGGGACGGACGCCGAGGGCGGGCGAGGTGACGTTCAGGTGGCGACGCCAGTTGCTGGTGGGGGTGTGGAGCCAGACGTAGCCCTGCTTGATGGCTATTTCGTTGGCCGCGTCGATGCCTTGCGGCAGACGCAGGATAGCGCGCACGCGGCCGTTCTGGTCACAGATTTGGATGCCCAGGTTGGTGACGGCCCACAGGTTGCCGTCGCCGTCAAAGGTGATGGTCTGGATGTCCAGCGGTCGGCTGTCGTCGTTGTGCAGCCAGTAGAAAGGCTCGCCATAGGAGGGCTTGCCGTCGACCAGCAGGTATTGCCACACGGTGTTGCCCGGGGTGGTGGGAATCATGGCGATATTGGTCAAGTCGGGGAAGATGATGCGGGTCACGGGATTGCCTTCGGTGCCGTTGCCCACCTTTTCCCATCCCTTGTCCTCGTCGGTGATGAGGGTGGTAAGGAAATCGTTTTGAGTCTCACCCACAACGGGTGCTGCGGGCCAGTCTCGCCACATCCATTGCATCACTCGGGAAAAAATCTCGGTGGCACGATTCACGTTATGGCCGCTGTCGCTCCAGTCCGTCAGCACGTCATAGCCGGCGAATTCCAGTGCACTGGCCATCATCTGGTTGCCTTCGTACCAGTGGCCGAACAGCGGGTTCCAGACATCGGCTGTGCCGTCCTGGATGAAGATGCGCAGGGGCAGGGGTTCGGTCTTGCGCACCAGTGCCTGCAGGTCGTTGCCGCCTCGCATCGCCACAAAGGTGCCCACGCCCGTGAACACCTTGCCGAACAGGTCGGGTCGATGCCACGCGGCATTGAAGGCCGCGATGCCGCCGCTGCTCAGCCCGAAGATCATTCGGTCCTGAGGCTGGCGAGACAAGCGGATGGGCTTTTTCTTGGAGGTAGTCATCTGCTCGACAACAGGCAGCACTTCGGTCTCGAGGAAACGTGCAAACAGGTCGGTCGTGCTGTCGAACTCGTAGCAACGGTTATAGCGCAGTACGGTCCCCTCGGCATCCTTGATGACGCCCGGTTGCACAAACACGCCGATGGTGCAAGGCATCTTGCCCACGTCGATGAGCGAGTCCATGACCTGCGGGGCGTTGCACAACACGCCGTCGAGACCCACATACAGTGCGGCGGGCCGCTTGCCGTCATAGCTGTCGGGGATATAGACCTGGAAGGTGTGAACCGTGCCCGGGTAAATGGTGGAACTCTCCAGCTTGCCGTCGAGCATCGTGTGGCCTGCAACAGCCCTGAGTGCCAGGGTGGCCAATATCATTAACCATGTAAATCGTCTAGTGTTCATGTCTCTTGCATTTTGTTTGGCGCAAAACTATAATAAATCGGGCAGAATTGCAAATCATGTCACTATATTAAATATTATTAGCGTGGCATCTCGGTCAGTGAAAAAGAAACGTGCGCCCCGCGATGGGAACGCACGTTGATTCAGTTATCTTGAATGATTTGTTTTTCTTAAAGTACCCTGCAGGCGCCCACATAGCGGCGGCTGTAGTAGGACTCGGTGTTCTTGCTCTCGGTCACACCGCTGCTGCAGGCCGAGTGGATGAAGTGGAACGTGTTGTCCTCGTTCACCTTGGTGACGATGCCCACATGACCCACGCCGCCACGGCCCGAACGGCCCTGGAAGAACACGAGGTCACCGGGTTGCAGGTCGTTCTTCTTGACGCGTACACCGTCAAAAATCTGGCCGCGAGAGGAACGGTCCAACTCGATGCCGAAACGCTTGAACACGTAGCTGGTGAAACCCGAGCAGTCAAAACCGCGAGGTGACATGGCACCATAACGATAAGGCGTACCGCGGAAACGGTAGGCGTAATTGATGACTTGGTCAACGATGTTGTTGCGGCTGTTTTGTTCTAACTGTTCGAGAACGGTGCCCTGCTTACGCGTTTCCAAACGCTGAGCCTGGGCCGAAAAACCTGTAAAGGTGATAGCAATGATGATGAATAATGCCGATAAACTTATTTTACTGTTAATAAAACTCATAATTAATAATTTAGTGGACTGGAAAATCCGCTCATCGGCGGCCTTTTCGTTAAGGGCATTGAGAACGAAGCAATGCCGTGCGCCCTGGTTTGATGTTGCAAAGGTACTCCAACCTGCCAACCCGACCAAACATCTTAAACACTTGTAAACATTTGGCAAAAATCGCGTTTTTAACAAATTGTTCCACGCAAATCCACTGATAATAGGGCCTCACGGCATGTCCGAATGTTTAATTTTTGGAAATGAAAAATGAAAAAGTTTACACTTTTTAACAATAAATGGCATCCTATAAGATTTATTTTTTGGATTTTTGCTACCAAAAATGGTTCTCAACTTAAACAAAATGCCTTCCCGAATTGCAAAATGCAACAGGAAAGGCACGTTTTATCAAAAAACGGATAAATCGCCCCAAAACGCCCCTGTGAAACCCTCCTTCAACCCGTGGAACAATAGCGTTTTTTTGCCCCGGGTGACTTTGGACGTTGTGAACGGGTCGGAAGCGATGGCTGACGGCTAGTTGGTGATGAAGTAGCCGCCGTTGCTGGGCAGGACTCGGTACTGGCGCATTCCCACCTTGTTGGTAATGGCTACACCGCTCAATGGGCCACCGTCGCCGGTCAGCGGATTGAAGTGCGAGCCGCAGCGGGGGCATACGGCGTCATAGTTCTCGGGACTGATCGACAGGATGATTTCCGGACTGCTCTCGACAGGGCAGGACAGGTCATAGGCCATCGGGCCATCGATGCCCATCATCAGGAGCACCCCGCCATAGCCGGTGTAGGTGTTGACATTGTACGGGAAATTGGAGGGCAGGCGCTTCTCACGGTTGAAGATGCGGTAATCGCCCATGCCGTACACGCCATAGACACCCCACATGGCATAATTGCCCAGGTCGATGCGCACCATGAAGCGCGGCACCGTCTTGTTGTCGATGTGGTCACACGCGCTGAACATCACCAGCGCCATCAGAGCTGTAAAAGCTGTCAGTATCTTGGAAAATCTCATTTTCTGTTTCATTATTTTATCTTATTAACGTAAAAAATGGTCATTTGATTGTAAAAGTTCCCAGAAAACTGTAATTTTGCATCCACAAAACAAGTCCCGCATGTATTAGGCTTGACGATGTAAAATCAGGTTAACTGCTTGCGTGACTTAGACTTATAACCATTATTTAGGCATGGGACCGCTTTTTTCCATCATAACTGTCACGTGGAATGCCTCTGACGTCATCGCCCCGACACTGGAGAGTGTGAGGCGACAGACGAGCAGTGACTATGAGATGCTGATCATTGATGGTGCGTCGACCGACAGGACGCTCGACATCGTGAGAGGGGCGTCCATTGCCTCGTTGCGTGTTTTCAGCGAACCCGACAAGGGCTTGTATGACGCGATGAACAAGGGCATCTCGCGGGCGTGTGGTCGTTACCTGATTTTCCTCAATGCCGGCGATGCCTTTGCCGACGATACGGTGCTGGCGCGTCTGACGCTGCTCACCGTCGACAATCCTGGGGTCATCTATGGGCAGACCCAGCTGGTGGATGCCGATCGTGACGTGGTGGGAGAGCGTCACCTGAGAGCGCCCAAGCGACTGACTGTAAACAGCTTCCTCAATGGTATGATGGTGTGTCATCAAGCTTTTGTAGCACGACGTGACCTGGTGCCCGACTATGACATGAGTTACCGGTTGAGCGCTGATTATGACTGGTGCATCAGGGTATTGAAGCAGTCTCCTGCCAATGCCTATGCCGGTCACAAGCCCATTATCAGCTATCTGGCCGACGGCATGACAACGCGTCATCACCGAGCCTCGCTCTGGGAACGCTACCGCATCATGTGCAAGCACTACGGCACGATGCGCGCCACGCTGGCTCATCTGAGCTTCATCCCCCGTTACCTGAAGCGCCGCCTGAGCGGCAGCGCCAACCGCCAGTGACGAGCGGCCATTCATGACCTTATTATTACGGACTAATTAACCACGATACGATACATGAACGATAAGAAATCAGGCAATATCATCGTCCGCAATTGGCGACGTTTCAAGAGCTGGTACAAGGGTTTGTACCGCGGCCGTCCCTGGTGGGCCAAGACGCTGGCTGCCATAGGAACTTTTATCGTCTTGTTCCTGCTTTACCTCATTGCAGTCGATATCAACCTGCTGTGGCTCTTCGGCAAGTCGCCCAGCACCTACAGCATCATGCATCCTCGCAACCCCGAGGCGAGTTACCTGTACAGCGCCGACGGAAAGACCATCGGCAAGTACTATGACGAGAACCGCACCCCGGTGACCTATGACGAGATCAATCCGCAGTTCTTCAAGGTGCTCATCGATACCGAGGACGAGCGTTTCTACCTCCATCACGGTATTGACTTCGGCGGATTGGGTGCCGCAGTCAAGGATATGGTGCTCCACGGGCGTCCTCGTGGCGCGAGCACCATCACGCAGCAGCTGGTGAAGAACATGTTCCGCACCCGCAGCGACTACTCCACGGGTCTGCTGGGCTATATCCCCGGTGTGAAGATGCTCATCATGAAGAGCAAGGAGTGGATCATCGCCACCAAGTTGGAGATGTTCTACAGCAAGCAGGAAATCCTCGAGATGTATGCCAACACGGTGGACTTCGGCAGCAACGCTTTCGGCATCAAGACCGCTGCAAACACCTATTTCAAGACCACGCCTCGTGACCTCAAGATCGAGGAGAGCGCTGTGCTTGTCGGTCTGCTTAAGGCCACCAGCACCTATAATCCCCGCATCAATCCCAAGAACAGCCTGCGCCGTCGCAATCAGGTGTTGAAGAACATGGTGACGCGCGGTGACCTCACCCAGGCGCAGTATGACTCCATTTCCTCGTTGCCCATCGACCTGAAGTACACGATCGAGAGCAACTACGACGGTGTGGCTCCTTACTTCCGTGAGGCGGTGGCCCGCGAGATCGAGGAGATTGCTAAGGAACACGGCTTCAAGCTGGATCTGGAGCGTGACGGTGTCAAGATCTACACCACGCTTGACTCCAAGATGCAGGAGTATGCCGAGCAGGCCGTGAGCGAGAAGATGAAGGTGGTGCAGCAGAGCTTCAAGAGCCATTGGGGCAATCAGGACTGCTGGCTTGACGACAACAATCAGCTCATCGCTAACTTTGTCGAGGACAAGGCCCGCAACACGCCCATCTACCACGAGCTGCTGGCGCGTTATCCCAACGACCTGGACTCGGTCAACTACTATATGAACCAGCCCCACATGGTGCACCTGTTCGACTACGAGAACGACTCCCTGTACATGGAGATGAGTTCGATGGACTCGGTGCGCTATATGCTCCACTTCATGCACTGCGGCTTCATCGCCATGGAGCCCGGTAACGGCCACGTCAAGGCCTGGGTGGGTGATGTGGACTTCAACACGTGGAAGTATGACAAGGTGCGCGCCAAGCACCAGCCCGGTTCCACGTTCAAACTCTTTGTCTATGCTATGGCGATGGAACGCGGCCTCGTGCCCTGTGACCGCCGCCTCGACGAGTATATCGACACCCTGGTCTATAACGAGGAAAAGCAAGAGATGGAGCACTGGAGGCCGACTAACGCCAACGGCACCTTCAGCGGCTCGGATATGACCTTGCGCAGTGCCTTTGCCCAGAGTATCAACAGTGTTACCGTGCGTGTCGCCCGTGAGGTGGGCTTCAGCGAAATCGCCCAGCTGGCTCGTGACATGGGCATCAAGTCGCCGATGGAACCCAAGCCGGCCCTCTCGTTAGGTGCCAGCGATGTGGACCTGATGGAACTTGTCAATGCCTACTGCACCGTGGTCAACGACGGCAGGATGCACGACCCGGTCATTGTCACCCGCATTGTGGATCGCGACGGCAAGGAGATTTATCGGGCTCCCGATCACCAGCGACAGGCGATGTCCTATCGCTCGGCATGGCTCATGCAGCAGATGCTCATGGCGTGCCGCACCGATGCCGGCGGAACGGCGATGGCGCTGAACGGTTACATCACGCGACCGCTCTATGACGTGGACCTGGGCGGCAAGACCGGTACGAGCAACCGCCATGCCGACGCTTGGTTCGTCGCTGTATCGCCCGGACTGGTGTGCGGCTCATGGGTGGGTGGTGAGTACCGCCAGATTCACTTCCGCTGGGGCGCTTTGGGCCAGGGTAGCCGAACGGCCTTGCCCATCTGTGGCCGATTCCTGCAGCTAGTGCTGAGTGACCCGCAGTTCCAGCGTTATCACAAGCGCTTCCTGCCAGCCAAGGAGCCCATCAATCCCGACTTGTATTCGGGTTGCTCCTCCATCGCTCCTGTCGAGGAGTTTGACTCCACGATGCTCGGCTTTGACGAGGACAGCCTGGCCATCCCGTTGACCGACGACATCAATCCCGACGAGAAACTCGAGGAACCCGCCGCCGTCCCCGACTCGGTATAGCGGCTCCCGTCGCTGAAATTGAAAAACATGCCCTGTGCTGGCCATTGGTTTGCCTGCACAGGGTTTCTTTTGTGCGATTGCTGCCCCCCTTGCGGCTGACAGTGTAAAATAAATTGACATTTTAGTGTAAAAAAATGGGCAGTCGGCATTTTTTATGCCCAAAGTGTTGGCCAAATGTTTGTTATAGTATTAATTTTGAATGCGTTAACCTGATTGGGTTTGCCTGGGGCCAGAAACATTGACCTGAGAGAAGAGGATGGATAATGCATTGTGGGATGATAATAAAGATTCCACTGCCCTTGATTGAGTTTTGTTTTTGCTGAATGATATGTTTAACGATATAAAAATCTGCAGAATGATGAAAAAATTACTATTCACCCTGATTGTGGGCTTGTTGGCAGGCGCCAACCTGGCGGCGCAGGATTATATGGAGGTAACTCCGAGACCCGCCTGCCAAGTCATTGAGTATGACACCTATGTGGACTTTGTTTTTACCAGCGAGGAGTATGTCGATGAACTGAACGTGTATGTTTACATGAATAATCAGTATGTCGGCAATGTCGGTGGCCTTTATCCTTGGTCAGAAGGCATGGACGGGCCGACCTGCATTTATACCGTCGAGCGCACTCAAGAGACGCAAGAGATTATGCTGCAGGCCCAGTCCTGGACCTATGGAAAGGAACGCTCGGAGTATCTCGAAATCACTTACACCATTGCCCCGCAGCAGGCATCAGGGCAGACAGCCCCGCCGGTGATAGGCGAACGTTACGAGCCTGACCCTGTTTGGAACATGCCCGAGAACCTTATGTATTACGACTCGTTCTCCATTACGTTCGCAAATGGCAATGACGAGGTTGCCACCGTTTACTACAGGTATCATTATACTAATGAATGGGATGGTACTGTGATTGAGTCAGATTGGAAAAGTACTGTAAGTCCCTATTTGCCCTCGCCGGGCGTGGTCGTCGATCCCGACTTGGTGCTCCATGAGTCGGCCCATGGCTGGGTGGAGGCCTACGCGGTGGCCGAAAACAAGGAACCCAGCAATACCGTAAGGCATGAATTCTATTTTAATTGCTATCCGTCAGCGCATTACCAGCGTTATTATGACTTCATTGTTGACGGGGTATATTATACTATCCTCGATGAATCGACGGTTGCCGTGTCGAGGCACACAGTGGACCAGACTCTTGATTTCGACGCTTTTAGTGGTTCGCTCGTCAGCTCTGATCCCGATTGGTATCAGAGTGATGGGATGCAGATTTCAGGCTTTGATTTCTCTTATTACGATGCTGTGGTCGTTCCTGAAACTGTTCAATACAAGGGCAACACCTATACCGTAACGGCAATCAAGGATTATGCTTTCATGTCTAGCGATTTGCCTAGTCTGCAGTTGCCCAGCACGTTGACCTCGATAGGAAAATGCGCTTTCTATATGGCCAATATCCCCAATCTGACTATCCCCGAAAGTCTCACGTCAATCGGTGACGGTGCATTTGCTTTTTGTGATATGTTGACCGAGGTGACGATTCCCGCGTCTTGTGATTCCATTGGTGATGCCGCTTTTGCCAGATGTGATAACCTGGCTAGTGTTGCGCTGTCCGAGGGGCTTGAATGGATCGGTGTCGGAGCCTTCGGTGATTGCATGAATCTGACTGAGATTGAAATTCCCGCATCAGTCACTTGGATAGGCGGTGTCGCTTTCAGGGGCTGCGTGAACTTGGCTAAGATTACTTGCCGAGGAACAGTTCCGCCCGAGACGGATGGGGCCTTCATCAATCATGAAGAAGGTATGTCCATGTATATCTACGAGAATGCAACGCTGTTTGTTCCCAACGAGGCGCTGCAGGCCTATCACGACCACCCGGAGTGGAGCTGGTTCTACAAGATTGTGCCCTATCTTGGTGCAGAGCCCGGTGACATCAATGGCGACGGAAGTCTCAATGTGGGTGATGTGACAGGTATCATTAATCTCCTGATCAATGCAGTGGATGATGTTCCCGCCTACTGTGATGTGAACGGCGACGGTGCCGTCAACATCAACGACGTGACCATGCTCATCAACATGTTGATGAATGCGGCCAGTAAGTAGGGCAGAGCGCCTCATAACCAAGTACAAACTGCGTGCGATGACAGAATGTCTTGTCATCGCACGCAGTGCCATTTAATTGAGGAATGGTATAGTTACTATAGATAGTATAGTTACTATATCCTTTTCCCTGTCTTTCTTTTTGCTAGGTGGTTGATGGGGTGTGGGCGTCGGTGGCGAGGAGGCGGTGGCCCAGGCGGCAGTAGATGCACTTGCGGGCTTCGCAGTAGTTGCGTCGCAGCTGGATGAGGGCCTGGCTGGTGAGGGCGTCGTCGCACTTGATGCCGGCATTGCGGAACATGGTGACGATGCTGTTCTGCTCGGGGCGGATGTCCTCGAGCAGGGCGATGGCGCGGTCGGTCATCTCATAGTCGTCGGTCATTTCGCCGCGGGCGTAGTAGAGTGGGGCGACGGTGTTGATCAACACGATGTCGATGCTGCTATTGCTCAGGGCGCGACCTGCGCTCGGTGAAGGTTTGCCAAAGGAGTAATGTGTTGTCCAGTAACCGCTCAACTCGATGTCGAACAGCTGGCGCAGCGCCTTGGTGTCGGCGGCATTGAGGATGTCGTTCATCAGGTTGAAACCGCCGTGGACGAACTGCGCCAGCAGGGCGATGCGGCGGTAGGGGAAGTTCTGTGGACGGCTGCGGAAGAGTTTCCATGCCGTGCCCTCGATGGGGCGCAGCGAGAATTTGTTGGCCAGGAAGGCATACTCGCGCATCAGCTGCTGGTAATAGGACTCCTCGCTGTGTGCCCCGTTCAGCAGCCCCGCTTGGCCGAACAGCAGTGCTTCGACCTGGAGGATGGAGTCGCTGTGTTTGTGCAACAGGCGCAAGGGGGTAACTCGAGCCAAACGCTCAAAGGCGTCGTTGTTGATGCCGAAGCCCAGGGTGCGGGCCAGCATCACATAGCAGATGTCCTCCCAGCTGCCGTTGAAGCGGTCGTAGAGCTCCCGCACACGGTCCACCTTACCGTGCAGCCGCTCGAAGGCCAACGCCTCGATCCACTCGGTGACAGTAAGCGGTGGCACTTCCTGGAGGCGTGCGGCGCAGGGCAGTTCCACCTTGGCGTTGACCAGGCGGTCATAGCACTCGTTGAAGCGCGGCGACACCTGTAACTCCACCTGGGGGATGAGTTCGCCGTTGATGCGGGAGACAGGGGCGTCGTCTTTCTCGACGACATGCAGGATGACGCTGTCGTAGGCCGGGTCCTCGTCATGGTGGTGCCGCTTCCAGTCGCTGGCGCGCACGTGGATCTCGACGTTGCCCACCCACAGGTGTCCGTCAATCTCAACCTTGGCGTTGAAGAAGTCGGGACCGGCATCGGTATTGAGCAAGCCGGGGTCGATGACGCGGATGCGGCGGCCGTCGTTGGTCACCATGTCCTCGCTGAGCCACAGCCTGTGTTGCCAGATGTATTGCAGCAGTCGTTCCATCTCAGTCCCTAGTCCTTAGTCCTTAGTCCTTAGTCCTTAGTCCTTAGTTTTGATTTAACGAGCGAATTTACTGCTTTTTCAGTAACCATGGATGCAAAAGCGCTAATTTTTTGAGATATGAGAGGCAAGATTTTGCGTCTCTACAATAGTTTCACTACCTTTGCGTGCATCATGATGCAGCGTGTGCAACATATCAAGCAAAGGGTTGATAGCCGCTATGGCACCTCGGTGGGGTGGGCGATTGCCCTGCTCTCGCTGTGGCAGATGTTGATTGCCATGTTCGGCGTGGACCTGTGCGACACGGGTTATTACCTCACCTTCTTTGACAACATCTTCAAGGCGCCCGAGAGCGTGGAGTACAACTTCATGTACTATCTGAGCGGCGTGCTTGGCGGTGTGCTCAATGGGCTGCTGCCCGAGGGCGGCAAGTGGCTGGCGATGCGTGTCGCGGGCGTGCTGTGCAACGTGGGCATTATGGCCTTGCTGGCATGGGCGTTGCGACGCATCCTGCCTGCCACAGCAGTCATCCTGGGCATGCTGATGGTGGTGGCGTCGCTGGTGCAGTTCCCCTATACTTTCAATAATGACTTGATGAGCGCCCTACTGTGGGTCGCCGCCTTGGCGCTGACCTACAAGGGCTTGACCAGAGGACGCTGGGTGCACTTGCTTCTGGCAGGCATCATCGTGGGCATGAACATGTTCACCCGCATCCCTAACGTGCTGGCCGTGGGCTTGGCAGTGATGCCGTTTGTCACTCATTTCTATAATAAGCGTCCCTGGCGCGAATGCTGGCGCCAATGTGGCGTGATGTTGCTGGGAATCGTTGCTGGCACGGCTGTGGTCATCGGCCTGATGATGGCATTAGGGCATTGGGGCATCTTCAAGCAGAACATGACCGACCTGCTGGGTGTGGCCACCGGCAGCAGTGGCGAAGCCAGCCACAACGCCGGAGGGCTGGTGATGGAGATGCTGGGCTTCTATTGGCAGTGTCTGCTCGTGGGTGCCAAGATGCTGGCGCTGTGGGCCGTGTTGTGGCTCGTCAGGAAATATGTGGGCCATCGGCTGCTGCGCTATTGCGCTTGGGGCCTTGTGACCGTCGCCACGGTTTACTTCATGTGGCATCAGTCTCACATCATGCATCCGTTGTGGGTGATGTGTGTGGCAGGGCTCGTGTGGGTCATCTATAAGGGCGGCAGTCGCGCTGTGGCGGCATGGCTGGGCCTGTTCATGCTGCTGGTGTTCCCGCTGGGCAGCGACGGCGCCACCAACAACGGCGGCATCATCGCCTGGATGGCGGCACCCGTGGCTGCGCTGCTGTGGCAACGACGCGAAAACGTCATCTTCCCGTTGGCATTCATCGTCGTGGGCTTGATCCAGACGCTGACAGTTGCCGCCTACTTCGACGGCGGTGCCCTGTGGCACAAGACGGCAATTGTCAACGACAGCCGTGCTACCCTCATCCACACCACTCCCGAGCGGGCCCATATCATCAACGAAACCTTGGCAGGACTGAAACCCTACGTCCATGAGGGTGACACCCTGCTGTGCTATGGCAGCATCCCCATGATGAACCACTTGACGCGCACCGTGCCCGCCATCGGTTGCTCGTGGCCCGAGCTGCTCAGTGCCGACGCCCTCGGCGAGCGTCTGCATCAGATGGGCGTCAGCCGCCCTGCCATCCTGCGGCAGAAGTTCAACAACCTGGGTCCCTACTGGAGCGAGGCGACCGACGGGTATCTTGAGGCCTACACCATGCCCGATGACAAGTTCCTGCAGCAGGAAAAGATGGATGTTCTCAAGCGGTGGATGGCTGCCATTGGCTACCGCATCGTTTGGCAGAATGAATGGTTTGCATTGTATTGCGTTGAGTAATAGAGTGTTATGGGTTGACTATTCAAGGCTTGGAAAAGAAAAATCAATTTTTTCTGCCAAAAAATTTGGTCACGTCAAAAAGTCGCCATATCTTTGCACTCGCTTTTGAAAGGTACCTTAGCTCAGTGGTAGAGCAGTGGACTGAAAATCCGCGTGTCCCTGGTTCGATCCCCGGAGGTACCACATCAAAAACACGAAGCGACCGACTGAGAAATCAGCCGGCCGTTTTTTTGTTAAGTATTGCAGGCCTTTTCATCCGTTCATCCGTTCGTTCGCTATTATATATATAAATATGAACGAACGGATGAACGGATAGAAAGGTTGTGTCATCGTAAGTTTTGACACAAACCTATTCTAGTCATATATAATCTCTCTCAACACATCGGTTTTCATTCGCTTGTTCGTTCATCCGTTCGTACAGATGGGTGTGTGATGGCAATATAAATCTGACTTGTTTCTCACTTTCTCACGCATGCATGAATGAACGGACGAACGAACAGGGTTGTTCTATCTGATTTTTTGGCACTTTTTCGTTTTTCTTTTGGATTTATGGAAAATATGCATGGTTATGATGAAAATTGAAAAATCATTATTACCTTTGTGGACGATACCTTTTAATCAATGATTTTATTAACCGTTATTTATTTTCTAAACATTTTGATTATGAAACAACTCATCAAAACGACCATCCTGTTGCTGGCCATCCTGTTGCCCGCGCTTGCTTCGGCTGCCGACTTCAAGGTCGATAGTATCTATTACAACAGAATCAATGACAATGAAGTCGAAGTAACCTATGGGCTAATTTTTGACCATCGGTATCAATACCACGGCGCGGTGATTATCCCAGCCGCCGTCACCTACGATGGAACTACCTACTCGGTAACTTCTATCGGTGAATGGGCGTTCTTAAGATGCCCTAGGCTGACCAGCGTCGTCATCCCCAACTCGGTAACTAAGATCGGTGACTATGCGTTCGAGGAATGCACTGGTCTGACCAGCATCGTCATCCCCAACTCGGTAACTAAGATCGGTCGCCAGGCGTTCATGGACTGCACTGGGCTGACCAGCATCGACATCCCCAACTCGGTAACGGCTATCAGTTCCTACGCGTTCGATAATACAGCATGGTACAATAACCAGCCTGACGGATTGGTCTATGCCGGCATGGTCGCTTATAGGTATAAAGGCACGATGCCAAGCGGAACGAATATGACTTTAAAAGAAGGAACATTAGGCATAGCTATCTGTGCGTTCATGGAGTGCACAGGACTGACCAGCATCGTCATCCCCAACACGGTAAAAGAGGTCGGTGTCATGGCGTTCATGGGTTGCCCTGCGCTAACCAGCCTCGTGGTAGAAAGTGGCAATCCAAGATATGATTCGCGCAGCAACTGCAATGCAATTATAGAGACCGCCTCTAATACGCTAATTGCTGGCTGCAAAAACACGATTATCCCCAACTCGGTAACTGAAATCGGTTATGGGGCGTTCGCCTGGTGCACTGGGCTGACCGGCATCGACATCCCCAACTCGGTAACTAAGATCGGCGACTATGCGTTCGAAGCCTGCACTGGGCTGACCAGCATCGATATCCCCAACTCGGTGACTTCAATCGGTGACGAGGCGTTCGCTGACTGCACTGGACTGACAAGCTTCACCATTCCCGAATCGTTAACTTATGTCGGTGGCTATGCGTTCGATAGTACAGCATGGTACAATAACCAGCCAGACGGATTGGTCTATGTCGGCATGTTCGCTTATGACTATAAAGGCACGATGCCAAGCGGAACGAATATGACTTTCAAAGAAGGAACATTAGGAATTGTTGGTGGGGCGTTCCATGGCTGCGAAGAGCTGGCCAGCGTCGACATCCCCAACTCGGTAACTTATATCGGTGACTTTGCGTTCTACAACTGCAAAGGGCTGACCAGCATCGACATCCCCAACTCGGTAACTTCAATCGGTGACGAGGCGTTCGCCTGGTGCACAGGGCTGACGGATGTGTATAGCTACATTGCTGACCTCTCGAGAGTATCGAGCGGTTATGAACAATTCGGTGATTACTATTCCCCTGGCCGTACGCTTCATGTGCTGCAGGGGATGGCTGATGCCTATCGGGCTGACGCGAACTGGTATCCCTGTTTCGGACGGATTGTGGAAGATATATACCTGGGCGACGTGAATCGTGACCTTGAGGTCAATATATCTGATGTGAACGCCGTCATTGACATGATTCTGCGCGGAAATACTAGCTCTAGTGCAGCCGACGTGAACGGTGATGGCGAAATCAACATCTCCGACATCAACGCCCTAATCGACATCATCCTGAACTGATCCGCAACGAGACCTGAGGTACCACATCAATAACACGAAACGACCGACTGCCCGCACAGCCGGCCGTTTTTTTGTCTAGAAATACTGATATTGTCATTAGTTCGTCCGTTCGATCAAGTTGGAACGAGAAGGCGAATGAAATCTGTTTACTGATATATTTACTGATAATCGTCAATCACCACTTTTTTCAAAAAATTTTGCGCAATCGCTTGAACATAGCCAACAGGTAAGGTGTCTGTGATTTGACTATACGTTTTTGCTGTTTCAATGTTTACCTGTCAATTCAAACGGTGGGGCATACATGGGGGAATTTTCCAATCTACGGTCAAAATTGCAAGAGAAAGTAAAAGTTTGGCGGAATTTTTATTGGATAAGTGAAAAATAATTATTATATTTGCGGCATTACTGAATAATTGGAATACATATTTACTAACAAACGATAATGATTATGAAGAAGCTATTACTTTTTTCATTGGCTGCACTGATGGCTGCACTCGCAGTCCACGCCGATGTGACCATCAACAGCACGAACTTCCCTGACGCGAACTTCCGCAACTATCTGTTGAGCGAGTATCCCAGCGGTACCATCACCACGGCGCAACTCAATGCCCGCACCGAGCTCGTGGTGGAGAGCAAGTACATCTATGACGCCAAGGGCGTCGAGTACTTTACCCAGTTGACAAAGTTGAGTTTCTACAACAATAGACTCACTTCAATCGACGTGAGCGCCCTCACCAAGTTGACTTACCTGAATCTGGGTAAGAACCAGTTGTACTCTATTAATGTGAATAATAACACGCTTCTGCAGCAACTGTATCTGCAGAGTAACTACCTCACCTCGGTCTATGTCGTCAATCACAGCGCCTTGAAAACCTTATGGGTGAATAACAACCTGAACTTGAAGTCATTAACGTGTTATAGCAACGCGTTGACCAATCTGGATGTCTATAATTGTACTGCGATGACCTATTTCAACTGTAACAGTAACCCTAATCTATCATATATTAACGGTTTGGGGAGCTGTACGGCCATCACCTATCTGGACTGTGAGGACTGCAAGATTGGCGACTTGAGCGCGGTCATGAGCATGCCTAATTTGGAATCCCTGTATGCCCGCAACAACAATCTGTCGTCACTCGACGTTTCGGGATTAAGAAAACTGAAAAACCTCAGGGTGTCTGAAAACCAGGAGTTGACCGAACTGAAGTGCAATGGTTGCGTCTTGCAGTATCTTAATGTGTGGGGCTGTAGCGCATTGAAACAACTGTCTTGCAATGACAATTACGATCTTTCGGCGATTAGCGGTTTGGATGAATGCCCGGCGCTGGAGAATCTGAGCTGTTATTGCTGCGCCTTGACCAGCCTCGATGATTTACAAGGCCTGCAGTATTTGAGGGTCGTTGTTTGCTCTGCCAACAACCTGGCCTCGTTATCGCTTAACAATATGCCCAGTCTGGTGCAACTGTGGGTGGATGACAATTCACAGCTCACGAGCCTCGAATGTGCCTACAATGACGAACTGGTCAGTCTTAATGTGACCGGTTGCAGCCGATTGTCGTGGCTCACGTGCGAGTCAAACCCCAGCCTTACTGAAATCACTGGCCTGAGTGACTGTACCGCCCTGACCTTTCTCGACTGCATGCGCTGCCAGATTTCCAGCCTTGATATCGCTCACCACACCAATCTTGAGGAACTGTGGTGTCAATACAACAATTTAACAAGCCTCGACGTGAGTGGTTGTACCAGCCTTGAATTAATAAGTGCTCACTCCAACCAGATTGCGAGCATGAATGTGAGCAATTGCCCGAATCTTAAAAACCTGAGTATTTATTACAACCAGCTCACGGGTAACGCGATGGGAAATCTGATTGCCGGGCTGCCTACATGCAGCAGCGGTGATGCGGGGATGGCATATGTTTTCGTTGACCCCAATCCCAATACTGGTGCCACCGATGGGAATGTCATCACTGACGCCCTTATCAACCAAGCCAGCGCAAAGCATTGGGTTCCCTACCACTATAGTTGGAGTAATTCGACTTGGATACCCTATACCGGCGCCGCTGCTGCCGAGGCCTATGCCTGCTACACGTCCTCGAACACGACGCTGACGTTCTACTACGACAACCAGCGCTCCTCCCGCCCTGGCACGACCTACGACCTGAACTCAGGCAGCAACGATCCCGGCTGGTACACCGACGGCACCTATAGCAACGTGACCAAGGTGGTCTTTAACTCGTCATTTGCCAGTGCCCGTCCCACAACGACGTATTACTGGTTTGGCGATATGGCCAAGCTCCAGTCCATCACAGGCACACAGTATTTCAACACTTCCCAGGTGACGAACATGTGTTTAATGTTCGCCGGCGCTGGCGCTATGATGCCGAATCTGAACGCGAACTTCCTGAATACCTCAAATGTGAAAACGATGGAAAGCATGTTTGCAAACAGTGAATTCACGAGCATTATTGTGAGCGATTGGAACACGTCCGAGGTGACAAATATGCTCGAGATGTTCGCTTTCTGCTATAACTTGACGAGCCTAGACCTGAGCAACTTCAACACGTCTAAGGTAACCACCATGGAAGGCATGTTTAATGAAGATTACATTCTGGTGAGCCTAGACCTGAGCAACTGGAACACGTCCAATGTGACTAACATGAATAACATGTTCCATGAATGTAATGCATTGACAAGCGTTGACCTGAGCAGTTTCAATACAGCCAAGGTGACCACCATGTACTCCATGTTTGATTATTGTACGTCATTGACGAGCCTCGACCTGAGCAGTTTCAACACATCCAAGGTGACCGACATGAGGTGGATGTTCTCTAGCTGCAGTGAACTCACAACAATCTATGCCGGCAATGGCTGGAGCACAGCGGCCACAACCGACAGCAATTCTGATGGCATGTTCCGCGAATGCACCAAGATCAGGGGTGGCCAGGGCACGACCTACAACGCCAGCCACACGAACCGTCTTTACGCCCGCATCGACGGCGGCACGAGCAACCCGGGCTACTTCAGCGAGAAGGGTGGTGCCTTCTTGCGCGGCGACGTGAACGGCGACGGCAACGTGAACATCAGCGACGTGACGCTGCTGCTCAACCTGTTGCTCAGCGGTGGCGAACTGCCCGCTGCTGCCGATTTCAACAGCGATGGTACAACGAACATCAGCGATGTGACGTCCTTAATCACCTATCTGATGAGCAACACCTAGAATTAACCCTTCAACAAAGTCAAGCCATATCCCTCATGCACAAGCACTAAAGGGGAAGGGACAACTTTTACAATCCTATTGATATGAGCGAGAAGATCATCAACATACTGCTTGCCGAGGACGAGCGCACGCTGGCCATGATCATCAAGGACACGCTGGATGGTCAGGAATTCCATGTTACCGTGGCTGGTGACGGTGAGGAGGCGTTGAGACTCTATGCGGCCGCTAAGCCCGATGTGCTCGTGGCTGATGTGATGATGCCGCGGCTCGACGGTTTTGAACTGGTGAGGCGCATCCGCAAGCACGACCAGCAGACGCCGGTCATCTTTCTGACGGCGCGCTCGGCGGTGAACGATGTGGTGCATGGCTTCGAGATGGGAGCCAACGATTACTTGAAGAAACCTTTCGGCATGCAGGAACTCATCGTCCGCATCAAGGCGTTGCTGGGAAGGGCGTGCACGGTAGCGCCTCAACCCGAACAGGCCACACGATTCACCATCGGCCAATATCTTTTTGACTCAGTCATTCAGCGTTTGACACATGTGCCGACAGGCAACCGTGCCGAACTTTCCTATCGTGAGAGTGAGATTCTGAGGCACTTGTGCCTGCATCCCGGCGAGGTGGTGATGTCTCAGTCGCTCCTGCTGGAACTGTGGGGCGACGACAGTTTTTTCAACAACAAGAGTCTGCATGTGTTCATCACCAAACTGCGGCACCGCCTCGCGCAAGACCATAGCCTGCGCATCGTCAACGTGCGCGGTGTGGGCTACAAATTGATTAACGGAAACTGAAGTTTACTTGGTTCTTGCCCAGCGGGCGCGCAACTCCCAGTCGAACGGGGTCTGGTCCTCGTGCTGGACAGTCACGGGCATGCCAACGTAGGCGAAATGCTCCTTGAGCGTGATGATATCCTTGTCAAGCAGGCGGATGCAACCCTCACTGGCACGGCCGGGGACGGTGTGCTCGTTGTTGGTGCTGCCGTGGATGCCGATACCCTTGTGGCCGGGTGTCTCGAGGCGCAAGAACCAGTGTCCGTAAGCCAAGATGTTGCCACGTCCGTCCTTGAAGTCGTGCTTCCATGTCGAGGCATCCTGAATCATGGTGATTTTGAAGGGCTTGCCTGTCCGGGACTCGGGGGTGCGCATGTCACCGCGCCGTTGCTTGTTGCCCTTGTTCTTGCCCATGCAGCAGGGGAACTGGGCCACGATGACGGTGTCGCCCGCTGCATTGCGGTCATACACGCTCAACGTCATGCCGTGCTTCGAGACAACGATAAATGCCGTGCCGCTGGGTTTGTCGGGCAAGGGCGGCAGTTGCAGCGTCGCAACGGTCGAGACGGTGTCGCGGCTCTGTTCAATGTTGTCGGCAGTTTGAGCTTGGTCGGCTTTATGTGAACATGCCGTTGCACAGACGGGCATGAGCAAAGCGATGGTGATGATGAATTTATTGAGCATATATTATCATTATTTACACGGCAAAATTACTACAAAGACTTCAACTGTGCAATACAAAAACTGATCCGTCACCTACAGACTTCAGGTGACGGATCATCGTGTGTTCCAGTAAAAACTATAAACTTGTGGTTATGAAAATGTAACTGATGTACTCCTTGTAATCGCTGGCCTGACGGGGCCTGCACCCTTTTTCAGGCTGCACAAAAGTACTCCTTATTATAACGAAACGACAAAAATATTATACAAACAGGGTATTTTCATAGACAAATCAGTGCGGAGCATTTTTTTGATTACCGTTTTAAGTGAGGGAGCAATCGGTTGCATGAATCACCGAATCACAAAAGTGGCAGATATATTTTGTAAAACTTTTATTTTTGACTATCTTTGCGCCGATAAACTAAATGATATCAACGTTTTTATTTATAAATAGGCAATATTATGTATATTGAAGAGATTCATGCCAGAGAGATTCTGGATTCGCGTGGCAATCCTACTGTAGAAGTTGAAGTAACCCTCGAGAGCGGCGACATGGGTCGTGCATCGGTGCCCAGTGGTGCATCCACAGGTGAGAACGAGGCTCTGGAACTGCGTGACGGCGACAAGAAGCGTTACGGCGGTAAGGGTGTCTTGAAGGCTGTCAAGAACGTCAACGAGGTAATCGCCCCCGAGATCGAGGGTATGGATGCCTTTGACCAGCGCGCCATCGACATGGCGATGATCAAGCTCGACGGCACTCCCACCAAGAGCAAGCTCGGTGCCAATGCCATCCTGGGCGTTTCGCTCGCCGTGGCTCACGCTGCAGCCAACTACTTCGGTGTGCCCCTGTATCGCTACATCGGCGGTACCAATGCTCATGTGCTGCCCGTGCCCATGATGAACATCATCAATGGCGGTGCACACAGTGATGCTCCCATCGCTTTCCAGGAGTTCATGATTCGTCCCGTGGGCGCCAAGACCGAGGTCGAGGCCGTTCGCATGGGTGCTGAGGTATTCCACGCCCTGGCCAAGCTGCTCAAGAAGCGCGGCCTGAGCACTGCCGTGGGTGATGAGGGTGGTTTCGCTCCCGCACTCAACGGTATCGAGGATGCCCTGGACAGCATCGTACAAGCCATCAAGGATGCCGGTTACAAGCCCGGTGAGGATGTGAAGATCGCTATGGACTGCGCTGCCAGCGAGTTCGCTGTGATCGAGGATGGCAAGTACTACTACGACTACCGTCAGCTCAAGAGCGGTCAGCCCAAGGATCCCAATGGCAAGAAGCTGAGCGACGACGAGCAGATCGCTTACCTCGAGGAACTCATCACCAAGTATCCCATCGACTCGATCGAGGACGGTCTTGACGAGAACGACTGGGACGGCTGGGTTAAGCTCACCAAGAAGATTGGCGACCGTTGCCAGCTCGTGGGCGACGACCTGTTCGTGACCAACGTGAAGTTCCTGGAGAAGGGCATCAAGATGGGTGCTGCCAACTCTATCCTGATCAAGGTGAACCAGATCGGCTCGCTCACCGAGACGCTTGACGCCATCGAGATGGCTCATCGTCACGGTTACACCACCGTGACCTCGCACCGCAGCGGTGAGACCGAGGACACCACCATCGCCGACATCGCAGTAGCCACCAACAGCGGCCAGATCAAGACCGGTTCGCTCTCGCGCACCGACCGCATGGCCAAGTACAACCAGCTCATCCGCATCGAGGAAGAGCTCGCCGAGGCTGCCGAGTACGGTTACAAGAAACTCATCTGATCACTGAACATCAGTACGGTCAGCCTCACATTATAGGCTGAACAAATTGAGTATTAAAGCAGTAGAGACGCAAATTTTGCGTCTCTACTGCTTTATGTGCCAATGGTTCGTTATCAATAGGGTGGCATCATCTGTGCGGCCTCACAGTTTCACGGCGTTGATGTCAATGAGCCCGTTGACGATGGCATAGATTGTCAGTCCGGCTGGACTGTGGATCTGGAGTTTGCGGGCGATGTTGCGTCGGTGGGTGATGACCGTGTTGATCGAGATGTTCAGATGGCTGGCGATTTCCTTGTTGGCCATTCCCTGCACAAGGGCGATGATGACGTCTTTCTCGCGGTTGGAGAGCGTCTCGGCGTTTTGTGCACCATCCTTGAAGACCATGTTGGTGATGTTCAGTGTCACGTCTCCGTGCTTGATGACCCTTTCCAGGCGGCGGATGGCGGGAACGAAAATGTGGTCCTCGATCATGGCGTGCTGGGCTAGCCATTCTTCATTCTCATAGATGTCGTGCAACGTTGCAGTGAGCTGATTGTTGTGCAACCCGTCTTGGGGCAGATACTTGATGATGAGGATTTTCAATTCGCGTAACTGGTGGTCGGCGGTGCCATGGTGCTTGGAAAAGGTTTCCACATTGTAGTCGCTGCCCGGCTTGCCTTCGATCAGCGATTTCACATAGGGGAACAACGTTTGTTGCTCATAGTTCATGTGGCGGCGTATCTCGTGGGCATATTCGTCATACAGCTTCATGATGAGCTTCGCCAGCGAGTTGTCCTCGTTGAGCGATTCTTCCAACTCACGGCGAATGTAGGGCAGCTGGAAATCAATGAAATAGGCATGACTGGCTTCCAGGTAATGCAAGAGGGTGGATACCGAGATGCGCTCATCATCCTCGGCGACCCCGATGCCGTTGATGGCATAGTTGACCACCGTGAGGAAGGTGTGGGTGTCCACGCCGTTGTACTCACAGGTCTCCCTCACGGTCTTGTCGCCAAAACCGAGGCTGATGCCGAAACTGCCCAGTGCCTGCAACAGGTTGTAGTTATCGCCGATGAGCGATATCATCTTGTCTTCGGCCTCATATATCTTCTGCTCTTTCATGATAATCTACGATGCAAAATTAGGAATCAGCGCTATGCTGCGCAATCCTCATTTGTTGGTATTTGTGTCAAAAAATGCCCCCAAAAGTTATCATAACGATTGGGGACACAGAGATAAAAGCGTAACTCACACAGGTTATTCCGAAAGCATGGTGACCTCGATGCAGCGTTTAGCAGCAATCAGGCGCTGAGCCATCAGCTGCACGTCGCGTGCGGTCATATTCTCGACCATCTTGCAGTAGTTGATGTCGAAGTCGGTATCGTCATCCAGTTCATGCCAGATGACGTAGCTCCAATAGTCGTTGGTGATGGCCATCTGGGCATATTGCTTGGTCAGGTATTGCTTGACCTTGGCCATGCTGGACTCGAGGGGCCCGTTATCGGCGATGTGCTGCAGCTGCTGATAGATGATCGGGTTGAGTTCATCGTAACGGTCGGGGTCGGCATTGTAAGAGATCTTGAAGGTGGCATTGGGCTGGTCATCCCGTGCCAAGTCAAAGTCCACACTCACACCGTAGGTGCCGCCTTTCTCCTCACGCACCGAGTCGGTATAGGCGATGGCGAGACAGCGCTTCAGGAAATCCAGTTCCAGGTCACTTTGTGCGGTGAAAGGCACGTCGGCGGTATAGTAGATGCTGACGTTTGCCAGTGGCGTTGCCATCTTTTTGGTGAATTTGTGCACCGCCTGTCCTCCCACGATCTGAGGAACGTTGCTGTAGTTGGTCTGCTCGTGCTTGCCTGTCGTGGGCAGTGTCGCCAAGTATTGGCAAAGCAGCTGGCGCAACTCTTGTTCATCATAGTTGCCGATGATGACCGTCTTGAAATTGGAGGCGTCGCTGAAACAGTTGCGGTAGATGTCCAAGATGCGGTCATAATTCACCTGGTCAAGTGTCGATTGCACGACAGGCTCCATGCGGGGATGATGTCCGTACAGGATAGCCTTGATGGAGTCATTGTAATCAACCTTGGGCGAGGCGTTGCGGTTCGTCAAGAATGAACGGTTGCGGCTGATGAACTCGTTGAAGGCCGTTGTGTCGCGTCGTGGCGAGGTGGAGTACAGATGTGCCAGTTCGAACATGGTTTTCATGTCTTTGATCGAGGATGTGCCATTGATACTCTGGCCCTTGGAGCCGACTGACGGGCTGACACGGACCGACTTGCCCATGAGCATTTTGCGCAACGTGAGGGCGTCGAAGTCGCCGACACCGGCCTCACTCACACTGCTTGAAATGACGCTGAAGTTCGGGATGTCCTCATCGCCGTAGAGCGAAGTGCCGCCATCACCCTTCATCTCCAATGAGATGACATCGGCGCTGAAATCAGTCTTGCGGGTATAGACTTTCATGCCGTTGGACAGTGTGATTTCGGTGAAGCCATGCTTATAAGGCTTCTCACTCACGATCGAGCCGGGTTGCGGGAGCTGGCTGATCAGGTGTTCGGCCAACTGCTGCTCACAATAGGGGGCGTAGGGCAGCTGCTGGGCGGCAAGGATGACCTGCTCGATCTGGCCCTCGGTGGGAAGAACGACTTCTTCTTTGTCGGGGGCATACATGACAACGACCTGATTCTTGTCGGTGATCAGTTCCTTGACCGCGGCATTCACCTCGTCAAGCGTCACCTCCTTGTTCAGGTTGCGGGTATTGTTCATTTCAAATTCGGTCGAAATGAGCGGTTCGCCCGTGAGGAAGTTGCTCACGCACTGGTTGACATAATGCGAATTGCGGTAGTCGTTGCTCATCTTGTAGCGGCGCTCGGCGGCATTGAGGTAGAGGCTCTTGGCGCGGTCAAGTTCTCCCTGGGTGAAACCATGTTGACGCGCCTGCTCGGCAACGCCGACGGCAGCGATGATGCCGCCCAGGATGTTGTCCTGCTTGCAGCTGACGCTGATGGAGAACGCGTCTTTGGTGCGGCTGATGAAGAATGTGGATGCGCGTCCGGTGGCGCTCTGGATGGGCGAACCGGGTTGCTGGCGCAATTCGGCAAAACGGTCATTCAGCATCGTGCCGATGAGGTTGTCGATGTAGTCACTGCGCAGGTAGGCAAGACTGTTTTTCTCGCTATCGGGGGTCGCATCGCGCTTCTGATACAGATGGCAGAGCACAATGGGTTGCTCGGCATCCTTCTCGATGGCAACAATCATCTTGTCATTATCGCTCACGGGATAGTAGATGCGCTCGGCGGCTTTCTTGGGCATGGGGATGGACGAGAAGGTCTTTTTGATTTTTTTCTCCATCTTATCCACATCAAAGTCACCCACGACCACGATGGCCTGCAGATCGGGGCGATACCACTTCTGGTAATAGTCCCGCAGGTCTTGATAGGGGAAGTTATCGACGATGTCCATTGAGCCGATGGGCATGCAATCCTCGTATTTCGTGCCCTGGTAGATTCGTGGCATGACCAGTTCCTGCATACGTTGCACGGCCATGCCGGCACGGCGGGTGCGCCAATCCTCGTGGATGACGCCGCGCTCCTTGTCGATTTCCTGGTCCTCGAGCAGCAGGTAATGACTCCAGTCGTGGAGTACCAGCAGACACGAATCGATGATGCCGTCGCGCACGAGAGGAGCCGAACCGATGTGATAAACCGTCTGGTCTATCGAGGTGTAGGCATTGAGGTTGGCACCGAACTTCACGCCGATGCTTTCACACCAGGGGACAATGCCGGGTCTCCCGTTCTTGCCCGGGAAGTTCTTGGTGCCGTTGAAGGCCATGTGCTCCAGGAAGTGCGCCAGTCCTCGCTGGCGAGGTTCCTCAAGAATCGAGCCCACGCGCTGCGCGATGTAAAAATCGGCCAAACCCGCCTCTTTTGCATTGTGGCGGATGTAGTAGGTCATGCCGTTCTTGAGTTTGCCGGTGCGCACGGCTGGGTCCTGAGGCAACTGGGCTGCCGCCCACAAGGGCAGCAGCACCAGTGCAAAAAGATAAAGCAAGTGACGTTTCATCGTTCTCATCTGTTGAGCAGCGAAGCGGGAGCCTCGGGGATGAAATCGTTGGTTGAATTGTTGGTGTCGATGTACTTGCCGTTGGCATCCTGCTTGCGGATCACCGACTTGTCGAAGCGGGTGTCGTCGCGGTCCACCTTGCCGCAGTAGGTCCAACCGGCGTCGATCGATGCATCAAGCACGTTCCACTCACGCACCGATTCCACGCTCAGGTTCACACCGTCAAGAATCCAGCTGTTGGGCACTTTATAGATGCCGCTCTTGGTCATTTCCTTGGAGAAGTCACCGAACACAAACAGGTAGGTGGCGTCATAGACATAATTCTCCAGCCAGTCTTCCTTGCTGGTCTGCATCTTGGCGATGGCCATCGAGTTGTAGCCGCGGCTGTGGAACTGGTAGATGGTGGCGGTGTAGCAGTACCATTTGTCCAGATTGGGAGCCGAGCCGTCGGGGTCGGTGAAATTGGGGTTGGAGGTCTCGTCATAGAACTCAAAGTCGGCCTTGCTCAGGTCGATGGAGTTGGGCTGCTCGGTCGTGTGGTTGATGGCATTGACAGCCAGCGTGAGGCTCTGGCCGGGCTCAACGGGAACGCTCTTGCCGTTGCCGGGAATCATGTAGCAAGCCTGCACCGAGAAGTGAGTGGACATGATGTCAGGGGTGTAGTCCTCCTTAATGGTCGTCAGGAAGGCAGACTCAAGCACGGCGATGCTGTCGGCATACAGCGTGACGTCAGAGTTGTTGGTGATGATGATGTACTGGTCACCGCTATAGGATTTACCCTCGGAAGTCGAGGTGCCGGTGAAGAAAATCTCGCTGATGACAAAACCGCCCTGGGCCGTGAAGGTGGAGACGGTCATCTTCAGGTCGTGTGACGTCTCGGAAATGGCCACGTTGTCCGATTTTACCTCAAAGTCCTTTTGGCCGGCGACACCGTTCAGGGTGAACTCGAGGTGACCGTTGACGATGACGTTGTAGTTGCCTGCCTGAATGTTGTTGCACATGATCTTGTAACCGTTCTCGTCCTTGATGAACTGTGAGGCCTCGATGGTGGTGACCTGTTTCGTCTCAACGTTGGTCAGCGTGGCTTTTGCGCTTGTCAGGACTACGTTCTGGAGATTGGCGGGAACTTCAAGATTCACCACTGTAGTGGGGATGACGGGTATGGGGTCATCACCACTGCAAGAGGATAAACACAAGATTGCGGCAAGCATCATGATGATGCTGTTCAAGATTGATTTTTTCATTTGTTTTTGTTTTGTTTAATTTAATTGGTTGATAATTAATATTTTGTTTTCAAAATGTTATACCTATTGAACTGTGAAACTGCGTCTGGTGTTCGCTGGCCGAACACAAGGTCAAGCCGCCGCCCAACTCAGCAAAAATGCCGTAACGTGTCTGCTTCCAGGCATAGTCGGCGCGCACTTTGGCGCCCAGGTCGGTATAATTGGCTGTAGCGAACTTGTGCTTGTGCTGAATCATTCGGGTGATGTCTTCTCCCATGTTGGCAAAGGGCATCTGCAACTTGTCGCTTACCTTGGCGAGATAGGATGCATGGGCATCCACGGTCAGCAGTATTTTGTTGCCGGGACGCAGGAAACATTGCCCCTGTAGCTTGCCGTAGACGTGGCTGGCCTTCATCTCACGGTGCGGATAGACATATTCCTCGCTTTGAGATTTGTATCCGGCAGTCAAGACGATATTCCAATGATTTCGCCCGTATAGCGCGCCCAGATAGCTGTCCAGCATCTGACCTTTGTACATCGTCAAGCAAGCGATAACGGGAAAATAGCGGGCATCGGAGGTGCCGCCCACATGCTCGTTTCCTGTGCGCCTCGTATAGTCAAGATGCGCCAGTGTGGTGAGGCGATAACCCTTGTCGCGTTTCCAGCCCACCGTCACTCCCGCATGCTCGTTGTAGAGGTCGGTGAGCGGCATGGAGTTGAATTCGGCGAGTTTGCGGTGATAGCGATGCTCGTCAAGCGAGATGTCACAGTAGATGCCGCTATGGTCAATCGGCGAGGCATGAAGCAGCAAGGTCATGCCACCCCCGTCGTAATAGAGGCTGCGCTTGTCGCCCGAGAAACGGCTGTATTCGGAGCCCAGACCTGTCATCTGAAACTCTGGGATGACGCCCTCCTCACGATAAAAGGCGACGCTGTTGGTCTGCTTGTAGATGTTGGTTTCGATGGTTGCTCCCACACGATAACGCATAAAATCGTAACCGCTGCCGATGCGCAGTGTCAAGTCGGTGACGATGCCCCGCATGCGCGGGTCACGCCCACGGTATTCCTGCTCGGCACGCACGAGCATTTCTCCGCCCAAGGCGAGGCGGTTGATGCGGGCTGCATAGCCGCCCGAAATGGTGTAGCGTTCACGGCGTGTGTTGCCTCCTGCAGTGTCGGCAAGGATATAGGGCTGCAACAGGTCGTAGTCGCTGGTGGAATTCCACTTGATGTCGTGTTGCTTGCCCGTCGTGTAGGAGGCTTCGCCCCAGACGGTGCTGCTGCCATTCAGGTGATGATAGGTATTCACCTTGATGTAGGGCAGTGTGAAGCCCTTGCCTTTCTCTGGGATGAAAGCGGTGGACTGGCGCTGGAGGTCGATGCCCAGAGCCAGTTGCGAAAACGACTGTTGATAACCGATCCCGTGCAATGCGGGGTTATGCAGCGACTCCTGCACTGTGAGTTTCTCCAGCGATATGTGCTCGACGAGGGCCGAGTCGGCGTTGGATGCCATCGCCGCTCCGGTGGTTATGAAGATAAGAATGGATAAGAAGAGTCGTCTCATATCAGTCCAGGAAAATCATGTTAAGTGTGATGTCGTTCTGCTCTTTACTGATGAACTCGGCATAATCGCTCTGGCTGCGGAATTGTCGCATGCGTGTGGTGCCGTCAGACATCTGGCAGGTGGCAACGCCCTCGATGCCAATCTGATAGGCACCGCGCAACACCTCGACCGTGGCGCTGGAACCTTCAAAGTCGGCAACTGTGGTTACCTGGCGGGTGTTCACGTTGGTCAACTGCACCTGTGCCTGAACGCGGGTGATGATCAACTCATCGCCGGCCGTTACTGTGATGCGGGCCGTGGTGAAGATGTCGTCCTCCACGGGAGCACAGGCTGTGATGACCATGGTCAGTGCCAACGTTATGATGAAATGGAGTATCTGTTTCATAGCTTGATGTTCATTTCGAGTCCGAAATAGGGGGTGACATGGCGACGGATGGTCGTGCCACGGCTGTCGTAGTCGGGGGTATAGTCCCATAGTTTGTTGCAGAACATGGCGATGTGGAGCCGGTCGTCAAAGAGTTTCTTGGTTACCTTCATGTTCACGTTCATGGCAAAGGGCACGCGGTCTTTCTCGAACTGTGACGAGGTGTAGTCGCGCACGAGCCAGCGTAGGTACAGATCGTCGGCATCGCTCTCTTGCCAGTCGTGAATGCTGCCGTCGGGAGCAATGTACTGGACGGGGTAGTTGCTGACTTCCTTACGTTGCGAGGTGGTGAACCACAGACACTGGGCCGAGATGGAGAATCCCAGTTTGAGGCGGGGAACGTCGGTGTCGAGCGTGAAATTGGTGTTGAAAGACTCCCTCACCGAGCCGTCGTCGTTGGCATACAGGCCGACGTATTGAATCTGACGGTTATCAATCACCTGACTGGGGCGGTAGGAGTCCACAATCGAGTTGTTGTAGGTGGTACGGAAGTAGGCACCGTTGATGGTCAGACGTGTCAAGACGACGGGAAAACGCTTGGTCTCGAGGGTGTACTCGATGCCCTCCTTGAGTGTCATGCTGCCATTGGTGTAATTGCCGTAACCGGCCAGTTCGTTGATGACCGTGTAGGGCAAATCAGCGAGATTGGGCTGCGCTGTCAGGCTTGCGGCATCGATGCCGCTGGGATCATACTGCTTGTATTGGAATGTCTGGTAGTAGGATTGCGTGCGGAACCCCGATGTCATCTTCTCCTTGAAGGCCGTGACTGCCAATCGGTTGGCGCCGATGTTGATGTCGATGGTTACCTCTTTCTTGAGGTTGCGGGCCGGCTCAAGGGCCGTGTTGCGAGGATTGACGATGTAGGTCATCAAGTTGATGCGACGGTAGTCGGGATTGTCGTGATAGTAGTTCAGCTGGATGAAATCGATGTACATCAGGTCAGGGAAGAGTTGCTCCATGGTGGGCATCTTGGTGTGCTGGCCGATGCCGGCTGCAATGCGGATGAAGGTCGGTTTGCCGAACACCGTCAGTCGGGGCAGGGTGTAACCGATATTGGCACGCGGGTCCCAATAGAATTTACCATGCATCACGTAGGAGCGCTCCAGGTTCAGCAAAGTGGTGGCACGGATGCCTGCCGTCATCTCCAGCGTGCCGATGACGGTGGGCCATTTCAAGCTTTCCTCGGCGTAGGCCGACAGGCGGTGGTTGGCAGGAATCTCTTTAAGTGAACGCTGGCGTGACGAAATGCCGGTATAGACGGGCGTCAGCGGGTCGAATACCTGTCCGCGACCCAGGTTCTTGTCGAGGTTCCAGTCGGTACCGACGAGCAGGGTGTTGGACACGATATTGCTGGGAATCTGAAGGCGGGCATTGAGTTTGATGAAGGCATTCATGGGGTTGCCGTCCACCTCGTGGTGCCCTATGTATTTAAAAGGAAGGATATAGGCGTCATTTTCTCCTTCTTCTTTTGACAGGGGCGCTACCGTCATCCTTGACAGTTGCATCAAGCGGGTGCGCTCGATCAGGTCCTTCTCGAGCGATGTCGAAACGGTCAGTTCAGCCGATTTGAGCCACATGTGGCGCATGGTCTGGAGCCGCAAGGCGACGAGCATGGCCCAGCGGTTGTAGCTCGACTTGTAGGCATCCTCGGCGCTGTAGGTCTGGTCGATATCCTGTTTGTCGTTGTCCAGTGATCGGGAAAAATCGATGTTTGATGACAGGGTGAGATGATAATCTTCCTTTTCCCAGCGTTTTTGCAGTCGGGCCGAGAGAGTCATGCGCTTGTAGTTCTCCAGGCGGTTTCGCGGGTCGGCCTTGGCGTCAAGGTAGTCGGCACTCAGGTTCAGGGTCAACTTGTGTCGTTCCCATTCCAGGTCCTTGGCGGCATAGAAAAGCTTGGAGCCCATGTCGGCTTTCAGGCGGAACTTCATGTCGTGTCCGCCGCGACGACGTTCGATTTTCACCAATCCGCTGGTCAAGTCGCCATATTCCACCGACGGGATGCCGCGGACAATTTCCACACGCTCGATGTCATCGGTCGAGATGCCGCGCATATCCACGCCCGCATTGGTGTTGTCGCGGGTGGTAGCCATGAGGTCCCAGGCTCCGGCCAGATACTGCATGTTGGCATTGGTCGAAATGGGGGCGCCATCGATAATGAAACTGGTGCCGAGCGACGAAGTGGCATAATTGCTGCTGCCAGAGGCAATCTCGCGGATGTGGATGTTGTTGGGGGCGCTCAGCGACGGGTCATGGCTGCGGCCACCGGGTAGCAGTTCCAGCAGGTCGGCGAAACTCGAGGGCTGCAAGTGCTCCATCGCGTGTTTTTCGATTCTTGACGAGGTTGTCAGTCCACGGTTCTCCTGGGCTGTCACTACTACCTCGCCCAGTTGGCTCACCTCGGCTTGCAGCAGGTAACGCCCGTCGGGCGTGAGGGCAGTGACCAACGGTTTGTAGCCCACCGAGGTGATCTTGAGTGTAACCTCATTATTTTTAGGTATGCTGAAGGTGCCGTCGGTTTGAGTCACAGTGAGTGCTTTGCCCCGCTTGGCGTCGAGCACAGTGGCACCGATGACGGGCTCCAGCGTCTCGGCATCAAGCACGGTGCCATTCACGAGGGCTTGAGCATCAGCGATTTGTATGGTTAAGGCCGCAAGGACCAATATAATCGATTTAATCAGTTGCATTTCATTGATTTTGGAGTATAAAATTACTCCTGATCGCCGAGCCGCACAATACCTAAAAATGAGGTGAATTCACTGTGATTTCTTATACTTTTTCCATAGTAAAAAAAGCAGAGACGCATTGTTTTGCGTCTCTACTGTCCAAAAGAAGTGAGTATGTATGTAATGTTTCAGTACATCGGGAGCGCTCGAGGCTGTGTCAAAAATATGACTTGGTTCAGTGACCTTGCTCACACACGGGAGATTAAACAAATTGTCAATTAAAATTAATCATATATTAATAATAATTTGAATAATTTCCCGCCCGAAAGGAGGTCGTAACTCCAGTAGATGAATTATGACACAGGCTCATTCAGCGATGGTCTATTGCAGTTGGTTATAGACATCGTCGGTCACGGGCTCCAGCCATTCATTCGAGGCGCCTTCCTGCACGTTGGTATGGTAGGTCAAGTGCTGGAACCAGCTGTCCTTGGCTGCTCCGTGCCAGTGTTTCACCTCGGCAGGGATGGCGATGACGGTGCCGGGCGTCATGGCTATCGGCTCCTTGCCCCACTCCTGATACCAGCCACGGCCGGCGACGCAGATGAGCATCTGCACCTGCTTGTGGTGGATGTGCCAGTTGTTGCGGCAGCGAGGCTCGAAGGTGACGTTGAACACGCCGCTGCCCATATCGGCCAAGTAGCTGTTGCCGATGAAAAACTGGGCATAAGCCGAGTTCGGTTCGCCTTTGGGCCAATCGCTTCGCAAGGTGTATCCCTGCTTGTCAAGCCAGGCGCACAGTTCGTCCACCAGTTCCGGCGTGTTGCCCATATTCACGGCACCCTGCTTGTGTGCCGCCAGCTGCGGTGCGACACCCACGAGGCCGCTCAGTGCAGCCACGGTAACGATTTCGCGGTCGGCGGCAGTCAGTTGGTCACCGGCGAAGATGTCACCGAAAAGGTGCGACTTCAGGTAGTAGTCGTCTTGAGGGCAGAAAGTGTAGTCGAACGGGCGCCCCGAGAGTTGCGTCTGGTTCTTCGTGCCCAGTTCGTAGGCCTTGCGGGCATCGTCCCACTCGGCGGGGCGAGTCCAGGGTTTACCCTCCTGCCAGGCAGGATTCCTGTTTTCCAAAACTTTGCTCAGCACGCCCAGGGCATTCAGCGAGCGCGGAAATCCCGTGTAGGCATACAGTTGCGAGAAAGCCTCTTTCAACTCGTTGACGGTTACGCCGCCATCCAGTGCTTGTCGCACCGCCGGTTCCAACCGTTCCAGGTCACCCTGTGCCATCAGGCAGGCACATGATGCCAATCCCTGCTGACGCTCGGTCAGCGTCTGACTGTTTACTGTTGCCATCGTCAATAGTGCTATGATTAAAAGTATGGTGCTTCTCATTATCTTGTGTTTTACTTCAGATTCTCCTTGAAGAATTGTTCCATCTTGTCGTAGGGAATCCTCTCGTTCTTGTCGTCATAGAGGTCGGTGTGCACTGCTCCGGGGATGATGAGCAGTTCCTTGTTGCCGACGACAGCACTTTGTCCCTCGACGTGCTTGCCCGTCATCTTCTCGAAGGCATACTCGCTGAAGTAGCGCGAGTGGGCCTTCTCGCCGTGGATGAGCAGCACGGGAGTCTCGATCTCGTGGGCCCAGGCCAGCAGGGGCTGGTTCATGAACGACTGGCAGCCGATGACGTTCCAACCGTCGTTGGAGTTGCCGCTACGCTCGTGATAGCCGCGCTTGGTCTTGTAGTAGTCGTAGTAGTCCTTCACAAAGAACGGAGCATCCTCGGGCAGCGGGTCAACGACACCGCCGGCACGCTTGTAAGTGCCGCTCTTGTAGTCCTCGGTGCGTTGGGCGGCGATAGCACGGCGTTTTTCCATGCGCTGCTCCTTAGTATCCTCGCTCTTGAAATAACCTTCCACGTTCACCTTGCTCATGTCATACATCGTCGAGGCTACAGTGGCCTTGATGCGCGGGTCGAGGGCTGCGGCATTGATTGCCATGCCACCGAAACCACAGATGCCGATGATGCCGATGCGCTCAGTATCCACATTGTCCTGCACGCTGAGGAAATCGACGGCAGCGAGGAAATCCTCGGTGTTGATGTCGGGCGATGCCATGCGACGCGGTTCACCACCGCTCTCACCGGTGAACGAGGGGTCGAAGGCGATGGTCAGGAAACCGCGCTCGGCCATGTGCTGGGCATACAGTCCGCTGCTCTGCTCCTTCACGGCACCAAACGGCCCTGAAACTGCAATGGCGGGAAGTTTTCCTGTAGCGCCCTTGGGCGTATACATGTCGGCAGCAAGTTCGATGCCGTAACGGTTCTTGAATGTGACCTTCTTGTGGTCCACCTTGTCACTCTTGGGGAATGTCTTGTCCCATTCCTGAGTCAGTTGCAGTGTTGTCATGTTATCTTCGGTTTTAGTTTGTTCTGAGTTTGTGCAGCCCATAAGCATTCCGACTAACAGTACTGCGGCCAATAGAATCTTCTTCATTGTGATCAGATGTTTTTACCTAATTCAAATGCTTCTTGCAATTTAGGATTACCGTCGATTTCGCGAGACTGGTTCACTCCGCCGCAAAACAGGGTGCCTGCCAGGCGGCTCTTGGGGTAGCAGTCAATCCATCCGGTCAGGCCTGCCTCGGCCCGCTTGGGAGTCGTCTCCTCTTCTTCGGCCGCTGTGGTCAGCAGATAGACATCGCGGAACTGGTAGTCCAGCGGATACATGGCGTTCAAGCGGTCGATGAGCGTCTTCATCTGGCCGCTCATCTCGTAATAATAGATGGGCGTTGCCCATACCACGACGTCGGCTTTCAACACCTTGGCCATGATGTCGTTCACATCATCATTGATGACGCAGCGGCCCAACTTCTGGCAGGCTAGACAGCCTTTGCAGAACTGAATGTTCTTGCCCACGAGGGAAATCTTCTCTACCTCGTGTCCGGCAACTTGAGCGCCTTCAATAAACTTATCGGCGAGCATGTCGCTGTTTGAGCCATGTCGCAGGCTCGTGGAAATGACAATTACTCTTTTCATCATATTATGATTGTTTAAGTGTTATACTTCAATTTTCTTGATGACTTTGGCAGGGATGCCGCCAACCACCGTGTTGGGTGCTACGTCTCCAGTGACGACTGCACCGGCAGCAACGATGGCACCATCGCCGATGGTGACGCCGGGAAGTACCGTGGCATTGGCTCCGATCCACACGTTCTTGCCGATGTGGATGGGTGCGTAGGTCATTCCGGCACGCTTGCTCGGATCAATCATGTGGTTGAGTGTCGCCAGCACGACATTGTGGCCGATGAGCGCTCCCTCGTCGATGGTGATGCCACCCTGGTCCTGGAACTTGCAGCCCATGTTGATGAACACGCGCTCGCCGATGACGGTGTTCTTGCCGCAATCGGTATAGAACGGCGGGAACATTCCGACACTCTGCGGTACTTCTCGTCCCCAGAGCTTCTCAAGCAAGTTGTGCAGCTCTTCGGGTGTATGATACTTGCCGTTGATTTCGGCCGTGATTTGCAAAGCCTCTTGAGACAGCTTGTGAAACATCATGTGTGTCTCAGACCCGCCCTCAACAGGCTTGCCTGATGCCATGTGGTCCCTGAACTCTTGTATCGTCATGAAAGCACTTATTTTTCGATGGTTGATGATAATCCTTAGCGTCGCATCTTGAATGCAGTGCAAAATTAATCAAACTATTTGGTCGCGGTATTACACATATTAGCTGATAATATACCAATTTCGCCGAAAATGAATATCAACAACAAAAAATGATACCATTTTTGGCTTATTCTCCATGTTTTTATATCTTTGCAGCAACTGTTTCTGAACACTCACTATCGCGATGAAAAAGATTCTGAAAGTTGACAGTCCCAACGATTATGCTCGCTTTGTGGAGGCACCCGAACTGCATCCGCTGGTGAGCATCATCCACTATGATGAAGTGTCACCTTTCAGGCATAGCTTGAACAGCTATGGGGTATATGGGCTCTTCATTCAGCGCCAGTTTCCCAAGAGTCTGTCTTACGGCATGAAAACCGTCCAGCTGAACGATGCCTCGATTATTGCCGTCGCTCCAGGGCAGCTCGGCGGCCTGGAGGATAACGGTGAGCGCATCACGTTGAGCGGGTGGGTGTTGCTGTGGTCTCCCGAGTTGCTGCATGGCTCAGAACTGGAACACCACATGGACCAGTATCAGTTTTTCTCCTATTTCTATGCCGATTCCCTGCGGATGGAGCCCGACGAGTGGCTCAGTATCACTAATCTCTTGAGCCAGATGCGTCAGGAACTCACCGAGCATGATGACTCGCCTATGCTCCGTAGCATCCTGATTGCTTACCTGCGTCTGATATTGGAATACTGTAACCGCATCTACCAGCGTCAACTCTCACAGGAAGATTTAGGCGGCAGCGACCTGCTGAAACGCTTTCATCGTTTGCTGCAACAGTACTTCAGCGAGGGGCATCAACTGTCACAGGGACTTCCCTCCGTCACCTATTGCGCTTCGGAACTGGCCTATTCTCCTCACTACTTCGGTGACATCATCCACAAGGCCACCGGCGGCACTGCCATCGGCTACATCCACGCCTACATCATCAACCAGGCCAAGAGCCTGCTGATGCACGGCCATAACATCACCGAGACCGCCCACCTCCTCGGCTTCGATTATCCCCACCATTTCACCCGCCTGTTCAAGAAAGTGACAGGTCTCACACCCAGCCAGTACCTCGGGAAATAGGACCGCATTAAAAAGTCGATGCCGTTGCCATTGTGAACAGCCACTGTGTGGCAATTATTGTGGTCTTTTTCAGTGTTTTTCCTTGTTTTGTTGATGTGGGAATTTAGCTTTCGGTGAGTATCTTGGAATCTCCTAAACTGTGAAAACGGAATAAAGATGTGGAGGATTTCATTAAAAAAGTCATCAAGAAATCCGTTGAAATGAAAAATAATGCTTATCTTTGCAGTGAAACCAAATCTTACAAGTTATGAAGAAAGTCCTATTTTTACTCTTTGCCTTGATGGCGGTCATGACCGTCCAGGCACAATCCATTTGCGGATCTTGGCAGCTCATGCAGCCTTTTGTTCAGAATGACGGTGACGGTTATGTGATGATTACCTACATCCACACCTTTAATGAAGACGGCACGTTCTTCTCGGATGCCGATATTACTTATTCGTCCAAGCCGGCCCAGACCAAAGCAAGAGAAGTTGCCTTGTCGGGCACCGTTAGGGGCACCTATACGCTTGAGGGTGACCAACTGAAGATGTATGCCAACGTCAATACATTAAATCTGGATCTGGTTAGCTTGTCTGAAAACGGCAAGGTGATTTATGACAGTAAACTCAAGTCTAATTTGAAAAGCATGCTCAACAAGGAGGCTAAGGCAAAACTCGCTGAGCAGATCAATAATGAAACCTATACCGTGAACGTGACAGCTGGCGGCCAGATGCTTGAATTGACTAAAAAGGATGGAACAGTGGTAAGACTGATGCGCATGGCTCTCATGAGGCACTAACGTCACTTCATCTCACAAGAAACCATTTCCCGCACCCATTTGATGGCATGCGGGATTTTTTTGCGGTATAAATGACGTCGGTTCCAGGCACGAAATGAAGTAACAAGTAAGGTCAGCATCCCGGACTGATGATAGGAGGGCATTAAGATAGAACGGGTGTCGTTTAAGGCCCTGGTCATCCCGAACACCTATAAAAATGATGTCTAAAAGTGTGTTGGCATGGAAATTGTTATTACCTTTGCGACGATAACTAGAAAAAAAATGATTATGAAGAAAGTTTTGTTCTCACTTATTGCCCTGATGGCGGTCATGACCGTACAGGCACAGTCGATTTGCGCAACCTGGCGCAGCATGCAACCTATTGTAGAAACCATGGCGGATGGTTCATTGATGATTCAGAACCTCACCTACACCTTTAACGAGGATGGTTCCTACTCCTTTGTTGACGAGCTCACAATGTCATCTGAGCCCGCTCCGACCATGGCGCTGGAGATAGCAACCAGCATCGCAATTAAGGGCACCTACACCCTTGAGGGTGACAAGTTGACCATGACGCCTAACATGGATACCTATAAAGCTGATCTGTTGAGTATCTCGATGAACGGTCAGGTAACCGACAATCCCATGATTTCATCTCAAATCAAGAGTATGTTCAAGAGCCCCGATTTCAAGGGACATTTCGGTGAGGTAGAAACCCAAACCGTTAAGGTGAGTGAGTCTTCGCTGGAGATGAATGACGGAGAGCAAACGTTGAACTTCGTGCGCTTCGCCACCATCCAGAACTAATTCATTTGTTAAACGTAAAAAGCAGTCCCGCGGGCTATTGAGCTCACGGGATTGTTTGATTTTATAGATTGAGCAAGTTGCGGGCTATCCACCAGGCGATGAAGAGAAAGACATAGGCCTTGAGGACGGCGGGATGAAAAACGATGCGCTTGAGGCCGTCGAGACGATGACCGAAGTTGTACCAACTCACTAGTACTGCAGCGAGGGCATAGGGGATGGAGAGGACAAAGAAATAGTTGTAGCTCAGGGCTTGGCCGATATCGCCGTGGATGAGTGCATGAAGGGCACGCTGAAAACCACATGCAGGACACAAAGTGCCCGTGCACAAGCGCCACGGACACTGTATGGGGAAATGCTGGGTGTCGGGATTGGCAAAGTAATAGAATAGACCTATGAGTACCAGAAGAATCGGGAAGGCATAAGTCATTATCTTGTCAACTCTGCTGAACATGAAACTACAGTCGGGTTATTTTGTTGCAGCGAGAATCAGTATAAACATAAGATACAGAGTAACGCCGATGGCACAGGCAATAGCACTCCACATGGCCCATTTCTTGGCTTTGTCGGCAGCTTGTTGAGCGTTGGTGTAATCCCCTGCATAGTACAGGGTGTCAACCTTGGAAGAGTAAACGATTGATACTATGCCAAAAGGCAGACAGCAGAAAAGCGTTGTCAGGATAGCCCAGACGAGATAGTTGTCAGGCTTGGGGGGACGCTGATATTGCGCATCGTTGGGCTGTTGGTTCGGATATTGATACTGGTCCATAATGAGAATACGTTAATCTATATGATTATTTCTTGACTGATTTGCAAAAATAATCAAAAAAATGGACTTGACCGATGCTTTGTGCTACGATTTTTAACTGTGAGGTGTTTTTTTTGATGGTAGGTTCAAGTCCCGGTACATACGCGCCAAGGGCACTGTAGGGTGAAATGCCCGCTGTTGGGATTGGCAAAGTAGTAAAACGACCCTATGAGAATCAGGATGACCGGAAACGCATAGGTCATGTACTTGTCAACCTTGCTGAGCATAGAAAAAATGCCGGCTTATGACAATTCGCCTTTCATGATGCCGTCAATCAAGGCGACGACGAGAGCCAGTACAATAACAATGAAGGAGGCAATAGCACTCCACATGGCCCATTTCTTGGCGTTGTCGGCAGCTTGTTGAGCATTGGTGTAATCCCCTGCATAGTACAGGGTGTCAACCTTGGAAGAATAAACGATTGATACTATGCCAAAAGGCAGACAGCAGAGAAGCGTTGTCAGGATAGCCCAGACGAGATAGTTGTCAGGCTTCGGGGGACGCTGACCTTGCGTATCGTTGGGCTGTTGGTTCGGATATTGATACTGGTCCATAATGAGAATACGTTAGTTTATATGATTACTTCTTGACTGATTTGCAAAAATAATCAAAAAAATGGACTTGACCGATGCTTTGTGCCTCTAATTTTTGTTGTGAAGTGAGTTTTTGGGTAATCTGCTTATCCTATGGGTGATGTTTGAGAAATTGGCTTCTTGTGGATGAGGGTGAGGCCGTCACGCAAGGGGATGATGACTTTCTCCACGCGCGGGTCGTCCTTCACACGGTCGTTAAAGTCAATGATGCCGCGGGTCTGGGCCTCGCGTTGCGCCTTGGGGTCCACAACCTTACCTGCCCACAAGGTGTTGTCGGCGATGATGAAGCCGCCGGGGTTGAGGTATTCCATCACCAGGTCATAGTACTCGACATACTGGCGCTTGTTGGCGTCGATGAACACGAGGTCAAAACGCTTGCCCAGCGAGGGCACAATGTCGCGGGCGTCGCCGATGTGGAGGTTGACGCGTTTCCCGTAGGGTGACAAGGCCAGGTGCTCACGGATGAAGTCTTCCTGCTCGTCATTGATCTCGATGGTATCGACGCAGCAGTCATCATCGGACAGTCCTTCGGCCAGGCACAGGGCCGAATAGCCGCTGAAGGTGCCTAGCTCCAGCACGTGACGCGGTGCCACCATGCGCGTGAGCATCTTGATCAGGCGCCCTTGCAGGTGTCCCGAGCACATGTGCCAGTAGTAGTTCTGCACATGGGTGTCGTGGTCGATGCGCGCCAGCGCCTCCGGCTCCTCATCGATATGCCCCAAAATATACTCCTCTAACTCCTCATTCATAATCTCCGGCAACGTTTTTTCAAACAACATGAACAACTATAAACAACTTAAACAACTCTTATATTAATTGTTTGATTCTGTTTTTCGTCCTTTAACCATGTGATTGACGGGAACAATCAATTGCCTTTCTTCATCATAGAAGTAACGTTCAATTTCAGCATACTGTGGCAAGAAATTCACCAAGATTCCACAGGACAACTTGAGCAGTCTCAAATAATTGAATAATTGCGCTCGGTGATCGGCTGTCAACTTAGGAACTGATTTACATTCAACAATGATGTCGTTTTTGCACAAGAAATCCAAGCGGAATGTTGCCTTCATTTTGATTCCCCGATAAGACGGATGAAAGGATATTTCCCGTTGAAATGGTATATTCTTTTGGGTGAATTCTATCTGCAACCCTTCTTGATAGCAAGATTCGTTCAGGCCAGGCCCCAATTCCTTGTGAACTGTTTGAACAGCACCTACAACATCATAGATGTGATCTTTTAATCGGATTGTGTCAATCATAAAAGAAAGTTGTTTTTGTTGTTCAACGTTGTTCAAGTTGTTTGAAAAACCTATGGTTGTTTGGTGGTTAAGGAGAGGAGGGCGAGGCGGTAGCTGTCGAGGCCGAAGCCGGCGATGATGCCCTTGCTGACGGGAGACAACAGTGACTTGTGGCGGAAAGGTTCACGCGCGTAGATGTTGCTGATGTGAACCTCGACCACGGGTGCGGTGATGGCGGCCACGGCATCGGCAATGGCGACCGACGTGTGGGTGTAGCCGCCAGCGTTGAGAATGATGCCGCAGTCGTCGAAGCCCACCTGCTGCAGGCGGTCCACGATTTCGCCCTCGATGTTGCTCTGATAGACGTCGATCGTGTGTTGCGGGAATTGCTCAATCAGTTCCTGCAGGTACTGGTCGAGCGAGCGGTTGCCATACACCTCGGGCTCGCGCAGACCCACGAGGTTCAGGTTGGGGCCGTTGATGATGTGGATGACCATCTTATTTCTTGAAATAGTACAGGAATGAGGCGATTCCTTGCAGAGCGGGCTTGCGCTGGCCTTCGATCTCCATCTTGAAGTCGATCTCGGCCTTGCAGATGCCGCGCAGGTCGGCGATGTTGGCCAACTTGGTCACCAGGCGCACGCGACTGCCGGTGATGACGGGCTGTCCGAAGCGCATCTTGTCCATACCGTAGTTCACTTGCATCTCCAGGTTGTTCACCTCGATGATCTGGTTCCACAGGTGGGGAATCAGCGACATGGTGAGGTAACCGTGGGCGATGGTGCTGTGATAGGCGCTCTCGGCCTTGGCGCGCTCCACGTCAACGTGAATCCACTGGTGGTCGAGCGTGGCGTCGGCAAACATGTTGATACGGTCCTGGTCCACGGTGAGCCATTCGCTGGCACCGAGTTCCTCGCCCAGATGGGCGGCAAATTCTTCGTAAGAATTGATTATAAGCATATCTTAAATAGTTTGGTGTTTAGAGTCTGGAATTGGAGTTCAAGCGGCGGCGCATTATCAGGGCGGTGACCATACTCGTGAGCAGACCCACGGCAGCGACAAGCGCCAGGGTGATGATGACATCCATGCCCTCCACTTCGACGGGGTAGGCACTGATGATCATGTTGGCGGGGTCACCGCTGAGGCGCAGCCAGCCGAATTGCTGCTGGCACAGGCACAAGATGAGTCCGATGACAATACCTGTCACGGCTCCGGCCAGCGTGATGAGCCAGCCTTGGAGGACAAAGATGCGCGAGATCTGGCGGTCGTCGGCACCCAGGGCTCGCAGTGTGGCGATGCTCTCGTCCTTCTCGATGATGAGTAGGGACAAGGTGCTGATGACGTTAAAGGTGGCGATGACCAGGATAAAGGCCAGCAGCAGGAAGGCCATCCATTTCTCGATATTGACCAGGCGATAGGCTTCTTGCTGCTGCATGAGGCGGTTCTTGACCTGATAAGACTTGCCCAGCACCTTGCCGATGGCATTCATCACCTGTGACTCGCTGGCACCGGGAGCAAGTTTCACTTCGATTTGAGTCGCCTGGGTCTCGTAGTCGAACAGGTTGCGTGCCATGTCGAGCGGCACGTAGATCAGGTCGGCGTCATAGCTGTTCTGCTGCAACTGGAAGATGCCCGACAAGAACAGTGAGTCCTGCCTGAAGGCTCCCATCGGGTTGGCTATGTTGACACGGCCCTGGCGTTGTGGCGCATACAGCCTCACCATTCCCAGGAACTCGGGCCTTACACACAACCGAATCGCAGGCCCTGCGCCCGCCACGGCATACAGTGACACCTGGTCACGCAGTTTCCACTCGCCGTCGATGATGACCGAGTCCATGTCGTTCATCTTGTTGTAGTCGTCGGGCACACCCTTGAGACGCACGGGCATCTGGAATTGGGCATAGATGGCCAGTGCCTGGTCCTCGATGACGGGCACGGCGCGCTCCACACCGGGAATGGCGCTCACGGCATCGATGACACTGTCTGCGTCATTGACGGTTTTACCCATGGTGGCCGTGATGGCGACTTGCGGGTCAAGCATTGCCAGCTTGCCCATGATGAGACCGCGAAAACCGTTGAACACGCTCAACACGCAGATGAGTGCAGCAGTGGCCACCACGACGCCGCACACAGCGACAATCGAGATGATGTTCACCGCCTGATGACCTTTCTTGGACATCAGGTAGCGCCACGCTATCTTCAACGGCAGGGACATGGTCAATTCTCGGAGTTCTCAGAGCTCTCGGGGTTCTCGGATTTCTTATCCTTGGCCAGGAGCTGGTCGATGTGGTCGATATAGTCGAGCGAGTCGTCGATGTGGAACTTCAGTTCGGGGCAGCGGCGCAGCTGGTAGCGCACCTGCTGGGCGAGCTGGTGGCGGATGCCGCGCTCGTTACGGTTGATGTTATCGATGATGGTCTGGGCATTCTCGCTGGGGAAGATGCTCAGGCGCACGTTGGCCACGCTCAGGTCGGGCGATACGCGTACGCTGCTCACCGTCACGAGCGTGCCGCGCGTCTTGGCGGTCTCGCGACGGAAGATCTCGCTCAATTCCTTCTGCACCAGGCGGCTGATTTTCTGTTGTCTAGTAGTATCCATTGATTTGATTGTCTATAGTTTGTGGCTGCAAAGGTACAACTTTTTCTACAAACTCGGGTTATTCTAGGCATTCTAGATGTTCTAGACTATCTAGATACTCTAGATGCCCTAGTGGTAAAAAGTGGAACCGAGGATTGGCCGGCAAGGCTATCCTCGGTTCCTTGAATCATTGGCGCCGTTGTTTGGCGCTATCGAATGGGTGGATTACTCCTCGGGGAGCATGACAACCTCTAACCTGTTGCCGGTAGCCAGCATCTGGCGTGCGAAGGCAGCGATGGTCTCGGGAGTCTGTGCATTGACAATCTGCTCATAGCCCGTGTGATCGTCGATACCGCGAGTCACATAGGTGGTGATGACATCCATCCAGTAATTGTTCTTCTTGATTTCGGTGTTGTACTCCTTGATCAAGAGCTCCTTGATTTCCTTCAAGGTGGTGGCATCGATGGTGTTGCATGCATTCACCATCTCATCCTTCATGATCTTGAGAGCCATGTCGGCCATCTCGGGCTTGACAGGGCAGGCAGCCATGATGCGGGTCCAGGGAGAGTCACCGTCGATGAGGGCCAGGCCTGATGCACCTGCCGAATAAGCAGCACCGGCATCCTCGCGAATCTTCTGCAAGTAAATCTTGTCGAGTACCTTGCCCAGGATTTCGGCCTTAATGCTGTTCTCCAGGCTGTAAGGCGTCTTGGTGTCATACCAGTACATACGGGCATTGGCCTTGGGAGTCTCCATCTTGCGGGTGAAGTGGGCGACGGTCTCACCTACGGGGTGAGTTTCAACGTTTACCCAGTTCGACAACTTGCCTTTCTTGCCAGGCAGCGAAGCGATGTACTGCTCAATGAGGGGACGAATCACTTGCTCATCAAAGTTGCCTACAAAATAGAAGGTGTAGTTGGCGGCATTGGCAGTGCGCTCCTTGAGAATCTGGAGTGCGCGGTCATAGTTCACATTGTCAATATCATCGGCATGGAAGGGCTTGTTGCGCCAGTTGTGGTTGCCAAGGATGTAATCAACCGAGTCGCTGAATACCTTCTCGGGGTCGAGCTCTTGATCCTTGAGTGAATTCTTGATAAGGGTCATGAACTGGTTATAGCTCTTCTCGTCTTTACGTACGTCGGTAAACTTGAGGTAGGTGAGCTGTAACAAGGTTTCCAGATCCTTGACAGTGCTCTCGCCTTCAAATTCATCGGTGTAGGTGTCCATTCCAAAATTCAACTCGGCACGTTTGCCGGCCATAGCCTTTTGGAGCTCGGTAACCGAGAAGTTACCCAAACCGCTCACCATCGAGATGATGGGTGACATATTGATGTTTTCCCAGTCTTTCTCGCCGTACAGCGACTGGCCGCCACGGGCGATAGCCCTCATCTTGATCTCGTTGTTGTTGAAGTCGGTCTTCTTGAGGATGACGCGAGCGCCGTTGCTCAGTTCAAGCTCCTTGTAGTCAAACTGGCTGTTGTATTTCTCCTTATTGATTTTGCCAGGCTTGGGCAGGGTGCTGATCAGGGGCTCCTGCTTCACGTCATCAACATAGGGCTCGAGTTCGGCATTCTCGGCAGCGTTGACGGCAGCCAACAGGGTCTCGGGGGTGGGATAAACGGCACCGTCCTTCTCGGGGTTGAAGTTCATCACCACGAGGTTCTCTCCGCCCGAGGTGATAAGGGCAGGGAGGAACTGGTTAACGACATCCACGGGGATTTGAGGAACGTACATACTCATGAGCTTGTACTTGTCTTCAATCGAGGGGATGGGGTCATTGTCAAGGTAATGGCGGCAGTATTGGCGGCCATAGTCCTCATTGGTGATGTTGTCGCGCTCGTTGTATCTCTTCTCGAGCTTGCTCAAGTACTCTTCCTTGGCACGGTCAAACTCGGTGGCGGTGAAACCATACTCGGCGGCACGCAAGGCCTCGGTCAGGACTGTCTGGGTGGCGGCTTCGGTCATGCCTTCCTTGGGAACATTAATCAGATTAAATGCTCTCACATTATTGGCCAACAGGTAGCCACCGTCCATTGCGAATGCTTGAATGTAAGGACAATCGGCTTCTTTGGATTTCTCCTTAAGGCGATTATTGAGCATGTCACCAATCATTCGAATGGCGAAATCAAGTATCAGATAGGACTGGTCGTTCTTTATCTCCTTGGGGAAAGCATCGCGCTTGAACATCGTGTAAACCAGGCTATAGGGCTGCTCCTTGTCCTTGTCAACAACCACGATGGGCTCCTCGTTGTCGGGGACGGGTTCCTCAACCACCTGGGCTGCATCGGGGCCAGGAGCGGGAACGCCCTTGAACAACTCCTTGATCTGGGCTTCGATGTGGTCAACATCGACATCACCCACGATGACCAGGGCCTGGTTGTCGGGACGATACCACTTGTGGTAGTAGTTGCGCAATTCGTCGTACTTGAAGTTGTCAACCACATCCATCAAGCCGATGGGCATGCGGCGGCCATACTTTGAGCCCGGGTACAGGGCCTCGAGCTGGTTCTCGAGCATGCGCTGCTGGGCATCGCGGCGCAGGCGCCACTCCTCATGAATCACACCACGCTCCTTGTCGATCTCCTCGTCGGTGAGCAGCAGACCACCGCTCCAGTCCTTGAGAATCAGCAAGCAGGAGTCGATGGCGCTCTGGCGGGCGCTGGGCACATCATTGATGTTGTAAACGGTCTCGGTGATCATGGTGTAGGCGTTCAAGTCCTTACCGAAGGCCACACCCAGTGAGCGGGTGTAATCGATGATGCCCTTGCCCTCACCGTTGAAGTGCTCACTGCCGTTAAAGGCCATGTGCTCCAGGAAGTGGGCCAGACCGCGCTGACTCTCCTCCTCCTGGATAGAGCCCACGCGCTGAGCGATGTAGAAGTTCACGCGCTTCTCGGGATAGTTGTTGTGGCGGATGTAGTAAGTCAGTCCGCAATCCAACTTGCCGATGCGCACTTTGTCGTCGATGGGCATCGGGCCCATTGACTGCGCCTTAAGGGCGCTGGTGCTGAATGCCATTATCATCAACAGCATTACAACAAAGAATTTTTTCATCTTCATGTGGTTAAATGAATTGGTTTTATAACGTTATAAATAGTTGCTTTCTAGTTTCTTATCTACGTTCTCGAACACTGGTCATGTTGCAACTTCGTGTGGTAGAAGTTTCAAACCAAATGACAAAGATAGTCTATTTTTTGCAATATGAGCATTTTACTCTTGATTTTTCTCCTTCTTGTCTTCATGAGCAAGTGCTTTGATCTGTCTCGATTTCTTGTATATCAGGACTGCCGCAACAATAAACAGGACAGCGCTGATGGCCAGCATGATGACAACGGGAGTCGTAAAATGCTCGATGTTATGAATCCACCCTATGGGGAGAATAAAGAGAAGAAGAATATTTAAGGTCAAAAAACAGCCTGGACCGTTTTCCAACTCTTTAGCAGAAATAGGCAGGATATAGCTGCCGATCCAGGCGATACCCCAGCCCAGTAACATGGTTGTAAAGCACAGGTCACTCTTGGGCAGCGCGTCTGAAAAATCACTGATTAATACGCAGATGAAAGCGCAAAATAATAATACAATCCCAAGGGACAACAGTGTCTTGAACAGGATATCTTTAGTTTTTTCGGTCATCATAATCTTATCGTTTTAATGTTTTTTGTCCATTAGACGCAATACCACGCTCAAAAACTACACGAACTGTCACAAAAAAATGAGGCTGTGTCATCAAAGAATGCTTTTTTTGATTTCTCGCGCAATGCGCAATCAAAAACTGCTAGGCAAGAATGATGGCACAGCCTCTACCAGAGATTACGTTTATAAAATGTTACGGGGCTAATTCAGCAGTCTGGAGTCCAGGAGGGCCCAGTGTTTCTTGTCGCGGTTCTCGTCGATTCGGGTCCAGGTGGCCTTGATGAAGAGGGCGCCGCCTACGGCCAGGCTCACGATGGCTCCCGTCATCAGGATGGCCAGGAGGGTGACATGCTGCCGGCCGAACAGGCTCACCAGCATGCTGCCGACGGTGAAAACGGCGAGGCTGACCGCTGTCGCAGTGATTCTGAGCCCTAAGGCTTTTTTGTTTTTATCGGTATCCATTGCTAGAAATGTTTAGATAGTGAATAATCAGGCACTTGTTGTCGCTGTGATGCAAATTTACTGTCGGCCTGGCGGCTTGTCAAGCGTTCTGGGCTTGAAATGGTGCAATTGTCTAATTTTTTTACGCTTTGTTGTCTAATTCTTTGACAGTCGTGTGCTTCAAGGGTTTAAAACAAGAGGGTGGACCAGGCTTTTTTCGCCGGTCCACCGCTTACTGTATCGTGTTGATGATTATTGACCGCGGGTGAGGTCGTTGATCTGCTCGATCATGTCGTCGTTGGCGCGCTGCATCTTGCTGAAGATGCGCAGGCCCACCACCAATCCGATGCCGGCGCCCACGAGAAGTGGGATGATGGAAAGCCAAGCCTCGGTTTCTCCATGGGCGAGGTGACTGTGGTAGAATTCATAGATGAACCACACGAGCCACACTGTGGCAACACTCATGCCGATTGTGCGCCCCAGGTTTCGGTCTTTCTTCATCTTGGTGAGTTTGCGTGCCGTTTCCACCAGGTCATCGCCCATGTGGCTGATATTGATACGGTTGATGAAGTAGTCGCTGATGAGCGAGCCGATCATGATAATGATGGTGAAGATGATCAGGGGCCAAGACAGGTTTTCCTCATATTTCATCCAGATGTAGAGCGGGATGCAGAAGATGACGGCGACGGCAAGCAACATGAGGGTGCGGTGCACGCCTTTCATCTTGCCCTGGATGGTCTTCTTGACCAGTTCCTCGTTAAGGTATCCCTGCTCGTCAACCTTGTTCTTGATCGCGTTGATCTGCTGGCGCAGGTCATCAAGCTCGTTGAAGTCGTTGGGATTGTAGTTCTGATTATCCATATTGATTGTGCGTTTTTTAGTTCATTTGTTTGAGTTGTTCCTTGATGCGATAGAGGCGCACCGACACGTTTTTGACCTCGATGCCCACAATCTGGGCAATCTCCTGATAGCTCATGTTCTCGAGCCACAGCAGTACAATGGCGCGGTCAAAGGGCTGAAGACGCTGGATGCGGGCGTGCAGCATGTCGGTCTGGCGGTTGTCGGCATCGTTCTTGTCAAACAGGTTGATGCCTTCCATCAGCGGTTGGGTCATGTGGCTCTTCTTCTTGCGGTCGATGGAGATACAAGAGTTCAGTGTCACCTTGTAAATCCATGTCTTCAAGTCGCTGTTCCCCTTGAAGGAGGACAGCCCTTGCCACAATTTGATGAGCGCCTCCTGGAAGAGGTCATCGACCTCGTCCTTGTCCTTGGAGAACATGTAGCACACCGTGTAGATGGTGCCCTTGTTCTCGCGGATGATGCGCCCGAATTCAGCTTCGTTCAGTTCCATTGATTAAACCATTTTGCCCCTTAGACGCAGGGGGCAACTAAAAAACTACACAATTTTCTCTTTTTTTTCTTTTTTCTATTCATCCAGATGATCCAGAGAATCTGGATATCCCGGAGTTGCTAGAACGACTGCATGTCCACGAGGTGCTTGTAGGCGCCTTCGCGGGCGATGAGCTGGTCATGGGTGCCCCGCTCGATGATGCGGCCGTCCTGCATCACGCAAATCAGGTCGGCATTCTTGATGGTGCTCAAGCGGTGGGCAATCACCAGGGTGGTGCGGTTGCGCATGAGTTTGTCGAGCGCGTCCTGCACAAGGTGCTCGCTCTCGGTGTCGAGGGCACTGGTGGCCTCGTCGAGGATGAGGATGGGAGGATTCTTTAATATCGCGCGGGCGATGCTGATGCGCTGGCGCTGGCCGCCCGAGAGTTTGCAGCCGCGGTCGCCGATGTTGGTGTCGAAACCCTGTTCGCTGGCCATGATGAAGTCGTAGGCATTGGCGATGCGGGCCGCTTCCTCGACCTGCTCCTGGGTGGCGCTCTCCACGCCGAAGGTGATGTTGTTGTAGAACGTGTCGTTGAACAGGATGGCCTCCTGGTTGACGTTACCCATCAGGGCGCGCAGGTCGGTGATGTCGAACTGGCGGATGTCGGTGCCGTCGATGCTGATCGAGCCCTCCTGCACGTCGTAGAAGCGCGGTAACAGGTCGGCCATGGTCGTCTTGCCGCTGCCGCTCTGGCCCACGAGGGCGACGGTCTGACCCCGCTTGATGTCGAGCGACACGTCGTCGATGACCCAAGCGTCGCCGTAGCGGAACCGCACATTTTTATATTGGATTCCCTCGGCCATCTGTGTCAGGGGCACGGGGTGCTCCGGGCTCTTGATGGGGTTGTCGGCGCTCAGGATTTTGTCAATGCGCTCCATCGAGGCGAGACCGCGCTGGATCGAGTAGGCGGCCTTGGACAGGTCCTTGGCGGGGTTGATGATGTTGTAGAAAATCACCATGTAATAGATGAACTTGGGCGCGGTGAGGCTACCGCCATGGCCGCCCAGGATAAGCGTGCCGCCGAACCACAGCACGATGGCGATGGTCAGGGTGCCCAAGAACTCGCTCATAGGGTGGGCGAGGACGTAGCGGCGGTTCATGCGCGTCTGGATGGAGCGGAATTTCTCGTTTTCGCCCTCAAAGCGGCGGTTCACCTTGTCCTCGGCGTTAAAAGCCTTGACGATGCGCAGGCCGCCGATGGTCTCCTCGATGTTGCTCAGCAGCACACCCCACTGGTTCTGTCCCTCGAGCGAGACGCGCTTCAGGCGCTTGCCCACACGGCCCATGATCCACCCCGCGACGGGCAGCAGCACGAGCACGAACAGCGTCAGCTGCCAGCTGATGACGATCATCATCACCAGGCAGGCGATGATCATGATGGGGTTCTTGAACAGCATGTCGAGCGAGGTCATGATGGAGTTCTCGACCTCGGTCACGTCACCGCTCATGCGGGCCATCACGTCGCCCTTGCGCTCGTTGGAAAAGAACCCGATGGGCAGTGAGGTGATTTTTTGGTAAATCTGGTTGCGGATGTCGCGCACCACGCCGGTGCGGATGGGAATCATGTAGAAGAAACTCAGGTAGCTGCTACCTGTCTTCAAGCCCGTCATGAACACTAGTGCGGCGGCGATGCAGGCCAGCGCGGTCGATTGACCGTAACGCTCGATGATGCACTGCACATAGTAGTAGAAGTCGTTGACCACCACGTCCTGCAGGCTGCCTGAGCCCAGGGCCATGAACTCATAGTGGTTGGTGTTCAGTCCGAACAGCATCTCCAGGATGGGGATGATCAGGGCGAACGAGAACAGCGTCAGGAACGCGGCCAGCAGGTTGAACAGGATGTTCAACGCGATGTATTTCTTGTAGGGCGGTACAAACCGCTTCAACAGTTGCCAAAAACCTTTCATGCTGCAAAAATAGTAAAATAGTTTCTAGTCCCTAGTTTCTAGTCCCTAGTTTTTTTAGTTTTGAGTTAATTATAGAGAGGTCAGATTAAACATCAATTCTTGGAGTTTGGTGATTCTTTGATACCTTTGTAAAAAAACAATGGAAACGGGTTTACATTTTCTTGGCCTGAAACGTCTATCAAGTGTAATTGACCCACGACTATGACAATTTCTTCCTTTACCATTTTTCTCTTTTTTATCTTTTTATATAGTTAAGGATAAAATAGAGAAAAATAATATATATCTATTATACTTGTGTTATCGCAAGTACTAACACAAGGAAATTAAATATTTACTACCGCAGCAATGGCGAGTAACAGAAAATTATTTTTTTTCTCCTTTTTCTCTGCATGCGTGTTCATGCCGCAAAAAAAAGATAAATCGGCATACGACCTACCGGCCACGCCAAGGCGAGGCCCTACACGCACAGAATAAATAGGAGAAAAAAGAGAAAAATCGGGTTTGAACGACGAGAAGAGCTGCCTGTCGCACTCGGCCTCCGGTAATCACATGGATTCATCCTCCTTGATGCAAACAAAACGCATCCGGGAGGATGAATAGTACTTTGGGGTTGCGGGTGTCGGGATTGATGGGTAATTTTGTCGCGTGATTAAAAAATGTTGCGGAAAAGGGTTTAGTAAATCGTCCCTCGCGTTTCTATATAGTGAATGAAGGACAAGACACGACATATCGAATCGTTGTTCAAACAGCATTACCAGGCGATGTATCGCCTAGCATTCATGATGTTGCATGACAAGGAGGAGAGCAGGGATATTGTGCATGATGTCTTTGCCCGGTTACTGGACGGCGACATCCGCTTCGACAGCGGCAAGGCGGGAGCATTCTTGTCATCATGCGTGCGCAACGCTTGCCTGAATGTGATACGCTCTCAGGACTCCCGTGAGCGTGCCATGCGCGACTTTCCGATAGACGACGAGGCCCCAGATGACAGCGAGGCGTTTGAACGCGAGATTAAGGCGTTGCAGAACGGCATCAGCAGCCTCACTCCGCCCGTTTGCCGTGAAATCATCATGCTCCACTACAGGTGTGGATTGACGTTCAAGCAAATCGCCAAACGGCTGGGCGTGAGCGAGACGACAGTCTACAAGCATCTGCGCAACGCGCTCAATCAATTACGTTTAACTTTACGGGACACCTATAAATTATCGAAATGATTATGATTTGTGTTGGCTGTATTTTGCTGCTTTTTGGCATCTTTTGCCTTATCTTCTTGGAGCATAGTTTGCTATGCTCCTGCGAAGCTAAGACAAAATCTGCTCAAAAATCATTCAAAATCCAACTCAAGCTAATTTATAGGAGTCCCTCAAAATCTTTGGGATGATGGAAAAGACCGATTTACTGTTCCGAATGATGGACGATCCGGGACAATATACCGATGAACAATGGCGGGAGATTCTCGCCGACAGTGAATGTGCATCGCTCTATGAGATGATGTGCAAGACGCGCAGTGCCCTTGACGCAGAGCAGGTCGATCAGGAATTCACGGCCGAGATAGTTGACCGGGAATGGGAACGCTTTGCTGCTGCCCATCAGGCTCGCACCGTCAAGCCTTTTGTTTGGCGAAAAATCGCTGCCGCTGTTGTCGTCCTGGCGGTCTTCGGGCTCGCTGCCGCTGCCATTTATTCCCATTTCGCACATACTCCCCAAACCGAAACCGTGGAAAACACCGCTCCCAACGTAAAACCGCAAGAGGCCGACAGAACTGCCAGCGCCATCGATGTTGAGTCGGACAAACCTCAGGCGCACCTGTATGATAACGTGCCGCTAGAGCAGATCATCAATGACCTGGCCGCACACTACAACGTCCAGCCCCAATGGAATGGCAACGAGGTGCGCTCGCTGCGGTTATACTATAAGTGGGAACCCGATTTCACCCTTGACGAGGTCGTTGAGATGCTCAACAATTTCGAGGCATTCAGTGTCAAGCTCGATGGTGATCAACTGGTGATTACCGGGAACAACATGATGGCCAATCAATGATGAGATTGCGGGTTTTGATATTATTCCTCATCTGTTGTGCCATGGCTATGAGCGTGGATGCACAACAGATCACGCATCGTTTCAATCGGGTATCGATGAGCGAGGCGCTGAAGTATCTGCAAGGCCAAACCGACCGTTACCGCATCGTGTTCATCTTCAACGAACTCGAGGACTTCAGTGTCACTGCCGACGTGAGAGGCAAAAGCGTCCCCGCCGCCATTCGTCAACTCATCGGTTTCTATCCCATCGCCATGACCGTCAACGACAAGCATGAGATCTATGTGGAATGTACCCACAAGACCGACCGCCGTCTCATCGGTCGCCTCATTGACGAGAAGGGACAGCCGCTGGAGTATGCCAACATCATCGTGATGGACCCTCGGGATTCCACTCTGCTCACCCACGGCGTGAGCAACGCCAGCGGTATCTTTGTCATTCCCGTTGAGCGTGAAAAGGTCATTGCGCGTATCAGTCATGTGGGTTACAAGACAGTGTACAAGCCTTGTAAGACGATGAGAATCGGCACCATCAAGATGGAACCCGAGATTATCAGGCTCCAGGAAACCTTTGTCACCGCCCCCAGGATGCAGGTAGCTCGCGACGGGACCAATTATACCATCTACAGCCTTGGCGGCACCATCATGGGTAATGCGGGTAATGCGCTGGACCTATTGCGCTGGGCGCCGGGTATCATGGTTGATGCAGGTGACGGTATCTCGGTCATCGGGCGCAGTTCCGCCGAAGTCTATATCAATGACCGAAAGATAACCGACAGGTCTGAACTCAGGGCTTTGAGTTCCCAAGACATCAAGCGCATTGAGGTCATCCGCGACCCCGATGCACAATATGCCTCCACTGCCGATGCGGTCATCAAGTTATACACCCACAGCTCCATCAAGAACCACCTGGGCGCCAGTCTTACCGACATCGTGGACTTCAAGCACAAGGTGTCCAATGCCACGATTCTGACGATTGACGGCAAGTATAACAAGCTGTCGGGCAACGTCTCGCTGGGTTACAGCCGCAACTATTCCCGCAGCCATAATACGCAATACACTCATGCCTATGGCAGTGGCCAGAAAAACGACACCACGAGCTATGCGGGCAGCGGAGACAACTACCTTGTGTTCGCCGGCATCAACTATGCCTTCACCCCCAAGAGCGTTGTAGGTGTTCAATACAGTGGTGATTTCAGCAAGACGGGTATTGACTTGCAGACGTCACGTGAGTACAACCATGGTTTTGTCACTGAGCAGACCGACAAACAGTGTGACATGGCTTTGAGATCAGACCACCAGAGCATTTCGGCCAGCTACTCGTGGCAACGCACCGACGATTCCCGACTGCTGCTTATCTACGACCGTGCTTTATCCTGGCAGTCCAATCGACAGGACGTCCTGAGCCCTGGCCTAGCCCCCCAAACGATAGACTATTACAACGACTATGAGATCAGTACTGCCACGGCAAAATATGATTTTGTCACCCGAGGTTGGGAACACAAGACGGGGCTGGAATGGGGCAACGCAAATAATTTCAGCGAAGTAGAGAAAGAGGGCGATATCCAGCGAAGCAAACGCAACAACTATTGGACCTCGGCCTATTATGCGCTGAGCAAGCAATGGAATCGCTGGCGGTTGAACCTGGGGTTGCGCTACGAGTATGACTTCACCAGAACGCGTCAGGACGTCGTTATCCGTTATGAGAAAACCTATCATGACCTGTTGCCGAGCGTTAAGGTGGGCTATCGCGTGAACGACGACCTGGACCTCATGGCCAGCTATCGCCGCACGCTCGTGCGCCCGTCCTACAACCAGTTGCGCTCCACATTCTACTTTAACGTGTTGCCGTACAACAGCCTAGGGTATTCCTTCTTGTCAAACTCCGATTTCATAACGGGTCATTCATCACAAGAGAATTTACCGAGCAACAGCCTGTCGCCCAATATCATCTACCTGGGTGCCGATGACCTCGCCACGGGCAATCCCGAGTTGCGCCCCACGGCGACCGACCGCTTTGCCCTGACGGCACAGTATAAGCACTTTGCGGCCCAACTGTCCTACAGCCGTGTGGACAATGCTATCCAGACCGTACATCAGTTATTAAGTTCAGGATCCTTGCTCCAGAGCCCCATCAACATCGGCCGCATTCATGCCTTGAGCCTCGACTTGGATTATTCCTACAGCAACAGATTTTTTAACGTCTTCTTGCTGGCGTCGGGCACATGGCCCCGCATTCCCGTGCCATCGTTGAGTCGGAAAGAAATCGAGAGCAGGCCGTTTGCCTTGCTGCATGGCAACCTACAGTACAACCTCTCGCAGCATGTGATGCTGGGGTGCGACCTGCTATATTCCACGCCATGGACCTCGGGCTGCAGCACCCATTGCAATTCGAGGTTGGGACTGAACCTGAGCGTGATGGCGAGCCTGCTCGGCGACAGGCTCACCCTGGGCGCCAACTTCAATGACGTGTTCAACCGAAGCATGAGCACCCGCATCGAGACTGAATACGGTAACGTGTTCAACCGCACCGATATTCACAACGACTTGCGTAGCGTCTCGCTCATAGTCAGGTGGACGTTCAACACTATCAACAATCCGTTCAAGCGCCGCAGCGGCAACGATGCCACACTGCAACGCACCCAAGAAACAGTCAATTAACCATGATAATTCACTTGCAAAATAATGAGGTAATCAGCAACTCCCCCTCTAAGATTAGAGGGGGTAAGGGGGCGTTGATACTACACAAGGCTTACAACCTGGAGGCATCATACTCCTCCGTCGCTTCGCGCCACCTCCCCTATCTTAGGGGAGGAGTTAAGAATAGACAACTCAAATATGTCAATTAACCAATTAAACAACAATAGAGATATGAAAACAAGAATGATATTACTCGCAATGATGGCCTTGATGGCTCTGACAGCCTGCACGACCGATGAGCCGGAAACACAGCAGCCCATGGATTTTGACAACAACCAGGATTTGCCCATGTTCGATTACGACAGGACTAAAGATTTTGTCTTCTGGCCGACGCCTTCGATAGATGACAGCGGGCTGCAGGGGCCAGGTTATGACTTTGGATACTGGAATCAGCACAAAACCGAAGCCAAAAGTATGGAGGAAATGGTGGCCATGTGCAACATCCCCGCGGATTTGTTGAAGGCCATGTCAACCCGGAATTTGGCCATAACCTGCTCAAATTACCCGTATAATGCAATATTCGGGGCTTACAACGATGCTTACAAAGGCTTTCTGGGAACCATCGCAGACTTCAACGGATATGCCGAACTGATGAAACGCAAGGGTGGCTTGCAGGCAACCTTGGACCTGTATGCCGAATTAGACGGCCGCGTATTGGACATCTCGTTCACGCGCTTTCAGCCTTGGACATTCTTTGTCTGCTCTGCTGTGGATCACAAGGTGCTTTCCAATGAGCAGGTATCCCGTTTAGCGCGAGTGGTAACTTCAAGATTCAACGATGGGACCGAAAGGATCAATCTCGCATTCTCCTATCTGCTGGGCGGTTTTATTGCCTATCACTACGACACCACACTGCCCGACGAGCAACTGTATCTCCTCAAGACATATATACGTTTTGCCTGTCAATTCCCTCCCGTCGATAAACCTGATGACCGCATCTCCACCATCATCGAGGCAAGCCTGAACCGCCTGGCCGTGGAATAACAGGTTTAGAAAGAAAAAAAAGAAATTTACATATAATAACCGATAATCATGAAGAAGACAATGATTGCACTCGTGTGCATGCTGATGGCCACTGGAACGGCCATGGCGCAGAAGAATTTCACTTTTGGCCCCAAAGTCGGCGTGGACTATACCCACCAGTGGGGCAAAAACATCAACGATGAAAGTGCGTTGAACTATCAGACAGGTGTTTTCATGGAATACCGCTTTGGCAATAAGTTTGCAATCGCCCCCGAGGTGGTTTTCGCAACCAATAAACGCCCCAAGATAGAATGGAAAGATTGGTGGTTGAGCGAAGAGCCCACCCGTGATATAACTTCGACTCATCAGACTAATTACATCAACATTCCTGTCATGTTGAAGTATTATGTGGCTTCATCGTTGAGCATTGATCTGGGCCCACAATTTGGCTTTAAAGTCTATGACAAGAGTACCGATAAGTGGGACGATAGCAGTGGCCATTGGAAAGAAAAGCACAACATGGGCCACAGAGGCTTTGATTTCGGCCTCGGGCTTGGTGCGACCTATAATTTCAATGAAAAGGTCTTTGTTCAGCTCCGCTACACCCTGGGCTTGGTACCGCTATATAAAGGCAGTAACGCCAGGAACGGCAACGCCCAACTTTCCATCGGCTACCGCTTCTAATCATATCAGCCGGGTTGTAAGATGAGATAAACACCCTTGGGTATTGGCATAGTGACTTAACAATAGTGTTTTTGAATCTGAAATAAAGCATAGAATCATGAACACGTCAAAGAAACTGATGGCACTGCTGCTGGCATGTTGCTTGGCGATGCTTTGCTCCTGTGACTTCGGATCATCCTATAAATTCAAAGTCCATAACGAAACTCAAGATACCGTCTTGATAGAAATAACCTTGACTCTTCAATACGGATATGAGAAAAATGGGGAAGTGCTGATAGACAAGTTGTATACTCGTCGTTTACAGGATGATCGAGACACTCTAGTTTTCCTCGCTCCAGGAGAAGACTTTTTGGCAGAAATCTGGCTTTTCAACCAATATCTTTCCACATTTGAGGAAGATGGTGTTACCCCATTCTGGTACTACATCAAATCAATAACCATTGGCGAAAAGTCCCTTGAGCCTGAGTTGTGGAATCACGAAACAGCATGGCAGAAGAAACATGATGGGCATGGTATAGCCTTTGGCGAAACATGGAAATATGACTTGTGGATAGATGAATCCATGAAATAAAACTAATAAAGAGATAAGATTATGAACACGACAAAGAAACTGATGGCCCTGCTGCTGGTGATGCTGGCATTGACGGCCTGTAAAGATGACGGTGAGGTTGTTTATATGCTCCCCGAGAAAAAGCCTATCCAGTTGAGTGCTGAACAAAAGCAGATGCGTGACAACAACAATGAGTTTGCATGGCGGCTGTTCCAGACCATGCAGGAGCAGAAAGGCGAGGTCAGCACTGTGCTTTCACCCATCAGCGTGACCTATATGTTGGGCATGCTTAACGCCGGCGCGGCAGGGACAACACGCGATGAAATCACCGCAACATTAGGATTCGGCTCAGACCCGACGGCGGTGAACGAATATTGCAAAACAATGATTGAAGGAGCGCCCAATGTCGATCCGGCCGCGACCGTGAAAATCGCCAACTGCATCAACGTCAATTCTGCTATGGGATTAAGCCTGCTCAAACAATATGTCAACGACATGAAGAACTATTATAGCGCTCAAGTCGAAGATTTGGACTTCACCAAGAGCAGTACCTTGGAGAAAATCAATAAGTGGTGCTCAAAGAACACAGCCGGGATGATTCCCAGTATCCTAGACGAGTTGAATCCCGATGCCGCCATGTGTCTGTTGAACGCCATCTATTTCAATGCAGACTGGAAAGAGAAATTTGACGTGAATGACACCCGTAACTCGAGTTTCACCTTGCCTGACGGATCTATCGTGACGCGTGAACTCATGCACCGCAAGGCCATCGCGCAGGGCTGCGAGAGCGAGTTGTGCTCCATGCTGCGCATACCCTTTGGCAGTGGCGGCTACAGCTACAGCATGTATGTCATGCTGCCTGCCGAGGGGAAAACCACAGGCGACCTCATCCGCGAAATGAGCCAGCAGGAATTGACCGACCATCTGGACGCCATCGACATGACGCCTCACGAGGTGGATATCCTCATGCCTCGGTTTGAAATCGTGAGCGATATCGATCTGATTGAAGTCCTCAAACCCATGGGCATCCAATCGGCGTTCACCGCAAGCGCCGACTTCTCAAACATGTCCAACGCAAGCCTGTTTGTATCCATGATGAAGCAGAAGGCCAAGATCGAAGTCAACGAGGACGGAGCCAAAGCTTCGGCAGTGACCATTGCGTCGATGGGATTCACATCCCCTGGACCACAGCACTATGAAAAAGCCGAGTTCCATGCCAACCGCCCCTTCCTATATTTCATACTCGAGGAGAGCACTCGCAGCATCTTCTTCATCGGCACCTACTGTGGCAACTGATTGAATATAAACCATAATTTCTTATTACAGTGTTATTGGCTCACCGCTCGCCTCGGTGGGCTTTTTGTTTACACGCACAGAAAAAAAGGAGAAAAAAGAGAAAATTCGGGTTAGATGGTCATGGACTGTGACAAGAAAAGACGGCCGCGGGTGGATGCACCTGCGACCGTCAACATGAGGTTTTTTCTCTGGGCGTTAAACTGATTGTAGTGTTTTAGTTTTTATTCCTTAGTCCCTAGTCCCTAGTCCCTAGTCCTTAGTCCCTAGTCCTTAGTCCCTAGTCCTTAGTCCTTAGTCCCTAGTCCTTAGTCCCTAGTCCCTAGTCCTTAGTCCCTAGTCCCTAGTCCTTAGTCCCTAGTCCTTAGTCCCTAGTCCTTAGTCCCTAGTCCTTAGTCCCTAGTCCTTAGTCCCTAGTCCTTAGTCCTTAGTCCCTAGTCCTTAGTCCCTAGTCCTTAGTCCTTAGTCCCTAGTCCTTAGTCCTTAGTCCGTTGGCGGATGCAACTGTTAACTGTTCTCTGTTCTCTGTTCTCTGTTAACTGTTCTCTGTTAACTGTTAACTCACTTAATGATTCCCATCTGCTTGCCGATCTTGATGAAGGCGTTGATGCACTTGTCGAGGTGCTCACGCTCGTGACCGGCCGATACCTGCACGCGGATGCGGGCCTGGCCCTTGGGCACAACGGGATAGTAGAAACCGGTAACGTAGATGCCTTCCTTCTGCAGCTCGGCAGCGAAGTCCTGCGACAGTTTGGCGTCGTAGAGCATCACGGCGCAAATAGCGCTCTGGGTGGGCTTGATGTCGAAGCCGGCAGCGATCATCTTGTCACGGAAGTAGTTCACGTTGTCCACCAACTTGTCATGCAGGGCGTTGCTCTCCTTGAGCATCTTGAACATCTCGATGCTGGCACCCACGATGCCGGGAGCGATGCTGTTGCTGAACAGGTAGGGGCGTGAGCGCTGACGCAGCATGTCGATAATCTCCTTGCGGCCAGTGGTGAAACCACCCATGGCACCGCCGAAGGCTTTTCCTAATGTGCCGGTGAAGACGTCGATGCGGCCATAGATGTCGAACTGCTCGGCTACGCCGTGGCCAGTCGGGCCAACGACACCTGCCGAGTGCGACTCATCGACCATGACCATGGCATCATATTTCTCGGCCAGGTCACAGATCTTGTCCATGGGAGCCACGTTGCCGTCCATCGAGAACACGCCGTCCGTTGCGATGATGCGGAAGCGCTGCTCCTGAGCCTGCTTGAGGCACTCCTCGAGCTCGCCCATGTCGGCGTTGGCATAGCGGTAGCGTTTAGCCTTGCACAGGCGCACGCCGTCGATGATCGAAGCATGGTTCAGCGAGTCGCTGATGATGGCGTCCTCCTCGGTCAACAGGGCCTCGAACAGACCGCCGTTGGCGTCAAAGCATGAGCCGTAGAGGATAGCGTCCTCGGTGTGGAAATAGTCGGCGATAGCAGCCTCAAGTTCCTTGTGGATATCACTGGTACCGCAGATGAAGCGAACCGATGACATGCCGTAGCCGTGATGAGACATGGTCTCGGTGGCAGCCTTGATAAGGCGGCTGTTGTCACTCAGACCCAGATAGTTGTTGGCACAGAAGTTCAGCACCTCGTCGTTGGGCTTCACACGGATGTCGGCGCGCTGCGGCGTGGTGATGATGCGTTCGTTCTTGTACAAACCGGCAGCCTGGATGTCGGCGAGCTCCTTCTGGAGATGTTCCTGAAATTTTCCGAACATGATAAAAAATCTATTTTAAAAGGTTTGACATTAAGTTAGGTTCATTAGATGATGCAAAGGTAGTATTTTTTTTCTTTAGCCCTTTAGTTTTTTGTCCTTAGTTTTTAGTTGTCATCTGCTGACGGCTGTCAACTAATCGTTATCGGCGCTGGAGCCGACGAGACCTTGGCGCATGGGCGTGTAGGTCGAGGGTTGCTCGGGGCGTTGCTCCTGTTGCACGGTGTTGGCCTCGCGTGAGCGGTCGCGGCGCTTGCGGTGGTGCCAACGGTTGCTGCTGCTCTGTGCCTCCTCCTGCTCGATGACCTGCTCGGCTAACGTGCTGTCAAGCCTCTTGCCGCCGTTGAGGGCGTACAGCTCATACTGCTCGATGATGGTGATGAGCTTGGCAGGGTAATTGGCATCCTCGGCATAGCCGCAATCGCGCAGGCCCTGGGCCCAGCTGCGATAATCGGTCACGTCAAGGTCGTAGAGCACACTGTAACGGGGCCCCTTCAGGAACATAGCATGATCCAGGTACGAGTCCTCGGCGCTGCCATACTTGCGGTAACCCACTTGATTGAGGGAGTCGCAGCGGCCGTACACTTCACCCTTCCAGTGATAGGCTTTGATGCCGAAGTGATTGTTGGCTTCGATAGCCATCTTGCTCTGCCCGACATAACTCTCGAGCAGGCCTTGAGCCAGGGTGATGCTGGCGGGAATGCCGAATTCGCGCTCAAACTGCAGCGCCACGCTCTTGTAGCGCTCGATGTAGTCAAGATATCGCTGATGTTTGGGCTGAGCCGATGCCGAAATGCCCCAAAACAGGGCAAAAATCAAGCAAAAAACTAATATTCGCTTGTTTATCGGGAAAATTTCTATAATTTTGCGTTCAAAGTTCAAACTCATAATTTTCACATGGACGAAAAGAAAATCACCACAAAGGTAAGGGTTTATTCTTATAATGAACTCACCGAAGAGCAAAAAAAATTAGTGGACATGGCTCGAGAGGCCACGACACACTCATATTCGCCTTACAGTAATTTCAAGGTGGGAGCCGCCTTGCTGATGGATAATGGAGAGATGTTTATCGGTGCTAATCAGGAGAATGCGGCGTTTGCAGGCATTTGTGGAGAGCGTGCTGCGCTCTATGCTGCGGGGGCCAAATATCCCGGTATTCCGGTCAAGACCGTTGCCATCACTTCGTTCACCCGCGGCGAGTTTGTCGAGGAGCCTACCGCCCCCTGCGGTGTCTGCCGCCAGGCTTTCCTGGAGTTTGAGAAGAACGGGCATCCCATCGAGCTCATCCTCGCCGGCAAGGAGAAAATCTACATCCTTGACAGTTTCAAGGACACCATGCCGCTGTCTTTCACCGAGTTCTGATTTTTTACAAAACTGCGAATTGCTCGAATTCAGCTAATTGAGACATCGGTTCTCTGTTTTATCAGATCCGACAACATCAAGGGACAACCCATGACAACATGAGTGATTGTTGTTGTAGGTTGTCTCTTAATGTTTCCCCATCCTTTTTCGCTTCAAGGTTCCCCCGTGTCGCCGCTATATGGCCTCCCCGTCCAGCCTTATTTAATGTGAATCCCGACTAAAAACTAAGGGCTAAAAACTGAGGTCTAAAGAAAAAATACTAACTTTGCAGGTTGTAATCAAGAAAACCAAATCATTAACAACGATAATGAAAAGTAACTTAGACAAAAAACTGGTGGGGTCGCTGTCGCTGGCCGACGTGCTCCATTTTGTGATTGCGGTGATTGTGTTCGCTGCAATCTCGTGGATTTATTTCTACCCTAATGTCATGAATGGCGATGCGCTGCAGCAGCACGATATGATGCAGGGCTATGCCAACAGCCAAGAAATCTCGTCCTTTGAGCAACAGACTGGCGAGAAGTCGCGTTGGACCGATGCCCTGTTCGGCGGAATGCCCACGTTCCAGATTTCTCCCTCCTACGAGGGCACTTCCTATCTGCTGCCCGCCAAGGACATCTACAGCCTGTATTTCCCGGCACCCGTGAGCTGGGTTTTCATCCTCATGCTGGGTTTCTTCCTGCTGATGCTGGCATTTAAGGTAAAATGGTACTATGCTGTGCTGGGTGCCATCGGCTATGCCTTCTCGAGTTACTTCTTCATCTTGATAGGCGCCGGCCACATCTGGAAACTGTGGGTGCTCGCCTATATCCCGCCCACCATCGCCGGCATCGTGTGGTGCTACCGTGGCAAGTATCTGGGCGGCGCTGCCGTGGCGGCTTTCTTTGCCGCCCTGCAGCTGCACAGCAACCATGTGCAGATGACCTATTACTCGATGTTCCTTATCGTGCCCCTGGTCATCGCCTATCTGGTCAAGGCCATCATCGACAAGAAGGTGGGACGCTGGTTCATCGCTACCGGTGCCCTGGCTGTGGCTGCTCTGTTGGCCCTGGCAGCCAATTCGCCTAACCTCTACTTGACTTATAAGTACTCCCAGGAGACCATGCGTGGCGGTCACAGCGAGCTCACCCCCTCGGGTGAAGAGGCTGCAAACGCCAAACCCACCGAGGGCGGCCTCGACAAGGACTACATCACGCAATGGAGCTACGGCAAGGGTGAGACCTTCACCCTGCTCATCCCCAACTGCAAGGGTGGTGCGACCATCAAGCCTGAGCATGGCGATAACCGCATGCTGGCGCTGAGCGATACCAAGAAGGCCGAATCGATGGCCAACTCGGGCGAGATGAACCAGCAAGATGCTCAAATCTTGAGCCAGTTCCCGCAGTACTTCGGTGATCAGCCGATGACCAACGGCCCCGTCTATGTCGGTGCCCTCATCTGCGCCCTGTTCTTGCTGGGCTGCCTCATTGTCAAGGGTCCCGTGAAGTGGGCGTTGCTCATCGCCACCATCATCAGCATCCTGCTCTCGTGGGGCCACAACATGATGTGGCTCACCGACTGGATGATTGATCACTTCCCCATGTACAACAAGTTCCGAACAGTGGCCTCGATACTCGTCATTGCCGAGATAGCGATGCCCATCCTCGCAGTGCTCGGCCTGCGCGAGTTGTTCCGTGACCCCGACGGATGGCGCAAGCACAAGCTGCCGCTGCTCATCAGCTTCGGCCTGTGTGGTCTCATCTGCCTCGTTGCAGCAGTGTTCCCGGGCGTGTTCGGCCACTTCTCGGCTCAGGAATATGAGCAACTGGTGGTTTCGGGCCAGATTCAGCAATTCCCCAGTGTTGATGCCGCCATCGCAGCCGTGCGTGGCGCCCTGGTGAGCGCCGATGCATGGCGCAGCCTGCTCATCCTGGCGTTGGGCTTCGCAGTCATCTTTGTTTACCTCAAGGGCAAACTCAACGAGCTGGCCGCAACGCTCATCATTGCCGGCATCGTGCTGGTGGACATGTATGCCGTGGACAAGCGCTATCTCGACAGCGACACGTTCACCTCTCATTACGACCTGCCCGAGCAGACCTTCGCTCCGCGTCCCGCCGACACTCAGATTCTGCAGGACAAGGACATGAACTACCGTGTGATGGATGTGCAGCACTTCGGCGAGGCGATGCCCAGCTACTTCCACAAGACCATCGGCGGTTACCATGCCGCCAAGCTGACGCGCTATAACGACCTGATCAACAACCAGATTGCCAAGAACAATATCCAGGTGCTCAATATGCTGAATGCCCGTTATTTCATCATCGATGACCAGACGGTTCAGCGCAATCCCGACGCACTGGGCAACGCTTGGTTTGTGGATTCACTCACCTATGTCAACAATGCCGATCAGGAGATGGCCTTCATGGACAACTTCAATCCTGCCCATAGCGCTGTTGCCGATGCCAAGTTCAAGCAGCAGTTGGGCGAGGCCAAGGCTGTACAGCCCGGCGACACCATCTTCGAGACGTCCTATGCACCCAACCACCTGACCTACAAGAGCCACAGTGCTAACGGCGGACTGGCGGTCTTCAGCGAGATCTATTTCCCGTGGGGTTGGAACGTCACCATCGACGGCAAGCCCGTGGAGATGGGCCGCGTGAACTATGTGCTGCGCGCCCTGCAATTACCCGCCGGCGATCACGAGATCGACTTCAAGTACGCTCCTGTCGAGGTGACCAAGACACAGACGTGGGCCAAGGTGGCTGTCATCGTCATCTACCTGTTGCTCCTGTTGGCCTTGAATTATGCCATCTTCGGCGACAAGTTCCGCAAGAAGGAGGCTTGATGCTGTTTGTTGCTTTTAGCAGTCAGCCTTTAGCAATTTGATGACTGATTGGAGAAGATATCTGAATGCCTGGAGCCGCCACCACCGTAGTGGCGGCTTCGGCATACATTCGCCCTTTGCCTATCGGTTTGTGCGCGAGGTGTGGCGTCAGCCACAGGCCTATTATGCCTATGCGGGCATCCACGCGCTGATCGAGACCGTCAAGGACGGCACGACACGCCAGCAACGCCTTGAAATGGACCTCATCGGTGAGCGAGAGGCAAGGTTGCTGTTCAGGGTGACCAACTTCTTCAATCCCCGCCGCATCCTGCAGGTGGGCGCTGCCACGGGCATCGAGAGTGTGGCCATGCTGGAGGTGAGCCATGATACCCGTCTTTACCTGTATGATCCGCAGCTTGAACAGAAAGCGCTTGCCGTGCGTGTGCTGCAAAGCCAACTCGATAGGGTAGAGTGCTACGATGACATCAAGGTGGCTGCCGATGAGTTCCTGGCATCAGGGAAAGCCGATGAGGCCCCTGGATTGGCGCTGGTTAACTACCCCGTGGATGAAGCCGTGTTAAAGCGCCTGCTGGATGCCCGATGTGTAGTCGTCCTGCGCAACATCAACCGTGACGAGGCGATGTCGGGATTGTTCAATTCCTGCTGCCAGTACATGCCGATGGGCCAGACCTACACCAACAACAAGATCGCCATCCTTAATCCTAATCCCAAACTGCAGCGCGAGGACTTCCAACTCTGGCTGTAGAAGACTGCAATACGAGGGCTTTACCCCCATTTTCCTGTTGTGGTTTAACGTGAGTTTGTTAAAAATAAAGCATTGATAATCAACCTGTTCGCCATGTAGAGACGCAAAATTTTGCGTCTCAAGGGCAGCATTGCTGATGTTTACGATTGGAGACGCAAGATTTTGCGTCTCAAGGGCAGCATTGCTGATGTTTGACGATTGGAGACGCAAAATTTTGCGTCTCAAGGGCAGCATTGCTGATGTTTGACGATTGGAGACGCAAAATTTTGCGTCTCTACTGGCTAACTCACTGAGAACGAGAATAGAATTTCGTCGAACTTACGTTAGTTTGTTTCCATTAAAAAAAACGCCCTGACCTAAAAGGCCAGAGCGGTGATGAAATCGATCTATTGCTGTCCGGTTTACTTAGCGGGACGAGCGGGGATGGTCATCTGAGGACGCTTGGGAGTGTCGTCAATACCCAGGGTCTCGATGTCGAAAATCAGCGTCTCGTTGGGCTCGATGCCACGATTGCCCTGAGGACCGTAAGCGAGCTCACCAGGGATAACAACGGTTACCTTGCTACCGGGCTTCATCAGCTGGATCATCTCGGCGAAGCCGGGGATGACTTGCTTCAGGTTGAAGGGAACGGGCTGGTCACCGCTCTTGTCGAACTCGGTGCCGTCGATGTGCTTGCCCACGTAGTTCACCTTAACAACGTCGCTGTCGCTGAAGTTCTTGCCTTCGCCCTCGGCCAGCACCTTGTAAGCGATACCGCTCTTGGTGAAGGTGTAGCTCTTGTCGTCCTTGATCTTCTTCATGTACTCCTCACCGGCCTTCTTGTTGGCGATGGCCTTGGGGGACTGCTCCATAGCCTTGTTCAGCAGGGGCTCAATCTTGCTCTGCAGAGCCATCATGTCTTCCTGACCCATGGGAGTGGTCTTCATCAGACCCTCACGCAGGTGCTTCATGAAGATGCTCTTGTTGATAGGCATACCGCACTGCTGCTCGATGCCGGCATACAGTTGGGCAATCTGCATACCCATCTGCAGACCCTGCATGAAGGCCTTGCTCGTGTCGGCATTGGCGATGTACTCCATACCCTTTAGGGCTTGCTCCATGTTGATGGTGGAGTCCATACCACGCAGCTGCTGGCCCATACCGGCGCCGTAGAGGTCACCGAAGGCAATGCTCAGCGAGTCCATGACTGCGCTGTTGCCGCTTGCACCCTTGCTGTTGCAGCCTACAAAACCTACGGTCAACAGACCGGCTGCTGCAATTGCTAAAATCTTCTTCATAATAACAAAACTGTTTTTTTAGTGAATTTAATGTTGATATATAAAATGTTTGTCTTTATTTCTCGACCTTGATCAACTTGACGTCGAAGATGAGCGTCGAGTTGGGGAGAATCTTGTCACCGGCACCCTTAGAGCCATAGGCCAGCTCGCTGGGAATGAACAGCCTGTACTCCGAGCCCTCGCTCATGAGCTGCAAGCCCTCGGTCCAGCCGGGGATGACTTGATTCAGGGGGAAGGTGGCGGGCTCGCCGCGCTCCACGCTGCTGTCGAACACGGTACCGTCGAGCAGACGGCCGGTGTAGTGAACAGTCACCTTGTCGGTGGGACCGGGCTTGGCGCCGTTACCTTCTTTCAATACCATATACTGCAGGCCGCTCTTGGTCTGGACGACACTGTCGTTCTTGGCGTTCTGTTCCATGAACTCACGGCCCAGGGTCTTGTTGTCCTTGATCTGCTGGCCATAGTCGGGAGCGGCTTCTTCGGTGGCCTCGGTGCTCGAGGTGTTGTTGCCGCTGCAGCTTGCCAGGCCGGCCATCAACAGGGCTGCCATAGCGAATGCTAATACTTTCTTCATCACTTCAATTGTGTTGTTAATGCTGTTAGTGAAAATATGGTCTGAATGGACGCTTATTTCTTCTCGACCTTAAGCAGTTGGACGTCGAAGATAAGTGTCGAGTTGGGCTGGATGGGACCCGTGCCGTGGGGGCCGTAGGCGAGATTGGAGGGGATGAACAGCCTGTAGGCAGCACCCTCGCGCATGAGCTGCAAACCCTCGACCCAACCGGGGATTACCTGACCTACAGCGAAGGTGGCGGGCTCGCCGCGCTCCACACTGCTGTCAAATACGGTGCCGTCGATCAGTTTGCCGGTGTAATGAACGGTGACCACGTCGTTGGGACCGGGCTGCAGGCCTTCGCCCTCTTTCACGACCTGATACTGCAAGCCGCTGGCGGTCACCTTGACACCCTCAACATCCTTGTTCTTCTCCAGGAACTCGCGACCCAGACGCTCGTTCTGCTCGGCGCCCTGCTTCTCAAGATTGGTGAAGAATTCGGTCACGATCTGCTTGGCCTCTTCGAAGCTCATCTTCTGCTCGGCGCCTTCAAAGATGGCTCTCAGTCCATCAGCAAAATCGTTGATATCCAGTTTCTTGATACCTGAGCCAATGAAGTTTCCTCCCATGCTCAAGCCTAATGCGTAACTCAATTTATCCATTAAAAAATCCTCTATTTTTGTAAAAAACGGTGCAAAGATAGTGATTTCCTTGATTAGGGTGTATGTTTTTGGGATTTTTTTATTATTTTTGCTATCACATAAAGACAAGATTGACTTATCAACAAAATAAACCAATGACTATGAGCAAGAAGAAATTAGTGATTTCGTCAGGTGCAGGTATCAGTGCCGAGAGCGGCATCAAGACTTTCCGTGATGCCGACGGATTGTGGGAAAACTATCCCGTGATGGATGTGGCAAGCCACGAGGGTTTCCTGCGTGACCCTGCGCTCATCCACAAGTTCTACAACATGCTGCGCAAGAAACTGATTGATGCTCAGCCTAATGCTGCTCATCTGGGGCTGGTGGAGTTGGAGAAGGACTATGATGTGAGGGTGATTACCCAGAATGTCGATGACCTGCACGAGCGCGCCGGCAGCAGCAGTGTGCTGCACCTGCATGGCGAGTTGATGAAAGTGAGGTCGTTAAGGCGCGAGGAACGAGAGTACACCTTGCCTTGCGATGAACTGACAGACAAGGGCATTGAGACCAGTGTGGACACGCTGGACCCCTATGGCGACCACGTGCGTCCCCACATCGTGTTCTTCGGTGAAGCGGTGCCCAATATGGAGGCCGCTGCTCAGCTGGCTCACGATGCCGACATCTTTGTCGTTATCGGCACCTCGCTGGTGGTCTATCCCGCCGCTGCGCTCATCCAGTATGTGAAGCGCAATGTGCCCATCTACTACATCGATCCCAGGCCCGCTGCTGTGCCCGATTGGGTCCACGTCATCCCCAAACCCGCCACCCAGGGCGTAGCCGAGCTTATCGACATCCTGCGCGGCTGACGTGACAGAATCAAGAAAAAACAAGAGCTTGAGTCATTAATGATTCAAGCTCTTGTTTTTATGGTAACTGATTTACCAAGTCTGGAAGAATAGGTAGTTGACAAGAACGGTCACATCGCTGATGTTGACATTAGTGTCTTGGCTGCAGTCGGCGGCTTCAAGATTGATTGAGGAAGCATCACCAGTGAGCAGATAGTTGATTAGAACGGTCACATCGCTGATGTTGACGATGTTGTCGCCGTTCACGTCGCCGCGCATGGCTGCGGACTTGGCGGTGAAGTAGCCGGGATGGTCAGGACCGCCGTCGATGCGTGCGTAGGCCTTGTCGGTGTGGTTCTCGTCATAGACAGTACCCATTCCGCCCACCAGTGCGGTGCAGCCGGTAAACAAGCCTTTAGACCATTCGCCAAAGACAAGTTCAGTGCTCCAGCCTGAGCCGGCATAGATGGTGGTCAGGCTCGTACAGCGGGCAAACATGTTGGTCATGAACCAGACATTTGAAGTGTTCCAACCCGAGATGTCGAGCGAGGTCAAGCCTGAACAATCTGAGAACATATATTCCAAGCTCGAGACGTTGGCAGTATTCCAGTTCGAGAGGTTGAGCGATTTGAGCCCCGTACATCCCGAGAACATATTATCCATATAGTCGACATTGGCAGTGTTCCAACTCGAGATATCGAGCGATGTCAAGCCCGAGCACCCCGAGAACATCCCTCCCATACTCGTGACATGGCCTGTATCCCAACCCGATAAATCAAGTGAGGTCAGACTCCGGCAACCATAGAACATCTGGACCGTAGTGGTGACATTGGCGGTGTTCCATCCCGACAGGTCGAGTGATCTTAAGCTTTCGCAACTATTGAACATGTAGTACATGTCGATGACATTGGCGGTGTTCCATCCCGACAGGTCGAGTGAGGTCAGGTTCAAGCAGTAGTTGAACATAAAGCCCATGTCGATGACACTGGCGGTGTTCCATCCCGACAGGTCGAGCGAAGTCAAATTCTCGCAGTAGCAAAACATTTCATACATGTCAGTGACATTGGCGACGTTCCAATCCGACAAGTCTAGCGATGTCAGACTGGAGCAATCACGGAACATTCTTTTTGCATTTGTCATCCCGCTGGTATTGACACGGCCCAGGTCCATGCTCTCGCATTGGTTGAAATTATAGAACAGCTGTGAACAGTCGCCAGTGAAACTTACCTCGCTCGTGGCGGTGACGCTCTTGACGGCTGTGTTTGTCACGTCGTTGTCCCAGTTGTCCCAGTTGTTGAACTCGCCCCAGTTGAGTGTGAGTGCACCGGTAGCGCTGTTGTAGGTGTACCTCGGGTTTTGAGCTGTGGCGTTGTCAACCGCATCGGCGGGCAGAGCTTGCGCTGTGAGCCCAACTAAGAGAGTAGTGAGAAAGAAGAAAACCTTTTTCATAGGCCGTAGAGTTATTTAGTGATTCTGTTAATCGGCAAATTTAGATATTTTTCCTGAAAAACTCTCTAATTATCGGAATAATAAACAGCCCGCCCATTGGACAACATCAGGATAAAAAAGCAAATCCCTCACACTTGCAAGAGTATGAGGGAAATAGCTTGACATTGTAGAAGGATTAATTCTCGATGCTCATCAGATAGTTGATCAGGGCCGTCACGTCGGTGATGTCTGTTGTGCCATTTTGGTTGAAATCGGCGGCAGGAGGCATCTCGCCTTCGCTCATCAACAGGTTGACCAGCATGGTCACATCACTGATGTTTACGAAACCATCACTGTTTACGTCACCAGGAATGAAGGGCGCAACATAATCCTCGTAATCAATGATATTGAACATCAACTGGCCGTTAATCTTGACAATAACACCATAGACATTGTAATTGCCAGTTGTGGCGTCAGCATTACCGGCCCACAAGCTTTCGGTCTTAGGAATTCTCGAGCCGTTAGGAAGCACAAAACTACGGGCAGGGAAAAAACTGGGTACCTGATTCTGGATGCAAACATAAGCATTGAGCAAGCTCTCATCGACACTGTCGGGAACGATGGCCGCTGCCAGGTCGGGATTGGTCTCATCGCTGGCAATGAGGCCGCTTGCTTCGGTGAACCTAACCCAACCGTCGTTGCTGGTCTTGGTGGCTTCCCAGCCCGGGTTCAGCACTTGGCCGTTCTCAAAAGTGTCTACAACGCCAGAAATCATGCTAAAGCCGCTCTCGTCACGCAAGAACAGGTAGCCATTCTTGCAGACGGTAACAACGGCGTTGCCGTTAAAGGCAAAGGCCTCGTCATCGTCCAGAGCGTTTGCCTGGGCCAGGGTAGTAATACCTTCGTCCTCAGGAGCACCCTGCATATAGAGAACAGCAGGCTTCTGTGTGCTCGTGTAGCAAGCGAAACGGGGAGCACTAGCATTGTACTGAAGAATGCGGTTGATGTCTTGGTTGTTCTTCAAGATAACGCCATCGTCGGTCAACGTGGGGATCCACTTTGCACCGCTGGCGTTGGCGCCGGTGGAACCAGGGCCGCTGACGCTATTCAGCGAATTGCCTGAAGTCCAGAGAATGTAAACGCCTTCATCGAGGGAAAAAGCCCACGTGGGACCGTATGTGTATTCACCGCTCTCATGTGCGGTCAGTTCAACTACGTTGGTGCCCTCGATGTCGATAACACCATCCTCGATGGTGATGTCAACATAGCTACCATAGTTGGTACCGCTACCACCAGTGATTGGTCCCATAGCGCGACTTTTTTCCTCATTGACAATGATGTACTTCTTGCCAACTTCCAGCTGGTCAACGCTAGTTACCTTCACATAGGTGTTAGCAGCCCATGCCGACATGGTCAGCAGGGAAAGTGCAAATAATGAAAAAACTTTCTTCATAGATAAAAAAAACGTATTAAGTTAAACATATATACTGATAAACACGACTATTCACCCAATCATATTTGGTAAGTGGGTTTAGTAATTCGTTGCAAATGTAATTACAAATAATGATATGTACAAATTATATTGACATTGTTGAAGTGTTAATTACTGGTTCCGTTTAACAGATAGTTGATCAGGAGCTTCATGGTACTGATGTCCAAGCATGAAATAAATAGCCTCCACAGGTCAAACTGCGGAGGCTAAAGATGAGTTTTCAGCGTTGCTGATTAGAGGTTGCTTGGACCCGATTTGAAACCGTAAATCAGGCTATGAAAGCCAAGCAATTCAATCCTGTAACTTGATGATGCAATCCTCGCCGGCTCTGATTTCTACAACTTCTTGAAAGAGTAGCCGCTCGTTTTGCTGACGCACCATGACCCGTCGGGTGCCTTGTTGAGCGCCGTAGCGCATTCCCTTGACTTCGCCGTCCACAATTTGTGCAGTCGAGGCGAGGAACGTCTTTTTCAGGCCTGAAATGTTGACCCACAAGTCATCATATTGTTTGCCCGATTCGCTCACGAACACCAGATAGCCGAAACTGTCGGTCGAGGCATAGTCCTTGGCCAATTTGTAACTGTCGCCACAACCGCCTGAAATCAGGCAGATGGTGAACAGCAGCAGGCACAAGCACTTTTTCATCGTCGCAGGGTGTTACTTGTTCAGACCGAACTTGATGCGAAGCTTCTCGATCATGTCCCTGGTCATGCCGTCCAGGTTATACTCGGGTTTCCAGTCCCACTCGACGCGGGCACAGGTGTCATCCAGCTTGTTGGGCCAGCTGTCGGCGATGCTTTGGCGCAGCGGGTCAACCTGGTACTCCATCTCAAACTCGGGGATGTACTCCTTGATTTTGTGATAGATGACCTCGGGGTCGAAGCTCATCGAAGCGATGTTGAACGAGTTGCGGTGAACCAGACGCGACGGGTCGGCCTCCATGATCTCGATGGCAGCGCGCAGGGCGTCGGGCATGTACATCATGTCCATCAGCGTGCCTGCTGCGATGGGGCAGATGAATTTCTTGCCTTGAACGGCGCTGTAGTAGATGTCCACTGCATAGTCGGTCGTGCCGCCGCCCGGAGGAGTAACGTAGCTGATCAGGCCGGGGAAGCGCACCGAGCGGGTGTCAACGCCGAACTTGAGGGCATAATAGTTACTCAGCAACTCACCGGTGACCTTGGTCACGCCGTACATCGTGCGCGGTTGCTGGATGGTGTCTTGAGGCGTGCCGTCCTTGGGGGCATTGGGACCGAAGGAGCCGATGCTGCTCGGGGTGAAAACGGCGCAATGCTTCTCGCGTGAAACTTCCAGCACGTTCATCAGGCCGTCGATACCGATATGCCAAGCCAGCTGGGGCTTGTTCTCGGCAACAGCGCTCAGCAGGGCTGCCAGGTTATAGATGGTGTCGATGTTGTACTTGTCGACCACGGCACCGATCTGGGCAGCGTTAGTGATGTCAACGATTTCCGAAGGGCCGCTCTCAGCGAGTTCACCCTTGGGCTCGGCACCAGGGATATAGCCGGCAACCACGTTACCGGTGTAGATGCCTCTCAACTTCATTGTCAGCTCCGAACCGATTTGGCCCGTCGAGCCGATGATCAAGATATTTTTCATTGCAGTGTCTCTAAAATAAGTCAGGTTTATGTTTCGTTAATTGAGCCACAAAAATACACCAATTCTCATTAATGTGCAATTTTGACCCACATATTTTTTTAATAGGTATAAAGAAATTTTCCCCTGTGTTTGTTTCGGGATTATCATTCTCGCAGACCTTGACTTAAAGAGAACGGTATTGCATCATGAAGTGAAGCCCCGAAAGACGGACGAAACATCTTTCGGGAATTCACTTTATTGTGTGATAGATACTCCAGTGTAAATTCACACAAGTTAGAAATACTATTTGCTGTTCATCAGCTAGTTAACGATTGCGAGGCTTGTAGAGACGCAAAATTTTGCGTCTCCAAAATAGACATTGAGCACATGACTTTTAACTTATTGTTCGTACTCGATTTTGTCCACTATGAGCCTCTGCTTACTGATAGTGTAAAAGCCAATGCCGCAATATTGCAGAGGCATATACCTGATGCGGATGATCTCTTGGCCATCAACGAGGAATGCCAACTCGTCTGCTTCCTTAATCAATGTCCACTCCTGCTCAAGTTTCTTTTTCTTTTTCCACTTGATTCCCTGATGATAGCTTCCCACTTCCACGTTATTCTCGTAGCGCCTGAAACTCACCGCATACTCATTAAATGAAAAGCAATAGAAGTTGCCGTCATCACGATAGTTAAAGAGGAGCCCTACCTGTTTGTCATTCTTAAGCCTATCGATGTACACATGAGCTGTAACCCTGAAATCCTTTTCCACATTAATGGGCGCATAACAATGGGTCTTGAGAGCCATTTCATCATGTTTGGACTTAATATCCAACTGACCGTTGATAATCGCTATTGCACCGATGTCTCCATCGATTTCGCCCTCATTCCAGGCATAGACGTTCGCGCTGAAGTCATCAACAATCACATTAGCTCTGGCTCCAATGGCTAGGGCGACTAGCAGCAAGCACAGAATTCCATACTTTTTCATCATCATGTCTTAACCTATTATTTTAAAAACTATGCAATTTCCCTACTCTCGTTTGTAGCTCCTGAATCAGCGGAGCCAGTTCCCTGGGAATGCGATCAATCTCGACAAACTCGCCGTGTTTACCCAGTCTGGTCGCGGCCACTTCGCTGAGCACCTTGATTTGGAATGCCACCAGTTCGGGATTAGAGACATCCCTGATAATCACTCGATTGCGCAACTGCTTGTCGCTCATGGTAAAATCAGTGTAGTGCCAGGGTGTCTGGACAAAACCACTGTAAAAATCGGTGGTCTCAATTTCATCAAAATAATTGAGCAGGATCTGATGGAGCAACTTCCATGCAGTCTTGGTATCGTAGGAACCATCAGCCTTTACAGTATAGAACTTCTTGTCGACTTCAATTGTAAAAAACTTGTTCACTGCACCTGACGGATCGGTTCCGTTGATGAAACCATCGGGCTGCATCACTAAATGTAGGCTCTCGCGCTTGTCACCTCCGTAGAACTTAGTGTTGATGGTGACATATCCATCACATTCGATGCGAATTACAGCAACCGCATTTTTCTTCTTTGGGCAGGGGAATTCTGCAAAGCCGTTCCCCATGAACGTGTTATCTACATAAATAGCCGCTTCACGTGGCTCCACCGAAACCTTCACAATCTTGGTTCGGCCAAACGCTGATGCACTTATAGCGGCACACAGCACCAGCAACATAGTCAATAACAATTTCTGTTTCATGTCTTTTTATAATTATGGAATTAGTTTGTTTTTGCTTTTCTGCCACTTGATGAATACTGCAAGTTTTGTTGAATCTGCAAGTCAATCAGCTCGTTATTCATTCGCCCTTCCTTGTTGAAGGTGCGTCGATAGACTTCCTTTCCCTCGTCATAACAAGTCACCACAATATCCTGCTTGGACCTCGGGAACACATAGTTGACCAATGCCTTGCCAGCATATTCCCCATCAATGTAGATGTCCACTGTGGGGTCATCGCAGGAGAAATTGATGCGCGTAGGGGAAGCACAGCCTCCCATCATGGTCAAGGCACCTAAAACGACCAATATTTTAATCTTGCCAAACATATTGTCAATTCATTTTTAATAGCGTTTTTAGAAATCTATTCCGACGCGCAAATCAATACCACCACAATTTTCTTTTTCGTGGTAATACCAGGAATAACTCATCATCTGCAAGCTATAGCCAATACCGAAATTCAAGCCGAGATTATCATTTAACTCAAACCGGCAACCCACTGAGGGGTTGAGGTAAAAACCCTTAATATCCAGAAACGAGTAACCAACCCTCAAGTCAACATAGGGGGTGATCTCGTTTTCTAGTATATCGCAGCGGAAGTGGGCGAACACCGGTAATCCACAGTTGCTATTATTATAATCGTAGTTGAAGCCGACTCCGGCGCCCGCAAAGAGTTGTGGCGCAAACTGATATCCATGAGAAGTCATGATACCAACACGATCGAAGCTATGATGGACACCAAAGGTATAAGATAAATCTGTAAAGCCGCGATAACCCAGCTGGATACCATCGAAATCATCTTCAAAATAAAAGGCATTGGCAGCCGAACTGGATATCAACATTAGGAATAAAAAAAGCAAACTTTTCTTCATGATTTCTATGATTTAAAATAACATTATTAACGTTGACAGTGAAAGCGATTTTTCAAATTACAAAATTAAGGACATGCACTCTCATGGGGAAGTCTAACGAGTTGCGGATTTTACGACACATCTGTAGAATTATCTTCAACATCGATACTGTCTTCCCGGCAATACAGGGAGAAGAAGTTGCGGTTCAAGATAATGCTGATGCGTTCGAGCAGACGTGTATCGATGCCTTCACGCTTGAAGATGTCATACACATTGGTGCGGTCGCAGTGCAACTTGTATGCGAGCCAACTCACGCCGCGTTCCTGACGACGCAACTCTGCCTTGATTTCTTTACCGATGTGTACAGGCATTGACTTGATAGCTGCTCCAGTTGCAGCTTTATGAATTGAATCTAAGTTTATTAAAAATAACCCCCTCTTGGATGAAATTGGGCAAGAGGGGGCTCTTGCGTTTGCCGTAGCGACGACCGTAGTACTGGGCCCACGGGATATTTCATGTGGCTGCGGCCCCCCGATATTCTTAATGGGGGAAATCTTTACCTTAGTGGAGAGAGGCCATACATCTTCCCTGTTAGACAAACAGGCGGCCCGCGGAGGAGAGTCGTGATTGAATTATACATGTGAGTTGTTTTTGTCATTTCCATTCATACATAGTAAAATATAACGATGATGCCATCGGGCCGTAATCCTGCGCGGCCCACTTGGCAATTGCAAAATTACTGCTAATTGCAACTGCGAGTCTTCAATGGATATAGCATATAATGCTACGAATCCGTTGAATATTTTTCAGCGCCAAACCTGTCCTCCCAAGCTGCGCAATAGAGCGCAAAGAAGTCGCGCTGCAACACGGCACAGATGCGTTGCAGCAGTATCGTGTCGATACCTTCACGCTTGAAGATGTTGTATACGTTGGTGCGGTCGCAGTGCAGCTCATTTGCAAACCACGTCGCGCCGCGACCCTTGCGGCGCAGCTCAGCTTCGATTTCTTGTCCTATGTGTATCGACATTGCAGTACAAACATCGATCGCAACGGCTCCCTTGTAGCGACCCTTTAGGTTACACAAGAGCGTGGGAGCCCAGTGGGTTTTCATGTGGACCTACCTCTCCCATGGTGCATTTGGCACCTTGGGTGAGCGTTCACAAGAGGGTATAGTATCCCCCCACTACGCCATTCTCATAGATTTGCAAAAAGATTATTATTTCAATATTTTACGCAATTGTCTCACGACATAGTAAAACATCGTCATTCATACTATTCCAATATGTATCCTTCAAAAAATTCATGTTATGCTTGTATCTGCATTTTCAACGTTGCAAATTTACACATTACTTCTGGAATTTCCAAACAGATGGGTGTAGAAAATATTTCCACATTTTTTAATATCGCTGTACGGGACTTAAAAAACCAAAGCGGCATAGTCCATTTTAAGAAGAAAATTGTACCTTTGATGGCGTGAAAATCTGTCGTGGGTTGATAGTGGGAGTTTTGGGGAAAATGAGTATTTTTGCAGGTTGAATGGGGAAGGGCTTCTACATAGTATTGCTGTTGATGGTGTCGTGGCTGGCGGCTGCGGGCCAGACGGTGTCGGCTGATACTGTCGTTGCGGCCGATACTGTCGTGACCGACACGGCTGTGCACCTCAACAAGTTCCAGCAGATCAAGGCCCGTGTCATGGAGCGCATCGAGGAGAAGATGAACGAGCCCTATGACACGGTTCGTGACGGTAACTACTGGTGGCGTGCGATGAAGCACGGCAAGGTGGACGTGACAGGTAAGACCATCCACTATCCCAAGTTCCTGCGTTTTGCCTGGCGGGCCTACAAGTGGGGCGACAAGGCGTTCAACAGCTATGACTCGGCCTATGTCGTGGGCACTGGCAAGAACTGGAAGCTCATCCTGAGCTCTAACAACTGGGTAGATACCTACATGGGCGAGCCGTTTGCCGACTCGTGGGTGGAGATGCGCAGCAACCTCACGTCTAACGTGGGCGTTCAACTGTCGTTCATGGCGGTGAGCATTGGCTTTACGGTGGGGCTGAGCGACCTGATTCACGGCGGCACCAAGTCCCAAAAGGTGGATTTCTCGTTTACTTGTGCCCGCTTCTCGGCCGATGCCTATTATATGGAGAATTCCCGCCCTGCGACGGTGTGGTTCAAGGACAAAGTGTCGGGCGAGAAGCTGACGTTCAGGGACTTTGGCGGCTTCAAGCGCAAGTCCTACGGCATGAGCGCCTATTACATCTTCAACAATCGTCATTATGCCCAGGCTGCCGCCTATTGTTTCTCCAAGTACCAGCGCCGCAGCGCGGGCTCATTGATCGCTGGCGTGCGCTTGCTGCATCGCGACATGTCAATCGACGTCCAGGAACTGCCCGATTTTGCTCGCGAAAGTCTGAACACCGATGCCGAATTGCCCCGATTCCTGTATAACGACTACTGTGTGATGGTGGGCTATGGTTACAACTGGGTGATGGGCAAGAAGTGGTTGCTCAACCTCACCCTGGCGCCCTACACGGGCTATCGCAAGATGATTGCCACTCAGCACGAGGACCGGGCCAGCGACTGGTCAATCAACCTGAAGGCGCGCATGGGTCTGGTTTATAACCACAAGCAATTCTTCATGGGCATGCAGAGCTATGCCGACATCCACCGCTATAAGTCAGAGCAGCACAACTTTCTGGGCTCCATCATCGACTGCACCATCATGGCCGGCATTCGCTTCTAGACGATTGCTGTCGCCTCCTTGTCATGAAAATAATTGGGCGTGGCGGTTGTCATGTTGAGGGAATTGTTGTAACTTTGCAGTTTAGACAAACCGACCATCTTGTAATCCAATGAGTGACAAATATATCGTATCGGCGCGTAAGTACAGGCCCTCGACGTTTCGCAGCGTGGTGGGGCAGCAGTCATTGACCCACACCCTCAAGACCGCTATCGCCAGCGGCCGGCTGGCTCATGCCTACCTCTTTTGCGGCCCGCGTGGCGTGGGCAAGACGACTTGTGCCCGCATCTTTGCCAAGACCATCAACTGCGAGCATCCCACGCCCGACGGCGAGGCTTGCAACGAGTGCCCGTCGTGCAAGGCGTTCAACGACCAGCGTTCCTACAACATCAACGAGCTGGATGCCGCATCCAACAACAGTGTGGACAACATCCGCGACCTGACCGACCAGGTGCGCATTCCGCCGCAGACGGGCCGTTACCGTGTTTTCATCATCGATGAGGTTCACATGCTCTCTCAGGCTGCTTTCAATGCCTTCCTCAAGACGCTGGAGGAGCCGCCTGAGTATGCCATCTTTATTCTCGCCACCACCGAGAAGCAGAAGGTGATCCCCACCATCCTGTCACGTTGCCAGATTTATGACTTCGCGCGCATCACCGTGCCCGACATCGTGCAGCAGCTGCAATACGTGTGCGAGCAGGAGAGCATCGAGGCCGAACCGGCTGCGCTCAACGTCATCGCCCAGAAGGCCGACGGTGCTATGCGCGACGCCCTGTCCATCTTCGATCAGGTGGCCGCCTCGACCGAGGGGCATATCACCTATCAGAGCGCCCTCGACAACCTCAATGTGCTTGACTATGATTACTATTTCAGGCTCGTGGATACTTTCCTGGCCGGAGACGTGAATCAGGCACTGCTGATTTACAAGGAAATCCGTGACAAGGGTTTTGACTCGCAGTTCTTTATCAATGGTCTGGCACAGCACCTGCGTGACCTGATGGTGGCTGCCACGCCCCAGACGCGCGTATTGCTCGAGATGAACGACGAGGTGGCGCAGCGCTACGGCGAGCAGAGCACCAAATTGGCACCCGGTTTCTATTACCGTGCCCTCGATTTGTGCAACACCTGTGACCTGAATTACCGCAATGCCAGCAGCAAGCAATTGCTGGTGGAACTGACGTTGGTGAAACTGTGTCAATTGGTGGTACCGCAACCCCAACAAGCGGCCCAGCCTTCGCTCCAGAAGATAACTCCTGCTGCCGCTCCCACTCAACCGGCCCCTCAGCAGCGCCCGGCGTCACAACCGCCGCAGGCTCAAGCTGCAGCGCCCCAACCGGTTCGCCCACAGGTTGCTCCTCAGCGGCCCCCTCAGGCTCCGCCAGCCTCGGCCGCTCCAGCAGCACCTGCTGCTCAGCCGGCACCGCGCACGTTAGGTAACAAACCGCGCATCATGGTGAATGTGACATCGCCCGCCGCCGCTGCCGTTCAGCAACAAGCCGCTGCGCCGGTGCGACAGCAGCGCACCGAGCCTTTTACCGTCGATCGGTTGCATGAGGTCTGGCAGGAATACATCGAGCAGCATCCCCAGGAGAAGGCGTTGCTGACTACGATGTCCTATGCCTTGCCTAAGCCCGTAGGTGATGGCGGTGAGCATTTTGAGATGGTTGTTGCCAGTCCCACCGAACTGAAAAATGTCGAGGAACATCGCGAAGGTTTGATGCGTTTCCTGTGCAATGCCGTCAAGAACGACCGCCTGGTGCTCGACGTGAAAGTGAGCGAGGTGCCCATCGACACCCCCAAGATTTTGTCCCCCCGCGAGGTCGTGGAGCAAATCAAGGAACACAATCCCAATTTCACCCAGTTCCTGAAAGACTTCGACTTAGGCCTGGCCTGATACATGTCCAGCGAATAATAAACGGGTGTGTCAAAAATCAACGTCGCAAAAAAACCGTGCTACGCACGGGAAATTATTCAAATTACATATAAAATTAAGCAAAGTTATTTCAATTTGAATAATTTCCCGCCCGCTAGGGCGGTTATTTTTTTGCTAAACAATTATGACACACCCACTTGAGTTATTGCCACCTTATTGGAGGGCGTTGATGCTGGCGGCTTTGGCGTTGAAAAAGTTGTCGCTGTTGTTCTTCAACAGGTTGTACTCGCTGTGGTTGCCCCACGAGGCGGGTTTGTCCTCGATGACGGTTTCCTCGCCCGTGTCGTTGTTGACATATTGCTCGATGCGTTGTTGCCATGCGCGGATGCGGGCCTGTGACGAGGCGCGATCCATCAGTGCATTCCTGGCATCGACCAGTTCCTTGAGGTAGGCGACATACTTGGCCTTGAAATCATCGAACTTGAGTATGCGTGCAATGAGCGGATTGTTGTCACGGCCCCAATGAAGCGGGTCTTGACGCCCGGCATCGTCCTGATTGCCGGTGCGCATACTGGTGCCCAATGTATTGTCGTAATCGTAGGGGATGAAGAAGAACTTGTAGCCTGTCAACTCTGTGCCGTTGAAGTAGATGTAGTAGTTGTTGGCATTGTTCCAATAGTCGTCCCACATGCCTAAGGCGACATTGACGGCATAGGTTTTGAGCAGCAGATCCACATCGGTAGCCTGCTGAATCCAGGTGTAGAATGCGTTGTCGCTCAGGTTGCAGACGCGACCCATGAAATTCACCAGTTGTGCACGGGCGTTTTCAAACTCTTCGACCTTGGTCTCGAGCGTGTAGGCATGGCGGTCGTCGGTATCGTCGTCATACCAGATGTCACCGTTGGGATTATTGAGTCCTGCAGCGCCGTTACGGCATTTCCACAGGTAGCCGTCGTTGGAGCCGAAACGGTCTTTTCGGTCCTTCAGGTAACGCTTGTCGATGGGTTCCAACAACTCATACACACCATAATAGGCTTCTTGGCTGTCACCTTCGACATGAATCCACAGGCGGCAGTAAATATCGCGTATCGCTGTCCACACACCGGCCCTCTTGAACAAGTCATAACAGAATTTCTCACGCACATAGGCGGGGTCGTCCTTGAACCACTTGAGGTGCAGTTTGCGCACCCCCTGGATGGTATGGATGTCGTCTTCGACATACTTGCGCAGGTTCACCCCGAAGTGGGCATGATGCCAGTCGGTGTTGTTGCGATGATGCGTCTCACCGTACCAATTCTCCGGTCGACGGCGCGATGTGTTGCCCTTGAGGCGCAATCCCACGTCGTCGATGACAGTGGTCTCGCCGTCCTTTTCAAATGAGATGTTTGCCTTGACATACTGGGTCGTGAACGCATTGGCATCATACAGTGCCAGCAGCCTGTTCCACTCGTCGAGGCTCACCTCGATATGTATCTCGGGGATGACATCGTCGTCCCACACATAGTCATATCCTTCTTTGATCCGTTCGGGGAATTTTCCGCCTAACAGGAAGTTGATCAACAGGTTGATGTCGCTGATGTTGACCTCTTCGTCGTAGTTCACGTCGCTGCGTTGGCGTGTGTCATAGTTGGCAAAGCTGCCCAGCAGAATGTTGATCAAAGCATTGACATCCGAAATGTTGATCTCTCCGTCGCCGTTCACGTCGCCCACTTGCAGGGAGAACGGGTCGGGCAGGGGAGGTTCCTCATACTCCTTGACGCTGAAAGTGAGGTTGTTAAGGTTGAACGTGAACGTGTAATCCATGCCGCCACCCGTGAACTTGTAGGAGTGGTTGTTGTTGCTCTTTTGAGTCGTGTAAGACGGCCCCACGGTCACCTCCTGGCTGCCGTTGCCATTAGGGCCGTAGCGGTAGTTGGCGTTGAAAACGTTCCAGTCGCTGCTCTGCCCGTCGGCGAACACAAACCACACCGTCCCGCTGATGTTGACCGTCAGCGAGTAGATGCCGTTGCCCTTGTCGGTCATCTCGACGCCATTGCCGGGATTCCAGTCGCCAAAGGGGTTGTTTCCAACCATATAGATGGAGGCCCGTGCCGGTACAACAGCCAGCACGAGCAGCAGCCATGTTAATTGTATATACTTTTTCATCCTGAATTTTGATTATGCTTATTAAGTAACTAGAAACTAGAAACTAAGGACTAGTAACTAGTAACTAATCTTCGTCATACCATGTCGAGTACATCAGGTAGTTCTTGGCGATTTTCACGTTGATTTCGCTGGCCTGTTTGGGGTCAACCATCTTCTTGAACTTCGCCGGGCTGCCAGCCCACAACTCGTGGGGGCCTACCTTGGTGCCGCCAAGCACGACGCTGCCGGCAGCAATGATGGCGCCCTCACCGATTTCGGCATGATCCAGAATGATGCTGCCCATGCCGATAAGGGCCATGTCGCAGATTTTGGCGCCGTGTACGACCACGTTGTGGCCGATGGACACGTCGTTGCCGATTTCGGTGACCGATTTCTCGTACAGGGTGTGTATTACCGCGTTGTCCTGGATGTTGACGCGATTGCCGATGGTGATGGTGTTCACGTCGCCACGCAGTACGGCATTGAACCAGATACTGCAATCCCTGCCCATGGTCACGTCGCCCACGACGACGGCATTGTCGGCCAGGAAGCAGTTCTCTCCGATTTTGGGCTCAAAGCCCCTTACTTTCTTGATGATAGCCATTATAGTTAACAGTTAACAGAGAACAGTTAATAGTTAATAGTTAATAGATTATTGTACTGTTGGTTTGAGTTTTAGTTGATTTCCTTGGTCTTGGCGGCGAGCCAGGCGGCCTCGTCGGCATTGAGTAGCGGAGTGATGCGCTCGCGCACCATGCGGTGATAGTCGTTGATCTGAGCTACTTCTTCGGCTGTGAGCATCGTGCGGTCGATCAGTTGCAGGTCGTAGGGGAAGAGCGTCAGCGGCTCAAAGGCGAGGAAATCACCGAAGTCCTCGGTCTTCTCGGCCTCGACACACAGCAGCAGGTTCTCGGTGCGGATGCCGTATTCACCGGTCTTGTACAGGCCGGGCTCGTTGCTGGTGATCATGCCGGGTTGAAGGGCTACGTTGACGAAGTTGGTGCGAATGCTCTGCGGACCCTCGTGGCAACCCAGGAAATGGCCCACGCCGTGACCCGTACCGTGACCGTAGGTCATGGCCTCTTGCCACAGCGGCAGTCGGGCGAGCACGTCAAGCTGGCAACCCGTGGTGCCCACGGGGAACTTGGCACGTTGCAGGGCCAGGTGTCCCTTGAGTACGAGGGTGAAATCGTGTTTCTCCTGTGCCGTGGGGTTGCCCAAGGTGACGGTGCGGGTGATGTCGGTGGTGCCGTCCATGTACTGGCCGCCGCTGTCCACGAGCAGGATGCCCTCGCCATGCAGCGTCGAGGCGCTCTCGTCGGTAGCCTCATAGTGGACGATGGCGCCGTGCTCCTTGTAACCGCAGATCATGGCGAAGCTGTCCTCATGATACATGTCACCCATGGCACGGAATTCCATGCCCTTGTTCCACACGTCCACCTCGTTGATGGAACCCTTGGGAGCCTCTTCCTCAATCCACTTGAACAAGCGCACGAGGGCGGCGCCGTCGCGTTCCATCGCGTGACGGAAACCGTCGATCTGCACCTCGTTCTTGATGCACTTGAGGTCGGTGATGGGGGAGCGGAAGTAAACTTTCTGGCAGGGCAGGGCGTTGGCCAGCGTGTCGCTCACGCGGTTGGGGTCGATGAGTACCACCTCGTGCTCGCTCACGCGCTCCAGGAAACGGACAATGTCGTCATAGTCGCGCACCCTCACGCCGCATGACTTGAGGTGCTGGCGCACCTCGTCGGTCACCTTGTTCTCGTCGATGAAGAGTTCCTTGTTGTGCTCCGAAATGTAGGCAAAGGCGATGGCGACTGGCGTGAAGGCCACGTCGTTGCCGCGCAGGTTCAGCAGCCAGGCGATGTCGTCGAGGGCTGTCACCAGCATGGCAGTGGCATCGTTATCCTCGAGCACCTTGAGCAGACGCTCGATTTTGACACTGGCCTCTTCGCCGGCATACTGCACGTCGTGGACGAAGGCAGGCTCGCTGGGACGTGCGGGACGGTCGGTCCAGATCTTGTCGGCAGGATAGAACTCGGTAGCAAGCATGAAGCCGTTTTCGCCACAGAAGCGCTCCAACTGGTTGGCATCCTGAGCACTGTACAGTCGCCCGTCGATGGCGATGACCGAATCTTCCTTGAGGACTTGGAGCAGCCACTCGTGGATGGTGGGGTCGTTGCCCATATTCTCCTTCATCATCACGAAGCCGCTGTCGGCCAACTCGATTTCGGCCTGCAGGAAATAGCGGGAATCGGTCCACAGGGCGGCCTGGTCAAGGGTCACCACGGCGGTGCCGTTACTGCCCGTGAAACCACATATCCAGTCACGGAATTTCCAGTGGTCACAGATGTATTCACTCTGGTGCGGGTCGGTGCCGGGAATGATGACAGCATCGACGTTCAGGCGGCGCATCTCCTCGCGCAGCGCTTCAAGATGAGGATAAGTCTCTCTACTCATTGTTATTGGTATTTGTTGTTTGTTCTCTTTTTTACAATCCTGCAAAGTTACTATTTTCTCGTTAATGAAGACGTTATTTCCCCTGTTTTTCATCCGATGTTTTTTATTATTACCGGGTGTATTAAGAAAATCAGTGCCGGCGCGGGGATGCGTCGGCACTGATTGATCAGTTTGTTTCAGTTGTCAACAGGTTGTGTCTGTTGTCTAAAAATCACGGTTTTTTATTCGGCGGGGGTGATGACACCGTCGCGAACGGCCTTGTTGTAGTCTGTCTCGCGGGTCGGAATCATATAACGCCACTCGTTCTTCTCCTCGGGCTTGATGGTTACAGCCAGCGTGGCCAGGAAGTTACCGCCGTCCTCGTAGGTGTGACGAACGAGGGTGTCTTTCCAGCGCTTCAGGTCAAACCAGTCAAAGCCTTCGCCCCACAGCTCAATGCGACGATAGAGCTTGATCTCGTTGAGCAGGTCGGTACCGGTCTTGCTGCAGCTGTACTCGGGATCGCGGCCCGAAGTCTTGTTCAGGGCAATCAGAGCAGCTTGGGCGGCACCGGTGTTACCCATCATGTGTTCGGCCTCGGCCTCGATGAGCAGCATCTCGCTGGAGCGGAAGTTGTTGAGCTCACCAACACCCGGGGTGTCGTTGCAACGAACCTTGAACTGCATGTAGGCATAGACGGTGGCATTGCTCAGCAGGTCGGGATATTTGACACGGGTATCCTTTGCCAGCTGGGTGCTGTTGGCAGCCACACCAGTCGTGGTGGTGTAGGTGTAACCCGTGGGATCGAGCCACCACTGACGACGAATGTCGGTTGCGGGAATCTTCTCGAACAACTCTCTGTTGATGCACTTGGGATAGTTGCGCACGTTACCTGCGTTACTGTTATAGGCAATGTAAGCATGGTAGCTGTAGTAGTACAGCGTCTGGTCGCTGGCACTGTAGCCACCCCAGATCCACTCGCTGTTGTGGGTGCAGAAGCCGTCGCTCATCAACTGGGTGTTGTTCATCAGCGGGTAGTTGGCGCGAGCCAGCTTAGCATACTTGGAAGCGTTGCTCCAGTCACAGCGGTTGAGGGCTGCACGGGCATAGGTTGCATAGGCTACCTCGATGTCGGGCAGGAAGAACTCATCGGCACCGCGGTGACGGCCCGAAGCCTGATAGAGGCTTATGGCCTCATCAAGGTCGGCATAGATCTGAGCATAGGCATCGGCCAGCGATGTCAGAGGCAGTTCGCCAACGCTCTCGTCCAGACGGAGTACAAGGCCAGGGCAGCTGCCATTGTCAGAGTCCACCCAACGCTTGCAGTAAATCTGAGCCAGCATCATGTAGGCATAGGCGCGGAAAGTCAAGCCCTGGGCTTTGAGGAACTGCTTGTCGGCCTCGATGCCTTCGGCCTCGTCAACGTGCAAGATGACACTGTTGGCGTTGCTGATGAGCTTGTAGTAGTAGAACCAGGGATAGTAGGTATAAGAACTGGTGGGGGTGTCGTGGTTGTTCTGGTTGATGAGCAGAGCCCAACCGGGGAGGTTCACAAAGAAGTCCTGACCGGGATAGTTGCCATACCACATCTTGATGCAGCCCTCGCCGCACATACCCTGAGTGCTCAGGTACTGGTTCATCATCACACGGGCGCAGCCATTGATGGCCAGCTTAACGTTATCGGTTGTCTCGAATGCGGTTGCAGTACCGGTCTCGGCAGTAGGCGCGGTGTCCAGATAGTCTTTAGAACATGAGGACAAGCCCAGCGCAACAATACCTGCAATCAGGAAATATTTTAAAATCTTCATAATATTATCTGTTTAATGTATGTAACGATTGTTAAGTAGGTAAGCTGAGCGATTAGAAGCCAAACTTCAAACCGAACGAGAATACGCGCGGAGTTACCAGGTAGTCACCCACGTAACCGCTGAAGTTCTGCTGGGCGTTCATACCCTTGCGGGCAGTCTTGGTGTACAGGTTCTCGACGGTGGCCGAGAGGGAGATATTGGTGAAACCAATCTTGTTCAAGATGAAGCGCGGCAGGCGGTAGGTGACGCCGATATTCTTAACGATGAAGTAGTCCGACGAGGTGATGTAGCGATCGCTGGTAGCGCTGTTATAGCTGTTGTCACCCGAGAAGACTGCGGGAGTGCCATTGGGATCGAGGCGGTTGGCGGGATAGTTCACGTAGGCATCGTCACCAGTACCCACGGTCATGGACTTGAGCTGGTCTTCGGTGTAGGTAACAGCGGTGCCATCGAGGTCCTTGGTCCAGGCATTGGTCATGTCGGCATGGATGGCGCTGGGAGTACCACCCATTGAGGTCAAGCTCTGGTAGGTCCAGTCGATACACTTGCCACCCAACTGGAATGAGAAGATAGCTGCCAGCGTGAAGTTCTTGAAGTCAATCGTGGGATTGAAGCTGCCATACAACTTGGGCACTGCAGTGCCGTGCCACTCACGCTTACCATAGGTAGCGGGCTTGTAAACATAGGGAACGCCGTCGATAACAACATACTCATCGGCGGGGATAGCCTCGCGATTGGTGATGTCCTCACCGGCTTTCAGCATGCCGGGTACATAGAAGTCATGATCGTTGAAGGTGTAGAGTGACCTACCGGTCATGTCGTCGATACCCTTATAGGTATAGGTGTAGAAGGAGTACATCGAGTGGCCCTTGCGGTAGTTGTACTGACCGCTCTGCAAACCTGCAGTGTACTCATCCTTTTCGTCGCCAACATTGTAGATGTCCGGCATCTTGGTGATCTTGTTCTTCAGGTAGGTAAGGTTCAAGCCCAGGTTGAAGCGGAAGTCGTTGAACTTAACGATGTCGGCATCAGCCGAGAGCTCGAAGCCGCGGTTCATCATGTTACCCAAGTTGATTTGTACCTGTGACACGGCGCTGCTGGTGCTGGTAGCACCGGCCGACAGCGGCTGGTTGAGGCTGAAGATCAGGTCGTGCGAGCCCTTGGAGAAGTACTCGATGCTGAAGTTCAGACGGTTGAACAGACGGCCTTCAAGACCGACGCTCAAGTTCCTTACCGACTCCCAGCTGAGGAGCTCGTTGGTCAACTGGCTCTTTACCAGAGCACCCATACCACCATTGACGGTGATGTCATACAGTGCCATGTAGCTGTAATAGTCAGCGGCACGATCGTTAGCGGCCTCACCATAGGCGGCGCGGAACTTCAGGTTGTTGATCCAGTCATACTTGCGGATGAACTCCTCACGGCTCAGGATCCAGCTGGCACCGATGCTGTAGAAGTTACCCCAGCGGTGGTCGGGATGGAAGCGCGAGCTACCGTCACGACGGAAGGTGCCCTCAACCGAATACTTGTTGTCCAAGACATAGCGCACACGGCCCAGGTAGCTCTCCCTGCGGTCGTTGTTCTCGTAGTCATACAAGTTCTGGATGTCCGAGAAGTTGATCATGTCGATGTGGCCAGCCAGCGTCTCGTTAGCCTTGAAACCATACAGGTAGTTGTACTTGTAGTAGTAGTTCTCGTGGCCGAGCAGCACCTCAAAGGCGTGGCGATCGGCAAAGGTCTGGTTCCAGTTCAGCAATTGCTGGAGGGTGAAGTTCTTGTAACGGTAGATGGTGCGCTTGGTGCGGGCATTGTTACCCATACCGTCACCGATGATGGCGTTGTCATACTCGCGGTTCTCGGTGTTGCGCACATTCAAGTCGGCATTCAATGTGAGGTCGAATCCGTAAGGCAGCACAAAGGTGACATAGCCCTGACCGTCCAAGGTGTTGCGGTAGGTCTTGTCCATATCCAGCTCGGTCTCCCACAGGTAGTGGCGGCCAGGGTACTGGGGACGGGTATATTCTTCACCGCTGTCATAGACTTGCTTACCTACCTCGTCCAGAACGTAGTCACCATTAGGTGAGCTCAAGTCGTGCAGGTGGACAGGATAGATGGGCGCGATGTTGCGGCAGTAGCTGAAGGCGTTCTTGTAGCTGTTCTCGCTATCGCTGTGGAAGCTGGTGAGCTGGTGAGAACCGGCAAGGTTCAAACCGATCTTGAACCAGGTCTTGGGCTCCAGGTTGACGCGTGCACGACCGCTGATGCGCTCAAAGCCAGACTCGCGGGTGTAACCATCCTCCTTGGTGTAACCTACACCCAGGTAGTAGTTTGCGTTCTTGGTTCCACCGTCGCCACTGATGTTATACTCCTGACGGAAACCGCTGCGGATAGCAGCCTTGAACCAGTCAAGGTCATCGGCGATATTACTCTTGATATTAGCATCATTCCTCAGCTTGTAACCACTGAACAGGTTATTGTCGGGCTGGTCGAAGATGTTGTAGTGCAGATAGGAACCGATGATCTCCTGGTTGGCTCTGCTCATGGCTTGTTCCCAACTGAGTGGATTGCCACCGCTGTTGCCGGCAGTGTAAAACTCGCGGACGTAGCTCTGCATCATGGCGTTCATCCACTGACGGGCGTCCATGCGGTCATACTCGGGAATACCGCGGTTGTAGGTACCCATCATCACTGATGCGTTGATGCGTGCCTTGTCGTTGCGGCCTTTCTTGGTGTTGATCATGATAACACCATTACCGGCACGGTTACCGTACAGGGCTGCCGAGGTTGCATCCTTCAACACGGTGATGCTCTCGATATCGGCACTGTTCAAGTCACTGATGTTGCCACCGAAGGGTACACCGTCGATGACATACAAGGGCTCGTTGCTACCGTTGATCGAGGCGAAACCGCGGATGCGGATCGAGGCGTCGCTACCGGGCTGGCCATAGGTCGAGTTGACCACCAGACCGGTCGTGGTGCCCTCCAGTGCCGAGGTGACACTGGTCACGGGGCGGGCCTCAATCTGTTGTGATGTCACCTGTGACACGGCACCGGTGAGCTCACTCTTCTTGGCAGTACCATAAGCAACCACCACCACCTCGTCGAGGTCCTGGGTGTTGCCGTAAAGTTCCACGACCATACCATTCTCGGCCTTCACTGTGGCAGGGGCCATGCCAATGAACGTGATGTACAGTTGACTGTTTGCATTAGGCACAGTTACAGTAAAGTGGCCGTCCAGGTCGGTGGCCGTCACTGTCTTGGTGCCTACTACGGTCACAGTCGCACCGATGATAGGCTCGTTGTCGCTGGCAGCGACCACGGTGCCGTGGACAGTGACCTGTGCAAGCGCCGCTGTAGATATCAGCAGCAAACCTGCAAGCAATGAATAGAATCTTTTCATACGCATAGGTTTTAAGTTAATATTGTGATAATAAATTAGTTATTTGAACAGATACAATACTAATAATACGTCCATGGTAATAGTCATGGCACTTGTGAAGAGAGGTTAAAATCTAAGATTGCTACAAAATTACTACAATTTTTTAAAAGATTGTAAACAAAAATTGCAAAAATTGCGTTTTTTGTAGGTTTTCTTGCATTTATTCAAAAATCGGAGTGCCGATGCAGCCGTTCGGAGCCTGGATGTGAAGCATGGCACACACGGTGGCGGCGATGTCGGTCATGTGGGTGAGGCGGTTAGTCTCTCCAGGGGTGATGTGCCATCCCATGAAGATGAGCGGGATGTGGCTGTCGCTCTGACTCCAAGTGCCGTGGTTGGAGCCTGCCTCATCGGTACTGCCGGAATAGAATCCCGTGCGGGGCACGACATAAATCTCGCCGCTGCGCTCGGGGAAATATCCCAGCTTGATGCGCTCCTTGAGGATGGTGGGCACGGGGTAACTGTCGATGTTGAGGACATCTACAGCCCATTCAATTTCGTCTAACTTCATCAACGCCTTGCAGGCAGCACGCGTTACCGTTCCATAGTCAAGGCCGGCGCTGTCGATGGCCTCGGTGTTGATATAGTAAGTGAATCCCAGGCTCTGTTTGATCAGTTTGGATACACCAAACTGTTTCTCGAGCTCGACATTGGCGGCATTGACAAAGGCGGAGTTGCTCACGCAGCCACTGGGCAGGCCGTGTTCGGTCATGCGGGGATAACTGTGTGTGCCACCATGGTCGGCGGTGAGGAACAGCAGATAGTTGTCGCGTCCGATGCGTTCGTCCAGCAGTTGGATAAAGTGGGCGAGTTCCTTGTCAAGCTGATAGTAGATGGCATCAACTTTGGGTGAATGACTGCCGTAGGTATGGGCACACATGTCGGTGTTGGAGACGCTCAGGGTGAGCATGTCGGTGGCCTCGCCCTGTCCCAGCTTCTCGTTAATGATGGCCTGTTCGGCTAGGGCAAATGTCATCGTTGTGCCTATGGGCAGGTAGCTGAGATCCATCGCGAGCTCATCGCGGTGCTTCTTGTTGAAGTCAGCGACCCATTTGGGCAATTTGTCCATATAGTAGGTACTGGTGACAAACGTCTTGCTGTCCCTGTCAAGCCAGTAAGCGCCGATGGGGTTGTGGCCCGAGGGCAGGATGGAGGCGCGGTCCTTGAGGGCGATGCCCACGGTGCGGCTCTTGAAGTCGGTGGCCAGATACAGCTGGTCGGCCATGTTGGTGGTGATGAGGTTGCGAGGAGACTTGCCGCGTGTCTTGTCGTTGCCGCCGACGCCACGCTCGGTATCGTCCTGCACACTCGTCACGTTCTTGCCGTCGAGCATGAAATTGTTGCCGGCAATGCCGTGAAAGGCGGGTGTAGTGCCCGAGAAGATGGTCGCATGACCACAGGCGGTGACAGTGGGCACATAGTCGATGATGGTGTTGTTACACCGATAACCGTCGGTGAGCAAGGTCTTAAAACCGCCCTCGCCCCACTGGTAGGTATAGAGGTAGTCCCACCTCATCTGGTCCACTACCAGGCCCACAATCAGTTTGGGCCTGTCCACTTGACCGCTGGCACACAGCGCCACAACGGCCATCACAACAACTAAAAATCTCTTCATTCTCTCCATATCTTAAAACAATTATTAATCGTATTATTTTTTAAAACAAGAAATACAAGAAACACAATTATTAATAAATCACAGAGACAATCATCTCCTGTAATTGTGAACGACTCGCCCGTAGACATCAATGATTTCTTTTCTCTCGTTGTCGTAGAAATATCGCTGAATGTCAGCGTTTTTCAAGGCGAAATTCACTAAAATCCCGCATGGATGATTAAGTAATCTCATGTAATTATAAAGTTGTGCTCTGTGATTGCCGTTCAAGGCTTCAACAGACTTGCATTCAATGATGATATCCCCTTTACACAGGAAATCAACGCGGTAGTGAGTCTGCATTAATCTTCCGTGATAGCGAGGAAAAAATGTGAGTTCTTTTTCGTATTGTATACCAGATTCTTCAAGCTGAATTTGCAGCCCCTCTTGATAGCAATTTTCATTGAGTCCCGCACCTAATTCTTTGTGAACTTCATATAGTGCGCCCACAACGTCATAAACATGATCTTTTAGTTTCGGTATATCAATCATTTTCAATTATTTCGGATTTATTGATTGTATTCTTTGTACTTCTTGTTTTCTAATAATCAATCAGTTGTTTTTTTTTGTGGGGTTAGGGGTGGCGGGTGGTGCCGCGGATGACTAGGCGGGTTTTGACGATGCGTTTCTCGGCGTGGTCGGCGGGGAGGGTGCCTTCGACCAGGCCGATGAGGATGTCGGCGGCCTCCTTGCCCACTTGGGAGCCGCGTTGCTCCACGGTCGTGAGCATCGGGTCACACACGGTGGCCCTGAAGCCGTTGGTGAAGCCGCAGATGCTTACGTCGTCGGGGACGGCGAAGCCCAACCGCTTCACTACCGACAGGATGCCGATGGCCGTCTCGTCGTTGACGGCAAAGAAGGCGTCGGGGCGGTTTTCGGTGCGCATCATCGGCGGGGTGATGCGTTCGGCGTCGGCGCGGTTGTCGCAGATTCGCACCAGCGATTCGTCCAGCTCAAGCCCGTGCTCGTACAGGGCGTCGCGGTAGCCGTTGAAGCGGTTCTTGCCGATGATCATGTTCATCGATGTGCCGAAGAAGGCGATCCTCTTGCAGCCCGTTTCTATCAGATGTGACACGGCGTTCATCGTGCCCATGTAGTCGTCGACGACCACGCGGCTGGCATTCAGCGCGGGACAGATGCGGTCATAGAACACCAGCGGCACGCCGGCGGCCTCCAAGTGCTTGAAGTGGTCATATTGCTCGGTGTCCTTGGCCTGTGAGACGATGATGCCGCACACCTTGTTCTTGAGCATCGCTTCGCAGATCTGCACCTCGCGTGCATAGCTCTCGTTGCTCTTGGCAACGATGAGGTGGTAGCCGCGCGTCGACGCTTCGGTCTCGATGCCATCGAGAATGGACGAGAAATAATAGTGCACCATTTCGGGCATGATCACACCGATGGCGCGCGACGGATTGCGACGGCTGTGCCGCAACTGCTCGGCAATCACGTTGGGGAAATAATTGTGTTCCCGGGCATACTGCTGAATGGCTTGCCGGCGTTCCCGCGAGATGCTGGGACTGTCGCTCAAGGCACGTGACACGGTAGCCACCGATACGCCCAGTTCGCGAGCGATATCTTTCATCGTCATTTGTCGTTTGTCATCCATTGTCGGTTCTGGTCTTTACTTGAGTTGGTTAATGTCGAATAAACGTCGTTTTATTCTTTCGACGGCGAAGATACGTTGAAAAATCGGATTACGCAAACGATTGCATATAATTAATTAAAAATTTAACATTATAAAAAAAGAAAAAAAGATATAAAACTCCTATTTTTGCCTTGTTTTAATTGCGGTAATAGCGCCAATTAGAATCTGAGGGCTTTCACCTTGAAAAGCTGATTGCACTAACCAAAATGAAATAATTTTTTGATTACCAACCTAATATTAACTTTAAAAATTTAAAAATGAAGCAGGTAAACATCAGAATTCCGTTTAGGATTCTTACCCTCGTGATGGGACTTTTCCTGTCACTGGGAGCCTATGCACAGATTACTGTGAACGGCATTGTTAAGGATGCTACCGGCGAGCCTGTCATCGGCGCGAGTGTACGTGTCGTTGGCACCCAGCAGGGTACGGTGACCGACTTTGACGGTCTCTTTACTCTTGAAGGTGTGCCCCAGGGCGCCAAGCTCCAGATCACGTCGATCGGCTACGAGGACCATGAGGTCACTGCCGGAACCGACTTAGTAATCACCTTGGCCGAGAGCACCCAGATGCTTGAAAATCTGGTGGTCATCGGTTATGGTGTAGTGAAGAAAAACGACTTGACCGGTTCGGTAGCGGCGCTCAAGCCCGATGCCAAGAACAAGGGTGTCGTTGTCAGTGCTCAGGACATGCTCGGCGGTAAGGTTGCCGGTGTGAGCGTGACCAGCAACAGTGGTGAGCCCGGTGGCGGTGCAACCATCCGCGTGCGTGGTGGTTCGTCACTGAACGCCAGCAACAACCCCCTCATCGTTATCGATGGTATCGCCATGGATAACAACGGTGTGAGCGGTCTGTCCAACCCCCTGTCTCTCGTCAATCCTCAGGATATCGAGAGCTTCAACGTGCTGAAGGATGCATCGGCCACCGCTATCTATGGTAGCCGTGGTTCTAACGGTGTCATCATCATCACCACCAAGAAGGGCCGTCGCGGCCAGCGCCCCAGCGTATCCTACAACGGTAGTGTTACCTGGAGTAAGAAGAAAAAGACCATCGACGTGATGAGCGGCGATGAGTACCGTGATTTCGTGAAGAAGATTTTCGCAGGCAACACCCGCGAGGAGAACGCTCTGTCGCTGCTTGGCAAAGCCAACACCGACTGGCAGGAGGAAATCTACCGCACCGCCTTCAGCCACGACCACAACCTGACCGTGGCAGGTTCGTTGGGTCAGTACTTGCCCTACCGTGTATCGGCAGGCTACACCGACCAGGAAGGTATCCTCAAGACCTCAGACTTCAAGCGTTACACCGTAGCCTTGAACCTGAACCCCTCGTTGTTTGACGATCATCTGACCTTCAACCTCAACGGTAAGTTGGCTTGGACCAAGTCGCGCTGGGCCGACACCGGTGCTGTGGGCAATGCCGTCCGCATGGACCCGACTCAGCCCGTTTACAGCAACGACCCGATGTATGCAGGTGTGGGTGGCTTCTTTGAGTGGCTGCAGGTGAACAACGCCGATCCCGCTTGGCCCTACACCAAGAACACCAACGCTCCCTACAACCCCGTGGCCATGCTCAACAACCATGACAACAGTGGTAAGACCCACTCGTTCATCGGTAGTGCCGACATCGATTACAAGATCCACGGTTTTGAGGACTTGAGACTCCACCTGACCTTGGGTGGTGACTTCACCGGCGGTAATGGCCACAACATCAGTGCCAATATCAGCAACACCTCCAACTACTGGGGCAACAACAGTTACTACACCCAGAGCAAGGAGAACTTGCAGTTGAGTACCTACGCTCAGTACTACAAGGACTTCAACGACAAGCATCACTTCGACATCATGCTCGGTTACGAGTGGCAGCACAACTGGCGCAAGGAGTACAACGAGTCATGGGGTACCTATCCCACCAACTCGGGCCTGTTCTTCACCGAGGCTGACGCCGAGAACGGTGCACTCGTAGTAACTCCCGGCCAGTGGATTCCCTCTGCCCGCTACAATGTTGGTGACAGCAAGGCTGGCGCCATCCGTGCCGAGGGCGTTTATCGTCAGAACAACGGTCTGGGTTATCGCACCGAGAACTATCTGGTATCTTTCTTCGGTCGTATGAACTACAGCTATGACAACCGTTATCTGTTGACCTTCACCACCCGTTACGACGGATCGTCGCGCTTCAAAAAGCACTGGGCAATGTTCCCCTCGGTTGCTTTGGCATGGAAGCTCAACGAGGAGGCTGCATTGAAGGATGGCCCCTTCAGCGACCTGAAGCTGCGCCTCGGTTGGGGTAAGACCGGTCAGCAGGAAGGCATCGGCGACTACAACTACTTTGCCACCTACGTGATGAGCAACGGTAGCATGGGTTCGTACTATGATGTAGCCGGCGACGGTTCTAAGGCTAAGCCCAACGTTTACAACCCCGAGCTCAAGTGGGAGACCACCACGACGACCAACATCGGTCTTGACTGGGGTATCATGAACCAGCGTCTGAGCGGTAGCATCGATTGGTACTATCGCAAGACCACCGACCTGTTGAACTGGGCCACCTTCTCGGCCATGACCAACTTCCGCAACGCGTTCTACAAGAACATCGGTTCGCTGCGCAACACCGGTATCGAGTTCGCTTTGAACTGGAAGGCCATCTCGACCAACGACGTGTTGTGGACCATCGACTACAACTTGACCTACAACAGCAACAAGGTTCTCGAGCTCATCAGCGACGATCCCAGCTACTTCGTGACCACCGGCGGTATCGGTATCAACGGTTCGGCCCAGGCTCACGTGGCAGGTTATCCTTCCAACAGCTTCTATGTATATCAGCAGGTTTATGACCAGGCTGGCAAGCCCATCGAGGGTCAGGTCGTTGACCGCAACGGTGACGGCGTGATCAGCGATGCCGACAAGTATCTGTACAAGTCGCCGTGGGCTCCCGTTACCATGGGTCTGGCTTCACGCCTCGACTGGAAGAACTGGGACTTCGGCTTCAGCCTGCGTGCCAGCATCGGCAACTACATGTTCAACAATGTGATGCAGGGTTATCACAACGTGAGCCCCGCAGCAGTGTTCGAGGAGGTTTCCGGCTTCTATCTGAACAACCGTCCCAAGACGTCGGTTGAGATGGGCTGGCAGACGTATAACAACCACGCTATCTTCAGCGACTACTGGGTACAGAACGCTTCGTTCCTCAAGTGTGACAACATCACGCTGGGTTACAGCTTCAACAACCTGTTCAAGCATGGCAGCTACAACGGTGTGGGCGGCCGTATCTACGGTACCGTTTCCAACGTGTTCTGCATCACCAAGTATGACGGCATTGATCCTGAGGTCTTCGGTGGTATCGGCGGTGATATCTTCCCCCGTCCCATCTCGTTCATCGCAGGTTTGACGCTGAACTTCTAATGGCATTGATACATTATACTAATTGATAATTAGATCACAATGAATAAGTTTTTCAAATATATCTTGAGTGCTGCATTGGTGCTGATGATGACTGGAGGCATGACCTCTTGTGTCAACGACCTGGATGTGGAGCCCATCGACCCCTCGTTGCAGAGCGATGTCACTCCCGAGCAGCTGTTCAACAAGTGCTATTCTGTGTTTGCCACCTCGGGCAACAACGGTGGTGACGACAACGTTGACGTTGACGGTCTCGACGGCGGTTTCCAGCACAAATACCGTCAGTTGTGGAACTCCAACGAGCTGACGACCGACGAGGCCATCTGCGGTTGGGGTGATGAGGGTATTCCTTCCTATTGCCACAACTCCTATGATGCCAGCCACCCGATGCTGCGTGGTTTCTACTACGGCTTGTGTATCGGTATCACCTTCTGCAACCAGTATCTGGAGGTTTATCCCGATTATGATGCCACGATGACTGCCGAGGTTCGCTTCCTGCGCGCCATGCAGTTCTATCTGCTGACCGATGCTTTCGGCAACATTCCTTTTGCCACCACGATCTCGGGTGAGAACCCCGAGCAGTACAGCCGTGCTCAGGTGTGTGAGTTCATCGAGAGCGAGCTCAAGGACATCATCGGCGAGGGTGAAAGCAATGCCTATACGCTGAATGATCCTAAGCCCAAGAAGTATGGTGAGCCAGGTTATGGCCGCATCGACAAGGCTGCTGCCTGGATGCTGCTTGCCCGTCTGTACCTGAACAGCGAGGTTTACACCGGCACTCCCCGTTGGCAGGAAGCTGCTAACTATGCCAAGAAGGTGATGGATTCGGGTTACAAGCTGCACACCGAGGGTTACAATGCTCCTGGTGCCGATGGCGTTTACCGCGAGTTCTCCGCTTATCAGATGCTGTTCATGGGCGACAACGCCAAGACCGATGCTGCCTATGAGGCTGTATTCCCCGTTATCCAAGACGGTCTGCGCACCACTTCGTGGGGCGGCACCAACTTCCTGATGTGCTCCACCGTTGATGCTGATGTACATCCCAACCCCTACGACGAGAGTGAGGTCAATGGTCTGTACAACAACAACACCTGGGGTGGTAACCGTGCACGTCCCGAGTTGATCCGCTTGTTCTTCCCCAACGATGATGCTCCCTCGGCTCACGCCTACGCTGTAGCTTATGCCGCTGGCGATGACCGCGCTCTGTTCGAGACCGAGGGCCGCTTCCTGAATGTGGAGGACGAGTCCAACTTCAAGTATGGCTATGCCATTGCCAAGTTCAACAACTTCAGGTGCGACGGCACCAAGGGCAGTGACAACACCTTTGCCGATTCCCATCTGTTCTATATGCGTGTGGCTGAGGCTTACCTGACCTATGCCGAGGCATTGACCCGCATGAGCGGTGGCAATGCTCCTGCCGAGGCAGTAGCTGCTATCAATGCCATCCGTGGCCGTGCCCACGCTGTCACCCGCACGAGCTACACCCTCAACCAGATTCTGGATGAGTGGGCCCGTGAGTTCTACTTCGAGGGCCGTCGTCGTGTAGACCTGATCCGCTTTGGCAAGTATGGTGGCACCACCGACTACCAGTGGCAGTGGAAGGGCGGCGTTTATGCCGGTCGTGACTTCGAGGCATTCCGCAACGTGTTTGCCATTCCCACCGATGACCTGATTGCTAACTCCAAGCTGACACAGAATCCTGGTTATTGATAGTGGTATTAATGTTGTCTAACATGATTAATTGACAAAAAGAACATGAAAAAGATATTTTTATCATCACTGATGCTGTTGAGCATGGCACTCGTGTTCACGGCATGCAACGATGACCGTGATTCCAATCCCACGCTGACGCAGCCCACGACGTTCACGCTCAACAATCCCGTGAATGTTCAGGTCGACCTGGCAGAATCTACAGGTATCCCCTTCGCTTGGTCACAGCCCGATTACGGTGGCTGGCCTGCTGCAGTGGAGTATCAGCTTGAGGTTTCTCCCACCAACAGCTGGACCATTTCGACCGATGAGGCTGCCGCCGACGAGACTGGCGCCACCATCGCCGATTATGCTATCCTGCCCTCGATTTACGCTTCGTGCACCGGCGTGATGTCGGCTACCGACCTTGCCAAGCAGTTGGTAAGCATCTGCCAGTGGGACGAGACCAGTGTTCCCGATAAGCAGACCGTGTATGTGCGTTGTAAGGCCTCCACTCCCGGCACCAAGACCATCTACTCCAATGTGGTCAGCCTGGACGTTAATCCTTACTACATTGAGCTCGCCGACGCCGAGATCGAGATCTGGTATCTCGTTGGTGAAGGCATTGGCTCGGCAGATTGGGACAACGGCGCAGGTAGTGTCGCTACCGGCGGTTTGATCCCGATGTATCCCATCATGGGCAATGAGTATGACAGCCGCACCGGCCAGGGCGAGATCCAGTATGCTGGCTTCTTCTATGGCGGCAAGGGCTTCAAGCTCATCAAGGTTCCCGGCAAGTGGGATGACCAGTGGGGTATGGGCGACGGCGGCTTCGTCAAGAACGACGGTGGCAGCGGCAACCTTACCGTAGAGGCCGACGGTTACTACCGCATCCTCTTGAACACCGCTACCGATGAGCTCGTTATCGAGCCGATCACCGATCCCGTTGGTGTATATCAGATGATTGCCATGCCTGGCGCTTACCAGGATTGGAACACCGGTGAGAACGTGATGAACGCTATGAGCACCAACGTCGAGAACCACGACTGGTACTTGATGAATGTTACCTACGAGGACACCGAGCTCAAGTTCGCTGCCGACAATGCTTGGGATGTGAACTGGGGTGCTACTGATTTCCCGTATGGTATCGGTACGGGCGGCGGTCCCAACATTCCCGTGAAGGCCGGCACCTACAATGTGTTCTTCAATGATATCCTTGGCACCTACAACTTTGTAGCTGTAGAGTAATTGTTAACCAATCGACAGGGTGGGCGAGAGCCCTCAAGCAATTGCCCACCCCATTAGATATAATTAATGAGAAACAGAAATTATGAAGAAGTTTTTATATATTGCCGCAATGACCTTGTTGCTGGCAAGTTGTACCGAGGATTTCAAGGATTGGGCTGACCCCCAGAGCAATCCCCAGGAAGACGTGATAGTCTTCGGCACCGGCTCTATTGCCAGTGTGGGCGTCATCGACCTGGCTGAGGTTCCCGAGGATCAAGAGACTGTCAAGGTGTGTGACATCACAGCTCCCGCAACCACTGACACGACCTACAAACCCGAGTATATCATTTATCTGAATGATAACCCCTTTGTTCTGGGTGCAGACGGCACCATGAACGTGAAGGAACTTTCGGACTATGTGGTATCGCTCTTCGGTCAGGCTCCCGAGGTGCGTGAGCTCACCGCTCGCGTGAAGAGCATCATGAGCGACGGCACGACTGCCACCAGCATCATGAGTGACGAGTTTACTGTGAAGGTGATTCCCGCTACTCCCATGATCTCGAGCGCTTACTACTATGTGGGCACCAGCAACGGTTGGACCGCTTGCGATCCCACCTATAAGCTGGACAATGGCGGTGGTGATGTTTACACTAACCCCGTATTCACCGTTGTAGTTCCCGCTACCGGCGAGGACAACTGGTTCAAGATCTACTCTCAGGAGACCATGGACCTTGGCGTTGACGGTTTCTGGGGTGGTGACTTCATCGGTTACGCTGTGAACGGTGAGAACGAGATGAGCGGTAGCTTTGTTGAGGGCGCTAACGACCAGATTGCGTTCGCCTTCAAGATTCCCGCTGACATCCGTGCCGACAAGTATCGTCTGAGCTTCAACATGATGGATCGCACCTTCGAGTTCGAGCCCATCATCGAGCTGGGCACGCCCGACCTGTGGTACCTGGTAGGTAGCTGCATCGGTAACGGTTCGTGGGGCAATGCTGCCGACGCCCTTGGCACCGCGCTTGTTCCTCTGTATCCCGCTACCGACAACTACTCGATCCTCAACTACGTGGGCTACTTCCCCGCTGGCCAGGGCTTCAAGCTCATCCACAACCCGGGCAACTGGGACGAGCAGTGGGGTATGACCGACGGCGTCCTCGTGAAGAACGATGGCGGCAGCGGCAACATTGAGGTGGCCGAGGACGGTTACTACCAGATCACCTACGACATGGAGATGGACGCTCTGACCATCACCAAGTATGCTGGTCCTGTCAGCATTTACAGCATGATCACCATGCCTGGCGGCTATCAGGACTGGAATGTCGGTGGTAACCAGATGAACGCCATGAGCTCTGTTGTCGAGAACCATGACTGGTGTCTGAAGGATATTACCTATCCCGATACCGAGCTCAAGTTCGCTGCCGACGGCTCTTGGACTGTGAACTGGGGTGGTGCTGCCTTCCCCGTGGGCATCGGTGAGCAGAATGGTCCTAATATCCCCGTTGCTGCTGGTACCTATGACGTGATCTTCAACGATATCCTGGGCGAGTACTACTTCATCTTGAAGTAATACAAGTGACGGATTCTTATAATGGCGGCCTGTCATCGTTTTTCGGATGGCAGGCCGCCATCGTTATCTGCAGGGGAGATACAGCAGCAGATAGCGTGTTTTTCACCCGCTCACGAAAGTTTTTCTAGTCTTATACTAAATAATTAACGTGAGTTCGATGATAATAAAGTGTTGATACTCAATTCCTCCCCCGCCTGGGGGGAGGTGCCCGTTAGGGCGGAGGAGGGGGAGTGTGCCGGAGGAGTATGACACACCACAATAACCGAAGTATTTTGTAGCATCAACGCCCCCGCCCTAACGGGCACCCCCTCTATTCTTAGAGGGGGAGTTGCTAACGCACTGAATTACAGTGAATTTTTCGTCGAACTTGCGTTAATTATTATTTTTTTGTATTTTTGTGGGCAAATTGAATAGCTGAACTTGTATCGATAGTATAACTTTTTTATTCACCTTATATTAAATGCGTTTTTATCATGAAGAAATTTTTTACTCTTATCGCTGTGGCTGCAATGGCATTTGCTGCCCAAGCTAATGTGTTGACAGTGTGTGACGGTGGTGAATATGGCTACGAAGCCAGCACTATTCCCATCTATGGTCTCTATGCTGATGAAGTGGGCACCATTGGTCAGATGATTTATCCTGCCGAGTTGCTTAGCGAGATGGCCGGCTCTCAGATTACAGGTGTGAAATTCTACACAACTGCTTATTATTTTGAGAATTATGCTGACATTGATGATGCTGCCTACTATGACTACATCAATTTCTCGAATGCCACTATCCAATTGTCGCTCAAGACTGTTGACGAGGCTGGATTTGTTACTGTTGCCGAAATTGTTGGCGCAACCCCCGTTGCCACAACAGTTCCCGTTGAAGGTGACGATTTCATGATGTTCAACCTGGATGAACCGTTCAACTACCAGGGTGGCAACCTGCTAGTTGAGTGCAAAGTGATTGAAGCTGGAAGCTATGGCTCAACCTATTTCTTCGGTGATGTTATCGGTTACAACAGCTGCTATTATGCCTACAACTCATCCAATGGAACCTATGACTTCCTGCCCATGGCATCCTTCACCTATGAGGCTGGTTCGATTCCCGTTGATCCTACTATTGATCCCGTTGCTGTTGGTGCTCCCGTCTTCCAGGGTTACACCATCGACGGTATCACCGGTTACGGTGTTGGCATCACTCCGACCACCGAGGGCAGCGAGATCATGTATCGCGTCCTGATTTGGGATCCCGTTACCGAGGAGTGGGTTCTGAGGACCGACTGGACCCTGTACGAGGGCATCGAGGGTGAGATCTGGTTCGAGAACAACGGTGAGAAGGTTCGCATCGAGGCTTACGCCTTCATCGGCGACAACAGGAGCCAGGATGTAGCTTATGAGTTCACCGTAGCTACCGCTCTCGACGAGCTGATGAGTGGCAAGACCGTTGCCGGCGTACGCTACTTCAACATGGCTGGCCAGGAGATGCAGCAGGCCGAGGGTCTGACCATCGTGGTTACCACCTACACCGACGGCACCACCAACGCTGTTAAGGTTGTGAAGTAAACTGTTAGCCATTAGCAGTTAACTGTTCTCTGTTAACTATTCACTGTTAACTATTCACTATTAACTGTTCACTGTTCACTGTTAACTGTTCACTGTTAACTGTTCACTGCCGTCTGGCTGCCAATGAAATTGAAGAGGTGCAACTTGGTTGCGCCTCTTTTTTTGTGTTGAGAACTTGAGCTATGGGTTTGCAAACGATTGCATTTGATTTTTTTAGCAGATATTTTTGCGTGAAAAGTTGGAATTGCCGATAATTTGCTATATTTGCATATTTACATTCAACAGATTATAACTTAACCCAAAATACAAGAGACTATGAAAAAGATTTTTACTACAGCACTGGTTATGTTGATGCCCTTGCTGACTTTGGCACAGGGCTGGCCCGCCAACTATGACGGCGTGATGTTGCAGGGCTTCTATTGGGACTCTTTCAACGAGACCCGCTGGCCCAAACTCGAGTCACAGGCCGATGAGTTGTCTGAATTCTTCAAACTCGTGTGGATTCCGCAGAGCGCTAACTGCGGCGGCACGTCGATGGGCTATGACGACTTGTACTGGTTCACCAACTACAACAGCTCATTCGGCAGCGAGTCGCAGTTGCGCTCGATGATCAACACTTTCAAGAGCAAGGGCATCGGCACCATTGCCGACGTTGTCATCAATCATCGTAAAACCATCAACGACTGGGTGACTTTCCCGAGCGAGACCTATAAAGGTGTGACCTACAATATGCTGTCGACCGACATCTGCCGCAACGATGACGGTGGCGCGACCCTCAACTGGGCTAACCAGAACGGCAAGTCACTGAGTCCCAACAACGACACCGGTGAAGACTGGGGCGGCATGCGCGACCTGGATCACCGCAGCACCAACGTGCAGGACATCGTCAAGGCCTATGTGAAGATGCTGCTCGATGACCTGGGCTACGCGGGCTTCCGTTACGATATGGTCAAGGGATACTCGGCCTACTACACGGGAATGTACAACTCATCGTGCGACGTGCAGTTCTCGGTGGGCGAGTACTGGGACGGTAACGAGGGCGTTGTCAAGGGTTGGATTGACGGTACCAAGGTGAACGGTGTGGTACAGAGCGCCGCTTTTGACTTCCCCTTCCGCTACGTCATTCGTGACGCCGTCAACAACAACCGTTGGACCAGCCTTGCTTCCTCGAGCAGCAAGGGTCTGAACATGGCCTCCAACTACAAGCGCTACTCGGTGACCTTTGTCGAGAATCACGACACTCAGTATCGTGATGCCAACAACCAGAATGATCCTATCCGCAACAACATCGAGGCTGCCAATGCCTTCATGCTCGCGATGCCCGGCACTCCCTGTATCTTCCTGAAGCACTGGATGGACTACAAGGAGAGCATCAAGCAGATGATTTATGCTCGCCAGCTTGCAGGTATCACCAACACCAGCACATCCTTTAATCAGGCTAACAGCCCCACGGTGAATTACTACGTGCAGCGCACCATAGGTACCCGTGGCTCTTTGATGGCAGCCATGGGCAGCGAGTCCTATGCGATTCCCGCTACCTATGTAATCGTTGCCAGTGGCACCAACTACCGTCTGGCCCTGAGCAAGGATACCGAGACCGCATGGGTGAGCAAGCCCAGCGGAGACTATGAGGGAACCATCACCGTGAAGCTCACCGCAGTGAGCCAGACCGACGGTGCTCAGCTCGTCTATACCCTTGACGGCAGCACGCCCAGTGCCAGCAACGGTACGCGTGTGGCCGACGGCAGCACAATCACCATCAACAAGGCCACGACGCTTAAGGTGGGTCTGTTGATCGGTGGCGCAGTGAGCGGTGTCATCACCCGTCATTATGAGATTGACAACGCATCGTTTGAGCCCTATGAAATCACCGTCTATCTGAAGGATCCCACTGCAGCTCCCAATAATTGGCCCCGCGTGAACTACTATACTTGGGACAGCAGCGACAGGCAGTTCAACGGCAACTGGCCCGGCCAGACCATCACCGAGACCAAGGTTGTGGGCGGCGTCAAGTTCTACTGCCATACCTATCAGATCACTGGCAAGGACTATTACATGAACTTTGTGTTCAACCAGGGCGGCACCACTGCCGGTGAACACCAGACCGAGGATGTGACCTATATCAACAAGACCTCCTTCTTTGAGGTAACGACTCAGACCAACAAGTATCAGGTGAAGAACATCACCGCCGAGTTCCTGCCTTATCTGGAGAAGGTGGCTGGCGACGTGAACGGTGACGGTGAGGTCAGCATCAGCGACATCAACGCGATTATCGACATGATTCTCTCGGGTAACCCCAGCGATGCCGGCGACGTAAACGGTGACGGCGAGGTTGGCATCAGCGACGTGAATGCGGTTATCGACATGATTTTGAAGGCATAACGATATGGCAAGGCTATATACAATCCTTTTAATGGCAATGGCGCTGACATCGTTCGGCGCCAATGCCGTTGTTATGGGCGATGTGAATGGTGACGGTGAGGTCACCATCGCCGATGTGAACGCTGTCATCGACATGATATTGGCCGGTGACGTGGACAGTGAGGGCGACGTGAACAATGACGGCGAGGTGGGCATTGCCGACGTGAATGCTGTCATTGACATCATTCTGGGCGGCGGTGTTGAGCCCGACAACGGGTATGTCGTGGGCGGTGACATCTCGATGCTCACCAAGTATGAGGCCCACCAGCTGATGGCCCTGCAACGCTATAACATACGCACAGCCCATTACTATGACGTGAACGGCCAGATCATCGACGACGTCATCCCCTGGCTCAAGCAGCAGGGTTGGAATGCCGCCCGTGTGCGCCTGTTCGTCAACCCCGAGAACGCATCTGCTGCCGACATGGGTCAGGGCGTGATCCAGAACCTCGACACCGTCAAGGTGCTGGGCGCCCGCATCAAGGCTGCCGGCATGAAGTTCATGCTCGATTTCCACTACAGCGACAGCTGGGCCGACCCCGTGAAGCAGTACACGCCTGCCGCATGGGCCGACCTGGATGACGAAGAATTGACACAGAAAGTGTATGAATACACTCGCGACTGCCTGCGTGCCCTCAAAGCCGCCGGTGCCACGCCAGACTATATCCAGACGGGCAACGAGATCAGCTACGGCATGCTGTGGGGCCCCGTGGGAACACCTGCCGGCGACCTCAAGAAGTGCTACATCAATGACGAGACCAATTGGGAGCGTTTTGCCAATCTGCTCAAGGCTGCCGGCCGTGCCTGCCGCGAGGAGTGCCCCAAGGCTAAGATCATCTTGCACACCGAGCGTGTTGCCAAACTCAACATCCTGCTCAACTTCTATAACCAGATGCGCAGCAAGCAGGTGGACTATGACATCATCGGCTTGAGTTACTATCCTTACTATCACGGCAACTTGACGACGCTCACCAATGCCCTGAACAACGTGAGTAACTCGTACCAGGACAAGGATATCATGATCGTCGAGACGGGTTACAGCTACAAGTACAAGGTGGGTGATCAGGACTTCTCATCAACCTGGCCGCTGACCTATGCAGGACAAAAGCAATTTACTGCCGACCTGATTGCAAAACTCGGACAGTATGCCCGCGTCAAGGGCCTCTTCTGGTGGTTCCCCGAGGCCAACGAGTATGGCCTGGGCGGCAGCTACTGGACCCAGTTGCACGTCAACGATGCCTGGTACAATGCCGGCCTGTGGGATCATGAGACAGGACGCGCGACGCCTGCCCTCTACGAACTCAAGAAATTCGCTGAGTAAACTTTTCTCAAATAAGCAAAAGTGTGCCATCGGGACTATCCCTGATGGCACACTTTGTTGATGACGTGAATGTAAAGGTTAACGTGAGTTCGACGAAATCTATTCTATATCTCAGTGGGTTAGTGGCCAAATGGCCAGTAGAGACGCAAAATTTTGCGTCTCTAGGTCAACATTTGGTAATGCTTAACGATTGGAGACGCAAAATTTTGCGTCTCTACATAGCGAATGAATTCAATATCAACGATCTATTTTTAATGAACTCACGTTAAAGGTTAAAACTCGAGAATGAGGGTAGCGCGCGGCGGCAGGGTGAGAGCGCCGTCGGCAAGGCTGACGAGCTGTCCTGTCGTCACGTCGTGTGCAACGGCGGCATCGCCGAACACCTCACTGTAGCGGTCGAGTTTCATCTGGCGTTGTTGGGTGGTGCCGTTGATAATGGTCACGGCATGGCGGCCCTTGTAGGTGCGAGCAACGACATAGATGCCGTTGTAGGGGATGAATTGGGTCATCTTGCCCTTGATGATGATATCGTTGCCTTGACGCCAGTGCAGCAGAGCGCTCAGCCAGTTGAACATGTCGTTCTGGGCTGGCGTGCGCCCCTCGGCAGTGAACGCGTTGTGCACGTCACCGGGGAACCCGCCGGGGAAGTCCTTGCGCACGTTGCCGTCGGTCACCTCCTTGGTGCCGTTCATCAGTATCTCGGTGCCGTAATACAGCTGCGGGATACGCTTGATGGTGAGCAGCAGGGCGAGCGCCTGTTTGAGGGCGGGGACATCTTGCCCATTGCGCAGGAAACGGTCGGTGTCATGGTTCTCGATGAAGGCCATCACACTCGAGGGGTTGGGGTAGAGGTAGTCGTGGCACAGGCTGTTGTACACGCGGTTATAGCCACGCCACCAGCCGTCGGTTTCCTCGTGCTTGGCACTGTCGATTTTCTCATAGAAGGAGAAGTCCATCACCGTGGGCAGGTAGCTCTCGGGCTTGCCCATTTTGTTGTTTTTCTGCCAGGCAGCGGTATAAGCCGGATTCTCGACCCACGTTTCGCCCACGACGTTGAAGTTGGGGTACTCGGTGTTGAGCACCTTCATCCATCGTGCCATGGCGTCGGCGTAGGCATAGGGGTAGGTGTCCATGCGTATGCCGTCGATGCCCACGGTCTCAATCCACCAGATGCTGTTCTGGATCAGGTAATTCATCACGTGGATGTTGTGATGGTTCAGGTCGGGCATCGAGGGCACGAACCAGCCCTCGACGGTCTCCTTGAAGTCGATCTCGCTGGCATAGGGGTCCATCACGGGCGTGAGTTTGTAGCTCGTCTGCAGGTAATTGTTCTTGTAATCAGGCTGGTTGAACCAGTCATGGGAAGGCATGTCTTTCAACCAGGGATGGTGGGCGCCGCAGTGGTTGAAGATCATGTCCATCACCACCTTGAGACCACGGCTGTGGGCCTCGTCACACAGCAGGCGATATTCCTCGTTGGTGCCGAAGCGCGGGTCCACACGGTAGTAATTGGTCGTGGCATAGCCGTGATAGGTCGAGTGGCCATGGCCGTCGGGAGAGTTGTTCTCCAGCACGGGAGTGAACCACAGGGCGGTCACGCCGAGCTGGGTGAAATAGTCCATGTGCTGGCGGATGCCCTCGATATCGCCGCCGTGACGCAGGCTGGGCTGTGTACGGTCGTTCTTGTAGGCTTCCATGCCGGGCAGTTGATTGTTGGCGGGATTGCCGTCGGCAAAGCGGTCGGGCATCAGCATGTAGAGCACGTCGGCATTAGTGAAACCCTTACGCTCGCTGCCGCGCATTTCGCGGGCTTTGAGCTGGTATTTCACAGTCTTTTTGCTCTTGCCCTGCTGGAACTTGAGTTCCATCGTGCCGGGCTGTGCGCTGCGGGTGTCCATGTACACGAGCAGGTAGTTGGGCGAGTCCACCCTCACCACGCTGTCGATGGTCACTCCGGGATAGGCAGTGCTCACCTCGGCACTGCCGATGCCGTTGCCGTACACCATGAGTTGCACACTGGGCACACTGTTGATGCCCACATACCAGTCGGTGGGCTCGATGCGGTCAACGTTGACCTTGGCTGCTTGGGCTGAGAATATTCCCATTGCCACTGCAAGCATCAATAATAGCTTCTTCATTTTGGTTACAAGATTGGTTTTTTCATTTGTACCTGCAAAAATAAGACTATTTCTTGTAATCGCCAAATCAATGTCATAGCATAGATGAAGGCATCGCTCAATATTAATTTTTTACATTATTCAAAATTTTTATTTATCTTTGCGGGTATAGTAATAACAAATAACGACGTTTTGCAAGATGAAAGTATCACGAACCCTTACCTTTTTGATATGTTTGATGGTGTTCAGCTCGGCATGGGCCGATGCTGTCAATGAGAACGCAGCCAGGGTGATAGCCCAGAATTTCATGTCGGCCAGCGTCCGCCCTGTGACTGCTGTCCGCTTAGCCCATAAGGCACCATCACAAGATGTCAGCGGCACGTCGGCCTACTATGTGTTCAATGCCGATCGTGCCGATGGCGGATATGTCATCGTAGCCGGTGACGACAGGGTGCCCGCAGTGTTGGGCTACAGCGACAACGGTACCTTTGACTGGAACGACATCCCCGAGGCGTTGCAGGATTGGCTCGATGGCTACGCTGATCAGATTGCCGCCCTCGGCGAGGACACTGAGATTGCTACCCACATCGGCGCCTCACGTCCGATTGCGCCGCTGATGCGAGCCCAATGGTCACAGAATTCCCCATACAACATCTTGTTCCCCACGTTGTCCGACGGCAGCAAAGCCGTGGTGGGTTGCGTAGCAACAGCAATGGCTCAGGTGATGTACTACTGGAAGTGGCCGCCACGCCCCAGTATGGATATTCCCGCCTATGTGACCGAAACCTCGAGCCTGAGTATGCCGTCCTTGCCTGTAGTGGACTTCAACTGGAGTGCCATGTGCGACACTTATCTCACCGATGACGTCAGCAGCGTTGCGGCCCGGGCTGCCTCACAACTGTCGTTGTATTGCGCTCAGTCGGTCGAAATGGATTTTGACAAGAATTCTTCATCGGCATCAACCTTCGATGTCCCGATGGCGATGAAGCGCTTTTTTGATTATTCCCCCAAGGTCAAGAGTCTTCAGCGTCGTTTCTACACCAGCGAGCAATGGGAGAATGTGATTCTGGAAGAGTTGACTGCACGCCGTCCGGTCATCTACCGTGGCCGTAAGGCTTCGGGAGGCCATGCCTTTGTGTGCGATGGTTTCGACGGTAACGGCAGGTTCCACATCAACTGGGGATGGAACGGAAGAGGTAACGGCTATTTCCTGCTCAGTGTGCTCAATCCCGATCTGCAAGGAACAGGCAGTGCCAGCGGCGCCTATGGTTACATCTGTGACCAAGCCATCATAGCGGGCATTCAGCCGCGCCCGCAATCGTCGGGCAATCCTGAACTTGAGGTCTTCAACAAGTTTGTTGAAGTGAAGGAATATACCGGCACCCGCACGTCGTCCAGTCAAGACTTCACGGTAACTCAAGAGAGTCACTTCCTGAACTGCAGCGATGGTGAAATCGCATTTGACTACGCTTGGGGCTTGTATCGTGGAAACTCCTTGGTCAAGGTCATGGAACCCGGGAATAAAGAGAGCCTGAGCAGTTGGTATTACTTCCGCCCCACTAGGACCTTGTCGTTCGGCGGCGGCATCACCAGCGGCACATTCCGCATAATTCCCATCTACAGTAAGCCCTATGCCAATGATTGGAAACAGTGCAACGGTGCCGATATCAATTACATCGAGGTCGCAATCAGTGGCAACAATTGTACGGTAATCGGCCATGGCGTTTCGACAACACCCGTCTATCAGCTCAACAACGTCCGTTCCGATGGCACGATGCACAAGGGCAGACCAGTGGATTTCACCCTTGACTTGACCAACAAGGGCTATACGCGTAACGATGTCATCTATGTGTATGAAGGCACTGAACTTGTGTCGATGGGATTTATCGATGTGGGCCAGAATGAACGAGGGTTGGTGACGATGCGTTATGTGCCCAAAACTATAGGAACGAAGACGCTCAAGTTTACGCTTGACGAGGATGGCACCAATATCCTGGCTACTGAAACCATATTTATCTCCAACATGCCTTCAGCCAAGGTGACGGGTTCGGCTTTAGTGACCAATCTCAGTGATTTTGGTAATCGCATCATTAATGACAAGGAATTTGTCGTTCAAGTCAGGGTGACCAATTCCGGAACGGCGACCTACGACGAGGATATCTCGGTCAGGCTCTACAAGAGTGTTTATGGAAATACGGGCACTATGGTGCAGGCTTTTGACCAGCGTGTGACGCTGGCGCCCAATGCGTCAACCAATCTGGTGTTCCATTTCGATAATGTGGTAGATGGCTGGAAATACTTCTGCATGGCCTTCTACTATAGCAATGGCGATCAGATAGATTTCACCGGTGTCAACACCTGTACGGTCATTTTCCCCAACACCGTTGTGCGTGGCGACGTGAACAAGGATGGTGAAGTGTCGATTGCCGATGTCAATGCCGTTATTGACTTCATACAGAGAGGTATTCAAAATCCTGATGGCGACGTCAACGGTGACGGCGAGGTTTCTATCGCCGACATCAACACTGTCATTGATTTGATTCTGGGCTCTTAAGGGACGTCACGCTTGTGATGAACGAGTGGCCAGGACTCGGCGTGTTTACTGGGTACGCAACGTCAGTACAATGATCAGTTGATGGAATCATTCTCCTGGTTATTGTTATTCCATTGTGTGTTGAGCCAGTCGATTTTAGCGTGGATGTATCGCGAGAAATCGCGTTTCTGATTATCAATGCCATTGTCTGGCCAGCGTACAACGTCGGCTTCGTATGCCGGCCTGATGCGCTCCACAAACTCGTCAATGAAGGTGTCGATGTCCAAGCCGTTGAACCCCGAGTCGTAAAATTCGGTCCATCGTTTCTTGAGCACCTCCTGAAAATGGGTGAACTTGGCCATCTCCTCGATCCAGTGTGACCTGATGAACGACGGTTGCTCATAGATGAAATGCCCCACCGAATCGGGTCCGTAATGGGCCTCGCGCGTGAACGCGTTGCCGAAGTCCCACACCGGGCCAAATATCAGGCGTGTCGAGTCTCCGCGGTGCTTGTGCATGTAGCAGCTGCCTGCAAAGTGCTCGATGTCATCCATGATCTCGCCCACGATGTAGTAATTGATCAGCGAGTCAAGGTCGATGTACTTCTCCCATTCGGTGCTGGACACGTCATCGGTCTGGATGGCGACATTGGCGTCGGTGAGGAATGTCTTGATGTAATTATTCTGGGCGTTGGACAGATACTCGGGGCTGACCGACAGGAAACAGAGCATGTCGTCCCAATCCCAGCCGTCCATATAGTGTTCCTGCACATAGATGACGGTGCCGTCAAAGTCGTTCAGCTCAAGTAACCACCCTCCGGTAATCAAGGCCGGGTCGGTCTCCCTGTCGGACTGTTCCTCGATATTGACGCGGTGTTTACCCACGCGTATTTTATCGGCGAGGAAATACAGGCCGATGTACTGGCCGTTGAGCACCACCTCGACGGGTTCCTGTTCGGGGGTGTAGGCGAGCCCTAGGCGTCGACTCAACTCAAACCCCATGGTGTTCTTGAGCTTGGCCAGGTGATCGTCGGCATGGGCAAGAAGGCAGAAGTGGCGGTTTTCCTTCATTCCCAACGGTGACTGCTTGGTATCGAACTTGATGCGGAAGGATTTCTTGTCAAAGTTATTCCAGGTGTAGTTGCCACGGCCCTTGATGACCATGCCCAGAGGCGCTTCGGGCGAGCCGATGGAGTCGTAACCCTCAATGCCCATGGCGTCCAGCCACCAGTCGGCGTGCAGGTATCCGTCACTGTCCTTGCTGTCGATGTTGCGGTGCCCCTCGGTATTGATATACAGGACAGGCATTGTGCCTGAGAAGGAAGGCATGGGCGGCAGTTCGTGACCCATGATAGCGTCGATGATCATGTTGATGTCGGCGATGTTGATTTCGCGGTCGCCGTTGACGTCGGTGGCGTAGCTGTAGAGCCCATGATACTTTGCACCACCGACGATGGAGTCGATAATCGCGTTGAAATCGGCGATAGTTACCTCCCAATCGCAATTCACGTCACCGCGCGGCCTCAATCCGCTTTGTGCGTTAGCCGTCAGCCCTCCCAGGACTAACGTTAGAACTAATAATATGATATTAGAAAGTTTCATGATGTAATTATGTCTCTTGATTAAGAAACGGATAGACGTGGAAATTATTACTTCAGAACGTGTAAATCAGGCAATTATTCATCGAGGACATGGATCATCTTGCGGGCACAGGCCACATTGGTCAGTTCCTTGCCCGCGGCGACACAAGCGTCGTGCATGCGGTCATAACCCGCGATGACCTGGATGAGGTCGTTCTCGTCCCAGCCGTCGCGCACGATGCCCAATCCGTTTTCACGGATGAAGCGCGCTGTCGAGGGCTTGGTGTTGGTGACCACGGGAGTGCCGCTGGTGATGGCCTCGGCAATGGTCACCATGTTCAGGTCGCTGCTCGTGTCCACCAGCAGGGCCAACGCGCGCCGCAGCCTGTCGGCCAGTCGGGCATGAGAGAGGAAACCATGGAAAGTGACATTGTTTCCGATGCCCAGCGTGGCGACCTGCCGCTGCAGTTCGCTGGCCTGGTCGCCGTCGCCAATGATATCCAGGCGGTAATCTTTATATTCCTCGCGGGCCACGAGGCGGGCAAACTTGGCGATGATGCTGTCCACGTTCTTGCGCTTGACCAGTTGGGAAACGACGATGAAGGCCTTGTCGTGCTCCTCGCCGGGATGGAGGACACGGCCATCGGTGCCGTGGTCGACGGTCACATCGCTCACGCGGCGGCTATAGCGGCCGATGAACTCCCTGGCGGGCTCGCTGCGGGGCACAATGGTCACGTCACGCATCAGCAGGCGCACCACGGTGTTGTGCCACAGTCGTGACGGCAGCTTGAATAACAGACGCTGGTGACGGTCCATCTCTTGCCAGATGATCAGGCGCGAGGGACACACCCGTGAGGCGATGAGTGAAGAAATCTGGAAGGCTTCGCTGGTGATGACCAGGTCATAACCTCCTGCATGTTGCTTGAGCCACTGGCGCATCCCGCGTGGCCATGGCAGTAGCGAGGGCTTGAACACCCGGGGCAGTTGTGAAGGGAAATAGATGACGTCAAACGGCAGCCCTTCGTCTTTGCCGGTGGGCATGAACTCGGCCGACGCCAGCAGAGTCACCTGGTGCCCCAACTCGATGAAACCGCGCGCAAAGTTACTGATCATGCAATCGCTGATGGACTCCTTGCGCTTGATGATGCCATGCTCGGCTGTCGAGAGAATGCAGTTGATGATCAGTACCTTCATGCTTGTTGCGGCCATAGTGTGCGCAAAGTTACAAAAAAAATAGCATGAGATACCGCTAAAGGCACATTAAAATCAGGGCAACCGCACCAAAATGTGTCGCAAAAAACACCCGGAGGGTGGCCTCTGAGTAACCCTGGGTAATGCAATTCGTTGAGTGATAGCGAAATGGATTGCGTACCCAAGGATAAGCATGCAACAATCCATGTCGCTGGAGGCGACCCCTTATTCAATGGGCCGCCCTTTGGGCGTCTGACACACAGCATGACTTGTCGCGCACAACCGATTTTGGTGCGGTTGCCCTGCATTAAAATCGGTTTTCGGTCAAAAACGAGGTCTGTAGTAATTGTTGCTCCGGTTGCAGCCTCACCTCGAGATGGCGTTGTGGCTCACCTTGCGCTTGCTGACCCTATTGACGTTGCGGAACAAGTCCTGCTCGCCTTTCACGCCGCGGAAGACGTTGTTCTGGATTTCCAGTTTGTCAAACTTGGCCTTGTCGCTGGAACCCGTGATGAACTGCCCGTTGCCCGATTTGATGGTCACATCGTTGTTGTTGAACGTCACCGACCCCTTTGAAGCGAAGTTGTTGAGGAAGAAATTGACGCTGTTGCTGACAAACGTGTTGCCGGTGAAGTCAATGTCGAGCGACTTGATGTTGTCGCAATAGATGCGTGTCTCGCCGGCAAAGTAGTTGTTCCTGGCATTGAGGGTGAATCGGTCAATACCCTTGCTGGTGCTGAAGTGGGCGAGGCGGCCGATGCCCTTAAACACATTGTCCCTCATCGTTACCGAGCCGTCGTTGGAGCCGCAGTAGACGAGCCGTATGCCCGCATACTTGCCCGTGTGGGGATTGACGGTCACCTCGTCGGTGACTTTGTTGCCCACCAACGACACGTTGCCGCGGTAGAGATGCAGGAAGATGTAGGCGTTGTCACCGTCGTTGTTGATGACCAGGTTCTTGTTTTTGACGGTGTTGCCGATTAGGTGGATGGTATCGCCGGCTGCGCTCTCGTCCTGAATCGTGAAGTCATCATGATAGTACCGCCTGTTGCGGTCGACGCTGTTGTTGACGATCTGGTTGTTTTCCACATAGATGTCGTTGTGGACATCCTTGGGCGAGAATCCGATGAAGATGCAACGCGTGCAGACATCGCTGACGTAGAATTTGTTGTTCCTCAGGTGGAAATTGCTCGTGGTGCAGCGGTCGCTGTCCTTCAGGTCGTTGGTGAAGAGCGAGAATATCATGCCGCAGTTGGCCTTGGAATCCTTGTCGCGGCGGTCGTATCCGCCATAGTAGAATTCATTGTTCTCGACGATGATATCTGTGCGGCTGGCGATACCGCGGACGTAATCGCGCGTGTTATCGACCACGTTGTCAAAGAAGGCCAACGTCTCGTCCTTGCCGTACTTGTAGAACTTGTTATCGCTCACCCTGACATTGTGCATCTCTCCCCTGATCCAGAGGCAGCCACCGGTCTCGCAGTTGTTGTAGTTGGTGATGACGTTGTCGGTGAAGGAGACGTTGGAGCACACGTGCAGGTCAAAGTTGGTGATATAAGCGTTTTCGAGGTAGCTGTCCACGTGGTGGACATTGACCCCGTCGGCATGGTAGATCTTGACGGCATAGCGCTCGCCGTCTTTCCACCAGATGCTGTCATGGCGCTTGATGTCGAAGGATATATCGCTGATGGACACGCTGATGGGGTGGCTGGGCGTACCGTGGAACTTGAAGAAGGCGTCGGAGATGTAAGCCTTCTGGCCGTTGCGGCTGTGTCCCTGGTTGAAGACAATCTTGGACTGCTTGCTGCTCTTGCCCTTGATGATGACGTGGCCGCGGCACTCGATGGTGGCATCGATGGTGTAGATGCCCTTGCCGAAGTTGAGGATGACCGTGTCGTTGTATGTCGCCTGGGCACACAGCTTGCGCAACTGCATGGGCAGGTCGCCCTTGACTTTGCTCACGTTGATGTCGATGGTTCTTGCCTGTCCCGTGAACATCGTCACGCACATGACCATCACTGCTGCGATATATTTCAACATTGTTTTCATCACTATAGCGGTTTTTTATCGGTTAGACCGATGATTGACATTTTGGTTTATTCTGGTGCACCGCAGGCTGCCTGGATGACCTCTTCGAGGGCAGCGAGCATGGCTTCGGGGGCATATAGGCGCTCATACAGGAGGCGGGTGGAGTCGGCACTCATCAGAGCGCGGTCGATGGCGGAAATGAGCTCGAGGGAATCGCCACTCGGGAAAAATTCCACGCCCTTAATGCCTTCACATGCCTGTTTGAAGAAAGGCAGGTCGGAAAGCACCATCGGTTTGTCAAAGAAGGAAGCGATGCTCGTCACACCACTCTGGGTTGCCGAGATATAGGGATAGACGACGACGGCTGCGCGGGAGAAAAGATCTTTGAGCTCGCTGTCATCGATGTATCGGTTGACAAAGGTAACGCCTTTTTCGTCGGCCTGCCGCTTGAAGTAGATGTGTCCGGCGCCGGCAATGACCAAGTGACGCATCTGCAACCCCGGGTGCTTCATGTAGGCGTCATAGAGCAGGTGGACACCCTTGTAAAGCTGCAGGTTGCCAAAGAACAGGATATAGCCGTCGGCGATATGGCTGGTTTCGGGCACGGTGTCGGTGCCGTTGGCGATGTCGTCGGTGACAAGCGTGGGGAAGGGAGCGTAGTACACCCTGTGGTAAGGGTGACGTTCCCTGATGAGGCATTGCTGGTCGTAGCTATTGGTGATTTGGCTGTTGGTGTTCCTGATAAGCCGCTGCCTTGGACCATCAATCAGTATCTTGTGCTTGAGCCATGTGCCCCATCCGTCAAACTTGGAGTCGTGCCCGACGGCATCATGGACGGTATAGAGCATGGGCGCCAGCTGCTGCAGGCGCTTGATGTGATTGACAAGGATAAGTTCTCCGGTCAGGCAATAGATGAGCCGGATGCCGCGTTCGACGACCAATTGCTCGATGAGCTTCACCAGACGTGTGGGTCGGAACCTGAAGGCGAGTTTGTGCAGCTTGGTGACAGGATAATCCACCCAGGTGACGCTATCTCCGTCCAGGTCATCAAAGTCGTGCTTCACGTTGTCGTCCTTGGCGACGATGACGGCATGGTCACCCGCTTGCCACAAGGTGTGGATGATGGCGCTGGCATAGGGCCTCATTCCTGCCGCATATTCGGTGGCGATGAACAATATGTGCTGCTCAGGGTCTCTCATGAGGGTTGAGTGGATAAGGCTTCCTCGTCTTCGGGTTGGGCGGTAGCCAATGAATGGCGTTTCTCAGCCTCAACGGTCTCAAACTCGGTGTGTATCTCGGCGGCATAGTGACGGTTGAGCGAGAGGGCGATGAACATGAGCGACAGATTGAGCATCTGAGGCGTGAGCGGAGCCCAGTCGCTATTTCCTTGTACCAGCAAGCAGAAGGCTATACCCAATCCTGTGATGTTCAAGATGTTGTAGTATCGATTCTGGGAGTGTCGGATTCTTCGCTTGAAGGTGCCGATATACCAGAAGATGAATGCCAGGATGGGCAAGAAACCGATAAGCCCCAGCTCGTCAATCAGGATAATCCAGATGTTGTGGATGGGGTTGGAGAACATGAATTCCTCGGGCTGGAAGATGTCGGCAGCATCAAATATCTGCTCGAACATCATCGCCGAGCCGTTCTCGACAAGGTAGCTCAGGTGGTCGTTCAGGCCCACGCCCACCAACGGGTGATCCTCAAAAATCTCGTATCCGCAGTAGTAGTGCATCAGTCGCGAGGTGGTCATCTCGTCGAGGTTGTCCACGTCGCTGAACAAGAAGCTCAAGGGTCCCATGAGCAGCAGGGCTATGGCGATAGCCAACGGGATGATGCCCTTGAAGATGCTCTGCAGACTGAGCAACTTGTAGCGACGGTACACGTAATAGACCACGATGGCCACAAGCGCTACTCCAGTGGCCAGCAGGGCGCTGCGGCTGGCGCTCAGCACGATGACGACAAACGACAGGGCGGCATAGATACCGCTGGCCCGCCGCTTGTAGGCCGTGATGAAGCAAGCCGCGAAGAAGGTGAAATAATAGGAAGCATAGGTTCCCAATCCGTTGGGGTGACCCATGGTGCCGACGGCACCCACTCGGTCGTCGTTACGAGTGGCGGCTTCCTTGTCGAACAATTTCATGACCGGCTCCATGTCCAGCACGGGATAGCAGAAAGCCAGGAACGCATGCAAGATGACGGTGATCGCGAGTCCCATGAAGATGCCGTTAATGACATTCTTGACCGAGAAACTGTTGGCAAACAGATACATGAATACGGCGAATGCCAGCAGATAGAACACGGCAAATACCGTCTGCATGCGCGACACGTCATAGGGATTGAGCAACGTGTAGGCCGCATATGCCGAGAAGATGAAAAACAGCCAGATATTGGGCCGGCGGATGCGCCACTGCTTTTCACGGGCGACAATCCAGATGAGCAGCAGCGACAAGGCATAGAAGGGCCAAATTGCCAGGCTGGCACCAAAGGAGCCCTCGGTTTCGGTCGATACCTTGAGAACGGGGAGATACAGTCGGGTGAAACAGCACGAGAACGTGTAGATGGCGATGATGATTTCATAGAGCCGCGCCTTGGTCAAACGTGCCCCTTCCCGCATGACGAAGAACATCAATGCGAAACCCAAGGTCACGAATATAAGGACTCTATCCATCTATCTGCTTGTTGTGGCGACGTCAGGGGGTGTGCTGATTACTCCTCGTCCTGGGTCTTGCCGTAGCCGTATCCGTAGGTGTTGTCGTTGCTCGGCTTGGTGTCGTTGAGCACGATGCACATGTTCTTGAGCTGCTTGTTGGCAGCGATGCGATTCATGAACTTGATGAGGTTGCGCTTGGTGTAGTTGGCACGTGTCACATAGACTGTGGCGTTGCTGTACTTGTCAAGCGCGAAGCTGTCGCTCACCATGGCGACGGGTGCCGAGTCCACGATGATGACATCATAGCGCTCACGCAGGTCACGGAACATATCTTTCACACGGTCGCTGAGCAACAGCTCCGACGGGTTGGGCGGGATAGCGCCGCCGACAAACACGTCGAGGCCCTTCACTTCCTTGCACGGCTGGGCAATCTGGTCGAGCGAAACATCGCTGCGCGACAGATAGGACGTTACGCCGGGCATCTCGTTGAGGTCGAGCATCTGAGCCAGCTTGGGTGAGCGGATGTCCATGCCCACCAGGGCGACGCGCTTGCCCAGCAGAGCGAACGACGAGGCAATATTGGTGCTGATGAACGACTTGCCCTCGCCGCTGACCGAACTGGTGACCAGGATGACCTTGTCGTCCTCCTTGTTGAGCATGAACTGCAGGTTGTTGCGCACGTAGCGGAACAGCTCGACGATGGCCGAGGTCTTGCCGTCCTTGACGACAAGTTGCGTGTTGTGGCGGTTGTGGTGAATGTGGCCGATAAAGGGCACTTGGGAAATCTCCTCGAGTTCTTCCTGATTAGAGAACTTGGTGGTGAACAGATCCTTCAAGTAAACCAGCAGTAACGGCAGCAACAGACTGGCGAGCAATGCCATGACCAGCACGACCATGCGGTTGGGGCTGATGGGAGTGCTCTGGGCATAGGCGTGATCGACAATCTTGCCCTTGGGCGTGGTAGCTGCTAGCACGAGCGCGTTTTCCTCGCGCTTCTCGAGCAGGAAGGTGTAGAGCGTATTCTGGATGCCCTGCTGGCGCAGTAACTCGCGAGCCTCGCGCTCCTCGGTGGGCACTTGGCCCATCTCGCTGGCCGTCTGGTTGAACTGGCTGCGCATCTTGTTCAACTGTATGTCAACACCCTTAATCGAACTGTTGATGCCCTGGACGACGTTGCCGTGCATGGCGTCGATCTGCTCGTCGAGTTGTTTGAGCGCCAAGTTGTCCCCCTTGGCCGATTGTGCCAGTTCCTGTCGCTTGGCGAGCAGGTTGTTGTAGGCCCTGATGGAACCTGAGGCGGCGCTGGAGTCCACCTCGAAGGGGATATAGCTGTGCTTGTTGGCCGGATTGCTCACGAAGTCACGCACCATTCCCAGCAATTGCTTGTTGGTCTCGAGTTTGATGATGGCGCGGTCGCTGAGTTCCTGCTTGGCGACAGCCGACTTGATTTGGAGCTCGGGGTCAACAATCTTGTGGGCCTTCTTGTAGGACTCGATATCGGCCTCGCTGCTTGTGAGGCCCTTGTAGATGAGTGCCAGACGCTCGTCAATGAACTTGGCCGTGTTGATGGCCTGCTCGTCCTTCTCGCGCTGCCCACGGTCGTTATAGAGGTCCATGAGCGTGTTGAGGATGTCCATGCCGCGTGACTTGTTGTTCTCGGCAATAGACAGGTTGATGCCGTTGGATTTCTTGCTGGCGAGTTTGACCTTGATGCGTTTGTTCAGGCGCTCTCCCAGTATCTGGTTGCCTGTGAGACGGGCGGTAATGTGACATTCCTTACCCTGCTTGAACTTCTTGGTGGTATTGATGGCAAACCTGCCGTACACGGTCTTCAGCGTGGTGGGCAGCGTTACACCCTTGACGTCTGCGAGTTTATGTTTTCCGCTGGTGGCCTTGATGTTGGCCCGTCCGGCTTTGTCCACGTCGATCTTGAACTTCACCGACGAGAGCGTGTCAAACATTTCCTCGGGAGCAATGACCTCGATGGGCGATGAGTTGTAATGGTCGCGCTCAGGTTTGAACCATCCCTTGTCCTCGATATAGGAATGGTTGAGCTTGAGTTGATTGACGACCTGGGTGCACAGTTCCTGTGACGAGAACACAACCATCTCGTCATCGACCTTGCTGCCCTGTCCCATGAGTTTCATGCTCTTGAGCAGGCTGGCACCCGCTCCGGCCCCGTTGTCGTCCTGGGCCACCAGCACGACGGCCTTGACGTTGTACACCCGCTTGGCTATTTTGAGATAGACAAACGCGATTGAAATACATGCGATCAAGGACAACAGGAAGAGCCACCAGTAGCGCTTGTACTTGCGCACAAAGGCGCTGAAGTCGATGATTTGCTCCTCTTGTTGAGCTGTGGGAGGTGTATTGAATTTTGCCATGTTTATTTCGGTTTTCAGTTTTCAGTTGCCGGGTCAATGCGATGCCGCCGGCGACTGATAAGTAGCAACTTTTTATTATCGGGTGAGGGCGATGATGAGCGAAGCGATTACCGACACGCTGCTGACTACGGTCGAGATGACCGAGAGCTTGAAGGCGTTGTTCTGGTTATACTTGGAGTTGTCGGTGCGGATCTTGTTGGGCTCCACATACACCACATCGTTCTGGCGCAGATAGAAGTAGGGCGAGTTGAACACGTCGCTGCTGTTGAGGTCCAGGCGCTGATAGTTGCGCTTGCCGTCCTCGGTGCGGATGACATAGACCTTGTCGCGCTGGCCGAACTCGGTCAAGTCGCCGCACTGCGACAGGGCGTCGAGCACTGTGAAGTACTGACGGCCGGAATACACGCGCTGCGGTGCGCGCACTTCGCCCATCACATCGACCGTGAAGTTGACGATATCGACACGCACATAGGGGTCATGAACGTCCTGTGCCACCAAGGCCTTGATTTCTTTGGCAATCTCAGTCAACGTCTTGCCTTTTACCGACATGCGGCCCAGAATGGGCAACATGATGCAGCCATCCTCGTCAACGACGTAGGTCTGGCTGCGGGGCTGTGTGGTCTGCCGCATGTTGCCGCGTGTGGCAGGATTGTCCATGGGCAGGTTGTAAACGGCTGTAGCCTCGGGGACAGCCGATGTGATGGAAATGACCAACTCGTCATCGGACTGGATGCGGATGGGATAGTCGCCTTGAGGATTAGGCAGGGTACCGCTGGGTGCCGATGAGAGGTCCTTGAAATAGGCCAAGCCATTATCCTTGGTAGAATTGCATGACAACAGCGTAGCCGCTGCAATCATCACGATCAATAATCTTGATTTCATACCGGTTGTAACAATTGTTTCTTATTTACTACTATAAACGAAGATAGTGCCGATTTATTTTGTGGAACCGTGTGTTTTGGTGAATTTTGATATGATCAGGTCTCGTGTATCCTTGCCGCAACTCCACACAATCAATGCCAGCGCAGCCGCAGCAAAGGCGATGTCGGCCCATGCGCCGGGGCTGAAATAGAAGGGTATGGCGCTCAGTATCACCATGGTAATAGGTACCAGGACTCGTTTGTTGATTTTGAGGATGAAATACCGTTTCATGTCATACCAACGATAGATCACTAGCACAGCATAGGTAACAAGCTGGGTGGCAATGACACCATACACGCCCAACGGCTTGATAAGGATGAAGTTCAATATCACATTTATAAAGGCCACAAGCACGATGGCAGGCAGGGTGCGAGGTGTGTCCTTGGCGCACTGGTAGCCCATGTCGAAGAATGCCGCAATGGCAAAAATCACAGCCGAGACGCCCAGCGGATAGATGTAATTGAGGCTTGCACGATAACCTCCGTGGGCCAGCAGGGGATAGAACACCTTGAGCAGGAACACATAGCCGATCAGAATGGCCGACAACAGGAAGATGTAACCGTTGAACATCTTGGAAAAGAAGCGATTGCGGTCGGCACTGTGATATTGCAGAATGGCGGTCTCCTGCCAGGCCTGATAGAAAATGACGGCCAGGGTCATGATGACGCCCGTGTAACGGATGGCGACGGCATACACGCCATTGGCGTCAAGGCCGATGAAATACTTGATGAACATGCGGTCGCTGCTGCCCGTGATCCACCAGCACAACGAGCCCGGCAACAGGGGCAAGGTGAAACGCAGCAGGTCGAGTCCCACCTCACGGGAACTGAGAGACCACTTAGTGTAGCGCGTAATCAGTCGCACCCGGGCTTCAACTACCAGCAGGGCCAGCAGTCGCGCAACGATATTTGCCAAGAAAATGCCCTTGATGCCCCAACCGAAACCTGCCACAAAGATGAGGCTGAAAAGACCGATGCAGAATGCCGATATGATGCCTACCATGACAAACGACCGGTTATTGCCCAAGCCACGAAAGACCTGGGAATAAACCTCTTGCAGGGACATGGCGACCAGTAGGGCGAATGAATAGCCCAGATAGCCGATATTGGTCGTCAACGACATCACAAAGGCGGCCACCGCCGATAGCGACAAGGTTGTCAACATCGAGCGGCCCACAAAGGTCACGATGCGCTGACGCCGTGTTTCATCATCGCAGTCGAGCAGGAACCTGAAGGCGCCATCGCGCATCTGCAAGGTGACGAACGGAATGAGCAGGAAGCACATCGACAGGCACACGTCATAGTATCCGAAATCGGACTTGTTGGGCACAAAATAGGTGTACAAAGGCACCATCAGGAACGTGATGAGTTTCGACCCGATATTGCCAATGGCGTACACCCCGATGTCCTTCAAGAACTTAGAACTCCGGTCGGTGGATATATTCTTGTTTTCGTTATTCGTCATTAATACGTTTAGCGGGTGCAAAGATAGTGCAAGCCGAACACAATGCCAAAAAATATTTGAGCATTGTTGAGGCGCACACGCTCTTCCACCCGAAGGCAAAAGTACAACATTTGCGCAAAACGGGCGCTATAAAGCGGGGATTAAAGTTGAGACGTTATCAAATTTGTCTAAAAGTTGGTGTTTTTTGACGTTCTTTGAACAATTGTTTGTAATTTCGCATCACAATCGTGTGATAACAATGGCTGACCTCTAGTTATGATCAAGACAATCAACTCTTGGCGTGGACTCATGGCTGTCGCGGTGGTGTTGTTCCACTGCGGGGTGGGGTGGATTTATAATGTCGCCGTTTCGGGTGTGACATTTTTTTTCATCTCGAGCACTTTCCTGCTGGCCATGAGGCATCCGTTCGAGCGCTTGACGGCCAGGGAGTATGGCCGTTTTGTCGTGACGCATGCCTCACGCATCTACCCCCTGCACTGGTTGGGGTTGGCTTTGCTGATCGCGGTCGCCTGGCTCTTCACGGGCGAAGCGATTGACTGGGGTGCGACGGCCTTGAGCGCATTGCTGCTGCACTCGTGGTCGCCGGTGCATGATGTCCACTATGGGCTCAATCCCGTGGCGTGGTACTTGTGCGCCCTGTTGTTTTGCTATCTCATCTACCCGTTCATGTCGCGGTGGCTTGGCCGTTGGCGCTTGTGGCACAAGGTGTTGCTCGCTCTTGTACTGGCCCTTGTGCTGGGTTGGATACTGTGGCCGTTGAACATTCCGCAACGCGAAGCGGTGTTCGTCAATCCGCTGTCTCATGTGCTTGATGTCACGGTGGGATTGTCGCTTGTCCATCTGTACCATATCCTCAAGAAGCGCTTCCAGCGGGTAGGTTTTCTCGCAGCGACGCTTATCGAGGTTCTTGCCCTGCTCTCGCTCGCGCTGGTCATCGCCGTCAACGTGTGCACCACATGGATCAGGCCCTGGGAGGACGTGATCATCTGGTTGCTGCCCCAGGGTGCCGTCATGGTCGCATTGGCACTGCTCAACGGGCAGGAAGGGGCCGTCGGGCGCCTGTTGCTGTGGAAGCCGTTGCAATGGCTGGGCAGCATCAGTTTCGAGGTATATGTGCTGCAGTTTGTGGTATTTCACCTGTTCGGCTACGTGGTGTCGCCGTTGGCAGCTCACTTCGGGTGGAACATCTACGGAGGGCTGGCGTGGTTCGCCTTGCCGTTGCTGTTACCGTTGGCATGGGTGGTGAACAAGTGGTTCACCCGCCCCGTGAATGCATTTTTCCGTCATCAACTAGAAACTAAAACGATATGATCAAGACAATAAACGGGTGGCGCGCCCTGTTTGCGCTGATGATAGTGGTCTTTCATGTGGGAGCGACCTCGTTCGAGGAGATGACCTGGGCCGGCGTGACCTTCTTCTTCATGGCCAGCGGTTTCCTGCTGGCGATGAAGCACCCGTTCAATCAACTTGACGGGGCATCGTGGCGCCGCTTCGCCTGGAACCATGCCGTCAAGCTGTTCCCGCTGCATTGGCTCACGTTGGCGTTGTGGCTTGTGGCCATGGCCCTGTTGGGGCTGCTGGTGATCAAGCCCCTCGCGTTGACGCTTAATGCCACCTTGCTGCACAGCTGGTCGCTCTCTCACAGCATCTATTTCTCCTACAACAAGTTCTCGTGGTTCCTGAGCACGCTGCTGTTCTGCTATCTGTGTTATCCCTTGCTGGCCAGATGGTTCGCGCCATTGCGCTTGCGTCACAAGGGTATCATCCTCATCGTGCTCGCCATCATCGATTTCATCGTGCTTGCCGGTACCGATGACTATGGCCGCACAGCCCTCTATGTCTTCCCGCCCGTGCGTCTCATCGACTTTGCCATCGGCATCACTTTAGCTCATGTCTGCCAGTGGCTTAAGGGCTCCCGTGTGCTGGGCAAGAGCGCAAACGGCACCGATGCCGAACTTGTCGCTGTGGCATTGCTCTCGGTGATGGTGATGACTTGTCAATCCTATGACTCGTTGCTGCCCTGGACCGATGCCATCCTGTGGTGGCTGCCCATCGCTGCGATACTGGTGGTGTGCCGCCTCTATGACCGTCGTGAGGGCTTTATTGGCAAAATATTGGCTTCCAGGCCGTTGCAATGGCTTGGCGACATCAGTTTTGAGATTTTCATGCTGCAAGGGATTTCCGCTCTGGTCTATAATTACTGGATTGCTCCCGTGATGGCTCACTTGGGGGTTCAATACGTCTATAACGAGGTGGCTGCCGACCTGTTCGGAACTTCGGCGCCCGGCCTTATCGTGTGGTTGATTCTTCCTGTCGACATCCTGCTTGCATGGGCAATCAACCGCCTGTTCACCAAGCCTGTAACTCGTCTGCTGCGCCGCGATTAGTTTCATCTGCATTTTGGTCAGAATGACGATACAACCGGTTTCATGCAATCGGTTGCATTGAATTTTTGGATTTGTTGCACATTATTTATAATAATTTTGGGCAATAATGTGTTATTTTTGTAGGTGCATAACCCTAATAGATGGAAATTATCAATTAAACACTAAAAAATAACACTATGATGAAAACAAAACCGGATTTGAAATTCAATCAACTGTGGAACATCAGTTTTGGATTCTTTGGGGTCCAGATTGCCTATGCCTTGCAGAGCGCTAACATCAGCCGCATCTTTGCAACCCTGGGTGCCGATCCCCACAACTTGAGTTACTTTTGGATTCTGCCTCCCTTGATGGGTATGGTGGTACAACCGTTGGTAGGCTACTTCAGTGACAAGACGTGGATGGGCCGCTGGGGCCGTCGCATCCCTTATCTGCTCATCGGAGCCCTTGCCGCAGTCATTGTGATGTGCCTGCTGCCCAATGCCGGCTCGTTCGGACTGACTATTGCAGGCGCCATGATTTTTGGCCTGATTGCCCTGATGTTCCTTGACACGAGCATCAATATGGCCATGCAGCCCTTCAAGATGATGGTGGGCGACATGGTCAACGAGAAACAGAAGGCCAAGGCCTACTCAATCCAGTCGTTCCTGTGCAACGCCGGATCGCTCGTGGGCTATGTGTTCCCGTTCCTGTTCACTGCCCTGCTGGGAAAAGCCATCAATGAGGCTCCCGAGGGTGTTGTGCCCATGAGCGTGAAGTTGTCGTTCTATGTAGGTGCTGCCATCCTCATCCTGTGCGTCATCTACACCATTAGCCACGTGAAGGAATACACCCCGGAACAAATGGCCGAGTTCAATGCTGCCGCCAATGCCGAGGGCCAGGGCGAACAAGCCTCCACCGAGATGAGCCCCGCACAGAAGAAGCACGCTTACAAGGTGTTCTTTGAGGTGGGTCTGGTGCAGTTCTTCTGCTGGGCAGCCTTCATGTACATGTGGACCTATACCAACGGCACCATCGCCGATACTGTATGGAATTCCACTGATCCTGCCAGTGCAGGCTACCAAGAGGCCGGCAACTGGGTGGGCATCTTGTTTGCCGTACAAGCCATCGGCAGTGTGATCTGGGCAATGGCATTGCCGCAGTTCAAGAACATCAAGGTGGCCTATGCCTTGAGTCTTGTCATCGGCGGTATCGGCTTCGCTATGGTTCCCTACATCCACAACCAGTATATGCTGTTTGTTCCCTACTTCCTCATCGGCTTCGCTTGGGCAGCCATGCTGGCCATGCCCTTCACGCTGGTAACCAACGCCTTTGAGGGCAGCAGCCGCATGGGCACTGCGCTGGGTCTGTTCAACTGCACCATCTGCGTACCGCAGATTGTCGCCGCCGCTCTGGGTGGCGTGCTGCTGAAGTATGTCATGGACAGCGTTCAGGGCAACATGCTCCTGCTGGCAGGCATCCTGCTCGTGGTGGGTGCTGCATGCGTGTTCATCATCGAGGACAAGAAGCGCAAGGAATAAGGACTATTTATTGTGCATAGATTAACGACTATCGACTAAAAACTATAATCATGAAAGTAAGATTCAACATCGAGTACGGCACCGTTTACGGTGAGAATCTGGTACTCAATATTGTGGACAACGCCAGCGGTGAGAAAGTGGCAAGCCATGCCATGAAGCCGCTCAATGACAAGTCATGGAAATGCGATATTGATGTCCCGGCCAAGTCGGGTCAGATCGATTATTACTACAGCGTGGAGCGCGAGGGCAAGGAGGTGCGGCACGAGTGGATGGTGATTGCTCACCGTCTGGACCTGAACGCCTCAAGGGCAACCCGCTACATCACCTACGATCACTGGAACGACCTGCCTGACGACAGCTACCTCTACAGCTCGGCTTTCACCGACTGTGTGGCTCTGCGCAAGCAACAGCCTGTCGCCAAGTGCAAGTACCCCACCATCATACAACTCAAGGTGCGTGCCCCGCAGCTGCGTTCGGGCGAGGTGCTGGGTGTGGTCGGCAATGAGCCTACACTGGGCGATTGGGACGAGAACAAGGCCCTCAAGATGACTGAGCACAACCACAACGAGTGGGTCATTTCGCTCGACGGCGCCGCTTTCAAGAAGGCGTTTGTAGAGTTCAAGTTCGTCATCATGGGCGCTAAGGGTAAGGGTGTCATTTGGGAGACTGGTGACAACCGCACCGTGCTGCTGCCCGTGCTCAAGGAGGGTGAACACATCGTGTATGAGTTGCAGCAGGCCTACTTCCCATTGTATCCCGTCAAATTGGCCGGTACCGTGGTGCCCATTTTCTCGCTGCGCAGCGAGGGCAGCTTTGGCGTGGGTGACTTCGGCGATCTCAAGTTGATGGTGGACTGGGTAGCCAGCACGGGACAGCGTGCCCTGCAGGTGTTGCCCATCAACGACACCACCATCACCCACACGTGGAGCGACAGTTATCCTTACAACAGCATCAGCATCTATGCGTTGCATCCTCAGTATCTTGATTTGAGGCAACTGCCCAAACTCGAGGACAAGAAGCGCATGGCCGAGTTCGAGAAGCTGCGCAAGGAACTCAATGTCCTGCCTCAGATTGACTATGAGCGCGTGAACAAGGCCAAGCTGGACTACATGAAACTCCTGTTCGCTCAGGAAGGTGCTCAAGTCCTCAAGACCGATGAGTTCAAGGTATTCTTCGATGCCAACGAGGATTGGCTGGTGCCCTATGCTGCATTCTGCCATTTCCGCGACCTGTACGGCACGGCGACCTTCTCCAAGTGGCCCAGCCATCACGTCTTCACCGACGAGGAGCGCGTCGCCATGTCTAACCCCCGCACCAAGGTTTACAAGGAAGTGAGCCTGTGGTACTTCATCCAGTACTACCTTGACAAGCAGATGCGTGCCGCCCACAAATATGCCCAGAGCAAGCATGTTGTCCTCAAGGGTGATATTCCCATCGGCATCAGCCGCGACAGTGTGGAGGCTTGGGTGGAACCCAAGTACTTCAACCTCAACGGCCAGGCCGGTGCGCCGCCCGATGCATTCTCGACCAACGGCCAGAACTGGGGTTTCCCGACCTACAATTGGGACGTGATGCTGGCCGACGGTTGCAAGTGGTGGGTGAAGCGTTTCCGCAAGATGTCGCAATACTTCGACGCTTACCGCATCGACCACGTGCTGGGCTTCTTCCGCATTTGGGAAATTCCCATCAATGCCGTTCACGGTCTGCTGGGACAGTTCTCGCCCTCGCTGGGTATGAGTGCTCAGGAAATCCGTGGCTACGGCCTCAATTTCCAGGAGCAGTTGATGACCGAGCCGTTCATTGCCGATTGGGTACTGGACCGCGTGTTCGGCAGATTGGCCGATACCGTTCGTGAGAAATACGTTGAGCGTGTGCATGACGACATCTATCGCATGAAGCCCGAGTATGACACCCAGCGCAAGGTCGAGGCAGCCTTCCAGGGCAAGACCAGCGAGGAGGACATTTGGCTGCGCGACGGTCTGTATGCCCTTATCAGCGACGTGCTGTTTGTGCGCGACCGCAAGAATCCCGCCTTGTTCCATCCGCGCATTTCGGTGCAGTTCGACTTCATCTACGAGGCACTCTACGACAACGACAAGGCTGCTTTCAACAAGCTGTATAACGAGTATTTCTATCACCGTAACAATGACTTCTGGTATCACGAGGCGATGAAGAAGCTGCCCAAACTGGTGCAGGCTACCCGTATGCTCGTGTGTGCCGAAGACCTGGGTATGGTGCCCGATTGTGTGGCATGGGTGATGAACGAGTTGCGCATCCTGAGCCTCGAAATCCAGTCGATGCCCAAGGATAACCACATCAAGTTCGGTAACCTCAACACCAATCCCTATCGCAGTGTGGCCACCATCGCCACCCACGACATGCCCACGATGAGGCAGTGGTGGGACGAGGACTGGGACCGCACTCAGGAGTACTTCAACACAGCCCTGTGGCACAACGATGCTGCACCGCATCCGCTTCCCGGATGGCTGGCCGGCGATATCGTGCGTGCCCACCTGGCATGCCCGTCGATGCTGTGCCTGATTTCGCTGCAGGATTGGCTGGCCATGGACGATCAACTGCGCCTCGCCGATGCCGATGCCGAGCGCATCAACATCCCGGCCAATCCCCGTCACTACTGGCGTTACCGCATGCACATGACCATTGAGCAACTGATGAAATCCAATGACTTCAACAACCGTTTGAAGGAACTCATTTCACAAAGCGGACGCCAATGAAACGCCTCTCTCTACTGGTAACGATAATCATGGCATTACTCTTACCGCAACTTCTTAACGCGCGCACCGGGGTCGTTTATGGCCCTGGCGCGAGCGCTTTTTCTGTCGAGACCAACAAGGACGCCCAGCAGGTGAAACTGCGCATTTATAATGCCGGACTGGGCGGGAAACCTATTAAGACTGTCGCTATGAAGCGCGCCAAAGGCGACGGCACGACATGGCAGGCTACCGTCAAGGGCGACCTGAAGGGCAAGTTCTACACCTTTGACGTGAAATATGGCGGCAAGTTCCGTGGCGAGTGTCCAGGCATCTGGGCCACTGCCGTGGGCGTGAACGGCAAGCGTGGCGCCATCGTTGACATGGAGGAGACCGATCCCGCCAGTTGGAATGCCGACCAGCGCCCATCGATTGCCGCAAGAGATCTCATCCTTTACGAGATGCATCACCGCGACTTCTCCATCGACGAGTCGGGCGGCTTTGCCAACAAGGGCAAATTCATCGCCCTTGCCGAGCCGCGTGCTATCCAGCACCTGAAGGAGTTGGGTGTGAACGCTGTGCATATCCTGCCGTCGTTTGACTATGCCTCGGTCGATGAAACCCGCCTCGACGAGCCGCAGTATAACTGGGGCTATGATCCCGTGAACTACAACGTGCCCGAGGGCGGCTACTCCACCGACCCCTATAAGCCCGAGGTTCGCATCCGCGAGTTCAAGCAGATGGTGCAGGCCTTGCACAAGGCAGGTATCAAGGTCATCCTCGACGTGGTGTATAACCACACCTGGAACATTGACGGCAGCAATTTCCAGCGCACCCGTCCCGATTACTACTACCGCAAGAACGCCGATGGCTCCTACAGTAACGGCAGCGGTTGCGGCAACGAGACGGCGAGTGAGCGCGAGGGCATGCGCCAATTCATGATCGAGAGCGTGAAATACTGGGTCGAGGAGTACCACATCGACGGCTTCCGCTTTGACCTGATGGGTGTGCATGACGTTGAGACGATGAACGCCATCCGTGCCGCTGTGCCTCAGGACATCTTCATTTATGGTGAAGGTTGGAGCGCCGGCAGTTGCGCTTACTCAGGTGACCTGGCCATGAAGGCCAACATCAACAAGATGCCGGGCATCGCCGCCTTCAGCGACGAGATCCGCGATGCGTTGCGCGGCCCTTGGGACAGCAACAGCAAGGCTGCTTTCCTGGGCGGTGTAAAGGGCAACGAGGAGAGCATCAAGTTCGGTATCGTGGGTGCCATCCAGCATCCCGGTGTGGACTACAGCAAGGTGAACTACAGCAAGGCGCCCTACGCCAACGAACCGACGCAGATGATTGCCTACGTGAGCTGTCACGATGACATGTGCCTGGTGGATCGCCTCAAGGCCAGCGTCAAGGGCATCTCCATGGATGAACTCATCCGCCTCGACCTGCTGGCTCAGACCGTGGTCATGACGTCACAAGGCGTGCCGTTCCTGCTCAGTGGCGAGGAGATGCTGCGCGACAAGAAGGGTGTTCACAACAGCTACGAGAGCCCCGACAGCATCAACCACCTGGATTGGGACAACCTGGAGCGCTATCCGCAGGTGATGGAGTACTACAAGAACCTCATCGCCCTGCGCAAGGCTCATCCCGCCTTCCACATGGGCCGCGCCGACATGGTGCGCCGCAATCTCGACTTCCTGCCAGTTGAAAACTGCCTTGTGGCCTATCACATCAACGGCCGTAACGTGCCTGGCGAGACCTGGGGCGACATCTATGTGGCGTTCAACGCCCACAAGCGTGCCCGCACCATCGAAATCCCCGCCGGCACCTACACCGTGGTCTGCCGCAACATCAAGTGCAACCCTGCGGGCCTCACCACCGTCACCACCAAAGACGGCAAGGTAACCATCCCCGCCCAGAGTGCTCTTATCCTCCACAACTAACCCGATAACGGCGATTCTAAAGGGGAGGGAGATTACAGACAACTGTAATCTCCCTCCCCTTTTTATCCGTGATGTCATGTCTTGCGCGTTGACAACGCGCAACACCCAACACGTTTTATCCGTCACGAAAACTGGTTCTCGACGATGTCGGTGAGGACGTCGGTCAGGCTCAGGCCGGCGGCGCGGACTTGCTGGGGGATGAAACTGGTGGCGGTCATGCCGGGGGTGGTGTTGATCTCCAGCAGGTTGATGTGGTCGGTGCCGTCGGGATTCTTGGTGATGATGTAGTCGATGCGGATGATGCCGTTGCAGTGCAGGATGTCGTAGATGCGCGACGTCTCGGCCTGGAGGGCAGCGGTCAACTCATCGCTGATGCGGGCAGGCGTGATTTCCTCGACCTGGCCGTTGTACTTGGCGTCGTAATCAAAGAACTCGTTGTCGGTCACCACCTCGGTCACGGGGAAGACAACCGATTTGTTCTTGGTCTTGTAGCAGCCCACGGTGACCTCGGTTCCGTCGAGGAAACGCTCGATCATCACGTTATCGCACTGCTTGAAGGCAAATTCCATGGCGTCGTCCAGCTGGTCACAGCTTTTCACTTTGGTCACGCCGAAGCTCGAGCCGTCGGCAGTGGGCTTGACAAAGCAGGGCATGCCCAGATAGTCCTTGACCTTCTCGGCATTCCAGCCATGAGGCACACCGCGACGCACCTGGATGCTGTCGGGCACCGAGCAGCCGAAGGCCTTCAGGTAGTTGTTCAATGCGAACTTGTGGAACGTGAGGGCCTCGACGAGCACATTGCAGGTCGAGTAGGGCAGGTCAATCATGTCGAAGTAGCCTTGCAGCACACCGTTCTCGCCGGGAGTGCCGTGGATGGTGATATAGGCATAGTCGAAACAGATCTTCTTGCCGTCCTTGACGAATGAGAAGTCGTTCTTGTCGATAACGGGTTGCTGGCCGTCGGGCAGGTTCACATGCCAGTCGTTCTTCCTGATCATGACGATATAGACGTCGTAACGCTCGTGGTCAAACGCCGAATTGATGCCCTCGGCCGAACGCAGAGAAACCTCGTATTCCGAGGAGTCGCCACCACACACGATGGCTATAGTTCTTTTGGTGTAGTTCATTTTTTGTGCGCACATTAAAAATCGGTGCAAAATTATATAAAATAATCCGCTTTTTAAGTAATTTTGCGGTAAATATATTGAACAGAATATGGATATCAAAGAACTTTACGCGCTTTATCAGCAGCACCCCGTTATCACCACCGATAGCCGTGACTGTCCCGAGGACAGCATTTTCATCGCTTTGAAAGGCGATTCGTTTGACGGCAACCAGTTTGCGGCCCAGGCCCTGGAGAAGGGCTGCGCTGTCGCCATCGTCAGCGATGAGCAGGTCTATAACGATTACAAGGGCGACAAGCAGATGATACTCGTGCCTGATACCCTGCAGACCTACAAGGACATGGCACGTGAGCATCGCCGCCGTTTCGACATCCCCGTCATCGCCATCACGGGCACCAACGGCAAGACGACGACCAAGGAACTCATCCGCGCCGTCATCGGTGAGCGTTACGACGAGATGGCGACCGAGGGCAACTTCAACAATGACGTGGGCGTTCCCAAGACGCTGTTCCGCCTCAGTGTCATGCACGAGGTTGCCATCATCGAGATGGGCGCCAGTCACCCTGGCGACATCAAGACGCTGGTCGAGACGGCTGAGCCCACTTGCGGCTTGATCACCAATGTGGGCAAGGCCCATTTGCAGGGTTTCGGCTCGCTTGAGGGCGTCATCCGCACCAAGGGTGAGCTGTATGATTATCTGGCGAAGGATTCCGACAGTGTCATCTTTGTCAATGCCGACAATGAGCATCTAATGAAGATTTTGCCCAAGAATGTCAAGGCCAAGTGCTACACGCGCGACGAAAGTAAGACCGGGGAACGTGTTTATGGACAGATTATTGCCTGTGACCCGTTCCTGCGCTTGAAGTGGCGGCAGACCGATGGCGAATGGCACGAGGTGGCCACTCATCTCATCGGCAGCTACAACCTCGATAACGTATTGGCTGCTGTCACCGTGGGCTTGCACTTCGGCATCACACCCAAGCAGATCTGTCATGCACTGGAGAACTATGTTCCCTCCAACAACCGTTCACAGCTCACCGAGACCGAGCATAACCACCTCATCGTGGATGCCTACAACGCCAATCCCACCTCGATGGCTGCTGCGCTTGACAACTTCAGCCTGATGGAGGTGAGCCCCAAGATGGCCATCCTGGGCGAGATGCGCGAGCTGGGCGAGAGCAGTGCCGAGGAACACCGCCGCGTCGTGGAGCGTCTGGCGACATGCCCCTTCGATGAAGTGTGGCTTGTGGGCCAGGAGTTCAAGGATATCGATTGCCCCTATCGCAAGTTTGACGACGTGGAGCAGGTCAAGGCCGCCATCGCCGCCAACCGCCCTGAGGGCCGCTACATCCTCATCAAGGGTTCCAACGGCACCCGCCTGTTCCAGCTCCCGGAGTTGCTGTAATCCCACGTTAAGGTACCGTCGTTTCTATGGAAAAGAATCTGGACAAGTATTTCTTCACGCTCGAAATCGCGGTGCGTGACTATGAACTTGACAGCGAGGGCATCGTCAACAATGCCATCTATCTGCACTATCTGGAGCACACGCGTCACGCTTTTGTCAAGCAAGAGGGCATCCCCTTCGGCAGCATGACGAGCGAGGGCCTTATACCGGTTGTCAGGCGCATGACAATCGACTACTTCACCCCCTTGCGCAGCGGGGATGTGATGCTGAGTTGCTTGTGGATTGAGCGAGAGGGTGCCCGTTTCATCTTCCATCAGGACATCTTCAAGAAAGAGGGTGGGGGACCGGTGGTCAGTGCAACGGTTACCATCGTGTGTATGGAAAGAAACGGCCGCATCAATCGCGGCGACGACCTTGTCGCGCGCTTGTCCAAATACTTTGACCAGCCATGAATGACAACTGCGGGTACACGGCTTTGACCTATCGCATCGCCTTTGCAAGTCTGCAAGGGATGGGCGTGGACCTGGCACGCAAGCTACTCGATGTCGTGGGCAGTGAAGAGCAGTTCTTTGCCATGAACGAGAAGGACTTGCGTCAACTCACCCATGGCCGCAGCAAGATCTACAGCGACAACTACCGTCGCGACTGCTTGCAACGAGCCTTGAAAGAGGAGGCCTTCGTGCGTGAACACGGCATAGCGGTCACCTATTTCACCGACGACAACTACCCGCACCGGCTGATTGAGGCACCCGATGCTCCGGCGATGATATACACCTTGGGCAAATGTGACTTGGAGAGCCGGCATGTGATCAGCGTGGTGGGTACACGCCACGCGACGCAGTACGGCATCCGGTTTTGCGAAACGCTAATCGGCGAGTTGTCACAACGGTTGCCCGACCTGGTTGTGGTGAGTGGCCTGGCTTACGGCATCGACATTGCTGCACATCGTGCCGCTCTCAAACATGGCGTGCCCACCGTGGCCGTGCTTCCCCGTGGCCTCAACCACATCTATCCTTCCATGCACCGCCCCGATGCTGTCGCCATCGCCAAGCATGGTGGCATGCTCTTGACCGATTACACCAGTCAGGACGAGGTGCAGAAGAGCAATTTCCTTGCCCGCAACCGCATTGTGGCTGCATTGAGCGACTGCACGGTCGTCGTGGAGTCGGCAGGTTCTGGTGGTGCATTGGTCACTGCTTCGCTGGCCATGAGTTACAACCGCGACGTGATGGCGCTTCCCGGCCGTTGCGGCGATGAGTACTCGGCAGGTTGCAACAAACTCATCGCCACCAATAAGGCCGCCCTCATCACCGGAGCCGATGACCTGATGGCCGCCATGCGCTGGGAGAGTGCCCAGAAGGAGCCTAAGCCACTTGACCTCTTCCCCGATTTGACCAAGGAGGAACAGGCTGTGGTCGATGTCATCCGTGACCGCGGCGAGATTCACATCAACGCCCTGGCCGATGCCCTCCATCTCCCTGTCTATAAGCTCATGAGCGTCCTGGTGGAACTTGATTGCAAGAATGTCATCGCTACTCTGCCGGGATGCCGCTACACTGTTGTTTAGACTTTTTAACATTTCGTTTCGTGGATAGGTGAAGGAAAAGCAGTACCTTTACATTTTCATTTTTAATCAAAAAAAGACTTTTAATTACACTACGATATGAATACTGATAGAATTCCCGATTCAGAGTTCATCATCAATGATGATGGCTCGGCATTTCACATCCATGTGAAGCCCGAACAGTTGACCGACAACATCATCGTGTGCGGCGACCCCGGCCGCGTGACCATGATTGCATCCTACTTCGACACACGTGACTGGGAGACCTCCAGCCGCGAATTCCATGGCATCGGTGGCACCTATCACGGCAAACCCATCATGGCCCTGTCTCATGGCATCGGCCCCGACAACATCGACATCGTGATGACCGAGCTCGACGGCCTTGCCAATATCGATTTCGAGACCCGCACCCCCAGGGCCGAGCATCGCACCCTCAACATCGTGCGCATCGGCACGTCGGGCGGCTTGCAGCCTTATGTACCCGTAGGCACTCCGGTGATTGCTTCCAAGGCCATCGGCTTTGACGGCGTCATCAACTATTATGCCGACCGCAACAAGGTCGCTGACCTCGACTTCGAGAAGAAATTCTGTGAGTTCGTGAAATGGAACCCCTTGCTTGCCAAACCCTATGTGGTGGATGCTGACCCGTGGCTGGTCGAGAAAATCGGCCGTGACGACATGGTGCGTGGCTATACCATCTCGGCAGTAGGTTTCTATGGCCCCCAGGGCCGCAGGGTGCGCCTTGACCTGGCCGAGCCCGAGCTCAACAGCCGCATCGAGAAATTTGAGTACAATGGCGGTCACATCACCAACTATGAGATGGAGAGCAGCGCCTTGCAGGGAATGGCAGCCATGCTGGGGCATCGCGCGATGACCGTGTGCTCGATTATTGCCAATCGCGTGGCTACCAATGTCAACCCCAACTACAAGACCGCTGTCGAGGATCTGGTGCGCACCGTGCTGGATCGCTTGACCGACTAAGCTGGTGATAATAAACAGCATAAGGAGTCTGTCGCTTACCGTTAATAGCGACAGGCTCTTTTCTTGTAATAACGTCAAGAAATGGTCCAAAACAAAAAAAATCTTAAAACGCACAATTTTTATAATAATTGACAACATTATCGCGTTATGATGTTGTAAGATTTAATAAAACGAGTTTGCCTATGCACAGAACGACTACTTCAACTAACAATGAAAAGGACGTTATTACAGCAGTGAAAGGCCCCAAAAAGGCCACCATCGAGTTGCTCAAACAATTTGCCAGAGCCTACGAGTATAACGTCGAGTTACCAAGAGGGTTGGAGTCGATGATTTTGAATTAAGATAATCATCCCCTCTCCCCTAAAGGAATCAAGAAGCCTTCCCGCCATGAACGGGGAGGCTTCGTCAATCTTGCTGGCTTTTTTTGCCTCTTCGGCTGTTTTCTTGTTGTCTATGTCACGATAAAATTGTAAATTTGCACCCAAAACAAACTGTTATGAAGAATCTGATCAAACGCATACTATCGGGTGTTATCTATATAGCGCTGATTGTGGCGGCTATCCTGCTGCTGGACAATTCCCCGGTCATGTATCTACTGGTGTTCTCGTTGCTGATTGTGCTGGGCATCGGTGAAATGATCACCATGGCCAAGGACGATGCGACCCAGTCCTGGCTTGTCAATATCATCGACATGCTGGGAGGCGTGGGGGTCTTCGTGGCATTTTATCTCCACTATGAGGTGGGTTGGATGCAGCGGGCCTGGTGGGTGATGCCCATTGCCGTATACCTGCTCCTGCGCACCATCGTGCAACTTTACCGTCCACGACAGAATGCCCTCCACAGTTTTGAACGCTCGTTCTTTGCACTGGGCTATGTGGCATTCCCGTTGGCGTTGCTTAACTTCATCATGAGTATAACAGCACCGCGGCTGTTGCTGGGTGTGTTCCTGTTTATATGGCTTTATGACACAGGTGCTTTTTGTGTGGGAGTGCTGTTGGGGCGTCACCGCCTGTTTGAACGCATCTCACCCAAGAAGTCGTGGGAAGGTGTCATCGGCGGCATCGCGTTTTGTGTGGCCGGTGCCTATATCACCCATTACTGGTTTGACGAACTCTTCCAGGTGCCTGATTTGGTGACATGGGTGGGTCTGAGCGTTGTTGTGGCTGTGTTCTCGACGTTCGGCGACCTCGTGGAATCGCTCATCAAGCGCACTGTCGGTGTCAAGGACTCAGGTCATATCATGCCTGGCCATGGTGGCATCCTTGACCGTATCGACAGCCTGCTGCTGGTCGCACCTGCAGTGCTCATATACCTGTTGCTTATCGCTCCCAAGGTCTATTAATCACGTTTCTTTATGCGTCTGCTTTTGCCCTTGTTGGTGTTGGCTTGGCTGCTGTTGGGCACGATTGCTTGCGGTCGTGGCGACAACACGGCCGAGGAGCAGCACCGGTTGCCCGATACGTTGAACGTGGGTACGCTCTACAGCCCCACGGGCTTCTTCATCCTCAAGGGCGACACGATGGGCTATGACTATGACCGCATCTGTGACTTCGCTCGCTCGCATGGCATTGCCTTGCGGTTCAAGGTGGCGCGCAGCATGCCGGCCTTGATAGAGATGCTCAAGAAGCGCAAGGTTGACGTGCTGGCCTGCGAGATTCCCGTCACGGCAGAGTATAAGTCTCGCGTGTTGCATTGCGGTGCCGTCAACGAGACCTATCAGGTGCTGGTGCAGCACAGCGGCAAGGGCATGATATATGATGTGACGCAGCTCATCGGCCATGAGGTGTATGTCGAGAAGGGCTCCAAATATGAGTCACGGTTGCGCAACCTCGACAATGAGGTGGGCGGTGGCATCACTATCCACACCGTCGAGGGAGAGCAGGCCCTGCCTACCGAACTGATACAGCGTGTCTCGCGCCGCGAGATCGGTTATACCATCGTGGACAGCGATATCGCGCAGATGAACCTCGCCTACTACGACAGCATTAACATCGGCTTGAGGGTGGGCTTTGCACAACATTCATCCTGGGCTGTTGATCCTCGCGACCAATGGTTGGCCGACAGTATCAATGTTTGGGCGGCCAGTGTCAATGCCCAGGAGTATTCCAAGCAGGCCTTGAAACACTACTTCGAAATGAATCGCGGTCCCAAACCTGATTCGGTCAAGGTCGACACGCCGGCAGTGACCCCGCCGGGAGCGATTTCGCCTTATGATCATGTCTTCAAGCAGTATGCTCAGGAGATGGGATGGGACTGGCGCCTGTTGGCGGCTATCGCCTTCTCGGAGTCGGGCTTTGACCCGAATGCCACCTCGTGGATGGGTGCTCGAGGACTGATGCAGGTGATGCCTAAGACGGCACGTTCGTTCGGCGTCAAGGAGGAAGACTTGAGCAATCCCGAGGTCAGCATCCGTGTGGCTTCCAAGATTCTGAAGGAGCTGGATGGAATCATGCGCAGCCGCACCTTGGCCGGAGACCGCATCAAGTTCGTCCTGGCGGCCTATAATGCCGGTTCGGGCCATGTGACCGATGCGATTGCCCTGGCGCGCAAGTATGAACTGGATCCACGTGTGTGGAGCGAGAACGTTGAGCAAGCCATGCTCTGGAAGATGGATCCCGAGTACTATAACGACTCGGTGTGCTCCAACGGCTATTGTCGTGGCACCGAGCCGGTGGACTATGTGGTCAAGGTGCTCAACAGCTATGATAACTACAAGAAGAATTACAAGAAATAATCGTAACCAATTTAGAAAGAATTATGAGAAAGAAACAATTGATCGTGGCCACTGTGGTGGCTCTCTCTGCTTCAATGATGATGCAGTCCTGCATCGGTAGCTTCGCCCTGTTCAACAAGGTGAAAACCTGGAATGAGCATGTGGGTGATAAGTTTGTGAACGAGCTCGTCTTTGTGGCGATGTGGATTCTGCCCGTTTATGAGTTGTGCTTTACGGCCGACTTGTTTATTCTCAACAGCATTGAGTTCTGGTCAGGAGAGAACCCCGCCTTGAGTGCCGAGGCTAAGGTGATCGACGGCAAGGACGCTCAGTATCTGGTTGCCCGCAACGAGGCTGGTTATACCATCACCAACATGACCACCAAGAAGGTGACCCGCTTCAACTTCAACGCCGACGAGAACGCTTGGTATCTTGAGAACAACGGCGAGGAGGTAAAACTCTTCACCTTTGTTGACGACACTCACGTCGACATGATCAACCGTGATGGCGGCTTCACCCGCGTGGAACTGTCACAACCCGGTGTGATGGCCTATCAGGAACTTATCGGCATCGGCGGCACCGCCTTTGCGTTGAAGTAACGGATAAATCGTCCAAAACTGATAGAACGGGCAGGACGGTTTTTCCGTCTTGCCCGTTTTACTTTTCCCATTCTATAAATCCGTTATCCCCGTTTCCCTCCTGGGCGGCTGTTACAGCAGGTTGCGAGAGTAGATTTTGACAATTCCGTCGAGGAATGCATTCAGCTCGTAGTCGCAGAAGTCACCCGTGGCGTTGATGTCGCCTGTCTCGTAGTATCCGCGGGCACGGCATGCACCACCGCAGATGTAGCGGATGGCACAGTCACGGCATTTGACCATCGTGTCCACATCCAGATTGGCACACCGTTGCAGGGCAGGGGAATCCTTGTAGATATCCTTGATACTGCGCTCGTGCACGTTGCCAGCCAGAAATTCGTCAAGGTGAAGCAATTGGCACGGATAAACGTCACCCGTCGGCGAGATGCTGATTTCGTTGTCACCTATGGCGCATTTATGAGACTGGATGCACTTGGAAATGTCGAGTGAATTCTCGCAGTAGCTCAGGGGATTCACTCCGAAGGCTCCAGCCAGGGCATCATAGTATTGCTGCCCGGTAATGGACAGTTCGTCTTCGGCCAGGTCCGACACGGGAAACAGCGGGGCAAAATTCAGCCTGCCGCCAAACCGTTGCGCCATCGCCTCTACCTGGTCGATGTTCAATCGGGTGACAGTCATCGACAGGGTGTAGTCGATGCCGTGCCGCTCGAGAATGTCCACGGCTCGCATAACCTGGTCATAATTGTCGCCGCGTGTCAGGCGGTGGGTCTCACGCGTGGGGCCGTCGATGCTCAGGGTGACCAGGTCGAAGGTCTCCTTGATGAACGGTGCGTTGTCCTCGGTGATCAGGGTGCCGTTGGTCAGCAACAGCATGGTACAGCCTTTTCCCTTGCAGTAGGCTGAGACGGGTTGCCACAGCGGGTTAAGCAACGGTTCTCCACCGGTAATGGTGATGGTGAGCGCCGGAGAGAGGTCGCACAGGTCGTCAACGACCTGCTTGTATTCATCCAGTGTGAGCTGCGGGTGGCGGCTTTCAACGCGTTCGGCGGCATAGCAGTACTTGCAGCGCAGGTTGCAGGCACTCGATAGCGACAGGTGCACGCAGCGCAGCCGCTTGTCGCGGGGATGCTGAGGATGGGGTTCTGTTTCAAAGATGGATGAATCGACAGCGTGCCGGCAGAAGGCCGTGACTTCATCACGTTTCTCTTCTCCCAGAATCTCGCAGGCAGCGTCCACAATGCTGTCGATGGTGTTGTTGCCATCGAATTGCGACATGAGCAAGGATCCCAATTGGTTGGTGACAATCCATGCGGGCAGCAGGGGATTGATATAGATATACTTGTCCGCTCGTTGAAAAACCTGTACCTCGTCAGGAAGTCGGTATTTTATGATGTCGTTCATGGATGGCTTATCGGGACTGGCCTCCGCATTGATAGGCTGAACCGCACTTGCCGCCACCGCCGGCGCAGTCGTAGGAGGTGCCGCACTTGCCTTGGCCGTTGGCCCCTTGCCCCGCGCAACTGTACGAGGAACCACACTTGCCGCCACCGCCGGCGCACTCGTAGGAGGTGCCGCACTTGCCTTGGCCGTTGGCCCCTTGTCCGGTGCACTCATAGGCTGAACCGCACTTGCCGCCACCGCCAGCGCACTCATAGGCTGAACCGCACTTGCCCTTGCCCTCGGCGCCCTGACCGCTGCAATTGTAGCCTGAACCACACTTGCCACCACCGCCAGCGCACTCATAGGAGGAGCCGCACTTGCCCTTGCCCTCGGCGCCCTGACCGCTGCAACTATAGGCAGAACCGCACTTGCCGCCACCGCCAGCGCACTCGTAGGAGGAACCGCATTTGCCCTGGCCGTTGGTTCCTTGACCGGAGCAACTGTAGGCCGAGCCGCACTTGCCGTTGCCGCCCGCGCACTCATAGGACGACGAGCAGTTACCCGAGCCCGACGGGGCCGTGTTGGCAGTCTCGTTGGCTTTTGCTCCGAAGAATACCGAAGGTGCCACGACACCGGTCGCTACCAGTGCGGCCAGTTTCTTGATGAATTCTCTGCGTGATTGATTATCCATGGTAGTAACTATTACTTGAAAAATTTGCTGTGACGAATAAAAAAGTAGACCAGTGCCATCAGGACCACCGAGAGGACCACCGCCAGCGGGAAACCGAGCCAGTGGCTCTCCATGCCGTTGGGCACGTTCATGCCGTAGTAGCCGGCTATCACGGTGGGAATCATCAGCAGGATGGTCACCACGGTGAGGGTCTTCATGATGCGGTTCAGGTTATTGCCGATAATTGATGAATAGGTCTCCTGTTGCCGCTCAAGAATGTCGTTGTAGATGCTGGCGGTGTCGAGTGCCTGCTGGGTCTCGATCTCGACATCCTCGAGCAGGTCCTCGTCGTGAGGAGTGTTGCGAAGCCGTTTCTTGAGACGTGCCAGCACGGTCATGTTGCCCTTGAGCGATGTGATGAAGTAAATCAGGAATTTGCCGATTCCCATCGTGCGCATCAGTTCATCGTTGTCCATTTTCTGCTCGAGACGCTCCTCGGCAACGTTCAGCATTCCGTTCATCTGCTTGAGGTATTTGAGGTACCACACCGATGATGAGAGCATCAGCGACAGCAACAGGTCATACCCCTTGCAGGTGTAGAGGCGGCGTTGGTTACTCCAGCGGATGAAATCGTCGAGCACCTCGGTGTCGTAGTAGTTGACCGTGATAAAAACATCGTCCCGTATCAGAACGGCCAAAGGTGCGGTCGTGAACACGGTGTCACCGTCCTCGTCGATGCCCTTGGACGGGATGCGAACGAACACCAGTGTCCAGTTATCTTCATGATCCACACGAGGGCGCTCCTCGATATCCTTGGCATCGTGAGTGAAGTCGGGAACAGCAAAGCGCTCCTTGAGCAACGCCAAGTCATCGGCAGTCGGCTTGCTCACCTTAATCCAGCAGCCCGACTTCCACTGATGAATCTCGCTGAATCCATCCTTGCATTTCCAATAACTGATCATATTTGCGGCCTTGTTGTTAGATAATGCAAAGTTACAGCATTTTCTTGAAAAAGGTACTTTTATTGTAAGCTATTCTTGTTAATTGTCATCAGGATAGCATTTGTCTTCTAATTCTTTGATATGTCGTTCAAGATAGAGAATCTCGGGATCCGGTGTGATTGCTGTTTCTGAAAGATAATCTATCGGATGACTATAAACGATAGATCCATTCTTATAGACATGATTGAAGGAATAGGCCTTAATCCTATATACTTCGTCATAGCATGTCAAAGCCTTCTCATACTCGCCGAATTGTTCATATAACTTACCGACACAAAGCCAGCATTCGGCAATTTCAGGGCTTCTTTTGACGCTGTAATACTGGCTCCTTGTGCGATAGGCCTCCCTGAAAAGTTCTAATGCTTTTGTTGAATCGTTTTGACAGGCGTAGAGTTTACCCATACAGATGTCGCTCTGTGTGAGGGCCAGTATGCGGTCTGTCTCGTTATCAAAATCTGCTTTTTTTCGTATCTTTTGTGCCTTTTTTAGCACTTTCTCGGCTTCGGTATATTCACCTAATAGGCAATGCATCATACCGATGTTGTCATAACAATCTGCAATCAAGTGGTGTTTATCGCCCAATGTGTCGGTCATCATATCCAATACTTTATTGTAGCACTCCTGGGAATGGGTTTTGTCGCCATCCATTGCATAAAGATAGCCTGACTTGTTGTAGCTTTCAATTAACTCACGGTATTCTAGGGCTAATACCTCTTCATAAACCTCAGCAGGATTGAATAAAAAGAGAGTACTGTTTTTATTACGGTTGGAGTAGTACTCCTTTTCTCTGAGGTCAAGAGCCCGTTTCCACCACTCTGCTGCTTGATGATAATCACCGCTGCGCTCACAGATATTCCCCATTCGCTCGTATAGTACATCACGGGGATTATTATTGGATTGATCAGTTTCAATCATTTTTTTACAGTACAGCGCAGCCTTTTCTAGTTCGTTTTGGGAGTCGTATAAATTGGAAAGCTCATCGTAAGCTAAGCCAGGGAAGTCGGTTGCTAATGCCTTATCGAACCATTCTTGTGCATGAGTCGTATCTCCCATCGCATAATACACTTTGCCGATGTCTAAATAATCAGCAGCCAGTTTATATTGTCCTGGTTCATAGGGCCATGAGCTTTTGGACTTTAGTGCATCTAGAAGATATGCCAATGAATTCTCGTATTGGCCGCAGTCATATAGTGACCCCGCAAGTGTCTTGTAGCAAAGAGCAATGTTTTCTGGTCCATGCTCGTTATCGTTTATCGAAGCCTGATGCATCGATTGGACTTCTTCAAATAATTCCTGAGTGTCGGTGCTTTGCGCTGGCAAAAAGCCATGCTTGCTCTCATAATTGTTGTAGATATCTAAGGTGGCGTTCAGTTCGTTGATTGCCACTTCAAGGCACCCGTCTGCAAGTGCCACCGAGCCAGAGTTTTTGTGGTTCTCGGCCAGATGTTTGAACTCTTGTCCAATTAACCTATGTAGCTCAGCGACAGTCAAGTGTTCCTTGCCATATGTTTTCTCATAAATGCGCAAGGCGTTCGAGAAGTAGGATATGGCGCAAGCACAGTCGACCCACCAATGTGACATGGGGTAGTAAGATTGTCTCTGATAGAGCTTCCCGATTTGGGTGAAAGCTTCGGCTGTTGAGATGCTTTCGTCCCCATAGGCTTTCTTTTTGATAGCTAAAGCTGGCAAAAGATACTGTTCCATTGCCTGTTGCCAATAGCCAGACGGTAAAAGTCTCGTTATTGCAAAGTTTTCATAGTATGTGGCGAGGCTGGGGTTATTCTCTTCATCCAGTTCTTTAAGTATATTGATAGCCTTTGTGATAAGCGAATGATCGGTAAGAATACCCAGATTATTGTATGCTTCGGCCGTTAGAGCATGCTTTTCTCCCAATAATCGCTTTCGGATTGATAATGCTTTTTCGCTCAGTTCTATCGCTTTTTCACTGTCAATGCTTTCATCATAATAACTTCCTATGTAGTAAGTTTGTCCTAGTTCGTCGTAGGTTTCGGCCAACATGAGTTCGTCGGTTGTTTCCTCTGACAGAAGAGCATCGATGCTACGTTGAAAAAACTTTTCAGCTTCTTGAAATTTCGATAAATAATCTCTATAGAATATGCCGGCATCATTCAGCCATTGAGCTTGTGGTGGCTTAAGGTCGGCTCGCAGGGCAATATAGTGTGCGGCGGAGTCAAATTGGAGTTTTAACTTACACATGTCAAACTTGCTGTAACAGTCGTTGGCCACGTCTTCACGGTTGTACTGTTCCAATGACTCGCTCTGTTCTAATTGTTCTCTATCCTTGATATTTGCTTCGTGATGTTGATTCAATTGGGCAATGCGGACGTGTATATCACCCTTGGTCCGTAACAGCGAGTCTGCCTTGGTGAGCTCTCCTTCCAAAATCCATTGGCTTATTTTGCGATTGATGCTGTCTAACTGGTCAAAGTCCATTTGTGTGAAACGTATGGCCATGTCGCGGATCAGTTTTTCATTGCTGGCCTCGTAGTCATATAATTCCAGCATGGCCTTCTGCAGCTGTTCTTGGGTGATTTTGTTTTGCTGGCGGAGCTTTTCCAATTCTTTTTCACGTTCATTGATGGTTCGTTGTAGGGATTGACGAATGCTTCGCTCTGCTGCGAGCTGATCTGCCAGCAGATGGTCAGCAGTTTCCATCAAGAAAACGATGGGTGTGGAGGAGTAACGGTAAGTTTTTGGCGCTGCTTCGGAGTCGATTAATTTATAGTTCTTCAGCTCCACCGATTTAACAGCAAACTGCTTACTTACCAATGGGAATGAGAATGATCCATTGGAATTCTCCACAAGAATATCATTACGACCAGATACTTTTACCACAGCTCCTTTTAACCCGGTTCCCTGCTTTCCTGGGCGTCCAGGAGTTTTTACCACTCCATACTGAACTTGTGCATCAGCTAATGAGACTGAGGAAAGAATGATAATCAACGATATCAATAATCTATTTAAATGAATCATATCCATAAGGGAAGTTGTATTGTATATTGAAAAAAGAGATCGCTGTAGCTTTAGTGAGTAGTTGGTCAGAAGCTAAACCATCTAACATTCATAAAGGCCACCATTCTGCAAATATACGACAATCTATTGAGAAAAAAACATCCAGTATCTTTTTTATTGCAAGAGGAGCAGGCTGGAGCGAGGTGATGGGCTATTCCTGTATTACGGGCTCCCAGCCCGTAATACCAAGACAGCACTAACCAAAGAGGGCTGTGGCAACTAGTGCCGCAGCCCTCGTTATTGATTCTTAGCGGGATATTACTTCACGACCTTGGTGGCGGTGGTGGTGCCGTCGCTGTAGGTGGCGAGTTGCAGATAGAGGCCCGTAGCGGGAGCCGTGGGCAACTCGCGACCAGTGAGGTCAAAGTAGCGGGTTTCAATTACCTGTGCACCAGTAGCAAGTTCGTTGATGCCCGACGGGGTGACGGGCATGGTGACATAGGCGATTTCAGAACGGTTCACTTCACCTCCAGCAGTGTAGATGCTCTGTACTCCCACGTTGGCAAAATCGGTGGTGTAGAGATAAACCGTGTGGCGACCGTTGTTGATGTAGATGTCAAAGTTAACGTTGTCCTCAAACTTGTAGGGAATGTCGGTCATCGCGCTCGAGAAGCCGATATAGGTTTCGGGATCAAAGGTGAACACTTGGTCATCAAGGAGGATGTTGTAGTACAACTTGTTCTCGTTGAGTCGGAATCCGTTAACATCAACAGTGGGAATGGTGAAGTGCAGTACTACCCAGCCAGCCGACTGGTTTACCGTGACGTCGTCATCGGTGAAGATGGGCGTTGCGGGAGTGGCAGGGAATTCGTCGAAAGCGACGAGGCCGGGAGCCACATAATCATTGAGAATCGAGAGCGTGTTGGGACCAACATTGGTAACCATGGCGGCAGGCCACTCGGCAACAATGTTCTTGGCCTCCTCATCGACGTTGAAGACAATCTCGTCGTTGAGGTTGTAGTTGAACACGGGGCTTCCATAGGTCTCGGTATCAACAAAGGCCTCGCCGGTGAGCACATAGATGTGGCCGTTGTAGTAAGCGTCGACACCCAGGTACTGGCGGCTGGGGAAGGTGGCTTTACCGTCAACGAGGGTGCCCTTGATGAACGAGTCGTAGTTATTGTCGTTCAGGTTGCCCATGTAGATGTCCTCGCCATCGATGACAACGTCCACAATGCAATTCTTGGTCTTTGTCAGGTCGGTGGGATCCGACAGATAGGTCATCGTGTAACTCTGCATGTAATACTCATCGTCGTGCATGATGATGGGCTCATCGGTCTGCGGAGCATAGACGATGTGCTGGTCGGCCATGTAGAACCAGTCGGCGGTGGCGTCACACAAGCCTATGTACTTGTCGCCCAACTGGGTGAGCACACCATTCTCCCAAGTGAACTCGATTTCACCTTCTTCTTCGACAACGGGCATACCCTCGTCCTCGTCATAGTGCATGCAGTAGGCATAATAAGGATCGCCAACGTCAATGATATAGAGTTGCGGCAATTTCACGACATACTTGCCGTCGCCTGCAGGCTCAGCCTTGATCCAGGGCAGGATGGAGAACCAGATGTAGCCTTGTGAGATGGGATTGTAGATGTACAGGTTGCCGTCGGCGCCCTCGACCACCTTGCCGATGCCGCCATCGACATTCTGGATATAGATGTCGCCCCATCCCAGGCCATAGGCAAACGATGTGGCATACATGTTGTCATAGAGGATGCCCTCAGGAGTGTCCATGATGGGCTCCTCTTCACTGCCACGCACTTGTGCGGGCGCCTTGAACTGGGAGAGCCTCATGCCAGTCCTGGCAGGCGCGTGTTGTGCCGTAGCGACATTGGGAATGAGCAGCGCTGCTGCTAGTGAGATAAGAGTAATAAATCGTTTCATAACTTGAATACTGTTGATTGGTTAATACTAAGAGGTTATTTATTGGCAAATGTAGAGATAATTCTTAACAACAGCAACACAAAGCGTGCAGTTTTTTCCCATTCAACCAGTTTTCCAATTACAGACTGCCACCCCGTAATACAAGGACATCATTTTCACTTGGAACTGTGCCAGCTGTTGTCGCTGATGTGTCGCGCAAGGGCATTCAGGTCTTCACATTGCTTCTTGGTTATCTTTCGATAATCGTCATGATGAGGCCATGGAGAAACAATGAGAAGGCGGCCTTGGGAGCAAGCGTCAAATTGACGACCGCTAGGTTTCTGGTATGGAGAGAACCCGTTTTCAATAAGGACAATGAGAGGATAGCCGGCTTCAAATGCGGTGCCCATCACCTCTTTTTCTCCAGGACTGATACAGGGTGAAACTAAGACAGCGCCATCCCTGGCCATGCTCAGGTATCGCTGGCATTCATGGTCAATCTCGGTCTCGGAGAGTCTCCTCGAACACCTCACCGCCACCTTTTCGGGATAATCAAGCAGCAACCTGTTGCCCATGGCGACTACAGGTGTCGAGCCAATGACGATGTCGGTTTGTTGCAAGAACAAGTCTGGATGATGCCGTTTTATCCATAGTCGGCGAGGATTGTCGATAAGGTATTGGATCCATCTGTCCAATTGTCCGCCACCTTGAAGGATACGGTCATTGTAACCCTCTTCCCACAGTCTTTCCTGGTCATCCAACAGTTGCTTGATGGCATCTCTGCAACCCTTCTTGAAACCTTGAATCAAATGTCCCAGGTGTCGTGGAAGTGGTGATGTGGCATAGATGATGCCATGTACATGATCGGGCATCAATTGGAATCCCAACAACTTGACTTGCGGGTGATAATATGGAATCTCCTGCCATGCACGCTTAACAGCCAGGCCAATTTGTGAGGGATAGACCCAAGGCATGGCATGGCGGTCATCAGGGTCACGCAACTCTCCCAGCAAGGGGCGTCTTCCCTCAACGCACAATGTAACCATATAGATAGCGACCCCACTGTAGTCGTGACCAATCATGCGACGTTTCATCGACGGCTTGGTGACGAGTTCAGGGTGAGCCTTAATCCACTGTTTCCTGCGTTCATTGCTGTTGTCCATAAAGACAAAGGTAATGACAAATCACGATTCATGCAATAAATGGATTCATTTTACGAGCTAACAGCTCGTAATACAGGACAAAACTTGAGGCAGGGGTTGTTGTGGGTATTACGGGCTGGTAGCCCGTAATGGAGGGGCGGGAAGTATTCAAGTGAGGGCTGTGGCAACTGGTGCCACAGCCCTCGTTAGGTTGCTGGAAAAGCGGGACGGGGATTAGCCGAGGCGCTTCTCGAGGTTGGTGCGGATGGTCTTGATGAACTCGGCGCTGTTGACGGCCTTGGCCTCAACACCTTCCATCAGGTTCACGAGGTCCTTGGTTACGATACCCGAGTTGAGGGTGTCGAAGCAAGCAGCCTCGAGCTGGTCACCAAAGTTCATGAGGTCCTTGAGACCGTCCTTCTCACCGCGCTTGCGCAGGGCGCCGCTCCATGCAAAGATGGTAGCCATGGGGTTGGTGGAAGTCTCCTCGCCCTCGAGATACTTGTAGTAGTGGCGGGTTACGGTACCGTGGGCAGCCTCATACTCGTAGTTGCCGTCGGGGCTAACGAGCACGCTGGTCATCATAGCCAGTGAACCGAAGGCGGTGCTGACCATGTCGCTCATCACGTCGCCGTCGTAGTTCTTGCAAGCCCAGATGTAACCACCCTTGCTGCGGATCACGCGAGCAACGGCGTCGTCGATCAGGGTGTAGAAGTACTCCAGACCCAGCTTCTCGAACTCAGCCTTGTACTCCTTCTCATAAACCTCCTCAAAGATGATGCGGAACTGAGCGTCATACTGCTTGCTGATGGTGTCCTTGGTCGAGAACCACAGGTCCTGCTTGGTATCGATAGCATACTTGAAGCAGCTGTGAGCAAACGAACGGATGGACTTGTCCAGGTTGTGCATGCCTTGGAGGACGCCAGCGCCCTTGAACTCGTGGATTACCACTTCTTCGTGCTTGCCGCTTTCACCGTCGAAGACGAGCTTGGCAACACCGGGTTCGTCGGCGCGCAGCTCAACACTCTTGTAAACGTCGCCATAGGCATGACGAGCGATGGTGATGGGCTTCTCCCAATTCTTAACGACGGGCTTGATGCTGTCGATGGTGATGGGAGCACGGAATACGGTACCGTCGAGAATCGAACGGATGGTGCCGTTGGGGCTCTTCCACATCTTGTGCAGCTTGTACTCGTCCATACGTTTCAGGTTGGGGGTGATGGTAGCGCACTTCACGCCGACACCGTACTTCTTGCAAGCCTCGGCAGCGTCGATGGTGATTTGGTCACCAGTCTCGTCGCGCTTTACAAGACCCAGGTCGTAGTACTCACTCTTGAGGTCAACAAACGGAAGAATCAGTTCGTCCTTGATCATCTTCCACAGGATGCGGGTCATCTCGTCACCGTCCATCTCCACGATGGGAGTGGTCATTTTAATTTTTTCCATTTTAATTGAATAAAATCAGTTTCGTTTATAAATGATTGATAAATGATGTTTTATGTTTTGTCGTCCAGTGGATGGGCCTCTAAAGACTAACCACTGAACTCTAAACTTCCAGTCATGGGCATTGAGCCCATGACTGGAATAATGAATTACTTGTTCTGTGAAGCGTAGAAGTTCATCAGGCAGCCCTCGGCGAGGATGGTGCGCTCGTCGGGAGTCAGGTTCTGGAAGAACAGGTGCAGGTCATGCACGCCGTCGGCAGCGATAACCTTGGCATCGATTTCCTCCTTGCCGTTGATGATGGCCTCGCGGATACCGGGAACGAATACCATGTCACCGGGGTTGTAGTTGAACTCAACATCGGGAGCGATGGTGAAGGGAACGATACCCCAGTTGATGCAGTTGCTGCGATAGCGCTTGGTGGCGTACTCGTAGCAGATGTTGGCGTCGCCGCCGAGCACCTTCTGGCACGATGCAGCCTGCTCACGGGCAGAACCGTCACCGGGCTTGTGAGCGAATACGCATGAGCCGAACGAGGTGTTCTCGGGCTTAGCACCTACCTTAGCGAGAGCGTCGAGCACGTTCTGCGGGCACTTGCCGTCGCGGCGCTCGTGATCCTGCTCCTGGATGCGCTTGCTCAGGCCTACGTACTCAGGCACGCGGCGTGACAGGGCGAACTCAGAGAGCTTCAGCGGGTTCGAGCGATAGCTCGAGGTCTCGCCGCTGGGGATCAACTCGTCGGTGGTGGTTACGCTGTCGTGGATAACGGCTGCCAGTTCGAGCAGCATGTTGTCCTCCATAGCATACATCTTGGGCCAGTCCTTGATGTTGGGACCATAGCGCAGAGCAACGTCGGTGTTGGCCTTGTCGAAGCCGTAATAAACGCGGCGCTCATAGATGCTGGCATCGTACTGATAAGGTTTGTGGTCGTCGGTGTAGTCAACATCGGTGGCAGCGGTGATAACGCCTCCGTTAGCAGCGGTGGCTGCAATGGAACGGGCGTCCATCAGGGCAACCAGCGAGATCTGACCCTGACCGGGCTTGGAACCCTCGCGGTTGGGGAAGTTACGGGTGGTGTGGCGGATTGACAGACCGTTGTTGCTGGGAACGTCACCGGCACCGAAGCAAGGACCGCAGAATGCGGGCTTGATGATAACACCAGTCTCGAGGAGCTCCTCAACGATGCGCTCGCGAACGGTAGCCATGTAAACGGGAACCGACTGGGGATAAGCGCTCATGGTGAAGTAGTCGTTACCGATGCTCTTGCCGCGCATGATGCTGGCAGCAGCGCTCAGGTTGTCATAGGTACCGCCCGAGCAACCAGCGATGATACCCTGGTCGGCCTGTACCTTACCGTCCTTCATCACCTTGTCAACGAGGTCGCACTGTACCTTGTCGCCGAAGCGCTTCTTGGTGTCCTCCTCGACCTTGCGCAGGATCTCGACGGGATTGGCCTGCAACTCGTGGATGGTGAAAGCGTTGCTGGGGTGGTAGGGCAGAGCGATCATACACTCCTGAGTGCTCAGGTCGATCTTGATCATGCTATCATAGTAAGCCACCTCACCGGGCTGGAGCACCTTGAAGTCCTCGGGACGCTTGTGAATCTCGTAGTGGTGCTTAACCTCGTCATCAGTAACCCAGATCGAGCTCAAGCAAGTGGTCTCGGTGGTCATGATGTCGATACCGTTACGGAAGTCGATGGGCAGGTTCTTCACGCCGGGGCCAGCGAACTCGAGCACCTTGTTCTTAACAAAGCCGCTCTCGAAGGTAGCCTTTACCAGCGAGATAGCAACGTCGTGGGGACCTACACCCTTCTTGGGTGCGCCTTCCAACCAAACGAGGACAACCTCGGGAGCGTTGATGTCCCAAGTGTTGCGCAGCAGCTGCTTCACGAGCTCACCACCACCTTCGCCGACGCCCATGTTACCGAGCGAACCGTAGCGGGTGTGGCTGTCGCTACCCAGAATCATGTTACCGCACTTCACCATGGCCTCGCGGGCGAACTGGTGGATAACGGCCTGGTTAGCGGGCACGTAGATACCGCCGTACTTCTTGGCAGCCGAGAGACCGAACACGTGGTCATCCTCGTTGATGGTACCGCCGACAGCGCACAGCGAGTTGTGGCAGTTGGTCATTGCGTAGGGCAGGGGGAACTTCTCGAGACCACTGGCGCGGGCGGTTTGGATAATGCCCACGTAGGTGATGTCGTGCGACATCATCGCGTCGAAGCGGATGCGCATTTTCTTACCCTTGCTGCCATCTACATCGTGAGAGCGCAGGATGCCGTAAGTGATGGTATTCTCACGAGCCTCGTCAGGCGTGGGCATACCAGTTGCATCAGTGCGAATTTCGTTACCGTTGATTAAGTAAACTCCTTGATTAATTAATTCTACCATGATAAAATTTTGAAAATGTTAATTGATATAGGGTTGTTAATTCAATATTGCGTGAATGAATACAGTGAGCGCAACCATGTCGGCACTGCCGCCGGGAGAGATGTTGCGGGCGATGTAGTCGCGGTTCATCGCTTCCATGCCGTCGGTGCTGTAGTTGTTGAGCAAAGCTTGTGCCTCTTGCTTGACCTGCTGTGCCTGCTCGTAGCCCACACGGTGGATGACATTGGTGTCGTCGAGCTGGCTCATGATGAGCAGCAACAGCTTGTGACGGGCTGTAGAAGGATTATCTACATGCCAGCCCTCATAGGCAGGAAGCCAGTCGCTGAACAGTTGCGGATAACCGGCCTTGGCCAGGTCAAGGGCGCCGGTCACACGGTGCGCATTCACGGCATTGTTGCCGTGGGTGCCCGCCGTGGGAGCGAATCCTGTAGCAAGCTGCTGGATAAGGCTCTGCAATGCTTTTCGTTCGGCTGTGCCATTGTGGCTCATGCACCATGCTGCGGCCAGCGTGGTCAGTCCCATCGAGAACAAGGCTCCGCGATGGGTGTTCACGCCACCCGTGGCATTGAGCATGGCCCGCTCGGCTTCAAGGCCGATTTGGCGCACCTGCTCGGTCTCGGGCAATGCATCTTGGCATCCAAGTAGCGCCAGCTTGACAAAATAGGGCTGCAACGCGTCGATGCTCCTGTTCATCATCGCCAGGTTCATGTCGCGGTGCGCTCCGTTGTCGTTGCGGTCCACCAGCCCGGGCTTGGGCGTGGTGTCGAGCTCGGCACGCATGGCGTCGGCGGCAAGATGAGCGATGAGGTAGGGGACAGTGGTCGCCGGCACCAGTGCGGCAGCCTGGCTCAACGAGCCGTCGGCCAGCGCTTGACGCACACGCGATGCACTCACGACTTGTCCGTCCTGCATCAGGCGGTCCACCGTTTTCACGGTGATGCCGTGTTGCGGTAACTGCTCCTGCATGAGCTCGTTGTAGCGCGCCGTCAGCTCGTCAATCGGTTCACTGCCCACATAGCGTGTGGTCACGCCCAGGGCGGGAGCGATGTGACGGGCAAACAGGTCCAGATCCAGCGTGATGTGGGTGTCGGTGGCATCGGTCACCTGCTTGAGGAAGTAGGTGGGGAATGTCAACTCGCTGATGGCGTAGTCACTGCCCTCGACAACCACTACGTTATCCAAACCCTTGCAGCCGGCCTGAATCGTGGCCAGGCGCTCGGCGTAGCTGAATGCCGAGCGGTCCTCGCGCACAGCGATGACATACAGCGTCGAGGCTTCTCGGGCTGCTTGCTCCACCAGATAACGGTGGCCCAGGGTGAACGGGTTGGCGTTCATCACGATGGCCGAGGCGCCCTCAGGACGGTCGCCGCGCATGCGGCGCAGGTAGCCGGTGTAGGTGCTGATGCCTCTCATGCCGTTTTCCATCAGGATGGCACGGGGAGCACTGGCGATGACCTTGAAGCCCATGCTCTCGAACACCGTGCGGTTGTCGGGTTTGGTGAAGACCTTCACCGAGCTGGCGCCCTGCTGGTTGGCCATGCCGATAAGGTGAGAGAGCAGCTTGTTGCTCAAGCCGGTCTCGCGAGCCGCTTCGCCCACGGCTATGCACTTGATCACGTTGCCCTGCAAGCCCCCACCGGCAATGATGTTGCCGTCGTCATCGGTGACGGCGGCATAGTAGTCCACGCCCTCAAGACGCAGACCGCTGTCGGCAAGGAAGCGCTCCACCCGTGTCCGGTTGGACTTGAGCGAGAGCGGCATGTCGCAGATTTCAAAGTTATCGTACATAGTCCTCAATCAGTTGTTGAATGTGGGCCATCAGCTCCTCCTGCGAGTGGCTGTGGTTGCGCATGCACCAGCGGGCCTCGTGGTCACACAACAGGCAACGACGCGGCTCGCCGCCCACCGTCTGGCGGGTGATGGGCGTGCCGTCACCGTTCATGACATCAATGTCGAACAGCCGCCCTAACGGGTGGCTGTCTTCGATGTCACAAGTCACACGTTTGGCCTCAAGCGCCGGCAAGTCGGTGATGAGGTAGGCCTCATAACCTGTTGCCAAGTCGCGGGCGTGTGTTGCGCGCACGTGCTCGCCCATGCGGTCGAGTAGCGCGGTCAAGGCTGCTTGTGCAGTCACTACCGAATAGAGATTACGCTTGACGCTACCGGGCATCACCACGGTCAGGCACACGAGCGTGTTGCCGGGGTGTTGCTGGAGTAACTGCTGTTGCAGCGCGTGACGGTTGTCACGGCTTTGCAGTAGAGCGTCGAGCGTAATCTCCATCGTCAGTGTTATAGCGTCAGGTTAAATGCGGGATTTAACCAACGATGTTCTTGATTACATCCTGTACCGAGCCGTCGCGGTTGAGCACGACGCCCACAACCTTGTCGCCGAAGGGCAGGGGAGCGGGATCGCCGATGATCTTGCGAGCCTTGGCAGCCAGATCGTGGATGTCCACAATCTTCAAGCCTGCAGCCTCAAGACGCTCCTTCACCTCGGGACGGTTGGGGTTAACGGCGATACCGTACTCGGTAACGACAACGTCAACATTGCTGCCCGGAGTGATCAGCGTGGTAACCTCGTCAACGATGCAGGGGATGCGGCCGCGCAGCAGCGGGCAAACGATGACTGACAGGGCGCTGTCCATAGCGGTGTCAGGGTGACCGCCGATAGCGCCACGGATGATACCGTCGCTACCCACGAGCACGTTCACGTTGAAGTTCACGTCAACCTCGAGAGCCGACAGGATAACGACATCCAGGAAGTGGGTTGCAGCACCCGGCTCCATCAAGGCAGCGTACTCGTTGGCCGACACGCTCTTGTGCTTCGGGTCGTTCATCAGCGACTCGGCAGCCACCTTGTCAAACGACTGAACGTCGATGATGCGGTCGATCAGGCCCTCCTGATGCAGTTTCACCATGTGGCTGGTGATACCACCCAGGGCGTAGCTGGCCTTGATGCCCTTGTCGATCATACCCTGGCGCAGGTACTTGGTCACTGCGAGTGCAGCACCACCCGAGCCGGTCTGCATCGAGAAACCGTCCTCGAAGTAACCACTGTTCATCACCACCTTGGCAGCCTGCTTGGCGAGCAGGATGTCGCGCGGGTTCTTGGTGTCGCGGATGGCACCCGAGGAGATCTTGCTCGAGTCGCCCACCGAGTCAACGACAACAACGTAGTCCACGTCGGCCTCGCTGATGGCGCTGTGCTGGTTGGGATAGTCTACCAGGTCATCGGTCAGGATGATGGTCTTGTCGGCATACTTGGCATCGGGCAGGGCATAACCCAGAGAACCGCAGATGCTCTTGGCGTTGGGGCTGGTCGAGTAACCGGCAGCGTTGCCCAGGGGGTCGGACGACGATGCGCCCAGGAAGGCTACGTCGATGTGCAACTCACCGCTCTTGATGGCATAGCCGCGTGAACCGTGTGAACGGAAGATTACGGGCTTCTCCATCAGGCCGTGCGATACCTCGGTAGCGAGGGCACCGCGCAGACCACTGGTGTGCAACTGGGTGATAACGCCGTTCTTGATGTGCTCGATCAGGGGCTCATGCACGTCGATGAGGCTCGATGAAGCCAGCGTCAGGTTCTTGAAACCCATCTCGGCGAGCTTGGCAACAACCATGTTGATGACCTTGTCACCACTGCGGAAGTGGTGGTGGAACGAGATGGTCATGCCGTCCTTGAGGCCGCTCTTCTTGATGGCTTCCTCGAGGGTGACGAGTTTACCGTTGGAACGCTGCAACTCGTGACGCGGCGTAATGTTCTTCTTCATGTGGGCGTCGTTATAGACTTCCTTACCCAATTCTTTGGCAGCAGCGGCAATCAGGGCTGCTCTATCTTTGATACTGTTCATGCTAAGTCCTCCTTTGTCAAGATGCCCGACGCGATGGCCAGGTCGATGGTACGTTGTGCTCTGATAACCACGGGGCGGTCAACCATCTTGCCGTTAACGGCGATAACGCCGCTGCCGCGCTTCTCAGCTTCCTTGATGGCAGCGATGATGGTCTTGGCCTTCTCGATTTCCTTCTCCTTGGGAGCAAAGATCTCATTGACAACCTCGATTTGACGAGGATTGATGATGGACTTGCCGTCGAAGCCCATTGCCTTAATCATCTCAACCTCGCGACGGAAGGTGTCCATGTCGTTGAGGTTGCTGAACACGGTGTCAAGAGCGTCGATACCGGCAGCGCGGGCAGCCGTCACGATGCACTGGCGAGCCATTTGCAGCTCCATACCGAAGAAAGGTGAGTCGCCAGTCGTGCGCTGAGCCTTCAGGTTAGCGCAGTAGTCCTCGGCGCCGAGGGCGATACCCATCATGCGCTTGCTGGCGGTGGCGATGGCATAGGCGTTGAGCGCGCCCAGCGTGCTCTCGATGGCAGCCATGATCTGGGTGCGGCCTACGCAGCCCAGCTCGGTCTCCACCTTGATGATTTCCTCTTCGAGTTCCTTAACCTCCTCGGCGGTCTCGGTCTTGGGCATGCGGATGACGTGAACGCCAGCCTTTACCACAGCCTCGACGTCCTTCTTGCCGTAAGGAGTGTTCAGCGGGTTAATGCGTACCACCATCTCGGTCGTGCCGTAGTCGATGGTCTTGAGTGCGTTGTGAACAAGCAGACGCGCAGCGTCCTTCTCGGCCATCGAAACCGAATCCTCGAGGTCGAGCATGATTGAATCGGGACCGTAGATGTGAGCGTCGGCCATCATTCCCGGGTTGTTACCAGGGACAAACATCATTGTTCTTCTGAGTCGTTGCATAACAATTTTCTCGTTTTTGATGGTTTTTTAGTGTTAATTAGTCGGCCCACACGTCTTTGCCCGTGGCGCGTACGGCGGCTGCCGTCACGCGGGCGCGGATGGTGCAGTCCAGGGCTCCCTTGTCCGTGGCTTTCACCTCGGCTTGGTCGATGCCCAGGCCCTGCAGGGTCTCGGTGATAACTCTCTTGATTTGGTCGCCGAATTGATAGGCTACCGTGCTGTCAAGATCAATGTGCAGTCCAGCGTTGTCGTTGGGCGCAATCTGGATGAAAATGTCGCCGGATTCAAGCGTTCCGGCCATTGCCGTTTTGATCTCCATTTTTCAGTGTTAATTAAAACGATTAAAGTATTAATAAAAGTTCGTTAATGTAGTCATTAGATGGTCGCTTAAAAAGCGCTCAAAATTAGGTATTATTTTATTACTGACAAAATATTTTCAATACCTTTTTTTGACACCTTGCAGCAGGGGGAAAACGGCCATAAAATGGGCTCTTTGAAAACCATAGTTTTCATGTTGGAAAAATGAAAAAAGCCGCTTTTTTGGCGGCGTTAACTTTCATTTTATCATTTTTATTCGTTTTTGACTCATTTTGGGTTTTTGGCCGTTGCTGGGCGGTAGGCAGCCGCCGGTTCGGCGGCGAGTGAGGCCTCGTTGCCCTCGTCGGGCATGGCATAGCGTTTGCCCGGGGCACTGTTCTGTTGCAGCACAATGCGGCTCAGTGTCACGTCGAGTTCGCGCAGCGTCGCCTCGCGCCGTTTGGGCGACAACTGGCATTCCCACACCACGATCACATGCCAGCCGGCCGCTTGGAGCAATGCCTGGTTGCGGGCGTCGCGCTCACGGTTGCGGGCGAATTTCTCTTGCCAGAATGCGGCGTTGGTCGAGGGCCGCTGGCGGTTGTTCTCGCATTCGTGCCCGTGCCAGAAGCACCCGTTGACAAAGATGGCCGTGCGCCACTTCCTCATCACGATGTCGGGCCTGCCGGGCAATGACTTCACACACAGCCTGTAACGGAATCCCTGATGCCACAGCCATCGCCGCACCACCAGTTCAGGCTTGGTGTCGCGTCCCCTGATGCGGCTCATGCAACGATGCCGCTGTTCCCGTGTCATCTTATCCGCCATTTTCCGCAAAATTACCATTTTATTGTCATTCCACAAAAAAAAGTGCTTCGCTCGAGGTGGAGTGGAGAATTTGTTGTATCTTTACACTCCGAAAAACATTGATTACACATGAAATTCAGCGAAGTTTTAGGCAACGAACAGGCGATTGAGCAAATACGTCGGATGATTGATGCCGACCGCTTGCCGCATGCACTGTTGCTCTATGGCGAGCCGGGAGTGCCCAAGTTGGGCCTGGCGATGGCGGCAGCCCAGTATCTGCACTGCAAGAACCATGTCGATGGCGACTCGTGCGGCGTGTGCCCGATGTGCCGCCAGCACCAGTCTTTCAATCAGGTGGATACCCACTACAGTTATCCCTACACCAACCGTAAGGGCGACAGCAACAACCCCTGCAATGCCGACGATTACATCGACGAGTGGCGCGAGTTCGTCACCCGCTATCCGGTCGAGGATTACCAGGCCTGGCTGTCCTTGCTGAAGAATGACAATGCCCAGCCGCAAATCTTTGTGCATGAGGCCGATAATATCATGCGCAAGATGACGCTGAGTGCCTATACTGTCAAGTATAAGGTCCTCATTATCTGGTTGCCGGAGAAACTCAAGGATGAGGCTGCCAACAAGTTGCTGAAACTCATCGAGGAACCTTACGACGACTGCAAGTTCATCCTTGTGAGCGACAACGAGAAGGGCATCCTGGGCACAATTCTGTCGCGCTGCCAGCGCATCGAGTTGCGCAAGCCCTCCACGCCGATGGTGGCCCAGTATCTGGCCCAGCGTTACGGCATGGACATGCAGGATGCCATGGCTCTGGCCGCCCCTGCCGACGGCAACGTCATCATGGCCGAGCGCATGGTGCAGACGGGCAGCGAGTTTCATGAGTTCCGCGAGCGTTTCATCGAGATGATGCGTCTTTCTTACCAGCATGACTTGGCCAAGCTGAAGGCTTGGAGCGAGGTGATCGCCGACATGAAGCGAGAGAAATCACGGCGTTTCCTTGATTATGCTGTGCGTCAGGTGCGCGAGAACTTCATCTATAACCTGCACAACCCCGAGCTGAATTATATGACGCGTGAGGAAGAGGCTTTCTCGACGCGCTTCTCCCCGTTCATCAACGAGCGCAACGTCGAGGCCATTGCCGCCGAGTTGGAGCGTGCCAGCACCGACATTGCCGGCAACGCCAATGCCAAGCTGGTACTGTTCGACCTCACCATCCGTCTCTCCATTTTCATCCGCAAGTAGAAAAAAGATTTCCTCGGGACGTGGCGGAGTCACGTCCCTCAACTTCTAACTGTCATGTCATCATTCCTGCAGCAAGTCGCTCACCGTTATCTCGAGGTGCAAGGCCTTGAGAATTACTGTTTTGTCTTCCCCAATCGCCGTAGTGGGCAGTTCTTTGTTCACTACCTGCAACAGCAGTTGGTGGCGGTCTCACGTGTGCCTCATCTGTTGCCTTGCGTGACCTCGATCAACGAGTTTGTCGCCGAGTTGACGCATACTGCAGCGGCCACCGACATCGAAATGATGTTTGCCCTCTATGACGCCTATTGCCAGGCGATGGGCGACAAGGCGCAGGAGTTCGATAAATTCATCTATTGGGCGCAGCTCATCATCAGCGATTTCAACGATATCGACCGCTCATTGGCCGATGCCCATGAGATTTACCAGAACCTCGAGGATCTGCACGACCTGAGCAGTAATTACCTCTCGCCTGAGGTCAAGGAAAAGGTGAAGAAAATCTTTGGCGATGACCTGTTCACGGCGTTCTTTGACACCGATGCCGATGCCAGCCTCTGGCGCATGATTGAGGACAAGAAGCCCGACGATGTCACTGACGAGGATGGCATCAAGCAGCGCTTCTTGAGTCTGTGGAATGCCCTTGAAGCTATTTATCACGCTTATCATCAGGTACTTGATGCTAAGGGTGTGGTCACGTTAGGCAGGCAATTGCGTCTGGCGGCCGAGTCGGCTGTCATGCCGTCTTGTTACAGCCGCGTGGTATTTGTGGGCTTCGGTGTGCTGTCGGCAGCCGAGGTCAAGCTCTTTGACCGCTTCCAGGCCGAGGGAAAGGCCGACTTCTGGTGGGATAATGCGGGCATCCTGACGATGCCCGACGGGGCACCGCGTGACCCCGGCGCATTGCTCATCGACGGTTACTGCAAGCGATTTGGCGCTCAGGAGCTTGAGCCACTTGAGGCGCTGGACCAGACGGTGCGTGTGGTCTCAGTCCCGTCTAATGTGGGTCAGGCCAAGCAAGCGTTTGATGAGGTGAGTCGTATGCTGGACGGCCGAGGTTTGCCGGGCATCGAGACTGCCATCGTCCTGCCCGATGAGGGCTTGCTGGTGCCATTGCTGCACTCGGTGCATGCCCCCGAGCAGAATATGGGCGCAGGCATGACGCTCAACGTGACGCTGGGTTATCCCTTGCGCAGTTCGGGCATCGTGTCGCTCATGCACATCGTTGCGCGCATGCATCACCAGGCCAGCAAGGAGCATGGTGTGTGGACCTATTACCGCGAGGATGTCAACGACATCCTGTCGCATCCGCTCATCAAGACCTATTTTACCAGCGAGGCGCTCTATATGGCAACGAACTTGGCGCGCACCAACCGTTTCCGTGTGCCTGCTCCCGAGTTCAAGGAACTGAGTTTCGGCGACCTTTTTGTCCCAGCCATGGACAGCGACAACCCTGGCGATGACAGCACCCGTGAGGTGGACTACCTCAATCATCTGCTGTCGTTTTCTAACCTGTTGATGGCCAGGATGAAACCCACCGATGAGGAAGTTGATGAACAGGAGGTTGAAGAACGCACTCAGGATGGCGTGGAGGTGCCCTTGCAACAGGCTTTCCTGATGATGTATATCGACGTGCTCAACCAGCTCAAGCGCTCGCTGGCCGAGTGTGGTCAGATGCTGCAGCGCAGCACCGTCTTCTATCTCATCGACCGCCTCATGGCAGCCGCTGTCGTGCCCTTCACTGGCGAACCGTTGCAGGGCCTTCAGGTCATGGGCCTGCTGGAAACCCGCAGCCTGGATTTTGAGAACGTGGTGATTCTGTCGATGAACGAGCGTGTGTTCCCCCGTCGTCGCAGCGTCAACTCGTTTATCCCCAACTATATACGTCGTGCTCACGGTATGTCGACCATCGAGCAGCAGGAGGCTATCGTGTCCTATAATTTCTATCGTTTGCTCAACCGTGCGCGCCGCGTGACGCTTATCTACGATTCCAGTGCCCAAAAGATAGGGTCCAGCGAACCTTCACGTTACATCACTCAGCTTGAGAAGGTCTATGGCAAGCAGCTGGAATTCATTGAATTGAGTACCGATGTCGAGACCTCGTCGCCCATCGCCATCGAGGTGTCGTCGGCCGATGCCGGCAACCTGAGCAGCCGCTACACGAGCAATCCGGCTACAGCCGGTGGGCGTTACCTGTCGGCCAGCGCCATCAACAAGTACATCAACTGTCCCTTGTCGTTCTATCTCCACTATGTTCAGGGCTTGAACGAGGACAATGAGGTGAGTGACTTCATGGATTACGGCACGTTCGGCGACATCATTCACGACACGCTCAGCTCCTGTTACTACTGCGACCAATCGATGGCCCGAGGCGGTGTGCTGGACAAGTCTTACATCGAGCATTTCAAGAAAAACCGGTTGCACAAGTCGGTCGAGCGTCACATCAAGAAGCACTATCTGCACGTGAGTGAAGAGAATCTCGACAGCGACACCACAAACCTCAGGGGCGAGGCGTTCATGCTGGTCGAAACCATCGAGAGCTATGTGCGGTTTGTACTGGATTATGATTTGGAAATCATTGAAAAACAAGGGAATATCACCATACTTGAATGTGAACAAAAGCACCTGATGACGCCCTTGACGATAGGCGGAGAATCGTTCAATTTCAGCTACACCCCCGACCGCATTGACCGCTTGGCCGACGGCACTGTGCGCATTGTGGACTACAAGACCGGCAAGGACGAGACAACCTTTGTCAACAGGGACCGTCTTGACGACTTGTTCAACAATACCAAAAAAGACCGCCGCAAAGCGATCCTGCAGCTTTTCCTTTATTGCTATGCCTACATGATTGAGCATCCCGAGGTGAAAAGCGTCACGCCGGTCATCTACAAGTTGTCGTCGATGAAAGAAAGTGGCGTCAAGATGAAAGAGGATCGCCGTGGAGCACAACCCGAGCAGTTCGTCTTCTCGATGGATAATCCTGTGGTTCAGGTGTTTGCCGAGCGGATGGGTGAGACCGTCAAGAGCCTCTATGAGGATGACTTCATCCAGACTCCCGACAATGCCAAGTGGTGCAACTTCTGCCGCTTCGTTGACTTGTGCAGGCGCACGCCCTCCAGGTCATGGTGATGTCGTGAAACAGGAACAAAGAAAAAGACCCGAGGCGGTGTTTACCGTTTCGGGTCTGTTTTTGTCATTTCTTTTCGGATTGGCGACGGGCGATGTCCTCATTCAGGCGCTCCTCGTCCTCTTGGGTCCACAAGGGATTATCTTCCTCGTCCCAGTCAAACGCGTCGTCGATGGGGGTCGGGTCGTCAAAGCCGAAGAACGCATCGTCGGTGAAGTCCTGCAATTCGCGACCTTCCTTCTTGGTGGGGCGGCCCATGCCGCGCTGGCGGTTGACAAAGCCGTCGATCTTCACCATCTCCAGCAGGCGCAGCTGGTCGGGACTGGTGACGTTGTTCAGGTACTGAGGCACCAGCTTGGCGCCCACGCGGTTGTTGAGCAGGGCCAGAACTTCAAATGTATAAGTTACCGGCGGCTTGCGCACATCGATGCGGTCGCCCACCTTGATGCCGTGCGACGGCTTGACGGGCATCCCGCCGATGGTCACGCGTCCCAGCTTGCAGGCTGTGGTGGCGATAGTGCGGGTCTTGAACACGCGTGTGGCCCATAGCCACTTGTCAATCCTAACTTCCTTCATGCCAGTGATTTGAAAATCAAAATATCTCTAACGTCTTTAACCTTTAACCTTTAACCTCTAACTCAAGCGATTCATCGCTCGAATCATTTATTATTGAAATTGTTCATGGCGAACGTCACCCCTGACAGGCAAAAGGCCTTGATGGCATCGATGGCAACCTTGGCGCGCTCGGGGAGTATCTGCAATTCCTCGGGGGTGGGGTAACCCAGGACATAGTCCACTTGGGCACCCGGCGGGAAATCATTGCCGATGCCGAAACGCAGACGTGCCCACTGCTGGCTTGCCAAGCAGTCGTTGATGCTTTTCAGGCCGTTGTGGCCACCATCGGCGCCCTTGGGACGGATGCGGATCTGGCCGAAGGGCAGCGCAATGTCGTCAACGATGACCAGCAGATGGTCAAGGTCGATGTGTTCCTTGATCATCCAGTAGCGCACGGCCTCGCCACTCAGGTTCATATAGGTCGAGGGCTTCAGCAATATGAGTTGCTGATTCTTGAGACGCATCTCAGCCACAGCGCCGTAGCGTTGCGTCTTGAAAACAATATTGGATGCCTCGGCGAGAGCATCCAATACTGTAAATCCTATGTTGTGGCGGGTCCCCTGGTATTCGGCACCAATGTTCCCCAAGCCGACAATGAGATATTTCATAGGGTGGTTGAATAATTGATGTGGCGCATGAAGCGCCACAATCATTATCAAGTTTACTCGGCAGCAGCCTCGCCTTCGGCCTCGCCCTCTTCGCCCTCGGCAACTGCGTTGGCAGCAGCACGGGTGGTGCGTACACCGGCGATAACCAGATCCTTGGCGTTAACCAGCTCGATGTTGTCGAATTGGCAGTCGCGAACCTTGATGGTCTTGCCGATCTCCAGAGCGTCAACGTTGAGGATGATGGTCTCGGGAATGTCCTTGTACAGACCTTTAACCTTCACCTTCTTCATGCTCAGGTAGAGCTTACCACCGGCCTTAACACCGACAGCGTGACCCTCGAGGTGAACAGGAATCTCAACAACGACGGGCTTGTCCTCACTAACCTCGAGCAGGTCCATGTGCAGGATAGCGTCGCTAACGGGGTGGAACTGGAGGTCCTTCAGGACAGCCTTGCGGGTCTGACCGTCGTAGGTCAGGTCGATCACACACACGTCGGTGCTGTAGATCAACTTGCGCACGTCGGCGAAGTTCACTACCAGGTCGGTGGTGATGATGCCCTTGCCGTCACGGCCAATGGGGACAACCTTCTCACCAGCGAGCAGCTTGCCATTGTACTTGCCGTCCTTGTCGAGCTCAACGAGCTTGCCACCATTCAGGACAACGGGGATTTTGTTCTCCTTGCGGAGGGCCTTAGCGGCCTTCTTGCCGAGGTCGGTACGAGCCTCTGCGTTCAATTGATAAGTCTTCATTTTTAATTGATTGTGTTACTCAAAATTAAAGTGATAAATACGTAAAAACGCTTCCTTTAATTTCCCATCACACTGGAAACTTCAAAAAAGCGCGGCAAAGTTACAACAAATTTTTCAACTGACAATAGGAAATCACCAATAAATCATCCCATTATATTTCCCATATGCCCCGTAATGCCCTATCACTCCCCATTCCATCCCATAAAAAAAAGTTGTTGCCAGCGACAACTCGCTGGCAACAACACGCTGGTATCTCGAAATGAGAAATTAGTCCACGTTCAGGTTGACACGCTTCAGGTCGATGGCCTTCAGGTCCTTGTCGGCGGCAGCCAGGAACTGTGCTACAGTCTCCTTGTTCTCACCAGCCTCGTAAACCTGCTCCATCAGCACGTTCTCCTGATAGAACTTGCCCAGGCGACCCTGTGCGATGTTCTGAATCATCTGCTCGGGCATGTTGGCCTCCTTCTGCTTGGCGGTCTCATCCATGAGCTTCAGGGCCTCGGCAACCTGCTCCTCGGTCATGTAACCCTTGCGGATAGCCTCGTCGCGGTGCTCCTCGGTAGCGCAGTAGTAGGGGTTGAAACCGGCCTTCTTCAGGGCGTTCTCAACAGCCTTGCTTACCTGCTCGGCACGGGTCTTGTCGATAGCCATGCGCAGCTCCTCGTCGATAACCTCCTGAGGAATCTGCTCGCGGGTGGCCTTGATGGGATTCATCGAGGCAACCTGCATTGCGATAGCCTTGGCAACGTCTTCGGCCACGTTCTCCTGGTTGAAGGCGACAGCAGCCGACAGCATACCGTTGAAGTGGTTGTAAACCACGGTCGAGGGGGCGTTCAGGCACTCATAGGCGCCCAATTCCATCTTCTCGCCGGTGATACCGCTCAGGGCGGTGATCTGCTCGGTTACGGGCTTGCCGTCCATGTCGAGGGCGTTGAGCTCGTCGAGATTAGCGGGCTTCTGGGCCATAGCGAGGTCCAGGATAGCCTTGGCGAGGTTGACAAACTTCTCGTTCTTGGCAACGAAGTCGGTCTCACACTTGAGGGCGATGATAGCAGCGAACTTGCCGTCCGACTTACCGAGGGCGATGCCCTGGGCAGCCTGGCGGTCTTCACGCTTGGCAGCGATGGCCTGGCCGCGCTTGCGGATCAGCTCCATAGCCTTGGTGATGTCGTTGTCGCTCTCGATGAGCGCCTTCTTGCAGTCGCTCAAGCCTGCGCCGGTCATGTCGCGCAGTTTCTTGATGTCATTGATGGTTACAGCCATAATTCTGTTTTGGTAAACTTTGTTAGTAGTTATTGTTTGGAATTATTCCTCTGCCTTGGGAGCCTCAGCGGCGGGAGCCTCTTCGGCCTTGGGAGCGTCATCGGCTACGGGAGCAGCACGGCGAACACGCTGGCGGCGGGGCTTGGGAGCCTCTTTTACCTCCTCGGCGTCGGCCTCTGCATCCTTGTTGTCGATTTGCTCAACCTTGCGCTCCTCCAGACCTTCCTTGATAGCCTCGCAAACGGTGGCCAGGATGATGTCGATCGACTTGCTGGCGTCGTCATTGGCGGGGATCACAAAGTCAACGTTGCTGGGATCGCTGTTGGTGTCGACGATACCGAACACGGGGATGCCCAGACGGTTAGCCTCGGCAACGGCGATGTGCTCTTTCAGTACGTCAACGACGAACAGAGCGCTGGGGAGACGGTTCAGGTTCTTGATGGAACCCAGGTTCTTCTCCAACTTAGCGCGCTGACGGCTCAGCTGCAGCTTCTCACGCTTCGACATGTTGTCCATCGTGCCGTCGGTCTCCATCTTGTCGATGGTGTCCATCTTCTTCACGGCCTTGCGGATGGTGGCGAAGTTGGTCAGCATACCGCCGGGCCAACGCTCGATCACGTAGGGCATATCAACGCTCATGGCACGCTCGCGGGTCACGTCCTTGGCCTGCTTCTTGGTGGCAACAAACAGAACGCGCTTGCCACTCTTGGCAATGTTCTTCAGGGCGTTTGCTGCCTCTTCCAGCTTAGCGCTGGTCTTGTATAAATCGATGATGTGGATACCGTTACGCTCCATGAAGATGTAGGGCGCCATAGCGGGGTTCCATTTGCGTTTCAGGTGACCAAAGTGGCAAGTAGCCTCCAGCAGTTGGTCAAAATTAGGTGTCTGCATTGTTTTTTTTGTTTTTTAATAAATTGTTTACTTTCGACTAAATCAATCGCATAGTAGCCACCGCAGTTCCCAGTGTGAGTCTATGCGATTTGGATACTAAACTCGATATAGCTCATGCCACACGTGGCATACCTATATATAATGTGGAGCAAGCATCGATCGGCGACAACACGTCGCCAACCATCGTCATGCGGCGATTAGCGCTTGCTGAACTGGAATCTCTTGCGGGCCTTGGGCTGACCGGGTTTCTTGCGCTCCACAGCACGCGGGTCGCGGGTCATGAAACCCTCCTTGCGCAGGGCACTCTTGTCGTCGGGGTTGATCTTCACCAGGGCGCGGGCGATAGCGAGACGCAGGGCCTCGGCCTGTCCCTTGTAACCACCACCAACCAGGTTAACCTTGATGTCATACTTCTCGGCGGCATCCAGCGTGTTAAGCGGCTGCTTAACGATGTATTGCAGGATGGGGTTGGGGAAGTAATCAGCCAAAGTGCGCTTGTTCACTGTGATCTCGCCACTGCCTTCCTTAACGTATACGCGAGCGATAGCGGCTTTGCGGCGACCTACTGCATTAATCTGTTCCATGCTTCTTATTTCAGTTTGTTGATGTCAATAACTTTGGGATTCTGTGCCTCGTGGGGGTGCTCGGGACCGTTGTAAACGTGAACGTTCTTCAACAGCTTAGCGCCCAGACGGTTCTTGGGCAGCATGCCCTTGATGACTTGCATGTACAGGGGGTGCATACCCTTGCGCAGGTCTTTCTTCTTCTCGCTCTTGGCCTGAAGCAGGGCGGGCGTGGTGAAACGCTGGCCACCGGGATAGCCCGTGTAGCGCACGTACTGGTGCTCGGTCCACTTCTTGCCGGTCATCTTGCACTTGTCGGCATTGATGATGATCACATTGTCACCGCAATCAACGTGCGGGGTGTAGTTGGGTTTGTACTTGCCGCGAAGGATCTTAGCAACCTTCGAGCACAAGCGACCCAGGATCTGGTCGGTAGCATCGACTACCACCCATTCCTTCTGTACGGTTTCGGCGTTGGCCGAAATGGTTTTGTAACTTAAAGTATCCACTTTTAAATTCCTAATTAATAGTTAGTTAATTGCCCAAACAACACCGTGCGGAACGGCCAAATTCCACACAGCATTGCCCTAAAAGGCTATTACTTTGATAATAATCGGCCCGCAAAGGTACTGCTTTCCATTTTCCTGACCAAAACTTTTCTCCCATTTCAAGTTGCAACCCGCCGAAAATCGTTGCAAATTCACAATATTTAACAAGAATTAACAAGTTACTGCGCTCATTTTCTTGATTTTTTGGTCCCAAGGCGCCTTTTTCGGGCCGAATTTTGTCTTCAACGGTGCATCAATGTCATGGTAATAAACAAGGCAGAGCCTCAATCCACGAGACGCGCCCATCTTGAGCATTATCTTGTGGACCGGGGCTCTGCCCTCGAATAAGAGTCATTTATTATTTCTTAGGAGTCTGTATTTGACGAGAGATCCCTATTTTCCCTTTGTTCTTGATGACCAACTCCAAGTCGTAGTTGCAACGTAGGCTGGTGCCGACAAGAGAGAAGGGCGTTGTCTCGGGCGTAACGACAAACTCTGTTTTCTTAGTGTTGAGTTTAAAGATGGAATACCTGTCAGTCCATCTCATCGAAGCCTTAATGGTGAACTCAGCCACTGCGATAGGAGGCACGAAGCTATTGCGCGGAATCCAAACCTGGTTTTTTTCCGAATTGCTGATGAGGAAATTCCATTCACCGAGTTTTTCAATATAGTTTGAAGCAAGCTGGTTGCCTTTGATGCCGCCAACGTCGGGGTTACTTGTCGACAAGTTTAACGGCGTAATCCAATCCTTACTCAATTTACCTTGGGCATTCACGCAGGCGATGTCATGTGTGGGTGTTTTTCTAGAGCTAAGCATGTTCAAGAATACTCCCGTAGCCATGGTGACTGCTTCAGGATGCTTGATCAACATGAGCTTTATCTTCTTTTCCTCGCCAGGTGACAGGGTTACCTCTTTGATGACATTGCCGTTCTTGTCGCCAAAGGCCAGGACTGGACATTTAGATTTCTTGGAATTGTTCGGATCAATCTCAACACCGCCTGTGATGGCATTCTTGTTCCTGATGGTCAGCTTCATGTCGTATTCACAATATTCCTTGTATTGAGAAGTGTCGCCGATGGTGGTTACATCACTTTCGACAAACATTGACCATTCGCGGTCCAACTCAAGGGTCGCAAACTTGTCCTTCCAGTCACTGGGAGCCTGGATAGTGAATTCAGCCACAGCGATCGGAGGAGTGAATTGATCTCTGGGATACCAGAATTGGTTGATACGGTTATTGTAGCCTATCCAACGCCAGTTGGTTGATTGATTCCTGTTGGAACTTGACACGTTACCCTCCAAGCCTCCTTGAGATTCGTTGGTGGATGACAGGTTCAGCGGGGTGATCCATTCATTTGTGCGGGGGCGCTCAACACAAGTGATCGCGTCGGTGGGGTTATGGCTGGAGTCAAACATCGTCCATTGTACCTGTATTCCCTTGGTTAGGGGCTTGGGATGCTCTTGGAGGATAATCTTAACCGTTTGTTTTTCGCCGGGGGCTAACGAGATTTCATTGATCTGCTTGCCGTTTGCGTCGCCAAATACCAGTACGGGAGCATTATTATGACCATTGTTCCGGGGTATGTGCCTTGGCTTATCGTCTTTACCGGGAACGACGATGGTCTCCTTTGTGATTGGGCTCGCCGGAATTCCGTCTTTCGCAAGGTAGGCTTCGGCAATGATGGTCTGGCCATACTCAGCCTTAATGTTCAATACGGCCTCGCCATCTCCAGTGCGGGTGCGACCGTCAGCGTCTAGCCTGACGAAACCGTTACCCGTGGCCCTGATGACAAGGTGGCCGTCACCAAACTCTCCGACATCACCAGGTTCCCATTCCCAACTGATTCTAGGAGCTTGGCCTATCGGCTCTGGTTCTTTGTCTTCGTCGGGAATTTCGATCGTCTCCCTTGTTATTGGACTTACCGGAGTTCCATCTTTCGCGATGTAGGCTTCGGCAATGATGGTCTGTCCATATTTAGCCTTGATTCTCAATACGGCCTCGTCTTCTCCAGTGCGGGTGCGATTGGCTGCGTCTAACCTGACGAAACCGTTACCCGTGGCCGTGATGACCAACATGCCGTCACCAAATTCTCCCACATCTTCAGGTTCCCATTCCCAACTGATTTTGGGAGCTTGGCTTGTCGGCTCTGGATCATTGACTTCGTCTCTGTCGGGAACTTGGATGGTTATCCTTGTGGTAGGGCTCACTGGAGTTCCGGCTCTTGCGATGTAGGCCTCGGCAATGATGGTCTGGCCATACTCAGCCTTGATAATCATTACGGCCTCATCTTCTCCGGTGCGGATGCGCTCGTCAGCCTCTATCATAACGAAACCGTCACCCTTGGCCGTGATTGTCAGGATACCGTCACCATACTGTCCGACATCACCGGGATTCCAATCCCAACTGATTTTGGGGGCATCGCATGTCAGTTCACCACCTTCGATGTCGTAGCCATTGTTAATCTCGTCACACATAATTCTATTAGGTTTTAGTTGTTAATAATAAAATGGTTAAATTGATTGTTGCAAAATAACACATTTTACTTGAAAAATGCAAAAAAAAATCAAAATGTTTTTTCAACATGCTAGACTGGATTTGGCGCTCGGCTATCTCTTTTTATGCTACAACAAGACCGGGGCAGAGCCCCGGCCCACGGGACACGACGCTGGCTGGGGTGCAAAGGGGGCGGGTTCAGTTTGGGAAACTTTGGTCACATGGAGCAGATGAGGGCGGCCAGGTCGTTGAGGCGGTTACATTGGTCGCGAGTGATGGTGTGGCGGGCGCTGTGGTAAGGCCAGGGAGCGACAAGCAGTACCTGCCCGCTGGCGCAGGCATTGAACATCTCCCCGCCTGGTTTCCACATGGGAGAGAAGCCGTTTTCGAGTAGTTGAATGAAGGGAAACCCCGCCTCCTGAATCATGTCCATGACGGCTTTCTCGCCGGGGCTGATGCGGGGCGAGACGAGCACGGCACCGCGTTGGGCCATCATCAGGAAACGCTTTGTAGCGTGTTCGATTTCATCTTCGGTCATCCCGCGGGAGCATTTCACTACGACTTTGTTGGGGCTGTCGAGCAGGAATCGATTGCCCATGACGGTGACGCTCTGGTCGCCGATGATGATGTCCTGCTGTGTCCTGAAGAATTCCGGGTTGTTGCGTTTGGTCCACAAGCGGTGAGGGTTGTCTTGCAAGTACTTGAACATGGTATTGAGTTGCCCCTTTCCCTGCAGGATGCGGTCGTTGTAGCCTTCTTCCCAAAGGGGTGACAATGACAGTTCACGAACTGCGCGGTTGCAGCCGACCTTAAAGCCATTGATGACATGGCCCAGGTGGCGCGGCAATCGTTCTGTCACATGGATGATGCCGTGCAGGTGATCGGGCATGAGTTGCAGGGCGAGCAACCTGACTTGGGGATAGTATCGGGGAATTTCACGCCAGCATAGAGCGATGATGTCACCGAGGGTTGAGGGTTTGAACCAGGGTAGCGAGTGGCTGTCGTCGGGACTGCAGACGGTGCCCAGCAATGGGCGCCTGTCCTTGATGGCGAGCGTGATCATGTAGATGCAGGGCGACTGGTAGTCGTGACGGTCATGTCGCCGCTTCATGGACTGGTGCCGCCCCAGGTCAGGGTGGGCGGCCAGCCAGCGCCGCTTGTTCTCGCTCAATGGCATGTTCTTGTTGTTATTAACCGAGGCAGAGCCCCGGCCCACGGGACACGACGCGGTGCGGGATGCCATGCTTGGCAGGCTGCAGCGGGCGGGGGTGTCTCGTGGGCCAGGGCTCTGCCCTGGTGGTGATATTACTTCTCGACGCGGATGCGGGCGTCAACGGCGGTGACGTGGTCGGGACCGGCCAGCAGCGGGTTGATGTCCATCTCCTTGATCTCGGGAGCGTAGTGGAGCATGGTCGAGAGGCGGCAGATAATCTTCACATAGGTGGCCTCGTCAAGACCTTGCTTGCCGCGGGTACCCTGGATGATCTTGTAACCCTTGAGGGAGCGCACCATGCGCTCGGCCTCGGGCTGCGACAGCGGGGCGAGACCGAACTGCACGTCCTTGAGCACCTCGACGAAGATGCCACCCAAGCCGCACAGCACGTTGTGGCCGAAGGTGGGCTCGAACTTGGCACCGATGAAGAGCTCGGTACCGCTGATCATCTTTTGGATCATCACAGCGGTGGCGTCGGGAATCTGCATCATGCGGTCAAACTCGGCAATGAGCTGTGCATCGTCCTTGACGTTGAGCGTCACACCGCCCACGTCGCTCTTGTGCACGGGACCAACGACCTTGACGACGATGGGATAGCCCATCTCGCGCGCTGCGGCGACGAGTTCGTCACGGTTGGCCGATACCTTCTCGGGCACGACGGGGATGGCTGCAGCCTGCAGCAGGGCTCGCACGTCGTCGGGAGCGATATAACCGTCCTCCTTGATGCCGTCGATGATGGCACGCACGGCCTTGACGTCCACCTCGGCACAGAGGTTGTCGGCAGTGGCGGGCTTGGGTGTGTCGCTCACGCGAATGAGCGCTTCGGCCAGAGCGACCTCGTCGGCAAAGTTCACATGGCCTTTGTCGATGAACTCCTTCACCTCGCGGCCGGCGATGTTCAAGCACGGTAAGACGGGGAAGATGGGTTTCTTGCAGGTGAGCATCTTCTCGTGCAGCACGTTGTAGGCGTCATCGCAGGGTACCAGACCCGGTGTGCCGAAGATGACCACGATGGCGTCCACGTTGTCGTAGCGCTTCTCGCAGAAGTCGATGCAGATGCCCAGGTGCTCGGGAGTACCCGTAGCCAGGAAATCGATGGGGTTGGCTACCGAAGAGCCGGGATAGAGTTGTGCTTTCAGTTCCTCGCCGATCTTGGCGTCGAGCAGAGGCACGTTCATGCCGCCCTTGCTCAAGGCGTCGGTCAGCATCACACCGGGGCCGCCGGCGTGGGTGACGATGGCGACGTTCTTGCCGGTCATCTCGGGCAGGGTAAGTACACAGCCGATGGTGGTCAACTGGTCGCGTGAGTAGCAGCGCACGATACCGGCCTTGCGGAACAAGGCATCGACGGCAGTGTCGCTCGATGCGATAGCACCGGTGTGACTGGATGCGGCACGGCTACCGCTCTCGCTCGAACCCGACTTGACGGCGGCGATGCGGCAACCCTTGCTGATGAGCGAGCGGGCATGCTTGAGCAGGCGCTCGGGGTGAGAGATGTTCTCGATATAGAGCAACTTGACCTTGGAGTCACGCTCGGGGTCAAAGTGTTCGTCCATGTATTCCAGCACGTCCTCGATACCGATCTGCTTGCCGTTGCCGATGGACCAAACGCTGTTGAACTGCAGGCCCTTGCTCACGCCCGAGTCAATGATGAACACGGCGGTTGCACCCGAGCCGCTGATGAAGTCGGCACCCTTGGGGTCGAGCGCGGGGATGGGCAGCGTGAACACGCTGTGGTGGTTGGTGGTCAGCAGGCCGATGCAGTTGGGGCCGATGAGTGCGGCACCATACTTCTCGCAGGTGTCCAGGATGTGCTGCTCGAGCAGTGCGCCCTCGTGCGTCTCCTCGCCGAAGCCGGCGCTGATGATGATGAACGCGCGCACGCCCTTGTGCTCGGTCAGGTAGTCAACATACTCAGGACAGTACTTTGCTGCCACGACCAGGATGGCCAGGTCGGCATTGGGCAGGTCCTTCATGTCGTGATGGGCCTGGATGCCTTGCACCACGTCCTCCTTGGGGTTAAGGACGTAGAGGTCGCCTTTGAAACCGCCCTGCTTGAGGTTGCGCACGATAGCGCCACCGGGCTTCTGCTCGTTGTTGCTGCCGCCAATGACGACAATACTCTTAGGATTCAGTAATTGCTGGTTAATCATTTTTTATTTTTTGTTTTTGTAGAGACGCAAAATCTTGCGTCTCAAATCTTTGGTTTATGTTCTCTCAATTCGGGTGCAAAGGTACAACAAGTCGAGGGGAATACCAAATTTATTTGAGTATTCCCGAGGCGCAGTCGACCTTCGCTGCAACACGGCAAAGGTAATCAAAATTCCCATAACCCACAACTGCAGTTCAACGATAGTTGAAAAAGCGCTGGAAGGCTTGAGACTCAATTACCGGGTGGGTAACTTGGCTGTGCCTTCAAAGGCAATGGTCGCCGAGCCGCTCAGGTAAACGTGGCCGTCGGCTTCGCTCCACTCGATGTCGAGGGTGCCGCCGTCCATGATGACGCGTGATTGACGCCCGCAGCGCCCCGTGATGGCGGCTGCCACAGCGGTAGCGCAGGCGCCTGTGCCGCAAGCCATCGTGATGCCGCTCCCGCGCTCCCACACGCGCATGCGGATGCCATCTTCCCAGACCTGGGCAAACTCAATGTTGCAACGCTCAGGGAAACGGGAATGATGCTCCAGGATTGAGCCCTCGCGCGCCACGTCCACGGCTTCGATATCATCCACAAAGATGACGTAATGGGGGTTGCCCATCGAAACAAACACACCGTCGGGCAAGGCTTCGCCGTTGGGCAAGAACAGACGCTCGTCTTCAAGGACGGGTGCCAGCATATCCACGGTCACGCTTGTAACAGTTCCTGATTCATCCACCGTCAGGTGAAGGGTTTTGATGCCCGACGCCGTCATCAGGCGGATTTGCCGCTTGTCGGTCATGCCGCGCTCATAGACATACTTGCCGATGCAGCGGCAGGCATTGCCGCACATGAGCCCCTCGGAACCGTCGGCGTTGAAGATGCGCATCGTGAAGTCGGCATCGGGTGTCGGTGACTTGCCGATGAGTACCAGCCCGTCGCTGCCGATGCCAAAGTGGAAGCGGCTCCAGGCGATGGCGGCCACCTCGGGATTGTCGATAGGATACAGGGATGTGTCCACAAATATGTAGTCATTTCCCACACCATGCATTTTGATAAAATGGATTGTCTGATTCATCACAATATGAAATAAGGTCTGCAAAATTAATCATAATTCAGAAAAATACTCTACATTTGCCGCTAGAATTATGAACATTGTTCCTTAAATCAAAAAACGATTCTAATGCCAAAGTATAATTTTGACGAATGCATTGACCGACGTGGCACCCACTGTAAAAAAGTTGACATGTTGGATGAGCTCTTTGGACGTCACGATTTGCTCCCCTTGTGGATTGCTGACATGGACTTCCCTGTGTGTCCCGAAATCAGTAATGCACTGGTATCGCGTTTCGGTGACCATCCCATTTACGGTTACACGCTTCCGTATGACGAGTATTGGCAATCGATTATCGACTGGCAACGTCGTCGCAACGGCTTTGAAATCAGTCGAGAAGAGATGACATTCATGCCTGGCGGAATGCCTGCCCTGGGCATGGTTCTCAACTTCTACACCAAACCCGGTGATCGCGTGGTGCTGCAGGAGCCTGTGTACTACGACTTCAAGGATGTAATCGAAGGGAACCGTCGATTGGCGGTGCGTAACAACCTCGTACCCACTGGCGATCATTTCTATCGAATGGACCTTGACGACCTGGAGCGCGTTTTCATTGAGCAGAAACCGCGACTCATGATCGTGTGCAACCCTCAGAATCCTATAGGCATCGTGTGGAAAAAAGAAGAACTGCAACAAGTCGCTGCACTGGCTCGCAAGCACAATGTGATTATCTTCAGTGACGAGGTGTTCGGCGACATTACACTCTTTGGCCACAAGCACATCCCGCTGGCGACAGTGAGCGAAGATGCAGCAGCTGTGACCATTACCTGTGGTTCGCCTGGAAAGACATTCAACATTCCGGGTGTAAAAAGCACTTGGCTGGTCATCAAAAACCCCGAATTGCGTCAGGAATTCTATCGTTGGGTCGAGGTGAACGAGTTGTGCAATGCCAATATCACGGCACTGCTCGCCACCGAGGTGGGTTATCGTCGTTGTGAGCCTTGGCTCGAGGCTTGCAAGCAATATATTGAGCAGAATGTACTCTATGTTGCTCAATACTGCAAAGAACACATCCCCAGCATCTATGCCATCAAGCCGCAAGCGTCGTTCTTGATGTGGCTCGACTGCAGGCGATTAGGGCTTGATCATGCCGAACTGGTGCGTTTCTTTGCCGAAAAAGCACATCTTGCGCTCAATGATGGCGAAATCTATGGCGTTCCCGGCTATTGCCATATGCGACTAAATGTAGGAACTCCGCGCGGGCGCCTCGAGCAAGCCATGCATCAACTTGAGGCCGCCGTCAATGCACTGAAGTAATCTTTATCAGACATCAATTCAATAACGGAAAGGGGGCAGTGATTTTGCCCCCTTTTCTGTTCAAAATAAATACTGCTGGACACCAGACCATGGGCAAAGTGTAAAAAAATCAGACAATTTTATGAAGAATTTCCGTTAAATATAAAAATAATGCGTTTTTCTTGATGGCGATTGAAATGAGGTACTCTATTTTTGCAAGCGAAACGATGTTTATTTCTATCTGATGTTTAACAATCAATCTCATAAATACATGGCAAAGAAATTTTTATTGGCAGTGGTTGCGCTTTTCGCATTGAACATGCAAGCACAAGTTGAACCCGAGGTGTCTGAAACCGTAGAATTGATGAGCATTCTCTCCCATATGGCGGGTTTTGAAGAGTATAACATGAACATGGGTGGCCAGTACATCGAGGACATTGAGTCCAGCTTCGCCTCTTTCAAGGAACACCCCATCATCAGTCATCTCCAAGGCTTAAGGGAGCAATACGGCATCTCATACAATGCCCCGATGGATCTGGCTGTAAACCTTGTTATTGATGGGCAGCGCATAAAATTCATTGGCGACAAGAATTGTATGGATGGGCGTTGGATGAACGTTGACATTGACAATTTCGTCGACCAGCTCAACCAGTTCTATTCCGATACTCGTTTCCACGATTTCTATCAGCAGCACCAGGACTTCTATCAGGAGGTACTGCGTCAATACAAGACCAACGCGATGCAATATTTCCATCAGGATTGGTATTCCCGTTTCTACGGCGTTGAGCCTGGAGAGGTGTTCCGCATTATCATTGGCTTTGTTAATGGGGGCAATAACTATGCTGCACACCGTCAATTCCCGGGGCAGCCCAAGGAAAACTTCTCGGTTTGCGGCTATTGGACACACCCCCAGATGGGTTCGATTCTCGACCCTGATAACGCTAAAAAATATGCTGCGCCAACGCTCATCCACGAGTTCAACCATTCCTTTGTCAATCCCCTTCAGGAGATTGAGAAGAACGCTAAGTTACTGGGTGACATTCCTGAGAGACTGCTCAATCAGAATTACTACATCATGCAGCAACAGGCCTACGGCGAGGGCAAGACAGTCTTCGACGAGAGCGTCGTGCGTGCTGCCACCATTATCTATATGATGGAGAACGGTTTCACGCCTCAGGAAATAAACGAAGAACTGAATGACCACTTAAGCAGTGGCTTCGCCTGGTTGCCCGAACTTGTCACCGCGATGCGCGACTATACCTCTCAGCGCAACAAATATCCAACCCTGAGCGACTTCTATCCCCAAATTGCCAAGGTCTTGAACAACTACCTTGACCAAAAGCAAAAACAAATGGAAAAGCTTTTCAGCCTGAGCAAAACGCTTAAGAAAGCCGACAAGTCCACAGCATCAATCAATGCCGAGGTCATGGAGACTGTCGAGTTGATGGCCATTCTCTCACGTATCGCAGATTTCGTGGAGTATTGCCAAGACAATAATGGGTATTATCTTCAGGACATCGACCAGCGGTTCGCATCGTTCAAGCAACACCCCGTCGTTGAGTACTACCAGAAACTCAGGGAACAATATGGCATTGCTTATGACGCCCCGATGAGCCTGGCCGTGAGACTCGCTGTTGATGACGTTAAGATTGTGAAACTCCAGGAAGAGGCCGGTGATTGCGGTTTGGATGACCGTTGGGATCAGGTGAACATGAACGAATTCTTGGGCCTGCTCAACCAGTTCTACACCGACACCCGCTTCAATGAATTCTATCAGCAGCATCAGTCGTTCTATCAAGATGTTCTCAAGAAACTCAACGACAATGTGATGCCCTCGGTGCATCCCGATTGGTTAGCCGATTTCTTCGGCAAGGGAACTCCAGACCAGTACAAGGTTGTCATTGGTTTTGCCATTGGACGGAACGGTTTTGGAGCAAAGCGCCATTTAAAGGGCCAGCCGTGGGACCAAATCAATGTCGTCAATATCAGTCTCGATGACCAAGGAAACCTGAGCAAGGGGACTAATGATATCGCAGCAGGGCTTAATAGTATGTTCAATCAGTTTTCTCGCGAGCCACTCATTGATAATGAGAGCATAACGGGTGCCCTCAACGAGGTGGGTGAAAAGCTGTATAACATGAACCAAGCGCAGATGCAGATGAACGGAATTCAAGACGGTAAATCGGCCATCGCAAAAAGCATCGTTGCGGCAGCCAATTTCATTTCCATGACGGAAAACGGCATCAGTGCCGAGCAAGCATGCCAATATTTGAACAACTATTCCACGGTCTTTGCTTGGATGCCCGAACTTGTGACTGCCCTGGGCGACTATGCTAACAACCGCAACAAGTATCGGTCCATCAGCGATTTCTATCCCCAGCTTGCCAAGGTACTGAGCAAGTATCTCCAGAGAGAGCAGCAGTGCTATGACAAGGCACTGAAATAATCCCATCAAATATTACGACCATTCACGGGAAGGGGGCAGTGATTTTGCCCCCTTTTCTTGATGATATTGGTCAAAAATGCTTAAAAATTTTGTGAAGTATAGATTAATGTGTAACTTTGTGAGTTGAAATTTACTTCTAATACACCTAATTTATTGAAACAATACTAGTTAAACCTTATAATAATGAGAAAGTTACTCTTAGGTGATGAGGCTATCGCCCAGGGCGCGCTTGACGCGGGTCTGAGTGGCGTGTATGCCTATCCGGGTACTCCTTCGACCGAGATCACGGAGTACATTCAGAATTCCAAGTTAGCGGTGGAACGCAACGTTCATCGCCGCTGGTGTACCAACGAAAAGACGGCTATGGAGGCTGCCCTGGGTATGTCCTTCATGGGCAAGCGTGCACTGGTCTGCATGAAGCATGTGGGCTTGAACGTGTGCGCCGACCCGTTTGTTAACTCGGGCATGACGGGTGTGAACGGCGGTCTGGTGGTCCTCGTGGCCGACGACCCCTCGATGCACTCCTCACAGGACGAGCAGGACAGCCGTTTCTATGGCAAGTTCGCGATGATTCCCACGCTGGAGCCCAGCACTCAGCAGGAGGCCTACGACATGATGGAGAAGGCTTACGAGTTGAGCGAGGAGGTTTGCCTCCCTGTGCTCATGCGCGTGACTACCCGCATGGCCCACAGCCGTGCCGTGGTCGAGGTGAAAGAGACACCGCGTGCCGAGAACGAATTGAACTATGACGCTAAGGCCAGCCACTGGGTACTGCTCCCCGGCAACGCCATCAAGCGTAATATCACTGTCACTGGCCAGCAGGCCGACCTTGAGGACCGTGCCGTCAAGAGCGAGTACAACAAGTACATCGACGGTGCCGACCACTCGATGGGTGTCATCGCCACAGGTATTGCCTACAACTACCTGATGGAGTGCTACCCCGACGGTTGCCCCTATCCCGTGCTCAAGATCAGCCAGTATCCCATGCCCAAGGAGCTCATCCGCCGCATGACCGCCGACTGTGACGCCGTGCTCATCGCCGAGGAAGGCCAGCCCTTCGTCGAGGATCTGGTGCGTGGCGTGATGCCCGGCAATGCCGTCATCAAGGGCCGTCTTACCGGCGAACTGCCCCGCACGGGCGAGTTGAGCCCCGACGCCTTGAAGCAGGCCCTGGGTCTGCCCGTGAGCGAAGGCTATCCCAGCTGCGAGAACGTGGCTCCGCGTCCCCCCGCATTGTGCCAGGGTTGCGGCCACCGCGACGTTTACACTGCCCTGAACGAGGTGTTGAAGGAGTATCCCAATGCCCGCGTGTTTGGCGACATCGGTTGCTATACCCTGGGCTTCATGCCCCCGTTCAAGGCTATCCACTCGTGTGTTGACATGGGTGCCAGCATCACCATGGCCAAGGGTGCCGCCGATGCCGGTCAGTGGCCCGCCGTTGCCATCATCGGCGACTCGACCTTCACCCACTCGGGTATGACGGGTCTGCTCGATGCCATCAACGAGAACGCTAACATCACCGTCATCATCAGCGACAACCTCACCACCGGTATGACGGGTGGTCAGGACTCGGCAGGCACCAACAAGTTTGAGGCTATCTGCCGTGGTTTGGGTATGACCGACGAGCACCTCAAGGTGGTTGTTCCCCTGCCCAAGAACATGCCCGAGATCACGCAAGTGATGCGTGACGAAATCAACTATCGCGGCACCAGCGTGATTATCCCGCGCCGCGAGTGCATGCAAACATTACAACGTCATCTCAAACAAAAGAAAGCACAGGAGGCAAAGCAATGAAAACCGATATCATTTTGTGCGGCGTGGGTGGACAAGGCATCCTCTCCATCGCTACCGTGATTGGCGAAGCAGCCATGCACGAGAATCTTTATATCAAGCAGGCCGAGGTTCACGGCATGTCGCAGCGTGGCGGTGACGTGCAGTCCAACCTGCGCATCAGCAGCAACCCCATCCACAGTGACCTGATCGCTAAAGGCTCGGCCGACGTGATCATCTCGATGGAGCCGATGGAGGCCCTGCGCTACCTGCCTTTCCTGAGCAAGGACGGCTGGATCATCACCTCGAGCAAGCCCTTTGTGAACATCCCCAACTATCCCGAGATCGAGACCGTGATGGCTGACCTGGCCAAGGTGAAGAACGTCATCACCCTCGACATCGAGCAGTTGGCGAAGGACAACGAGATTCCTCGCTCGGCCAACGTCATCCTGCTGGGTGCTGCCCAAAAGGCCCTCGGTATCGAGTATGACAAGTTGGAGAATGCTATCCGCCGCGTCTTTGGCCGCAAGGGCGACGCTGTGGTTGATGCCAACCTCAAGGCACTTGCCATCGGAAAGGAGGCTCAGCGATGAGACCTACCCCCATTAGCCGCGAGATCATCGACCGCGCGATTGACGAGTATGGCATCATCGATTATGCCAACGCCACCATCCGTGAGGTGAAAGCCATCGCCGAGCGCGCCGAGCGCGAGTCGGGACAGGAGTTCATCAAGATGGAGATGGGTATTCCGGGACTTCCCGCTGCCAAGATCGGTGTCGAGGCACAAATCAAGGCGTTGCAGAACGGCTGTGCCCGCCTTTATCCCGCCTTGCCCGGTGAGCCGATGATCAAGGAGGCCACCTCGCGTTTCATCAAGGCATTCATCGACATTGACATTCCTGCCGAGTGCTGCATCCCCACCGTAGGATCGATGCAGGGAACCTTCGCCTCGTTGCTCACCATTACTCAGAGCAACAAGAAGAAAAACAAAGCCCTGTTCATTGACCCCGGCTTCCCCGTGCAGAAGCTCCAGCTGGAGATCCAGGACGTCCCCTACGAGACATTCGACATCTACGAGTTCCGTGGCGCCAAGCTGCGTGCTAAACTCGAGGAGTACATGGCCAAGGGCGACGTGTGCTGCCTGATTTACAGCAACCCCAACAACCCCGCTTGGATTTGCTTGACCGACGAGGAATTGAAGGACATCGGCGAGTTGGCCACCAAGTATGACGTGATTGTGCTTGAGGACCTGGCTTACTTTGCCATGGACTTCCGTCTGGACATCAGCAAGCCCTTTGAGCCGCCCTTCCAGCCCAGCGTGGCAAAGTATACCGACAACTACATCATGCACATCAGTGGCAGTAAGGCATTCTCCTATGCCGGCGAGCGCATCGCGATGACCTGCATCAGTCCGGCCATCTTCAACCGCCACTATCCCGATTTGTCGGCCCGTTACGATGGTCTGCCCTTCGGTAAGGTGTTCATCACCCGCACGCTCTATGCCCTGTCATCGGGCACGAGCCACAGCGCCCAGTATGCGCTTGCCGCCATCATGGACGCTGCCAGCAACGGCGAGTACCACTTCCGTGACGACGTCATCGTCTATGGCGAGCGCGCTCACAAGCTGAAGGAGATTTTCACCCGCCACGGTTTCCGTATCGTCTATGGCATGGACGGTGACAAGCCCATTGCCGACGGTTTCTATTTCACTATTGGCTACGGCAATATGACCAGCGGCCAGTTGGCGCGCGAGTTGATGTACTACGGCGTGAGCGCCATCTGCCTGGCCACTACAGGCTCATGGCAGGAAGGCCTGCGCGTGTGCACCTCGTTCATCCAGGATCACCAGTACGAGATTCTCGACGAGCGCATGGCCATCTTTGCCGAGAACAATCCCATCGAGTAATCGACGATGACCTGTTAAGAAACTGTATTTTATTTGATACACGCGCGTTCAATGCGGGAGTCCCTAAAACGACTCCCGCATTTTTTATCCCCATCTTGCTTTTCAAGTCCTCCTTTTTCTCCTGAACCTGCTTGATGTGATGTTCTGCTCCCAAGGCCCTCTCTTCTGGAATGGCCAGAGCCTTGAGATAGTGCTCTATCGCCTTGCCGTAGTAACCAATATTATCATGAAAACTGCTGATGCCACTGTTGATTGAAGGGGTGTTGACTGGACATACAATGTGTATTTTTATCTTTAAAAATAGTAGATTTTTTGTGTTTTTTACTTAAACTGGTGATTTTTGTGGCGATTGTTCCGTAAGATAATAAAAAGGTACTACTTTTGTAATTTATATAGATGTGAAAGTTACATTAAGGTTTGTTTTTAAACTAAATATATGAGAGAAAACAATGTTTTGAAATGGATGGCCCTGTTCATCGTGATTGCTATAATGAACGCTTGCGGTGTTGACATCCCCAAGGAGACGGAGTCGTCTTTTGAAACGATGGTGGTCAATCCTGGTAAGATACTGCTCAATGCTGTGGCATCGCTCACCCAGCCCATCTATGCCCAGGGCAAACTGAAGGCAAATCTGAAAATCAGCCAGTTGACCAGGAGAACTTGATGAACAAGTATGTACAGACCGTCATCGAAGCCGGTAGCGAGGTCAATGATGCGCTGGCCGACTGCCAGGCGGCGGTGGAGAAGCATGGCTATTATCACCGCCAGGTAGCAGTCTTAAAAGACGCTTACAAGGGAACCCATGAACTCATGGATAACGGCAAAGCGAGCTATCTTGAAGTGCTCACGGCCCAGGAGACCCTCCTGAATGCCCAGCTCAACGAAGCTACCAACATGTACAATGGTGCCATGGGCATCATTGCCCTCTATATCGCCCTGGGTGGCGCTACACGATAACTAAATAAAATAAATAATAGTTTCGATATGAGAAATTTTCTTTTTTATCACCTGCTAGCGGCATGTGCGCTGGTGTCGCTCGCGTCGTGCTCGCACGACGAACCCGTCAACCCCATCAAGTCGGTTGACGAGCGCACGGTGCTGGTGCTGTCCCACAGTGGCGATGTCCTTGACCAGTACGGTGATACTGTCACGCACTTGCCGTACTGTGTTTTTGCCGCTGAAATCATATCCGACGGTGATGACTATTTCGTGTCGGGTAACCATTCCAAGGGCCGTGTGGGTTATTGGAAAAACGGCAAGTGGAACACCCTGCATGTCGATTTTATCGATGATGTGGACCACTGGACCTACGGTATCGGCAAATGGGATTATTATATCTATTTGCTGGATGTTCCCAACGTACTGAAGAACAGCGGTATCTTCCCGCTTGAGAATTTCCATGACTTCATTCCCGCCACCCATGCGCTCGCTGTGAGTGAAGGCAAATGCTATGTAATCGGTCATGGCTTCGGTGACGATGATGACGCAGATGGTCATTACTTGCCGGTGCTGTACACCAATTACAAGAAAGAGTTCCTGCCCATCCCCGGGGCTGCCATAACGGGCGAGTGCCATGCTATCTATGCCTATGACCGCGACCACACCATCATCGGCGGCATCATCGGCGGCTTGCCTGCAGTCTGGGTTGACAAGGAATATGAGATTTATCCTGTCAGCTATCCCAGGGAGTTGAAAGAAGGCGAGTACATCATCGGGAGCGTGGAGTCGGTGACGAAGTGCAACGACCACATCTATGCTGCAGGTTTTGAATATGATTACAACAATAAGTCGTTCGCTACCCTGTGGACCGATGGGGTCCCTGAACATTATGTGTCGGAATGGGAATTCACCAGCTCGCATGCCGTCGAAGTCCACTCCTATGGCGATGATGTGTATTTGCTCACCCAGGAGTATAACAACGATACTGATAAGTCACGAACTCACTTGTGGATGAACGGCAAGATCATCATGACCTATGCTGATATCTCTCCGGCAGGATTTACGATATTTTAGCGATAATAGAAACAACGATATAAAAAACACAAAATTGAAGTTATGAAATACACGAGAGCATTATTTCTTGTCATTCTGGCACTGGTCGGTTTACCTATGATGGGCCAGATAGTTACGTCAATAAAAGGCGTGGAGCGAGAAAAAATCAATGTGGACAGCGTTATTGAAGACTTTGACAGCCGTCCGGCCTTTGGCATCTACAAAGACACTTACTTTGTCGGTGGTACTGCACTCAACCACAAGCCCACCGAGTTCAACAGCGACGTGAAGTTCCAAATCAGTTTCCGCCACAGGCTCACCAAGTCCATCCTGCCTTTCCACAGCCACCTGTTCCTGCAATACTCACAGAAGGCGATTTGGAACGTGTTTGAGGAGTCATTGCCCTTCCATGACCTGAACTTTAATCCCGGTATCGGTGTTCAGAATCTGGTTGTGCATAACGGAAGACTTGTGGGAAATGCTACGATCATGCTGGAGCATGAGTCCAACGGGCGTGACGGCGAGGCATCGCGCAGCTGGAATAAGGTTACGTTCGGCTATGCTGCAGTGATCGACCCTCGACTGGAGGTGTATGCCAAGACGTGGATTCCCATCATCGACGGGCAGCAGAACAAAGACATTCTCAAGTACTGCGGTATCTTCCAGGTGGGTTCACAGTTTATCTCGGCCGACAGGCGTTGGGTGGCCGATGTCACCTTTGTGAAACGCAAGGGATGGAACCTCAACTTCAACACGATCCTGAATGTGGGATTCCGCTTCAGCAAGAGGGATAACCAGTACTTCATGCTGCACTTCTATGACGGATACGGTGAGAACATGCTGGACTACAACAAGTACCACATGCGACTGCGCGTCGGCATATTGATCCGCCCGAATTTCTTCAGCGACTTCTAAACCAAGATGCATTTATTCTCATTATCTTTGCAGCCGATGATGAGACGTTGCCTATTGATATTGTCATTTCTGCTCACCACAGCGATGCTGTCCTGGGGACAAGTATCGGAGCCGCTTATTGTCCTGCAGCAAGACAGCCTGCAACAATCGGTCGATACCGTTCAACAACCGAGCAAGATTCAGAAGGCTAAGGATCAGTTCCATCAACGCATCGAGGCGAAACTCAACGAGCCCTATGACACGACGCGCAACAAAGGCTACTGGTGGCGCGCCATGAAGCACGGCAAGGTTAACTTCAAGGACAGCACGATGGGTTATCCCAAATTTGTGATGTTCTGCTACAAGACATACATCTGGGGTGACCGCGTGTTCAACAGCTATGACAGCGCTTGGGTGAAACCTACCGGCAAGAACTGGAAACTCATCCTCAAGAGCAACAACTGGGTGGACTCTTACATTGGCCATCCTGTCAAGGATGTGAACCAGGTCATCAACAGCAACCTGGTGTCCAACATCGGTCTCTCGCTGTCATTTATGGCAGTGAGTGTAGGTTATTCGATAGGTGTGAGCAACCTGATACATGGCGACAAAGTTTCGAATAAGGTCGACTTCTCGTTCACATGCGCCCGTTTTACTGCCGATGCCTACTATTGGGAGAACAACAATGAGATCAATGCGATCTATAGGTTCAAGAATTTGGACAATGTCAGGCACAAAGCCAGGCAGTCGGGCGTCAGCCGCAAGGCGATGGGCTTGACGGCCTACTACTTCTTCAACAACAAGCGCTATGCCCAGGCGGCAGCCTACTGTTTCTCCAAGTACCAGAAGCGTAACGCAGGTTCGTGGCTGGCGGGCTTCAGCCTGCAGCACTACGACGTGTCACTGGATGTGGAGAAGTTGTCTGATGATGTGCGTCCTTTTTTCCCGACGCAGGCCGACGCGCCCCGCATCCTGTACAACGACTACTGCCTGCTCTTCGGCTACGGACACAACTGGGTATTGAGCCCCAAGTGGCTGTTGAACTTTACCATCACCCCCTACGTCGGCTATCGCCACAACCACTTCATCGGTCCCGATGACAGGGCCAGCGACATCTCGCTCAACTGCCGCGCACGCTTGGGTGCCGTGTACAACCACAAGCAGTTCTTTATGGCTTTCCAGAGCTATGCCGACCATCATCGGTACGCCTCAAAGATTAGTCGCCTTGTCAACTCCCTCTTAGACTTTTCTGTCCTGGCCGGAATCAGGTTCTAAGGTCAGGAAACGATAATTGCATCAAGTACTACACGGATAAAAACTACAAATTACGCTAATTGAGCAAATATCAAGATGATTGATTCGCTTAATTAGCGTAATTCGTTGGTTGGAACACAATGAAGCTATAACTCGAAGCCCAGGTTGATGTAGATGTAGACTTGCTTGGTGAGGCTACTCCAACCGAGGGAACCGCCCAGAGGGCCAACGATGCTATTGTAGGCATAGGCTAGTTGGGCGCCCCAGATGGGCTTATTCTTGAAGATACCGTCCAGTTTGTCGTCATGCATGGCGGCATGCCCCTTTGCCATGATGTAGTGCTCCTTGAACAGGCGTTGTTGCAGTTTGATACCCATAACCAGTAATTTGCTGTCAATAAGATGGCAGCGGCCGAAGCCCGAGAATGACAGTTGCTGGGCATAATAGATGCCGTCGCGGTTGCCGCCCAGCATATTCATGGCGGTAGCGGGCACATCCTTACCAAACAGCAGTCGCCCATAGACCATGGGCTGCACATGGGTCGTGCTGGCCAGCGGTACTGTCATGCGCCACCGGGCGCTCACCTCGCTGAAACCTGCATGGCCTTTCCACTGGGCAAAGTTGTCGGTATAGTAGGCATACTGCGCTTCGGCCCGCATACCCTTGTGCGTAAAGTACCAGTTGTCCTCGGTGTTGTAGTGTGCGCTGGCATGGTAGTTGAAATAGTGCTCGAAATCCTTGAAGTAGTATTCGAAATCCCTGAAATAATCGATGCTATACTGGCTAGACAGTATATCATAGTGGTGGTAATGCTCCCAGGCGATGCCCAGGTCAACATTCAAGTTGAGCGCATCGAATGATAACAGTGTGGCATTGGCCTTCTGATAAACGAACTTCAGGTTTTCTGAACGACGCTTCCCCATGTACAGGTCGAGGTCTTCATGCCAGATTTCATAGGACAAGCCGAACCTGCGGTGCGGCTTGGGTATTATGTTCCATGCCAGTCGGCCCATGGTGCGCTTGCCCAATCTGAGGGTAAGGTCGAGCGTCTTGTCCAGTTTATTGCCGAAGTAATAGGTCGCACCAATCTGGGCAGCCACCAGTTCCTCGTTGTCATAGCGCACACCCACACTGGCCTTGATGGAGTTCTTGGCATTCTCCTCGTTCACGAGCTTATTGGCAGTGGTGTTGTCGATGTCACTCAGGCTGATGATGCTGTAGTCGGGCTTGTAGTCGGTGGGCACACCTGCCATCTGCTTGAGGATCATGATAGAGTCCATCTGGGCTCTTGTGGCCTCTTCGCCTCGCTTGATGAGTTCCTTGATGGCCGAATTGTAGAAGTGGGCTGCCGAATAACCTCTGACCGGGACACGGATGATGAAGTCGCAATACTTGTCATTCTCGTCGCTGCGGTTGTGGATGTCGGCGCCCACCGAGCGCTCCAGGATGTCGGAGGTGGAGTAGTAGTTCTTGTTCAGGCCCAGGTCGGTTCTGACACCGATTACGATGTCGGCGCCCATTTTGCGGGCCAAGTCAGCGGGGAAGTTGTTCTTGGTGCCGCCGTCAACCAGGATATAGGGGTCCATTCTCACGGGTGCAAACACGCCGGGCACTGCCATGCTGGCGCGGATGGAGCGGGCCAGCGAGCCGTGGTCGAGCACCACCTCGCTGTCGGTGACCAGGTCGGTAGCGATGCACCCGAAGGGGCGGGGCAGTGATTTGAAGTCGATGTCCTCGGGCTGGCGCAGGTAGTGGCGCAGGGTCTTCTCGACGTTGATGCCGCGGATGAAGCCACCGGCCAGCGTGTCCTGGCTTTTGTCCAGGAAGATACGGTAGTCAAACAGGTAGATGTTCTGTTTCTCACGTTCGTCAAGCGTCTGGTTTCTCATTGACAGGCGATCGCGCAGGATGTCGCCCCAGTCCATGCTGTTGACGATGCTCTCGATGTCGGTGGCATTATAGCCCACGGCATACATGCCGCCGATGATACTGCCCATCGACGTGCCGGTGACCATATCGATGGGCATGCCGGCCTCCTCAAGCACCTTGAGGGCACCGATGTGGATTGTTCCCATGGCACCGCCGCCGCACAACACGACAGCGACTTTCTTGCGTTTGGTGGGTTCTTCTTTGGTTTGGACAACAGGTTGAGCCATCATGCTGACTGCTGCCAGCACGAGAAGTGATAGAATAATGCGTTTCATTGGCGACTTAAATTTAAAGGATTTTGTTATTCGGCATTGGGCTGAGACTTGCTTGGAGCCGCGCTCGTGCCGTCAGACTCGATTTCCTTGTCGATGGTTTCGAATTTACTGTGTTGACTCTTGTATTCGGGAACAAACTCCTTCATGGCGTAGATCATGCCGTGAACGTCACCGTTCTTAGCCAGTTTGATGATTTGGTCGATATTGGAGCACACCTCCTTGTAACCGTAGGTCTTGACCTTGGCCGTCATGATTTTTCGGTTGACGGTAGCGGTGGTCTTCTCCTTGTCGTTGAGCAGCTCCTCGTACAGTTTCTCGCCAGGGCGCAGGCCGATTTCTTCGATCTTGATGTCGATGTCGGGCTTCAAGCCGGCCAGCGAGATCATTCGCCTGGCCATATCGTAGATCTTGACGGGCTCACCCATGTCGAAGATGTAGATTTCGCCGCCATTGCCCATGCAGCCGGCCTCGAGAACGAGGGAGCAGGCTTCGGGGATGGTCATGAAGTAGCGGATGATGTCCTTGTGTGTCACCGTGACAGGACCGCCCGAGGCGATTTGCTTGCGGAAGAGGGGAATCACCGAACCGTTGCTGCCCAGTACATTGCCGAAGCGGGTGGTGATGAACTGCGTCTTCTTGCCTTGCTTCTGGGCTTCATAGAACAGCGATTGGCAATAAATCTCGGCCAGACGCTTGGTGCAACCCATCACGTTGGTGGGATTAACCGCCTTGTCGGTCGAGATCATGACGAACTTGAAAACGTTGTATTTTAAAGCCAGGTCGGCCACGTTGCGCGTTCCCATCACGTTGGCCAGGATAGCCTCGGTGGGGTTGATTTCCATCATGGGCACATGCTTGTAGGCTGCGGCATGGAACACATAGCGGGGACGGAACTCCTTGAAGGCTTGCTCAACGCGTTCGCGGTTGCGCACATCGCCCATGAAGAGCTCGATGTGGGCCTTGGGATGGTCTTTGCGCATCTCCAGGGCCAGGTCGTGCATCGGCGTCTCGGCCTGGTCGAACAGCACAATCTTGCTGGCGCCGTAATTGGCCACCTGACGCACGATTTCGCTGCCGATGGAACCGCAAGCACCGGTAATCAGGACGCAAGAGCCCTTGATGTGGTCGCTCACGAGAGAATTGTTGAGCACGATGGGATCGCGGCCCAGCAGATCCTCGATCTGCACCTCCTTGATATAGGTCGAGATGTTCCTGTCATCCTCCTTGTCGTTGTCCTGTTCGAACTCGGCCACCCTGTTCATCGACAGCAGGGCGATATCATTCTTGATGAAATAGTCGGCAAAGCCGCTGTTCATCAGGTTGCGGCTCTTGTTGTCGAAGATGAGGCCCTCGATATGATCTGTCGCGAAGATGTCGGTCATCCTTGTCGGGTCAAACCTGTAAACCTTGAAGCCGTTGATCTCGGAGTTCTCTTGACCTGCCTTGATGCTGAGCAGACCCACGGGCAGGTATTTACCGCCGATCTCGCCCTTCAACGCATTGGCCAGCAGCACCGACGTGAACGTGGTGCCCAGCACCAGGACGCGTTTGCGACCTTCGGTAACGCTGTTCATGCGCATATACAAGTACTTGATACACAGGCGTTCAATCATCATTAGCGAGAACGAGAAAGCACCGATGACCAGGATGTCCCAAAACTTCATGAACGGTGTGCCTGACACGATGAGTTTCACGACATTCAGTCCGAAAAGCGCCAGGGTCGAAATGACAATGACCATGAAGATGCGGTACAGGTCCTCGATGACCGATAGTCGTATGACGCAAGTATAACTCTTGGAAACGTAGGAAACGGCGAAATATACTGCAAAGACGATGAAGGCGTTGAGCAAGATGGTTTGAGAAGGGGTCACGGAGTGCTGGGAGTACATGTCGGCCACGACGGTCACGACAAAGCACGTCAGCACAATGAGCATATCAAGCAGCAGAATGATCCAACGTGGAGTCGTTCTTACCTTGAATGACCTGAATAATCTCAAATCCAGTAATTTATTTATCAGTCTTTCCATACTGTATTGCTTCTATTTTCATGTGTATATCATCCCTTGGCCTTGCCAGCTGGAGAGTCGACAAGCAGTGGGGCAAGAAATTAGATTCAACCTACAAAATTACTGTTTTTATTGCAATAAACAACAATATGACCAAAAAATCACTGTCATCTTGTGGAAAACGATGATTTCTTGGCCTTGTTGAGGCTGTGATTTTGAGTATGAAGAAGAGGGTAGAGAGTGGTCTCGCTTCGGGGCGGGAATCATGACTTGGCATGTTGCAGCTTGAAACGCTGCATGATGACCACGGCGACAAGGAAGGCGGCGAAGTCACTGGCAGGCAGGGATGCCCACACGCCGTCGAGTCCCCACAGCGAGGCGAACAGCAACAACATGGGCAACAGGAACAGCAATTGGCGCGACAGCGACATGAAGATGCTGATGCGCACCTTGCCGATGGTCTGGAAGAAGTTGGTGACCACGGCCTGGTAGCCGATGACGGGGAAGACGAGCATGTTGATGCGGATGCCGCGGATTGAGATGTCAATCAGGTCTTTATCGTCGCTGAACATGCGCACACATGCCTCGGGGAACAGCTCACCGATGATCCAACCCACCGTCATCGCGATGACCGATGCGGTGATGGTCAGGCGCAGGACGTGCTTCACGCGATCGATATTGTGGGCACCGTAGTTGTAGCCCGCGATGGGCTGGAAGCCCTGGCAGATGCCGATGATGACCATGAAGAAGACAAAGCCCAAGCGGTTGGCAATGCTGTAGGCGCCCACGGCAAGGTCTCCGCCGTAGGTCATCAGGGCGTTATTCATGAAGATGGCGACTACACACCCCGTGATCTGCATGGCGAACGGCGAGATGCCGATGCTCACGATGTCCTTGACGATGTTGCGGGCCGGCTTGAGGAAACGCCATTCCAGATGCAGCAGTTCGCGCTGGCGGCTGAATTGCCACAACTGCCAGCACAGCACGACGGCCTGGGCCAGCACCGTGGCGATAGCGGCGCCCTTGATGCCCATGTGCAGGGGCCAGATGAAGATGGGGTCGAGGATGGTGTTCAGCACCACGGTGACAATGGTCGCTATCATGGCCGCTCGTGGCTTGCTGGCCGAGCGCAATGCGGCATTCAGGCCCAGATAGAGGTGGGTGATGACGTTGCCCAGCAGCAGGATGAACATGTATTCACGGGCATGAGGCAACGTCTGCTCGCTGGCACCGAAGAACGTCAGGATGGGGTCAAGGAAAATGATGGAGATGATGCCCACCAGCAGGCCAGTGATGATGTTCAGGACAACCATGTTGCCCAGCACGTTGTTGGCCTTGTCATATTGGCGTTGACCCAAGCGCAGCGACATCAGGGTGGAGCCGCCGATACCCACCGCGGCGCCAAAGGCGGCACCGATGTTCATCAGCGGGAACGAGATACCCAGGGCGGCCAGTGCCATCGAACCCACGCCGTGGCCGATGAAGATACTGTCCACCATGTTGTAGAGCGATGATGCGGTCATCGCTATCACTCCAGGCAGGGCATACTGCCACAGTAGTTTGCCCACAGGCTGGGTGCCTAGTGCTAATGTCGCTTCTTTGTTGTCTTTCACAATTCAGTCAGTTTAAGGGTTCCGAGGCATTAGGGTTTTACTCCTCGAGGCCGAAACACTCCTTGATGGTCTTGCGGATGGCGCGGGCACTTTCCTTGCCGCCCTTGAGGATGTTCAGCACGCCGCGGATGTAGTCGTCCTTGCTCTTGAAACCGCACAGGACGGCGACATTGCTCTCGATGAGCATCAGTTTCTGGTTATAGACCTTGAGAATGCTGGCATAATCATTGTTGTCCTCATAGACATGGAACTCACGGCACAACTGGTCATAGAGACCACGCGGGTTGATTTCGCTCACCAGTTCCACCATGTGGTTTTCGAGCGCGTTGATGCTGGTGAACTTCATGTCGATGCGTTTCTCCACATCGCGTTTCACGCGGTGTCGCACATGCTGCAATGCCTGTTGCTTGAGCTCTTTGGTAAACATGGCGATAACCCGTTTTTTCACCTTGGGGAAAACGATGTCCGGGTTACGGCGTTTGTAAACTGCTACTGCGCGGATGACGCCTTCGAGCATCAAGATGTTCTCCACTTCGGCCACGTTGGGCACGAGAATGTTCTTCTTGCGCAGGTATTCCACCTCATCGTCGCTCCGGCGGTCGCGATCCACAATACCGCGGCTCTGAAGCTGGTGGAAACTCTGCAGGTCGCCGAAGGTGCGCACCGTCTCGATGACCTTGTTGCAACTGCCCAGGGGCTTGACCGTATATTCGGGGAAAATGAGCGGATAAAGTCTGGAGTCGATGCTGTGTTTTTCATCGCCCTCGATAAAGAGGACGGGCTTGCGGCTGCCCAGCAGGTCGAGCAGGGCGCTGTCGAGCTCGCGGCTCGAGGACATCACCTCATAGTCCCAGGCCACGGACTCGGGGTCAAACTCCTTGACCCACACGCACTGGTTGTCGATGCGCGAGCTGGCAAACTCCACATCATGGGTATTGTAGATGAAGGTGCAGTCGGGACGCATCTGCTCCAGCACGTTCCACAGGGTGCGCATGATGCTGCTGTGGATGAAGGTTTCGGGGTCATCGACCAGGATGGCGGCATCGGGCATGGCATAGAGCACCGCACCGATGTAGTAGAGCACCGATTTCTCGCCGTCGCTCAATCCCATCAGCGGATACTTGTCCTCATAACCCTCGCTGGTGAACATCAGCTTGCCGTTCTCACGCAGCACCTTGTTCTTGGGGAAGACTTCCTGCCATTTCTTGACCGTGATGTCGAGTTTGGTCTTGGGGAACTCCATCTGCTCGTCCATCAGCTTGTGGGCCTTGAAATTCATCAGTTCGCGGAACTCTTCGTTGAGCATGATGAAGAACAACTTGTCGAACTCAGTCTCGGCTTTGTTCTGAATCAAGGGGTTGGCAGCGTTCATGCGGTTGAACAGATCATCGATGGAGCCCGGGAGCGGCTTGACGCTGGCCGGGGTGGGGAAGAGTGCTTTCAACGCCGAAATGCGGTACGCCTTGTCACCCAGCTCGTCGACAAGTGCCGAGCAAAAGCGGCTCTTGCCCGCGCCGTTCGCGCCGATGACCGTAATCTGCTTGGACTCAATCAGCACTTCAGGCTGATGCCCGTCCATCCTTTTAGGTAGTCTGATGTCCATAATGATGGTGTTTTAGTTTCTTGTGGGTAAAATTAGACATTTTTTTTTATAGAGCCAAATAAAATCTCTATTAAAGCGTCAATAAAGCTTTTTTTCTCTTGTTGCACACAATGATTGGTAGTTTTCAAGTACATGGATAATTCTCGAAACCATCGGCGGCTTCGGGGTTGAACAACCATGCAACGTGTCGGAACACGTTGTTCAACAGTAACATAATTGTAACCGGTTTTATAGCAGCCGTTACTGCTCGCCAAAGTAATTTTGTCATACTTTTTATTTCTTGACATTACATATATTCAAAACTATGGTATTATTGTCTATCAACTACCCGATGTGGTTTCTCGTGGTGAAGATGATTGGCGCCCTTGCCATTCTGGTATTCGGCATGATCATGATGAGTGAATCATTGCAGAAGATGAGTGGACCACACTTGCGCCACACCTTGTCAGCCATGACGAGCAACCGCTTTGCCGGAGTTTTTTCAGGAATGCTCATTACCGTCGCAGTCCAGTCCTCATCGGCCACAACGGTCATGACGGTTTCGTTTGTTAATGCACAGTTGCTGTCGCTGGCACAGGCCATCAGCGTGATTATGGGTGCTAATATCGGCACAACATTGACGGCATGGATTATGTCTGCGGGCTTCTCGTTCAATGTCGTGGACTTGGTTTGGCCAGTCTTTGTCATCGGTGTCATCCTCATTTACAACAAGAAGCATAGGATAGCGGGAGATTTGTTGTTTGGCGTAGCATTCCTGTTTCTCTCCTTGGGTCTCCTCTCGGCTACAGGCAAGGAGATGGACCTGGCGCACAATGCTACGTTGGTTAATTTCTTCTCTAGTTTCGATACCTCGAACTATCTTTCAATCATCATCTTTCTTGCCATCGGCACCATTCTCACCTGCATTGTGCAGTCGTCAGCTGCACTGATGGCTATCACGATGATCCTGTGTACGAGCGGAGCGCTGTCCATCTATCTGGGTATTGCTCTGGTGATGGGAGAGAACATCGGTACCACGCTTACAGCCAATCTCGCTGCTATGACAGGAAACGTCCAGGCACGAAGGGCGGCTTTGGCCCATCTCGTGTTTAATGTGGTGGGTGTGATATGGGTGCTTGCCGTGTTTTATCCCTTCGTGAACATGTCGTGTAATCTGGTAGGGCTGTCTCCTGAAGCGGCAAACCCCAACCCGATGAAATTGTCATTTGCCCTGGCTACATTCCACACGTGCTTTAACGTGCTGAACACATTGCTGCTGATATGGTTCATTCCGCAGATTGAATGGCTGGTGTGCAAGTTGCTCAAGGATAAAGAAGACGTTGAGAACGAGTCAGAATACCAGTTCAAATACATCAATGCAGGCCTTGTCCAGACCCCGGAAATCGCCGTGCTTCAGGCACAGCGAGAGGTGAAAGATTTCGGCAAGCATGTTCAAGACATGTTCAATCGTGCAAGGATGCTTACGGTTCTCATTGATACCAAAGACTTTGAGAAGGAGTTTAACGGAATTGAGGCCGATGAAGACAAAGCCGACAAGATTGAATTCGGCATCGCCCAATTCCTCGCCCAGGTGAGTGAAGCCCATGTGAGTTCCGATACCAAATCCAAAATCCGCTCGATGAATCGGCAAATAGACGAGATTGAATCTATCGGTGACTCCTGTTTCAGCCTGGCCCGCAAGATGAAGAGGCTTCACGATAATGGAGAGAAATTCAATGAAATCCAGCACGAAGACCTCAAACAGATGATGGATCTTGTCGAGACATCGTTGACACAGATGAATCTTGTGATAGGCGGTCGCCGTGAGAACGTGACCAGCATGGAATCGTTAAACATCGAGAATAAGATCAACAAGCAGCGCAATTCATTGAAGTCCAAAAACCTTAAGGCAATGGATGAACAAAAGACCACTTATTCCATCGGCACGCTGTTCAATGACATTGTCGAGGAGTGTGAGCAGCTAGCCGATTATGTGATTAATGTCGTGGAAGCGCGTTTGTTGAGTGATTCTTCGATGTCTGTTAGAGATTTTGCTTAATTTTGTGAACCATGAGCAAGACAATACTTATAGTTGATGATGAACCCGACTTGTGTGAGATTTTATCCTACAATCTCCACAACGCCGGTTATGAAACGATTGTCGCCCATTCAGGTGTTGAGGCACTGAAAAAAGACTTCGACCAGATCGACCTGGTGCTGCTGGATGTGATGATGCCTGTAATGAGCGGGGTTGAGGTAGCGCGACGCATTCGCATCAGGGAGGACGCAAGGGCTGTCCCCATCATTTTCCTGACGGCTCTGGACAGCGAGCACGACATCCTTGACGGCTTTGATGCCGGTGCCGACGATTATGTGTCGAAGCCCTTCTCGGTCAAAGAGCTGGAGGCTCGCATCAAAGCGGTGCTCTCCCGTTCAGGCAAGGGGCATCCTGTAGCAGTTGTAACCCACGATCAAATGATTGTTAACTACGAGGATAAGTCGGTTGTGATTAGCGGGACTTCTGTTGAATTGTCTCGTCTGGAATTCGACATCCTGTGGCTGCTTATGACTCATCGTGGACACGTTTTCAGCCGTGAAGAGTTGATGCGCGAAGCGTGGCCGTCGGGGGTCGTCGTGTCTGCCAGGACTGTTGATGTCAACATCACCCGAATAAGAAAGAAAATTGAACCTTACAGCCGTTGCCTGTGCACACGTCACGGCTACGGTTATTATTTCACCAATGATAATGAAAATGAAAAAACTGACTGAAGGGCACAGGATGTTCCTCACAGTAATGGCGATATTTGCTGTTTATGCCGTGATTTTCATCATTTTTGAGGATTTTGACCGGCGACGGCTCAACGTCTTTGATGAAATGAGTGACTGGCACTTGCTCCTGTTCTCGGTCGTTGTCATGACCGGTCTAGGCTTCTTGCTGTATCGATACGCTAAGCGCATGGACCAGAGAATCACCACCGAGCAAGAGGAGAAAAACAGTCAGTTAAGACGCGAACTCACCCAGAACATTGCCCATGAGCTCAAGACTCCGGTAGCAAGTATTCTCGGTTATAGCGAGACGCTGCTCGAGAACCCTGATATCGAGCCGGATCTTGCCCACAAGTTCATTCTCCGCACCCACGAGCAGGCTTCCCGTCTGACGTCTCTATTACGAGACATATCGCTGTTAAACAAGATGGAGTATGCTGCCCAGGATCTGGAAATGGATCGAGTTAACGTCTCCCTGCTGGTGGCAGATATCATCAGCGAGAGTGAACATTCATTTGATGTTCACAGGATGACTGTCAGGAACTGTATGCCTCAAGATGTGATTGTGACAGGTAACACGGCGCTGCTGTATAGCGTGTTCCGCAACATCATTGACAATGCCATCAATTATGCCGGTGACGATACGACCATTGAAATCACTGCTCGCAAGAACACTCCTTTCTGGGACATAGATATCTCTGATAATGGGAAGGGCGTGCCTGAAAATCTCATTTCGCGGATTTTTGAACGGTTCTTTACCGTTGATAAGGGGCGCAGTAAATCTCTGGGTGGCACAGGCTTGGGTCTGGCTATCGTCAAGAATGCTGTCTTGCTTCATGGCGGTATGGTCTCGGCCAAGAATGCCCCCTCAGGAGGTTTGGTTATTTCCATTACCTTAAAGATCTAACATCGTCGACTCTCGATAAAAGTTCTTTTTGATCTCAGATTGCAGGTCGAAAAAGAAAATTATTCGTAATTTTGCCTGCAGTTATGATGGACTATGTGAATGCTTTCGTGTCGATGCTGAACGGCATGTCGCCCTACCTGCTGTTGGGTTTCCTGATAGCGGGTGTGCTGCATGCGTTCGTGCCGTCGGCGATCTATAGCCGCTATTTGGCGGGGACAGGGCTGCGCTCGGTGGCGACTGCGGCGGCTTTCGGTATCCCCTTGCCGTTGTGTTCGTGCGGTGTGCTTCCCACAGCAGTCGCTTTACGTCGCAGCGGAGCTTCGCGGGCGGCTTCCACATCGTTTCTCATCGCCACACCACAGACTGGCGTGGACAGTATCGCAGCTACCTATTCGATGATGGGGCTGCCCTTTGCCATCCTGCGTCCTGTCGCCGCGTTGGTGACATCGTTGATAGGCGGATTGGCCGTGGGCCACTGGGAACGCAAGGGGTCACTTGACGATGTGTCAACCGAGGCCAGTTATGAATTCAGCGAATTGCCCAAAGGTTTCTGGAACAAGATAGTAGAGACTTTCAAGTACGGTTTCTTCGACATGATGCAGAGCATCGGCCGCTGGCTGCTGCTGGGCCTGATTGTGGCCACGCTGATCACCGTGTTGCTGCCCGACGACTTTTTCTCGACCTATGCCCGCTGGCCCTTCTTGAATATGTTCATCATCGTGCTGGTGGCCGTGCCGATGTATGTCTGCGCCACAGGATCCATCCCCATTGCTGCCGCGTTGATGCTCAAGGGCATGTCGCCTGGCTGTGCGCTGGTGTTGCTGATGGCGGGCCCTGCAGCCAATGTGGCGTCGATGTTTGTGGTGAACAAGGCTTTCGGGCGCAAAGCGACCATCGTCTATCTGCTCTCCATAATCGGCGGGGCGATGGGTTTTGGCTTACTGGTTGACTACTGGCCCGGCTTGCGCGAGACGTTTGTCGCCGCCTTGCCTTGTCATGTCATGCATCACGGCATGCATGGGGCATCGTGGTTCAACACCATGTGCAGCATCTTCCTGCTTGGCATGATTGTTGTGGCCTTGGGCGTTAAATACTGGAAATCACATCAAATCAACCGTAATAAAACCACTGCAATGAAAGAATTCAAAGTAAAAGGCATGATGTGCCCTCACTGCCAGGCCAATGTGGAAAAAGGCCTTGCTGCCCTTCCCGGAGTAGAAAAAGTAACCGTTGATCTTGCCAAGGGAACTGCACTGGTCGAAGGCTCCGTCCCCGACCAACTCGTCATCGACTGTATCGAGAACCTAGGCTATCAGTACGAGCCCTGATTGTAACTTCTAATTCCTAACTCCTAACTTTTAATAGCTGTGTAGATGGTGCAGACGCCTAGCGTGAGGCGCTTGAATGACGCGTCGCGCAGTCCTGCGTTGCGCATCAGTTGCAGCATGTCGTCGCCTTGGGGGACGGCGGCGATGCTCTGCGGCAGGTAGCGGTAGGCGCTCTTGTCGCCGCTTTTCATCGCGCCGATGGCAGGGATGATGTGCAAGGTGTACAGGTCATAGAACCAGCGGATGAGGCGACTGGTGGGAGTGGAGAGTTCAAGCACGCACAACATGCCCCCGGGACGCAGCACGCGAGCCATTTCCTGATAGCCCTGCTGCAGATGCTCAAAATTACGCACCCCGAAGGCTACCGTCACCGCATCAAACGTGCCGTCTTCCATCGGCAACGCCATGCAGTCACCTTGCACGAAAGTGATGGCTTGCTCCAGGCCTTTTTCCTTGACTTTGCGGCAAGCTTCATCGAGCATTCCCTGAGACAGGTCGATGCCCGTGATGTGATGCGGGTGGAGCGTGTTGTTCAACTGGATGGCGAAGTCTCCCGTGCCGGTTGCCACGTCGAGAATCGTCGTTGGCATCAGTCGCTTGAGCCGCTTGACGGCCAGCCATCGCCACCAGATGTCGATGCCCAGGGTCATCGCGCGGTTCATGAAGTCATAAGCGGGCGCGATGCTGTCAAACATCTGCCTCACCTGCTCGGTCTTGGCGGTTGTCTGGTCGCTGTAGGGGGTCACTTGCTCGACCCGGTTGCCGTTATCTTGATTCGTGGTTTTCACTAATCCCTGATCACTTATCATCTGGTCTCGGGTCTGCCGAAATCTGATTTTCCTGGAAGCGCTCGTAGGCCTCGACGATGCGTTGCACGAGGTGATGGCGCACGATATCTTTTTTCTCAAACTCCACCTTGCCGATGCCTTTCACGCCGTCGAGCACACGCAGGGCATGAATCAGGCCTGATGTCGAACTGCGCGGCAAGTCGATCTGGGTGGTGTCACCTGTGATGATCATCTTGGAGCCCAATCCCAGGCGGGTAAGGAACATCTTGATCTGGTGGGTCGTGGTGTTCTGGGCCTCGTCAAGGACGACGATAGCGTCGTTGAGCGTGCGACCACGCATGAAGGCCAACGGTGCAATCTGGATGATGTTGTTCTCCATGTATTCCTTGAGCTTGGCCACGGGTATCATGTCCTCAAGCGCGTCATACAGCGGCTGCAGGTAGGGGTCGATTTTGTCTTTCATGTCACCGGGGAGGAAGCCCAGTTTCTCGCCGGCCTCCACAGCAGGACGAGAGAGGATGATCTTGCGTATCTCACGGTTCTTCAATGCCCGCACGGCGAGTGCTACCGCTAGATAGGTCTTGCCGGTTCCGGCGGGACCCAGGGCAAAGGTAAGGTCGTTCTCGGCGAACGTCTTGACCAGCAGCTGTTGATTGGGTGTGCGGCCGCTGATGGGCTTGCCGTTCACGCCGTACACGATGACGTCATCCATCTTCAACGGCTTGGGCGGTGTTCCCTTGATGGTGTCGATGATGACATCCTCGGGCAGGGTGTTGTAGGTGGCGCAGTAGTCGGCAAGGGCATGGACTTTCTGTTCAAAGTTGGCGGTCTCGCTGTCGTCGCCGATGACGGTGATGACACTGCCACGAGCTGCCATGCGCAGTTTTGGGAACAAGTTGCGGATAAGTTGTATGTTACAGTTATTTACCCCGTAGAAAGTGACGGGATCAACGTTGTCAATGATAATGTGTCGTTCGATCATTCAATGTCATTAATGTAATCTACCCACAAAGTTACTCAATTTTTCTTTACTGCAACATCTGTATCACTTTTTTCTCGTGTCGCGTTGTTTTTTTCTGCTGCATCGCTTTTTTTATATCGTTGCCTGGGAGCGAAGATAGGCTGCGTCTCGGAAATGCTCAAATAAATTTGGCATTTCGCTCGGCTTGCACTATCTTTGCCTGGGGGCCAAGATAGGCTGCGTCTCGGAAATGCTCAATTAAATTTGGCATTTCGCTCGGCTTGCACTATCTTTGCCGTCAAGATTCAACATTAATGGATAGCAATGAAACTTAAGAAGATTACTATTGCCATTGACGGCCATTCGTCAACAGGCAAGAGCACGATGGCCAAGACGCTTGCCAAGCGTATTGGCTATGCCTATGTGGACACGGGAGCCATGTACCGCGCCGTGACCTTGTTTGCCTTGCGCAACAAGCTCATCAAGGGCGATAAGGTGGACGAGAAGGCTCTCAAGGAACATCTCAAGCACGGCGACATCGTCATCACTTTCCGCCCCACCAAGGACGGCAAGAGCGTGACGGTGCTCAACGGCAGGAACGTGGAGCGCTATATCCGCAGCATGCGCGTGAGCAACGTGGTGAGCGTTATTGCCGCCATCGGTTTTGTGCGTAAGGAGATGGTGCGCCAGCAGCAGGCCATGGGTAAGGACAAGGGCCTGGTGATGGACGGACGCGACATCGGCACGGTGGTATTTCCCGATGCCGAGATGAAGGTGTTTGCCACGGCAAGTGCTCAGGTGCGTGCCCAGCGACGCTTTGACGAGTTGCGTTCCAAGGGCGACACCACCACGACGTTCGACGAGGTGCTGGCCAACGTCACCGAGCGTGACCGTATCGACAGTACCCGCAAGGAAAGCCCCTTGCGTCAGGCCGAGGATGCCGTGGTGCTCGATAACTCCAACTTGACCTTTGAGCAGCAAGACGAGTGGCTCTATCAGCTCTACCTCGAGAGAGCCAAGTGTTAATCGCGTTGAATAGTTTGTGTTTGCCAACAAGAAACCAGGGACTAGAAACTGATAAATGGCGATTATCGAGATAGATAAGGGGTCGGGGTTCTGCTTCGGAGTGACGACTGCCATCAGCAAGGCCGAGGAGGAACTGAACAAGACCGGGCATCTGTACTGCCTGGGCGACATTGTACACAATACCGCCGAGGTCGATCGCCTGGAAAGTCGTGGCTTGGAAACGATCACTCACGACCAGCTGGAGCAGTTGCACGACGTGAAAGTGCTCCTGCGTGCTCATGGCGAACCGCCCGAGACCTACGAAACCGCGCGCCGCAACCGCATCGAGATCATCGATGCCACCTGCCCTGTGGTGCTCAAGCTTCAACAGCGCATCGCAGCCACTTTCAACGACAGTAACGAGGGCAATCCGCCGCAAATAGTCATCTACGGCAAGCGCGGCCATGCCGAGGTGTTGGGCCTCGTGGGTCAGACCCAGGGCCGTGCCACTGTCATCGAGAACATCGATGAGATCGATAAGATCGACTACTCGCGTGACATCTATCTCTATTCTCAAACGACCAAGAGCGTGCAGGAGTTTCAGCGCATTGTCGAGGAAATCAAGCAACGTGTGCAGCCCGGTGTGACATTCCGCAGCTTTGACACCATCTGCCGCTCGGTCGCCAATCGCATCCCGCAGATACGAGAATTTGCGGCTCAGCACGAGCTCATCTTGTTCGTCAGCGGGGCAAAAAGCAGCAACGGGCGCATCCTTTTCGCCGAATGTCTGGATGCCAACCCCGACTCTCACCTTGTCAGTGGTGAGAGTGACATCGACCCCGCCTGGCTGGAGGGAAAGGAGCGAATCGGCATCTGCGGAGCCACGTCAACGCCACGCTGGTTGATGCAACGCGTGAGTGACGCCGTGCAAGAACTGACAGCATCAAAAAACTGATAAACATATAGCTGAATGCTAATGGCTAACTGCTAACAGCTAAAAAATAATATGACCAAAAAGAACCTCATCATTCTCATCATCTTGTTGACCATCATTGACTTGGTGGCTGCGGGATGGTATATGTCGCGCCGCATCGAGGCCAGCGGCCAGAGCAAGAACCTGTTTGAACAACGCGACTCGACCGATTATGTCGTCGAGGCCGATACCGTTATGGCGGCGTCTCAGGATGACCTGTTCGACGAGTTGCAGCACAATGTCTATTACTTCATTGCCAACAATCCCAGCATTCCCGGTGACAACAGCTCACGCTACACGAGCATCAAGCATGTGAAGGTGCGCTGGCCCAGGAAGGTGAACGGCGACGGTGAGCTGACGGCTCTCAACAAGGAACTGATCGGGCGTGCCTTCGGCAACTCGCACTCTCAGATGAAGGATGCGCGCTATGTCTATCTCAATACACCGTCGTTCAACAAGCCCATCGGCGACGATTACAAGAAGTTGTCGTCGGCACCCACCATCGTGCCGGTCTATGGCAACGTGAGTCAGGTGCTTGTCTATCCCTACATGACATCACAGCGCCTGCTGGTGATGGAAATCGACAAGGTGGAATACAACGGCAACACGACGTCTGAGAACAGCTACTTCATCCACTATGACAGGATGAGGCAGCGTGTGCTCTCGCGACTGGACATTCTGGTGGCCGACATGGATAAGGAGACCAAACTGCTCAAGACCATCAACAAGAAGATTGACGAACTGAACAGTGGCCGTTCCGATGACCGTAAGCTGCAACATGCCTTGAACGTACCCGCCGAGGTGTGCTGCACAAAGAAAGGTGTCAAGTTTGAATTCCAGCATGGCAGCATCTCCAGCTCCCCGATTGAGATTCTGGTCGAGTATGATAAACTCGAGCCGTTTTTCACCGAGGAGTTCAAGCAGTTGCTCAAGCAGAACGAGGACTATAAGATATACGACGAGTCTATCAAGCCCGAGCCCATCAATGCCGCTACAGTTTCAAAGGCCGTCTCGACGCCTGTCGTGACACCCAAGAAGACCAAGAGTAAAAACTACTACAATTCTAATTATAACAACGCCAACAAGAAGCAGGTCAAGCCAAGATATAGAAGTCGGAGAAAGTATAGCGGGGCAAAGCGCAGATCTGGATATCACGGTTACTCTGGCCGGCGGAGTTGGAGCCGTCACCAACGGTGATCCCTTTGGCCTCCAGGGCTTGACGCATCGTGTTGAGGGCGATTTCCTCGGTGTTGTTGTCCTTGCTCAGATGACACAGGAACACATGGCGTAAATCCTTGTGATAATGCTCGGCCACAAATTGGGCGGCTACCTCGTTGTCGAGGTGGCCTTTCTCGCCCATGACGCGGTCTTTGAGCATATAGGAATAGGTGCCCTCCAACAGCATTTTACGGTCGTAGTTGCTCTCAATCATCAGGTAATTGGCGCGGCTCATGTAATGGGTTGCGCGCTCGGTGATGATGCCCGTATCGGTAGCCACCACAAAGCGTTCTCCCTCATATTCGATGCTGAAGCCGACGCTCTTCACGTCGTGCAGAGTCTCAAAGGCCGTGATTTCCATGTCCAGGATTCTGAACGGTATCTCCTTGAAGATGGGGACATGGCGATCGGTGATGCGGCTCGAGATGCGGCACCGTTGCAGCAATTGGCTCATCACACCCATCGTGCAGAAGACACTGCACTTGCAACGGCTCACAGCGGGGTACAAGGTGCGCATGTGGTCCTGATGGGCATGGGTGAGCAGCACGCCTTTGATCATGTCGGGCGATACGCCGTTGCGCTCGAGTTCGGCAAGCGCTTGGTCAAATGTGGGCACGTCCTGACGTTCGGGATTCTTTTTCTTGCGGTGATACTTCACCGGCTCCCTGATGCCTGCATCGATGAGGACGCCGCCACGCGGGGTGCCCAGGTAGGCACAGTTGCCACTGCTGCCGCTCCCGAAACTGATGAAGCACAGCCCCTTGCCTATGGCATTGCCGGCAGGGCGAGAGGGTTGGTCTTCGGTAATCGGTTCAGCTTTCGGTGTCGGCGTGTCATCGCCGTCCACGTCGAATGAAATCTTCAGCGGGCGTCCGTCATTGGTGTATCCTTTATATTTGTGTCCAGGCATAACGTGCGGTTTTTTTACTGATACAGTAAGAAGATGGTAGGTATCTTGTGATAGTCATACTGCGCCCGCTTCCATTCGCCGAGGGTGCGGGTGACGATTTCCTGTCGCTCGCCGGTGATGTCGCTGGCGACGCACAGCCGCATGCCAGTGGGCAGATGCTTGACCAAATCGGCAATGAGCTGGTTGTTGCGGTAAGGGGCCTCGATGAAAATTTGGGTTTGGCGTTCACGCTCGATGCGACGTGTCATCTCCTTGAGGCGGGCTTGTCGGGCTTGGCCGTCAACCGGCAGATAGCCCTCGAAGGCAAAACGCTGGCCGTTGAACCCCGAAGCCATCAGGCTCATCAGGATGCTCGACGGGCCGACAAGCGGTATTACCTTGTAACCGCGGCGTTGAGCAATGGCCACCAGGTCGGCACCGGGATCGGCAACGGCAGGGCAGCCGGCATCGCTGATCACGCCCACGGCCTCGCCGCGGGCGATGGGTGCCAGCAACGCCTCGATTGCCGCTGTGTCGCTCAAGTCCGAGTGCTCGTTGAGCTCGTTGAACGTGAGGCTGTCGATATCGATGTCGCGGTCACATTTTTTGAGAAAACGGCGTGCCGAACGCACACTCTCGACCACAAAATACCTTATCCCGCGCACAACCTCAATGTTGTGAGCGGGTAACACCCTCTCCATCGGCACATCGCTCAACTGAGTGGGAATCAGGTATAAACCAGCCTCCAGCATGACTAAATGCAATTCTAAAGCACAAAGATATATAAAAATTCCAACCTGCATTGCTTTTTCAACAACACAGATTATGAAAAAAAAGCATAAAAACACTGGCGATAATGGAAGTGTGTGCCAATTATTTGTAATTTTGTGGCAAAACAATTTCTGGACAATGAAACATCTGCTTTATTTGGTGGCAGCTCTACTGGTGCTGATGAGTGGTTGCGGCGAGAAAAAGTCGCCGCTCGATGCCGAAGCTCGCGATAGCGGAATGAGGGCCGCTGCCGCACTGGTGGCGGTGGATCACACCGACACCATGTCGATGGAGCGCGCTGTCATGGATGCCAAGGCCAAGCAGAGCGTCTATGCCTTGAAACGGGACTCGGCGGCAGTGCGCGCGTTTGACGAGGCCTTCCGTTCCTATCTCAAGGAGAAGGACCGCCCATTGTATAACTCGATTTTCCCTGACGAGAAGAAATGAAACGACTACCGCTGATATTGATGGGCCTGATGATGCTGTTGACCGCCTGTGGCGGCGCCAGCAAGCGCGGCGATGCAGCAGGACGTGAGTTCCTGGCTGCATGGGGCGACACGGCAGCGATGCATCAGGTGGTGAACCGATTCAATGCCTTGCGTGCCGACAGCCTGCGCTGGCCGTGGGAGGTCAAGGCTGCAAATCGGGCTTTTGCCGCCCCCTTGCTGGCCGACGGGCGCGACTCGTTGACCCAGGCTGCCCACGTCATTGTGCTGGATCCGCGTGAGTTGGCCCAACTCAAGTGCCCGCAGATGATAGAACTGCTGCGACTGCGTCAGTTCGACACCGACTCGGCTGCCGATTACGTGTCACTCATCCACTGGTTGTGCTACACCGTGGGCTATGAGCGTCATGTCCAGGTGTTCGACAGCACGATGCAAGCCATTGTCGATGGCCTCCCTGTGCCTGAGCAGATGAATGTCTATGTCCAGTCCTCACGTCCTGCGGCCCTGGGCGCTGCTCTTGCGGCCGATGCCAATCAGCCGGGTGCCGACATGGCCGACATCAACGCCCGTATCGACATCCTGCGTGAAATCTACACGCCGGCCGACTTCAGCACCTTCGAGAATGCCTATAAGGCTGCACTGAAATGATTTATTCTCTAATCTCCATTCATACTAAACTCTTAACTCGCATATGAAAACTTTCCAAGAATATCTTGACGCTGTCAACCAGGCCATTGCTGCCATTCCTTATCCCGCGTCACCTGACCAGCTGTATGAGCCGATTGCTTATCACATGGCATTGGGCGGCAAGCGCGTTCGCCCTGTATTGACACTCATGGCTTGTGATGCGATGGGTGGTGACTCGGCTCTCGCCATCGATGCCGCCCTCGGGTTGGAGATGTTCCACAACTTCACGCTCCTTCACGACGATGTGATGGACAATGCCGACGTGCGCCGCGGCAAGCCCACCGTGCACTGCCGCTGGAACGACAATACCGCCATCTTGAGTGGTGACACCATGCTCACGATAGCCACCCAGTATATCGCTCGCACGGCCAACTGGCAAGTGATGGACCTGTTCAACAAGACCGCTATTGAGATCTACGAGGGTCAGCAGTGGGATATGGACTACGAGAACCGCAACGACGTCACTGTCGAGGAGTACATCAACATGATACGCTTGAAGACATCTGTCCTGCTGGGTTGTGCGCTCAAAACAGGAGCCCTGATTGCCGATGCCGATGAACAGCAGGCCAGCCTGATATATGAAGCCGGCGTGAACATGGGTCTGGCTTTCCAGCTCAGGGATGACGTGCTGGACGTGTGGGGCAATCCCGAGACCTTCGGCAAGGAAATCGGCGGCGACATCATGAACAACAAGAAGACCTTCTTGCTCATCAACACCATGCAGCTTGCCCAGGGTGATGATGCCGACGAACTGCGTCACTGGCTCAACGACCCGTATGCCACCCGCGACGACAAGGTTCGTGGCGTGACGTCGCTGTATGAGCGTCTAGGCGTTCGCCAACTGGCCGAGGAAGCCATCTCCCGCTACAACGACCAGGCTGTCGCTGCCTTCAACCAGTTGAAAATAAGCGACGACGACAAGGCCGCTTTCATCGCCCTTGCCAATCGCCTGTCCGGCCGCAAGTATTAGGAATTAGAAATTAGGAATTTCTTATGAAAGAGAACGCTATTAAAGACCAAAGTAAGGCTTTTGCAGTTCGCATTGTGCGCTTATATCGCTATTTGCATGAGGACAAGAAAGAATGGGTCCTTTCAAAGCAATTGCTACGTAGTGGTACGAGCATCGGTGCCAATGTTGTAGAAGCTTTAGCATCAATTAGTAAAAAGAGTTTCTGGCCAAGATGTATATTTCTTTCAAAGAATGTTGCGAGACAGAGTATTGGTTTGAATTGCTTCATGATACTGATTATCTCAATGGTGATGAATTTGAATCAATCAGTCAAGATAATCTTGCCTTAAGAAAATTGCTCAGCAGCATCACACTCACTACTTCCCAGCAACTCAAGAATCTTAATTCCTAATTCCTAATTTCTAATTTCTAATTTCTAATTTGTAACGATGATCGACAGTCATTCACATATTTATTGCGATGCCTTTGACGAGGATAGGGCCGAGGTCGTTCAGCGGGCTCGTGAGGCCGGTGTACGTCACATCATCCTGCCTAACGAGAATCTGGAGAGCGTGCCGCGCCTTGCTGCCATGCATGAGCAGTATCCCGACTACATCTCGATGGCATTGGGCCTGCATCCCGAGGATGTGCATGACGATTACCTCGACGTGCTTGGCAAGATGCGTCCCATGCTTGACGAGCATCCTCTTGTGGCCATCGGCGAGATAGGCATCGACCTCTATTGGGACAAGACCTGGCGCGAGCAGCAGCATCGTGCCCTTGACATCCAGTTGCACTGGTGCTATGAACTGGGAGTGCCTTTCATCATGCATTGCCGCGAGGCTCTTGATGACATTCTTGACGTTATCGACCATCTGGACTGCCCCGTGCCGCCAGGCGTGTTCCATTGCTTTGCCGAAACGCCTGCCGACGTTGAGCGCGTCCGCCAGCGAGGCGATTTCTACTTCGGCGTGAACGGCGTGGTTACTTTCAAGAAGAGCACCGTGCCCCAGTTGCTGCCTGTCATCGGCCTTGACCGTCTGCTGCTGGAAACCGATGCCCCCTACTTGACACCCGTCCCCCACCGCGGCAAGCGCAACGAGAGCGCCTATATCCCCCACATCAACGACTTCGTCGCAAAGACGTTAGGCGTCACCCCTGAGGCCGTCAGCGTCGCCACCGACCGCAACGCCGCCGCCCTTTTCAACCTGAAATTGGATTAATTGGTCAAATAGGACAAATTAGTCTAATTAGTCCTATCAAGAAACAAAGGGCTCGCAACTTGACTGTTGCGGGCCCTTGTTGTCTTGTGCCGGTCGTTGATTACCAGATGATGGCGCGGTCGGCGGGATCGAGCCACATCTTGTCACCAGCCTTGATGCCGAAGGCGTCAAAGAAGGTGTCGATGTTCCTCAGCGTGGTGTTCACGCGGTAGCGACCGATGGAGTGGGGATCACTCTTGGTCTGCTGGAAGATGGCTTCCTCGGTCATGTTGTTGGCCCAGATGCGGCCGTAGCTCAGGTAGAAGCGCTGTGCGGGCGTGAAGCCGTCAATCTTCTTGCCCTCGCGGAACTGCTGCGTCGTTTTGAAGGCATCGTAGGCGATGCGCAGGCCACCCTGGTCGGCGATGTTCTCACCCAGGGTCAGGTGACCGTTGGCGTGCTGGTCCTTAACGACGATGAGCTGGTCGAACTGTTGGGCGAGCTTCTCGGCAGCCTCTTGGAATCGCTGGCTGTCCTCCTCGGTCCACCAGTCGGTCATGTTGCCGTACTGGTCGAACATGCGACCCTGGTCGTCAAAGCCGTGAGTCATCTCGTGGCCAATCACAACACCGATGGCACCGAAGTTGGTGGCATCGTCGGCCTCCACGTCAAAGAAGGGAGGTTGCAGGATGGCGGCGGGGAAGCAAATCTCGTTGGTGGTGGGGTTGTAGTAGGCGTTCACCGTTTGCGGTGTCATGCCCCATTCGTCCTTGTCAACGGGCTTGCCCATCTTGTCGAGGTTGCGACGGGTTTCATACAGGCTGGCGGCCTTGATGTTCTCATACATGCTCTTGCTGGGATCAACCTGCAGACCGCTGTAGTCACGCCACTTGTCGGGATAACCGATCTTGACGGTGAAGGCGTTGAGCTTCACCAGGGCGTTGATCTTGGTCTGCTCGCTCATCCAGGTCAGGCCGGCGATGTGTGCGGCCAGCGACTTGCGCAGCTCGTTGATGAGCTTCGTCATCTTCTCCTTGCTGCCATGGGCAAAGTACTTGCTCACGTAAACCTCACCGACGGCTTCGCCGAGCAGTCCGTTGGGCAGACCCAAGGCGCGTTTCCAGCGAGGCTTGCGCTCCTTCTGTCCGCTCAGGGTGCGGCCGTAGAAGTCAAATGAGGCCTCACCGAAGTCGTCGCTCAGATAGTTGGCGGCGCCACGGATGATCAGGCCTGCCATGTAGTCACGCATCTGCTGCTCGCTGAGTTTGGTCATCAGGTCGTTGGCAACAGCCATCACCTTGGGCTGGGTCAGGATTACCCATTCCACGGTGGGGGTGCCCATCAGGTTGAAGTACTCCTTCCAGTTGATGGCGGGGTAGTCGGTCTGCAGCTGGTCGAGGGTGCGGATGTTGTAGAGCTTGGTGTAGTCACGGGCCTCGGCGCGGTCCATCTTGGCCTGAGCAAACTTGTACTCGATGTCGTAGATGGTCTTGCAGGCGCGGTTAGCCTCCTTCTTGCTGTAGCCGGCAAGGGTGAACATCTTCACCAGGAAGTTCTTGTAAGCCTGCTGGATCTTCTTGCTGTCGGCATCGGTGTTCAGGTAGTAGTCCCTGTCGGGCAGACCACTGGTTCCGGCTTCCAGCCACATCACGTTCATGTCGCTGTTCTTGAGGTCGGTCTCCACGCCGATGCCGAAGAACGGGTTGCTCAGCGTCAAGTGCTGGTCGGCAATGAAACGGGTCAGGTCGGCCTTCTTGAAAGCTTTGAGTTTGGCCAGGTCGGGCAACAGCGGCTGTACACCTTCACGGTTAAGGCGGTCACTGTCCATAGCCATCTTGTACAGGTCGGCGACTTTCTGGTCCACGGTGCCGAACTGGTGTTCGGTCTTGCCCAGTTCCAGGAACATGTCGCGCAGGCGGTTCTCGTTCTCCTCGGCGAGTACGTTAAACACGCCATAGCTGGCATACTCGGGATGCTTGGTCAGCGGGTTGGCCTTCATCCAGCCACCACCGGCATACTCGTAGAAATCATCACCCGGCCTTACGCTCAGGTCCATGTCGGCACGGTTCACGCCGTGCGTCACTTGTGCCTGCACACCAGGCACTGCAGCCATCAATATGGCCATAGCTAATAACATTTTCTTCATTATAAACTTTAATATGTTAATTGGTCCTTTTTTCTTAAACAACCTGCAAAAATACATAGAATTCTTATTCATTCATCATTCCGAGACAAAAAAGTCAATAAGAAACAGTCCATGTTATACGAATTGGATTCTACTATATTAACGATAATTCTTTATTATATTTTTATAATGTCATGTCAGGCTATTCTGAATTGATTTTAAAATAAAAGCTAGTAATAAAAGGCACGAACCTATAAGTCCATTTCCTGTAAAGAAATAATACAGGAAAGCAGTTATAAGAACAATTGATAAAGACAAAACTCTTACTTTTAAGATATTGGGCATAATAGCAATTGACATTACGCCAATGGGGTAGCATGTGATTAAAGGTAACAACTCATTGATGATATTCATCACGATTTCATTCCCTATTACAGAAGATAGCCACGATGATATCAAACCCCCAATCCAAAAACAGAATATTACAACAGGAGGTATTGCAAGAAGACGGGTAATGATACTCATAAATAAAGATTTCCAATAGTACTTATTGGAGAATTCTGTCGCTTTTCCATCAATGCTCAAGAACACGATAGAAATCTTGTATTTCTTTTGTAATTCTTTTTTAACATCTCTAATATAATCTAGGAACTCATCAAAAATTGAAATGTCGAAGAAAGTAATTTGATAACCGATTTCATTACTCCTTTTCATCAATTCAAAACGGACATTACGAAATCTCGGCCCATATACAATATCAAAACCTTGAACGCGATCAAAGGTTTCAGCAATATCCTGTGCAACTGATGTTTCAGTTCTAGGGGGACTATAATAGACAGTAATTGAGCCAGTCTTAATGGCAGCCATGACTCCTTATGTTTGATTATTGTTCTTTTGTAAATAGAAAATCACTCCCTTGGGCAGAAGTTGTTACAAAGGACTTGCCATTAAAATTTCGGATATCCATACTATAGGTATCACCATTGTCATAAGAAAAATCAATTCTCTTTTTATCAGAAGACAATTTCCAACGTCCTTGTACTTCATATAACGGTCCAGAGTTGGAATATTCACCAAAAGTGAAAGTCTTATTGGACCTAAAATGGAATATTTCAAAGTTATACACAACAAAGGGATGATTGCTGGTTGTTCCATCGCTTTTTTTAATTTCATAAGATCCTCCGCCAGCATTAATTGGATGTTTCCAAACGCCAATTAAAGCGTCTTCACTAATTTTTTTGTTGAAAAACCACATAATAGTAATAATTTCTTTAATGAGTTGGTTAATATTATATTAATAAGTATTCTTTCTTAAAAGGGCTGGTCTCGGTCTTCGGGACCTTGAAGGAAATCGACATTGGGGGGCGGTGGCGAGAAGCCGTCGGCAACAGGCGAGGTGCCTGTCGTGCCGGTATTCATCTTGGACTCGTAGGTGGTCTCGCCGCCCACGAGGTCCTTTTCGTTGTCGTTCTCGAAGCGGGCATACTTGCTCACGAAGTGCAGGTTGATGGTGTCGGTGGCACCGCTGCGGTGCTTGGCGACGATAAACTCGGCCAAGCCGCGGATGTCGTTGCCCTCGGCGTCAACGCCCGACTTCAGGTAGTATTCCGGTCGGTGGATGAAGCACACGATGTCGGCATCCTGCTCGATGGCGCCCGACTCGCGCAAGTCGCTCAGCTGCGGGCGCTTGCCCATCTTGTCGTCAACGGCACGGGTCTCCACGCTGCGGTTGAGCTGTGACAATGCGATGATGGGGATGTCCAGCTCCTTGGCAAGCTGTTTGAGGTTACGCGAGATGGTGCTCACCTCCTGCTCGCGGCTGCCGAACTTCATGCCCGTGGCATTCATCAGCTGCAGGTAGTCGATGATGATGATCTTGACGCCGTGCTCGCGCACCAGTCGGCGTGCCTTAGTCCTCAGCTCAAAGATGGACAGCGAGGGCGTGTCGTCGATGTACAGCGGTGCGGTGCTCAGGCTGCGGGTGCGTGTCATCAGATTCTCCCACTCAGGCTGATTGAGCTGGCCGCTCTTGATTTTCTCGCCTTCGAGCGAGCACACGTTGCTGATGAGGCGGTTCACCAACTGCAGACTCGACATCTCGAGCGAGAACACGGCGACGGGGTGGTTGTATTCCACAGCCATGTTCTTGGCCATAGACAGGACAAAAGCGGTCTTACCCATGGCTGGGCGCGCCGCGATGATGATCAGGTCACTGTTCTGCCAGCCGCTGGTCAGGCGATCCAATTTATAGAAGCCCGATTCCAGACCGCTCATGCCGCTCTCGCGGTTGGCGGCCTCCTCGATTTTCTTGATGGCGTCCTGGACGGCGTTCTCGATGGGAATGACGTCGCGCTTGAGGGTGTTCTTGCTGATTTCGAACAATTTGCCCTCGGCCTCTTGCATCAGGTCATACACGTCGATGGAGTCGTCGAATGCGAGTGCTTGCACCTGACTGCTGTAGCTGATGAGCTCGCGGGCAAGGTACTTCTGCGCCACGATGCGGGCGTGGAACTCGGCATTGGCGGCACTCGACACCAGGCCTGTCAACTCGCTGATGCGGATGGCACCGCCCACCTCGTCGAGCACCTTGTTGGCGCGCAACTTATCGGTCACGGTGAGCATATCGATGGGCTTGCCCTCGGCAGCGAGCGACTGGATGGCTTCGTAGATCTTCTGGTTGGCAGGGTTATAGAATGCCTCGGGCTTGAGAATCTCGCACACATTGTTATATGCGTCTTTCTCGAGCATGATGGCACCCAGCACGGCATCCTCGAGCGAGGTGTCCTGCGGTGGCAACTTGCCGAACTCGCTGACGATTTCGGGCTCATGTGTAGGGCGCGTGCGGCGACGTGCCTGTTTGCCTACTTCAAATTCTTCCATTATATAATTCGGTTCTGTTTTTTTCGTGAGTGCAAAATTAATGAAAATGCTTGAATCTGCACATAGCCGTTATCTACATTCTATTGACACGTTGTTTACAAGAGGAGAGGATGTCACATGTCAGCTGTTGTCATGTGCCTGATTGGCAGATTATATGACAGATGTTGCTAATGCATTGAAAATCAGTATGCTGATTTATTAAAGTGTAATAAATACACAAAAATATTTGGTGGTTAAAATAATTGGCATTATTTTTGCAGTGTAAAAAATACACAAAGGGTATTTGACGATGAAATACAATGAGCAAACCAAGCAATGGGAATCGCCTTACTGGCATCCTGCCGTGACGACCGACTCGGTGGTAGTGGGCTTTGACGGTGAGCAATTGAATGTCCTGCTCATCCAGCGCGGCCTGGAACCTTATAAGAATATGTGGGCGTTGCCCGGCGGCTTCATGCGTCCCGAGGACGAGAGCGCCGAGGCCTGTGCTTATCGTGAGTTGCGCGAAGAGACCGATGTGGATGACATCTATATGGAGGAATTCCACACGTTCTCGAGTAGAGACCGCGACCCCCGTGAGCGTGTCATCACCATAGCCTTCTTTGCTCTTGTAGTCAAAGACAAGTACCGCGTCAAGGGCGGTGACGATGCCAGCAAAGCCATGTGGTTCCCGGTGAAGGAATTGCCCGAACTGGCCTTTGACCACAAGGCGATCATCGAACTGGCCCTGGAACGATTACGTCAACGAATACATTTTGAACCCATTGGTTTTCACTTGCTTGACAAGGAATTCACAATGCCCCAGTTACACAATATTTATAAAGCTATTTTGGATCCGCCCGAGGATGACATCAAACTCAGTGACCGAAGAAATTTTCAAAAAAAGATGTTGAAACTCGGGTATATCAGGGAGACCGGGAAAAAGGTGACAGGAAACCCTCACCGCTCTCCCAAGTTGTACACTTTTGACGAAGGAGCCTACCAGCAAGCCAAGAAGATAGGCATGCGCCTGGAATTCTAAAGCTGCTGCAGGTGACCGAATCAACCTCTTCTCTTCCCGGTGACAGGGGGAAGGGAGTGTCACAGACGGCAACTACTAATGTGTAAAATTTACACATTGTGTTGCCTCGGTTAAACGACTGCCAAATTGTCAATGTGTAAAAAGTACATTTTGGCAAGGTTGCAGAAATTGAGACCGCAAGTCGTGATGATGTAAATTTGCAGTGTCGATGAGAAATAAACTTGGTTAATGTATTAAAAAACGATTTAGTTATGACTTATTCAATCAATGATTTGCTCCACGGAGCACGAGTGATGTCGCATAGCGTGTTTGGCCGCCGTGATGAGTACAGCCTTCAGTTCAACCACGAGGACGACGGGAAGTGGTATGTTGACTTCCCGGGTTGGCCGTTTGACCACCACAACCTGATGATGGTGGCTGGAGCCGACAAATTGTGCGAGTTCCTGAGCGACGATGACAGGTTTGCCCACGTCAGCGTCATCCCCAGCAACAAGCCACTTGTTAAACCCGGCTATGCCTGTCTGATTCAGGGCGAACACTCCTTAACGGGCGGCTCGATCTACAACGTCACCGGGCTGGAAGGCTTTGAGCGCGAAATCTGGCTCTGCCCCGTTACCCTGTTCGTGCTGGGCCGCTATCCCAAGTACCTCTACATCAAGAAAAACGAATCTGCCGCTTGACCTCAAGCAGGATTTATCTCATAAAAGCATCCAATCAACAATTATCAACATTTTACACATTATTGCTATGAGCGATCAGATTAAGAACAACAAGAGTATGAATGAACAGCAGGTTGACCCCAAGAAGGCCCACATTTATAACCTCATCATTGTCGATGAGAGCGGCTCGATGGGCGGCCTGGAGCAGGTGACCATCAGTGGCATCAACGAGACCATCGCCACCATCAGGAAGGCGCAAGAGGACTTTGCCGACAAGCAGCAGCACTTCCTCACGCTGGTGTGCTTTGATGAACGCGGTGGCAGCGTGCCTCCTGTCCGCACCCACATCGATGCCATGCCCATCACCAGTGTGCACGACTTCCATGATTACAGGCCCAATGGCTGCACGCCCCTGTTCGACGCCATGGGCCAGTCATTGACGCGGCTGCACGAGCGCATCAAGGACGATGAGAATGCCAACGCCGTGGTGACTGTCATCACCGACGGTCTCGAGAACGCTTCCCGCGAATGGTCAGGCGAGGCGCTGCGCAAACTCATCGAGCGCCTTAAGGAAGAGGGTTGGTCTTTCTCCTACATGGGCTCGTGCCACGATGTGGTGGAGGTGACCATGAAGTTGTCCATCGACCATGTCATGGCATTTGACCACAATGATTTGGGCGCAGCCAACACATGGCACCGCGACAGTTCGTCAAAGCGTGCCTACTATGAGCGCATGAACCGTGACTTTGACTCACAAGCAACCCTTGAGAAGAAAATGGCCATTCGTCGTGCCAATGCCCGCGCTTACTATGCCGACCGCATCACCCCCGACTGGATCGATCAGCTGGCCGAAGGCGAGGTCTTTGTCTTCGGCAGCAATCCCGAGGGGCACCATGCCGGCGGTGCCGCCGCCCATGCCGTGAAGCACTTTGGCGCCATCGTCGGCCAGGGCGAGGGTATGCAGGGCCAGAGTTATGCAATCCCCACTACCGGCGATTATGGTTTGTTTGCCCAGGCTGTGCAGCGTTTCATCTCTTACGCCGCCGCACACCCCGAGAAGCGCTTCCTGGTCACCCGCGTGGGTTGCGGCAACGCTGGCCGCGACGTGCATGAGGTGGCACGCCTGTTCATCAATGCCATCAAGATGGAGAACATCTCCCTGCCCGAGGATTTCTGGGATATTCTTGGCCTCAAATTTTTCTAAAAATGAGCCAAGAAGGAGGCCCTCAAGAATTACTTAGTATGAATAACTGATTTACCCCATTTCTTGAATCAGAAAAACACACAGACCCTCATTTTTGGCGAGGATATGTCGGTTCCCTCCGGCATATCCTCCTTTTTTTACACGTAATCATCGTTTTATTGAAGAATTCTTTTATCTTTGCAGTCAATGTTTGACAATTAAAAGAAGTGGACTATGAAGCTTTACAGGATGATGACTTTGGTCGCTGTTGCGATGCTGGCGATGACAGGCTTGGCACAGCAGACAACCATGACGATTAACGACGAGGAGCGCCATCAGACAATTACGGTCACTGCCGTGGGCGATGATATCGTGCGTGTGGATGTGGTGCCTGACGGATGGAACGGAAAACGCTTGCCGTCGTTGGCCCTTGACAGGACATCCAAGTCCAATGTGAAGGTTGAGAACTGGGGCGATATCCAGATGATGCGCACCGAGAACGGCATGAAGGTGGTGTATGTTAACGGCACGATTACCGTGGGCTGTAGAAATGATTTCTTCATCACCGACTTGTGCGACCGCAGTTCATCGACATTGCGCCTGCTGCATCAGGGACAGGAGTCGTTCTACGGTGCGGGTGAGCGTGGATTCTCGTTCAATCTGGCCGGTGACACGCTCGTCAATTACAACAGCCAGAACTATGGCTACCAGATGGGTGAGAAGCGCACCAAACTGATGGGCATCACCATGCCGATGGTGATTTCGTCCAAGGGCTATGGCATCTTCTTTGACGACTTCTGCAAGTCTTCGCTCTATCTGGGCGAGTTGGGCATTGAATATAGCTCCACCACTCCGCAACCCATTTCCTATTACGTCATCAACGGCAACGGTAAGGTCGAGAATGTGGTCAGGAACTTCACATGGCTCGTGGGCCGTCAGGAACTGCCGCCCCTGTGGACGCTGGGCTATATCACCTCGAAGTATGGCTACCGTGACCAGCGCGAGAGCGAGGGCGTGGTCGATACCCTCAAGCGCGAGGGGTATCCGCTCGACGGCATCGTGTTCGACCTGTACTGGTATGGCAAGGAGGAGGACATGGGGCGTCTGGAATGGGACAGGCAGCAGTGGCCCGACCATCGCGGCATGTTGCGCAACTTCAAGCAGCAAGGTGTCAACGTGGTGACCATTTCCCAGCCCTATGTGTTGACCAACGGCCGTGCCATCGACAATTACCGACTGCTGGATCCACAGGGCTTGTTCTGCAAGACCGACGGCACCGACACTACCCACACCGTCACCATCTGGGTGGGGCAGGGCGGCATGTTTGACGTGTCCAACCCCGCCACGCGCCTGTGGCTGCGCAACCGTTATAAATTGCTCACCGACGAGGGCGTGACCGGCTGGTGGGGCGACTTGGGCGAGCCTGAGAAGCATCCGCTGGAAATCCGCCACTGGAACGGCCTGACCGCTGAGCAATACCACAACTACTACGGCAACGAGTGGAGCCGCATCATCTATGACATGTTCAAGGAGGATTACCCTGACCGTCGTCCGATGGTCATGATGCGCGCCGGTACGGCTGGCTTGCAGCGCTATTCGGTCTTCCCCTGGTCCACCGACGTGTCCCGTTCGTGGGGCGGTCTGCAGCCCCAGGTGACCATCATGCTCAATGCGGGACTGAGCGGTCTGGGTTACATGTCGCACGACGTGGGCGGCTTTGCCGTCGATCCTGCCAACAAGCGCGACGGCGAACTCTACATCCGCTGGCTGCAGCTGGGCCTGTTCTCGCCCATGCTGCGCACCCACTCGACCTATCATGCCGAGCCTTACCACTACACCGAGTATGGTGACCTCACGCTGCGCATCATCAAGGAGCGCTACGCCTGGTTGCCCTATAACTACACGCTGGCCTATGAAAACGCCCGCAACGGTCTGCCGATGGTGCGTCCGCTGGGCTTCTATGAGGACGACATGAACGTCGCTCGCTATGACAATATTTGGGATCAGTACCTGTGGGGCCATGACGTGATGGTCGCTCCCGTGTTGCAGCAGGGTGCCGTGAGCCGCGACATCACTTTCCCCGAGGGGACTTGGGTGGATATCAACCATCCCGAGAAGCGCTATGCCGGTCACACTACAATCAACTACAGTGCACCGCTCGAGGTGCTGCCGCTGTTTGCCCGCGCCGGAGCCTTCATCCCGCAGGCCAACTACGAGATGCAGAATGTGGGTGATTACAATCCCGATAAACTTGACATCGTGTATTACACCAGCAGCACTCCGTCAACGTTCACCTTGTTTGACGATGACTTGCAGTCCACTGGCACGCTCGACAGGGAGAAGCATCGCGAGATTCAGTTCACGGCCACACCTCAAGGCAAGAGCTGCTTCATCACCATCCAGGGCAAGGGTAACATTGATGGCGATACCCCCGACAAGGAATATCGCCTGATCATCCCTGCCACCGCTAAGCCCTCAAAGGTGAAAATCAACGGCTCGAAGGCTCAAGGTATGACCTACGACAAGAAAACCGGAACACTGATGATTCCCGTCACCATTGCCGACGTGACTACAACGACAATCATCGAAATCACGAAATAGACAATAAATACTATGCCATTAGGTAGAATAGCATTACCTTTGCGATGATGTTTGAGCAAGAAATTGAGCAATATGACCGATTGGTTGCGCTGTATCTTGAACGGGTAGCTAAGCCAATGGGTGACTTGGAGTTCCGCAAGCACTCCGAGATTATCTTCTCATGTCACAGTTGTGGCATTGAGGGCTCATCGTTCTCTATCGATGACACACGTGCTTTGTTTGAGCAAGGGTTGGGGTATTATCCGGTAGGAAAGTCATTGTTGGAATGCCAGGAGATGGCCGACCACTTCAAGGCTTACGAGTGGATGCATGATAATTTGGAGCATCCTTTTGATGTCGAGCTGATGAAGACAATCAACCGCCTTGTTACGTTGGGCACCTTGCCCTATCGCGTACCTGGCGCTGTGCCAGGGGAATTCACAACGGTTGATATGGCAGCTGGAGATACGCTGTTCGGTGACCATGAAAAGTTGATTGCCCAAGTGCCGCGCCTGATGGACTCAACGGCTCATGCCATTGCCGAGGGTCAGATTCATCCGATGATTTTGGCTGCACGGTTCCATGGCTTTTATGAGTACCTGCATCCTTTCCGTGACGGTAATGGTCGAACTGGCCGTTTGTTGTCCAACTTTATCCTTTTGAAATATGGTTTGCCGGAGCTCATTATCCGCAAGGAGGACCGTCAGCAATACATTGCCGCTTTGAAAGCCAAGCGCACCGAGGGCACTGACGAGCATCTCGTAGCTTTCTTCTTTAAAGCCGCTGTACGACAGATGCAGGATGAACTCGATCAAAAGAAAAAAGGAAACCGCCCGATGCTTTTCTTTTGACCAGGCTTTTTTCGGATTAGCTAAAAACAGCGAGAACGAAATATGCAAGAAAGGACAACCACTAACAGGTTGTCCTTTCTTGCATAGATCAGGTTGCCCTTGTTGTCTGAAAAGAGGGGCAGGTCAGATGACCACGGCGGTGCCGCTGGTGGCAACCATGAGCATCGAGTTGCCTTGACCGATGGTCTCGTAGTCGATGTCGATGCCTACGATGGCGTTGGCACCCATCTGCTGAGCGCGCTCCATCATTTCCTGCATGGCGGTGTCTTTGGCCTCGCGCAATACCTTCTCATAGGCTGCCGAGCGGCCGCCCACGAAGTCGCGTACAGCGGCAAAAATGTCTTTCAAGAAATTGGCGCCGATGATGGTCTCACCTGTAACCACGCCCTTGTACTCACGGATGCTGTAACCCTCAATTTGGGGAGTTGTCGATAGTATCATATCCTTAATTCAATTAGATTTGTTATTGTTCACGTTATATGATGCTGCAAATATGATGCCAAGTAAAAAAACATGGATTCTTCTGTAGTTTTTCGGCTCCTGTTGCGTCTAATGAGTAAAAACAATAAAAATATTAATGATATGGAACAACAAGAAAAGAAAGATTGGGTCGAGAAATTCAGTAAGGATGAACTGATTGAGGACATTAAGCGCGAGTTTGACTCTGATGCAAAGAACAACCTAGGGTGTGGAGGCCTTGTACTGCTCCTTATAGTGTACAGTATAGTCATGGGTTTTGTTACAGGCGATTGGGCATCTTCGCGATGGGCTTTACCGGCTTTTCTTCTTGCCCTCTTTGGTTTTGATACTTGGTGGAAAAAGAAGATGAGCAAATGTGAAGACGCTCATCGGTTGGTGGACATGTACGATAAGTATACTAAGGCTACTAAGATTTTTGGCTATATAGCAGCGCTTGCGCTTGTTTTGTACATGGGTTATGACATCTATTCTGATTTCGGAAAAGTCAGCTTGGCAACAACTTTGCTGTTTTCTGCTCTTGCGCTCATCATTATCGGTTTTCTCGTATGGTCCCACTTTAACAAGGGAGAGAAGAAACCCGTTGAAAAAGAATTAGAACGCCTGCGCGACTTGCTCTCTAAAGAATGATGGCCGGAGAATTGAATACGGGCAACAAGCCATCACGGACAATAAAAAACTGTTATTGGCTGTAACTTTTTGACGTACTTCTACGTCTATACTATAGGAACAAAAAACTGACTAAACCCAAATACGGCTTTATGAAAACTTCATTGGTAAAAAGATTGTTTTGTGCCGTGCTGGGCACCCTGATGAGTCTTATCACGGTGGCTCAGGACTTTAATGGCACATGGCGTGGCGATATGATCGCGGGCCCGCAAAGCATTCCTCTGGTGCTTCACATCCAGCAGACTGGGGAGGAGTTGAAGGTGACCATGGACTCTCCGTTGCAGCAACTCTATGATGTGCCCACCAATGCCACCATTGATGGCAACAAAATCAGTGTGACCGAACCCCAGGGCGGTGGCGTCTACAATGCCACGCTCAAGGGCAACACCCTGGAGGGTGCCTTCACGATTATGGGCTATTCAATGCCCTTGAACATGGAGCGTGATGACCCTCCCGCTGCAGCCAGCGATGACGACGATTGGGTCAACGACTCGTTGCTGAGCGTGTTTGACAACATCCAACTGAAGGATGTGACTGTCACTGCCCAGCGCCAACTCATCAAGCAGGAAGTGGACCGCATCGGTTACAATGTCGAGGCCGATGCCGACAGCAAGACCAACAACGTGTTGACCATGTTGCGCAAGGTGCCTATGGTCAGCGTCGATGCCAGTGACGAGATCCGTGTCAACGGCAAGACCAACTTCAAGATTTTCCGCAACGGTCATCCCGATCCCTCGCTCTCGCGTAATGCCAAGGACTTGCTCAAGGCGATGCCTGCCAGCAGCGTCAAGCGCATCGAGGTCATTACCGAACCCGGTGCCAAGTATGATGCCGAGGGCACTACCGTCATCCTGAATATCGTCATGGCCGACCACTCTGCCATCAAGGGTGTCTCGGGTATGGCATCGGCCATGGTCAACCAGTATGCCGCTGGTGGAGGTTCGTTGAACCTGACCACCCAGATTGACAAGGTGGTGACTTCGATTGACTATGGTTTCCAGCATGATAACGGACATATCGCGAAATCCAAGGCGAGATCCATCAGCAATTCGTTCTCACGTTATGCCGACAGCGGCGCTGAATTGGTGTCGAACAGCCTCACGGACATGGACAAGACTACTGCCCACTACGGCACCATGAGCGCCAGCTGGGAACCCGACTCGCTGAACCTTGTTTCGCTCTCGTTGAGCGGTTATGCCTATGACTACGGTGTTGACGGCATGTCCAACACACTCATGCGCGATGCAGCAGGCGATCGCATCTACAGTTACAGCATGGGCAACAAGTCCAAAAGCGACTACTACAGTATGGACGGACGTCTGGATTACCAGCGTCTCACCCGTCGCAAGGGCGAAGCCATTACGCTGAGCTACATGCTCTCGGCTACACGCGGCAAGACCATTGACAACTCGCAATATGTTGACATGTTCAATATGCCTGTACTTTATAATGGTATTGACCAGAACGCTAAGGAGAACTTCAACGAGCACACCTTCCAGCTCGACTGGACGCGTCCGTTGGCCCCGAAGCACACCCTCGAGACTGGTGTCAAGTACATTTATCGTATGAACCGCAGCCACAATGTACTTGATTATCTTGGCATTGATGCCGATACCGACCTACGTTTCAGGCACATCACCCAGGTGGGGGCTGCCTATATGAGCTACACCTTCGCCAGCGGCCCGTGGAGTGCCCGTGCCGGCTTGCGCTACGAGCACAGCTATCTGCGCGCCAGCTATCCCAACGGGGAGCAGCCTTCTTTCGACACCCATCTCAACGACTGGGTGCCCAGTGCCAGCGTGCGTTATCAGTTCGACTGGTCCAACAGCCTCAAGTTGTCTTATGCTGCCAGTATCAACCGTCCGAACATCAGTTATCTGAACCCTGCCGTGGTCGAGAGCCCCACCAGCCGCTCCTTCGGTGACATCGGTTTGGGTAGCGTGCACTACCATTCGGTGAGCTTGACTTACATGCGTGTGGGTGCCAAATTGACCTTCAACGTCACCCCGCAGTTCCAGTTCAGCCGCAATGGCATCTCGGCCGTGAAATGGACCGAGGGGCTGGTGCAAGTGTCCACCTATGCCAACACGCTCAAGACCTATTCGACCTCATTGTCGGCCTTCGTTCAGTGGATGGCGTTACAGAAGACCAACCTCATGCTTAACGGCTCGATCGGCTACGACTATTACAAGAGCCGCGAACTGGACTTGAAGAACGACCGCCTCAACGGCAGTGTCTTTGCCAACATCACCCAGTATCTGCCCTGGAAACTGCAAGCTTCGGCCTACGTCGGCATGTGGTGTGGCGGCATCTCGAGCGTGTATGGTCACTCAGGTTCGATCAACTTTCACGGGCTGAGCCTGCAGCGCTCCTTCCTCAAGGACGACCGCTTGACGGTACAACTCATGGCGTCCAATCCCTTCAGGAACGCCATGAAATACAAGTCCTATACCACCCAGGGCGACGTGACAGGCTGGTCCAGTTCCGAGAACAGACGATGGTCTCGACAGTTCGTCCTCACGGTAAGTTACCGCTTCGGCTCACTCAAAACCTATGTCAAGAAGACCAGCAAAACCATCGAGAACGATGACCTTATCGGCAACAGCAAGCAGAATAACGGCGGCGCTACCGGTACAGGCAACACGCCCGGTGGCATGGGCGGCGGCAAATGATCTCTGTTGATTGAAAGAATACACTAGGCACAATTATGGCCTCGAGGAGCGGTAATACCCATCTCGGGGTCATAATTGTGAAATTAATTGTCTGTTTGTCCCAAGTTTGTCATGTTTTTGCTATTTTTGTGCCTTGGATATGAAAGGCAACTACAAACATATCGCATTTCTGTGTGGCCACTTCAAGAGGGAGAAGGCCTTCAATGCTGACCATCTGGAGCGTTCCGGATGGCTTCGCGGTAATAAATCCAAAGAGGAATGTGATGTGTCAAAACGATATTACTACCCTGAATTTATTGACTTCTGCCATTCATCATCGATTGATGACGGCTGTGTCAGGTATACTCGTTCAGTGGGGAAAGGTGTAGTGATAACGGTAGATGTGAGGGGGAACTCATGCAAATTCCCGTTCATGGTCAAGGACGTTACCTTGTATTTGATGCCTCACAACATGGTTCTTTACAGCGTTCGCGTCGAGCAGGATGCGGCTAATCTTGACGATTGTTCGTCATTGCTCTATGCGTTGAGATATATTGATGCCTTTAGGACTGAACCTTACAATGATTTCTACCAAGTTGCAATTCAGCCCATTGTACAAGTTTATGATGCATTAAAGTACCATTCGTTGCAGGACACCACCCAATTGGTGGAGAATGGCAACAAACTGCGTGTCTTTCAGGTCATCAATGCATCGTCCTGTTCAATGGAAAGCCTTAGTGACGAAGAAAAACGCCGATTGCTGTATAAACTCGCTACTTTCTCGTCAATCACGGAAAAAGCCATTGACACACCCTCTGAAAATTGGCAAACAACCAACATTAAATGTTATGTAGCCGTGTTTGAGAGCTGGACTGCCCTGTCGATGCTTGACTCATTTACTATACTCGCTGTTGATTGCGAAAGCCAAACTGATAATTGGCTGGACAATTACTTTGGGCAGATTTATATCCAAGCCCTTTTCCAGAAGGTTTGTTTGTTTGATTTTAACAACCATTTCAAGCAGGCGTTGAAGGTCCAGGGAGATCGGTCCAACTCAAAACATGTTACGGGTCTTGTGAAGGCGTTTGAGGGATTTGAGCGCAATTGTTGCTTCAATAGAATATCATATAACTTCTTGCCTCAGCTTATATCTGACGCCATCAGTTGCAGTTTGGAGATAAACGATGAGATGCGCCAGTTGTATCATGTCATGGCCAAGGAGCGTACACGCAACGAGGAGGCAAGCCGCAAGAAAATGAATTCGCTGCTTCTTGCCATCTCATTCCTGACACTGTTTTCTGCTATTTGGGACGCGTGCAGTATGTTTAACGAGATGATGAGTTTCAAATCACATTTTGGCAGTACTTTTTGGGGATTCCGTATTGTGGGGCTTATCATAGCGTTTATCGTGGTTGGTGTGCTGGTATATTTGTATAAGCGCAAGAGGGGTTACTGACATAGTATATGATTGAAATCAAATAATTGAACGATAGAATGAAGGGTATATCTAGAACGATGCTGTTGCTGCTGTTAGTTGTGTTATTGGGGCTGGCGGCTTGCGAGGGCGACCACGAGGTCATTGAGACCGATTGGACCACGCTCGAGACCGTTGAGCTGAACAACAGGTATCGCAAGTATATGGACGGTGAATGGGTGTATCAATACGACGACAGCATCCACTACATCGAGTTGAGCTACAGCTTCAACGTGAAGGACAGTACTTTCACGGGCTATTATAACGAGTTGATACGTACCGATGTGTCGTCAGACGGCACCACCCAGCACGACGAGTGGCAGCTGCTGTGGCAGGGCTCGTTCTCGGGTAAGTGGGCATTGCTGCACAGTGTAGAGCTTGACCATGCTTATATCTATATGGGTGATATGGTGTATAAGCAAGTGCATGGGGTGCTGGCCCGTTACGATGTGCTGGCAGGACGCGTCTTGTTCTATGGTGCCACTCGTAACACGCTGCGAGTGACCTCGCCGCTCACGTTCCGTCGCATCGATATGCATCGGCCCGCAACCGAATGATCATCAGAGTACAGCTATAAAAAAACGGCCAGCCCCATAAGGGTTGGCTGTTTTGCGTGATGTGGCTTGATGTGTGGCTCAAGACCGCTAATTCTTCGGCATGAAGCGTGACGGATCTTCCTTGTCCTCCTCGACGGGCGCTTCGGGTGCGTCATCAACTGGCGGGGTGGGAGTGGGGAACTTATGTCCCTTCCCCTTATGCGCATTTTCCAGTCGCTTGAATTCCTCGCGTACATGGCGACGCCCGCCCTCGAAGGTGTCGTCGACGGCCTTCTCGATGGTCTCGTTGAACTTGAACGGCAGCATCGAAACCAATGCCGAAATGAGCGACAACACGACCAGGACATAAGACAGCTTGTAACCGATGCCCATTCCGATGATGGAAAAGCCCTCGCCCAGGTCATTGTCAGGGGTGACCTCGGGTGCGTGTTGCAGACCGATGTCGTGGTAGTTGCCCGTGTAGTTGCAGAACCAGAGCCATAGCAAGATGCAGGCGATGGCGCCAAGCACCCACCAGCGGCGTCTCAGGCAGTTCAGCGTGATGGCGCCAAAGCAGGCCACGAACGGTATCAGTGCTATCGCTACCTTGACGATGGATTGGAATTGTGAAATAGTGCCGGCAGTGAAGCCCAAGCCGGTGACCGTGCCCATCAACGAGATGTTGTAGAAGGGCAGGAACACGTAGCAGATGAGCGCCAATACAAGCAATATGTTGGTAATCGGTCTCATGTAATTCAGTAGTTAACGGCGGTTCAAGGAACCGCAAAGATTTGCGAAGTTACTAAAGATTACCGAAACGGCCCCAGAATGAAACCAAATTTTTCACTTTTTCACGTTTATTAGCGAGCGAGATGGGGCTATGAAATGGATGAATTTTGACGGAGTGACTCGTGTGCAATGGTATTGCCAATGTCGCAATTCAGCGGACAACGGTCACTCGCTGGCGGCTGTGGCCAGCACTTGCTCGCAGAATTGCTGATCGTGCTTGAGGCGGTCCAACGCCTTCTTGGACGCTGCCTGGTGGGACTCCTTCTTGCTGTAGCCGTCGGCATCGCTGGCATAGATGCCACCCAGGATGACGGCAGTGCGGAATACGGGGTTCTTGTTGGAGTCGGTGTAGCTGTCCACAAGTTCAAACTCGATGGTGACCCTGTACTTTTGCGTCCACTCGATGAGTCGTGACTTGAAGTTCTGTTCGGTCTTGACCAGGTCATGAAGGTTGAAGTGCTTCTTCACCAGCCTGTTGATGATGAACTTGCGGCACCGCTTGTAACCCTGGTCAAGGTAAACGGCGCCCACGAGGGCCTCGAGAGCGTTGCCGCAGATGTAACTGTTGTGGGAGGAAGAGTGTGTCAAGGCATGGACATGGCGGTCGAGATGCAAGGTGTTGCCGATGCGGTTCAGACTCTCGCGCTGGACGATTTTGGCGCGTGTCGAGGTCAGGAAGCCCTCGTGCTTGTTGGGGTAGGCTGTGTAGAGGAATTCGGCCACCACAGTGTCGAGCACGGCGTCACCCAGGAATTCCAGGCGCTCGTTGTTGGCCCAATGTCCGTCGGGCATCTTCAGCGGCTTGGAGCGATGAATCATCGCCAGTTCATACAACTTGATGTCGCGCGGGTAGTAACCGGTGATGCGGTGAATAAAAACATAAAGCTCCTTATCCTTGACGAAAAGGAGCTTTATGAGTGATATGGCGTTGCTCAGCGGCATCGTTTGCCCAGTGGATTATTTCTGGTACTTCTTGACGATGATGCTTGCATTGTGTCCGCCGAAACCAAACGTGTTGGAAAGGGCAATGTTTACTGTTCGCTTCTGGGCCTTGTTGAAGGTGAAGTTCATCTTGTAGTCGATGTGCTCGTCGTCGTCACCGTCGGCATGGTTGATCGTCGGCGGAACGATGTCGTCACGGCAAGCCAGCAGGCAGAAGACAGCCTCCATAGCACCAGTGGCGCCCAGCATGTGGCCGGTCATCGACTTGGTGCTGCTCACGTTGAGTTTGTAGGCGTGCTCACCGAACACGTCCTTCACGGCTTGGGCCTCGCTCAAGTCGCCAACGGGCGTCGAGGTGCCGTGAGCGTTGACATAGTCAATATCCTCGGGCTTGATGCCAGCGTCCTCGATAGCACGCTGCATCACGAGCTTGGCGCCCAAACCCTCGGGGTGGCTGGCGGTGATGTGATAGGCGTCGGCGCTCATGCCGCCACCGATGACCTCACCGTAAATCTTGGCACCACGGGCCAGTGCGTGTTCGAGTTCTTCAAACACGAGGCATACACCACCCTCGCCCATGACGAAACCGTCGCGCGAACCGCTGAAGGGGCGGGAAGCTCCTTCGGGGTCATCGTTGCGCAGCGAGATGGCCTTCATGGCGTTGAAACCGCCGACTCCGGCGGGGAACAACGGGGCCTCGCTACCGCCGGTAACGATGGCCTTGGCCTTACCCAAGCGCACGTAGTTGAAAGCGTCAATAAGGGCGTTGGTCGAGGTGGCACAAGCTGATACAATACCGAAGTTGGGACCGCGGAAGCCGTATTTGATCGAAATCTGACCAGCAGCAATGTCGGCAATCATCGTCGGGATGAAGAACGGGCTGTACATCGGGCCGCGTTCAGGATTCCTGGCGTAATCACCGGATTGCTCCTCAAAGGTGTGCAGGCCACCGATACCAGATGAGAAGATCACGCCCACCTCGTCGCGGTCGATGCCGTCGGCAAGCAGGTTGGCGTCCTCAACGGCTTGCTTGGCACAGGCCAGCGCATACTGTGTGTACAGGTCGTTGCGCTTGAAATCCTTCACCTCGCGACGGTCGTTGGGGTCGGTCACGTAGTTCAGTGGGTCAAAACCTTTGAGCTCACAGGCAAACTTGGTCTTGAACAGTGTCGTGTCAAAATGGGTAATGGGTCCAGCACCGCTCATTCCTTTCAGGGCGTTGTTCCAAGTGGTTTCAACGTCCAAGCCGATGGGAGTGAGGGCACCCAGACCTGTTACCACAACTCGCTTTAATTCCATGTGGTAATAGGAAGTTTAAAAAAGGTGGATGCCATGACATACCCCGATGCCGGAGCTCATTCATGGTATCCACCTGAAAGTTTCTTTTTATTCAGCGGCTTTTGCCTCTTCGATGAACTTGATGGCGTCGCCTACGTTCTGGATGGTCTCAGATTTGTCATCGGGGATCTTGATGTCGAACTGCTTCTCAAATTCCATGATCAGCTCGACGGTATCAAGACTATCTGCACCAAGGTCCTGGCTGAAGGTGGCCTCGGGAGTTACCTCTGACTCGCTGACGCCTAACTTGTCAACGATAATTTGTTTTACTCTTTCTTCAATTTCTGACATAGTCGTAAATGTTAAACTGTTATTTAAAAAATGTATGTTCACAATTTTGAGACTGCAAAGGAAATACAAATTCTTCAAACAATAAAGAAATTTTTACTTAATTTGCGCCCAATTGGGCTTTTTTAGACTTTTTCCGATGAAATCTCATGCGTTTTAAACAAAATTACAAACTTTTTACCTCAAACGATTGTTAAAAAACGTAATTAATTACACTTCACCCCTTTGTGCCGTTTATCGATTGGCCTTCCCGGGGCAAAAACCACCCATTGGACTTATAGCCTGATATAAAGTTTAATCCCTCAAGAAATATTTTTAAAGGGCTGATTGATTAAGGTCAATGACCAGCCCTTCGTTAGCCAGACGTGTGGCGGGGAACACGCTGCGGGCTTCGTCGAGCAGCGGCGTCTCGTCGATGTAACGCTTGGAGAAGTGCCCGATGATGAGCTGCTTCACCCCGGCTTCACGGGCCACCGTCGCGGCCTCAAGGGCGGTGCTGTGGTAGCGTTTGTGCGCTTTGATGCGCAGACTCTCGTCGTAGGTCGCCTCGTGGTACAGCCAGTCGGCACCAGCGACATGCTTGATCACGCGGCGCGAGAATTTGGTGTCGCTGCAATAGGCGTAGCTTATAGACGGGTCGGCAGGAGTCGTCAACTGTTCGTTGGGGACGACAAGACCGTCGGGGCTGACCCAATCCTCGCCCTGGCGCAATGCGTTCATGGCATAGTGCGGAATGCCCAGCCGTTTCGCCTCCTCGCCGATGATGTGACGCAGCTTGGGCTTCTCACTGAACAGGAAACCTACGGCGGGAATGCGGTGAACCAGCGGGAATGTCGTCACAGTGATGGCATCATCCTCCCAGATGACGCGCTTGTGCGTGTCGATGACGTTGAAACGCACCTCAAACGGGCGCTCGCGGCAAAAGTAGTCCAGCATTCCCGAGAACAGCTCAGCACCATCCTTGAACGTGTGAATCGTGAGCGAATTGCTGCGGTTCAGCAGCGCCATTGTCGATACCAGCCCCGGCAAGCCGAAGCAGTGGTCACCGTGCAGATGGCTGATGAAAATGTGGTTGAGTCGCATCAGTTTCAGTCCCATGCGCCGCACCGCCAGTTGTGCGCCCTCGCCGCAGTCGATCATCATCAGGTTGTCGCGCACATTCAGCACCTGGCACGACGGCTGGTGCCGCGGCGTCATCGTCGCGCTTCCGCATCCCAATATGTTCAACTCCAATCGTGTCATCTTCTCGCCTGCAAAGGTAGTGTTTTTCTTGTCTTGCTCAATGGCCGGCCTTTGTGTTTGTGACATTAACGTTTGTACAGGCTCTCTTTGATGTGGGTAAGAAATTGCTCGACTGTTTGGGTGTCAGGATCCTCGGCTCCTTTTAATGCCAGATAGATGTCATAGGCTTTGGAAATGTACTCTAATGCTTTCTTGTTCTCCCCAAGAGCGTAGTAAAGATCGCCGATGACATAGTTTGTATAGGCCACATCAAGGTTCTGGGTTCCTAATACTCTCTCTCGAATTTCGACCGTCTTTTGATAGGCAGTCAGTGCATTCTCGTAATCATCTTTAGCAAGGTAGATCGAGCCCATGTTATTGTATAGCGAAGCCACATCAAGGTTGTCTTCGTCGCTTGTTTTCTTTACAATCTCCAGCGCTTTATTGAAGTGCTCCATCGCGGCGTCATAGTTCTCCAGTTTATAGTAAACCATGCCGATGTTGCAGTGAGTGGCAGCCATGTAATCATCGTTGGTTTCCGATAATTTCTCCCGGATCTCAATCTCTTTCAGGTAATTCTCCAGCGCTTTGTCGTATTCCCGTGAATCGCGGTATGTATCAGCGATTCTGCTGTATAAAACGGCTACATTCTTGTTCTCGGTTCCTGATGTTTTCTCACGGATGTCGAGGGCTTTCCTGAAATATTCCAGCGCCTTGTCATAGTCGCCAATGTTTTTGTAGACCATACCGATGCTGACGTAAGAAAAGGTGATGGCCATACTCTCTGGCTTGAGTTTTTTCTCACGGATTTCCAGCGCTTTCAGCAGGTATTCCAATGATTTGCCGTAATCTTCCAAGTTTTGGTAAACAGCACCGATGTTGTAATAAGAGGCGGCCAGGTCAAGACTCTCGGTTCCCAAGACTTTCTCACGGATGCCGAGTGCATTTTTGTGGTGTTCCAGGGCTTTGTCGTAGTCCCCTAAGCTGTTGTAAACATTGCCGATGCCGCTGTAGGATGATGCAATCTCAAGGTTGTTGAGACCTAACACATTTTCGCGAATATTAAACGCCCTCTGGTGGAACGCCATGGCATTGTCGTAGTTTCTCAATTCGTTATAGACGTTGCCCAGGTTGTGGTAGGAACTGGCCACATCAAGATTATGGTTTCCCAGTACTTTCAAGCGGATTTCCAATGCTTTTTGATGATATGCCAGCGCCTTGTTGTAATCTCCCGATTCATAGTATACGAGGCCGATGTTGTTGTTGGTCGCAGCCACATTAAGGTTATCGGTTCCCAGCACTTTCTCTTGGATCTCAAGCACTTTTTGATAGAGCCCCAGCGCATTGGTGTAGTTGTCTAATTTAAGGTAAACATTGCCGATGTTGTTGTATGACGTGGCGATGTCAAGGCTGTCGGCCTCGGGCGTGTTCTCGAAGATGTCGAGCGCTTTCTGATGGAGTTCCAGGGCTTTGTCGTAATCTCCCAATTCAAAATAAATCAGACCGATGTTATTGAATGCCGTTGCAACGTTGATGCTGTCTATTCCCGGCGTGTTTTCAAAGATGTCCAGTGCTTTTTGATAGAGAGGCTGCGCTTCTTCATAGTTCCCTAATCTGTAATGAACATAGCCGATGTTGATGTATGAATCGGCCGTCCACTCGCTTTGCTCGCCGAATTGTGCCGATGATTGCCTCAGGCCTCGCTCGTAATATTCCAGTGCTTGGAGGAAATCGTTACGGTAGTCGGCTAAAAACATTCCGACATCATTCTGCCATTGAATGTTGGTGGTGTCAAGGGCTGCACGACGTTTCAGGAAAAAAGCGGCCGAGTCGTTAAGGTAGCTGGCAGCGAGGATGGTGCATTTTTTGTAATAGTCATTGGCCAGATCCCCGATTTTGATGTTGAGTTCTTCATCGATTTGCTTGGTGACTTCCTCGGATTTCTGTTTGGCATTACGCTGATTCAAGATGTCCTGCTCTCTCTTGTCAAAGTCGCCCTTGCTGTTGATGAGAGAATCGGCCTTTTCCAATTCGGCATCCTCGATACACTGCTGGATTTCGCGATTGATGTCGCTTAGCCCCTGGTAATCAGTCAGGGCGTAGCGTTCGGCCATCTTGCTGAGCATCTGGATGAATTGTTCAAAGTCGTAGCTTGCTTGTTCGCTGAGTTCTTCTTTTTCGCGCTCGCTGATGATTTTCTCTTGATATTGGCGTTCAAGTTCGGCGATGCGAGCTTCGTATTTCTTCGTAGCCTTGGCAAATCCTTTATCCTCGATCTCTTTCTTGTCTCGTGCAACCTGTTTGTCGGACTGCATCACAATTACAACGGGCGCTGTTGATGAATAGGCATATTTGCGTCCTATCAACTGCTTATCGACAAGCGTATAGCCTTTTTTCTGAACCCGTAAGACCTTAAAGCCTTCTTGTTTATTATTGGGAATGGGAAATGAGAAAGAACCGTCCTTCTTGCTCTTGACGGCACTCCTGCCTTTGATGGTAATGACGGCATCCTTGATGCCTTGACTGGCCTGCTTGGGGCGTTCGGCCGTTCTTACGTATCCCTGTTGAGTCGGTGACTGCGTCTGCGCTATGGCGCAGAGGACGGTGCACAGGCAAAAAGATAAGAGTATCAGTTTTTGTTTCATCGGTCGAACGGGTGTTGGTGATTCTACACTGCAAAAATACAATTCTTTTTCCATTCAACAAACATTTCGGGACTGTCAAGTTGTAGTCAATCCCTTGTCAATCATGTTGTCTTATAAAAGAGAATAGGGGATAAAAAAATGTACGCCTGTTTCCCAACACGCGTACACTTTAAACCTTAAAAATCTAATCCTATGAAAAAACTTGGCACAAAGATAATGTAATTTTCAATATTCTTTTAAGAAAATGAATCTAATATTTGTAAAATCGTGTTGAAAAATTGTTAAATTCGGTACTTATTGATTTCAATAGGGAAAATTGACCAATTTTTTGGACATTTTTACCAATGTAGATAGTGCAAACGAAAGGCGGACAACCTGTTGCTGTCCGCCTTTCGAAATGATAGATTATCGTGCGTATGTATTGAGTAGCTTTTGTTTAGTAACCGATCGACATCGTCGTGTAGTAACCACCGCTGTTGTTGAACATCGACAGTGTCACATATCCGGTGCTGTCGCCGCCGTACCAGCTGATCGTCATGCCGTCGCGATAAACGGGAGGGCCATAGATGCGGGACAGGCTTTTGTAGACTCTGTTGTAGCGCGACATGTTGTAGGAGCTGCTGTGATATACAAACTGAGCGTTTACCAGTCGGTCGTATTCATAGTTGAGCATCACGTCGGGCCAGTAGAGGTTGAGCAGGGGCACATCTCTCAGGTAGATGATGCCATCGGCATAGCCGTCGATGTAGTAACCGCTGTAGTACAGGTGGTCGAGCGAAGCCTCATAGAAGGTGCCGAATACCAGACCCAGGATGCGGTCGATAACGGGAGCTCCGGCGTAGGGGTGCCATCCAGCGGGAATGATGGGACGGTACCATGTCCAAGGAGCGGGGCGGTGTACACGCACGGGAGGAGGCAGAGGACGGCTCCAGTTGTGGTGCATGTAGTTCCAGGAGAACTCGTCGCGGTAGTGGTGGCTGCTATAGTCAAAGTGGTTGTTGTGATTGTAGCCATGGTTGCCGTTGTGGCCGTGACCATTACCATTACCTCCGTGACCGTTGCCGCCGTGGTTGCCGTTGCCGCCGTGGTTTCCATTGTGACCGTTGCCACCATGGTTGCCATTGCCTTCGTTGTTACCACCGTGACCGCTGCCACTGTGATTGCCATTACCTCGACCGTTGCCTCCACGGGGCTTGTCGATGTCGCCACCGTTGGGGCGAGTTCCGCGCTTGTCGTCGCGCACGCTGGCTGTGCCAGGAGTTGCGCTGGTGACGTTCTTATCGGTGCGCGTACCAACAGTAGTCGAGGTTCTGTTGGTGGTGCTGCGATCAATGGCACCGCTGCCTGTGCGAGTTCCACTGCTGGGAGTGGTGACAATTGTCGTCTTCTCGGAACGCGTAGCTGTGCTCTGACGGCTGTTAGCGTTGGTGCTGGTGCTGGTGGTCGTACGGTTGACCTGAGGCGTAGTCGTGCTCTGACGGCTGGTGCTGGTGGTCGTACGGTTGACCTGAGGCGTGGTCGTGCTCTGACGGCTGGTGCTGGTGGTCGTGCGGCTGACCTGCGGCGTAGTCGTGCTCTGACGACTGGTGCTGGTGGTCGTGCGGCTCACCTGCGGCGTGGTCGTGCTCTGACGACTGGTGCTTGTGGTCGTGCGGCTCACCTGCGGTGTTGCGCTACTGCGGCTCGAGGTGCTCATGTCGCGAGTCATCGATGGAGCCTTAGTGTTTCTTGAGGGTGAGACAGCTGCCGATTGGCTTCTGCTGCTGGTGCTGCCCCCTTGTGAACGACTGCGGCCTTGGGCCGAGGCGTCGGATGCGCCGAAGATCAGGCATCCCATGAGCGCGAAGCTCATCATGATTTTTGTAACAGAAGTTTTCATAATCGTTGATATATTAAATGTACAACAAGTGATTAAATGCGTTTTGTTTGTCTTTTAGACGACAAACCATGTGCCAAGTTTAAGACGATTATGCGCGATAAACCGGACTAATCACCCCATTGGGCATAAAAATGCGACCAATCCCCTTTTTTCATAGATGAATCGGTCGCAAATAAGTTATTGAAAATTCTGTTTCTTCCGTTATCTCAGTCTTCTCTGTCTCTTCAGTTGGTCATCGCAGCAATAACTGCGCATCGCCATAGCTCAGGAAACGGAAGCCGTTCTGCATGGCATAATCATACATGCCGCGCCACTTGTCCTGGCCCACAAAGGCGGCAACCAGCAACAGCAGCGTGGATTGCGGCTGATGGAAGTTGGTGATCATGCCATCCACGATGCGATACTCAAAGCCGGGAGCGATCATGAGCTGAGTGCTGCCCATATAGGTGTCGGCATGATGGCGATCAAGGTAATCGACGATGTTTTGCAGCGCCTTCTCGGTCGAAATCTGGCAGGGCGTGGTGTAGGGCATCCACTGGGTCACGGTGAGGGCCTCTTCGTCGGCTTCGGGAGTGTCTTCCAGAATCTGGCCGATGTAGTAAAGGCTCTCGAGGGTGCGTACACTGGTGGTGCCCACGGCGATGACAGGTCCCGGGGCATTGATGATGTCCATGATCACGGCACGAGGCACGCTGATGAACTCGTAGTGCATCGGGTGGTCCCCGATGTGTTCGCTCTTCACGGGCTGGAATGTGCCGGCGCCCACGTGCAGGGTGATTTCGCGGCGCAGGATACCGCGGCGGTCACACTCGGCCAGCACCTCGTCGGTGAAGTGCAGACCTGCTGTCGGCGCAGCGACGCTGCCGTCGATATGGCTGTAAACCGTCTGGTAGTCAGTAGAGTCGCTCTCCTCGGTGCTGCGGTTCAGATAAGGCGGAATGGGTATCTCGCCGATGGCCCCCAGCACATCGGCAAAGGTAATCTGCTGCTGCTCGCCGTCCCAGTCGAAATGTATTTCCCAGGCGTTGCCGCGCTGCTCGCCACGGGTGGCAGCCAGGGTGACCTCACGCCCTTCAATGGTGACGGTCTGGGTCAGGGCGCCTTGTTTCCAGCGCTTGCTGTTTCCCACCAGGCATTGCCACACGCAGTGGCCTGTGGTCTGGAAAATCTGCTCGTAGTCGCGCGGCAACACGGGCTCCAGGCAGAAGATTTCAATCGTCGAGCCGGTCTCCTTGCGGAACCTGAGGCGTGCGTTGATCACGCGCGTGTTATTGTAGATGAGAGTAGAACGCTCGGGGAGCAGCGAGGGCACTTCCCAGAACTTGCGCTCCTGGATTTCTCCACCTTTATAATACAACAGTTTGCACTGCTCACGCTGGGTGAGGGGATGCTTGGCTATGCGTTCGTCGGGCAACGGATAATCGTAGTCGGCGATGCGCAAGGCGCGTATGTCGTCAATCAGAGCCATAGTCGGATATTAAGAATAAATGATGAGGACGATAGTGAGTAATATCGTAAAAATGAGCATGTTGCGAGCAGTCCCGCCCAGCAGCGGATTGAGGGCGGCACCGTCGCGATGACGCAACTTGTACCATGTGGTGGTGTGCATCACCAGGTAGAGGACGGGGATGGCAAGTGTCCACAAGGGCATCACCTTGCCCCAACCAATCATGAACCAGAATGCGCTCAGTATCGACATGCCGATGTAGCCGTTGAGCAGATAGGCATAGGCGGCGGCCGGGCGGCCGAATATCACCACCGAGGTCCGCTTGCCCGCTGCCCGGTCGTCTTCCACGTCGCGGTAGTTGTTGACCAGCAGCACGTTCACACCCAGCAGGCCGATGGTGATGGACATGAGTAGAACCAGCGGATCCCAACACAATGCCTGCACATAGTACGTCAGGTTGACGGGAACGATACCGAAGAAGATGAACACCATCAATTCGCCCAGGCCGTGATAGGACAGGGGATAAGGACCGGTGCTGTAGGCCAGGGCTGCCAGCGCGATGATGATGCCCACAGGCAGCAGCCACCAGCCGCCGTAGGGGATAAGACAGCTTCCCACGGCACATGCCAGCGCCAGCAGGCCGAAGGTCACATTACGGAGTGTCGTGGGCTTGATGTCGCCCTCGGTGACGCCGCGTCGCGGCCCCACGCGCCCGGGTTTGTCGGTTCCTTGCAGGTAGTCAAAGTACTCGTTGGCGGTATTGGACACAATCTGCGCCAGCAGGGCGAATGCCAGGCACAGCAGCGCCGGCACCCATTGGAAATGGTGATGCCACTTGGCCAGTCCGATGGCGATGACCACGCCGCTCAGCGACACGGGTAGTGTCCTGAGTCTGAAGCATTCCAGCCATATCTTGAGTTGTCGTTTCATTGTCTTGTCGCTAAAATCGGGTGCAAAATTACAAAAAAATGACGAGCGGTGGTCAAGCATGCCCTTTTTTGCCCGGGCTGTGGCCTTGAAGTGTCAATTTTTTAGACAATATTGCATATAAATATCGTGTATTCTCAATTTTTTGCCTTAAAACTATTGGTGGTATTTGTTTGCGGAAATAAATTTGCAATAAGTATCATATCGAAAAGGTCATTCACGCATGGAACTTGTCCAGGAAAATAATACCATTATAGAAATTGCGCCAGACACCGGATCGGTGACACGGCCTGCTCCTTGTGGTTTTCTGCCCAAAATGAGTTTCAAGGACGCTGTCGGTCGATGCCTCAGCAAGTATGCCAGTTTCCAGGGACGCGCTCGTCGCCGTGAGTATTGGTGTTTTTTCCTGTTCACCCTGTTGCTTACCGTGGTGCCGATTGCTCCTGTTTTTGTGATGACCACGCTTGACGAGATGTCGCTCGTCGATATGGAAACAGGGTTCACTCCAGTATTGATGTTGTTGCTTGTCATCTTGGCGGCATTGGGAATGCTGGCGTGCTTTGTCCTGCTGATACCCTGTCTTGCGGTTCAAACGCGGCGCCTGCACGACATCGGGCGCAGTGGCTGGTGGGTGGTCGCGTCGCTACTCGTGAGCGTGGCCTGCTCTGCCGTCCCGTTTTTCATCTTTGGCGGTCAGGCCATGGACATGGGCGAGATAGAGCAGTTCCGGCAAGCCTTCCAGGTCTCGGGATTTGCAGGTTGTGCTATGTTGGCGTTTGAGGTGGCCGATTTGTCCCTTGCGCTCGTGCTTCTCCTCTTCTCGTTGCGCGACAGTGACAAGGGCGATAACAAGTATGGCCCTTCGCCCAAGTATGTGGTGCTTTGAGGGGATAGGAATGTATGCTGACTGACTGCCGAAAATAATAAAAAGTCCTTTTTGTCTGTTTTTAGTGTAGTTTTTTGAAACCGGCTTGCGTCTAACGGGCAAAGAAACAAAAACCAATCATATTAATCACTAAAAAACATAGCATTATGGAAACACTAGAACAAAATCCCGTGATGAATCAGGATCCGGCCATGGAGCCCGCTCCTCAGTTTCAACCCAATGGCGCTCGTCCCATGCTGGGCTTTTGGGAAGCCGTGAAGATTTGTTGGTCCAAGTATGCCGACTTTACCGGTCGTGCCCGT
>JAFQZK010000021.1 GCA_017405965.1 Muribaculaceae bacterium | reverse complement strand
TGACGTCTATGACACCCGCAAGTTCAACCTGACGCTCGACCCGATGGGCAGCCAGGCAGTCACCATCGACTGGCAGGTGCCCGACACCATCGCCTTCGTGGGCTTCCGCATCAAGGCCGCCAACGACCGCTTCGGTGACGGTGAGCAGGTGATGGTGCCCGTGCTCACGACCGTATCGCCCGTCATCGAGACCGAGCCCTTCTACATCGAGGCGGCACAGGGGCACTTCGAGCAGCCGCTGCCCAAGTTCCCCAAGGATGCCCGCGTGACACTGGAATATTGCGACAACCCCGTGTGGTACTGCGTGCTCGCACTGCCCACCATCTTCAGCGACGAGTACAACGTCGCCACCCACGCTGCACACAGTCTGTTTGCCCTGCAAGTGGCACAGGGAGTCGCCAAGGCGCAGCCCCAGATCAAGGAAGCCGTGACCTATTGGAAGCAGCACGACGAGGACTCCACCCTCGTGTCGATGTTGCAGAAGAACCAGGACCTCAAGATCGGCACCCTGCTGGCATCACCGTGGATGCGCGAGGCTGACCGACAGACGCTCAGGATGTCGAAACTGAACGAACTCTTTGACGAGGCCATCGTCAAGAAGGAGTATGAGAAGATCATCACCGCCCTGCAGTCGCTGCAAATGGGCGACGGCGGCTTCACCTGGTTCCGCTATCCCGGTTGCAAGTCAAACGCCTGGACCACAGGCACCGTGCTGCAGCTCGTCGGCGAAATCAAGCATCTGGGCTATCTGCCCGACGACGCTCGCTTGACCTCGATGATGAACCGCGCCCTCAACTACTATGACAGCGAGAACGTGCGCCTGTTCAACCTGGCCAAGAAATTCAACAGGGATCCATACAACCAGTTCACCGACTACGCCTACACGCGCAGCCTCTTCCCCGAGGTGAAGCAACAGTCCAGCGCCAGCGCCGACCTGTTCAAGAAGACGGTTAAGTACATGGACAAGAACTGGAGCAAGGGTCTCACCCTCAAGCAGAAGGCCTACTACGCCATGACGCTCAACCGCAACGGCTACCAGAAGACCGCACGCAGCATCATCGAGAGCATACGCCAGTTCGCCATCGTGAAACCGGCGCTGGGCATGTACTGGGACAACCTGCAGACGGGCTACGGCTGGTGGGAGTTTGATAAGATTGCCTATACCAGCACCATCCTGCAGGCCATGAACGAGGTCGATCCCCGTCAGCAGGAGATTGACCTGGTGCGCAAGTGGATGCTGCTGATGAAGCAGAGCAACGACTGGGGAACAAGCAGCCTCGCCGCCGACGCCGTTTACAGCATCCTGAGCACCGGCAGCCAGTGGCTCGAGCGTGCCGACAATCCGACAATCACCGTAGCAGGACAACCCATCGCACTTGACAGGATGGCGCAGTATGTGGGTTACTTCCGCACTACCCTTCCCGCCATCACCACCGGTGACGTCATCATCGACCGCAAGGCCAGCGGACCCGCATGGGGCGCCGTCTATAGCCAGTTCAAGGCCCCGATGACCCAGATCAAGGAGAAGGCCATCGAGGAGGTTTCCATCAGCAAGGAGTACTATGTGTACGCCCAGGACGGCACGTTGCACAGTGCCACCTCATTCAAGGTGGGCGACAAGGTCAAGGTGCGCGTCGTCATCAAGACCAACAAGGACATGGACTTCGTCACCATGACCGACGAGCGTGCCGCCTGCTTCGAGCCCGTCGACCAGCTCTCGGGCTACCGCAGCGAGGACAACACCTGGTTCTACCAGGAGACCAAGGACACCCAGACCAACGTCTTCGTGAACAGCCTCAACAAGGGCACGCACATCATCGGCTACGACGTGTGGGTGACCAACCCCGGCGAGTTCACCTCGGGCATCGCCACCATCCAGTGCCAGTATTCCCCGCAGCTGAGTGCCCACAGTGCCGGCAAGACCATCACGGTCGACCAGAAAGAATAGGATCATCACCCGGCATCAATCACAACGGTCAGCATGGCATCACCACCATGTTGACCGTTTTTTCGTTCCATCTATATACGGTATCTATTCAGCCGTTTTAACCCCACGCAAAGGCGCAAAGACGCTAAGCTTTTATCTTAACGTGGGTTCGATGAAAATTTGTTTTGATAATCAATGCGTTAGCAACTCCCAACTCCTCCCCCACCTGGGGGAGGTGCCCGAAGGGCGGAGGAGGGGGAGCGCTTAGAAGAGGGGGCGGGGGGCGTTGATGCTACCGATGACAGTTGCTAGTCGCTGTAGCACGAACGCCCCCGCCCTGACGGGCACCTCCTCTTAACCAAGAGGGGGAACTGAATATCAGCACTTTATTATCGTCGTACTCACGTTATCTTATAGTCATTTGTGATCATACAAAAGTACGATTATTACTATATTGATTAATGATAGTGTGGTGACATATCTCATTTGTCTAAATCCATTTAATTGAATATGAATATCTTAGCGCCTTGGCGACTTAGCGTGAGGCATCTCAGAAGTCGTTTCGCTGAATAGTTACTATATACGCAATTGATGTTAATTTTTGCAAAATAAAGGGGCGCATGCAAGAGGTTTGTACAATTTTAATTATTTTTGGGGGCTTATTATTTCAAATCTAAACATTATACAACTATGAAACAGCAAATACTACATTTCATGTTGATTGTCATATTATCTATGGCATTCCCGTTCAACTCATCGGGTAATGACAATAGAATAATTGACTTCAATTATCCGCAAGACGTTTCAAAGGAGGCACTTGCCGACCTTGACAACGCGCTCAAGGCAGGCGACGGCGAACTGACTGTGGACGCGCTGGTGCGTTACAGCATCGCCCAGAGCGGCATCTCTAAGGACAACATGCCGGAAATCGTAAAACGGCTGGAGTCCACTATCGCCAAGGAAAAGAAGCCCCACATCAAGGCGCTGCTCTACTACTTCGAGGCACTGGTCTATCAAGGCTACCGCAACCGGCACGCCCGCTGGAGCGACCGCAACAATCCAGTTGAGGAGATTCCTGCCGACGTAAGCGAGTGGGACCGCAACCAGTTCAATAAAAAGATAGCAGAATTGGTGGAGAAATCCCTTGCCGAACCCGAAGTCCTCAAGGCCGTGGCGGTGACATCACTGCCTGGAATCATCGAGTGCAACGAGCTAGGCGCAACCTATGTCCCTACCCTATTTGAGTTCCTGTCGATGAAGAGCCTGGAACTGCTGAAGGACAACGATGAACTCATTGACCGCATCAAGACCGACTGGCTTAACGCTACCGATGGTCATGGCGCCCGCAACATGTTCGCCATGGTCTATACCGGCAAAGGGGACCTCCGCGCCGCCTACGATCGTTACCACAACAGCGAGTATAGCGGCCTACTGCTTTCCAACCTCAGTTTTGATGACAACAAACAGAAATATGCCGAGTTGAAGCAATACCTGAAGCGTTTCCCCTCCTCGATTTACACCGCTCAGGTCAAGAACATGATCTTCGACCTGGAGAAAAAGCATATTGAAGTTTCCTATCCCGACGTCATCTCCTCGCGTGAAACGATTACCGTAACCGCCGATGTCAACAACGCACGCACTTATTGGCTGAATGTGTATCGCGCCCCTGACAACTTGCGGGACAGATACAGCATTGAGTATGACAAGTTGAAGTTCGTTTCGCAGACGCCAGTCACGGTACAAGGCACCGTGCCGTTCAGTGCAAGCGACATCAAGACAGAACTGCCACCGCTGCCTTACGGCTACTATGTCATCCTCCCCATGCTGGATAAGGACGAGAGGCCGCAACATAACGTCTCTACTCATCAATTGTTGCGTGTTACCGACATCGGCAATTTCACCGTGAGCCGTAAGGACAAGGAAGGCCTCATCGCAGCTGTGGACATCACCACCGGCAAACCCATGCCCGACGTGACCGTTGTCAAAAGGTATAATAACATCAAAATTGGCAATACCGGCAACGACGGAACGCTCAATCTCTCCAGCAAGTATGAGGGAGCATTGCGCACCATCAAGGGTGATGACCGATTTGGTCCCGAGAGCGATTATTATCAAATCGACTACCACAGCTTTGACGAAATTACAGCCAAATTCTACAGCGACTTAGGCGTTTATCGTCCCGGCGAAACCGTTCAGTGGGCTATTATTGTTTATAACGCCACTGACAAAGGCGCCACCCCCTGGGGAGACGGAGAATTCACCGTAATCTTGAAAGATCCCAACTACAAGGATATCGACACGGTAATTGTTACCAGCGACGAATACGGACGCATCGAGGGCTCATTCGTCATACCCAAGGACCGCATGAACGGCAGGTTCCACATTTATCTTGATTTCTCATATTTAAGAAGCATTGGATGGCCTGTGAACGTGAGCGAATACAAGACGCCGACGTTTGAGGTCACCTTCCCCGATGCGCGTCGCAGTTATGTCGCCGGCCAGTCTGTAAAGGTGACCGGTAAAGCGATGACCTACAGCGGTGTGCCTATTGCCAATAGCGAGGTGCGCCTGTCACTCATCCAAAACCAGTGGTCATGGTGGTGGTGGAGCATGCGTAACAACAATGGCGAACACCTGCTGGATACCACCGTTGTGACCGACGCCCAAGGCAACTTCACCTTTGAATTTGCCCCTGACCTGTTCCAGGAGAACAAGGACTTGAAACCCGGCAAGCGCTGTTGGGCAAGCTATAACTATAGGGTTCTCGCCACCGTGACCAACGATGCCGGCGAGACCCATGAGGAGAGCACTTCGTTCATTGTGGGCACGCGCCGAGGCATCGAGTTGGGCAGCGAGAGCGATGACGTCTATCTCAATGACCAGCCCATCAAACTGCCGTTGAAATACAACACCACCGATGAGGAACACCCCGACACCTGGTGCACATGGGAAGTGACGAAGAAGGGCAGTAAGGAGCCTGCGCTGACAGGCAACCTGAACACTGCCGACCCGACCATCGACCTGACCAGCCTGCCCTCGGGCGAATACACCCTCAAAATCCACATCCTCGACGCCGAGGAGGGCGAGCAGGACGTTGACGTGAGCCGCGACATTATCCTCTACCGCAAGGGTGATAAGACCTCGCCCGTCAAGGATTGTCCGCTGTGGATTTCGCCGCTCGGCAATAGTGTGGACAAGAACAACAAGGGCCACATCACCGTCGGCGTATCCACCCCAGCGGCTTACATCTATTATGTCGCCAGCACCAACAAGGAAATCATCAGCGAGGGCTGGTTGAATTACAAAGCCGGCATGAACGATTTCACCGTACCCTTGCCCAAGGAGGCCGGAGCAGACGTGACCGTATCGTTCATTACCTACTACGGCACCAAGAAATGGGAAAAAGATGTGAAACTTGAAAATCCGTACAAAGCCGAGGCACTGAAGATTACCGCCACCTCGTTCCGCGACAAACTCGTGCCGGGTAACATTGAGCACTGGTCATTCACACTGACTGATCAGAACGGCAAGCCCCGTCCCGGCGCCATGTTGCTCGACATGTATGACAAGGCCATCGCCAGCATTGCCGAGAACGACTGGAAATATTCAGTATATTCTCCCTACGGATCCTACCCTTCATTCAACATCAGGTCCATGAGTTTAGGCTACAACAACACGAGTTACATCAACTGGTCTCAGGATCACTTGGCCATTCCTAAAGAAGCTCAAATTAAACTGCCAAAATTGTACACTTACGGCTTATCGCCGTTCAGTCATGCCATGGGACGTGGACGCCAGCTGTTAAAATCACAATCGCTGGGGGCTGCCCGTTCGACAGGCAAAAACACGGTGAGCGGTATGGTGGTTGACGAGAATGGCGAGCCGGTCATCGGGGCATCGGTTGTTGAGTTGAGCAATCCCAAGAACGGCGTCGCTACCGACTTTGACGGAATCTTCTCACTCAACTGTGCTGATGGAGCTACCCTCAAAATCACTTATGTGGGCTACGAGACCGTTGAGGTACAAGCCCTTGACGGAATGGTAATCGAGCTCGAGCCAAGAGGCGCAATGCTGGAAGAAGTGGTAGTTACCGGCTATCAAAAGGTTGACAAGAGGCTCTACACCGGCAGTGTTCAGAGCGAGGAACTCGAAGAGGGCGTACAGATATATGGCGCCAAGTCAAGTTCCATGGTCCGTGATATAGTTGCTACCGAAGAGGCTCAAGTAAATCAGCAAAACCTCGACAAGGTGACTTTACGCGAGAGCGATGTCAAGACCGCCTTGTGGATGCCGATGCTCACCAGCGACCAAAATGGTGTCGTCTCCCTGGAGTTTGAGGTGCCTAACTTCAACACTACATGGATTACCCAAGCCGTGGCATGGGACAAGAAGATGACCGGCTCAAGCTGGATGGCCGAGGTATTGACCCAGAAGCCGCTGATGGTGAAGGCCAACATGCCGCGCTTCCTGCGTCAAGGCGACAAGGCCACGCTGGCCGCCACCGTGCAGAACGCCACCGACGAGCAGGCAGCCTGTGACGCTGTGATCGAACTCTTCGACCCGCGCACCAATGACGTCTATGACACCCGCAAGTTCAACCTGACGCTCGACCCGATGGGCAGCCAGGCAGTCACCATCGACTGGCAGGTGCCCGACACCATCGCCTTCGTGGGCTTCCGCATCAAGGCCGCCAACGACCGCTTCGGTG
>JAFQZK010000020.1 GCA_017405965.1 Muribaculaceae bacterium | reverse complement strand
TGACGTCTATGACACCCGCAAGTTCAACCTGACGCTCGACCCGATGGGCAGCCAGGCAGTCACCATCGACTGGCAGGTGCCCGACACCATCGCCTTCGTGGGCTTCCGCATCAAGGCCGCCAACGACCGCTTCGGTGACGGCGAGCAGGTGATGGTGCCCGTGCTCACGACCGTATCGCCCGTCATCGAGACCGAGCCCTTCTATATTGAAGCAGCACAAGGCCACTTCGAGCAGCCGCTGCCGCAGTTCCCCAAGGACGCACGCGTGACACTGGAATACTGCGACAACCCCGTGTGGTACTGCGTGCTGGCACTGCCCACTATCTTCAGCGACCAGTACAACGTCGCCACCCACGCTGCACACAGTCTGTTTGCCCTGCAAGTGGCACAGGGAGTCGCCAAGGCGCAACCCCAGATCAAGGAGGCCGTGAACTACTGGAAGCAGCACGACGAGGACTCCACCCTCGTGTCGATGTTGCAGAAGAACCAGGACCTCAAGATCGGCACACTGCTGGCATCTCCGTGGATGCGCGACGCTGACCGACAGACGCTCAGGATGTCGAAACTGAACGAACTCTTTGACGAGGCCATCGTCAAGAAGGAATATGAGAAGATCATCTCCGCCCTGCAGTCGCTGCAGATGGGCGACGGAGGTTTCACCTGGTTCCGCTACCCCGGTTGCCAGTCCAACGCCTGGACAACAGGTACCGTGCTGCAACTCGTCGGCGAAATCAAGCATCTGGGCTACCTGCCCGACGACACCCGACTGACCGATATGGTCAACCGCGCCCTCAACTACTATGACAGCGAGAACGTGCGTCTGTTCAACCTGGCCAAGAAATTCAACAGGGAGCCATACAACCAGTTTACCGGCTATGCCTACACGCGCAGCCTCTTCCCCGAGGTGAAGCAGCAGTCCAGCGCCAGCGCCGATCTGTTCAAGAAGACGGTTAAGTACATGGACAAGAACTGGAGCAAGGGACTCACCCTCAAGCAGAAGGCATACTATGCCATGACGCTCAACCGCAACGGCTACCAGAAGACAGCCCGCAGCATCGTCGAGAGCATACGCCAGTTTGCTATCGTGAAGCCCAGCCTGGGCATGTACTGGGACAACCTGCAGACCGGCCGCGGATGGTGGGAGTTTGACAAGGTCGCCTATACCAGCACCATCCTGCAGGCCATGAACGAGGTCGATCCCCGTCAGCAGGAGATTGACCTGATTCGCAAGTGGATGCTGCTGATGAAGCAGAGCAACGACTGGGGCAGTTACAGCCTTGCCGCCGATGCCGTCTACAGCATCCTGAGCACCGGTAGCCAGTGGCTCGAGCATGCCGACAATCCGACAATCACAGTAGCAGGACAACCCATCGCCCTTGACAAGATGGCCCAGTATGTGGGCTACTTCCGCACTACCCTGCCCGCCACCACCGCCGGCAGCGTGGTCATCGACCGCACGGGCAGCGGACCCGCATGGGGCGCCGTTTACAGCCAGTTCAAGGCCCCGATGACTCAGATCAAGGAGAAGGCCATCGAGGAGGTTTCCATCAGCAAGGAATACTATGTGTACGCCCAGGATGGCACCCTGCATCAGGCCACATCGTTCAAGGTGGGCGACAAGGTCAAGGTGCGCGTCGTCATCAAGACCAACAAGGACATGGACTTCGTGACCATGACCGACGAGCGCGCTGCCTGCTTCGAGCCCGTTGACCAGCTCTCGGGTTACCGCAGCGAGGACAACACCTGGTTCTACCAGGAGACCAAGGACACCCAGACCAACGTGTTCGTGAACAGCCTTGACAAGGGCACGCACATCATCGGCTACGACGTGTGGGTGACCAACCCCGGCGATTTCACCTCGGGCATCGCCACCATCCAGTGCCAGTATGCCCCGCAGCTGAGTGCCCACAGCGCCGGCAAGACCATCAACGTCGGTGTGAAAGAATAGGATCATCACCCGGCATCAATCACAACGGTCAGCATGGCATTATCGCCATGCTGACCTCTTTTTCTATCCTGCAATGTGATAAACAAAGCAAGTAAAAAGCTCAAAAAACACAGGAAAAAGAAAGAAAACAAATTACAAATGCTAAATTTGTATTTGTATTTTTATTTCGCTATTAAACAGATACTTAACTAAAATTTGGGTAAAATTTTGACAAATTTTTGGTCACAAAAACGACAATTCCTGCAAATAAAATCCGAGAAATTCATAATCGGGCAGCTACTGCATAGACTAATTTTGCAGCGTCAATAGCATTTCTCCAAATTTTTATAGAAGATTCCTGGTTCACCTTGTGTGACCTATCCTCATAACGAAACGAAATAAAAAATATAATCTTTTGATGGTAGTTAATGTTGATTAAATGATTAAACTGGCCTTATTCTAATCCTATCATTAAACGCAAGCAATAAAAAACATGAGAATTACGGCGTCTGCGCGAGCAGATGCCGTTTTTTTATTGCTTTGCAATAAAAATATCATTACCTTTGCAGGCAGAACAATATATTCACAACCCAAAAAACGAAGCAATATGGCAGCCATCAAGACTATCGGCTTACTGACCTCGGGCGGTGACGCACCGGGAATGAATGCAGCCATCCGTGCGGTGACCCGCTCGGCAATCTACAATGGATTTAAGGTGAAAGGCATCTACAGGGGCTACAAGGGTCTCGTAGAGAACGAAATCGTTGACTTGAAGACCCAGAACGTCTCCAATATCATCCATCACGGCGGAACCATCCTCAAGACCGCACGCTGCAAGGAATTCAAGACAGAGGAAGGGCGTCAAATGGCCTATGAGAACATCAAGAAGCACGGCATCGATGCACTGGTGGTCATAGGAGGCGACGGTTCGCTGAGCGGCGCCCGCCAATTTGCCAGCGAGTTTGACTTCCCCATCGTGGGACTGCCCGGCACCATCGACAACGACCTGAGCGGCACCGACCACACCATCGGCTACGACACCGCACTGAACACGATCATGTGGTGTGTGGACCGCATTCGCGATACTGCCAGCAGCCACGAACGCCTGTTCTTTATCGAGGTGATGGGCCGCGAAGCCGGATTCCTTGCACTGAACGGTGCCCTGGCAAGCGGTGCCGAGGCGGCCATTATCCCTGAAATCTCGACCGAGGTGGACCAGTTGGCCGAACTCATCGAGAGAGGTTTCCGCAAGAGCAAGAATTCATCGATTGTGCTTGTTGCCGAGAGCCCTGTCACCGGTGGCGCGATGGGCCTGGCCGAACGCGTGAACAAGGAGTTCCCGCAGTATGACGTGCGCGTGACCATCCTGGGCCACCTGCAACGCGGCGGCAGCCCCACGGCCCAAGACCGCATCCTGGCCTCACGCATGGGTGCAGCAGCCATCGATGCGCTGATGGAAGGTCAACGCAACATCATGATCGGTGACGATGACGAGAGAATCGTGTATGTACCGTTCTCCAAGGCCATCCGCAAGGACAAGCCCATCGACCGCGACTTGCTTGAGACACTCAAGCGCCTATCGGTCTAACACCTTATTATTTAATAGTTATAGTCCACGCATGCGCGCATCCGCTTCACGTCTTTGATGATAGCGGCTGCGGCAACGTGTGCGGGGTGCTTGGCGTAGGTAGCCACGTCGTCCATCGTGGGGACAATAGCTGTCAGGACGATGTCCCAGTCCTCGCCGGGATTCTCGTTAAGCCCCACCTCAATGCTCTCGAGCACGTCAATCTGGGCGGGCAAGGCTTCCAGGGCTTGCTTGAAACGCAACGCGGTCTCGCGCCTCAGTTCGTCAGAGCCCTGCAGTTGAAACATCACAATGTGCTTGGTCATAATATAATAGTTTAGAGTTTATTCTTTTAATGACGGCTTTAAGGTCTTTAGGGTCCTTAAGGTCTTTAAGGTCCTTAGGGACATTAGGGACTTTAAGGTCTTTAAGGTCGTCAGGTAATCAGGTTATAATAAAAGAAGACACCGGCCTTGTGGAGAGGACCGGTGTCTTCATCATTATCATGTTGTTTTATTACTCTGCGGCGGGAGCTTCGGGAGCCTCCTCGGCGGGAGCCTCGGCATCCTCAGCCTCCTCGGCACCTTCCTCGGCAGCCTTAGCGGCGGCGAGAGCAGCCTGATGAGCAGCCTCCTCGGCCTTGCGAGCAGCGCGCTCGGCGGCGAGCTCCTCAGCGTTCTCGGCGATCACCTCAAAGGGGATCTCAACAGCAACTTCCTTGTGCAGGCGTACGATACCGGTGTACTTGCCCGGGGTCTTGATGCTCTCGTGAACGCTCACGATCTTGCGGTCAACATTGTGACCAGCGGCGAGCAGAGCCTCGTGTACTTGAGCGGCGCCAACCGAACCGTAGATGGTGCCCGTGGGGCTGACCTTAACGGGGATGGTGAGCGATACGCCCTCGAATGCCTTGGCAGCCTCCTCGGCGTCGGCTTTCACCTTAGCCAGCTTGTGAGCCTGCTGACGCAGATTCTCGGCATGCACCTTGAGTGCGCTGGGGGTAGCCAGGATGGCCTTGCCCTGAGGGATGAGATAGTTGCGGCCATAGCCGTTCTTCACTTCCACAACGTCGTTCTTGAAACCAAGATTGACGATATCTTCTTTCAATATAATCTTCATAATTGTTTCCTCCTTTGTGTAATCGTGTTGTTTATTTCATCAAGTCGGTCACATAGGGCAGCAATGCCAGATGACGGGCACGCTTCACAGCCTTTGCCACGCGGCGCTGGAACTTCAGCGAGGTACCGGTGATGCGGCGGGGCAGGATCTTGCCTTGCTCATTGAGGAACTTCTTCAAGAAATCGGGATCCTTGTAGTCGATGTACTTGATACCACTGCGTTTGAAACGGCAGTATTTCTTCTTACGGTTGTCAACTGACAGCGGGGTCAGATAACGAATTTCACCCTGGTTATTGGGTCTCATTTGTTCTTGTGCCATAGTTTTTACTTCCTTCAATAATTAAGTTTAACTGTTTGGTTTTTATGCCTCGGCAGCAGGTGCTTCTTCGGCAGCGGGGGCCTCTTCTACCACGGGAGCAACCTCAACGGGAGCAGCCTCGGCGGCAGCCTCCTGAGCGGCACGCTCCTCCAATTTGGCCTTGCGCACGGCGCGACGCTTAACTGCGTACTCGGCAGCGTACTTGTCCAGACGGAAGGTGAGGAAACGGATCACCTTCTCATCGCGGCGGAAAGCGGTTTCCAGCTTAGCAACGATGGTGGGTTCGCCCTCAAACTCAATCAGGGTGTAAAAACCAGTGTTCTTGTTCTCGATGGGATATGCGAGCTTGCGCAGTCCCCAGTTCTCTTCGTTCTCGATGGTGGCACCGTTGTCGGTGAGCACGCTCTTGAACTTTTCTACCGTTTCCTTCATCTGATCATCAGACAAAACGGGAGTCAAAATGAAAACGGTTTCGTACTTGTTCATAAATCGTTAAAAATAAGTTGATTAATAAATGTTGTGCTAAAAAGCGGGGCAAAGTTACAACAATATTTTGAATTGACAATGATTTCCGCCATTTTTCTCCCCAAAATCAGATTTTTCGAGGAAGAGAAACGGCGGATAGGCAGTTATCGGGACAACGACTAGTGGCGGCCGAGGGCGATGTCGATGACGCGGATGTATTCTTGTTGGGGATAGAGGCCGATGACGCTCTTGGGTTCGCCCTGCATCGGGCAGATGAGCAGGAAGGGGATGCTGCGTATCTGGAACACGTCGGCGATATCGCTGTTCTCATCAACATCGATGCGGTAGAAGTCCACCTCACCGTTGTAGTGCTGGGCAATCTGGCGCAGGATGGGCACCAAGCGCTTGCAGGGCTGGCACCAATCGGCATAGAAGTCCACCACTACAGGGCGCGGGCTGCGCATCACCCATTCATATTCCTTATAGTCGGCTATGAGTTCCTTGAACTGATCCTGAGTGATGGCGTGTACGGTATAGACGGTGTCGGGGTTTGGTTCAACGTCGTCATAGGCATAGCGCTGAGCGCTGGCGCTGAAAGCCAGCGCCAGCGTAAACAGCACAAAAAACAGTATTTTCTTCATTTCTTGATCTCGATTCTCGGCGAGGGACGTTTTTTACTGATGCGCCTTGCGCAGCAGGTCGTTAACGGTCTTGACGGGGTTGAAGGTGTCGATGGGCACCTCGATGAAGATGGTGTTCCAATTGCTCATCGAGCCGTTCCACAATCCGGGCAACTCCAGGGCCTTGATGTCCACGCCATCTTTGCTCTTGATGCTGATAAAGCCTGTCTCCTGATCGACAAACTTGCGCAGGTCGAACTTGATGCCCTTGTAGTCCTTGATGTAGCACACCAGGTCCACGGGATTGAAGTGGGTGCCACTCTTCATCATCTCGACGGCGGCTGCATCGTCGGGGTTGATCTGGGCCGACTCAAGAATCTGAGGTGAGGCCGAGCCATCGGCGTTATATGCCAGGTAGGGGCCGCCACCGGGCTCACCCTCGTTGGGCACAACGCCGCACACGCGGATGGGCCTGTTGAACTTGTCGCGCAGCCAGGTCGCCAGTGCCGCGTCGTCCATGCCCTCGGTTGCCTTGTCGCTGATGCACAGGGTCTGCTGGGCGTAACGCAGCATAGCCTTGAGGTCGCTGGCCTTGAGGTCGCCCTTGTCAAGCATCTCGAGGTATTTCTTCAATTGGCGCTGCACCATGACGAGGTAGCCGCCGATGATTTTCTTGAACCGGGTGCTGACGCTGCGCAGGCGCAGGGGCACCACATTGTCCACGTTCTTGATGAACACGACGTCGGCATCGCGCTCGTTGAGGTTCTCGAGCAAGGCACCGTGGCCGGCAGGACGGAACAGCAGGTTGCCCTTAGCGTCACGGTAGGGCGTGTTGTCCATGTTGACTGCGATGGTGTCGGTCGAGGCCTTCTGCTCGCTGAGGCTGATATCATATTTCACGCCCCACACTTTCTCCATCAGGGGCACCTTGGCCTTGATAAGGCGTTCAAAACCCGCACGGTGCTCAGGCGAAACCGTGAAGTGGATGCTCACGCGGCGATTGCGGTCGGCAGCATACTGAGCACCTTCCTCGAGATGCTCCTCGAGCGGTGTGTGAACCGTAGCCGCTGCTGCACGGTGGAACTTGAGCAGTCCCTTGGGAAGCGAGCCGTAGTTCATGCCTTCGGGCAACAACAAGGCCTTGAGCACGTCGGCATATCGCCCGGCGGCAACCAACTCACCCACATTGCTCTGGTACAGACTCACGCAGGTCTTGTTGAGCTGGGGGAAGAAGGCAAACTGGGTGACGCCCTCAAAGAACTGACGCTCGAAGTCGGTCTCGGGGGCCGACTTGCCCTCGTTGATGAAGGCGAACAGGTTCTTGAACATGCGGCTGGCGGCACCCGAGGCGGGCTGGAATTTCTCTATCGTCGCTCCCCCACCCTGGAACTCCTTCCAGAGCTTGATGCACTGTGCCTGCTGCTTGGCGTCAAGGCGAGTAATGCCATGGCCCACAGTGGCTGCGGCTTCGAGCTTCAGCCACGGGAAGCCGGTCTCAAAACGCTTGAGCTGAGCCTCAATCATGGGCTCGGTGATGCCTTTGGAGGCCATCAGTTTTTTGTCGTTGTCGTTAAGCATAGCTGTATCGTATTTTGGTTACACGCGGGTTAAAAACCCCCAAAATTACATTTTTAGTCACGTTCTTGCAAGCATATTGCCACAAAAAGACTAAATTTGCCAAAAAAAATTGCTGAATGGCGACAATACAGGAATATTTCACTGCCGAGGAACGGGCCCAATTGCCACGACTCGTCAAGGGCTTGAGTGACAGACTGGGCAGCCAACTGTCGAGCCGCGACGTCAACACGGTGCATGACCTCATTCTGCAGGGCATAACCACTGCCGGAGTCTTCAAGCGCGACCAGTACGGATTGAATCCCGTGCTCAGGCACTTGAGGACGGCGCTCACCTTGTGCGACAGCATCGCCCCCGACCGCACGATGGTCATCGCCACGATGATCTATAACCTGTGCCGCGGCAACTACCTGGACACGGAACGCGTGCGCACGCTCTTCGACGACGACATCGCCCGCGTGGTGCACGGGCTGCTGCATGTGGCTCCGCTGTACAAGAAGCAGGCGGCTGTGGCCGATGAGAATTTCCACAAGCTGTTGCTCACCTTTGCCGAGGATGTGCGTGTCATCCTCATCATGACCGCCGACCGCCTGGCGCTCATGCGAGCCATCAACCACCACCCGAACGAGAAATTCGTGCACGAGATTGCCAGCGAGGCCCGCTACCTGTATGCCCCACTGGCCCACAAACTGGGCTTGTACGCCATCAAGACCGAACTGGAAGACACGTCACTCAAGTACTTGAACCGCAGGGTCTTCACCCAAATCGCCAATCGACTACAGGAGACCAAACAGGAGCGCGACAAGTATGTCGAGGACTTCATCAAGCCCATCAACGAGCGCCTCAAGGCCGAAGGACTGAAATATGAGTTGAAAGGACGCACCAAGTCCATCAACTCCATCTGGCAGAAGATGCAGAAGCAGGGCGTGGACCTGAGCGGCATCTATGACCTGTTCGCCATCCGTATCATCCTGGACACCACGCCCAAGGACGAGAAGCGTGCCTGCTGGCTCGCCTACTCTATCGTCACCGACATCTATAAGGCCAACCCGTCGCGCTTCAAGGACTGGATCACCATCCCTAAAAGCAACGGCTACGAGTCGCTGCACATCACTGTGTACGGCCCTGGGGACAAATGGGTCGAAGTGCAGATTCGCACCCGCCGCATGGATGAGACCGCCGAGCGTGGCGTGGCCGCGCATTGGCGCTACAAGGGCATCAAGAGCGATGGCGACGTGGACAAGTGGATGAACGATGTGAGGCAGATGCTGGAAGCCAGCGGCCAGGAGGGCCAGATGAGCCTGATGCGCAACATGGACACCAACCTGTACAACGACGAGGTGTTCGTGTTCACGCCCAAGGGAGACCTCTTCAGGCTGCCGCAGGGTGCCACCATCCTGGACTTCGCGTTCCACATCCACTCACGCGTGGGCAGCACCTGCATGGGCGGCAAGGTTGACGGCAAGAACCAGAAAATCAACTACCGGCTCAAGAGCGGCGACACGGTCGAGATCATCACCTCGGCCTCCCAGACACCACGCCTCGACTGGCTCAACATCGCTGTCACCAGCAGGGCGCGCAACAAGATCAAGAACGCCATCAACGAGCGTAAGGCTCGGCAGGCCCAGCTGGCGCGCGAGACCCTGCAACGGCGCTTCAAGAACCGCAAGATAGAGCCCGACGACGCCATCCTGGCGCGCCTGATAAAAAAGATGGGCTACAAGACCACCACCGAGTTCTATGCCGCTATCCAGGAGGATGACATCGACGTGAACACCGTTGTCGAGCAGTACGAGGAAATCCAGGCTAAGCAGAACGAGGCGGCCACGACGCGCGGCACGGCCGAGGAATTCGTCCTGCAACAGCCTGCCGCACAAGAGGAAAGGTTCGACGACGATATCCTGACCATCGGCGACGACGTCAAGGGCGTGAACTACAAACTGGCGCGATGCTGCAACCCCATCTTCGGCGACCGCATCCAGGGATTCGTCGCCAGCGACGGTGCCATCAAGATACACCGCTGCGACTGCAAGAACCTGCTGCACCTCAAGAGCCGTTACCCGTACCGCATCATCCGCACCCGCTGGACCGGCAAGGCCGGCAACCAGTTCGTCGCCACGCTCAAGGTGCTGGGCCGTGACGACATCGGCATCGTGGCCTCGATCACCTCGGTCATCAACAAGACCGACAACTGCCTGCTGCGCAGCATCTCGGTCCAGGCCGAAGGCGGCCTCTTCGAGGGCATGCTCACTGTCAACATCAGCAACATCGCCCTGCTTGACGACCTGATCAGGAAAATCCTCAACATCAAGGGCGTCAAGCAAGTGGAACGATTATAACGCGAGAGAGTCAACCCGAAATCATCAACCCAAAACAAAAAAAACAAGAAACCAACGGCCAGAATCTAGTGACGGTTATCTGAAAAAGTATTACCTTTGCACCCATCATGCACGTTGTCTCGATAGATAAACAAGCCATCAACGAACTGCCGCGCGTCAACTTCGCGGGCCACATTCACGTCATCGACGCCATCTCACAAGTCAATAGCGCCGTCACCGCTTTGCGCACATCACCCATCGTGGGATTTGACACCGAGACCCGCCCATGCTTCCACCGCGGCGAGCGGCACAACATCGCCCTGCTGCAACTGTCGACCCAACACGACGCCTTCCTCTTTCGCGTCAACAAGACCGGCGTTCCCGAGCCCCTCAAGCGCTTCCTCGAAGACAAAAGCATCATCAAGATCGGACTCTCCACCACCGACGACTTCCATCAGCTTTCACGCGTGTGCGACTGCCAACCCGCCGGTTTCATCGAGCTGCAGAAACTCGTCAAGGAATACCAGATCACCGACATGAGCCTGCAAAAGATCTACGCCATCCTCTTTGAGCAAAAAATCAGCAAGGGGCAGCAACTCTCGAACTGGGAAGCCACTCAACTCACCGAAGCACAGCAGCAGTACGCAGCCATCGACGCATGGGCATGCCTGCAAATCTACAACCACCTGATGGCCGGCAACTTCATCCCCCAAGAGTCACACTATTGGCACGAACTTGTCGAGCAAGACTGACACCTCCCATTCAACTTTTTTTGAAAAAAACAGCACACGTGACTTGTTTGGCACGAAAATTGTTGTACCTTTGCAGCCCGTTTACAACCGGACACATACTTTTGGGGCTGACTGGCTTTGACAGCGTGTAGAGGTGGTAAGCAAGCATGCAGAGCGATAATGGCAAGGCTCTTAAATCTCAGTCATTGACACAATTAAATGGCGAAAACAACTACGCTCTCGCTGCCTAACCGAAGCACAGTAAGTTCGGCTTTATCATCGCCCAAGGGGCGGTGACGAGACATCACCCAACTGCCCTCGCGCCGAGGCGGGTTGATCCGGTGGTGCAGGAATATCGGCGATAGGACAAGGCAAGCCTCGGGCCAAGTCCGAAATTCAGAGGATAAGCCGCCGGTTGGTCGTCTCGGGCCTGCCAACGGTCGAAAACCAAGCCGAGACTAAGCATGTAGAAACCTTATTAGTTCCACGTTTGGACGAGGGTTCAAACCCCTCCAGCTCCACAAACAAGCGAGTAACTATCTAAATATCAGATAGTTACTCGTTGTTTTTTATTGGAGCAGTTAGCTCCAATAGGTTTACTTTCAAGTCAATGATTTTCAGCGATTTATGATTTCTTATTACCACTTTATTCCCCCGTTGTATTCCCCCTCTTTTTCCTGACATTGAATGATGGCTTGAAGCATCTGTGCTCAACTCACCATATCTCGTTTTGTTTTGGAGTTCTTTGCTCCAAAAGCTATTGCTAACATCAAAAAGGCAAAATTTGAAATGACGATGTTTGGGAAGCGCAAATGACATAAATCACAAATGAGTTTCAGCTAAAACAAAGATTTTTTGCGAGTTTTAGCTGAAACTCATTGCTAGTTTAAATAATAATAATACCTTTGCATCAACCAAATTAACCTTTCATTATGGATAAGCTTATTGGCAGAGAAAAAGAGATACAACTGTTGACAGAATACACATCCTCAGACCGTCCTGAATTTGTTGCCATTTATGGTCGCAGACGTGTGGGAAAAACATTCTTGGTCAATCATTTGTTTCATGGCAAAATGGCTTTTGCCATGACTGGGGTACTTAACGGTACTTCTGAGGAACAAATGGAGGCGTTTATAGATGCACTCCAAGAATACAGCAAGAAAACCGTCAAACGTCCTGAAAACTGGATGGTAGCATTTAGGTTATTGAAGGAGCACCTAAAACGAAAAGTCACATTGAAACGACGTTGCATCGTATTCCTGGATGAACTTCCATCCATGGACACACAACGCTCAGGTTTTGTGCGGGCCTTGGGATACTTTTGGAACTCATGGGCATCAATGCAAGACAACCTCACATTAATTGTTTGCGGCAGTGCCACATCTTGGATGATCAAAAATGTTGTTAATGATAAGGGCGGACTCCATGACCGCATTACTCACGAAATACATCTGCATCCATTCACACTTCATGAAACCGAAACATATCTAAAAAGTCGCAATTTCAAGTGGGAGCGTCTTTCTGTTTTACAGGCATACATGGCTCTTGGCGGAGTGCCCTATTATTTGAGCCTTTTGCATCATAATGAGAGCTTTGCAACAAACATTGACCGGCTTTTCTTTGGAGAAGAGGAGGAGTTACGCAGGGAATACAAACGATTGTATTCAACATTGTTTCAATCGCCTGAGTCTTATATGTCTATCGTCAATACATTATCAAAAGAAAAACATGGTATGACCCGCAAAGAGTTAAGCTCTGCTCTTGGAACTGCCCCAAACGGTGCGCTCAGCCAGAAGTTGGAGGACTTAGTTAATTGTGATATCATCCGAAAGTACGTGGTGAGAGAGAAACGCATCAGCAATCGTTCCGCTATTTATCAGCTAACAGATTTCTATTCGCAGTTTTATCTGACATTCGTTCCGCGTGCAGAAGCCGAAACCAATTATTGGGCAAATCATATTGGTACGCCTGAAATCAACACATGGTTGGGTCTATGTTTTGAGAGGATTTGCATGACCCATGTAACACAAATCAAGAAGGCCCTGGGCATCGATCGTATTTCGACTAAATTCTATTCTTGGCAAAGTAAACAATCCATCCCAAATGCTCAAATCGACATGATTCTGGACCGAGCTGATGGCATCATTAATCTTTGCGAAATGAAATATAGTGAAGCTGAGTTTTCCATGAACAACGCTGAAACGATTAAACTCCGCAACCGTGCCGCTGCCTTTAAGCAGGAGACTGGTGCTAAAGGTGCATTATGGCCCACGTTAGTAACAACCTATGGCTTGAAGGACGGAATGCATTCATCCACATTCGTTGCTACACTGACCATGGATGATTTGTTCAAATAACTGTCTCCAATGAATATCTTTCATGGATGATTCAGTGTCATATCAGGAACTCAAGCGCGAACGGGATGCTCTTCAAGTGCGAATAACGCAACTTGAAGATGAGATTTCGGCACTCCGTGAGCGACTGATGCAGTATGAGCCACAACGGTCAGGCCAAGAAAAGCCACCGCCTCCTCCAGCAATGACCCGATTGTCGCTGGACGAAAAGGTTTCCTTGTTTCGCAGTTTGTTCCGTGGACGGGAAGATGTATTTGCCCGGCGATGGCAGAACCACTCAAATGGCAAGAGTGGTTATCAGCCTGTCTGTGAAAACGAGTGGAATCCGCAACTCTGCAAAAAACGACAACACAAATGCAGTGAATGTCCTAACCGGCAGTTCTCTAAGCTCACTGACAATGACATCTATCGTCATCTTGAAGGGAAAGCGCCTAATTGCCGTGATGTGATTGCGTTGTATGTCATCAATGATGATAACACCTGCCATCTGCTTTGTGCCGACTTCGATGACAAGAACTGCGAGCATGGCTACAAAGGAGATGTGTTGACGTTTGTCAGCGTCTGCAAAAGTTGGAACATCCCCAGCTATTTAGAGCGATCGCGATCTGGAAACGGGGCACATGTCTGGATATTTTTTGATGCTCCTATTTCGGCTGCCAAAGCACGACGGTTAGGGTATGCTATTCTAACTGAGGCCACAAATCGTGACGGTTGTATTTCGTTCAAATCTTATGACAGATTCTTTCCAAACCAAGATTATCTGCCACAAGGGGGCCTAGGCAACCTCGTGGCGCTGCCGTTACAAGGGCAGGCAAGAAAACGAGGAAACAGCGTATTTGTGAACGAGCATTTTGAGCCCTATCCCGACCAATGGGATTACTTGCTCAAAATTAAGAGACTGGCTGAGGCAGATGTTGACTTCTTGCTTCAGTCAAAAACTAGTGCCCAGCCCCTCGGCGCACTTGCCTCAACCAGCGAGAACAAGCCTTGGGAAGTTCCTGTGGCACCAACGATTGATAAAAGTGATTTTTCAGCCAAGCTGACCATCATAAAAGCGAACATGCTTTACTTTCCTATTGGGGCCCTATCTGCAAAGGTCATCAATCACTTCAAGCGCATTGCCTCATTCAGGAATCCAGAGTTTTATAGCCGACAGGCTATGCGGCTGACGACCTACAATATTCCCCGCATCATATCTTGCGCTGAAATCATTGATGACTACCTGGCATTACCTCGTGGTTGTGAAGATGCTGTCATCCAATTCCTTGAAGAGAATAAGGCAAACTATGAGATCATCGACAAAACCAATCATGGGAAACCTATTCATGTCACTTTCACTGAAGAGTTGCGTAGCGACCAAGCAAAAGCAGTTTCACTATTAAGCGAGAACACAAATGGCGTGTTGTCGGCTACAACGGCTTTTGGCAAGACTGTTACCGCAATAGGACTGATTGCAAGACACGGAGTTAATACGCTAATTCTAACGCATACTAAAGCGCTCCTTGAACAATGGGAAAAGGAATTAGGCAAGTTTTTGTCAATCGAATATACACCAGAAGAAACCAAACCCAAACGTGGCAGGCCAAAGAAATCTTCCCCTATTGGCGCACTCAGCTCCAACGGAAACTCTTTGCATGGCATCATTGATATCGCCCTTATTCAGTCTTGCATAACCAATGGAGTGGTAAAACCACTTGTCAAGGACTATGGCATGGTGATTGTCGATGAGTGCCATTATGTGTCTGCGGTAAACTTCGAGCGAGTTCTGAAAGAAGCAAGTGCCCATCGGGTCTATGGCCTAACCGCAACTCCTATAAGGAAAGACGGACATCAACCCATCATATTTATGCAATGCGGTCCAATCAGATACACAGCCGACGCCAAGCAGCAGATGCAAATGCAGTCTTTTAGCCGATTGCTTGTACCTCGTTTCACACATTACCACGATGTTATTGACAAGAATTTGCCCTACATGCAAATCATTCACCAACTTGCCGAGGATGAATACCGTAACCGCCTTATCATGGATGACGTTTGCACAGCATTGAAAGAAGGGCGAACGCCATTAGTACTTTCTAGCCTAACAACACATGTTGATTCACTTGCTAATCTCCTAAAACCTCATTGCGCAAATGTCATCGTACTGATAGGTTCAGAGAGCGCCAAAGATAAGAGGATGAAAATGGAACGATTAAATCAACTCTCAGCCAATGACCCTCTCGCCATCATCGCCACAGGAAAGTACATCGGCGAGGGATTTGATTGTCCCAGGCTTGACACATTGTTTCTCGCTCTGCCAGTTTCGTGGAAAGGTATCATCGCGCAATATGCAGGTCGCCTGCATCGCGATCACGTCGGGAAACAAGAGGTGCGCATTTATGACTATATCGACTTTAATATTCCTGTATGTGAAGCTATGTATCGACGTAGGCTTAAAGGCTATGCATCCATCGGATACTCGCTCATGCCAGATGGCCTATTCGCCGATGTTCAAGAACCAGAAAACCAGATTTTCAATGGCTCCAATTTCCTAACTCGTTACATTTCATCTCTTGGTTCAGCAACAAGTTCCATCATAATCATTTGTCCCAAAGTAAAGTTTAGCCACCGCTCATTAGTTGCTACACGACTTGCTGACCTCATTCCCAAAGGCATCAAGATTGCAGTAGCTACCAGAGAGAAGAACGAGCATACCGAACACTTGGAAAGGCACGGAATAAGAGTCATCATTAATGAGAGCCTATCATTCTCAGCCACCATCATCGACCGCTCCCGTCTATGGTATGGCAACGTTAACCCCCTTGGCTTTTACAAACAAGATGACAATATCATCACGTTCCGCCATCCTGAGGTTGCAACGACTCTAATTGACTCGTTAAGTAGCATATAAATTGGCCTATTTCTATTGCATTACAATAGAGATCAAAGGAGGAATCAGGCCGTTTTGTATTCCCCCCTTTTGGGATATAACATACTAATCGTGTGAGATGACAAATTAATCATTGATTTGTAATCTACTGATAACCAAATATTTTCATTAGTTTATACTATCACACAATCAGTATGTGATTAGTGTGTAATATCATTCGAGAAAACCTCCAGTTCCACAAAAACACGAGTAACTATCTAATATACAGATAGTTACTTGTTTGTTTTATGGGAGTGCCTAGCTCCAGATGATATTCATTGATAATAGATGATGCTTAATGAAAATGAACCCCAAAAGTTTTTTGTCCAACTTTTGGGGTTCACTTCACACCTCCGTTTAATTATTCCTGTGGAAGAAAATAGATAAAAACGGGTGAGTCGGTGTGTTTGCTGTTTCAGAATAAGACGGTCACAAAACTCTCGGCAGGCATGTCGACGACGACGCGGCCTTGAGCGATCTCCACTTGCTGTGCTTCGGAATTCTGGTGCGCGTTGGTTACATAGACGGTGGCCGTCTTGGCACCAGTGGGCAGGCCTGTGATTTCGGCCTTGCACGAAGCTCCGTTGTTCACGATGTGTACCGCGCCCTTGTTCTGGGCCTTGTTATAGAATGCCGCTGTGTTGATGTTGTCCTTGTCCACCGTGAGCGGGATGGCGAAGGCGTCGGGCGTCATGGCCAGCTGGCGCAGGTTGTGGAAACGCTGTGTGGGGCGGAGCGGGCCGTTGTCACCCAGGATGCCGTTGCCCTGCAGCAGCGAGTAGTCGGCGGTGAGCTGCCATTGCAGGATGCTCAGCGGCTGGCAGATGGCACACAGGCGCGTGTAGAGGTTGATTTCGTAGAGCGCAAAAGTCGACTCCTTGAAGATAGACGAATAGCGGTGAGCAGCAGCGTCGGTGCTGCCTTCGCCCACGATGAGGGGCACGTTGATGCTCTGTGCTGCCTCATGCCAGCGGCGCAGGGTCTCATCGTCACATCCTCGCCACGAGTGGAACGACACGGCGCCGATGTACTTGTGAGCGTCCTTGTCGGCCAGGGCGGGGTTGAGGAAGTCGAGTGTCGTTGCGTCGCTGTTGTCACCCAGCAGCATCTTGGTGCACAGGTGGTTCTGGGCCATCTTGGCACCCAAGGCCTTGATGAAGTCGCAGTGCTCCTGCGGGGTGTGCAGCACGTCGATGCCGATGTCGGACTCGTTGAACGAGAAATAGTCGGCCTCAACGCCATATTCGTTCTTGAGGAACAACAGATAGGAAACGATGGCATCGTAGCTGCGGTCCAACTTTGTCGCATCGAGGCGCAAGGCCGCCACGCCCGGCCTTTGGGGCTTAGAACCCGGCTCTAGTGCCCACGTGGGTGGAAACCAGCAGCTCACAACCACCGGCATGCCTATTTCCTTGAGCCGTGCTGCCATCTGGGCGCTCTCGACTACATGGCGGTCGGTCTTGCCGCCCTTGTCCCATGCGGCCCAGGGGAACTCGACGCGGCCCATCGCCACGCGCATGTTCTTGAGGCAATAATCAATCACCTCGGGGTCCTTCTTGGAATTCTGGATGCGGAAGTTACCGCCAAAGCCCAGGAATCGTGCGCCCGGGTTGGAGAGGTCCAGGTTGATGTTGGCCGTCTCATGATGCCTGGTTCCATCGACGGTGAGTGTTGCCTCAAGGTCGGCCTTGTCGCCCTTGCGCAACGTGGGAAGCATCGTGACATAGAGCACCTTGTCACCGTTCTCCTCTTTAATCGTCGTTTTGACCTTGCGGTCAAATGCCAACGTCAGGTTGCGCTCTGGGGCGGTTACTGTGACCTTCTTGCCCGAGGTCTTGATTTTGGCATTGGAGTAGTATTTGGGTGAGAATGCCATGCTGAAGTAGGCGCCTTCTTTAAGCGTCTCGTCGGCCTCGACATTCAGTTTCAGCTTCACTTGGCTGTCGTTGAGGTCGGTCACCTCCTGATGGAAGTGTGCGCCGTGCAGCGGGATGTCGACGATTTGTGTCAGTCCCTCGCGGTGATATCTCACGTTCTGCTGGCGCTCGCGTCCTGTCTTCTCGATGTTGCCACCGGGAGTGCCCACGCACAGTGCCGACTCAAAGTCGATGAGTTCGCCGTCGGTCCTCACACCCGTGATGTTGCTCCAAGCCATCACTTCGCTGTGCACGGTCTTCTCGGCCAGTCTGTCGGCCAGTTCAAAACCCACTCGGCTGTTGTGGTAAGGACAATTCCACAGGCTGCCCTTGGCCTCATTGGTCACAGGCTTGAAGTCGGGCGTGAGGTTGCGGTACCATTCGCCGTATTGTCGGTCCACAAAGTTGTCACGAACGAATTGCCAGGTCTTGGCTGCCTGGTCGAAATATTTGCGGTTGCCCGTTATCTGCCAAGCATTGATACAGCCGATGATAGTCTCGCACTGAGGCCACCACTGCAGGCGTCGGTCGATGCCCTTGGAGGTTTTCTCCAGAATCATCGAGCCGTTGGCATTGAGTCCCTCCTGCATGGCTATGTCGACCATTTTCACGGCCTGTTTCTTGATGCGTGCCGTGATGGCGTCTTCGCCCAGGGCCTGTGCAGCCTCGCACAGCAGCCACGAGGTCTCGATGTCGTGGCCGTAGGAATCCACTTCCTCGAGCACGTTCCAGTCATCGTCGCAGAAGAGGAGCAGGTGTCCCGTCTTGGGACTGTAGAGTTTGTTCTCGAGGATGCCGATGAGTTCCTGCAGGCAGTCGCGTAGCGATGCGTCGGGCCACACCTTGTACAGTGTGGTATAGGCCTCAAGCATGTGGATGTGTGTGTTCATCGTCTTGGTGGGCCCGATACGTCCATCCACACCCTTGCTGTTGGTTTTGCCGAAGTTGCGGGCCAGCACCTCACGGTAGCCACCCTTGGCGTGGTCATGCACTTTCTCTTCCAGCGTGTTGAAGATGCCGATGGCTGCGGCGAGGCTCTTCTCATCGCCCGTGGCGCGGAAGTGCTCGGCCAGGCCATAGATGGCATAGGCTTGCGCATAGGTCTGCTTGATGTCGTTGTCGGGTCCGCCATCGGGATTAACAGTCCAGAACACGCCGCCATAGCGCTTGTCGATGAAGTTGTCGATGTAGTACTGCTGCACGCGGTCGGCCATCGCCTTATAGTCGCTATTGCCATACAGGCGATAGGCGGTGGAGAAGGTCCAGAGCACGCGGGCGCCCATGATGGCACCCTTGGGTGTCGCGGGGTTTCCCTTGCCCTCGCGGGAGATTTCGCCGTAGAACCCGCCGTTGGGATCTGAAGCATGATTGAGCCAGAACGGCAGGATATTTCCCGTCAAATCGTTCTCAATCTCGTTTCTCAGGTTCATCTTTTCGGCGCTGGTTTGGGCCACACCCAGCAGCATTGTCGCGGCAAAGATGAATAAGGCAATCGTTCTTTTCATAAAGTGATGTGGTAGTTGAATCACCAGGCTTGCCAGTGAAGATTATTTAGGTCAAAGTTCTTTTGCATGCAAAGGTAACAAATGTTTTTCTTAATGCCCAAGAATAGTAAAATTATTGTACTTTTTTAAGTAGTATTGGCAGATTTATTAATTAATTCGTCATTAAATGATGTTAAATAGGGAGATGTGGGAGAATTTGTGAGCCGAAAACTATAATTTTGTCAAAATAACAAAATAAGCCGCAACGGGGACCGCTGACCCGCGCCCTCATGACAACCAATCTTCAATAATTATGAATAATCGACTGATAACAATCCTGGCTATGTTGCTGCTCGCGGCAGCGGCATTGTCAGCACAGAGTTTCCGACTAAACGCCGACGGCTATTTCAACGCTGGCGGCACCGACATTATGGCCTTCAACGACTTTTACCCCGAGGGCCACCAGGGCGGTGTGTGCGTCATCATGAACGGCCACCGCATAGCCACCAACGGTGACATCCGCCTCGAGGCCACACCAGGCCAGTGGCAGCCCGTGCCCAAGCAGCTCGACCGCAAGGTTAAGGGCAACAGCATCGTCACGACGCTGTGTTTCCCCGACTCGTCGCGGCACTTGACCGGATTCAATCCTATGGTCTATCCCGACTATCATTTCAACTATGTGGTGCGCGTCGAGCCGCAGGGCCAGAGCATCGTCGTCACCGTCGACTTGGACAAGCCCGTGCCCGATTTCCTGTTGGGCAAGGTGGGCTTCAATCTTGAGTTTTTCCCGGGCGAACTGTTCGGCAAACCCTGGATCATGGACGAGCAGACAGGCCTCTACCCACAGCAGCCCAATTCGCCGTTGCTCGAAGTGCCCACCAACCGCGGCCATGATGGCGACTACTTCGCCGGGCGTGGGCAGAAGGCCGATCTGGCGCAGCTCGACGGCGAGGGATACAGTCCCTTGCGGGCCGATGACATTATCGCATTGCCCTATGCCGAGGGCCGCAAATTCACCTCCCGTCCCGACGATGCCAACCAACGGCTCACAGTCGAGTCACTCACGGGCAACCTCAAACTCTATGACGGTCGCATGAACCATAACAACGGCTGGTTTGTACTGCGCAGCGAGATTGCCAAGGGCGCGACCAAGGGCGCCGTGCGCTGGATTATCACGCCTGCTGTTGACCTGTCGTGGCGCTATGAGCCCGTCGTGCAGACCTCGCAGGTGGGTTATCATCCCCATCAGCCCAAACACATCGTCATCGAGACCGACAAGCGCGATCAGGGCCTTGCCACTACGCAGCTAGTGCGCATCGAGCCACAGGGCGAGACCGTGGTGCGCACGCTGCAACCTACCGTGTGGGGCGATTTCCTGCGTTACCGCTACCTGACTGCCGACTTTAGCGACGTCGAGCAAGCGGGGCTTTATCAAGTGCGCTATGGTGATACCAAGTCGAGCGTCTTCCGCATCGACGGCGATGTGTATGACCGCGGCGTGTGGCAGCCCGTCATCGAATACTTCCTGCCGGTGCAGATGTGCCACATGCGCGTGGCCGAGAAATATCGCGTTTGGCACGATGCCTGCCACCTCGATGATGCCCTCATGGCCCGTGTGGGCAACCACATCGACGGCTATGATCAGCAGCCCGGACTCTCGAAATTTGCCGAAGGGCAACCTGTGCCGGGCGTAAACATCGGTGGTTGGCATGATGCGGGCGACTTTGATCTGCGCGTCGAGTCACAGGCTGGGGAGGCCTATATCCTGGCCTTGGCCTACGAGCAGTTCCACCCCGATATCGATGTGACGGCTATCGACCACGAGCGCCACAGCGTTGAGATTCACGAGGCCGATAGCAAGAACGACTTGCTGCAACAGGTGGAGAATGGAGCGCTCACCGTCGTACGTTCCTATCAGGCTCTGGGCCGCCTTTATCGCGGCATCATCTGCAACAGCCTGCGCCAATACGTCATGCTGGGCGATGCCGCCGCGATGACCGACGGCCAACCTGGCAACAGCGATGACCGCTGGATTTTCACCGAGGACAATCCCACACGCGAACTCTCGACCGCGGCCCAGTTGGCAGGTTCGGCAAGAGCGCTGCGCAGATTCAACGACGCGTTGAGCCAGGAGTGTCTGGAGATAGCCACGGCGATTTACCACCAGACCGCCATCAACGAAAAAGTCATGGGACATAAGCTGCAGGCGGCTGCCGAACTCTACCTCACCACGAGCGAAAAGCCTTATCTTGACTTTATCCTCAGCCAGCAGGAATACATCATCAAGGACATCGACAAGACTGGATGGTTCACCGCTCGCATCGCCAAGCAGCTTGAGGCGAGCAAGGACAAAAAGGCCCGCAAATTTGCCACAGCTTTCCGCAAAGCATTGAGCGGCTATCGCTCTGAGCTTGCCATCCTGTCGGCCGAGACGCCCTACGGCGTGCCCTATCGCCCCAGCATTTGGGGTGCAGGGTGGGACATCCAGCGCTTCGGCTTCCAATATTACTTTCTGGCCGATGCCTATCCCGACATCTTCCCTGCCGAAACCATCTACAATGCCCTGAACTTCGTGCTCGGCTGCCATCCCGGCAGCAACACGGCCTCATTCGCGTCGGGCGTCGGTGCCAAGTCGGCAACCGTGGCCTACGGCCTCAACCGCGCCGACTGGTCCTATATCCCCGGCGGCGTTGTCTCGGGCACGGCCCTCATCCGACCCGACTTCCCCGAACTGCTCACCTTCCCCTTCCTGTGGCAGCAGACCGAATACGTCCTGGGCGGGGGCTCCTCCCACTACATGTTCCTAGTCCTCGCCGCCCAGCAGATGCTCAAGCGATAAAGGCAACAATTTAGGCCTCACGCTAAGTTTTTAAAAAGATAGACGCTGACTGGTTATTGCAACCGGCCAGCGTTTTTCTTGTTCCTCGCGCACATGTGAGGTTAATGAGCTCAAGCAAGGCCGCTGAAGGCGCCCAAGGCAAGAGACAGCAATGGGTACGCCGCTGGTGGAATACGAGGACAGTTCTTTTAAATCACTGAAGAAAAGGGGGAACTAACCCCTATTTGTATTCCCCCTTTTTGGGATATAACATACTAATCTGGCGACATGACAAATTAATCATCATCCTGCAATCGCCTGATAACCAAATATTTTCATCAGTTTATACTATCACAGGATAAATGTGTTATATCAATCGATAAAACCTCCAGCTCCACAAAAACACGAGTAACCATCTAGTATTTGGATAGTTACTCGTTGGTTTTATTGGGGCGCCCGGCTCCTGATGACATTCATTGATAATAGATGATGCTCAATGATAGTGAACCCCAAAAGTTTTTTGTCCAACTTTTGGGGTTCACTTCAAAACTCTTCGACATACAGAAGTTCAGATTTCATGATTCCAAAGAAGTTCTCCGCCATCGCATTGTCAAGGCAGTTCCCTTTACGTGACATGCTTTGCATGATGTGATGCTCCGCAAGCCGTTGACGGTAGCCGAAGTGCTGGTATTGCCAACCTTGATCGGAGTGCAATATCAAGCCGTCAAGATTGTCGAACTTGGCGAAGGCTTTGTCCAGCATATCGTACACTTGTTCCAGATTCGGGCTTTTGGAGATGTTGTAGGATATGATCTCTCCGTTGAACATGTCCAATATAGGGGAAAGATAGAGCTTGACAGGGCCTATGTTGATCTGCGTCACATCAGTCGCCCATTTGCGGTTCGGGGCATCGGCAGAAAAGTCCCTGGCGATTATATTGGGGGCGATTTTGCCGACCTCTCCTTTGTACGAACGGTAGCGCACTTTGCGTATCCTGCTCTTTAGGCACATCTCGCCCATCAGGCGCTGCACTGTCTTGTGGTTTATGGCAAAACCTCTGTTGCGCATCTCGGAGGTGACACGGCGATAGCCATAGCGGCCTTTATGCTCATGGAAAACAGACTTTATACACTCTTTCTCCACGGCGTATTTGTCACCGGCTTTCAGACGTTTCAGGTGATAATAGAACACGGAACGGGCCATCTTCCTCAACTTCAACAGCAAGTCAAGGGGGTATTCCGGCCTTAGTTCGTCGATGGCTTTTGCCCATTGAGACGTGCTCGGGCTTTCTGTTCCTCCTCGACTAAGGCCTTCACTTTTTTTAGCAAGGCATTCTCTGCCCTCAGGCGGAGGTTCTCTGCCTGGAGCTTTTCAAGCTCTGTCTGCGGTTCTTTCTTCTTGGGTCTTGCCATTTGATGTCCTCGTCGTTTGTTCTCTTTTAGGGAGCCTCCAGCACGGATTGTTCTCAGCCACGACTTGATGGTGCTGCGATCCACGTCATATTGGAGGCTCAGATGCGACAAAGGTACTCCTTTTTTCGTATGTTCTAAAATGATTTCCTCTTTTTCTGCCACCGTGTAATAATGGCGTCTTGCCGATGCATGAAGACCGGCCTCGCCATAAAGCCTGAAACGGGCCAACCAATTCCTAACCTCATGACGGTCAAGATGCCGCTCTCGACATACTGTTTTCAGACCTTTTCCACACGTGATTTCGCTTATAACACTCAGCTTTTCTTCAAAACCATACTTCATAAACAAACTGCACTCCAAAAATTTTGTGTCTAACTCTTGGGGTGCAGTTCACAGGATTGGTGGTGTTTTTATGGTTTTTAGAGAAATGTGTGCTGGAATGTGGCACTGGGGGTGGGTTATTTTGCGGGAAAAAAGGCTAGTGATGGTTATGAAGGAGAATATTTATTTGAGGAGAATCAGGAGGCGTGAGGGGGAATGGGACACGAGTAAATATCCGTTCTCTATTCCGGTGATCAGGGATTTCACTGAGTTCAGGTTTGAGAAGTCGGTGACTTACATCGTTGGGGGTAACGGGTCGGGGAAATCGACGCTGCTTGAAGCGATTGCGGTGTTGCTGCGAATCAATCCCGAGGGCGGCTCCCGACACTTCAACTTCCATACCGAGGAGACCCATTCGTCGTTGCACGAGGCGCTGATTGCATCGCAAGCCAGCCTGAGCTATAATGACACGTATTTCTTCAGGGCCGAGAGCTACTACAACGTCATCAGCGAAATCAATCGCCGAGGTTTGAACATCTACTATGACGATCTCAATTTCCATGAATTCTCCCACGGTGAAGGATTCATGGCCCTGCTTGAACACAGATTGACCGGCAAAGGCATCTACATCTTTGATGAACCCGAGGCGGCGCTGTCGTTCCAAAACCAGCTGCAGTTCTTGCTGTGGATCAAAGATGTGGTCAAGAAAGGAGCCCAAATCATCATAGCCACCCACTCGCCCGTAATTCTTTCTTATCCAGACGCTTCCATCCATGAAATCAAGGATGGCCAACTTGTACCCACACGTTATCGCGACTGCAGTGTCTATCGAGACCTCTACGCTTTCCTGCTCAACCGCGAAGGCTGCCTCCAGGAACTCGGCCTCATCGGTGATGAATGACAAACACCATGTGTTTCCTGATTCAGAAATGGGCACCAAAATGGGCCATTCTCGCCACTCTTGCATAGTCGTCCTCGTTTATCAAATGAGGGATAAGTGACTGAAAATATTAATTCATTAAAAATAGCAATTTTTACGCAGAAGATACAATTACTTTTTAATAAGGTGGTTGCAATTTAAAAAAGCTCTAATATTACCGCAATTTACAAAAAACAACAGTTATAAACAACATTATCTGAGGCCAAATATTTATAGCCGATGCATGATTCCCCGCTTCGAGTGGTTGGCAAGGTGCCATGAAAAATGCAGGATATGCTTGTTTTTTTGAGGGGAAATCTGTATCTTTGCCACGTTCACTAGAATGATCTCATCGACTGCAAGCGATGAGATGTGTGAAGACCTTAACTCCATTATGAATCTTTTATCTTAACAAAAAACTGTTTACTGAAAATGAAACCTTCTGATTTTATCCATCCTGAAGATGCAGCGGCGCTGCGTCAAATGGAGAGCATCCCCGGTTTTTCGGCATTGGTGAAAAAGGTTCTTGCCATCGGCATCGAGACGCTGCAATATGGCGTGAACATGGCATCGACAATCCGTCTGTCCGAGAAACAGTTGCCGCACATCTACAAGCGCCTGCCGCCCATCTGTGAGAAGATGGGTATCGCCGAACCTGAATTTTATCTGAAAATGGACCCGATTCCCAATGCGTGGACCATGGGCGACACCCGCATTTATATCACCGTGACATCGAGCCTGGTGGAGATGATGAGCGATGAGGAACTCGATGCCATCATCGCCCACGAGTGCGGCCACATCATGTGCCGCCATGTGCTCTATCACACGGTAGCACAGTGGCTGAGCAGCGGCATCGCTTCGCTGGGAATACTGGGCACGTTGGCAGTTCCCATCCAGTACGCGCTCTTGTACTGGTACCGCAAGAGTGAACTGTCGGCCGACCGTGCTGCAAGCATCATCACCACGCCCGATGTGGTGGCCAGCACAATGGCACGCTTGTCGGGCGGTCCCAAAAGCCTGACGTCGCAGATCGACATGCGCGAATGGGCGAAGCAAGCCGACGAGTATGACAAGATACAGAACTCGGGCCTCTGGAACAAGGCCTTGCAGATGGCGGTCATCATGGGACTTGATCACCCGTTCTCGGCTGTGCGCGTGCGCGAAATCCTCAAGTGGAGCGAGAGCGAACAATACAACATGATCAAGAACGGCAAGTTCCAGATTGAAGCCCCCGAGGGCATCTGCCCCCATTGCGGCAATTCGATTGATAAAGATTGGAAATTCTGCCGCAATTGCGGACACGAACTATAACTTTAAAACTATTAAAACTATGATTTTCAACGAACAAGGTTTTTTAGACATCGACAGCATGATTGCTGCCGAGCCGTCATTCCAGAACATCATGGCCGACGGCATAGTGACTGAAGAAGAGCTGCACCAGCAGAGCGACGTCGTTATCGGCCTCATGCGAGAGGTGGAGCAACGTTTCAACGAGGAAGACCAAGCCTTCATCAAGCGCCTGTTTGCTGAGACCAACGTGCTTACCACCATTTACCAGTATTATGAACTTCAACACCTGAAATAGTCATGGCAAAATACAAAACTCAAAAACTGCTTCAAGCACATCCGTCACAAATCGAGAAAATTGCCGAAGCCATTCGCACCGAATTCACTAACGATGGTTTTGAGGTCATGGTTGACGACCTGATGAGCGGCGGTAAAGATATCAGCATCACTAAGGGCAACATGTTCAAGGCAGTCCTGGGCATGAAGTCGGCCCTCAAAATCATACTCACACCGCAATCCAACGGCGTCATGTTTGACGCTAACGTGGGCATCTACGGCCAGCAGGCGATTCCCACCGTCATCACGATGTTCTTCTTCTGGCCCGTGATCATCACCCAGATCTGGGGCCTCGTGGAGCAATCCAAACTTGACGACCGGGCCCTTGCTATCGCCGAGAGTGCCATCAGCGCTCCGGCAGCAGCCCCCGCCTCTGCGGCCTTTTACCAGAACGCTGCCACCAAGTTTTGCACCAACTGCGGCGCCCAAATTGACCAAGCAGCTAAATTCTGCCCTAACTGTGGCACTCAACTGATGTGATTATGATACTGATGAATGCAGCCAACGAGAAAGTAGTGGTGACCCTGGATCAACTGCGAGCATATTGCGAGCATTTAGGCGAGAAAGGCTTGTACACATTCAATGAATATGCAGTTGCGCTAACAGGAGGCGGCCTGGTATCGGCTGCTATTTTCGTGGTGCTGATGGGCGCTTTGGCCTATTTATTCTACAAAAAGGAGGGTGCGTTGAACTGGTGCGACCGAAACCTGACCTATGCTTTTGTAATTGTGTGGATATTAGGTTTTGTGGTCTATGACGTAGGTATGTACCCCGACCACAGCGTGAAAGACAATGCCTTCTGGGCGTTACTGGGTGTAGCGCCGATGGCGGTCATCCACGCGTTCGGGATGTTCATCTTGCAGAGTGACGTGAGCGCGATCCATGAGGGCTGTCACAACAGCGCCTGGTTCATGTTCTTCTTCTCCATCGCCCACTTGCTGGCTGCATTCATCAGCTTAGTTTTTGTCATCAAGCATTTCGGCTTCAACATCGTTGCTAGCTTCATCAGGGTAATCAAAACGCACTTTTTTGTAAAAAACAAAGAGAATCTCTATATATTCTGGGGCATGAACGATGCCACCTATTTTCTTGCTAAGGACATCATCACCCCCAATAAAAAAGATACAACCAAAGAAAAAGATCCCCGTATCATCATCGTCCGTGTGAACAACACTAAAGAGGACCCCAACAAGCCCATCGGCATGGACCGTCTGTTCAGTTTCTTGTCGTTGTCTAACAACAACCTGGACAATCTGCAGGAACTGCAAAAGCTGGGTTGCCTCACCTGCAGCACCTTCGGCTCGCTGACCGATATCCAAGCCGCCAACAACAACGACCTCGTCAAGTCGGAATTACGCTTGAACAGTGTAATCAAACTGATGAAAAACACGACTAACAGAGTCCACATGTTCTTCCTTGACAACGATGAGGCGTTTAACCTGCAAGCCGTGGGTAACCTCAAGCGCGACATAACCATTAACGAATTTGTCAAGAACAAAAAAGTCACATTCTATTGTCATGCACGCCACAACAGCATCCAGCGCGTGATCGAGGATGAGCCCACGCACAAGAATATCGAAGTGCGTGTCATTGACTCATCTCACCTGAGCGTTGAGCAGCTGAAACTGAAAGAGAACATCCACTTGCAGCCCGTCAGCTATGTGGACATCAAAAACGATGCAACGGTGGCCTCGCCTTTCAATGCATTGGTGGTAGGCTTCAGCGAGGTGGGCCTGGACATGGTTCGCTTCCTCTACGAGTTCGGCGCATTTGTCAAGCACAAAGAGAACAAAATCACCCAAAAAGGCAAAGAAAATGTGGAGCGCTCCGATTTCCACTGCGATGTTGTGGACAAGAACATGGCTGCTTTAGCGGGTTTGTTCATGGCCAACACACCTGCCTTAGACCCCGCCCCTGAACTCCACCTTGAATCGGAGTATATAGCAAAACTTAAAGGAACGACTGACAATTTATCAATAAAAGAGCGACTGAAACAGATGTTTAATTGTTCGGCCTCTCGACCTATGATTGAGCTTCACGAGATGGACTGCCAGAGCTTGACATTCTACAAATGTCTCGAAAACTGGTTACCCAGTCTGAATTACGTTGTCCTGGCTACAGGCGATGATGAGTTGAACATGGCCAACGCTGAATTAATCTTCCGTCTAGCCATCGGCCACAAGAAAGATCTAACACGATTCCGCATCATGGTTCGTGTACAACACGATGAGAACGGCCACTTCAACCAGATAGCTCAATACTACAACCGCCTCTGGGAAGCCGAAAACGCCACACCAACCAAGAAATTCCATCAAGCCACCATCACCGACCACCAAGTGGTTGACAAACCCATTACACTTTTCGGCTCGACCGAAAAGATTTATACCTACGCCCACATCGTTGACGAGGCACTGAAAGAAAAAGCCAAGCAATACAAGGCGGAATATGACCAGTTCCTCTATAACCATCAGCTGGCAGTATATAATAGCATTCCAGACAATGATCAAGAGAAGGAGAAGAAGAAACCTTGGCCCATCACCGATTGGGACGAACAACAGAATGACCTCATGCAATTAAGCGATGAGTACAAAGGGTTTTCACCCACTTACAGTGGAATCATGAACCTGAGGCGAACGCAGAATCAGAACTTAGCAAACAGTCTGCATGCCGAAACCAAAGTCACCCTCGCGCATAACGCCCTCAGTGAAGAGGAACGCAACAACATACTCCGGAATGTGCTCATCAGAGATAAAGAAAACAATTATAGTTGGAAGAACGGAGCTCAAGATGAGATCAAACACATCCAGGTTGTCATGGACACTCTGGCACAGACCGAACATTTGCGTTGGATTGCTTCACATGAAATGCAAGGCTACCGCATGGCATCCACCAAAGACGAAGCCCGGTTACTGCATAACTTCATGTGTGAGTGGGCCAACTTGAATGATGATGTTCGAGGCTATGATTACAACACAGTGGACGTATCACTGACAGACGACAGTTTTTAAAACAATTACTTAAATATCTTCAATATGGAAATCTTAACAATTTTCGCCAATTGCCAAATGGCCCGATGCGCTCAAGTAGCAGCCTTATCTCAGTCAAGAAGTTGTAATTCTGCCGTGTGGATTACAATAATCATTTGTGTCACGGTATTACTCCTGGGTATAGTTTTAGCTATTATACTTTGCGCAATGAAGAACAAACAGCTCGAGGCAAAGAAGGAAGAAGAAAAAGAGCTTTACCGCTCCAAGTTGGTAAACATTTTAGAAATGCAAGCAAAAGGCATAACGACAGAAGACAGGAAAGATCTTATCTTTGACGATGCCAAGTGCAACGCTTACATCGCCGAATTAAAGAGCCTGATCAAGGACTTAAATCCCATAATGCCACCAAAAGAATGACCACAAAAAGGCAAACGATGGTTCATATAGTCCATACAGGTGCAGTGTTATAAATTCCAGTTTCAATGGTTTTATTTTAATGTTGATAATAAAATGAACAACAAAGTATTGATAGTCGGGAATCATCCGGTTGTGGATGACGTGAGACGGCAGTACGAAAAGAACGGCTGGACCGTTTGCCACACTGATTCCAAAGCCGATGAGATTGATATGGAAGGAGTTGACGAACTCTTCTTGACAGCAGATTATTGTGCTGATCACTCTGATGCAGGAAGGCAAAAGGCACTGGCTGCCGACCATGCGGTGATGGCGCAATTGGCAAGGTTGGCCGATGGGGTGAACCTTGAGAAACGGGGCGGCAAGAAAGTGCGTTGTCATCTGCTGGTCAACACTGTCGAGGCCTTGCGGATGCTTCAGACCACCGATTGGAACGACGGTATGCGCGAGCGCGTGGATGTGTATCCGTTCTCGATGGATGAGGTGTGGAGCCGCCAAATCAGGCTGGACCATGAACCCGTCACGGTACAAAGCGACAAGCATGTACATCTGGTCATCCTCGGGATGAGCGAGATGGGCGAAATGGTGGCCATCAACGCGGCCCAAATGGCACATTTCCCGAATTATGTGCGCAACCACTCACTCCGCACCCGCATAACATTAGTCGATGAGCAGGCGATAAGCAAGAGCGAGGTCATCATCAAGAGATACCGACACCTGTTCGACAACAGCTATTACCGCATTGTGAAGCCCGATGAGCCCGAAGCCGTGAAACTGTTCCACAAACCGATGTATGAAGGCCAACGAGAGGATTTCGTGGACGTGGAGTGGGAGTTTGTGGAAGCGACTGCCAACGACATCACTTTGCGTGAAAAGCTTGCCCGCTGGGCCAAAGACGAGCTCCAGCAACTGACCATTGTGCTGGCCCATGACGATGCCAACCGCAACCTCAGTGAGACCATGCTACTGCCTGAGGCCATCGGCCAATGCCAAGTGCCGGTGTATGTCCGTTGCCCCTACCCCGAGACTTTCGCTCACAGCCCTCACATCAGGCCATTCGGAATGGTGAACCAAGGCTATGACGTGACACTGCCCCTGGTCAGGATGGCCATGAACGTGAATCATGTGTATGACCGTTGCTATGCCGACAACTATGAGGCCTGGAGCGGTCAGCTGCGCTATGCCGTCGAGATTGACGAGGAGGCGCGAGACGCCTCATGGTCGCGACTGAGGAACGTGAAGCGCATGTCGAGCATCTACAATGCCATGAACATTCCTGTCAAGCTGCGCTCCATCGGACTTGACGAGGGCGAGTGGAACAGGTTCTACGACATTCCGCAACAAGACATTGAATTGCTCGCACAAGTGGAGCACAACCGCTGGAGCGTCGAGGAACTCATCCTGGGATGGCGCCCCTGCACCGACGAAGAGCAGCAAGCCGTGGAAGCCGACATCGACAAGAAGGAAGAACTGAAACGTCAACACATCCATTATGACCTGTGTGCCTACAACGAGTTGAAACTTGACAAAACCGGCAAACCGGTCACCATCTATGACCTGTGCCTGTGTTCTTGCCTGCCCTTGATCACCAAAGCCTTTGCCGATGAGGAAAGAGAAACCAAGCAGTCATGAGTGAAAAGAAATGGTACATATCGTTAACATGTAAAGGCGCTAATGCATTCCATACCGACGGGCAGCGCCTGAAGCTCATCGAGAGGACCGTCAACATCGGCGAGAGTGCCGATTGTGACGTGCACTACGAGAACGGAGACTTCACACCCGAGTACTATGCCTCCATCCTCCAGAACGAGGACGGCAAGAGTTGGCGCCTCGTCAAGCGTTCCCAGCACGTGGGAGTCAGCATAGCAGGCAAGGGACCTATCGGCTACGCCTGCCAACTGGCCGACGGTGACATCATCCAATTTGACGACCAGCCGATGACACTGCTTTTCCATGCCCACCACGATGAATATTATCGGGATGAGGACAGCCGTCAAAGCATCTGGCCCCTCATGGCCGTCATCGCCGCTTGCATCATCGCTGCTGCAGCAGGCTTCATCTACGCCTTCAATCACGAGCAACCCATTAATGAGCAAGACGTGGCTCCGCTTGAGGAGTCCATCTACCAGATACGGGTTGACTCGGTACAACAACTGCTCGTTACCGGAGGGCAAGAACAGTTATTGCATCCCACCAAGGTACTTGACGAAGCGGCGCCCGTCGGTACAGCGTTCCTGACCACCGACGGCGTCATGGTCACCGCCCGCCATTGTGTGGAATACTGGTTGGGCACCCAACTCGACTTGACGACCGACGTGAGCACATTGAGCAACGATGACATCGTCAAGTGGGCCATCGAGACCGAGACCTATAACCAGACGCATGAAACAGGCGATTCACTGATGATCATGCGTGTTCACTTCAGCATCTATGACTTCACGGGAGAAAAACGATATGCCTTCACCTCCACCGACGACCATGTCCACATCAATACCGCCCACGACGCTGTGTTCCTGCTCGGCGACTTCAGCGAGGAGTACTACTGGCGCAGCATCAGACCCTACTTTGTAGAGCGTGAGATGGAACTGGGCGACATCCTGTGGATTGACGGCTTCGACGAGAAAGGCAAGGTAAAACTCGCCTCGAGCGAAGAAGTGAAGAAACTGCACAACGGCAGCCGACTGATGGTGTGCGGTTATCCCATGACCGGTATCGGTGACAACAACTTTACCAGCACCAGCGGTTCTATCAGGCGCGAGAGCAAAGCCAACAGCGAGAATCTGTTTTTCGAGAGCAACATCAACCACGGTTATTCCGGCGGTCCCGTCCTCATCAAGACATCAAGAGGCATTGCCGCAGCAGGTGTCGTGTCCAGGGTGGACAGCGTGAGCAGCGGCCTGTACAAATGGGCTGTGCCGGTCACCGAAATCAAGATGACGAAAGGAGGAGCCAACAATGAATAAACGCATCACCCTGAGAGACATCGCCGGCTACTGTCCCGAAGAGGCCATCTGGAGAATGGCTGCCGATTTGGGACAGAGCATCAAAGACAACAGCCAGTGTCCCGCATCGCCTGATGGGGTCATCGTTGACGGCCTGTCGTTCCTGATCGGTGAGAAAACCGACGAGCAACCTGAATTCATGCCTCCCGAGTGCTCCGACAAGGCACCATGCGGGCAAATGCAGCAAGTGTGGACCTTGGGTGCACTCATTTACCACGCCTCGTCGGGGCGCACATTGTTCGGTGGCCACGGCGGAGCATACCAGAAGACTCACCCCAACGTTTTACTCCCCTCGCTGCAAAAAAGCCACCAGTCACTGACGGCCCTCATGCAGCAATGCCTGCAACATGACCCGTCGTCGCGCATCAGCATCGGCAAACTCGTGGATGAGGCTCGCAAGGGATTGGAAAACTGCCGGGAAACGACCCGTTGCCGCTGCAAGGCTGCTCAAGAAGCCGCGCCTGAAAGCGATAAGCGAAGAAAAGAAAACTGGCCCGAAGAAATGATCGAAACGATATGAAAACCAAAGTAATACTCTGCATCATCGCCATCTGGCTATGCCATGTTCCATGTCAGTCCCAGTCGATTGCCGATACCTATCTGAGCAAATTGACCGAGGACGTGAAAACCATACGCAAAAAGAAAGCCACGAAGGACATTCTCAATAAAACTGTGCTGAACTGGTCGGCCGTCGGCAAACCTAAAATCACCCTGATGGATGAGATCAAGCGTCACGACGGGGAATACCGGGGAAAAGACGTCTTCAAATTCAAGATGAACCAACTCGTCTATCACGTTCACGACCGTCAAAACGCCAAGATGGTGTCAAAGGGGGACTATTTCAACAGCAACGAGAAAAACGTCTTCTACTCAATGATCGAGAAAACGGTCAAGCGCGGGCAAACTGTCACTTACAAAATCACCGGGCACGCCGGGAAACAAGAGTTTGTCTTCATCGCATTCAATCCCAAATCACAATTGGCACCTACCGTGAACAACGTGCCGGCAAAACCCCTTGGTGACGGCGTGTGGACCATCGTTCTTGACAAGGTCAAGGCCAGCGACACCATCACCCTGTCAATCTCGCTTGATGCCAAGGACGCGGCTCAGTATGAGTCCTTCGTCATCCTTAATCACAATCCGCAGAAGCCATGAGAAAACGATTACTCATCACAGCCGTCATCTGCATCCTGTTTCAGGGGTTAGGTCTTGCCCAGAATCCGGTGAGCCTCAGGCTGACGTCGCTGTTCAACCAGGCGGAGCAGTGCTATCTGATAGATGACTACCAGCAACTGCAGAATCTTTGCGATCAATATAAAGAAATCATTGACGAGTACAGCGACGCATTGGGCGATTCGCTGGATGTTTTCCAGGGTTATTTCAGAAAAATGGTGGGTTCCTACTGTTATGGTCTCACCGAGGGCGATAACTTCAATTACTTCTTGTACGCCAGCGAGGAATCTTACCTCGAGAGCATGAGGATCTTCAAGGAACGCAACGACCAGGACAAAGTGGTGACCCTGCACCAGGAACTGGCGCAACTGTACTATAAGGCCAAGCTTTACGAAACCGCCTCGAGCCATCTCGACACCGTGTTGGTCCAGTATGACGAATGGCTGAACGACCTCGGCATCAAGAGTGTTGAGAGCGACTACTACTTGACATTGTCGCAGCTGGCGATGTGCAACGCACGCATCGGGGCAGAATGTGATGATGATGCCCAAGCCGCCGACTTGTTCGCCCTTGCACTGAAACAAATCGGTGAAGCAAGGCAATACTACAAATCAAAGCAAGAGAGTCGAGAATATGGCGAGACCCTGCGCAAACACGGCAAAATCCTGATGATGCAGGGCGACCGCCTGGGCACCACCAATGTGAAAGCGGCTCGCTCGTGCTACGAGGAATACGTGAAGACACAATGCACTCTGGTGGGCCAGCGGCTGGCAGGAATGGATGATTCTCAACGCGGGCAGTACTGGCTGGGGACACACCAGTTCCTGTATGATTGTTACCGGCTCGGCAACGAGGCGCCCGAGATGCTCTACGACCTGGCCTTGTTCAGCAAGGGCTACCTGCTGGCGTTTGAACGGAATCCCAAGGAACTCCAAACGCGCTGGCAACAGGTGCGCAGCGCCCTTGGCCGCAACGAGTGCGCCCTGGAGTTTGTACAATACTTCGGCAAGAATGACACCAAGCGCTTGGGATGTTTTGTACTGCGGCACAACAGCACTCGGCCCACGTTCATCGACTTGTTCTCGGTGGACAGCTTGCTGATTCAGCCTGTGAACGAATACTCGACAGTTCTCGAAGCCCTGTCATCGGACTATGCCGAAGACATCAACGACTTCTATGAAACGGAAGCCTTCGCTCAATTGGTGTGGTCTCCGCGATTGATGGCGATGATCAAGGATGCCCGTAAAGTGTATTTCGCCCCTGACGGAATCCTGCACCAATGGGCCATCGAGTATCAAATCCCCGACACGACAATGATTGGTTACCGGCTGTCTTCTACGCGCAACCTGCTCAAACGCAAAAAGTCACAAAAACCGGGCAATGCCTTATTGTGCGGCGGCATCACATTCGGGGCCGACATCACCCCCTCGACTGCCGACAACGACATCGTGACCTATCGCTTCCTGTATCAGAATGCCGGCTTCATCAAGGAATTGCCCTACACCGAAGAGGAAATCGACTCCATTTATGCCATTCGCAACCACAAGGGCGATTTTGTCTTGAAGGGCTGGCAGGCTACCGATGAAGCGTTCTTGAAGGAAGTCCAGAAGGGTTATGACATCATACACCTGTCCACGCACGGCTTCTATGGTGGCTATCTCAATCTTGAGGGAGACATCAAGCCTCTGCTCAATGACGATTCCATGTCGAAATGCGGAATCCTTTTCGCCGGCTCGGCCAGCACATTGAGTGACGAAGACTTCGACGAGAACATGTTCGACGGCGTGCTGTCGGGGAGAGAACTGAGCAAACAGAATTTCGGCGACACGCGACTGATGATCCTGTCGGCATGCCAAACAGGATTGGGAAAACTCACCGACGACGGCATTTACGGTCTCCAGCGTGCGCTCAAGACGGCGGGCATTGACGGCATCTGCGTGAGCTTGTGGAGCGTTTCGGACTTGTCCAGCGGCAATCTCATGCGCTACTTCTATGAGAACCTTGAACAGCAAGAGAATCTGGACATACACCAAGCCTTCTTGGCTGCACGCCAACGTCTCAAGCAAGACAACTGGCTGAAGTTTGTGTTCGACCCTGAAACATTCATGTATGAGCCGACTATCGTCACTCACGACAAGCCCGAGCACGTCAATCCCTTCATCATGATTGATGTTTTCTGATGAATCATATACAAACAACATAAAAAAAGACAAGACATGAAAAGACTGATTACAATGATGCTGATGGTTCTGGCACTCGCTGGATCGACAACAGCAAGTGCACAGAACAAGGGTGCACAAAATGGGCAGGAGAAGGTGGATGCCGTGCGCCGCTACCAGATTCTTGTCACTAACGAGAATTCCGTCAAGAACATCAACAACTTTAACGAACAGGTGCGCTCGCTGCAAAACATATCCGCAGCCGAAGCTAAACGCGGACTGGGACTGGACATCCTGAACAGTGTGACCAGCGCATTCACCCAAAAGACGGTAAGTGCCTCGCAGGGCGTCGTCGGAATGGGAATCAGCTATCTGGCCAATGCCATCAAGGGCGACCGCGAGAAATGGTACAAAACCGCTGAACAGCACTGCACCTACTCCCACACGTTGTCGGCCGAGAGTTCAATCGACGACTTCTATGCCCTGCCGTCGACCAAGGGAGCCATGGACCCCGAGAACCTGAAATTCAACGGATTCGGATGCAAAAGCTTTATTGAACTGAAAGACAAACCTGGCGAAGGCATTGACGTGTTCTATGTCTATTGCAAGATGAGACGCGACCCTGACGTCGGCATCAAGCACATCGTCAACCACTCCAAATTCATGGTCGAACTGGACACGCTATATTTCAATCCTCGATTCTGTAACCTGCCCAACGACTCGACCGGCAGCGTCGAGAGCCGGTTTGACTTTGAGAAACGCAAAGATCTGGTATTTCAAATCAAAGTGCGCATCTACTCATCTTGGATGAACCAAGCGACCATGATTCTCCAAGACCAGCAGCTGGGTGAATTCACCATCACAGCGCGAATCGACAAATCAAAGCTGAACAGTGACAGCATCTTCGTGTTCGACAAGAATGACCCCGACTACAAGAAACTGGTCAGCGTCGAGGGCGACTGTTTCATCGTTCCGCGCTCGTTCACCGGCACTACCGATGCCACCAACTACCGACCTGCATGGGGCACAGGACAATACCGCGTCGATATGGAAGTGAATGAGACTTGCAAAATCATCGACGACTACTACTGCAAACCTGGCAATAAAAACACCGACCCCGACAAGCGCAAATGGGACAAGTCCAAATGGAAACCCGAATGGGAAGAGTTAAAAGCACACCGCAAGAGTGTCGAAGAGCAAAAGAACGCTTGGGACTGCATCGTCGATGCCTATCGCGGAACCGGCTGGGTCGCCACCCTCACCGAACCCATGACCACGGTCATCTACAAATACGAGAGCAACAAACTGGGTGAAATGTTCAACAGCCTGCAACCGAAATAACCGAACCCGATCCCGACAACCACCAACAAATTCGGCATTTCGTTGCAACACCGCAACAAAACCCGTATATTTGCAACAACCCCCAAACATAACTATTTGATTATGAAAAAAATATTGTTTTTAGCAATTACCATGAGCTTAGCCCTGTGCGCTATGGCTCAGAACCAGCAGGGATATGTCAAGACCAAAGGACGACTGAATAATGACGGCAAAGTGGTTCCTGGTAAGTACTTAAACGGTGTAGTCATTCAAGTCAAAGGTTACTCACCTGTGATTACCGATTCACAAGGCCGTTTCTCTATTCCTGTGGACGGCGGCACATTTATGATTCAATCGGTAAAGAAACAAGGCTATGACCTCATAGACAAAGACGCGCTTCAACAAGTCTACCATTACTCCAGCAACCCTCTAGTTATCATCATGGAGTCGGATCAACAATTAAAGGATGATCGACTTGCCATAGAACGTAAGATCCGTCGTACAATGCAACGTCAGCTTCAAGCTCAAGAGGATGAGATTGAGGCTCTCATGGAGCAAAATAGAATTACAAAAGACGAGTATCAAAAGAAATTAGAACAACTTTATGCAGAGCAAGAGAATCGCGAAAAGTTGATCAGCAATATGGCAGAACGCTACTTGCAAACGGACTACGACCAAATGGATGAATTCAATCTCCGCATCAATGATTGCATCCTCAACGGAAAACTTGTAGAGGCTGATTCGCTCTTGCAAAGCAAAGGCGATATTCGAGACCGCCTAAAAGCTCTGGAAGAATCACAGGAACTATTGAAACGACAGGCAATCGACCTTGCAATTGACTGCAAAAACAGAGGACAGATTTCTGAAATCGAGGGTAACATCAATGAGGCTTTAACGTTTTACAACAAAGCCATGTCACTTTTCCAATTCGTTCTTGAGATGAACATGACCGAAATACAACAACTTGAAGAAAAAATCAAGGAATTACAAGCTAAACAATAAATCTCTCTAATAATGAGGAAGTTAATTCTCTTTCTTGGCATCAGCCTCACACTCGCTCTAAGCATTTCTGCACAGACCCAGACCGGCTTTGTGAAGACCCGAGGGCGACTGGGTAGTAACGGTAAACTCATCTCAGGCAATCGTATTGAAGGTGCGACAATTCAAGTTAAAGGACGCTCAACCGTAAAATCTGACAAGAACGGAAACTTTTCGTTTCCTATTCCTGCCAACAAATTCTTCATCCAGAGCGTGAAGAAGCAGGGCTACATACTCGTTGACCCCGAAGCTACCACCAGGCAATACACTTACTCCAGCAACCCGCTGATTCTTGTGTTAGAGACTCCTAGCCAGCAAACCGAAGAGAAACTTGCCAATGAACGTAAAATCCGCCGTACGCTACAACGCCAACTTCAGGCACGAGAGGATGAAATTGAGACCCTCAAAAAGCAAAATAAGATTACCCAAGACGAATATCAGAAAAAGTTACAGCAACTGTATGCTGAACAAGAGAATAACGAAAAGTTAATCAGCGACATGGCTGAGCGTTATGCGCAATTGGACTTCGATCAGATGGACGAATTCAATCGTCAAATTAGCGATTGTATTTTGAACGGACGCCTCACCGAAGCCGACTCCCTCCTGCGCACAAAGGGTGACATCAACACCCGCATCGCACGCCTGAATCAACACCATGAAGCAAACAAACATGAACGTGATAAACTAGAGAAAAGTGAAGCCATGGAGCAGACAGACCGCGAAGACATAGCTCAAGACTGTTACCGACGCTTTGAGATTTTTTTGATGAATCACCAAAATGACTCTGCTGCCTACTACCTTGAACTCCGCGCCAATCTCGACACCACCAACCTCGACTGGCAAAATCTTGCTGGAATTATGTCTTGCAGAAGAATGAACAATGATAAACTCGCTATGCATTATTTCGAAAGAGGATTAAATCAAGCTCAAAAACAATTTGGAGAACAAAATGAATGGGTCGCACTCTTCTACAATGCTATAGGAAGTCTGTATGAAGGTAATGAAAATTACGACCTAGCATTAGATTATCACTATAAGGCTCTTAACATTAGAGAATCTCTCTGTAGCCCAGATGATTGCTCTATAGCAGATTCATATCTTAATATTGCTAATGTGTATGAAAGCAAAGAAGAGTATTCAAAGGCCCATGACTATTATAAAAAAGCACTCTACATATATGAAAAGTCATCTAATTATGATAATATTAATATTGCATTTATTTATCATGGTATTGGTAACAGCTATATGATTCTGGGGGACTATGAGAAAGCACTCGAGTATCATTTCAAGGCCCTTAATATCAGAAAAAAGTTTTTACAGGAGGACAATCGAAATATAGCTGATTCATATAGTTATATTGGTAAAACTTATTTGGTGTGCGGTGATTTTGAACAAGGCTTTGAGTTTATAACCAATGCGCTTGATATTCACTTGAAAGACTTGGGACCAAATAACTCATCTGTAGCCGATGACTACTTTAAAATTGGAACTTTTTACAGAATGCAAGGTGATTATAATTCAGATTCAGAATATACTTGTAAAGCGCTTGAAATATGGGAAAAAATTGAAGGAACTGAATCTCTAGTAACAGCCACAGCTTATTACGAATTAGCTATAATATTTACTAGTAAAGGTGATTACAGCAAGGCTCTTGAATACAACCTCAAGGCTCTTGAAATAAGAGAAAAAAAACTTGGAAAGAATTCTGTTTCTTCAGCTGATTGTTATTATCTTTTAGGTCTTATCTATGGCGTTAATGGTGATTACAACAAAGCACTTGAATACAGCCTTAAAGCGCTTGAAATAAAAAGAACGAATCTTGGAGAAGAAAACCAGCAATGCATAGATTCATACAATTCCATCGGTTTTTGTCATGAACAATTTGAGAACTATGATTTAGCATTAGATTATTATTTCAGAGCATTATCTTTAGAAGAAAAAATGAATATAACAGGAAATCAAAAGGCTACTACGCTCGACCGTATCGGTGATGCATATTATTTTATGAACAACGGCGACATTGATAAAGCATTAGAGTTTTATCTTAAGGCTCTTTCAGTTAAAGAGAATATGACAAATACAATGTCTTCATCAATTGCAAAAACACTCTTAGATATTGGTTCTCTCTATGAGCAAAAAAAAGATTATTCAAAAGCCATAGAATACTATCAAAAATTGCTGATAGTACAAGAACAGTATGATGAATTTTATAATCCTGAAGTTGCATCAATTAATAATATGATAGGTTCTGTATTTTATAAAATAGGTGATTATAACAAAGCTATAGAATATCTTCAAAGGGCATTATATATTCAAGAGAATAATGATGAAACTGAGCAGTCAGATATTGCAGATACAATGATTAACATAGGTGAGATTTTTGACAAACAGAAAGAGTATGAAAAAGCTCTTGAATTCTTTCAAAAGGCTCTCTTATTATTAGAAAAGATAGATAATACAGATTCTGCTAAATCTCAAACTTATGTGGATATAGGCAACATTTATTTAGAATTGGATAATAAAATAAATGCTTTTGAGTATTTTCAAAAAGCACTTTTAATTTATGAAAAAGAATATGGCCCTGAAGATCCTCGAGTCATTGAGTACAAAGAGAGTATTAATAAACTGAGAAACATCGATACGGATTAGCAGTATTAATAACTTTTGACTATAAAGTTATTGTTTCCTCATTTTTGATCTTGCCATTGAGAATTATTTCGCTCACATAAACCGATAGATAATCTATAGGCATTAACATTGTGAAAGATTACGAAGGGGGTTACATGCCGATGGATTTGACTTGGGACTCGAAGGTTTCGCGGTCACCGAGGGCGCCGTTCTTGATTTTAGCGCGGTAGTTGTAGATGGTGTTGACCGAGTAGTGGAGGAACTCGGCGATGCGGCTGCTGTCCTCGATGCCCAAGCGGATGAGGGCGAAGATGCGCACGTCTGTGTTCAGCGCACCCTTTTCGGGCAGGGCAATCCTGCACTCGGGGCGCAACAGGGCATTGAAATCATCTACGAAGTTGGGGAACAGGTGCAGGAAGGTGCTGTCGAACATCTCGTAGAGCTCCGTCAGGTTTTTGTCCCTGAGTTCGTTACCCTCGGTAAATCTATATATCGCCTCTAGATCCTTGCTCTTGACCATCTTGTTGACGCGCTTGCGCATCTCGTCAAGGCGGTCGATGTAGAAGGAGCACAGGTGGATGAAGCGTCCCACATACTCGTCCTTGACACGGTTTGACTCGTTGAGCTTCAGGTTGGTCTCGTGCATCTGCTTGTTGAGGTCGGACAGCTGAGTGTTGAGCTGCGCCAACTGCGTATTGCTCTCGCTGAGTTCGTTACGGGCCCGGGCGAGTTTCTTGCGCTGGCTGCTGCTGTAGAACAGGATAGCCAGGAACAAGGCCGCCAACAGGCTGGACACTATGGCCAAGACGGTGAGTTGGCGGTTAGCACGCTTGAGCGAAGCCTCATAGTTATCGCTGATTACGGTCAACACGGGCGAAATCTGGCTATTGCGCTTGACCGTATTGAATTTGCTGGCACATTGCCAGGCGAAATGGATGTAACGGTAAGCCCGCTCCATATCGCCGTCGGCCATGAGCTTGTTGGCCAGCTCCCACATTGCACCCTGGTCCATCACGGCGTTCTCCACATCACTCAAGGCCGACTGGGTGACCCAATAACGCGCCTGCACCGAGTCGCCCAACATCGCATAATCCAGATAGCGGTAAAACGCCACAATGGCATACTCGTGTGACCCTTCTTTCACATGCTTGAGTCGCATGTCACTGTAGTGCAGGGCCCCCTTGGCATCACCGGTAACATAGTGCTCAAGTTCTTTCATCTGCAGTGCCGCGTCGTCGTCCATCGAGAGGAGTGTTGTGTCAATCATGCCATTGTAGTGAGCATGCTTGGCATAATACTCCTGCTGGAGAGTCGGCACCTTGCAGTAATATCCCAGTTCACCATATAAGTGAGCCAGCGTGCTATAGTACAGGCGTCGGTTATCGGAGTCGTTAATGCGCTGTTCGTTAATGCGCTGTTCGTCAATGGAGTTCATCACGTCCATCGCCTCGTGGTACATACCCGATTCTATACATTGATGAGCCAACAACACACGGCACTCGTCTACTCGGACAGGGTCGCCCATTCTGTCGGCCAGTTCAATGCATCGGCTGATGTAGTGGATAGCCGAGTCGCTCATGTAAGGCCGATACTCCTGATACAGGGTCCTGCTCAAATCGTACTGTGCGCGGTTGTCATTGGTTGCACCGAGTGCAGTTTTATAGGCTTGTATGCGGTTTTCACGCTCTTGCACATAGCGATCGGTATTCTCAATGGCTTTATCGAGTTTGCGATACTCCTGCTCCAGGTCAATGGTTCCAGCCGCCGTAACACTCAGGCACGACAGCAACGACAGGAGGGCAAATATGAAGATTCTTTTCATTCAGTTTTTAGGTTGTTAGCTAAGCGTTGCAAATGTACTTGTAAAATCCTTCTCGGGCAACAAAAAGGGCAAAATGTTGGCAAAAATTGATGGTTTTCGTCACAAATGGGCCTATATTTTAACCACTTTTTAACGATTGGTGATATTTTACAACTGTTTGTCATTCAAACAACTACAAAAAATCAATGGCCAAAATCATCCACTTTTTTGTTTTTCACCCGCGCGACACGTATATTATTAGAGTAAATTTGCGCTGTGGCCATCACTTGAAGTCAGTCACACAACCTAACCAAAAGTATTCATCCAACGAATCAACCAACAATTATATTACCAAATCATTTTATAAACCAAAACAAATGTGACATGAAAGAGAAAAGATTACTTTCACTGCTGTTGACAGTCATGCTGGCAATAGCGGCATTTGCACAAAACCAGACCTTCACGGGTACAATCGTTGATACCAACGGCGAGCCGGTGATTGGTGCCACGGTTGTGCAAAAAGGCACGTCGAACACTACCGTTACGGACTTCGACGGCAATTTTTCGATCACCTGCCCTGCTGGTGCCGAATTGGAAATCACTTATGTGGGCTATGGTAAGCAGACCGTGCTTGCCGGCCGAGACATGCACATCACCCTCACCGAGGACGCTGAGTTGCTTAACGAGGTGGTCGTGATCGGTTACGGTGTGCAGAAGAAGAGCGTTGTGACGGCCTCTATCGCCAAGGTTTCGTCGGAAGACTTGGCCGGTAAGACCCGCCTGCGCGCCGAAGATGCCCTGAAGGGTATGGCCGCCGGTATCAGCGTCACTTCTTCCTCAGGTCAGCCCGGTTCTCAGTCGTTGGTTCGCGTGCGCGGTATCGGCACCATCAACAACTCCAACCCCCTCTACATCATTGACGGCATGCCCACCGACCAGTATGGTATGGAGAGCGTTAACCCCAATGATATCGAGAGCATCGAGGTGCTGAAGGATGCTGCCTCGGGCGCCATCTATGGTGCTCGCGCCGCCAACGGTGTCATCCTCGTGACGACCAAGAAGGGTAAGAAGGGCAAAGCCAGCATCAACTACGACTTCTCTTATGGTTGGCAGAGCCCTTGGCGCTACCGCGATGTTACCGGTGCCACCGACTATGCTATCCTGCAGAACGAGCGTCGCGTGCAGAACGGCATGACTCCTCTCTATGCCGATCCCTACAACCTGATTGACGCCAACGGCGACAAGATCGAGGGCTTCGGCACTGACTGGCAGAAGCTGCTCTTCAACGAGAACGCCCCCATCATGCAACACGACATCTCGGTGAGCGGAGCCTCGGAGAAGGTGAACTACTACCTCTCGCTGGGTTACTTCACCCAGGACGGTATCGTCGGCGGTAACTTCGGCCAGTCGAACTATGACCGTCTGACCATCCGCGCCAACAACCAGTTCAACCTCATCGATGCTACCAAGGAGCGCAACTTCCTGAACAAGCTCGATCTGGGCGCTAACCTTTCTTATATGCGCGTGCACAGCACCGGCATCGATGCCAACTCAACTTGGGGCTCACCTCTGGGTTCAGCCCTCTATCTGGCTCCCACCCTGCCCGTTACCTTGAGGGGTGCCGTTGCACAGGAGATGATTGACCGCTACAGCGCATTCGACCTGTACAAGGACGAGAACGGCAATCCTTACACCATTCCCGGATTCATCGGCAGCTATCAGGAGCAGAACAACCCCATCGCCATGATGCAGGGCACTCCCAACAAGAACTGGAGCCACAAGTTCATGCCCAAGTTCTCGATTGACCTGCAACTGTGGGATGCACTGAAGTATCACTTCACCTACAGCGCCGAGCTCTCGTTCTGGGGCTACGATGGCGCCACCAAGCAGAAGTACTACCTCTCGGGTAACAACAATGCCGACCACACCTCGGCAGTCGCCTTCAAGGGTAACAACTGCACCTGGCAGATTGAAAACACGGTGACCTACGACAAGACCTTCGGCAAGCACACCATCGGTATCGTGCTCGGTCAGAGTGCCTTGAAGTTCAAGGGTGACGAACTGGGTGGCTCACACTGGTATCTCGTGAACCCCGATAAGCCCAGCATCAACTACACCACCGGTGGCGATCTCGAGATCTCTACCGATGCCGATGGCAAGATGACCGGTGCCACGAGCCTCGTGGGTGTTTGGGGTGGTCCCTACACCGAGCACCGCCTGTCTTCACTGTTCGCCCGCGTGAGCTACAACTACGACGAGCGCTACATGTTCCAGGCAACCGTACGTCGCGACGGTTCGAGCCGCTTCGGTTCCAACCACAGGTACGGTATCTTCCCCTCATTCTCGCTCGGTTGGAACATCATGAACGAGAAGTTCATGGAGGATCAGCGCGACTGGCTGAGCAACATGAAGTTGCGCTTCAGCTGGGGTAAGAACGGTAACGACAATATCGGTGACTTTGCTTACACCACACTGACGACAATTGGTAACACCAGTAACTACTACTTCGGACAGACCGCTGCCATGGTTTACGGCTCCAAGGCCAACCGCCTGGCTAACGAAGACCTGAAGTGGGAGGAGAGCGAACAGACCGACCTCGGTATCGACTTCGGCTTCTGGAACAACAAGTTGACCTTCAGTGTTGACTATTATATCAAGAAGACCAACGGCATGATCATCGAGATGCCTATCCCCAGCTACGTGGGTGAGGCCCGTCCGCTGGCCAACGTCGGTGACATGGAGAACAGCGGTATCGAGTTTGAGCTCGGTTATCGTTGGAATATTGCTGACGTACACTTCGCCTTGAAGGGCAACGCTTCTTATCTGAAGAACAAGCTGAAGAACCTGGGTAACGACACCGGCTTCCTGAACTACGGCATCAGCCAGTTCAGCGACGGTGGCACTCGCGCCGAGAACGGCCAGCCCTTCCCCTTCTTCTACGGCTACAAGACTGATGGTATCCTGCAAACCAAGGCCGAGGCCGAGGCCTACAACAGCCAGTACGGCACGTTGTCGAACCCCGGCGACTTCCGCTTTGTGGACACCAACGGCGACAACAAGATCAACAGTGACGACCGCACCAACATCGGTAACGGTATGCCTGACTGGGCCTACGGTCTGAACTTCGACATGGACTGGAGAGGCTTTGACTTTGGCGTATTCTTCCAGGGCGTATCTGGTGCCGACGTATTCGATGCCACCTACCGCCAGGATGTCGCTTCGGGTAACTATCCCACTTGGGTGCTCCAGCGCTGGACCGGTGAAGGCACCAGTGACAAGGTGCCCACTCTGGGCGACTCCAAGAACTGGGTATGCAGCGACATGTATATCCAGGACGGCAGCTACCTGCGTCTGAAGAACATCACTCTAGGTTACACTCTGCACCCCAGCCTCACCAGCAAGATCGGCATCAGCCGTCTGCGCATCTACGGCCGTGCCGAGAACCTGTTCACCTGGACCAAGTACTGGGGCTTCGATCCTGAGATCGGCTCTGGTGCCACCAGCCTTGGCGTGGACTACGGTGTTTATCCGCAGGCCCGCACCTACACTATCGGTTGCAACATCTCATTCTAACAATCCATAAAGAATTATCAATATGAATAAGCATATTTATATCATAGCAGGCCTGTGTGCAGTTTTAATGGCCTTGACAGCCTGCAGCGACGGTTTTCTTGAGGTGAAGAACCCGACGGGTGAGCCTCTTGAGGAATATTACTCCAACGAGGATGCCCTGAACGAGGCTCTGACCGCGGCCTATGCTCCTCTGCATTGGCCCGACTGGGATGGTACAGCCTACAACGACCTCACTGTTGACGGTGAGATTATGGGCGACGACTTCTGGGTAGGCGGTTCCGACAACACCGACAACCAGCACTGGCATCGCCTGTTCAACTTTGCCGCCGACGGCAACAACACCCTCGCTACCCTGTGGGGCGACTTCTACAGCGGCATCAAGCGTTGCAACGACGCCATCAAGTATGCCTCTTGGGAAGGCGCCGCAAGCGAGAGCTTCCGCCGTTCGATGGAGATGCAGGCTCGCCTGTTGCGCGTGTACTATTATAATATCTTGTGGCACTACTACGGCAACGTGCCCTTCTATCTGGAGAACCTCTCGCAGCCTTACACTGCTCCGCAGATCAGTGCCGACGAGATCTACAACCAGCTTCTTCCCGAGCTCGAGGAGATCATCGCTTCTAACGTGCTGCCCATGCGTTGGCCCAATGCCGAGGCTGGTCGCGTGAGCCAGGCTTTCGCCTATATGCTCTATGCCGAGATGGTCATGTACCAGAACGACAACAGCCGTTATGCTCAGGCGCTCGCCTATATGAAGCAAATCATCGGCGACAGCAACTACAAGCTCAACCCCAGCTTCAAGGACCTGTGGCAGGAGAGTGGCGAGTGGTGCTCCGAGAGCATCTTCGAGATCAACTACAACGACGACCAGGCCCAGCGCGACTGGGGCACTTCGATGGCTGCCGGTGGTACCGTATTCCCCACCCTGTGCTCACCTAACGGCTGGGGCGGCGGCGAAGGCTGGGACAGCGGCAACGACGGTTGGGGCTTCCTGCCCATGCGCCTCGAGGCCTATAGCATGTACGACGAGAATGACTTGCGTCGCGATGTCACCTGCTGGGACGTTCGTGGCTACAGCTACACCGAGCGCTATCAGGACACCCACATCTGGCACGGCAAGTATCGTCCCCAGTCCGACAACAACAAGGACTGCCCGACTTCCAAGAACCTGAACTATAACAACAACAAGCGCATCTACCGCTATGCCGAGACCCTGCTCAACGCAGCCGAGCTGATTCTTCAGACCGGAGGCAGCGCATCCGAGGCTACCGGCTATGTAAACGAGGTTCGCGCTCGTGCCGGTCTCCCCGCATTGACTAGTGTCACCATCGATGACATCTTCACCGAGCGTCATCTCGAGTTCTGCGGCGAGGGCAAGCGCTACTTCGACCTCGTGCGTGCTGAAGGCATCCCCGGTGCCACTCAGAAGGCTTCTACCGTCCTGGTTCCTGACAACTACGGCTACCGCACCAACAGCTGGACTCCGAGCAAGAAGTACATCCCCCTGGCTCAGTCTGAGCTCGATGCTGATCCCACGCTGGTTCAGAATAACTATTGATTTGACGAATTAGAAATCAGTAATTAGAAATTAGATATTATGATTACCAAGATAAACAAAATAAGCAGCGCAATAGCAATCCTGTTATTGGCTATGGCATTCACGGCCTGCTCACCCGAGGAATTTGAAGGTGCAGACCCCAACGGCCTCCCCACGGTGAGCGGCATCGACTTCTCGCTCTCGGTTGACCAGGAGACCAACCAGATGATTGCCAACTACACTCCGCAGCCCGGTACCTATCCCGTCTGGATTCTCGACGGCACGTCCTACTCCACCCTTCAAGAGGTGGGTTACAAGAACAGCGAGGCCGGTACTCACACCATCGAGCTGCGCCTGGGCAACCGCAACGGCATCAGCCAGACCGGTATCAAGAAGGAATACACCTTCAACGAGTCCAAGATTGACTATTCCAACGACTTCCGCCGCATCGCCAACAAAGAGTGGCGCATCGACCACAAGGAAGTGGCTCACATGGCCTGCGGTCCTGCCGGAACTGCTGGTACAGGATGGTGGTCGGCTCAGCCCGATGAGAAGAAGGACTTCGGCGTGTATGACGACCGCATCATTTTCACGGCCGAGACTCTCAAGGGAGGCACTTACACCTATAATGCCGGTTTAGACGGTGTTACCTATGTGAACAACGGAACAACCAAGTGGGGCAAAACTGGGCCTGATGACTGGGATGCCGTCGTCGTTGAGGGCGAGCAGGTTTCCAGCTGGAGCTTCGAAGTGTATGACTGGGAAGATGCTGACGGTAACGTGACCAAGCAGACCTACATTCAGCTTGCTCCCAACACGGCTTTCCCCTACATCAGCTCTGACGAGCAGTACGAGAACCCGCGCTTCCGCATCGAGTCTCTGACTGCCAAGAAGATGGTGCTCATTTATGAGCCTAAAGATCGCGGCATCGCATGGCGCTTCATCTTCACCAGCGATCCCGATGAGAAGGGATTCTTCGGTTTCGACCCCAACAGCGACTTCAACATGTGGAAGAACGTGGATTACAACATGTTCTTCTGGTACGCTCCCGGCTGGAGCCAGATTGCCGACCCGACCTTTGAGGCTGGCGACAATGACTATTCTGTATTCCTGCCCGAGGCAACAACCGACCAGTGGCAGGCTCAGATGGCCTTCAAGACGACCAACATTTCGACCTCGGCCGACAAGAACTATGACTTCTCCTGCCACCTCGTCAGCGACAAGGACATCAACGGTGTTACCGTGAAGCTCGTGATGGAGGGTGATGACAACGTCTTCTACTTTGCCGACCGCATCGACCTGAAGGCTGGCGAGGACTATCTCTTCTGGAAGAGCGACATGCCCGGTATCGACATGGAGCATGTGAACCTGTTCTTCGACTTTGGTGGCTGTCCCGCCGGAACGACTGTCAATATCTATAATATCGTGCTCAAGGACCATGCCAACGACGACGGCACCACGCCGCCCCAGGAGCCCGACGAGCCCCAAGTTGAATGGGTTGACGTGAATTCTCCCGATAACCTGGGTGCCGGTTTCAATACCGCAGGCACGATGAGCTTCTGGTGGGCCGATGCCGGTTGGTCACAGATCAGTGACCCGGGCTTCTCCTATGCCAACGGTGTCTACACCATCACTGCCAACGATGCTACCGTATCGGAGTGGCAGGCCCAGTGCGCCATCAACGGTGTGCCCCTGCACATCGAGAAGGGTCAGGGCTATGATGTGCGTGTCACCATCACCACCAACATGGAATTGGCTCGTGCTACCGTCAAGGTCAATAAGGATCCTGATGTGACCAATGACCCCAACACGCTTTGCTACAATGGCCAGTTCTATCTTGAGGATGGCGAGAACGTGCTCCAGTTCGTTAACGTCGTTGCCATGAACGGCGGTGATCAGATTGAGTTTGATCAGGGCAAGTTCATCCTCGACTTCGGTGGATGTCCCGCCGGCTTTGAGGCCAAGGTGAGCAACATCATCATCCAGAAGCACAAAGCACAATAATCATTCAAGATGAAACGCTATATGCTTCATACGCTTTTGCTATCTCTCGCCGCAGTCCTTTTGGGCTGCGGGGGAGACGGCAAGGATGAGCCGACACCTGCGATAACCATCACGGTCTCGCAGGAAAGCATCGCGGTTCCTGCCAGCGGAGGCACCTACAACATCAATGTCACCACAACGGGCAAGGAGTGGGGCGCCTATGATAACAAGGACTTTATCGACTTTGACACCAAGAACACCACGTCACAGTCGGGTTCAATAACTATCACCGTAGACGCCAATCCCCTGACCGAGGTTCGCACCGGTGAGGTGACCATACAGTCGGGTGCTGCCCGCAAGTCCATCACCATCACGCAGGAGGCTGCCGAGGAATCACCCTACTATGCCCCTGACGGCTACACCCTCGTTTGGAACGACGAGTTCGATAAGGGCTCTGAGCTGAATGGCGACGACTGGAGGCACGAGGTGCAGAACAGCGGTTGGGTGAACCACGAGTTGCAGAACTATGTGAACCACAAGACCCCTGGCGGCGCCCTTGTCACCGAGATTCGTGACGGCAAGCTTCGCATCACCGCACTCAAGGAGAACGGCAAGATCTACTCCGGACGCGTGTATGCCAAGGATAAACAGGGCTGGAAATATGGCTACATCGAGGCCAGCATCAAGCTGCCCAAGGGCAAGGGAACCTGGCCCGCCTTCTGGATGATGCCTGTTAACTTCCGTTCCTGGCCCGCCGACGGCGAGATCGACATCATGGAAGAGGTGGGCTACCACCCCGACTATGTGTCGTCGAGCCTGCATGCCAATGCGCATGTTCACTCCAACGGTACGCAGGTCACCCACGAGATGTATTGCAAGGGTGCCGAGGGTGAGTTCCACACCTATGCCATGGAATGGACGGCTCAGAACATCACCACCTATGTTGACGGTAAGGTTCAGCTGAGTTACGACAACCGTGGCCTGGGCCGTGACGACTGGCCCTACGACGACCCGTTCTACATCATCTTCAACCTCGCTTGGGGTGGAGACTGGGGTGGCGCTCAAGGCGTTGACGAGAGCGCCCTGCCCGTGACCATGGAGGTGGACTACGTGCGCGTTTTCCAAAAGAAGTAACTGTTTATCTCTAAATTGAAACTATGAGAGGAACTGTACTGATAATTATCTCTCTAGTTCTTGCCTTGGGGCTTCACGCTAAGCCCCAAGACAAGTTCGTGCGCGTCGAGGGAACCGACTTGGTGAAACCTGACGGCGAGAAGCTCTATATCCAAGGTACCAACCTGGGTAACTGGCTCAACCCCGAGGGTTACATGTTCGGCCTGAGCAAGACCAATTCGCCGTGGATGATCGACCTGATGATCAAGGAGGCCGTAGGACCGGACTTCGCCGCCGATTTCTGGCGTCAGTTCAAGGATAACTACATCACCCGCGCCGACATCGCCTTCATCGCACGTCAGGGAGCGAACACCATCCGCCTGCCTTTCAACTACAGGCTCTTCACCGATGAGGACTACATGGGGCGCTCCAAGGATCAGGACGGCTTTGCACGCATCGACTCGGTTGTGAACTGGTGCCGTGCCACTGGCCTGTACCTGATTCTCGACATGCATGACTGCCCCGGTGGCCAGACCGGCGACAACATCGACGACGGTCATGGTTATCCCTGGCTCTTTGAGAGCGAGCCCAGCCAGCAGCTGTTCATCGACATCTGGCAGCGCATTGCTGCCCGTTACAAGGACGAGCCGGTGATTCTCGGTTATGAACTGATGAATGAGCCTATCGCCCACTACTTCGATAACAAGGATGAGTTGAACAAGAGGCTCGAACCGCTCTATAAACGTACAGTACAAGCCATCCGTCAGGTGGATCCCAACCATGTGATCCTGCTGGGCGGTGCCCGCTGGAATTCTGACTTCTACATGTTCAGCGATTGGGCTTTCGACGACAACATCATGTACACCTGCCACCGCTATGGCGGTGACGCCACTGCCGAGGCCATCAAGGACTACATCGATTTCCGCGACAAGACCGGTCTGCCCATGTACATGGGCGAGACGGGCCACAACACCAACGAGTGGCAAGCCCAGTTGGTCGATGTGATGAAAAAGGCCAACATCGGCTACACGTTCTGGCCTTACAAGAAAATCGACGGCTCGTGCATGATGGGCATCACCAGGCCCGCCATGTGGGACAGCATCGTGGTGAAATACTCCGAGGCTCCCCGCACCACCTATCAGGAACTGCGCGAGGCACGTCCCGATCAGGAGACGTTCCGCCAGCTGCTGATGCAGTATGCCGAGAACAGCCGCTATGAGCACTGCACCCCGCAGACCGACTATATCCAGTCGTTGGGAATGACGCCGCGCATGCCGGCCTATCTGGATGACAATGCGCCCCTCGAACAGCGTGTTCAAGACGCTCTCGAGCGCATGACGCTGGACGAGAAGATCGCCGTCATCCATGCCCAGAGCAAATTCTCATCGCCTGGTGTGAAACGTTTGGGCATGCCCGACTTCTGGACCGATGACGGACCTCACGGTGTGCGCCCCGACGTCCTGTGGGACGAATGGGTACAGGCTGGACAGACCAACGACTCGTGTGTGGCATTCCCTGCCCTCACCTGCCTGGCTGCCTCGTGGAATCCCGCACTGGCTGAGCTGTACGGCCGCAGCCTGGGCGAGGAAGCACGCTATCGCGGCAAGGACATGATCCTGGGCCCTGGCGTGAACATCAACCGCACGCCGCTGAACGGTCGCAACTTCGAGTATATGGGTGAGGACCCCTTGTTGGCTTCACGCATGGTTGTCCCCTACGTTCAGGGACTGCAGAGTACCGGTACCGCAGCTTGTGTCAAGCACTTCTGCCTCAACAACGATGAGGAATACCGCCATCAGGTCAACGTCATCGTGAGCGACCGTGCCCTGCGAGAAATCTATCTGCCCGCGTTCGAGGCCGCCGTCAAGGAGGGCCACACCTGGGGTATCATGGGTTCCTATAACCTGTACAAGAGCCAGCATTGCTGTCAGAACCAGTACACGCTCAACGACATATTGAAAGGTGACTGGAAATATGACGGCGTGGTGGTCAGCGACTGGGGCGGTGCCCACGACACCGAGATGACTGTCAAGAACGGTCTGGACATGGAGTTCGGCAGCTGGACCGATGGTCTGGCTTGGGGCGCCAGCAACGCTTACGACGCTTACTACATGGCCAAGCCCTATAAGAAATTGATCGAGGACGGCAAGTTCACGACACGCGAACTCGACGACAAGGTGAGCCGCGTGCTGCGTCTGTTCTTCCGCACCACGATGAGCAACAAGCGTTCTCGTGGATTCCTGTGCAGCGAGGCACACTATGATGCAGCGCTCAAGATTGCCCAAGACGGCATTGTACTGCTGCAGAACAAGCGCAATGTCCTGCCCATCGACGTCAGCAAGGCCAAGCGCGTGCTCGTCGTCGGCGAGAATGCCATCAAGATGATGACCGTGGGCGGCGGCAGCAGCTCGCTGAAAGCTCAGCACGAGATTCTGCCCCTCGAAGGTCTCCAGCAGCGTCTGGCCGGCACCGGTATCGAGGTGGACTACGCCCGCGGCTATGTGGGTGACACCACTGGCGAGTACAATGGTGTTGTGGCCAAGCAGTCGCTTGCCGATAACCGCTCGGCCAGCGAACTCATCGCCGAGGCCGTTGCCAAGGCTCAAGGCGCCGACTATGTCATTATCTTCGGCGGTCTGAACAAGAGCGACTACCAGGATGCCGAGGGCCATGACCGCAAGCACATGGACATGCCCTACGGTCAGGATGCACTGGTCGAGGCACTGGCCCGCGTCAACAAGAACGTGGTGTTTGTCAACATCTCGGGCGACGCCGTGGCCATGCCGTGGCGCGACAAGGTGGCCGCCATCGTTCAAGGCTGGTTCATCGGCAGCGAGACGGGTAAAGCATTCGCCAGCATTCTTGTGGGCGATGCCAATCCCTCGGGCAAACTGCCCTTCACCTGGTATGATCGCCTCGACGACGTGGGCGCACATGCACTGGGCACCTATCCCGGTACCTGGCGCGATGACCACATTATCATCGACGAGGAGTACAAGGAGGGCATCTATGTGGGTTACCGTTGGGCCGACAAGCAGAAGAAGAAACCTGCGTTCGCCTTCGGTTACGGACTGAGCTACACGACTTTCGCCTTGAGCAACCTGCGCATCGACAAGCGCGAAGTGGCTGCCGACGGCACTGTGACCGCCACCGTGACGGTCAAGAACACCGGCAACCGTGACGGTGCCGAGGTCGTGCAACTCTACGTCAGCGACCACAACACGGCTGTTGACATGCCCGTCAAGGAACTGCGCGGATTCCAGAAAGTCACTCTCCAGCCCGGCGAGAGCCGCGATGTCACCATCACCATCGGTGGCCGCGCCTTCCAGTACTGGGACGAGACCCGTGGCGACTGGGCCACTTCCCTCGGTCAGCGCACGCTGCTCGTGGGAACCTCCAGCGACAATCTTCCCTTGAAGGCAGCCTTCACAGTCAAGTAACAGTCAAGAACATCCCTGTAGCAACAGGCAGGAAGCGAACACGATGCTTCCTGCCTGTTTTTTATTGCAATTCACAACAAATCGATGCCAAAAAAGGTAAATAAGCAAATAAATGGAGCATAAATGTAAAGTTTTTGTTTAAAAATTGTTTTTTTTAAGAATAAACACTATATTTGCAAAAAAATGAAGATATTGTACTTTTTTTATCAACCATTAACATCAATTAAAGCGAATGAAAAAAAGAATCCTAATGCTTTTACTCGTCGTGGCTTGCGCCATTGTGAGCGCACAGGCACTTACGGTAAGAGGTACGGTCGTTGACCAGGTCAACGAGCCCGTGATCGGTGCCACCGTCAAGGTCCTCGGGACCACGATGGGTGCAGTCACCGACTTTGACGGCAACTTTGAGATTGCCAACGTGCCCGATGGTGCAACGCTGAAATTCACTTTCATGGGCATGCAGGCAGTGGAGATGGTTGCCAGCGAGATGATGAACGTCCAGCTGCTGGACGATGTGCGCAATCTTGATGAGGTGGTCGTGATCGGTTACGGTTCGGCACAAGCCAAGGACTTGACGGCGCCCATCAGCGTTGTCAAGGGCGAGGAACTGCTTGCCGTGCCCACGGCATCGCCCATGGCCGCCATGCAAGGAAAGGTGGCAGGTGTGAACGTCGTTAACAGCGGTACCCCAGGCGAGGGTCCTAAGGTCCACATCCGCGGTAACGGTTCGTTTACCAGCGGCAGCCCACTGTATGTTGTTGATGGCATGTTCTATGACAACATCGACTTCTTGAACGCCAACGACATTGCCGACATGTCGGTATTGAAGGACGCTTCGGCAGCCGCCATCTACGGTGTGCGCGCCGCCAACGGTGTCGTCCTGATCACCACCAAGCACGGCAACAAGAACCAACCCGCCAAAATCACCTACAACGGCTACTATGGTATCCAGAAGGCCACCAACGTGCTGAAGATGGCGAACTCAAGCGAGTATGCCACGATGCTGATGGAAGCCAACTACGACGCCTATGTATCGACGATGAAGGCTTCTATCGACCGCTACGGCGGCAACTACAGCGGTGACTTCCACAACTGGATCTACGGCTCGGACACCGACTGGTACAAGGAGTTGCTGCGCACGGCTGCCATCACCGACCACAGCCTCACCATCACCGGCGGTGGCGAGAAGGCAACCTATTCACTCGGCATCAACTACCTGCATCAGGATGGTGTCATGGATGTGAAGAACTACTACCGGCGAATGAACTTCCGTGCAGCCCTCGACTACGAGGCCACCAGCTGGCTCAAGGTGGGCTTCAACGGCATTTTCTCGAAAGGTAAACAGCGCACGCCCAACAATGCCGCTTGGCAACAGGCGTTCAACGCTCCTGGCATCTATCCCGTGATGGACGAGAAGAACGACAACACCTTCCCCACCCACTACGGTTCGCCTGAGTCGGTCGGCTTCACCAACAACTTCTACAACCCGATCGCTACGGCCAACTACCAGAACAGCGTGAACGACATCAACAAGTATCTGACCAACTACTACGCTCAGATCACTTTCATTCCCAGCAAGCTGAACTTCAAGACCAGCTACTCCTATGACTTCACTGCAATCCACAACCGCTCCTACATGCCTGAGTACTACGTGAGCGCAGTGCAACGCAACGACAAGTCGTGGGTTAGCAAGAACGAGTCTAGCTACAACAACTGGATTTGGGACAACGTGCTGACCTACAAGGACACCTTCGGTGACCACAACCTAGGTGTGATGTTGGGTCAGTCGCTGCGCGAGGACAAGTATCACAATCTGTACGGCATCGGCTACGGCATCGTGGACGGTGACGACGCCTACAAGTACATCGGAATCAGTACCGAGAGCGACAGCCGCCGCGCCAGTGACGGTGGTACCCGTTATCGCAGCAACAGTTACTTTGGTCGTATCAACTACGACTATATGGGCAAATACCTGTTCATGGCCACCTTCCGTGCCGACGGTACGAGCAAGTACCAGGAGACTTGGGGCTATTATCCCTCGTTCGGTGTCGCTTGGGTGATGAGCAAGGAAGACTTCATGGCCAACCAGAACGCCATCGACTACCTGAAGTGGCGCGCCAGCTGGGGACGCCTGGGCAACAATGCCGTTCCCGCCAGCGACGGTTTCCGCTCGGTTTCCACCGGCACCTGGTCGTCGGGTGTGTTCGGCAACTCCACCATTGCCGGTTTCCAGAACAACAGCTACTTCACCAACCTGAAGTGGGAGGTAGTTGACGAGACCAACGTGGGCGTTGAGTTCGCCACCCTGCGCAACCGCCTGAGCGTTGACATCGACTGGTTCTACCGCATGACCCGCAAGGCTGTTATCGCACCGCGCCTGCCCTTCGAGAACGGCACGCTGCTGCAGAACATCGGTAAGATTCTCAACACCGGTGTTGACGTGAGCATCAACTGGGCCGACCGTGTGGGCGACGACTTCAAGTACTACATCAACGCCAACCTGTCCTACCTCAAGAACGAAGTAAAGGATCTGGCCGGTAACCCCTATATCGCAGGCGGCAAGACCTACCAGTTTGTGGGCAAGGAGATGAACTCGTTCTACGGCTATGTGGTTGACGGCATCTATCAGACCGAGCAGGAATGCGCTGCCGACAAGACGGCTCAGGCCAACGGTCTGCAACCCGGTGACTTCAAGTACAAGGATCTGAACGGTGACGGCATCGTTGACGGCGAGGACCGCACCACCCTGGGTTCGTATCTGCCCAATTTCATCTACAGCATCAACCTTGGCTTCCAGTGGAAGAATCTGGACTTTGCAGTGACCACCTACGGCAACGCCGGCGCTCAGATGTACAACCGCAAGCGTGCGTTGCGTTATGCCCAGTCCAACTACAACTTCGACCACGACCAGGTGGCTAACCGCTGGACCGGTGCCGGCTCGACCAACAAGTATCCGTCGGCCGAAGGTTGGATTCGCTCATGGAACGTGAGTGACCAGCGCGTCAACTCATTCTTTGTCGAGGATGCTGACTTCTTCCGCATCCAGAACGTGACCCTCGGCTACACCTTCAGGAACATCAAGATGGGCAGCTACATCCTGCCCTCGCTGCGCCTGAGCGCCACTGCCGACCGTCCCCTCACCTTGTTCAAGGCCAACAGCTTCACGCCCGAGTTGAACGATCCCGAGGGCTGGGACACCGAGGTTTACCCGCTGACTGCGACCTACACCTTTGGCGTAACCATCGACTTCTAAATGAGCACATTACCAACAATCATTAAAAAGAGAAAGACAATGAAATTTTTGAAATATATCATGATTGCAGGTTTGTTGATGGTGGGAGCCACCTCCTGCAATGACTGGCTGGACATTCTTCCCGAGAGCACGTTGCCCGAGTCGGATGTCGATTATACCAAGACTAGCGAGATGTACATGCCGGTATCGGGTGTGTACGCCAAGCTGCGCACCGGTGGCATGCACTGGGTCATCTGGCCCTTGACCATCATTCGCGACGGCGATGTTTGGAGTGGACGTGTCGATGACCAAGGTCTGCTCGTTGACTTCGGCAACTTCAGGTACGACAACTCGTTCTGGGGTCTGAATGAGATGTGGAACCAGTATTACGGCATGATTAAGGTTGCCAACGGCGCCTTGACTTCGCTCGACTCCTATGCCGAGCACATCAGCAATGACGCCGACCGGACAACCTATCGCGCCTATTGCGGCGAGGTGCGCATCCTGCGTGCTTATGCCTACTACAGGCTCACTCAGGCCTTTGGCGATGTGACTATCTTGCGCGACAACAACCAGAGTGACCTCACGCGTTCGACCAAGGACGCAGTTGAGCGCTACATGCTCGAGGACTTGCAGTATGCCATTGAGAACTGCCCCAAGGTACGTCCTAACGAGGCCACGCACTTTGGCGCCGTAACCGCCTACACTGCCGAGGCACTTGCTGCCAAGATTCGCTTGAACCGTGGCGAATATGCTCAAGCCGAGGCCTTGACCGACGACATCATCGCCAGCAACAAGTTCCAGCTGTACAGCGATTTCTACAACCTGTTCAAGATTCCCGGCAAGTTGTGTAACGAGAGCCTCTTTGAGTGCCAGTGTACCGACTTAGGCCAGGGCAGTGGCGAGGAGGTTGACGCCGACCAGTGGTTTGTGTTCCAAGGTCCCGGCAACCTGGGTGGATGGAATTTCGTCGGCATCACCGACAGGTTCATCAATTGGGCTCAAGCCCGTGGTGAGACCATCCGTCTGGAAACTTCGGTACTCTTCGGAGGTACGACCACACGCGACGGAGACGAGATCAACGTGATGGGTAACGTCAACAACACCAACACGTGGAACGGCAAGGCCTACACGCCGAGGAACCAATTGACACCCGGCCGCAGCAAGTACGGCTCGAACAACAACATCCGCATCCTGCGCTATGCCGATGTGCTGCTCATCAACGCCGAGGCCAAGGTTCGCCAGGGCAAGAATGGCGACCAGCCCTTCAACCTGGTGCGCACCCGTGCCAATATGCCGACGATGAGTAACGTCACCGCCGAACAGATTCTCGATGAGCGCCGCATGGAGCTTGTGTGCGAGTGGGGTGAGCGCTACAACGACCTCATCCGCACCGGATTGGCTGCCAGCGTGCTCACGGGCTGGAGCGAGAGTGTGAAGTACTATCCCCTGCCCTTGACCCAGTTGCAGACCGTTCCCACGCTCAAGAATGAGCCCAAGAACGAATAAACCCGCCGATAATCACTAACTAATCATCAGGCAGGGTGTAACGCCCCCAGGAATCACCCTGCCTGATTTTCATAAAATCTTTCAGATGAACCGTTTTATTGCCGCAATAGCCATTTGCACAGCGTTTGCCGCGCATGGCAGCACCGACTCGGTAAAGGTCGTCAAGGGCCAGGTGAGCGATTACTACATCCCCGTGGTCACCGAGTATAACGTGACAGGCGTGGTGACTGACGAACAAGGCCTGCCCCTGGAGGGTGCCACCGTGATGTGGCTCTACAGCCCTGCCCACAGCAACACCGATGCTCAAGGCCGTTTCTCGCTCGTGGGCACCGACACCGACAGTCTGCTCTGCGTGTACTACCCCGGCAAGGAAATGACCATCACGGTTCGTCAAAACGGTCAACGACAGGTCAGCATCATACTGCCTGTCAAGACCAGCGGCAGCATCGCGACTCCACGTCGCGTGGCACAAGCCACACGCTGGTATGATCCACGCGACAACGCCAGCATCACCTACTGCAATCCGCTCAACATCAGTTACAACTATGAGCCATGGAACAACAACACGCGTCAGGGCGGCTCGTTCCGCTCCAGCGCCGACCCCATGGCACTCACCTACAAGGGCGAGTATTACCTGTTCTCCACCAATCAGGGCGGTTTCCACTATTCTCGCAACTTGAGCGACTGGAACTTCAGCCAAGCCTCGTTCCAGCGCTACCCCGCCGATGACGACGAGTGCGCTCCCGCAGCGTGGGTCGTGGGCGACACGCTGTTCTATACGGGCTCGACCTATGAGGGCCTGCCCATCTGGTACTCCACCGACCCCAAGAGCGGACGGTGGCGCCGCGCCATCGAACGCAACACGCTGCCCACGTGGGACCCCTACATCTTCCTGGATGACGACGGGCGCCTCTACGAATACTACGGCTCAAGCAACGAGTACCCCCTCAAGGGCGTTGAGATCAGCCGTGAAGACTTTACCCCCATCAGCAAGATATACGACCTTGTGCGGTTGCATCCCGACCGCCATGGTTGGGAACGCTTCGGGATGAACAATGACGACGAGATGACGCTAAAACCATTCACCGAGGGCGCTTTCATGACCAAGCATGACGGCAAATACTATCTGCAATATGGTGCTCCGGGCACCGAGTTCAAGGTGTATGCCGACGGCGTCTATGTCTCCGATTATCCACTGGGCCCGTTCACCTATCAGCAGCACAATCCCATGAGTTACAAGCCCGGCGGGTTTGTGCAGGGAGTGGGGCACGGCGGCACGTTCGCCGACCTCAAGGGCAACTATTGGCATGTGGGCACCTGCATGCTCTCGCTCAAGTACAAGTTTGAGCGGCGCATCGGGCTCTACCCCACCGGGTTTGACAGTGATGGCGTGATGTACTGCATCACGGCCTTCGGTGACTATCCGCAGTTGAATGCCGACAATGATATTTCTAACCCATCGGAACGCTTCACGGGATGGATGCTGCTATCCTACGGGAAAAACTGTACTGTGTCGAGTTGCGACAGCACCTTGACCTCCACCAGCCTTACCGACGAGAACATGCGCACCTACTGGAGTGCGGCCAGCGGCAGCGACCAGGAATGGGTCGAGATGGACTTGGGCGGTACCCGCGAGGTGCGTGCCCTGCAACTCAATTTCTATGACCACAAGACGGTGCAGCACAACCGCGCCAACGACATCTACCACCAGTACCGCATCCTCGCCAGCAATGATGGTGAGCACTGGACACTGGTGGTTGACAAGAGCGATAACGACCGCGATGTGCCCCACGATTATATCGAGTTGCGCGAGAGCCTCGACACCCGCTACCTGCGCATCGAGAACATTCACATGCCCTCGGGCGGATATTTCTGCCTAAGCGAGGTGCGAGTTTTTGGCCTGGATTATACCGGCAACCTGCCCTCCGAGGTCAAGCGTTTCACCGTCAAGCGCGATAAGGCCGACCGCCGCAACGCCATGATCACGTGGACTGCTGCAGAGGGTGCCTACGGCTACAACATTTATTACGGTACTGCTCCCGACAAACTATATCACTGCATCACGGTCAACGGTGACACACAATATGACATGCGTGGCCTGGATGTGGGCACCGATTACTACTTCACTATCGAGGCCCTGGCCGAGACTGGCTGCGGTCCGCGATCCAAGACTGTCAAAATCAATCATTAAACATCAGGTATATATGAAAAAGACATTATTGAAATCACTCGCACTCATCCTGCTCATGGCGCTCAGCGCCTGCAAGAGCGACGGCAGCACGGTCCCCAAGGAACCTACGCCTCAAGACGATCCGACGAGGCCTGCATCATTTACCAGCGATGACGCCATGCTGGACTACATCGAGCGCGTCCACTTCAACTACATGTGGGACGGCGCCGAGCCCACGTCGGGACTGGCCCGTGAACGCATCCACCTCGACGGGGAATACCCTGAGCATGACCAGGATGTGGTGACCACGGGCGGCAGCGGATTTGGCATCGCAGGACTCATCGTGGCGATGGAGCGCGGTTTCATCACCCGTGATCAGGGTGTTGAACGGCTCACGCGCATCGTGGACTTCCTGGAGCGTGCCGATCGCTTCCATGGCGTGTGGCCTCACTGGCTCCATGGTCCCACGGGCAAAGTGAAACCCTTTGGCCAGAAAGACAACGGCGGTGACCTGGTGGAGAGCAGTTTCCTGATGCAGGGATTGCTGTGTGCCCGCCAGTACCTCAACCGCGACACCGATGCCGAAAAGAGCCTGGTACAGCGCATCAACGCCCTGTGGCATGGCATGGAGTTTGACTGGTACACCCGTGGCGGACAGGATGTCATCTACTGGCACTGGTCGCCCCAATATGAGTGGGAGATGAATTTCCCGCTCGAGGGCTATAACGAGTGTCTCATCGTGTATGTGCTGGCAGCGGCGTCCCCCACCCACACCGTTCCCGCCTCGTGCTACCATAAGGGCTGGGCCCGCAGTGGCGGCATCAAGAGCGATGCAGCCCCCTATGGCTACCCGCTGGAGGTGAAGCACAACGGCGCAGAGCAGACGGGCGGCCCGTTGTTCTGGGCGCACTACAGCTGGATAGGCCTGAATCCCAAGGGATTGAAGGACCAGTATGCCGACTATTGGAACGTGGTGCGCAATCATGCTATGAGCAACTATCAGTATTGTGTCGAGAATCCCAAGCACTACACTGGCTACGGTCCCGATTGTTGGGGATTGACCGCCAGTTACTCGACCGAAGGCTACTCGGCTCACAGTCCCGGCAACGACTTGGGCGTCATCACGCCCACAGCGGCACTGTCATCGTTCCCCTACACGCCCGAGCAGTCGATGGCGGCACTCAAGGGGTTCTACGGCCGTGGCGAGTCGATTTGGGGCAAATATGGCTTCTATGACGCTTTCAGCCCCGCCAGCGGCTGGACGTTGCCCCGTTATTTGGCCATTGACCAGTGTACCATCGCACCGATGATCGAGAACTACCGCACCGGGCTTCTCTGGCGCCTGTTCATGAGCTGCCCCGAGGTGCAACAGGGTCTTGACAAACTGGGATTCACCCAATACTCTAAATAATCTAGATATTCTAGACCACAATAGCAACCAATAACTAAAAACTAAAATAATTATGATGAGAATTAAAAGTATTGTTTTCACACTGGCCGTGGCGTTGGGCGCCTTAACGGCCCAGGCTGTAGATCAAGCCAAGATGAACCAGTTCATCGATGAATTGATGGGTAAAATGACCCTGCAAGAGAAAATCGGACAACTCAACCTGCCCGTGACCGGCGACATCATCACCGGTTCGGCGGTGAGTGGCAATGTGGTTGACAGGATCAAGGCCGGCCAGGTGGGCGGTCTGTTCAACATGAAGGGCGTGCAAAGCATCCGTCAACTGCAAGAGGTCGCTGTCAAGCAGAGCCGTTTGGGTATTCCACTGATATTCGGCATGGACGTCATCCACGGCTATGAAACGGTATTCCCCATCCCCTTTGCCATGTCAATGAGTTGGGACATGGATGCCATCCGCAACTCGGCACGCATCGCCTCGATTGAGGCAACCGCCGACGGTATCTGCTGGACTTTCAGCCCCATGGTGGACATCTGCCGTGAGCCGCGTTGGGGCCGCATGAGCGAGGGCAACGGCGAGGATCCTTTCCTGGGGTCAGCCATCTGCCGCGCGATGATCGAGGGTTATCAGGGAGCCGACCTGGCCGACAAGGCCACCATGATGGCGTGTGTGAAGCATTTTGCCCTGTATGGTGCTCCTGAGGCTGGCCGTGACTACAACACGGTGGACATGAGCCACGTGCGCATGTTCAACGAGTATTTCCCGCCCTATCAGGCCGGTGTGGACGCTGGAGCAGGCAGTTTCATGACCTCATTCAACGTCATTGATTACATCCCTGCCACGGGCAACCGCTGGCTCATGACCGAGGTGCTGCGCGACCGTTGGGGTTTCAACGGCTTTGTGGTGACCGACTACACCGCCATCAGCGAGATGATCAACCATGGCATGGGTGACCTGCAGACCGTATCGGCGCTGGCTCTCAAGGCCGGCACCGACATGGATATGGTGGCCGACGGCTTCCTGGGCACGTTAGAGAAATCGCTGAGCGAGGGTAAGGTGACCATGGCCGAAATCGACAAGGCCTGCCGCCGCATCCTCGAGGCCAAGTACAAACTGAGCCTGTTTGAAGACCCCTACCGCTACCTTGACGCCAAGCGTGCCAAGAAGGAGATTTACACCGATGAGCACCGTGCTGCCGCACGCCGTCTGGCAACCGAGACCTTCGTGCTGCTGCAGAACAAGGACAACGTGCTGCCGCTCAAGCGCACGGGCAAAATTGCCCTCGTGGGTCCGTTGGCCAACACCCGTGCCAACATGCCCGGCACCTGGAGCGTTGCCGCCGCCAGCGACCGCTACAGCACGCTGCTCGAGGCCATGCGACGCGCCGTGGGCGACAAGGCCGAGGTGATGTATGCCAAGGGGTGCAACGTCTGCTACGATGCCGAACTAGAGAAGAACTCGACCATGTTCGGACGCGAAATGCGCGACAACCGCCCTGTTGACGTGATGCGTGACGAGGCCCTGCGCATCGCACGCGAGTGTGACGTGATTGTCGCTGCCATGGGTGAGCCTAGCGAGATGTCGGGCGAGAGCAGTTCACGCAGCGAACTCACCATCCTCGATGCGCAGAAGGACCTGCTCACGGCCCTCAAGGCCACCGGTAAACCCATCGTGTTGCTCAACTTCTCGGGCCGCGCCACTGTCATGGATTGGGAGGTGGAGAACATCCCCACCATCCTCAACGTGTGGTTCGGTGGCAGCGAGGCGGCCGACGCCATCTGTGACGTCGTCTTTGGCGACGTGGCCCCCAGCGGCAAACTCACCGTGACCATGCCCCGCAACGTGGGCCAGATTCCCATCTACTACAACCATCTGAACACGGGACGCCCCAACCCGCAGTGGTTCTCCAAGTTCACCTCCAACTATCTGGATGTGCCCAACGACCCGCTCTTCCCCTTCGGATACGGCTTGAGTTACACCACCTTTGACTACGGTGACCTCGCGCTGAGCAGCACCACGATGACCCCCGGCGGCAACATCACCGCCAGTGTCACCGTGACCAACACCGGCGCGGTCGAGGGTACCGAAGTGGTGCAGCTTTACATCCGCGACATGGTGGGCAGCATCGCCCGTCCCGTGCAAGAGCTCAAGGGCTTTGAGCGCATCAGCCTCAAGCCCGGCGAAAGCCGCACCGTCAATTTCACCGTCAACGCCGATCTGCTCAAGTTCTACAATAAAGACCTAAACTACGTCTGCGAACCCGGTGACTTTGAAGTCATGGTCGGCCCCAACAGCCGCGACGTGCAGCGCAAGACATTCACCCTGCGCTAACCCTCACCCACCCGAGGCCGAGCCACACACCATGGCTCTACCCCTAGCCGGCCATCCGAGCAAGAAAAAATCATACCACACATCCCCGAATCGTCGAACCCACCCCAATGAGTTCGACGATTCTCCATTCCTATACAATTTTCAACAAAGAACTTGCATAACCCAATTTAATTTTGTTTATTTGCATACACGTTGCGCATATGATGATTTCTGCATTATCCACTAAAACAATAATCCGTTGACAATCAATTATATGCATAACCTATTGCATTATCTGTCCATAATATTTTTCCCTTCACGGGTTTAATTTGATATAATGATGAAAAAGTATTATCTGTTTCTTTTACTGACCATTGGGCTTTGTTTCGAAGCTTTGAGCGCAGTCAATAATGATAGGATTTCCAACATTATGGATGAGACATGGGCCAAGTTCCGTCAAACTCACCCCTACACCTATCAAACGCTTGGCCTCAAGCAGGTTGGCAACGCCAGTGTGATTATCATCAGTGAGCCCTCACCCGATGTCAGCGAGGAAGACTTCACTACACTGTTCAACCATTATAATGGCAGAATGACAGTCAAACAACATAAGTTGGGCTATGACGGATGGGTGAAAGATGTTGTGGGTTACTTGGATTTGAACGAAGACCTCATGAAACAATTCACCTCCGATTTGTTCTCTCTGCTCTACAGCACTGACTATAAATCTAGCACATACTTTATAGACGTAATTGATTACCCATCATCTCTTGAAGAGAAGCTTTCGGTAAGCGGTTCTGATGATGCCTTCAAAATAGATTCTATACTTCTTCTTAACTATCGAAATTTAGATTCTTCATCAGAGCGGGTTGACTTTGTACCTTATAAATACAAGCTGAATCAATCATTTTCGGCCACCGATATAGTTGCTGCTTTTGAATACCAAGTTCAATTTAAAACCCTTACTGGTCCTTGCAGCCTTCGCTTCCTGATGGCGAATTATGATCAGAAGCTAAGCGATTGTGTTTTTGAAAGTGTCAAACCAGGATACGTGGTTTGGCTTATCCCGCACCCAAGCAATTGGAACGATTCAATTGACTTCTATAGTCTATTCAAAGCGTCTGCACGCCAATTTGCTTTAGACACCGACATGATTATCGGTGCTGTGGGCAACAAAAGAGGCATGCTTGCCATTATTGGCCGGGAGAGGACAATTCCTGTAACGATTTGTCCTCCACTTCGAACCGAAACCATCTTATTGATGGCTCAGACTAATTTCTTAGATATTGAACAGGCTTTTGTGCCCGACAGCACTGCTGTGGATGTGAACGGCAAGCACCTGTCGTCCATCTTCATGACAGACCAACTAAAAAATACAGAATATGGCCATCTGCTCATCATGACTGACCAGATACTGAAATCTTGGATCGAAAATAATTACAATCAAGACTGTGATTATAATCTGCCGGCACCGTCATTCTTCCCATTCAGCAATGGCTTGAGTAACGAGTTGCAGAATACAGAGGTTAACTGTTTCTGGGAATTGGATAATCTGACCTCCATTTTCCATTCATCAGATTCAACCACTTTTTATTCCATCAATCAAATAGGTTCGTTGCCCGTGTCTTTTGAAACTGAAAACAGCATTGAAACTGACATACTCAACGAAGCCGAAAAGCAGGCTAGCCTTTATTTTGCCAATCTTAACCAGCCTGAGTTGTTCCGCACAGCCCAATATACCGCATTATGTCAGATTTTCTATGACTTTTGGAATAGTGCTTACGCTAACGACACCATAGAAATAAACGACATTACTGAAGATTATACACCAATACCCGACGATAACTATTGGTTGAAAACTCCGTCATTTTCCTCATCAAATGAAGAATGGAACTATGGTGGAGCAAGGTTTAAGGTAAAAGGTGTCAAAAAATGGCACAACTACAATCCAAGTCTTTCACGGCTTCAAAGAGCTCAGGATTATTTAAGAAAATATAGGTACAGAACGACAACGACTCGTCTGAATAAGACTAGAGCGACTCCTACTCAATTGACTCATGGAGTGGCACATAGTGAACTAATACATTCTGGAGTGGTTCAGAGTAGAGTGACACAGGCTAGAACCCCAAGGATTGAAGCAGCACAATTTGGAGTAACAGGATTCATAAAGCCTCTATTTGAGACGTTGAACAGAAACGCAACTAAAGACCTAGTGAAGAGTGCACAGAATACATTGTGGGATTGTTACTTAGATGGCGTTGATCTAGAAACCCATTTTGGGACTGTGCCTCTAAGCGATATATTCACTATCCATAGTCTTTTATCAAGTCCAGACCCAATAACACCCAGCATCCTCTTTGACCACAATCCACTTTATGACAGTGAGTTAGATTACGTTCATAGTAGAAAACAAGAGATTGATTATATCCTGAGTTCTCTAGTTGATGACTCTTATTTATCTGTTTTGCCAACCATACGTCAATATTCAGACAAAATTATAACATATCAAGATATCTTAAAAACCCTACATGATATCCAAGGAGATCATTATTTCAATTATGTCAATGCATCACGTGTAACAAAAGGTGAAATGAATTTCTTGCTTTCCTTGCCAACGAAATACGGCAAACAGCTCAAAGCATTGACAGATATTGCTGAGACCAAATGTTTAAGGCTTCCGTCTCGTTTGACGGTATTGTCTCCACAAATCTATAGACCATCAAGGCCAACTACATTTAAAGTACAGTTGAGAGATTATCATGGTGAGTTTAAGAAACGACATAAAAAAAACACCATAACCTTTCCCGACTATAGTATCACCATCAAATCACCGAGATGGCCACATATGACCAGATTGGAACAGTCAACAAGTAAATCCACCAAAGGCAACACTCGCGGTTTTGATATCAGAGTGCATAATCAACCCTACTGGACTAAAAAGAGCATAGTGCTTGATAAACAACCGGTGGAGATTAAAGACATTGACCAACTACGTGACGTCGTTTTCAGTCACTCTGCCGACGAAACCCATGAAATCAAGATGCAGCATTACTCGGCTGCTGAAGATGTAATCACTGTTGATGGAAAAACCTGCATTGTTCCTCGAAAAGAATCTGAATGGAACCTTAAAGACTATAAGTTTGAGGGTTCAAATCTTGACAATATTGACAAAACCATCACTTATAATTTCCAGCAAGAGGAGTCAACCCTACAACCTGGATGCAAATCCTCAAAGGTTTCCATCACCATCCCACAAAAATTTAAGAATGTTTTTAACAACTTCTTTGACCGTTCGAAGGGGATATTCAAGAAATATCCTTTCTTCAAGCACAATCCTTTTTTCGAACGACTGTCCAAGTTCTATTACGAACATCTTGACAAGGACCCCGAACTTTACCGGAACATTGAGAATTTTTATCAGTTCATTCCCTCAGAAGATTTTGAACTGAAGAAATCACAATTAACAGGACATCAAATATTCCTACAATACAATGAAACTGACTATTGTTACCAAAGCGCGGCGTGATCGCGTGTTGTTCTTGATATCGTTACCTGACTCGCCTGAGTTCGCAACCTATGCCGACAATGTCGCTGATTGCGTGCGGGACTCCAGAGCGTTTGGTGCCGATGTCGTTGAGAGCATCAATGCCAAAACGCTTTCACAAATCATCAATTATGACGTTGTCATTGTGATTGCACACCATGACATCAGCAACAACAATCTGGAATTAGCCGATGGACCTTTATCACTAGAGGATTTTGTTGCTGCCCTTCCACCAGACTTCAACGGTGTTTTGGATTTCTCATCGTGCTATTCAGCCATCGTATTTGACGAAATCAAAGACCGGTGCCCTAACTGTCTAGTCATGACGCCGACCGATGAAGTAGGGCTGCTCTTAAATCTGGTGCTGTATCCGACAATTATCAAACGCTTGACAAACAAGCATAGGGACTCCTATATTAAGATTTACAACAAAGTATTCAAGAAAGCCAAGCGAATGCATTCTTTTCATACTGATGGTGAAATACCGATGCAACCATCTCAAAAGTTGGGCACTGGGAAATCATCCATTCTTGTCCCTGATCAAGTAAGAAAAACCAAGCCATTCCAAATCATCATCAAACTCAGGAAAGACAAAGAGTCCGACATGTTGTCATTCAATACTCTGCTTTTGGACTCAAACAACAATCTTCAAGAGGGGACGACCACGGTTCCCATCAAGACCGGCGACACAATCTCTATGCAACTCGACTTCATCTCTCCAGACCGAGATTTGATACAGCTGCATGATGGCAACTCCCGATTTGACTGCGTGTGGCAGGGAGAGGAATGCACGACGGCATTCCAAGCATCTGTCGATCGATCCTTCAAGCAGTTGTTCTTTGTGGGTCGTTTGATTATCTCTATCAACAGTGGGGCTATTGGTGAGGGGATGTTCATGACCAAAGTACCAAAGGAATCGAACTCCTCGACACGCAACATTCCTTTCTATCACTATACCCTCACTCAAGAATCATCTGGAGCTGAAACCATGATGATTGTTCAACTTGAAGCACTGGCCTCTAGGCTTAAAAAACGGCTTCCCCGAACCTATAAAAAGGAGATATTAGCCAATTATAAAGCTGATCTCAGAATCATTGAAGACTGTCTCACCTTCCTTAAGAAAAACGTATAACCACATTGTCGCTATGAAAAGAATAAAGGTCTTTCTGGCTTCTTCCGAAGAATTGAAGTTCGACCGTATAGCGTTCGGCAATCTCGTGCGCCGCTTGGATGACATCTATGAGAAGCGAGGCATTCGTGTGAAACTGTTTGAATGGGAGGACTTTGATGCCGCCTATAACTGCAGTCCCAAGCAGGGCGAGTATAATGAACATATCAAAACCAGTGATATGTTCCTGGCCTTGTTTCACACCAAGGCAGGAAAATTCACGATTGAGGAATTCAATCTGGCCTCCAATGAATTCAAACAAAAAGCATCCCCCAAAGTCTATGTCTATTGCAAAAACCTGAAACAAGGTGACATTCAATCACAAGAACTGATTAATTTCAAGAATGAACTTTTCAATGAGAAGAGACACTACTGGTGCCGTTATGACAATAGTGAAGAGCTGGAGTTGCACTTTGTGATGCAGTTGATGCTGGTGAACAACCAGAACGCCAGCATGGATTCACTGAATATTGACGAAAACGGCAAAATCACACTTGACGGGAGACTGATTGCACACTTAGATCAAATGTCCTTCGCTATGGGCAATGCGAATTACGTCGAGATGAGCAACCGATTGCAAGAATCAATTGCTGCATTAGATACAGTTCGGCAACAATCCGAAGAGCATCCTGATGATAAGGAACTGCGAAATGACCTTTTTGACACACTCAATCATCACAACCAATTGAAGGAAGAATTCACAGAACTACAACACGCACTCTTTGCAACAGCCAAAACTATAGTCATTTTTCAGCAAAGCCAAGTCAATGCCAAATTGAAATGTGCGATAGATGCCTTTAACAGCGGTGAGCTCAAAAAGGCAAATTCCATTCTTGATGATATTGCCCGTGATGCTGAACACCATATTAAGCAATTTGAACAGAATCGTAATCTCATTCATCAAGACATTGATGCATTAACCTTGATGACTAAAACCCTGATGGCTGATAGCGACATCAACATTGATGAACGTATTACCCGAGTAACCAACACCTACGAGGATGCTGTGAACTGGGCAAATCAATCAAACTATGATAAAGAGAAGCATATTTCACTTCTCATGAATTATGCTGAATTCCTCTATCAGTATTCCGGGCAATATGACAAAGCTCTAAAAATCTGTGATGAAGTTCTTAAACTGTCAACAGAAATCTATGGAAAGCCGCACGAAATCTATGCTAAATGCCATAAGTTGTCTGGAAAAATCAATTCTAAGCGCAATCACCTTGTAGAGGCACATAAGGACTACAAGGCGGCTCTAGAAACGGCAAAAAAGATATACGGAAAACGCCATCTCGAGACAGCTAAATACATCTTTAACGTCGGTGCTTCATTGTACGACCAGGGTAAGTATTACCGAGCTCAACGGCTCTATCTGAAAGCGGCCAAGATCTTTAAGAGAGAATATCAAGAAGGTGTCCGTACGCGCATATTGCTCGGCACGACCTATGACAATATAGGGCAGATTCAAGCAGCAAAAAAGAAGTATCAAAAAGCTCTTAAATACTGCAATCAGGCTATCTCCACCTATGGCACAGATAATCAAGAGAGTACTCAAATAAGAATAGCTCACTGCTACTACAACAAGGGAACCTACTTGAATAAGCTTGGGGCCCGTAACGAGGCTCTTACTTCCTTCAACGAGGCCCTTAGGATTCGTGAGAGGACACTCGGGCAAAACCATAGCGATACAATCCTCTCCCGACGTGCGGTAGAATCGCTGCAACAACAGAATTACAACGGCGGGATATAACTATTCCATCAATGGTAAGGGCTAAAGCCGATTATTCATCCCTGTTTCTTTGAGAAAAACGGAAAAAATTGTAAATTTGCGGGGTTCAAGTGATTGGAGAGAAAGATGAGACGGGTCTTGGTGATGACACTTGTGGCGATGATGTGTGTGTTTGCGTCTGTGGCGCAGACCCAGACGGGCTACGTGAAGACCAAGGGTCGGAAGGGGGCTGACGGCAAGGTGATCGCCGGCACACGAATCGCCGAAGCCACAATTCAGGCCAAGGGCAGCAATGCGGTGAGAAGCAACAAAAACGGCGTTTTCTCCATCCCCATTCCGTCAAGCAAATACAGCCTGCAGTCGGTCAAGAAGAATGGCTATGCGCTGCTTGACCCTGACATCCTGTTGAAGGTTTATTACCATTCGTCCAACCCGCTGATCATCGTGATGGTGCCTCCCGATCAGAAGGCGGATGACAAACTTACCACCGAGCGTCAGTTGAGGCGCACGCTGGAACAACGCCTGCACACCAAGGAAGAAGCCTTGGAACTGCTCAAACAACAGAACAAGGTCACGCAGGAAGAATATCGCAAAACACTGGAGGCCCTGTATAAGGAGCAGGACAAGAACGGCCGTCTGATCAGCGACATGGCGGAACACTATGCCAACGTGGATTACGACCAATTGGATGCCTTTAACCAGCAAGTGAATGCCTACATCCTTGACGGAGAGCTCGTCAAGGCCGACTCAATGCTGCGTAGCAAGGGTGATGTGGACAGCCGCATCGCCAAAATTCATGAACAGGAAGCGGCACAGGCCAACGAGAGGGCCGAAATCGCTCAACGACAGGCCAACCTGGAGTTGAGCATCGCCGGCACTCAGTCCGAGAAAGCCGATGTGGCCCAAGACTGCTACAGCTTCTTCAAGAAATTCGTCATCGAGAGCCAGCACGACAGTGCCTCCCTGTATATCGAAAAACGCGCCAACCTAGACCAGCAAAACATGCAATGGCAGTTTGATGCAAGCCGATACTTCCAAAACCGTGGCGAGACGGGCAAGGCAGTGCTCTACAACCAACGTGCGCTGGACCTGGCCCGAGCCATGGCGAAGGACGATCCGGCTCACGAGGGCGTGCTGGCCATGGCCCTCAACAACGCTGCCACCCTATTCATGGAACAGGGCCGCAAAACCGAGGCTGTGGGCATGTATAACGAAGCCCTGGCCATTTTCAAGCGACTGGCCGCCGAGGATGCCGAGACCTATGACCTGTTCGTGGCCTCGACACTCAACAATGTCGCCATCTCATCGACCGATATCGACCAGAGCGAGGCGTTGTTCAACGAGGCCATCGACATCTATTGGCGCTATGCCCTCGAGGACGCCGCCACCTATATTCCTCAAGTCGCGTCGGTGCTGAGCAACCTGGGCTTGCTGTACGACGAGCATCAATATGAGGCCGACAGCGAGGAGATGTACCAGAACGCGTTGGGCATCTACCGTCGCCTGGCCGAGTCGCATCCCGCGACCTATCTGCCCAATGTCGCCGCCACGCTCAACAACCTGTCGTCGATGTATCACCGCTACGGCATCCGTGCCATGGAGTGCGAACAGATGCAGCAAGAGGCCGCGCAGATTTACCGCGACTTGGCGGGCGAGGATCCGCAACTCTATTATCCGCAACTGGGTGTCATCCTGACCAACATGGCCAAACAATACAATGACGCCGGGCGCTATGACGAAGGCGAGGAAGCCTGCGACCAAGCCCTCGAGGTCTATCGTTGGCTGGCTGGAGACAAAGCATATATCTACAAGCCCCAACTGGGCAAAATGCTGTTTGAGCAAGCCATTCGCTTGTATAAGGTAGAGAAACTCGACAAGAGCGAGCAGTTGTTCACCGAGGCCCTGGGCATCTACCGCGACCTGGCTTCGGTTTCGCCGCAGACCTATCTGCCCGACGAGGCCAAGCTGCTGAGGAACATCGCCAGGATTCTCGACAGACGTCAGCAATGGGCCGAAAGCGAGAAAATGTACCAGGAGGAACTGGCCATCAACAAGCAACTGGCCCAAGAGGATCCCGACAGCTACCAAGCCGACGTGGCCCGCACATGGGGCAACCTGTCGAACCATGCCCTGCTGATGAAACAATTCGACAAAGCCATGGACTATGCCCGTGAGGGGCTGGCCTGCGACAGCAGCAAGCTGTTCATCTGGGCCAACCTGGCAGCGAGCCTGCTGTTCAAGGGCGACTACGACCAGGCCGAGGCCATTTACAGGCAGTATCGCACGGAACTGAAGGATACCTTCCTTGACGACCTGGAGGAATTCGAGCGTCAGGGCATCATCCCCAAGGAACGTGAGGTCGATGTGCAAAAAATCATACAAATACTTCAATAACAAGACTTAACACCGAGAACATTAACAATTAATCATTTTATAAAACCACTGTTACAATGAAAAAAATCATTTTTGCGTTATTCGCTTTAGCCAGTGTGCTGACTGCCAGCGCCAACTCGTCCAGCGACACGACGATCACCACCCTGAACGACATCATCGCCATGGAGTCGCAGAGCAAGACCAACAACGACAACTCGGCACGCCTGCGCGACATCTGGAGCCAGAACACCTACCTCAACATCAGCTACGACATCACAAAGCTGTCGTCGAAGGAATTCCCCGGCACCTCAGGTTTGATTGACAACGAGTTCGACAACAAGCTGGGTGTAGGTCTGCAATGGGGTCATACCTTCAATTTCCACAAGAAACCGCTGGGTTCGGTCTTGTTCATCGGCCTTGACTACACTTGGATGGATTTCAACTACAACAGTTACGATTCCAGTGCTAATCCTGCCGGTTACACCACCGGCGAGCAGATGCTCAACATGCCCTGGCACCACAAGAAGACTTCAATCGACTATGGCATGTCAGCAGGCCCGTCGTTGACGCTCTATCCCTTCACCTCCGTCAACAACAGCGGGGCGCAGAAACTTCGCCTGCAACTCTACTTCCACGTGGGCTACGACATCGGTGCCACCTTCATCCATGACGTCGTTAACAGGGAAGGCGATAAGAAGACCCAGACCACTTGGGGACACGGCCTGATGACCTCTTTCGGCGCCAACTTGAGCTGGAGCTTCATCGGCGTGGGCTATGAGCTGCGCAATGCCAATAACCTGAATTATAAGCATGTGGACTCGCAATATGACACGGGCAAACTGAAACTCAAACAGAAGATGTCCCGCGTTTACCTGCAATTCCGCTTCTGATCAAGTCATACTCCCGAATCCTCTCCCCACTATCTGAAAAAGCCTCGTCAACCTTAATGGCATTAAACAATGAAAAGACTACTCTGCATATTCTCGATCATGATGCTGTGGACAGCTATCGTGTCTGCCCAGGGCACCGATTCCCGTTCGGGCAGCTGCGGCAACGGCATCGACTGGAAATTTGACGGCCGCACGCTGTTCCTGACCAACTCGTCGCACAGCAAGAAAAACGCAGCCAAGATGCCCGACTATGACCTCAAGAAGAATGTCGCCCCCTGGGTGAAACAGAAGCTGGCCATCCGCAAGGTCGTTGTCGGAACAGGCATCGGCCGCATCGGTTCCTGCGCCTTCGCTAACTGCGAGGAACTGAACAGCGTCGAATTCATGGACGCCTTCTTGTGGGAAATCGGTTGGGGAGCCTTCCTCAACTGCCGCAGCCTGTTCAATTTCTCCATTCCCGTCAACGTCAAGCGCATCGAGACCATCGCCTTTGCCAACTGCTCGTCGTTGCGGTCGGTGAGGATTCCCAACCTGGCCCGTGTCGAGGACCAAGCTTTTTTATCCTGCACGAGCTTGAGCCTGGTGGAGATCGGCGACAATGCACTGCTAGGCAAGGCCGTGTTTGCCACCGAGGTCAACGAGGATGGCCAGGTAAAGCACAAGTACTACCGGGGCGAGATACGCAACCTGCCCGACAACATCAACACTGTCAATTGCACCGAGTACGGCCTGTCGAAGGAGGCTGTCGAAATCTGCCTGCAAGCGTCACAGCCCCACAAATCCGATATGAACAGGATTTCGAAAGTGGACACCGATATTCCTACCGGAAGAGTGGCACGCAACGACACCTATGCCCTGATCTTCGGCAACGAGAAATACACCTTCGTGTCCGATGTGCCCTTTGCCATCAACGATGCGCAAGTCTTTTCAGAGTACTGCAAGAAGACCCTGGGCATCCCTGCCGAGAACATACATCTCGTCAAGAACGCAACCAAGCACATGATGCTCGAGCAAGAGATGAGGGACTGGCTCAAGAACGATATCACCGACCGCCGGTTCAAGCGACTCATCGTCTATTATGCCGGTCATGGTGCACCAGACCTCAACGACAACAACAAGTCCTATCTGCTGCCCACCGACGTGAAGGGCACCAAGCCGCATCAAGGCATCGCCCTTGACGATTTCTACGCCACCATCGGCAGTCTGGGATTTGAGCGCGTGACGATGTTCATCGACGCCTGTTTCAGTGGCGTGAACCGTGACAACGAGGGCCTGAGCATCGAGCGAGCTGTCGAGGTCGAGGCCGAGGACGCCAAGCCCACCACCGGCAACATGATCGTCTTCTCGGCAGCCCACGGCAACGAGACCGCCCAGAGCTATCAGGAAGAAGGACACGGCCTGTTCACCTACTATCTGCTCAAGGAGTTGCAAGACACCCAAGGCATGGTCACCTACGGCAAACTGTCAGAGACCATCGAGAACAACGTGAGCAACGTCGCCCCCACCCTCGACCTGCGCAAGCGCCAAACGCCCAAGACCAGCACCACAGTCCAAAACGACGCCTGGAAAAAAATCAGTTTCTAGCACTCCCACCGCCAGCCTGGTTTTGTTTTGTCCAACTCAATAACGCCTTCACCACCAGCCATCCTGTAACACCCGTACGTCCCGATGAAAAAGAAACTCCTCCTATTGACCCTGTGCCTCTGCACCACCCTCATCTCCACCGCCCAAACCCAATATGGAATCGTCAAGACGCCCGGGCGGTTGGCCAGTAACGGCAAAGTGATTGCCGGAAAACGAATTGTCGGGGCCACTGTGCAAGTCAAGGGGCGCACCACTGCGAAAACTGGTGACGACGGCATATTTTCGTTCCCCATCCCGGCCAAGGTATTCTTTTTGGAAAGCGTGAAGAAAAACGACTATGTTCTTGTTGATCCAGATGCCACTTCACGGCGTTACTCATATACTATCAATCCACTTATTCTGTTAATGGAAAGGACCGACCAGCAGGCTGACTATATTCTCGCTAATGAAAAAAGAATCCGTCAAACTTTGCAACAAAAGCTAAAAGCCAAAGAGGACGTAATTGAAGACTTGAAGAAAAAGAACAAACTCACCGAACAGGAATACCGCAAGGCGATGCAACAACTCTATGCCGAGCAAGAGAGTAATGAGAAACTCATCAAAGAAATGGCCGAGCGCTATACTAAGATTGACTTTGACGAACTGGATGAGTTTAACCTGCGCATCAGCGACTGCATCCTGAACGGCCGACTCACCGAGGCCGACTCCCTGCTGCGCACCAAGGGCGACATCAACGCTCGCATCGACCGGCTCAACAAGCAACACGAGGCCAATATTGAAGTACGCGATAATCTCGAGAAAAGCGAGGCCCTGGAGCAAAAAGATCGCGAGGACATCGCCCAGGACTGCTACCACCGTCATGAATTATTCGCGATGGATTACCAAAACGATTCTGCCGCCCACTACCTTGAACTTCGTGCTGCCCTTGATACAACCAATATTGAATGGCAACTAGTAGCAGGAAACTTTATTGAAGAATATCTGGCTAACTATGGCAAGGCCTTAGACTATTATCAGAGAGGTTTGAAACAAGCTCAAGCCCAATATGGTGAAGGAAGTTATTGGTCTGCCAAATCCTATAACAATATCGGAAGTGTTTACGACGCCCTAGGTGAGTATTCCCAAGCACTGATATTTTACAAGAAAGGGCTTGACATATTAGAGCTGGTGTTGGGCAAGGAGCACCCTGATATCGCAGCAATCTATAATAATATAGGATTTAATTACTACAACCAAGAAGACTTTGACAGGGCGTTAGAGTTCTATCAAAAGGCAATTGATATTTGGCAACAAACTCTAGACCCAGAACACCCAGATTTTGGCCCTTGTTTTATTAATATCGGCTTGGTTTACAATAAACTGAAGGAATATACTAAAGCACTAGAGTACTATCAAAAGGGTCTTGATATTTTGGTTGCGTCGTTGGGTGGAGAGCATATCAATGTTGCCTTATGCTATAACAACATTGGTAATGCTTACAGCGACCAAAAGGAATACACTAAAGCCCTTGAGTATTATCAAAAAGCGCTTAACATCTGGAATTTAATATTGGGCGAGGGACATCCATATACAACAATGTCCTATAGTAACATCGGAGCAGTTTACGCCCATCAAGGGGAATATGACCAGGCCCTAGACTACATTCATAAGGCACTTGACTTCCTTGTGCAAACACTAGGCTCTGAGCACCCCGACGTTGCTTCAACATACTTCAACATCGGAGCTATTTACGCTAAAAAAGACGATTATGCTCAGGCTCTAGAATACATGCAGCAGGCCATCAGCATCTGGGAAAGCAAAAGCATCAAGAGCCTCGGTATTGCTCAGTCATACTGCGACATTGGAGCAGTTTACGTTATGCTACACGAAAATGTCCATGCACTAGAATGTTTCCAAAAAGCGCTTATCATTCGTGAGCAAACACTAGGTACCGAACATCCAGATGTAGGTTCATCTTACTTTGATATTGGTTTGATGTACTTTTCCTTAGGGGTTCATGATAAGGCCCTATACTATTGCTCCAGAGCATGCGACATATTCACTACCTGCTATGGTTCAATGCACCCTTCCACCCAGGAAGTTAAAAAAACAATTCTTTTATTGAAACAAGCGTTAGGCTATAACAAAGACTGATTTTAGAATTATCCAATCAAATAACACCCGTTTGTCACGATGAAAAAGAAGATCTTGCTCTTGACCCTGTGCCTCTGCGCCACCCTAATCTCCACCGCCCAAACCCAACATGGCATAGTAAAGACTATAGGGCGGCCTGGTAAGCCTGGCACAACCCTAAGTAATGTTACAATCCGCATGAAAGGAGCTTATAGTGCTGTTCTCTCTGACTCAAAAGGACATTTCAGCATTGTTATGCCAGACAAAAAGGATGGTAAAGCCATAGTAATACAAAGTGTCTACAAAAAGGGATATGAACTTAAGGATAAAAGTATCATTGGACGACCTCAACCTTTTTCCACGACTAATCCCATAGAGATAGTAATGGTGAATTCTGCACAATTAATTGCGGACAAACAACGCATAGAAAGAAACGCCTACAAAACAGCAGAAAAGAATTATAAGAAAAAGCTTGACAAACTCAGTAAACAGGTCAAAGAACGTGAAATTACAGCTGAACAATATCGCAAGGAGCTAAATGAATTACAAAATAAATATGAGGCATATCAATCACTCATAGGAGACATGGCTGACCGATATGCGCGCACTGACTATGACAATCTGGATTCTGTCGACTATCAAATCAACATCTGCATTGAGAATGGAGAACTTGAAAAAGCAGATTCACTGATTCTTACTGTGTTTGACCCAGAGACCGTTCTTGAGCGCAATCGTGCTGCTAAAGAGGAGATTCAACAACGCATAGAATTCGCCCAAAAAGTCATTGAGAAGGCAAACCGAGACAAAGAAGCCATTTTGCGTGACTTTGGCTACGCGCTACGTGTTGTTGAACTAAGCAACATACTCGCTGACGAGTATTTGGCCCAAGGCGATAAAGCTAAAGCTATCGAATGCTTTGAGAAGTCTCTTGAGATCCTCCTCATCCTTTATGACGACAACAATGAACAAGTACAGAGTATAAGAAATCGCTTACAAAGCTTAAAAACATGAAACAATTAGCTCTTCTGCTTATTCTGCTAATGTCACTTGACGCAACGCTCATGGCTCAAGTCCAACCTGGCTATGTCAAGACAATAGGCAAACCTGGAAAAAACGGTGAAGCTTTGGGAGGAGTTACTGTGCGCGCTAAGGGTGGGCACAATGCCGTCCTGAGCAAACCAGACGGAACATTCTCTATGCCGATGCCAGGTAAGCAAGAAGGACAAACGTATGCCTTGCTGCAAGTGCAGAAGAAGGGTTATGAGTTGAACGAAAAAGGCGTTATCGGACGGAATTATACTTTCTCCTCGTCTATTCCTCTACACATTGTGATGGTCTCAACTGCCCAGCTGCAGGCCGAAAAGCAACGCATCGAAAACAAAGCCTACAAAAATGCCGAAAACACCTACAAAGCTAAGAAGGCAAAATTGGAAAAGCAGTTGAAGGATAATACTATCAGCGAGGAACTTTATCGCGCTGCCATACAGGAATTACAGGAAAAATTCGAGAAGTACCAGTCGCTCATCGAAAGCCTGGCCGAGCACTACGCCCACACTGACTATGATGAACTAAGCGAGAAGGAAGCCGAAATCAACATCCTCATTGAAAACTGCGAACTTGAGAAGGCTGACTCCCTAATACATACACTGTTCAACCCCCTTGACGTTCTCAAACGGAACAAGGAAGCAATACCTCAAATCGAACAGGTCATCGATAGTGCCCAAAAAGTCATCCAGCAGGCCAATGAGGATTATGCTGCAATCCTCAAGCAACAACAAAAAGACGCCGAACACCTATATCAACTCTACACAATTGCATTGGCACAATTCGACAACGAGAAAGCATCCAAGTACATCCAGACTCGTGCCGAACTTGACACCACTAATCTCCAATGGCAAAATGACGCTGGATATTTCGTTTATGTTTATCAAGCCGACTATAAACAGGCTTTAGTTTATTTCTTTAGAGGAATGTATAACGCTCTAGCTCAATATGGAGAAGATAGCGAATGGGGTTCCACCTTTTACAACAACATCGGAATGGTTTATGATGGCATGGAAGATTATCAACTAGCGTTAGAGTGGTATCTCAAAGCTCACAAAATAAGCAAGGAAGTCATGGGGGAGCTGTCTTATCCAACTGCCACGTCATACAACAACATTGGCGGTGTTTATTACAATTTAGGCAATTACGAAAAAGCAAAAGAGTATTCTTTTAAGGCCTTAAACATTTATGAAAATTTGTATGGCAAGGACCATCCTTCTCTTGCCGGGACCTATGGAAGTATCGGCCTGATCAACTATAAACTAGGCAATTATGACGAGGCCTTGGAGTATGATTTACTAGCTCTTGAGATTGATGAAAAGGCACTTGGCCAATACCATCCTCATGTTGCCATTTCATACTGCAACATAGGTATGGTTTTCTATGACCAACGCAATTACAAAGAAGCACTTAACTATCAATATAAAGCATTAGATATTTATGAGAGAGTACTTGGCATTGAGCATCCCTTAACCGCAGCATCCTATAATAACATTGGCATGGCTTATACTGAATTAGGAGAATATAAAAATGCACTGGACAACCATTTCAAAGCCCTTGCTATTCAGAAATTAGTATTAGACAAAGAGAGCCCATCAATTGCCACTTCATACAATAATATTGGTTACTCTTACGAAAGGCAAGGCAATTACAACAGTGCACTAGAGTTTTATCGTAAAGCAATCAATATCTTTGAGACGCAACTGGGCCCGGAACATCCATCAACCGCCATGGTCTATAACAATATCGGTATAGTTTATCATGACTTAGGAGAATATAATAAAGCATTGGACTATTATACTAAGGCATTTGACTTTTTCAAATCTCATTTTGGATTGAGCCATCCTAGAACACAAATGGTAAAAGAAAGCATCGAGACATTGAAAGAAATGTCTAGCCAATAACTGATGCCACAAACTTGATTATCAACATTTTATAGCATATAAAACCAGAAGCGATTGAAACTATTCCAAATATCAGGACGGTTTTAACACATAGAATTGGAAAATATTAAACTCTTTTGTATATTTGCAAAGTGAAACCTGTAAATCCTATTATCTGATGATGAAAAAATTGATACTCTTGACCCTGTGCATCTGCACCGCACTCAGCGTTGCTGCTCAAAGCCAACCGGGCTATGTCAAGACGATCGGCAAACCCGGGAAAAAGGGTGTAGGTTTGGGGGGAGTAACTGTGCGCGCTAAAGGTGGGCACAATGCCGTCTTGAGCAATGCAGACGGAACATTCTCCATACCAATGCCAGATAAGAAAAACGGACAAGCATATGCCTTACAGCAGGTGCAGAAGAAGGGTTATGAGTTGAACGAAAAAGGTGTTATCGGACGGAATTATACTTTTTCTCCGTCTATTTCTTTACCCATTGTGATGGTTTCAAACGCTCAGTTGCTGGCCGATAAACAGCGCATAGAAAACAAGGCCTATGAATCCGCTGAGAAGAACTACAAAGCCAAGATAGCGAAGTTGGAAAAGCAGTTGAAGGATAAAACCATAAGCGAAGAACAGTATCGCGCTGCCATCCAAGAATTACAGGAAAAATTCGAGAAGTACCAGTCGCTCATAGAAAGTCTGGCCGAGCATTATGCCCATACAGACTATGATGAACTAAGCGAGAAGGAAGCCGAAATCAACATTCTCATTGAAAACAGCGAACTTGAGAAGGCAGACTCTCTAATTCATACATTGTTCAATCCCCTTGACGTTCTCAAACGGAACAAGGAAGCAATGGCTCAAATCAGTCAGACCATCACTGATGCCCAAGGTATCATTCAGCAGGCCAATGAGGATTATGCTGCCATCCTCAAGCAACAACAAAAAGACGCCGAACACCTCTATCAACTCTACACCATTGCTTTGGCACAATTCGACAACGAAAAAGCCTCCAAGTACATCCAGACTCGTGCCAATCTTGATACAACCAACGTTGAATGGCAAAATGATGCAGGACGCTTTATGCATGAATTTCTGAATGATTATCAATCGGCTTTTACTTATTACAAAACTGCTCTTGCTCAAGCAAATAAACAATATAGTGACCATAGTGACTGGTCTGCAATTTTGCTAAACAACATCGGTCTTCTACATTACGAGATGGGCAAATATAATGAGGCATTAACTTATTTATCTGAGGCCCAAACCATCTGCAATCAATTGGATGATAGTAACGGGATTATGACCATGATAAATAATAACTCTGGTTTGGTATATATCATTCTAGGTGATTATTCTAAGGCTCAGACCTTTTTTATAAAAGCATTAGAGTTAACAGAGCAGGAACCTGTTTTAGATTCGCACTTTATTAACAGAATATATATCAATCTTGGATACTCATACCTAGAACAAGGAGAGTATAACAAGGCAATAAACATCTTTAAAAAAATACTAGAATCATTAGATACTAAACCAGGAAAAGAGAATAATGAAGTTGCTTTATGTTATAATAACATCGGTTTAGCTCTTTCAAGCCAAGGAAAACTATCAGAATCACTAGAGTATTTCTTTAAGGCTGTAGATATTCAAGAACGATTGTTCGGGAAAAAACACATCAGTTTATCAACATCTTATAATAATATTGGTGCCGTTTATAGTAAACAGAACAAATTTGCTGAATCATTACAATACCACAAAAAAGCCCTTAATCTCCAGAAGCAACTAATCGGACCAAATCATCCCGATATCGCCAAATCATACGATAATCTCGGAATGGTTTACGTTAATCTGGGACAATATGATGAAGCTCTAAAAAGTTATCGTGAAGCATTATCTGTATACGAGACTCTATTTGGAAATAATCACCTGGATGTAGCATTATGCTATAATAATATTGGAAGCGTATATGGCGAATTGGGCAACTATTCTGAAGAGCAGAAATACTACACCATGGCCTATTCAATTAATAACCAATTATATGGAGAAAGTCATCCCTCAACGGCAACATTTTATAATAATATTGGGATGTCTTATTATAATCAGGGTAACTTTGAGAAAGCATTGGAGTATCTCACCAAAGGACTTGACTTGCGAAAAAAGCTTTTTGGAGAGTTACACCCTGATGTAGCAAACTCATACAGCAACCTAGGGCTCGTATTTGATGACTTGGGCGATTACAAAAAATCAATTGATTATCACCAGAAAGCTCTTTCAATTCAAGAATCAATTCTTGGGCAAGAACATCTTGATGTAGCCAATTCTCTACACAATATCGGCACATTGTTAAACAGTAATGGTGACTATCCAAAAGCTTTGGAGTATCATTTAAGAGCGATGTCGATTTATTCTAAAATAATAGGGCCCGAGAATCCCAAAATTGCAACGTCCTATAATCTGATAGGAGAAGTATATGAGAATTTGGGCAATTACGATGAAGCTCTAAATTATTATTTCAAAGCTCTAAAAATACGCGAAACAATTCTTGGTTCAGAGCATCCAAGCACAGCAACAAGTTACAATAACATTGGACTGCTATATAAACAACTTGGTGATATTTCAAGAGCATTAGAGTATTTGAAAAAAGCTTTAGAAATTCGCACTAAAATATTTGGATCCAATCATCCGACAACAGCAAGGGCCTATGGCAATTTGGGTAGCGTATATTCCAAAAACGAACAATACCAAGAGGCTCTAGAGTGCCAGCTAAAAGCTTTATCTATTGATAAAGAAGTACTCGGTTCTGACCATCCAGAAACCGCTCGTGATTACAATAATATTGGTTGTTTGTATTGTGAAATCGCTGATTACAACACTGCATTGGATTATCTAAACAAAGCCGTGGAGATAAGGCAGAGAGTTTTTGAAACGGATCGTCCCGAAATGGCAGCTTCATATAGCAATATGGCCAGCGCCTATAATGGGTTAGGTGACACATCCAAAGCAATTGATTTATTTTCTAAATCTTTAGACATTTACGAAAGACTTTATGGCTCAAATCACCCATCTACTGCGTTTTGTTATAATAATATTGCTTTTATTTATGATGAACTAGGTGACAACAATAAAGCTCTTGAATACTACAAAAAAGTCCTGCCTGTTTATGAAAAAGTTTATGGTAATAACCTTAAAACAGCGAGTGTTTGTTATGATATCGGATACAAATACTATGAACTAGAAGATTACAACATGGCATTAAGGCACTTTTTGAAGGCTCTTCCGATAGAAGAACAGGCCTACGGAAAGAATCACCTCTCGATGGCTAAACTATATAATCTCATCGGAGTAACATATGGTCAGTTAGAAGACTACAATAACGCCTTATTATATCTTAATCAAGCATTAAATATATATGAGAACAAATATGGAATAAACAGTCCTAAAGTTGCCTCAATCTACAGCAGCATTGGATCTATTTACTACTATTTAGGTGATTATAAAAAGTCATTGATTACTTTTGAAAAGGTGTTATCAATAACTGATCAAACTCTTGGTGAAAAGAATAAAGAAAGTCAAGAAGTGAGGGATTTCATTGAACATCTAAAACAACTCATTCAAAATCAATAATTGTTAGTACAATGGCAGGAAACAAATATATAAGAGTTCTCCTTTGCATTTTTGCATCTCTCTGTTTCACACTTTGCGCTGTGTCTCAAACCCAGCATGGCATCGTCAAGACGCCTGGGCGATTGGCTAGTAACGGCAAAGTGATTGCCGGTAAACGAATTGCCGGAGCCACTGTGCAGGTTAAGGGGCGAACCGCAGTGAAAACAGCTGCCGACGGCACATTTTCTTTTCCTGTTCCAGGGAACAGTTTTTTAATCCAAAGTGTGAAGAAACAGGGCTACATACTCGTTGACCCTGAGGCAATCACAAGGCAATACACCTACTCATCCAACCCTATCACTTTTGCGCTGGTAATTCCTACCGAGCAGGCGGACGACAAACTTGCGAAAGAAAGACAGATTCGTAACACATTGGAAAAGAAACTGCATGCCCGAGAAGATGAGATTGAAGGCCTCAAGGCCCAAAACAAAATCTCACAAGAGGAATACCGCAAGGAATTACAACGGCTCTATGCCGAGCAAGAAAGTAATGAGAAACTCATCAAAGATATGGCCGAACGCTATACTAAGATTGACTTTGACGAACTGGATGAGTTTAACCTGCGTATCAGCGATTGCATCCTGAACGGCCGACTCACCGAGGCCGACTCCCTGCTGCGTACCAAGGGCGACATCAATGCTCGCATCGACCGGCTCAACAAGCAACACGAGGCCAATGTTGAAGTACGCGATAATCTGGAGAAAAGCGAGGCCCTGGAGCAAAAAGACCGTGATGAGATCGCCCAGGACTGCTACCACCGCTATGAATTATTTGCGATGGACCACCAAAACGATTCTGCCGCCCACTACCTTGAACTTCTCGCCGCCCTCGACACCACCAATGTCGAATGGCAAGGTCTTGCCGGTCAATTTATAAGCAACATTTTAGCAAACTATTCTCTAGCTCTTAAGTATTTCCATCGGGGTTTACAACAATCGCTGATTCAATATGGCGAAAAAAGCGAAATGACCGCTTATCTATACAATAGTCTTGGTATGACATACTGCGAAACTGGAGATTATGACACAGCATTGAAGCACCTTCTCAAGGCATTAAGTATTCATGAAGTTGTTTCGGGAATTGATGATCCTTTTTCAGCTTTAATCTTCACTAATATTGGCACAATCTACTGGCGTACCTGCATTTTTGACAAAGCTTTGGAGTACCATCTAAAAGCTATTGACATTGATGAGAGAATTCTAGGCGAAAGCCATCCAGCAACTGCCATACCATATGGAAATATCGGCTTAGTATATGATCATCTTGGCAACTATGACAAGGCGCTGGAATACTATCTAAAAGCATTAAACATCCGTGAACAGGAACTAGGTAAAGAGCATCTCCACACGGCCTCATCTTACAGCAATATCGGATCAGTGTATGCTATCAAGGAAGAATTTGACAAGGCATTAGAATACTTTTCAAAAGCGTTAGAAATTGAAGAGAAAATGCTAAAAAAAGGTCATCCATATATCGCCTCAACCATTTGCAACATCGGAAATGTTTATTCTGTTATGGGCGATTATAATAAAGCTCTAGAATACTATTTTAAGTCACTTGACATCAGGGAACAATTATTTGGGAAAATACATCCCGAAGTCGCAACAACATACAATAGTATTGGATCGGTTTACAGCAATATTGGGGATTTCAATAAGGCGTTGGGGTACCATGAAAAGGCATTGGACATCCTAAAAAATGTCCAAGGTAACGAGCATCCCGAAGTCGCAACAACATACAACAGTATTGGTTTGAATTACATGTATCTAGGAGATTTCAACAAGGCGTTAGATTACCATCAAAAGGCGTTGGACATCCAAGAGAAAATACTGGGCACGGAGCATCCCATTGTCGCAGCAACATACAATAGTATTGGATTAGTTTATAGCCATACCAGGGATTCCAACAATGCACTAGAATACTATGAGAAAGCATTAGGCATCCAAGAGAAAACGCTAGGATTAGACCATCCCGTAGTAGCAACTACATATAGCAATATCGGAACGGTTTACAGCAATACAGGTGATTTCATCAAAGCGTTAGATTGTTTTGAAAAGGCATTGAGCGTCCAAGAGAAGATGCTTGGCCCAAATCACCCTCTTGTTGCAAATACATATGGCAATATCGGAACGGTTTATAGCAAAACGAATGATTACAACAAGGCACTAGAATATCATTTTAAAGCACTGAATCTATTTTTATTGAAGCTTGGGAAAACACATCCAAATACTGCAAAGACATACAGCAGTATCGGAAATGATTACTGCTTTCTTGCAGAATATGACAAAGCGTTGGAGTATCTTCACCAATCACTTGAAATATATGAACAAATATTAGGAAAAAAGCACCTTGAAACCATCAAAATCTACAATAATATCGGTGAGGTTTACTACAGTAAGGGTGATTATGAAAAAGCGTTGAATTACATCTTAGATGCATTAGATTTATGCAAGAACGTTTTAGGTGAAGAACATCTTGAAACCGCCTCATCCTACAATAACCTCGGTTTAGTTTATAGTGACCTAGGTAACTTTGACAAAGCATTAGAGTTATTCTTCAAAGCACTTAACATACACAAAAACGCTCTAGGTGAGAGTGAGGAGTACCCTGATATAGCTACGGTCTACATCCATATCGGCTCGGTTTACTCCAGTCAGGGCAACTATGGCAAAGCATTAGAATACTATCAAAAAGCTCTTGATATCAACAAGCAGAATCTGGGAGAAGAGCACCTCACAGTTGCCACTGCCTACGAATCCATCGGTAATGTTTACTACAATCAAGGTTATTACGAGAAAGCTCTTGAGTTCCATCAAAAGAGTCTATACATCAGAGAAAAAGTCTTGAGTACAAAGCATCTCAATACTGCCTCTTCTTATTTCAACCTAGGAAAAGATTATACACAAAAGCTCGATTATGATAAAGCCTTGGAGAATTTCACCAAAGCCCTTAGCATCTTTGAGAATGTATTGGGAACGGAGCATCCGACAACAACCTTATGTTATTATCATATCGGTTCGGTTTATCGTCTCAAAGGTGATTTCAAAAAAGCATTAGACTATTTTGTTAAGGTACTAAACAACAGAGAGAAAGAATATGGGAGTGAGCACTCTTACACCGGTTGGGCTTTGCATGATGTGGGAACAGTATATTGTTATTTGGGAGAAGAAGACAAAGGCCTAGATTACTTACTCAAAGCCCTTGAGATTGAGGAGAAAACGTTGGGTATAAACGACCCATCAACAGTTGCTGCTTATCATAGTATAGGCACATGTTATGTTAATAAGGGTGATTTTGCTAACGCATTAACCTATCAATTAAAGGCTCTCAGCATCAGAGAAAAATTATATGGCCCCAACCACCCTAACGTCTTACTTTCTTATAATAATCTCTGGAAAACTTATTATCAAATGAAAGACCATGCCAAAGCTTTGGAGTATCTACAAAAAGGCCTTGAAATCAAGAAAACACTTTATGGAGATAGTAATACCGAAGTAATTTCTGATGAGAAATTCATTCTACTTATAGAATACGATTCAGCGCTCTATCAAGGAAAAGGGGAACAGTTCCTCCATAACCATTGCCTTACAGCTACTGTTGGTGATGGTGGACCGGCGCAACAGCAAGGGATGGAGGGGGAATATGTCTTGCTGGAATATAATGATTGGCGGGAAGACAGTCTTGTTTCTGTGTTTGACAAATCAGCGGAGTATAAGGGGAAGCCGAAGGATATTGTGGTGTTGAAGGATGGGGAGGTCAGCAAGCATCATTTCGAGGATGTGATGGGCGTGCAATTAGGCGTGAAGGAGATCACTAAGGAGGAGAGAGAACGGATTAACCAATTATATAAGAAATGGAAGAACGACCAAGCTTTATTGGATGTCTGGAACAGCAGAAGAAAAGATAATAGCGTTAACAAACAGTCGGATTAATCAATTATATGAGATATGGAAGAGAGAGAACAAATGAGGAATGATGAGATGGAGCCGAATAAGGGGTATTTTGCCTTTATCAGCTACAGCTCAAAGGACACTAAATGGGGCAAACGCCTCCAGAAAAAACTGGAGAATTACCGGATGCCAAAAAAACTGTGCGCCGAACACGGATGGGAACGCAAACCGATGCACCCGGTCTTCTTCGCGCCTAACGACATTCAACCTGGCGGCTTGAACGAAGAGCTGAAGTCGCGTCTGCGGGCTTCCAAGCACCTGATTGTGATCGGTTCGCCCAACTCGGCCAAGAGTGAATGGGTGGGCAAGGAAATCGAGTATTTCCACAGCCTGGGCCGTGCCGATAAGATTCATTATTTCATTGTTGACGGCGTGCCCAACAGCGGCAATCCCGACACGGAGTGCTTCCACCCCAAATTGAAGGAGTTGAAGATGCCCGAGATTCTGGGAGTGAACATCCACGAGAAGAACTTTCGCTCGCCGTGGCTCAACAAGGAGCGCGCCTATGTGCAGCTGATTTCCAAGATGATGGGCGTGGAGTTCGACGACATCTGGCAGCGCCGCAAACGCCTGCTCATCAATCTTGCCATTGCATGGGCCATAGGTGCCCTGGCCGTGCTGGCTGTACTGGGATGGGTCTGGATGTCCAATCAGCCGTTTGACGCCCGCCTGGGGCTGAACGAGGTCTCTATCATCAACGATCAGCTGCCGCCGCTGCATGATGCGGTGGTCACCTTGACGCTCGACAACGAGACCAAGATGGACACCATCCATGCCAACGCTGCCGCCTTGTTCGCCAATATCCCGCACCGTTTCCTGGGTCAAGAGACGCACATCACCTTCGAGGCGCCCGACTTCCAGCCGCTGGATACCACAGTGAAACTCTCGCGTGATGTGAAGCTCAACATCAACCGCAATGCCGAGGTCTATGGTAATGTGCATTTCACGCTGTGGAATCCCGCGACCGAGGCCGGAATCCCGAACTGTACCGTCAAGATTGCCGGACAGCAGGTGACCTCTGATGCCAAGGGCGAAGTAAGGCTCACGGTGCCTCTCGAGGCCCAGCGTCAGCGCTACCTCATCGAAGCGCCGTTCCCCCTTCTGGGCGACACCATCTACATGCCCTGCGGCGATAATGACGTGATCCAAAAAAAGTGACCGCACCCGCACAACAAGACAGAGATGTGTCATAATTCAATGTCGCAGAAAAAACCGTGCTACGCACGGGAAATTAAGCAAATTATATATAAAATTGCATTGCTGTCCACTAAAAATTTGAATTAGATATTTTGTCGATAATTGGATTTTTATAAAAGGCTCAAAATCAATTATGTTTTTAATCAAGTCGCTCAGCATCAATTGATTTGTGATTTCAAATCCGTTCGGTCTAAGAGTGCGTGTAAAACTTTGATTTTAAGGATATTACAACAAAATTCATCAGTTTTTAGTGGACGCTAATGATAAAATTGGACAAAATCATTTCAATTTGAATAATTTTTATTCCAATTTGACTAATTTCCCGCCCGCTAGGGCGGTTATTTTTCCTGGCGAAACTATTATGACACAGCCTCCTTGATTTCTCTGAGTAAGCTGATATTCCTAGAGTGAGCTACTTGGCACTTGGGAGCGTGCGCACCGGGAAGTTGAAGTAGGTGTCAGGGAAGGGCTCGTTCTTCAACGTGAAGTGCCACCACTCGTTGTCCAGGGGCTTGAAGCCGTGACGCAGCATCGCGGCACGCAGCACCATGCGGTTGTAGAACTGCTCGCTGGTGAACGTGGGCACCGTCTGCTGGAATTCCAGCGTCTCGGGGTTGCCGCCGCCGTAGTCGGGGTGACTCTCGATGCCGAACCAGTCGAACGTGCCGCCCATGTCAACCTCCTTGCCGGTCTGCATGTCAACGATGGTCAAATCGATCGTCGAGCCGCGCGAATGGCCGCTCTTGGTGGCCACATACTCGCCGTCGAACACCTCTTTCTTGGTCAAGCGGGGATAGAAATAGGCCTTGGTGACGGTATCGTTCACGTCGAGGGCCCAGCGCATAAAGTGATCCACACCACGTTGCGGACGGTAAGCGTCATAGATCTTGATGCAGTAGCCGTGGCGCTTGAGGTCATCGCTCGCGGCACGCAGGCTGTCGGCTGCCACACGCGTCATCAGGGCGACAGGCTCCTCATAGCCGTCGATGCGAGCCCCCACAAAGTTATAGGTACTATAGTAGCGGATTTCCAGAATCGCATCAGGCACCACGTCGGTGATGTTCACAAACTGGCTCGAATCCATCGTCGGGTCCTTAGCCAGCGCCGTCTGTTGGGCGCTCTTGCAGCCCGTGAGCAGGCCTGTCATCACGACCAGGGCTGCAGCAATCATCTTCACGTATCTCATCTTGTATCTCATTAATATTGAACGATCTCGCAAAGATACAACAAAGTTTGATATTACACCCCAGTGAAGCGAGCGTTTAGTTTCTCATTCCTAACTCCTAACTTCTCACTCCTCACATCCCTTGTGCTTGAGTTTGCGGGTGTAGGTCTTTTTGGAGCGGTGCACACGGTTGGTGGCATGGAAACCAGGGCCCAGCACCTCCTGCTCGCCCTCACGGTTCCCGCGACGCATCGCCTTAATCACGTCGTCCATGTTGACAGGCTGTTTCTTCTTTTTCTTCTTCATAACACCATTGCAGCAACAAAAACCATGCCAACACCCCACCCTGCCACTTCTGTCACAAGGAGACATCAATCCATTTTCTCCTTTTTATCCTTTTTCTCATGTACACACGCACCCTTATAGCCACACCAAGGCGAGGCCACACACCCCGGAGAAAAAGGATAGAGTGCTGGATAGCTTAATATCTAACGTGAGTTCAACAGAATCACTGATTATCAATCAGAGCGTTAGCAACTCCCCCTCTAAGATTAGAGGGGGCAAGGGGGCGTTGATGCTACCGAATAGGGTTATTTGTCGCTGTATGACGAACGCCCCCGCCCTAACGGGCACCCCCTCTTGACCAAGAGGGGGAATTGAGTATCAGTACTTTATTATTGGACTCACATTATCTCTTGTTTTCCCTTTTTGGGGGAGGCTGGTGTGAATAAAGCAAGGGCGGATGCCGTGGTGGCGCCCGCCCTTGGTTGTTGGGGTTATCAACATCCTCTGGCCTCCTCTAAGCTTAGAGGAGGAACTGTTGTTGGGGGTTGATTTATTTCTCGAGTTCTTTCTTGATGCGCTCGGTCAACATGGGGACAATCTTGTGGAGGTCGCCTACGATGCCCAGGTCGGCAACGCTGAAGATGGGGGCGAACTTGTCCTTGTTGATAGCGATGATGAAATCGCTCTCTTCCATACCGGCAAGGTGCTGGATGGCACCGCTGATACCACATGCCATGTAGAGGTTGGGACGGACGGTCTTACCGGTCTGTCCTACCTGTACCTCGTGGGGCATCACGCCGTTATCGACCATGGCACGCGACGATGCCACCTGTCCGCCGAGGACGTCGGCGAGGGCCTGCAGCTTGTCGAAACCTTCCTTGTCATGGACGCCACGACCACCGCTGACGAGGATCTTGGCCTCGCTGATGTCGGCGACCTGCTTGTCGGCCTTGATGGTCTTGACGAGTTTCACCTTGAACTTGCTGGTGTCGAACTTGGGCGCGAACTCGGTAACGATACCCTCGCGGCCAGCCTGACGCTGCATCTTCTGCATCACGCCGGGGCGCACGGTTGACATCTGCGGACGGTTGTTCGGGCAGATGATGGTAGCCATCAGGTTACCGCCAAATGCGGGACGCGTCATGCGGAACTCAGGTTCGTTGTTGGCATCGGGCTCGATTTCGAGCTTGGTGCAGTCGGCAGTCAAACCCGTTTTGAGGCGCGAAGCGATGCGGGGAGCCAGGTCGCGGCCGATGGTGGTAGCACCATAGAGCACGATGCTGGGCTTGCGGTCCAGGATAATCTGGCCGACAGCCTGTGAATACTGTTCGCTGAGGAAGTCTTTCAACTCGGGAGCATCAACGACGATGACCTCGTCGGCACCCTGCTCGATAAGCATCTGAGCCTTGTCCTTGATGCCTTCACCCAGCAGCATGGCAACTACCTTCTCGCCGAGGGCGTCGGCCAGGTCACGGGCCTTACCTAAAAGTTCAAGTGCAACGGGCTGGATGACACCTTCGCGCTGCTCAGCAAAAACGAATACGTTTTTATAATCTTTCTTATCCATAATGCAGTGACTTTTAGATAATGTGTTTAACTTTCAGTTGATTAACAATGAGCTCTACAGCCTCTTCGGGGGTCACCTCGTGAACCTCGCCAGGAGCCTTCATGGCCTTGGGGAACGACTTGAACACCTTGGTGGGCGAGCCGGCGAGACCCAACTTGCCTTCCTCGACGTCGATCTTGTCGGCACTCCAAACCTCGACTTCCTTGTCATAGGCTTCCATGATGCCGCTCACACTCATGTAGCGTGCATCAAATGCCGAAGCCAGCACGGTCAACAGGCACTTGCCCTCGACCTCGAGAACCTGGACACCGTCCTCGTTCTCCTTTTCGACTTGCAGGTTGCCATTGTCGAGCAATTTCGCTCCGGCGACATAGGTAATCTGCGGCAGGTCGAGGTGCTCGGCGAGCTCGGGACCCACCTGGGCGGTGTCACCGTCGATAGCCTGGCGGCCAGCGATGATGAGGTCATAGTCCAGCACACGGCACAGGCCCGACAGGGCATAGGATGTTGCCAGCGTGTCGGCACCGGCAAACTTGCGGTCACTCAGCAGGATGGCACGATCGGCACCCATAGCGAGGGCCTCGCGCAACATGACGTCGGCTTGGGGCGGGCCCATCGAAATCACGGTGACATTGGCGCCAAACTCGTCTTTCAGTCTCAAAGCGAGTTCAAGACCGCCCTTATCATCAGGGTTCATGATACTGGGAACGCCTTCACGAATCAAAGTACCCTTCACGGGATCAATCTTGACAACGGTGGTATCGGGAACTTGTTTTACACAAACGATGATATTCATCGTGGATTCATTAGAGCCCGGCATACCTGCAAGTCTCTTTTCCCGTATTGCACCATCATATCTTTTTATCTCAACAGCCATTTATTATTCCTCCATATTTATTTAAATAATTGACCAGCGATAACCATGCGCTGAACCTCGGATGTACCTTCGTAGATCTCGGTAATCTTGGCGTCACGCATCATACGCTCAACAGGATATTCACGGGTGTAACCGTAGCCACCGTGGAACTGTACGGCCTTGGTCGTCACTTCCATAGCAGTCTCGGCAGCAAAGAGTTTTGCCATAGCGGCATCGGCGCTGTAAGGCAGGTGCATGTCTTTCTTCCATGCGGCACTGCGCACAAGCAGACGGGCGGCCTCGACCTTAGTCTTGAGGTCTGCCATCTGGAACTGAGTGTTCTGGAACTTGGCAATGGCACGGCCAAACTGCTTACGCTCCTTGGTGTACTTCACGGTCTCGTCCAGAGCACCCTGGGCAATACCGAGAGCCTGTGAGGCGATACCGATGCGGCCACCGTCAAGCGTCATCATAGCAATCTTGAAGCCCTTGCCGAGCTGGCCGAGGAGATTCTCCTTGGGCACGATGCAGTTCTCGAAAATCAGCTCACAGGTAGCGCTGCCGCGGATACCCATCTTCAACTCCTTCTTACCGATGGAGAAGCCGGGCATATCCCTCTCGACGATGAATGCCGAGATGCCCTTGGTGCCCTGAGCCTTGTCGGTCATGGCCATCACGATGAACACGTGGGCATTGGAAGCGTTGGTGATGAAAATCTTGGAGCCGTTGAGCACCCAGTGGTCACCTGCATCGACAGCAGTGGTCTGCTGCATGGCGGCATCGGTACCGGCATTGGGCTCGGTAAGACCAAAGGCGCCAATCCACTCACCCGAAGCGAGTTTGGGCAAGTATTTCATCTTCTGCTCCTCGGTGCCGTGCTCCAGGATGGGAGCCATGCACAGCGAGGTGTGGGCCGAGAGGACAACGCCCGTCGTGGCGCACACGCGGGACAGCTCCTCAACAGCCATGATATACATCTGCACGGTACCACCGGCACCGCCGTACTGCTTGGGAATAGGAATACCCATCATACCGAGTTTACCCATCTTCTCGACGGTCTCGATAGGGAAGCGTTCCTGCTCATCGATCTCGGCGGCAAGGGGCTTCACCTCGTTCTCTGCAAATGAGCGTACCATCTGCAGGAACAGTTGTTCAGTCTTAGAATAGCTAAAATCCATATTAGTTTCTAGTTTCTGGTTTCTAGTCCTTAGTTCTTAATCCCCGTTCATTTGTCTCTTGAAACTAGGGACTAGGGACTAAAAACTAAGGACTGATAATGATTAATACTTATAGAAGCCTTCTCCCGTCTTGCGGCCCAGCAGACCGGCGCGCACCATCTTGCGCAGCAGCGGGTGAGGACGATACTTGGGATCGCCGAACTCGTTGTAGAGCACCTCCATGATGGCGAGGTTCACGTCGTTGCCGATAAGGTCGGCCAGAGCGAGCGGGCCCATGGGATGGTTGGCACCCAGCATCATGCACTTGTCGATATCCTCGGCGCTGGCAATACCGTCGGCCAGGATACCTACAGCCTCGTTGATCATCGGGATAAGGATGCGGTTAACGACAAAACCGGGAGCCTCGTTAACGGGCACGGGAGTCTTGCCGATCTCGGTCGTCAGGTCAACGATGCACTTGGCGGTCTCCTCGCTGGTGAGCTGGCCCTTGATGACCTCGACGAGCGCCATGCGGTCGGCGGGGTTGAAGAAGTGGCAGCCGATGAACTGTGCGGGACGGCTGGTGCAAGCAGCGATCTCGGTAATCGAGAGCGACGATGAGTTGGTGGCAAAGATGGTCTCGGGCTTGCAGATCTTGTCAAGCTCCATGAACACGTCCTTCTTCAACTGCATGTTCTCGACAGCAGCCTCGATGACGAGGTCGGCATCAGCGAAGGTGGCATAGTCGGTCGTGGTGGAGATGTTGGCCATGATGCCATCCATCTTCTCCTGAGTGAATTTACCCTTCTCGACAAGCTTGGTGTAACCCTTGGCAATCGAAGCCATGGCCTTGTCAAGACTCTCCTGGGTGCGGCTCTTCATGACCACGGGCATCTTGGCGGCAAAAGCCTTGACGATACCCTTAGCCATCGTACCTGTTCCAATAACACAAATTTTCATAATCTGTTCTAATTATTTGATTGATTAATGTTTATTATTCTCCCTTAAAAGTTGCCTCACGCTTGTTGAGGAAGGCGTCCATGCCCTCCTTCTGGTCGGCCGTGGCAAAGCACTTGCCGAAGAGTTTGTTCTCCAGAGCGATGGCACCGTCGGCATCCAGGTCATAACCCTCGTTGATGCTCTGCTTGGCCAGGCCGATGGCCACAGGCGCGTTCTTGAGCATCATGGCGGCCATTTCCATCGCCTTGCCCATCAGTTCGGCGGGCTCATAGACGGCGTTGACCAGACCGATGCGCAGGGCCTCGTCCGAGCGGATCACCTTGCCCGTGTAGATCATCTCCTTGGCATAGCCCTGGCCGATGAGTTTGGGCAGGCGATAGGTTCCCGAGAAGCCGGGGATGATACCCAGGCCCACCTCGGGCTGACCGAACTTGGCATTGGCCGAGCAGATGCGGATGTCGCAAGACATGGCCAGCTCACAGCCACCACCCAGCGCAAAGCCGTTCACGGCAGCGATGACGGGAATGGGCAGCACCTCGATCTTGCGGAACACCTGAGCGCCCAGGCGGCCGAATTCATGGCCCTGTGCTTCGTTCAGGTGAACCATCTCCGAGATATCGGCTCCAGCGACAAACGACTTCTCGCCGTCGCCGGTGATGATGAGCACGCGCGTGGTGGGCTCCAGATTGTCGATAAAGTCGTTCAATTCCTTGAGGATGCTCGAATTCAGGGCATTCAAGGTCTTGGGCGCCGATATCGTCAACACGGTGACACCGTTATTGTGCTCGATCTTCAAGAAGTTATATTCCATGACTCGAGTGACGGAATTAAACGTCCATGGGTTTCAGGTCGGGCGAGATGATGAGCTTGGCCTCGGTTGCAGCCTGTACATCCTCGACGGTGAACTCGGGATGGAGCTCGCGCAGGACGATACCCTCGGGGGTGATGTCCATAACGCCCATCTCGGTGATGATCATGTTGACCTGACCGGCGGCGGTGAGGGGCAATGTGCACTCCTTCAGGATCTTGGGGTTACCCTTCTGGGTGTGCTCCATCGTTAGGATCACGCGCTTGGCACCCACAACGAGGTCCATGGCACCGCCCATACCGGGAGCCATCTTGCCGGGAATGATCCAGTTGGCGAGGTTACCTTTCTCGTCAACCTGCAGAGCGCCCAGGAACGACACGTTCACGTGGCCGCCGCGAATGATGGCAAACGAGGTGGCCGAGTCGAAGGTGCAGGCACCGGGATTCAGCGTGATGGCGCCACCACCGGCGTTGATGAGGTTCTTGTCCTCCTTGCCCTCCTCGGGGGTGGGGCCCATACCCATGGCACCGTTCTCGGTCTGCAAGGTTACCGAAACGCCATCGGGCAAATAGTTAGGAATCAATGTGGGAATACCGATACCCAGATTCACAACGTCACCATCGTGCAACTCCTTGGCGGCACGTTTGGCGATGACTTCTCTCATTTGATATTTATCCATAATGTAAATAGTGATTTGAGATTAATTATATGTTTTTAAAAAGTTATTTCATTCTCTTGTCTCAAGATTATCGACCAGCCATTCACTAATCTCTAATCCCTAAACTCTAAACTCTAAACTCTAAACTCTAAACTTCAAGCTCTAAACTCTAAACTTCAAGCTCTAAACTCTAAACTTCAAGCTCTAAACTCTAAACTTCAAGCTCTAAACTCTAAACTTCAAGCTCTAAACTCTAAACTTCAAGTTTCAGCGTGCTGAAACTTGAATTATTTCATTCCTCTCTTGACCATCTCCTGCACGACGAACGAAGCCACATCGTCGGCATAGGTGTTCATGCCGAAACCGGCGTCAAAGCCCAGCTCCTTGGCCAGCTCGTGGGTCACACGGGCACCGCCGCAGCAGCAGATCATCTTGTCGCGCAGGCCCTCGGCCTCCATCAGCTCGATGAACTCGGTCATGTTCTTGATGTGCACGTCCTTCTGGGTCACGGTCTGCGAGACGAGCAGGGCGTCGGCGTGGAGTTCGATGCCCTTGGCGATGAACTCGTCGTTGGGCACCTGGGAACCCAGGTTATAGGCCTCGATCATCTCGTAGCGTTCCAGTCCGTAGTGGCCGGCATAGCCCTTCATGTTCATGATGGCATCGATGCCCACGGTGTGAGCGTCGGTACCCGTCGAAGCGCCCACGATGACGATCTTGCGGCCGATATTCTCCTTGATATACTCATCGGTCTCATACATGTCCATCGTGTTGCTCTCCACCTTGGGAACGTAGATGGTGCTGTAGTCCACAGTGTGGGTGCAGCTGCCGTAGCAGTTGAAGAAGGTGAAGCCCGGGGTCAATTCCTTGTAGTAGACCACACTGGGATTCTCCAGACCCATCTTGCGCAGCAGTTGCTTGGCGGCCTCTACCGCCTCGGCGCCACAAGGCACGGGCAGGGTGAAGCTGAGCTGCACCTTACCGTCGTTCATCGTGTCACCGTATGGTTTAATCTTGGTGAAGTCTAAGGTTTTGTCGAAATCCTTAGCTTCCATGCTATATAATCCTTCGCTCATAGTCCTATAGTAACCTTATTTTGTGATGTGTTATTATCTCTTACCCTTCATCAGTTCCACAAACGGGTTGTAGTAGTTCTCACCCTTCATGGTGACACCGGCCAGACCCTTACCGCCGTTCTTGGGACGCTTCACGTCGCCGAAGATACCCTTCTCCAGTGCAGTGAACAGGCCTTCCTTGGTGATTTCCTCAAGCAAGTTGATGGTGTTGCCCAGCACCTCCTTGGCGCGATTGCGGCAGATGCCGCCCTCGACAAACTCCATCTCCTCGCCGATGCTCTTCATATTGTTGAAGATGTACTTGGCATTCTCGATCGAGAGGTAACGGTCGCTCATGAACGGCGTGTGGATGGCCTCGGTGGGCATACCCAGCAGCTGGATACCCTGGTGGGTCCAGATGCCTATCATGTTGAACAGAGCGTCCTGGATGTGGCCGCGGAAGATGTTGCCCGTCATGAACTTGGTCGGGGGCATATACTTCAACGTGGCCTTCGGGAAGATCTCGCGGGTCATCTGTGCCTGAGCCAGCTCCAGCAGGAAGCCGTTCTCGAGCATCGGATCCATCTCAAAGGCGTGACCCAGACCCATCTGCTCCTCAGGCAGACCGGCCATGAGGGCCAACTGCTCGTTGATGAGGTCCGAAGCCAGCACCGTGTGTGCAGCCTCAACGGCATCGGCAGTGGTCAGGTAATTGTCCTCGCCCGTGTTGATGATGACGCCTGCAAAGCCGTTGATGATACGGCTCATGTACTGGTCGATGAGCGTGCGTTGCATGTTGATGTCGCGGAACAGGATGCCGTAGAGGGCATCGTTCAGCATCACATCCAGACCCTCGAAGGCACCCATGATGGCAATCTCGGGCATACACAGGCCCGAGCAGTAGTTGCACAGGCGGATGTAACGGCCTTGCTCCTCACCCACCTCGTCAAGCGCCTTGCGCATGATGCGGAAGTTCTCCTGGGTGGCGAAAGTGCCGCCGAAGCCCTCGGTCGTGGCGCCATAAGGCACATAGTCCAGCAGACTCTGACCCGTGGTGCGGATTACAGCGATGACGTCAGCACCTTGACGGGCTCCTGCCTGAGCCTGTACCACGTCCTCGTAGATGTTACCCGTTGCCACGATGATGTAGAGGTAGGGTTTCGGACCCTCGCCGATGGTCTCCAGATAATGCTCGCGACGGGCACGACGGGCGCGGATGCGGGCCATGCTCTCGTCAACGACAGGCTGCAAGGCGTCGGCAATCTGCTTGGGGTCACGGGTGACCACCTTGGTGATGTCCAATTCGTCCTTTGCAACCTTCTCGGCAATCTGCTGGGGATTCAAGCCGGTCTGAATCATGGCATTGGCGATGAAGAACAAGGCACCCTCGTTCAACACGCCCTTGTCTTTCAAGGCTTCCACCACAACATTGGGCAGGGGCACGTCATTGTCATCAACACCGTCGATGCCCATCAAGCGGCACAGGGTGCGCTCGACAGCCACTGTCGTGTATTGCTCCACAAAGGACTGCACGTCCTCGGCGATGCCTTTGGCTAAACCTCTGGCATACTCAACTTTTTCGAAATCTAATCCTAACTTGCTCTTTTGCATAGTGTATATAGTATATAGTGTGATGTCATACGTGTTGAACAGCGGATTCCAGCAACTTTCTGGCCGTCGTTATCCACTCGCTGTCGATGCCCAGGCTCTGAGCGATGTTGAGCGCCTCGTGGGGCACCTCGCCGTCCTGAACCTCGACCAGCCGATAATCCATCGAGCCGTTCTCAAAGCCTTTCACCCTCAGGCAACGGGCCTTTCCCGACTCTATATCGTAGTGCGTCGTCATGACCAGACTCATGTCCTTGTCGGCCAGCACCTGCAGTAACGCCGTCACCAGGGCGGCGCCCTCGGTGGGATTGGTGGTGCGTGCCGGCTCGTCAATCAACGCCAGTAATTTCTTGTTCTCGCGCGATGCCTTGATCACGGCATCGATATTCTGCATCTCGGCTGCAAACGACGAAAGGCCTTTCTCGACCGACTGGTCGTCACCGATGCAGAAGTATATCTCGTCTTTCACGGCAATCTGGGCTTTAGCCGCGGGGATGCCGAACCCGAATTGGAACAGATATTGACACAAGGTCAAGGTCTTCAAGACCACGGTCTTGCCGCCCATGTTGGCACCCGTGATGAGGGTGGGACGATGACCGAAGGCGATATCCACAGGCTGGAATTCACGGCCTCGGGTGGACAACGCCTGCTGGACCTGAGGATGGAACATCGCCTCAAGGCGGGTGGTTCCGTCATCAGTCAAGGTGGGGAACGTCATCCCCATCTGCCTCATCTGCAACGCCTTGGCAAGATCCACGTCGATGCGTGCCAGAGCGAGTAAAGCCTGTTCGATAGCCGCCGCAAACAGATGCAACTGACGGCTCAGGTCCTGACGAACAGTCTCTTCCAGTTCGCTGGCCTGTAGCATGAGGTCATCCTGATGATCGGGATGCTGCCTGATTTGGGCGCGCAGGTCTTTGAGCTGGGCACAGTAGGAGTCATATATATAGAATGTGGCCATCTTCATGCCGTCGGGGTCAAGGATGGTGATGACCTCGTCAAGGGCGGGAATCTCGACCACATCGGCCATGTCGTGACGAGCGAGCAAGGTATTCACATCGGTTGCCAGGATGGCGAGATGCTTCACCTCAAACAGCTCGATATCGTCGAGCACGGCCTTGTTGTGCAGGTTCTTGATGGTGGTGCGGATGTCCTTCAGGCCCTGCAACCTGAAGAGCAACGTGTCGAGGCGGGTCTTATCAACCTGCTCGACAAAGGATGTGAAACGGTGCAACTCATCATAGGCTGCGGCAATTTCCTCGCCTCGTGTCATCATGGGCAGGTCAAGGAGCCAACGACGGGCAAAACCCGACTGCAATTCCAGCTGGTCGAGCATGAAGCGGAGGCCGCAAGGTGATTCTATGACATTTTTCAGTTGCACTGATGGTTGTTCTTTAATAAATCATATACCGGAAGCCCGATGGCTTCGCTGAGTTTGCCGCACAGGATGTCCGAGTCGAGGACATAGCCACTGGGCGACGTGGGATTGACGGTGACGGCGATGAGTTTGCTCTTCTGCAGCACCCTGATGCGTCCTCCCGCCTTGAGGAACAGCCTGAACTGTTGAGGAGTGACAAAAATCTTGGTGAAGTCCCTCACCACCAGTTCCACCTGCTTGAGGCTCTTGTTTTTCCTCACCTTCTCGAGGAATCCGTCGACCAGGGCTCCTGCCACATAAAGTGTCTCGCAGCCATCCATCCCCTCGAAGTGGATATCCTTGGACAGGGAGGTCATCGCGTCTAACGAGTGAAGCGCTCCATCCTTGTCGATGAACCACAAGCCCTTCTCAAGCGGCGAGAGCGTCTGGAGGTTGGGGCTGCTGGTCATGTCCAGGTTGATGAGATCCACCACATGGGCCGTTTTGCTCACCAGCGTGTTGATGTTGACCGAGTAGGCCGCTCCGGTGGCCAGGATCATCGATTGACTCACGGCAGGCGAGGCCGAACTCATGCGCGACAGGGCGCCGTCGATGATGACCAGGTCGATGTCGAAGCGGTGCTGCATCTCCCCCATCCACCGCCTGAGGCTGCTGGCCGATGAAGGGCCTGACAGGAGGATCTTGCCTCCCGTGATTGCCTTGGCGGTCACTACCCTACCCAGCGAGGTGCTCTCGTCACTCACGTCGATGAGCTCCGACACCAGACGGCGCTGGCGGTAGTGGGTCTCGCTGGTGCCGAAATACATTCCCTCTCGCAGGACGATTTCGGGCTTCTGGGTGCGGGTCACCTGATCCACGGTCTCTCCATCAATGCCAATCGAAGTCACGGCGATGCGCTTGTCCTGGAGGGGCAACCGGTCAAGGACATACTTCAAGCACTCGGTCTTGCCGGTATTCTTTTCCAGTCCCACGATAGACAGGCTGTCGTATCGCAATATGTCATTGATGAAGGGCACTCCCTGAACGCAATGATTTCCGCTGGTGTCTGTGAAGACGCCGGATGACGTCTTCACAGACCAACGGATGCAGTCTCAATTACTTCTTGTTACGTACCTCGTTGCGCTCATGACGTTTCAGCGCCCTGGGCTCGATGTTCATGCGCTCACCCTCAAGCAGCGAGATAACACCGTCAACGGCCTTGTCGGCAGCCACCTGCTCCTTGGCGCGTGCAGCCTGGCACTCGGGGCAGTTGCACTCGCTGTGATAGTCGGTGGGCTCGGTGTAGGTGGTGATCACGCCCTCGAAGTTGCGCAATACCACACGGCCGGGAGCCTGAGAGATGATGTACTGGGGCATGACGGGCGTCTTGCCGCCACCACCGGGAGCATCCACCACGAAGGTGGGCACGCAGTAGCCACTGGTGTGGCCGCGCAGGCCCTCGATGATCTCGATACCCTTGCTGACGGGGGTGCGGAAGTGCTCCAGACCCATTGACAGGTCGCACTGGTAGATGTAGTAAGGACGAACACGGATCTTGACGATCTCATGCACGAGCTTCTTCATCACATGAACGCAGTCGTTCACACCGCGCAACAGCACGCTCTGGTTACCCAGGGGAATACCGGCATCGGCAAGCATCTCGCAAGCACGGCTCGACTCGGCAGTTACCTCGTTGGGGTGGTTGAAGTGGGTATTGATCCAGATGGGATGATACTTCTTCAACATGTTGCACAGTTCGGGCGTGATGCGCTGCGGGCAAACCACGGGAACGCGGGTACCCAGACGAACGATCTCAACATGAGGAATCTTCCTCAATTCCGAGATGATGTATTCCAAACGCTTGTCGCTCACCATGAGAGCGTCGCCACCCGAGAGCAGGACGTCGCGCACGGTAGGAGTCTGACGGATGTATTCCAGGGCCTTCTCGATGCGGTCGATACCACACTCATTGTCGGTCTGACCGGCAAAGCGGCGACGGGTGCAATGACGGCAGTACATCGAGCACATGTCGGTGATGAGGAACAGCACGCGATCGGGATAACGGTGGGTCAAACCGGGCGTGGGGGAATCCTCGTCCTCATGCAGCGGGTCGAGCAGGTCGGCAGCGGCCTGATGAGTCTCCAGACCAGTGGGGATGCACTGACGACGGATGGGATCATGCGGGTCATCGGGATTGATGAGGCTCAGGTAATAGGGCGTGATGGCCATGCGCAAGGTCTTGAGGGTCTGCTTTACGCCCTCTTCCTCCTCGGCGGTCAGTTTCACGTATTTCTTGAGTTCCTCAAGGGTCTCGATGCGGTTTTTCACCTGCCATTTCCAGTCATTCCACTGCTCGTCGGTGACGTCAGGAAATAATTGTTTTCTTCTTGATTCTACCATAATGGTTGATGATTAAGCGTAGAGTTCCTCAAAGATCTTGCGCAGCTCGGGGCACTCGCGCAGCTCCTGCAAGGTAAAGTCGGCATGGCCCTTGGTGTAGCCGTTACCGATGATCATGTTCACGTCGGCACCGATACCCTCGGCACCCAGAGCAGCCTTGGTGAAGCTGGTGGCCATCGAGAAGAAGTAAACGATACCATCGTCCTTGGTGCACAGCACAGCGGTCATCTCGCAATCGGGCACGTTCACGCAGTTAATGGTGGTGTCGGCCATCTTGCCGTCGGTCAGCTTGTAAACCAACTCGTATACCTCAACGGGAGTCATGCCGGCAACGCTCTCGACAACGTCACAGAAGCCGAGGTCCTTGATGCGCTGGGTGGACTTGGGGCTGTTGGCGAGGCCGATCACCTTACCGGTAACGCCTACGCGCTTCTTGGCCTCGTAGCAGCAGAGCATACCGCTCTTGCCACCGGCACCCAGGATAACAACGTTCTGGCCATACTGGCACAGCTTGGCGGTCTGAGCGGGAGCACCGGCAACGTCGAGTGCGCTCAGCGCGAGCTTCTCGGGCATGTCATCGGGGATCTTGGCATAGATGCCGCTCTCGAACAGGATAGCCTTACCCTTGATGTCCACCTGGTCAACATCGGCACGGATCTCGAGAATCTCGTCGATGCGCAGCGGGGTCAGTGACAGCGATACGAGGGTAGCGATACGGTCGCCCTCCTTCAGGTCGATCTTGCCCTTGAGGGCATCACCGATCTTCTCTACCTTACCCAGGAGCATACCGCCCGAACCGGTACGACGGTTACGGTGCTTGCCCTGCAGCTCAACGTTCAGGAGCATCTCCTTCTTGATCTCTTCCATCACCTCGGCCTCGTTGTTGGGATCCTTGGCCTGCTGCTTAGCATAGTTGTGGATGTCGGTGAACGAAGCGGAGTCAATATTCAGGGTCTGTACATCGATGAGGATCTCGTTGTCGTAGATCTCGTCCATGTTGTTGTCCAGCTTGTTGGCGGGCTGAGGAAGAATGCCCTTGGGTTCGATTACTCGGTGCGTACCGAATCTGTTTCCGTGTTTCTGCATTTTAGTTGGTTGTTTTTAATTGTTAAACGATTATTGATTTTAGTTTTTAGTCTTTAGTCCTTAGTTGCGCTTGGGAAGGCCCAGGATCTCGCGGGCCTCGTCGCTGGTGGCGATGGGACGGCCCAGTTCCTTGGCGATGCGCACGACTTTCTCCACGAGTTCGCCGTTGCTCTTGGCCAGCACACCCTTGGAGAGGTAGAGGTTATCCTCGAAGCCCACACGCACGTTACCGCCCATGGCGATAGCGGCAGCGGCCATCGGGAAGGCATGACGGCCAACACCGGTCACCGTCCAGGTCGAGCCGGCGGGAATGCCGTTCACGAGCCAGCACAGGTTGGCGACGGTGGCGGGGGTGCAACCGGGAACGCCCAGCACGAAGTTGAACTGCATGGGGTTGCCGGGAACCTCGCCCTTGCGGGCCATGGTCAGGATGGTGTCGAGGTGACCCATCTCGAAGCACTCATATTCGGGCTTGATGCCGCGCTCGATCATGCGCTTGCCGAAGGCGCGCATGGTGGGCATCGTGTTGTCAAAGATCTCGTCGCCGAAGTTGCAGGTACCGCAGTCGAGCGTTGCCATCTCGGGCAGCGGAGTCGTGTCGGTTGATTGCAAGCGCTCATCGGGCGTCATACCCACAGCACCGCCGGTCGAAGGAATCAGGATGACATTGGGGCACACCTTCAGGATGGCCTCTTCACACTCCTGGAAACGGGCACGGTCCTGGGTGGGCGTACCGTCGTCCCAACGCACGTGCAGGTGCACGATGGCGGCACCGGCATCAACGGCCGACTTAGCCTCGCGAACGATTTCTTCTACGGTATAGGGCACGTTAGGATTCTGCTCCTTGGTGACCTCGGCGCCGCAGATAGCGGCAGTGATAATCAGTTTATCCATTTTAGTTTCTAGTCCTTTGTTTCTAGTCCTTAGTTTTTTTAGTCGTCAGTTGTCAGATAGCAACTCCTAACTTCTAACTTCTAACTCCTAACTTACTTGCGTTGGCAGTCTTTGGGGGTTACACAGGTGCCTGATGCGCGGCAAACCACAACGGGCTCGTCGAGGATGTCGGCAGCCGATGCGCTGATGTCAGGACGGGCCTGAGCCACCTTGCGGGCTTCAAACATCATGTGACGCGAAGTGTTGCCCTCGCGGTCGATCCAACCCTCGGCCTCAATGAAGTCACCGGCATAAACAGGTGCCAGGAACTCGATATTGTCATAGGCGCAGAAGAGGCCTTCGTCGCCGTCACGCATAATCAACAACTCGGTAGCTACGTCACCAAAGAGGTGTACCATGTGTGCTCCATCAACCAGATTGCCACCGTAGTGGGCATCCTTTGCGCTCATGCGCAGTCTGATCATTGTCTTGTATTCCATGTAAGTTTTTTAGTCCTTAGTTTTTAGTCCTTAGTTATTAGTCCTTAGATTTATTTCTCGACGTAGATGCCATCAACGTAGATGCCCGAAGCATGAACGTGCTCGGGAGCGATCTCACCAACGGGAACGAGCTTCTCAGCCTCAACGACTACATAGTCGGCTGCAGTGGCCATCAGCGGGTTGAAGTTGTTGGTGGTGCCCAGGAATACCATGTTACCGAACTCGTCAACGATGTTGGCACGCAGGAAGGCGATGTCGGCACGCAGGGGCTTCTCCAGCAGGTAGTCCTTGCCGTCAACGGTAACGATGTCCTTGCCGTCGGCCATGATGGTGCCCAGACCGGTGGGGGTCAACACGCCGCCAAGGCCTGCACCTGCTGCACGGATGCGCTCGGCCAGGGTGCCCTGGGGAACGTACTCGACGATGAGGGTGCCCTCATTCTTCTGCAAGGCCGTCTGCTTGTTGGTACCCGTGTGGGAAACGATAGCCTTCTTCACCTGGTGGTTGCTGACCAGCTTGCCGTGAGCCACCTCGTCATAGGCGGTGTCGTTAGCGATGATAGTGAGGTCTTTAACACCTTTTTCTACAATGGCGTCAATGATCTGGGTGGCACTGCCGTTACCCAAGAAACCGCCAAACATGATTGTCATGCCGTCCTGTACTTTCTCGACGGCTTGTTCCAATGTGATTTGTTTGTTCATAATGCTTATATTTTGGAATTATCGGTTTATGTCGTAATTGGCTGCAAATATAGAAAATTTTCCCCGATTTTCAGCAGTTCTGGGCATTATTTTATTAACTTTTTATCTATTATATAGATAACTGCTCAATAGACAACACTTTGACTTGATGATTCAGTTGCCGGTTGAGCGTGAATAGCCATCAGGAACGCCCAGAGCTACCGAAAACAATAGTTTTGCAGCATCTTGTCTAAAAAAATGCTACAACTATTGTTTACAATCATCTGTTAGCGTAAATTTGCAAAGGGCAATGTCCACACTATGATGGGTCCCTGAATACCAGTCATTCCTCTGATAACCAAAATATTATATATTTATTGTTTAACCAATTTTTAAGTTAACTGCTATGATGAAACAATTACTTCTTGTGCTTGCAGCCTTGCTGACAAGCGTGTGCATGAACGCCCAGCCCTCGGTGGACTACACCGTTGATGAAGTGGGCACCGATTTCATTACCATCACTTTCTCGCCCAACAGTGAAGCGGCAGGTTATGCCATCTGCCTGTTTGAAGCCGGCACGGCCGAACAACAGTTTGCCATGTTCGGGCCCTGGATGGGTTTCCAGACCATGGCCGACATGATCAAGGCCTGGGGCATCACCAAGACCGAGACCTACCAGCACACCTGGACCGACCAGTCGCCTGGCAAGGATTATGAGATTTATGTTCAATGCTGGGATGCCGACGGCGTGGATGCCGACATGATCATCATTCCCGTGACCACCGCCAACATAGGTGGCACCGGCGAGGCTGTGATGAGCATCGAGATCGGCGAGTTCGGCGGCAATGAGGATTACGGCTATTACCAGTTTGTGATCTACACCCCCAACGAGGAAGTGGCCGTTCACCACGACATCATCATCCTGAAATCGGCCTATGAGTCTGAGGATTGGGGCATGGAGAACCTGCTCAACTACCTCAAGCAGGACAATCCCTATGATCCCTATTGGGACCAGTATGGTGTTGATGAGGCTCAATGGAATGCCGAGCCCGACACCTGGTACATCGCCTTCTCGATCGGCAAGAACGCCCTTGGCGAATGGGGCCCCTTGGCAAGTCTCGAGTTCAAGACTCCGGGTATGACAGGCATCAACGAGGCTGCTGTTGACAAGCAGGTAGCCGGTGTACGCTACTACAACATCGCCGGTCAGGAGATGACCGAGGCCAACGGCCTGACCATCGTCGTGACCACCTACACCGACGGCACCACAAGCACCACTAAGGTGATGAAGTAAAGCCTCAATAGAGACGGTTCAATTACCACAAAATAAAAGTTGTCGCCGACTTTTCTTACAGATAGTCGGCGACAACTTTTTTGCTATAGTATTCTTGAAAAGCTAACTCATCAATTAACAACGTATAGCGGCTGAACATAAACATAATAATCATGATCATGAGCGCCATTATCTATCACAATGCCAATATGATACAATCCATCAGGAATCATATAGTTATTTCTACCTGGTTTTAGAGGGTTAACAAATGGATTACCCAGTAAAACATCGGTCAGGAAAAAATCGGCACCATAATCAACCCCGTCGATTCTAAAATGAAATGGACACAAACCATTGAACACACCGTCAGCAGAGAAGGTGGTATATACAGTATTCTCATCATAATACTGATCGAGCTGATGATATTCTTCGTTGCCATAATTATCGGTAAACACTACCCAAAAGCCATCATCATAATACGAGCCACTGGTCCAATGATCTGTAAGAATGTAGTTAATCAGGGCGGTCACATCGCTGATATCCACCTTGCCATCCAGGTTGTTGTCGCCTCGCAGGAAGTTATCGGCAGATGCACTAAATGAGAGTGTCAGCATCACGATAGAAGACAAGAAAAAAGAAAATCTGTTCATAATAGGAAAAATGAATTAAAAAAGTGCTTTATAACCACCCCAATTCAAGCAGAATCACGTGTACAGCGTGGGTGTTTCCCTGTAGCCGATGGCTTCAAGGAACGCCGAGAAGAACAGTCTATTTAGTTAACTAAAAGCCTGATACTCAGGTCATCACTTCAAATAGTCATCGAAGTAGCGGGTGATGCGCTCATGCAAGTGGACGCTCTGGTGGCCACGCATGTTGTGGCCCTGACCGGGATAGACGTAGAAGTCGGGCTGCGTGCCTGCAGCGATGCAGGCCTTGAGGAAGCTGTAAGCGTGCTGGGGCACCACGGTGGGATCGTTCAGGCCGATAATGATCTGCAGACGGCCCTTGAGGTCGGCAGCCTTATCGATCAGGCTGGTCTTCTTGTAGCCCTCGGGATTGGTCTGGGGCGTGTCCATGTAGCGCTCGCCATACATGACCTCATACCATTTCCAGTCGATGACGGGGCCGCCGGCGACACCCACCTTGAAGACATCGGGATAGTTGGTCATCAGGCTGATGGTCATGAAGCCACCGAAGCTCCATCCGTGCACGCCCAGGCGAGCCGTGTCCACGTAGTTGAGGGTACGCAGGAAATCCACACCACACATCTGGTCCTGCATCTCGACCTGGCCCAACTGGCGGAAAGTGGCCTGCTCGAAGTCACGACCACGATTCTCGCTTCCACGGTTGTCGAGGATAAAGAGGACATAACCGCGCTGTGCCATATAGGTCTCCCAACTGCGGCTGCTCCAGTGCCAGCGGGCATCCACGTTGTGGGCGTGCGGGCCACCGTAAACATAGACAACGGTGGGATATTTCTTCGTCTCGTCGAAGTCGGTGGGCAGCACCAGACGGTAGTAGAGGTCGGTCACACCGTCGGCGGCCTTGATGGAGCCGCAGCGATACTCGGGTACCGTGTAACCCTGCCAGGGATCGGGAGCACTGAAGTAGCGGTATTGCTTGTTGTTGCGGGTGTCCACGACGGCGATGTTGCGGGGCACGTCGGGCTCCTGATAGTTGTCGATGAGCCAAGCTCCGCTGTCGCTCAAGCGGCCGCTGTGCCATCCCTTGCCACCCTCGTCGATGCGGGTGAGCTGACCGGTGGTGACATCCACACGGTAGAGGTTCTGCTGAATGGGACTGTCGGCATTGGCGCTGATGATGACAGCCTTGCGCTCGGTGTCAAAACCCAACAGCTCCATCACCACCCACTCGCCACGCGTGAGCTGGCGCAACTGGTTGCCGTTGATGTCGTAGAGGTAGAGGTGGTTGAAGCCGTCCTTCTCGCTCCACAGGATGAATTTCTCGTTGTCCCACGGCAGGAAGGTGATGGGGAATTGCGGCTCTACGTATTTGGGATGTTCCTCGTGATAAAGCGCCTTGATGCGGTTGCCGGTCGCAGCATCGTAGGCAACAAGGTCCACCACGTTCTGGTCGCGGTTGCCCTCCATCATATAGACGATGTTGCCCTCGGGATTCCAGGAAATATTGGAGAAATAGCGATCGGTGGGGTCACCGGCCTTGAGATAGACAGTGTCGCCCGTGGCCACGTCGAGTACGCCCACCCACACCAGATGGGATGTCTGGCCAGCCATCGGGTATTTCTCGGGAGCAGGCTCGGCAATGACGCGAGTGGTATCGTCAAGCTCGGGGACATCGACCAGCGGATAGTCGGTCACCATGCTCTGGTCCATGCGGTAGAAGGCCAATCGCGAGCCTTGAGGGTTCCAGAACAGACCACCCTCGATGCCGAACTCGTTGCGGTGAACACTCTGGCCATAGACCAGGTCGCGCGAGCCGTCGCTGGTCACCTGGCGGGTGTTGCCGGCGGCATCGGTGACATACAGGTTATCGTCCTTGACATAGGCCATGGCGTGGCTCTGGTTGTTCCATTCCTCGGCCACAGCGCCCACTACCCTGCTCTGCCGCCAATCCACCTTGCGCGTCTTGAAGTTGACGAGCAGGCGCTCATTGTTGTTGTAGAGCAACGCCACGGGCTTGCCGGCATAGGGGAAGGACGCATAATTGAGACTGCCGATCTGCATTCCCTCCTCGGTCAGGCCGGCGCCCTTGTTGAGGCGGTCGCGCGTGAAGAGCACTTTCTCCTTGCCCTTGACGGGATCCACCGTCCAGCAGGTGTCCTTGCCGAGGCGCACCAGCTGGTCGCCCCACCACGTGAGCGAACGGTTCTGCGGAATCATGTTACGGTAGTTCTTGCCACCGAAGTTCAGGTCCTCGAGTGTGAACTGCTGTTGAGCCGTCATCGGCAGCGCCAGCAAAGCCAGCAGCAACAGCGTCAAGCCATGTAGTCTGTTTGTCTTCATTGTCTTGAGGTTTGATGTCATTGGTTGATATTCTGTCGCAAATTTACGGCTTTATTCTGAAAACAGGGCAAAAGTTTTGTAACTTTGCGCTCACGATGAAAAAGAAAACACTGATAACCGGACTGGCAGCAGGCTTCTGCCTCGCCGCTATGATGACCGGATGCGACCAGCAAGGTGCCTCAGGCCCCAAGAGCTATACCGTGACCTGCTCGCTCGACGGCCAGATGAAACGCGACAGCGCCACGCTGCTCGTGCTCGAGGAGGACTACAACAAGCTGCGGGTGTGCGGCACTGCGCGCGCCCACGAGGGGAGGTTCACCTTCAAGGGACAGATCGACGGCGCTAAAGTGGCACTCCTGCGCTGGGACAACGACACGACGCGTCCCTTCCACTTCGTGCTCGAGGCAGGCAATATCGCCCTCGACATCAAGCCCGGCTCGTGGAGAGCGACCGGCAGTGCCCATAACCGAGACTACATGCACTTTGTCAATAACCGCAACGACATCATCAACGCCCGTGTCGCCCTCTGGCAGGATTACCTCAAGGCAGCCGAGAGCTCGACGCTCAAGCGTGAAGACGAGCTACGCATGGTGCGCCAGGACAGCCTGCTCAACGACTCGCTGCAGCGCATCACCGTCGAGCGCATCAACCGCGGCGACGCCGTGGCCCGCATCATCCGCGAGCGTTACGCCTCCCAACTCGACCAAGAGCACATGCGCCGCCTCAAGTAAACCTCAGCCTCTCACAATCGGCAACAACAGGCACAAAATAAATCTCCCTGCCGGCAGATGCCAGCAGGGAGATTGTTTGTTGTGTTACTCAGAACACGCTGTTTCTTGCGACGTCAAGAATTAGTTCTTAACGATGAGCTCGCAGATCGAAACGCGGTTCCAGCTGAGCTCCTGGAACATGTCGGTCTCGCCACAACCCTGAGCGGTGATGCGGCTGGGCTCAATTTTGTACTTGTTGATCAGCATGTTCTTAACAGCCTCGGCGCGGCCATTGGCCAGGCGGATGTTGTTGTCGTGCGGGCCCTCGGTCGAAGCATAACCCTTGATGTCAACAGTGGCAGTGGGGTTGTTCTTCAGGTACATGGCAACGCGCTCAACATTGGGCTGCTGGTCAGCGGTGATGTTGGTCTTGTTAACCTTGAAGTGAACGAGAACGTTCATGTACTTAGCGTTGGGATCAACTGCCTTTGCGGGCTCGGGCTGCTTAGCCTTGCGAGCAGCATCCAGGTCGCGCTGGAGCTGAGCGTTGCGAGCGTTAGCGGCGTCGAGGTCACCCTGCAGACCGTTGAGCTGGCCACGCAGACCATTGATCTGACCGTTCAGAGCGTCGATGTCATCCTGGCTGTACTTGTAGGGGCAGAAGGTGATGTAGCGCTCGCCGTTGCTACCCTTGAAGTGGTAAGTCAGACCAGCCTCAAGCTCTACAGCAGCGTGGTTAGCGTTCATCTGGCTCTTGCCGTTGCGGGGCTCGCCTTCCCACTCAGCGCGGGCATTGGTGTTGTGGCGATAAGGAATCATGATGTCACCATTCATGTCCCAAACAACAGCGGGCTTCAAGCTGAAGGTGAAAGCACGGCTCTCACCGAAGTTGAAGTTCAGGTTAGCACCAGCCTTGGTGTACCAGCTGTTGTAGTCATTGCCATAAACATTAGCCGACTCAGTGCGGTGGAAAGCATGCAGCCAACCAGCACCGATAACGCCCTCGAGCTCGAAGAAGCGGGGCTTGCCAGCATAACCTGCGAAGAGGTTACCCAGGTTTACAGTACCAAACAGACCGGCCAGGGTGTGGTCGATGATGTTCGGGCTCTTGGGTCCCCAGTAGTTGGGCTCCTTCTGCCAGCTGGTGGTGTTGATGGTAGCCTCACCCTCAACGCCCATGCCGAATACCGGAGTCAGCTGCTTCTTGATCTCCAAACCGAAGATGCCACGAGCGCTGGGCCAGAATGCATAACCCTGGAAGGGCATGATAGCACCACCCTTCAAGGTTACCGACATGTTGTCAAAGAACTTGTTCTGCTCAAGAGACTGAGCCTGAGCAGCAAACACGCCCATCAAAAGGGCTAAAGTCAAGATAATCTTTTTCATTTTTAATAAAATTTTATTAAACACTGTTAGTTAAATTTGTCGCAAAAGTAATATAAATTTCTAATACAGCCAAAATTTAACGTTCTTTAAGAAAGAAAATCGCCTAATAATCGCCATTCTTAGCACATTTTCGCTGATTTTCATTCTGAAATCACATTTAATTCAGGCCAATCAATAATTAATCAAGCAAAGGTATATCAAAAAAATGGAATACACAAGTTTTGACTTATTTTTTTCAATATAATAAAGGATAAAGGGTAACAAAACGTGCAAACCAGCCATACAAACTGTCGTGCGACAATCATCGATGCTTACAATTTGACATCACCACCAGACAAGCCACCCGCAGGCAGGCGCATCCCAGCGCTGTCCAGAACATCAAGCACGCACGATGACATCAATGATAGCGTTGACATCGGCCACACTCACCTCACCGTCGCGGTTCACATCGGCTCGCTTGAGCAGTTCCTGGTCATCGCTGCCAGCCAGAATCAGGTCCAGCACGGCATTGACGTCGGCCACACTAACCTCACCGTCCAGGTTGACGTCGCCAAACAGCGACGAGGTCATCACAATCTGCCTGACGGCGCCGTTGCTGTTGACATCGCCACGCCACGAGGCAAAGCGCAACCGTGCCGACGACATCGTCTTGGGCACACGGATAGACATGTCGATGTAATTGGTGCGGCTCACGCTGACGGGCCTGAACGTCACCGAATCGATAGGCATCCCGCCCTCGTCGAGTAGCGTTGCCGTGAGAGCCACTTTACTCACATTGAAACCATCGCTCTGCCATTGGTCGGTGATCCAGGTCACATTCATGTCGATGATATGACCGGCAAGGCAGGCGAACGCCGGTGAAGTCAACGTCAGGTGAAGGCCTTGGCTTGTGGTGTAAAGCACAATGCGATTGTTGAGGATGTTGGCCTGATTGAGTTCGATGGCAGGATTGGTATAGACCCAGTCTTCATAACTCTTGGATGAAAACTGGGGCACCTGGGCATGGATGTTCAACATCACCAAGGCAAGCAACGATAACAGCAAACAATGTTTCATAAGCTTATCAGGTATTAATTTCACAAAATTACCACAAATCACCGACACAACAAAGAGGAGGCGCAAAATTTTGCGCCTCCTCTTATTTCATCTAATAGCTAATGCTACTTGAATTACTTCACAACCTTAACAGCGTTGGTGGTGCCGTCGGTGTAGGTGGTAACCACGATGGTCAGACCCTCGGCCTGCTGCATCTCCTGGCCAGCCACGTTGAAGTAGCGAACGTTGGCAACAGTCTTGCCACTCATGAGCTCGTCCAGAGCGGTAGCTACGGTGAACTCATAAGCTACATCCTGGCTCCTGTTGTCGCCGATGAAGGCGTAAGCCTCGATGCGAACCTTCTCACCGTTGTTCTCGAACCAGATCTCACCTTCGGTGCCCTCATACAGGGTCCAGTCGGTCCTCAGAACCCACTCCTCGGTAACGGGATCCCAGATCAGGACGCGGTACATGATGTCGCTGCCCTCGGTGGTCGGGGTGATGCCAACACCGTAACCGGTGATACCATCGATGGTGTAGCCCTGGAAGACGGGAGCGCCTACAGTAATGGGCTCTACGGGAGGCTCAACGGGAGCACCGCCGGGAGTATAGGTGAAGTCGACAGCGGGGATGAAGCTAGACAGACCACTGCTGTAAACATCGCCACTGTAGCCATAGTTTACATACATGCTGGCGTAGTAGAGGTCATTCTCGTACTCGTCAACAAAGGCGGTACCCAGGAAGTAGGTTGTGCCATAACCACCTTCGGTAATGATAGTTACCTCGACAAGCAGGTTGCCACCATTGTAGTGGAAGGGCTCGTCCAGAACGAAGTCCAGAGTCAGTGCACCATACTCGGGAACAGTGTTAGCAACAACCGTTGCGCCGGTTACAAATACTTCCTCCTCAAAACCAAGCTGGTCAACCTCCTTGAGAGCCAACTGAAGCTCACCACCAGAGAAACCAATGGTGTAGTCGGAGAAGTCACCGTACTCGCTATCACCGAGAGTACCAAGCGTCAAGAACGAAAGCTCGGTGATGTCGCCACCAGCCATCTCAGTCAGCATGTCGGCGGGATAGATCATCTGGCTCTCACCCGGAGTGTCATACCACAGACCATAAACGGGATAAACACCTGAATACCAAGTGTCCTGAGCTACTGAAAGAACGTTGGCCTGAGCTACGAATGCCATAGCGGCCACTGCGATTAAAGTAAAAAGTTTCTTCATAATAAGAACATATTAAACAGTTAATAAAAAAAAATAATTCTCAAATTCGCGAAATGACAATTCATCCTTTTTTGAATTACGGGGCAAAAATAATAAGATTAATTAAATCCACAAAAAAAAGAAGCGTTTTTTTGCGCTTCTTTTTATTTTTTCATTCTCTTTAGCCAAAACTAACAGTTTATAGCTAAAGGACGATAGCTCACTTCACAACCTTAACAGCGTTGGTGGTGCCGTCGATGTAGGTGGTAACCACGATGGTCAGACCCTCGGCCTGCTGCATCTCCTGGCCAGCCATGTTGAAGTAGCGAACGCCGGCAACGGTCTTGCCACTCATCAGCTCGTCGAGAGCGGTAGCTACAGTGAACTCATAAGCCACATCCTGGCTAACGTCCTGTCCGATGAAGGCGTAAGCCTCGATGCGAACCTTCTCACCGTTGTTCTCGAACCAGATCTCACCCTCGGTGCCCTCGTACAGGGTCCAGTCGGTCCTCAGAACCCACTCCTCGGCAACGGGATCCCAAATCAGGACGCGGTACATGATCTCGCTA
>JAFQZK010000019.1 GCA_017405965.1 Muribaculaceae bacterium | reverse complement strand
GGCGACGCTTTAGACCGTCAAAAAAAGCCTGTGGGGGCATCGAGCCCCCAACAGACTTTAGCACCAACAATGACGGCTCAGCATTACCCGTCTTGATAGGAAAATAAAGAACAATCTGTCAAAAAATTTTAGGACGAGTCATAGCGCCTTAGCGTGAGGCTCGTAAAGGGACGGTTTTATGATAATTCAAGGAACAACCGTGAGCAGGCGGGCGATGTCATTGAGTTTGAGGCATTGGCTGCGGCTGATGGTCAGTTGCTCGTTGTGGTGTTGCCATGGGGCAAGGATGAGCAGTTGGCCACGGGCACAGGCTTCCATTCGCTTGCCGCCAGGCTTTGCCAAGTCGGTGAAACCGTTCTCTTGCAGGAAAATGAGCGGAAGACCCTCGTTGAATGCGGCCCGCATGACGGCTTTCTCGCCTGGCGAAATGGCAGGTGACACTAGCACTGCTCCTTGTCGGGCCTCTGTCAGGAAGTGTGCGACCTGCTCTTGTATTTCGGTTACACTCAGGCGGCGTGAGCATTGCACCTGCAGCCGCACGGGGCGCTCGAGCAGGAAGCGGTTGCCGATGGCCGAGAAGGTCATCCCGGCGGCCTCGACGTTGCGCTGGACACGGAACAGGTCGGGATGCTCGCGTTTCATCAACAGGCGGCGGGGGTTGTCGTTGAGGTAATGAATCCAGGTTTCCAGCTGGCCTTCACGCAGCAGCAGTTTGTCGTTATAGCCGCGGGCAAAGAGCAGGCCGCGGGAGCGGTCCTCGTTGCGCCGGTCTTTTTTGGCGGGTGCTTGTCGAGTTTGTTGCGTTGTCAACGCAACAAACGGGACGGACGGGACGGGCGGGACGATGCCGAGCACAAGCTCGCGGTAGTGGCGGTTGCAGCTCTGCTTGAAGCCTCGCAGGAGCATGCCCAGGGGCTTCTCCATCTGTTCTTGAACAAACAGGATGCCATGCAGGTGGTCGGGCATCATCTGCAGGGCGAGGACTCTCACCTCGGGATGGTGCTGTGAGGCCGCCCACCATTCGTCGCTCACGCGCTGCCCGAGTGGCGACAGCTCGATGTGGGGTGCATCGTCGCTGCCAGCTGGCGCATCGCTCTTGCCCACCACTTGCCCGAATAGCGGGCGCCGCCCTTCGGTGACCATCGTGATCATGTAGATCTGCCGGCTCGCATAATCATGACCCACGCAGCGACGAAGCATGGAGGGCTTCTTCTCCCCGGCAAAGGGCTTTTGGGCTTCGTAGGTCTCTTTCTTCATCGTGAGTGAGTGGTAAATTGTTTCTTGTTTGTTGCCTTGTCTTGTCTGTTGCGTTGTCAACGCAACACACGGGACAACATGCGAGACTACAAAGGTAGTCATTTTTCCCCATTGGATGGGCCACGGGGGTGGGGGTGGAAATGTTAGTTAATCTTTAGCGCTTTAAAAATTAGTTAAAACGAGGGCTTGAAGTGTCATTTTGGAGAAAATAATTGCTAAATGTCGCGGTTGGAGTCGCAAAGTATAACTAACTTTGCAGGTCTTTTTGCAAGATGACACGGATGATGGCTACGTTACTGTTGACATTGGCGATTGTGGGACTGGCAGTGCTGCTGCTGGGGGTGAAGGTGTTCTTCGTCAAAGGCGGACGATTCCCCAACACCCACATCCACGACAATCCCGAGATGCGCAAGCGTGGCATCAAATGTGCCCGAGACAAGGAATTTTACAACTAACAACAATAAAAAGCAAAAGTCAAAAAACATCGTTTGAAAATGAATTTCATTAAACATTACACCACGCTTGCTGTGCTGGCCGTTGTCATGCTCGTGACTGCAACCGCTTGCAACGATAAGCCCGCCGAGGCTCCCAAGGCCGCAAGTGGCGCCGCTATGGAGAATCTCAAGATCCGCTACATCGACGAGGATTCCATTATGGCCAACTACAACCTCGCCAAGGACATCAACGAGGCCATGCTGCGCCGTCAGAACCAGTTCGACGCTGCCCAGAAGCAGCGCGGCAACGAGATCAGCAAGTTTGGCAACGCCATGCAGCAGAAGTACCAGAATAATCAATATCTCACCGAGGAAGCCTTCAATGCCGACCAGGCTAAGTTGCAGAAGATGCAGGCCGATGCCGAGAACTATCTGGCCAGCCTCCAGCAGAGCATCCAGAATGAGTTGAATCAGAGCCAGATCCAGCTGCTCGACTCGATCGACAACTTCATGAAGGACTATGCCAAGAAGAAAGGCTTTGACATGGTACTGCGCAAGAGCGCCACGCTGTTCATCGACGAGAAGTATGACGTGACCAACGAGGTTATCGAGGGTCTGAACAAGCGTTACAACAAGGTCGGCGGCAAGGTGGCTCCCGCTCCCGTCAAGACCGAGGCCGCTCCCGCCAAGTCAACCGCTCCCACCGTGAGCGCCGAGAAACCCGCCACTCCCGGCCAGGTTGACCTGAAGAAGAAAGACTAGTTTTTCATAATTCGTATAGCTTTTAGAGACTGTTCGCTCACATTGTTACTGCAGTGAAGGCGGGCAGTTTCTTTTTTCCACAATTCAACATTAAAACCATCGTCATGAAGAGATTTTCAGCTTTATTCCTGATCACGCTCACCATCTTGCTGGGCGCATGTCAAAACAACCAGAACAATGCCGCAACCAGTGGTGATGATGCCACCAATGCCGAGGCCAAGAAGACCACTCTGGTGGTTTACTTCTCGGCCAGTGATGCACACATCACGGCCCAGGTCGCCAAGACGCTTGCCGAGGCCGCCGATGCCGACCTGTTTGAGATTGTTCCTGAGAAGATTTATAGCGCCGATGACCTGGACTGGAATAACGAGAAGAGCCGCTCGACCATCGAGATGAAGGACAGCACCGCCCGTCCCGCCGTGGCCAGCAAGGTCGATAACATGGACCAGTACACCACCATCTATGTGGGCTTCCCCATCTGGTGGTACACCGCTCCCCGCATCGTCAACACCTTCCTCGAGCAGTATGACCTCACGGGCAAGACCATCATCCCGTTTGCCACCTCGGGCGGCAGCGGCATGGGCAACAGCGGCGAGGACCTGAAGAAGGCCAGCGCCCCCAGTGCCAACTGGATTCTCCCCGGCAAGGTCCTCAACGGCAATCCTCCCGTCGACAGCCTCAAGGTCTGGATCGAGACCCTGAAGTAACAGCCTCCTTCAAGAGAAAAGGAAACAACAAGCCCCGTGCTCATCATCGAGCACGGGGCTTAGTGTTGCTATTGGGATTCTGCTAGAAATCCTCTGAGTTCTCCGGCGATTACCCGAAGTTGTCGTAGTGGATCGACGACGGGTCGACGCCCAGGGAGTCGAGCACCTCGTTCACCGTCTGGCTCATCATGGCCGGGCCGCACATATAGTACTCGCAGTCCTCGGGGGCCTCGTGCTGGGCAAGATAGGTGTCGCGGAGCACGGGGGCGACAAAGCCTGCCGTGTATTTCACGCCTGCCTCGTCGGCAACGGGGTCGGGACGGTCCAGCGCCAGATGGAAGTGGAAGTTGGGGAAGTCCTTCTCCAGTTGCAGGAAGTCCTCGAGATAGAAGACCTCGCTCAGCGAGCGTGCGCCATAGAAGTAGTGCATCTCGCGGTCACGCGTGTTCAGGGAGCGCGTCATGTGCAGGATCTGGGCACGCAGGGGAGCCATACCGGCACCACCACCAATCCAGATCATCTCCTTCTTGCTGTCGAAGATGGGGTGGAAGTCACCGTAGGGACCACTCATGATGACCTTGTCACCAGGCTTGAGCGTGAAGATATAGCTCGAGGCGATACCCGGCATCACGTCCATGAAACCGACTTGGGGTTTGGGTTTGAACGGCGGGGTGGCGATGCGCACCGTGAGCATGAAGCGGTCGCCCTCGGCGGGGTAGTTGGCCATCGAGTAGGCACGTACGGTAGCCTCGTCGTTGCGGCATTTGAGGCCGAACAGACCGAATTTCTCCCACGTGGGCAGGTACTCGCCCAACGACTCCTTGTCGATGTCCTTGTCGTAGTCCATCTCGTACTCGGGAATCCTGATCTGGGCATAGCTGCCGGGGATGAAGTCCATGTGCTCGCCCGGGGGCAGGGCCACGATAAACTCCTTGATGAACGACGACACGAGCTTGTTGCTCACGACGGTGCACTCATATTCCTTGACCGACAGTACGCTGTCAGGCACCTGGATGGACATGCTGTCCTTCACCTTGACCTGGCAACCCAGACGCCAGTGGTCCATCTGCTCCTTGCGAGAGAAATGGGGCAACTCGGTGGGCAGAATCTGGCCGCCGCCCTCGGTTACCTGGACCTTGCATTGGCCGCAACTGCCCTTACCACCGCAGGCACTCGACAGCATCACGCCGTTCTCGTGCAAGGTGTTGAGCAGGGTATTGCCGCTGGTAACCTCCAGTTCCTTGGTACCGTTATTGATGTTGATTTTCACATTGCCCGACGGCACGAGGTAGTGCTTGGCCACGAGCAGCAGGATGACGAGCAACAGGGTGAGCACCAGGAACACCAGTGCGCTTGCCAATACCGTAGTTGAAATGCTTGTTGATATCAGTATCATAGTGTCGTCCTCCTTTTATCCTAATCTAATGCCCAGGAAACTCATGAAGGCGATGCCCATGAGACCAGTAATGATGAATGCGATGCCCACGCCACGCAACGGCTTGGGAATGTCACTGTAAGCCAGCTTCTCGCGGATGGCGGCAATGCCCACGATGGCGATGAGCCAACCGATACCCGAGCCCGCACCATAGACGGTAGCCGTCCAGGCCGAGGGGAAGTCGCGCTGCTGCATGAACAGCGAGGCGCCCAGGATGGCGCAGTTCACAGCAATCAGTGGCAAGAAAATGCCCAGCGACGCATAGAGCGAGGGCGAGAATTTCTCCACAGCCATCTCAACCAGCTGGGTGGCCGAGGCAATCACGGCGATGAACAGGATGAGACCCAGGAAACTCAGGTCAACACCTGCAAGAGCAGGACTGAGCCAGGTGAGAGCACCCTCCTGCAGCACATACTTGTTGAGCATATAGTTGATGGGCTGCGTCACCACCAGCATGAAGGTGACCGCGATGCCCAGGCCGAATGCCGTCTTCACATTCTTGGAAACGGCGAGGAACGAGCACATGCCCAGGAAATAGGCAAATATCATGTTGTCGATGAAAATCGACTTGATAAACAGATTAAGTTCTTCCATTGTTTCTTGTGGATTTAATGGTTAAACATGCTCGTTAATTCTCTTGTAACTCCTTGTTGCGGGAGCGGTGAACCCAGATGATGCAGCCCACGGTGATCAGTGCCATCGGAGCCAAAATCATCAGACCGTTGTTCTCGTAGCCATGGTCGTAGCACCACTGCGGAATCACGTGGAAACCGAACAGCGTGCCCGAGCCGAGCAACTCGCGGAAGAAGGCCACAATCACCAGGACGATGGTGTAGCCCAGACCGTTGCCGATACCGTCGAGGAACGACGGCCAGGGGCTGTTGTGCATGGCGAAGGCCTCCAGTCGGCCCATGAGGATACAGTTGGTGATAATCAGTCCGATGAATACCGACAACTGCTTGCTCACATCGTAGTTATAGGCGATGAGGACCTGTTGCACAATGATAACCAGCGCGGCCACCACAACCAGCTGCACAATGATGCGGATGTTGGTGGGGATGGTCTTGCGCAGGAACGAAATGATCACGTTGCTGAACGCCAGCACGCATATCACCGAGATGCCCATCACAATGGCGGGCTCCAGACTGGCGGTAACGGCAAGCGCGGAGCAGATACCCAGAATCTGTACCAAGACGGGATTGTCCTTGGACAGCGGGTTAAACAATGCTTCTTTGTTTTTCTTTGATAACATAGCCATAGGTGGGTTTATTCGGGTTGATTGTCGTTGATTTCACTCTCGATGGCTGCCGGCTCGGGTGTAGCGGGAGTTTGCATCTTCTTCAGGAAGGCCTCGTAGGGGGCCAGGCAGTTCTCGAGCATAGCGCTCACGCCCAGACTGGTGATCGTGGCACCTGTCAAGGCATCGATCTGCTCGGCTCCGTTGATAGACTTCTGTCCCTTCTTGAGCACTACCACGCCCTTGTACTCACCGTTCTGGAACACGTGCTTCTCCACGAACTTGTCCTGGAAGTCCTTGTCGGCGATTCGGGCACCCAGTCCCGGCGTCTCTCCCTCATGTGAGAAGTTGGCGCCATAGATGGTGTTGCCGTCGTCGTTCATGGCAATGTAGCCCCAGATGGGACCCCACAGACCGGCACCGTACATGGGCAGTACATACTTGATGCTGCCGTCGTCCATTTTGCACTTCATCACGGGCAACAGGCGCTCGGCCAGTTTGACATTCTTCTTCATGTCAACATTGAAGGCCACGTTCTTGGCGCTGTCCACAACGTTTCCGTCGCGGTCCACCAGCAGGTCTTGGATGATGTATTTCTCGTAGGTCTCCTTGACCTTGCTGTCGTCGGGAGCAGCGATGTGCAGGGCACTCATGATCTGCTTGCGGGTGTCATTGGCGATATTCTCGTTCTGCTTGGGCTTGAGCGCCATATAGATGAGCGCGAGCACCGAGCCCACGAGCAGCACCAGCACGGCAGCATACAGGATCTGATAAATGTTACTGTTCTTGTTCATCGCTTAGTCCTCCTTCACTTTAGCAGCGGCACGACGGGCGCGGCGCTTGATGTTAGACGATACCACGCAGTGGTCGATCAACGGAGCGAAGGCGTTCATCAGCAGGATGGCCAGCATCATGCCCTCGGGATAACCACTGTTGTAAACACGGATCAGGATGGCGAACACACCAATCAGCAGGCCATAAATGTACTGGCCGGTCTTGGTGCGGGCACCAGTAACGGGGTCGGTAGCCATGAACACAGCACCGAAGGCGAAGCCGCCCAGGCACAACTGCGTCCAGGGGTCAAGCAGCGAGGCGGGGTAGGTGGCACTGGGCAATGCGTGTGCCAGGGCTGCCATACCCAGACCGCCGACGAATACCGAGCACATGATGCGCCACGAGGCAATGCCCGTGAGCAGCAGGATGGCGGCGCCGATCAGGATGGCGATCATCGAGGTCTCGCCCGGTGAACCGGGAATGAAACCGATGAAGGCGTCCAGGCAGCTGATGGGTTCACCCACGATATTGGTCATCGACGGGTCGCCCACGCTCGTGGCCACCTGGCCCAGCGGGGTAGCGCCGGTGAAGGTGTCAACCACCTTGCCGCTGCCCATGCCCAGCGCGCTGTCGATCTTGACAAACGCCTCGTCGCCGCTCATGCGTGACGGGTAGGCGAAGAAGAGGAACGCGCGGGTGATCAAGGCGACATTGAAAATGTTCATGCCGGTACCGCCAAAGATTTCCTTGGCGAAGATCACGGCGAATGCCGTGGCGACAGCCGTCATCCACAGCGGCGTGTTGATGGGAACAATCAAGGGAATCAGGATACCTGTCACCAGGAAGCCTTCCTGAATCTCCTTGTGATGAATCTGTGCGCTGATAAACTCGATGCCCAGACCCACGCCGTAGCTCACCACGATGACGGGGAGCAAGGCCAGCAGACCATACAGGAACATCGTGAACCAGCCGATGTGGGCCTGACCGATGGCCAGGTAATGCTGGTAACCGATGTTGTACATGCCGAACAGCAACGCGGGAACCAGGGCAGCCACCACAGTGATCATGGTGCGCTTCAAGTCATTGCCGTCGTGGATGTGGACGCCCGACCGCGATGTGGCGTTGGGCGTGAACAAGAAGGTCTCCATGCCGTCATAGACCGATTCCAGCTTCGCGAGCTTGCCACCGGGACGGAACGAGGGCTCTATCTTGTTCATGAAATTCCTTAAAGCTTTCATATCAATGAATATTGTTGAATAGCTATTGTTGTTTTGTTGTGATTCTTTCTTGTGATTGCTTGTCGATGTCTCGAGTCCAGGTAAAAGTCTCTTTAATGAAGTCTTTATCCTCTAACCTCTAACCTTTAACCTTCATTTCTCGTCCGGGAAATGAATCTCACGACATCTCGGCACGCAGTTTGTCCAGGCCCTCGCGCACGATGCGCTGCAACTCCAGCTTGCTGGTGTCGGCAAACTCGGCCAGGGCAAAGTCCTCGGGTGCAATCTCGTAGATGCCCAGCTGCTCCATCTTGTCGATGTCGCCGCTGATGATGGCCTTGATGAGGAACTCACCGTAGATGTCCATCGGCAGCATCGCGTCATACTCGTCGGTGCGAACGATGGCTCGCTCACCGCCCTTGATGCGGCAGTCCATGCTGCGGGGCTTGGAAAGACCGCCCAGCCATGTGGTGAACGTGCGGTAGATCGAGAAACGACTGGGACTGAATGAGGCCCAGCCCATGAACTCGTCGGGCTTGTTGTTCTCGGGAATGATGGTGATGTGGCGATAGGGGGCGCACAGCCATTGGTTGACTTCCACCTTCACGCCCGTGAGAACGTTGCCGCTGATGATGCGGCTCATGGCCACATTGGTCAACTCGTTCTTGAGCACGGTTTCCAGGTCTGCACCCATCATGGTGCTCACGTAGCGCGGCTGTTGCACCATCTCGCCGGTGATGGCTACCACGGTGTCGTGGCTCACTTTGCCGGTGGTGAACAACTCGCCGATGCGAGCCAGCGTCACGATGTCCATCGTCCACACCGTCTCGCCCTTGTTAACGGGAACGGTGTTGGCGGCTTGTACACCGGTGTTGCCGGCGGGGTGGGGGCCAACAAAGGTGGTCACCTCGGCCTTGGGGGCATCAATGCTCTGTCCCTCGCGGATGCCGATGCGCACCTTGCCGTCGGTAAGGCTGTCAAGCACCTCCACGCCCTTGGCGATGTACTGGCGTTTGTCGCCGAGTACCACGTCCAGGTCTGGGGCCAACGGTGCCGAGTCAAATGCGGTCACGAACACGTCCCTGGGTTTCATACCGGGCACGGGCACCACGTCATAGGGGCGCTGACGCATCATCACCCACAGGCCGGATTGCAGCAACAGCTGCTCGGCGTCCTGCTTGGTGTCATGGGTGACGCACTCGTTACCGCCGTCGGGGATAATGACGATGGCATCGATGTGGCGACGCTCGCCGCGGCGCACCTCCTTGACGGTGCCGCTCACGGGGGCTACAACCTTGATGGCCTCATGATTCTTGTCATGATAGAGGGGCTCGCCAGCAATGACGTGTTCGCCCTCTTTCTTTTCCATGCGGGGGATAATCCCATGGAAATCATCGGGAACGACAGCAACGCTCTGTGGGAAGTCGGCCTTGGCGATAGCGTTATCGCCCACGGCGCCCAGCAGGTTGATGTCGAACCCTTTCTTGAGTCTAACAGTTGCCATGATCTGAATTGTATAGTTTTTTGGGTTATATTATATTTAATAATGTGGGCACAAAGATAGTGCAAGTTGAGCGGAATGTCAAACAAAAAGCCTGATTTTTGTTTGCATACCCGAAACGCAGCCTATTTTCGCCGCAAGGCAGCGATAGTGCAAGTTGAGCGGAATGTCAAACAAAAAGCCCGATTTTTGTTTGCATACCCGAAACGCAGCCTATTTTCGCCGCTAGGCAGCGATAGTGCAAGTTGAGCGGAATGTCAAACAAAAAGCCTGATTTTTGTTTGCATACCCGAAACGCAGCCTATTTTCGCCGCAAGGCAAAGATACGCAAAATTGTTGATCATTTATTCCATAGTCATTAAAAAAACTGCCTTTGGTCTGCTGATTTGTGCATCGCCGTTCCTTGTACTTGACAGTCCATTTCACGCTTTCTGTGCTGGCAAAACGCCATTGTTAATAAAAAATGTGAAAAAAAGTGCTTCAAAGTATGGTCTTTTCAAATAATTGTGATAAATTTGCGTTAATTTTTTAGGCAAAATGGCTTGTTTTAAGTGCCCTAGTGGCCGCCATTTGTTGTGAAATTTATTGTGTTTCAACTGCTTGTGCTTTTTGACGACAGCAGATTGGTGCGCACAACACACCCATTGAACAACTGAACTTTAATAACTAAATAACTAATTTTATTAATCCTTTTTTAAACTAATTTAAATTATGGCTGAACAAACAAACATTCAGAAGCCACAGACCGCTGCCAAGAAAGACGTGAGCAGCAATGTTAGTGGTATCAAGAGCGCATCGATCGTTATTGTCGTGTGCTTGGCAATCGCAATCCTGTTCTACATGTTCGTTCTCGGTGCTCCCGGCAACTTCAAGGACACTGTGAACAAGGAAGGTCCCATCAACCTGCTTGGTACCGTGTACAAGGGCGGTATAGTTGTGCCTGTGCTGATTACCTGCTTCCTCACCGTGCTCGTACTCTGTGTTGAGCGCTGGATTGCTCTTGCTAAGGCTAAAGGTAGTGGTAACACCACCAAGTTTGTCGAGAACGTAAAGGCCGCTCTGCGCAACCATGACCTCGCTAAGGCTGAGGACCTCTGCCGCAAGCAGAAAGGTACTGTAGGCGCTGTTGTTTTTGCAACCCTCCAGAAGTACAAAGAGATGGACAAGGACACCCTGCTGAGCAAGGAGCAGAAGCTCGCTGCTATCCAGGGAACCCTCGAGGAGGCTACCTCACTTGAGATGCCTGCTCTGCAGCAGAACCTCCCCGTTCTTGCAACCCTGACCACCCTCGGTACCCTGATCGGTCTGTTCGGAACTGTGTTGGGTATGATCAAGTCGTTCCAGGCTCTGTCCGCTTCGGGTGCTCCTGACTCGACCGAGCTGTCAACCGGTATTTCGGAGGCACTTGTGAACACCGCTCTCGGTATCGCAACCGCTGCCCTCGCTCTGATCGGTTACAACTTCTACACCAACAAGATTGATAACATGACCTATGCTATCGATGAGCTCGGCTTCTCGATGGTATCTACCTTCTCCGCTACTCACTAATTTTTTGGTTAGCAGCTGTTTAATTAATCGTTTTTAAACAAACAGATTAAGGTAATCTAGAAATATGGGAAAAGTCAAAATTAAAAAGAAAGAGACCCGCATCGACATGACCGCTATGTCCGATGTGACGGTGCTTCTGTTGACTTTCTTCATGTTGACTTCTACATTCCTTCAGAAAGAACCTGTGACTGTGATCACACCTCCTTCGGTTTCCGAGGAGAAGGTTCCCGATGCTAACCTGTTGTCAGTTCTTGTCAGCCCCGAGGGCAAGGTATTCCTTGAGGTACTCGGTAGCAAGGACTCGACAATGAAGAGCGAGACGGTCCGCGCCGACCTGCTTAAGAATATGGTAGCCGAGTACAAGAAGACTCATCCCAGTGCAAACCTCGCGTTTACCAACAAGGAGATTGAGACCTTCTCTAAGCTGAACGCTTTCGGTGTACCTATTACAAAGATGAAAGAATGGTTGAACCTGGAATCCGATCAGAGGGATAAGTTCCTTGAATCAGAACAGAACCCCGGTGTTCCAATCAACATGAATGAAGATCCAAACAACCCCAATGAATTCCAGATGTGGATCAGGGCCGCCTATAACTCGGTGAACCCCGAACTGCAGGAAATGATGGTTAAAGGACGTGGTATTGCAATCAAGGCCGACCAGACAACGCCTTACAGCGTGGTGAACGTGGTGATGGACAACCTCCAGACCATGAAGATGAACAAGTTCACCCTGATGACGGCCCTTAAAACTGAGGAGGACTAAGATATGGCTATTAAACAGAAAAGTCGTCAGAAAAAGTTCGATACCCGTATCGACTTCACTCCTATGGTTGACATGAACATGCTGTTGATCACCTTCTTTATGTTGTGTACCACCATGATCAAGAGCCAGACGCTCCAGATCGCGCTGCCTACCAACGAGAAGGTTGAGAAAGAACAGCAGAATAAAGTAAAGCAGTCCGAGGCTGTTACCATCATCATCGATGGTAAGCTTGATGACAAGGGTCTGTCCGACCCCAACGAGGGAATGCTTTTCTACTACGACGGTATGCCCGAAACCGCTAATCTGGCTCAAGGCGAAAGCAACATGAAGCAGATTGAGTTCGGTGCCAAGACCGGCGGTGCTTATCCCGCTATCCGCGAGATTCTACAAGAGCGTAACAAGGAGGTAGTCCTCAAGATCGCCGACTTGAAGAAGGAATGGAAGGAAATGAAGTTCTCGAAGAACGAGGAACTCAACGACTCCATCTATCAAGAGAAGGCCAAGCAGATCCGTAACGACTCCACCCTCAAGCGCCCGGTTGTGATTATTAAGGCTACGCCCAACGCCAGCTATGCTCACGTGGTGAGTGTGCTCGACGAGATGCAGATCAATAACATCAGTCGCTATCAGATCGACCGCATCAATGAGGTCGACTCGGCAATGATGATTATGGTCCAGGCCAAGAACCTTAAGAAGTGATGTTGGATTGATGGATTTGTTTAATCTTTAAAAAGAAATCATTATGGCAAAAGAAGTTGATCTTTCATCGCGTGAATGGTGTGACCTTGTGTTTGAAGGAAAGAATAAGGACTTCGGTGCTTATGTAATCCGTACAGAGTCTACCAAGCGTCACAATAAAGCCGTCCTGTGGACCATTATCGGTGCCATCATCTTCGGTCTGCTCGCCTGGGGTTTCGTGAAGACCCAGGAGTACCTCGAGGAGAGAAGGCTCGCCGAGCAAGGTGAACAGGAAGAAGTGCTCATCGACATGTCTCAGGAAGCCGAAGAGCCCGAACCCGAGAATGAACGCGTCGAGCAACCCAAGCCTGAGGTACTCCCCGAGGAGGTGCTGAAGTCAGTAAAGGTGACTGAGCTCCAGATCGTCGAGGACGACAAGGTGAAGAAGGAAGACGAGATCAAGACTCAGGACGAGCTGAAGGAGACCGAGACCGCCTTCGGTCAGAAGGATAACGAGAAAGGTACTGAGGACCGTAACGTTACCCGCACCCTGAAGGAAGAGGTTGTCGTTGAGAAGCCCGTTGAGAAACCCAAGGAGGTTAAGGAGGAAGTATTCCGCTCAGTAGAGCAGATGCCCCAGTTCCCCGGTGGCGAGGCTGCTCTGATGAAGTACCTCCAGTCTCACATCAACTACCCGCCCATGGCCGCCGAGAACAATGTTCAGGGTCGTGTCGTTGTGCAGTTCGTTGTTGACAAGACTGGTAAGGTAGGTGAAGTTAAGGTTGTCCGCTCAGTGGATAAGGATCTCGACAAGGAGGCCGTTCGCGTCTGCAAGTCGCTGCCCAAGTTCACTCCGGGTCGCCAGAATGGTCAGGCCGTATCCGTATGGTACACCCTGCCCGTTACCTTCAAGCTCCAGGGTACCAACTAATCGACTTTCGGTTAATCCCGTATAGTAAAAGAGGATGTGTCTGACACATCCTCTTTTTTTTTGATATGCTGTAAAACATACAACAAAGTATTAAGGTGTCCGTTAAAAAGAGCTATGTTGTAGAATAAGCAGGCCGAAGGTCTGCACAAGGCTGTAAGCCTTGACTTAAACAAACACCATGGCGCGAGGGCCGAAGGTCCTCGTGGCTTGGTGACAGGGACCATACATACCTTGGGCCCCGAAGGGGGCCACAAATGCCAGCAGTGTGTGGCCCTCTACGAGGCCCATTCTATTCTGAGACCCTTTCCCCATGCCACACAGGCCTGCTGGCCTATGCGCCATGGGGTTAATGCAATTCAAGGCCAGCGGCCTTGCCAAGGTCTTCGACCTTTTCTGCCAGAAAAAACTGCATGGTACACGTCATTTTGTAAAAAGACTAGCTTACCATGACTTTACCATCTTCAAAATCAATCTCAAAATCAGTCTCAACACCAATAAAATGGGGTCATTTCAATACCCAAGATTTCAAATTACCCCCAAATGACCTTTTTATTTTGCAAAGTATTGATAATCAACATATTGTATTCTAAACTATGACCATTGAATGCTCGCTGTTTTTCTATTTTCTATAGTAATTTTGCCAGTGAGAGTTAGCCCGTTTTATTAACCTAAAACGACTGAATAAATACTGGTTAATGAACATTTGTTGAACTTTTAAAATCAAAGTATCATGGCAAAGGAATTTAATTTATCATCGCGCGAATGGTGCGATCTCGTATTCGAAGGGAAGAATAAGGACTTCGGCGCTTATGTCATCCGTACCGAATCAACCAATCGTCACAACAAGGCTGTACTTTGGACCCTTATCGGTACCATCATCTTTGGGCTGATCGCTTTCGCTTATGTGAAGGCCAACCAGTACCTCGAAGAAAGAAGGCTCGCTGATACGATAGAACAAAAAGTTGTGCCTGGCGAATTTGCTCCGGAGGATGAGGAACCCGAACTCGAGAAGGAAATTCTCGAGCCGGAAAAGCCCGAGGTAATTGAAGAGGTCCTCAGCTCGGTAAGGGTAACCGAACTCCAGATCGTTGAAGACGATAAGGTGAGACCTGAAGACGAAATTCTGTCTCAGGACGAGAAGGAGGCTACAAACAAGGTCTTTTCACAAACCAATGTGGACAATGGCCAAGAAGACCGAATGAATTTTCAAACGGCAGTGAATGAGGTTGTTGTTGAGAAACCGGTCGAGAAACCCAAGGAGGTGAAGCAAGAGATCTTCACTGCGGTAGAGCAGATGCCCCAGTTCCCTGGTGGCGATGCCGCACTGATGAAGTATCTGAGTTCTCACATCAACTACCCTCCCATGGCCGCCGAGAACAATGTTCAGGGTAAGGTTATCCTCCAGTTCGTTGTTGGAACGGATGGTCGAGTAGGAGAGGTGAAAATCGCACGATCGGTGGACAAGGACCTCGACAAAGAGGCTGTACGCGTCGTTAAGTCGTTGCCCAAGTTCATCCCGGGGCGTCAGAATGGTCAGGCCGTGCCTGTATGGTACACGCTGCCCGTCTCATTCAAGCTCCAGGGCACCAACTGATCGGGATTTCGGTTAAAACCTGACATCAAAAACGGCATCGCGCGTTGCGCGGTGCCGTTTTTGTGTCTTTCAGTATGGTTCCCTCGTCCCACCCTCGGTCGTGGCCAGTGGTCAACTGGCGGTAATGCTGCGTGCTGGATAAATGCGCTGTGCTACGTACTGGCGTGCCGGACTTGCTCCGTGAAGACCCGTTCCCGGGAATACTGCAGTCCCTTGCAGTGATACCATTGAAGGTTTCAGTTCGCCCCACTATCCACAACCTACAATTCCTGATTGATATCGTGTCTCTAAAGTAATTCGGTCGAGAAATTGATGGACTGGATCTGGATGTCCAGTTGACGCAGTTGTGCCGACAGCTTGTCAATCTGCTTGCGCAGGGCTTTGACATCAACGGTTGTCACATACTTGATCTCGCTGCGAGAGTAGCGTTCGCTCGATGACGATGCAGCCTGATTGAAAACTTGCTGCATCACACTGACGCGCTTGGTGAGCACGTCGCGTTCGGCCATCAGCTGGGTCAGGGTCTTCTCACCGTTCATGGTGCGCATGTTGGTCAAGTTGATGCGGTAGATGTATTCTTCAAGTTGCTTCAGGCAGTTGTCCAGCTCCTTGAACAGGTCCTTGGGATCCTCGGCGGGCTCATCACCTTCCTGTATCTTCACATTGTTCATCAAGCGTGATGACAGTTCATTGATGCGGGTCTGCAGGTCCTTGCGGATGCTTAATGCTTCGGCTAGTTTCATGTTTTATTCTGTTTAATTGGTTATCTGTTGCAAAGATACGGATTATTTTTGACAGCGATAAAAATGGCAAAGAAAAACCTGTGGCCCGAATTTCGGACCACAGGTTTTATCAGTTAATAAGTGTGTCGATACTTATTTGTTCACCTGGAAGCGGTTCCAACCGTCCTTCAAGTGGGCTACCACCTGGTTGGCGGCGGCAAGACCGGCGTTGATGTTGGCCTCGGCGGTCTGGGCACCCATCTTCTTGGGGGTGAACAGCACGCGCTCGGGATACTTGGCCTCCAGCTCATCGCCGTTAGCGGGCTTCACGTCAGCAACATAGCGGAAGTCGGGACGGCTCTCCATGGCCTCGGCCAGACCGGCCTCGTCGATGACCTCCTTGCGGGCGGCGTTGATGAGCACACCGTTCTTGGGCAGCATCTCGATCAGGCGCTTGCCTACCGAACCGCGGGTCTCGTCGGTTGCGGGGATGTGCAGGCTCACGTACTGGTTCTCGCTGTACAGCTCCTCGACGCTGTGAACGGGGTGGATGCCGTCGGCCTCCATCACTTCGTCCTTCACCCAGGGGTCGAGGGCGCTGATCTTCATGCCGAAGCCCTTGGCGATGCGTGCCACGCAACGACCAACGGCGCCATAGGCATGGATGCCCAGCGTCTTGCCCAGCAGCTCGGTGCCGCTGGTGCCGTTGTAACGGTTACGGATCAAGGTAACCAGCATACCCATTACCAGCTCGGCAACAGCGTTGCTGTTCTGGCCGGGAGTGTTCATCACGCACACGCCGTGGGCGGTAGCCTCGGCCAGGTCGATGTTGTCGTAACCTGCACCGGCGCGAACAACCACCTTCAGCTGGGGTGCTGCGTCAAACACTTCCTTATCCACCTTGTCGCTGCGGACGATCAGACCGGCGCAGTCGGCGATGGCCTTGATCATGTCCTCACGGGTGCCTTTCTCTACCAGTACCAGCTCATGGCCGGCGCCTTCAATCACCTCACGGATGCCCTGTACGGCTACGGGAGCAAAGGGCTTCTCGGTTGCAACTAAAATCTTCATGATTCTCTGCTGTTGTGTGATAATATTATAATGTGGAATTAATGGTTCCTCTCAAACTCCTTCATGGCGTCAACAAGCACCTTCACGCTCTCGAGGGGAAGGGCGTTGTACAGCGATGCGCGATAACCGCCAACTGAACGGTGACCCTTGATACCCATGATGCCCTTGCTGGTAGCGAAGTCCAGGAAGTCCTTCTCGAGCTCCTTGTAGTCGGGCTTCATCACGAAGCAAACGTTCATGATCGAGCGGTCCTCAGGCTTAACGGTGCCCACGAACATCTTGCTCGAGTCGATGGCGTCATACAGGTAGGCAGCCTTCTCCTCGTCGATGCGCTGCAACTCCTTCACACCACCCAGTTCCTTGTACCACTTCAGGGTCTGCAGAGCTGCGTAGATGGGGAATACGGGAGGAGTGTTGAACATCGAACCCTTTTCAACATGAGTCTTGTAGTTGATCATCGTGGGGAGCACGCGGTCAACCTTGCCCAGGGCGTCTTCCTTGACGATAACGAAGGTGACACCGGCGGGAGCGATGTTCTTCTGAGCACCACCGTAGATCAGGTCATACTTCGACACGTCAACGGGGCGTGAGAAGATGTCCGACGACATATCGGCAACCATGCGAACGGGAACGTCATAGTCCTCGCGGATCTCAGTGCCGTAGATGGTATTGTTGGTCGTGATGTGGAAATAGTCAACATCGGTAGGAATCTCATAGCCCTTGGGGATGTAGGTGTAGTTGTCTTCCTTCGAAGAACCAACAACGTTCACCTCACCGAACAGCTTGGCTTCCTTGATGGCCTTGTTGGCCCATGTGCCGGTGTCCAGATAAGCAGCCTTGGTCTTGAGCAGGTTCATGGGAACCATGTAGAACTGGGTGCTTGCACCACCGCCCAGGAACAGTACCTTGTAACCCTCGGGGATGTCCAGCAGCTCCTTGAACAGGGCCTCAGCCTCGTCAACGACAGCCTGGAACTCCTTGCTGCGGTGTGAGATCTCAAGAATCGACAGACCAGTGCCTGCAAAATCACGAATAGCGTCAACGCAGTTGTCAAGGGTGTACTGACTCAGGATTGACGGACCGGCATAAAAATTATGTTTCTTCATAATGCTGTTAATTGAAATTAGAAGTTATAAAATGAATTAATGATTGATGTCGTAATAACGTTTTTTTAGTTGTGACAAAGTTACGGCTTTTTTTTAATTGCTGCAAACTTCACCAAAAATCTCTTTTTCTGGCATTTTGTCATTTTGTAGCCTTATCGGGCCCTGTTGTGTTGAATTTCTCGTATCATTTTGGGGTTTTGATGACAGAATGTCAATAACGGGCGCTTTTTGTGGCAAAAGTTTTTTTCGCCTTTTTTTGCTTTTTTCACAGTCAGTGAAAAAAAACTGAAAAACCTATCAAAAATTGCTTGTGTTTGGAAAATAAGCCGTATATTTGTGACGCTTTAAGCGGGTGCTGTTGACGCGTTCATCGCGCCCGATAATTGAAGTGATTATTTACTAACATTTACTAATTTATAGTTTTTTCTAATTAACAACTTTTCGTATTATTATCATGAACGTTGAGAAAATTATGGCCGACCTGGAGGCTAAACACCCAGGCGAATCTGAGTATCTGCAGGCTGTACGCGAAGTCCTTGAGTCTATCGAGGAGGTTTATAACCAGCATCCCGAGTTTGAGAAGGCTAAGATCGTTGAGCGCATGGTTGAGCCCGAGCGCATCTTCACTTTCCGTGTAACCTGGATCGACGATAAGGGTGAGGTTCAGACCAACCTCGGTTATCGTGTGCAGTTCAACAGCGCTATTGGCCCGTACAAGGGTGGTTTGCGTTTCCACAAGGCCGTTACTCCCTCAATGCTGAAGTTCTTAGGTTTCGAGCAGACCTTCAAGAACGCTCTCACCACTCTGCCCATGGGCGGTGGTAAGGGTGGCTCTGACTTCGACCCCGTTGGCAAGAGCGACGCTGAAATCATGCGTTTCTGCCAGGCCTTCATGCTTGAGCTCCGTCACAACATTGGTCCCGACCAGGACGTTCCCGCTGGTGACGTTGGCGTTGGTGGCCGTGAGATTGGCTTCCTCAATGGTATGTATCAGAAGCTCGCTCGTCAGTACCACACCGGCGTTCTCACCGGTAAGGGCATGACCTGGGGTGGTTCTATCCTTCGTCCCGAGGCTACCGGTTTCGGTGCTCTCTACTTCACCGAGCACGTGCTCCGCACCGCTGGTAAGGACATCAAGGGCAAGAAGGTTACCCTCTCTGGCTTCGGTAACGTAGCTTGGGGTGCTGCAACCAAGGCCGTTGAACTCGGTGCTAAGGTTGTTGCCATTTCTGGTCCTGACGGTGTTTGCGAGATTCCCGATGGTATCACTCCCGAGATGATCGACTACATGCTTGACATGCGTGCCTCCAACCGCAACAAGGTTGAGGACATGGCAACCAAGTTCCCCGAGAAGGCTAAGTTCACCGCTGGTAAGAAGGCTTGGAGCATTCCTTGCGACATCGCTCTGCCCTGCGCATTCCAGAATGAGCTCAGCGAGGACGATGCTAAGGAGTTGAAGGCTAACGGCTGCTGGTGCTGCTGCGAGGTTTCCAACATGGGTTGCCAGCCCGGCGCTATCCACTTCTTCCAGAAGAACGGCGTTCTGTTCGCTCCTGGTAAGGCTGTCAACGCTGGTGGCGTAGCTACCTCTGGTCTCGAGATGACCCAGAACGCTGCTCACCTCAGCTGGTCGGCTAAGGAAGTTGACGAGAAGCTCCACTGGATCATGGAGAACATCCACGAGCAGTGCGTGAAGTTCGGTAAGCAGGCCGACGGCACCATCGACTACGTGAAGGGCGCTAACATCGCTGGCTTCATGAAGGTCGCTCAGGCTATGCTCGAGCAGGGTGTCATCTAATCCCGCTTGAAGAGATTGCTTAACTAAACCAAGTTATCTAAGAGGCAGGTTGTCATCATCGGCAACCTGCCTTTTTTTAATATCCCTTGCGTTGCCCGCCGCTTTATGATCAATGCTTGATCTTCCCTCAATCACCCATCAACCCGAATGTGCCTCCCCTCTAACCTCTAACCTTTATCCTTTCTTCTCTAACCTTTAGCCTTTAGCCTTTCTCCTCTAACCAGCGAGCGCAGCGAGCTTTTAATATAAATTACCACTTTTCGCATTTGTTTTTTTGAAACTTTGTGTAACTTTGCAACTTGGTATAATATCATAATTTATGAACGAAAACGAGAAATTGATTCAATCTATCATCGAGGCAATTCAGGAAAAGAAGGGACGCGACATCGTCCATGTTGATTTGACGGGTATTGAAACCGCAGCAGCCCAGGGCTTTGTCATCGCGACAGGTTCAACACCCATGCAGGTGACTGCCGTCGCCGACAGCGTCCGCGAGTATGTTGAGAAAAACGCAGGGCAGCGCCCGTTTAACTACGATGGCTATCAGAACGCCCAATGGGTCATCATCGACTACGGTAACATCTTTGTTCACATCTTCGTGCCTGACTTCCGTGAGCGCTACAACCTTGAAGAACTCTGGGCCGATGCGCGCATCAACAAGATACCCAATCTGGATTAACATCCGCTTGAAATCATCCTTTTTAGCAATATAGTACAATGGCTGGCAACAACAATAACCGCAAGGGTCCCAAATTCAATATATTTTGGATGTATGGACTCATGATCATCTTCCTGCTTTCCATGCTCTGGCTCAATATGGACGGCGGCGTGACGCAGGAGGTAACATGGACACAGTTCGAGAACATTGTCAAGAAAGGCGGTGTCAAGTCCATCACCGTATATTCTAACAAGAATTATGCCGAGGCAGTGCTCAGCGACTCCCTCGCCCAGGTCGTGTTCAAGGACGCGCAACAGGTTTCTAACCCGATGCTGGGAAACAGCCAGATGGCGTCTAACAAGATTTCTGCCCAGATTCCCAGCTCCGACAAGTTCGACGAGAAGGTCGAGCAATGGAAAGAGCAAGGCGTGTTTGACGGCGAGGTCAAGTATGACAAGGCCACCGATTTCTCCATGGTCTTCTGGAATGTGGGGTTCATCGTTCTGATGGTGGCCCTGTGGTTCTTCATGCTGAAGCGCCTGAACGGCGGTGCTGGCGGCGGTGGAGGCATCTTCAACGTCGGCAAATCCAAAGCTCGACTCTTTGACAAGGACAACGATAACAAGGTGACCTTTAAGGACGTGGCTGGTTTGGCCGAGGCCAAGGTCGAGATCGCCGAGATCGTGGACTTCCTCAAGAATCCCAAGCATTATACCGAGCTCGGTGGCAAGATTCCCAAGGGCGCTTTGCTCGTGGGACCTCCGGGAACCGGAAAAACCTTGTTGGCCAAAGCTGTTGCCGGCGAGGCCGACGTGCCTTTCTTCTCGATGTCGGGTTCCGACTTCGTCGAGATGTTCGTCGGTGTGGGTGCATCGCGTGTGCGCGACCTCTTCCGCCAAGCCAAGGAGAAAGCCCCCTGTATCGTCTTCATCGACGAGATTGATGCCGTGGGACGTGCCCGTGGCAACAAAGCCAACCTGGGTGGCAACGACGAGCGAGAGAGTACCCTCAATCAGCTCTTGACCGAGATGGACGGCTTCGGCAGCAACAGCGGTGTCATCATCCTTGCCGCAACCAACCGCGCCGACATCCTCGACAAGGCCCTGCTGCGTGCCGGCCGTTTCGACCGCCAGATTTATGTCGAGCTGCCTGAGCTCAGCGACCGTAAGGAAATCTTCCAGGTGCACCTGCGCAACGTCAAGACCGACGGTTCGGTGGATCTGGACCTGCTTTCGCGTCAAACCCCCGGCTTCTCGGGTGCCGATATCGCCAACGTCTGCAACGAGGCTGCACTTATCGCGGCTCGCCACAAGAAGCAGGCTGTTCAGCGTCAGGACTTCATGGACGCCATCGACCGCATTGTCGGCGGTCTGGAAAAGCGTTCTAAAGTCATAACCGACGAGGAGCGTCGCTCCATTGCTGTTCACGAGGCCGGTCATGCTACCGTGAGCTGGCACTTGCGCTATGGCGATCCCCTCATCAAGGTGACAATCGTGCCGCGTGGCAAAGCGCTGGGCGCAGCGTGGTATTTGCCCGAGGAGAGGCAAATCGAGCCTAAGCAGGCCCTGCTCGACAAGATCTGCTCGCTCATGGCGGGACGCGTGGCCGAGGATATGTTCCTCGGATTCATCGACACCGGAGCCCTCAACGACCTGGAGCGAGCCACCAAGATCGCCTATGCCATGGTGACCTACTACGGCATGAGTGACAAGTTGCCCAACATCTCCTACTATGACACTTCGGGTGAATCCTACGGCTTTACCAAGCCCTACAGTGAGCATCGTGCTCAGGCCATCGACGAAGAGGTGCAGGCGATCATCGACAGCCAGTATGAGCGCGCCCGCGAGATACTCAGCCAGTATGAGCGAGGGCACCATGAACTGGCCGACTTGCTCCAGCAGCGCGAAGTCATCTACACCGAGGACGCCGAGCGGATCTTCGGTCCCCGTCAGTGGCAGTCCCGCACCGAGGAGATCCTCAAGGATGAGGCCGCGCAAGAGCAGGGTAGTGTCACCGTAACGCCGCCCCCGTTTGAACAAGAAGATAATCAATAAGGCATCAAGACGATATGGCTATCATTGATTTTAATGAGACGCAAAAGGCGGCTGTAGTCAGCCTCCTGATTGAGATGATCAACGCCGACAAGGTTGTTGACCCAAGCGAGTGCGCAGTGTTCAATAAAATCTGTGTCGAGTATGGCGTGTGTGACGAGACCTTCAACCTGGGTAGGGCGCTAGACAGCATGGTGGCCATTGATATCATGAAACGCATGAGCGATATCCAGAAGATTGTCGTCGCCCACCTGCTCACCCGCGTCATCGATGCCGACGCTCGTGACGATGACAACGAGATAAAGCTCTTCAATGTGATATGTAGGGCTACCGGTGTCGATGTCCTCATCGATGCCAAGGAGTAAAAAGACCGGAAACATACATTATATATAAGTATATAATAGTATCAGTTTTTAACTTAGTCAGGAAGATCGGGGGTAAGAGCCCCAGAATCTTCCTGACTAACTGTTTTCGGTGGAATGATGCCCGTGAATGAAAAAACTTTTCAAAAAATTTTCCATACATAACAAGCTGTTAATCATGTTGTTACAGTTGAAATTTGAAAATTGTTAATAACTTTGATGAAAAAAAAGTGGTGAAAAAATTTGGTCAGTATTAAAAACGGTTATAATTTTGCACCGCTTTTCGCCTCAAATGGGGCGTGAAAGTAACTCAAAAAAGAGTTCTTTGACATGTTTGCAACATGATAGACGTAGTACAAGAGAAAGGGAATTTCAAAGTTCCCGTTGATTCTAAAAACATAGTACAACGCAATAAAGCAGGAATCATCAAGGGCTAGTCAATACACTTCATCAGCCGTTGCGTTTTCATTTATATTCTTGAAAAAGAAGAGACGATAATACAACAACGAAGAGT
>JAFQZK010000018.1 GCA_017405965.1 Muribaculaceae bacterium | reverse complement strand
CAGCTCTTTTCCACTGATTTCGGTCTCACAATACTCCTTGAGTATCTCCAAAATCTCATAATCCGTTCTTCGTTTTACTGTTCTCATTTTAGTCCTGATTTTATCTGACATTTTTGTCAAACTATTTCAGGACGATACAAACAACTAAAACAACATAGTTATAATAAAAAAGTTGTTCAGGTTGTTAACAGTTGTTCAAGTTGTTTGATTTAATGTACGCGGATGCCAATTAGTATGATTCGTGTAATTCGTAGTTTAAGTTTTTCGTAATTCGCAGTTGAGTGTTATTCGGCTGTGCGGGCCCAATCGTCGAGTTGCTGGCGGTATTTCTCGCGCAACTCGCGGCAGTGGGTCAAGAGGTCTTTATCGTCGGTCTCGTAGGAAATCTCTTCGGTTGAGGTGACCCATTTCTCTTGGAATTTGTCCATGTTGGCGCGACATGAGGCTTCATCAAATTCCTTGTCCGAGATGACTGCCACAGTAACCTCGCGGATGTAGCTCTCCCAACGTTTGGTGTAGTAATCCCACATCAGTCCGCTCCAGTTGCGGCAGGCATAGTCGTTAAGCCTGCCGCCCCAGGTGGTGATGAGTCGTCTGGCATTCATCTCATAGTAGTCTTTGACCTCGGGTTCCGAGCCTAGGTCGCGAGCCTGCTGCAACCACAATCCCAGTGTGCAATGAGGATGATGGCTGTTCAGGTTTTCCAGGTCGGACAGAATCTCGAACAACATGTTGCTTTGGGCGAAGAACGCGTTTTTGTCCTTCTGTTGGTAGGCTTGGTCAAACGCCTGTTTCTCGGTGAGGAACAAGTCTCCGAGCAACTGGCGTCCTACCCAGATCAGGTCGATGGCCATGGCATCGGTGGTGACACGATCTTGCTCCATGAGCGCATCCCACACGGCGAGCAAGTCACGAGGGTTATACTTGACCGCACGGTTCTCCTTGCCCATGGCAGGATAGGAGCAGGGCAGGGGAGTGGCACGGAGGTCGGGCTTGATGTCCAGCACTTTGTCATAGAGTAGCCTCCACGCCTCACGAACGGGCGCACTCTCACAGCCGGCATGACGGTCGGCCAGCTCGTTGACCACTTGTTCGTCGGTCTTGGCGAAGCTCCAGGCCTTTTCCAGGATGTACTCGTAGGGGAACTGCTGCACGTCAAGGCCCTCGAGCGTGGAGCCGATGCCCACAAGGTTGTCGCCACACTCGGTCAAGGCCCGCTCGATGCGCTCGCCGGCCTCCTTGACCCGGCCCTGCACATTGGTGTTACCGCCGAAGTTACCCAGGTAGCACCAGATGAACGGCAGATTGTAGAATCCCTCGTGCTCGCGCCACATCTCCTTGTACTCGCAGTAGTAGTCAAGCATCGTCATTTTGCCTTGAGGCACGCCCGTGAGCATGGCACGGGTACGCTCATTGGTGTAATCCTTGCGCTGGTAGTAGAGGAACCAGGCCATCTGCAGCCATTCGGCCTCGGGGTCGACAGCGGTGAGGCTCTCGTAGATGTGCTTGGTGACCTTGTTGAGGTAGTCGGGCTCGAAACTGGGTGGATCCACCTCGTTGAAGGGGTCGATGCCGTAGATGTGGTCGGTGCCGAACAGCCGTGTCTGCTCCTCGAGGAACATGCGCTGGATGCGGGTGTAGAGCGGATCCTCGCTGTTGAGGAAATAGGTGCGGTACTGCTCGTCGAAACCGGCCCATGAACCCAGTGCCTGAATGTCGGCGCCGGGGAATAGTTCGCGCAAGGCACCAGGGACGTGTCCTGCAAAAGCCGGCAACACGGGCCGCATGTTCAAGGCACGCTCGCGCTCCACGATGCGGCGCTGCAAGTCGGTCTGGCCTTCAAGCCATTCTTTGGGCAAGGGGCCGCACCAGCCGTCGATATTGGCCATGCGGTGCCAGGGCAGGTAGGCTGGCCCGGTGAAATAGTCACGCACCTGCTTGTCGCTCATGCCCAGACTGGTCCACACGTTGTACCACACCGCCTCTTGTCCAGTGATGGCCAGCGGCAGGTTCACGCCGTTCAGCGCCATCCAGTCGATGAATCGTTCCCAGTCCTTCCATTGCCAGAATGGCATGGTGTAGCCCCAGGTGCAGTAGTTGAGGAAGAAGCGTTGCGGTACGCGTGCCGTCACACGTTCGGGCGAGGGGACGTCAGGTAAGGTCTTGGGCAGTTTCACGGGTACGTCGGCATACCACGATACCGTCACCTTGCAGTAACGGTTCAGGTAACGGTTCAAGCCCACAGCCATCGAATTGGCGTTATTGCCGCCGATGATGACCTTGCTGCCGCGGCTCTCGAGGGTGAACACATCCTTGCCGCCGTCGGTCTCAATCTTCTGGAACTCCACTTTAGTGGCCAGCGGTGCGGCGAGTCGTGCTGCCAGCGCCTGGACTTGTTCCACGTCATTGTTCGTCATGCCGCTTGCTGCCAAGGCCATCAGCAGCACAGCAGTCCATATCATGAATCTCCTTGCCATAATCCGTCAGTATTGGTTGCAATTGTCATTAGGTTGAGAATGCAAATATAACGATAAATGTTTACAGCAAGCGTCAGATGCTTATTTTTTATTAATTTTGTGGCTCAAAACGAGAAAGCAGTTATGATCGGGACTATTGTCAATACCTGTACCATTGTAGTGGGCACCCTCATCGGGGTGGCGTTGCACAAGGGCATCAAGGAGAAATACAAGAATGTGCTCTACGACGCGTTGGGCCTGGCATGTTTTGCCATCGGGCTGAATGCCGTGGTGACCAACCTGCCCAAGAGTCAGTATCCTGTGCTGTTCATCGCCGCGATGGCCATCGGCAGTGTCGTGGGCGTGGCACTTGACATCGACGGGCGTTTCCATCGTCTGGTGGAGCGCCGCAGCAAGGGCGGCTCCCAAAGTCGGCTTGCCGACGGACTGGCAACGGCTACACTGGTCTATTGCATCGGCCCGCTGTCGATGCTGGGGCCCGTGGTCAGCGCATTGCAGGGTGACCACACCTTCTTGTTCACCAACGCGACGCTCGACCTGGTGACAGCGACCATCTTCGGCTCGACCTACGGTGTCGGTATGCTCCTGGCAGCGCCCGTGCTGTTCCTGTGGCAGGGGATGTTCTACGGCGTGGCGATGCTGTCGAGCACTGCCGTGAGCGAGGCCTTGATGGCCGAACTGCTCATCGTGGGCGGCCTGCTCATCACTGGCTCGGGCTTGTCGCTGTTGCGCGTCAAGGACTGCCATGTGCTCAACATGCTCCCGGCCTTGCTCGTGCCGCCGATATGGTTCCTCATCATGTCATTTATCTAGAAAAAATAAAAAGTTTCGTCAATGAATATTACACGTTTAGCTACCATCACCTTAATCATGCTGGCCGCAATGATGACTCCCGCATTGGGCCAGATCGTGGCGATTGAGAAATCAAGCAAAGAAATTGCTGACAGTATTCGTGCCGAATTGGACAGTCGGCCTTACTTCAGCCTGTACAAGGACACTTATTTTGTGGGAGGAACGGTCCTGGGTGGTAAACCTGACGAGTTCAACAGCGACGTGAAGTTCCAGATCAGTTTCCAGCAGCGTCTCACCAAGAGTGTCTTGCCCGGAAACACCTACCTGTACCTGTTTTACAGCCAGAAGGCCATCTGGCACGTCTTCGAGAACTCATTGCCCTTCCATGACTTGAATTTCAACCCCGGTGTGGGACTGTCGAAGTTCATCATCATGAAAAACCGTTTGGTCGGCAAGGCTACTGTGATGATAGAGCACGAGTCCAACGGACGTGACGGAACCGCATCACGCAGTTGGAACAAAATCTCGCTGGCAGGAGAGGCCTACATTTCTCCTGTACTCATGGCCCACGCCAAGTACTGGATTCCCATTGTCGACGGCCAGTATAACCGTGATATCCTCAAGTATAGCGGATTGTATCAGGCAGGTTTTCAGGCCAAAAGCACCGACGACAAGTGGGTGCTCGACATGACTCTGGTCAAGCGCAAAGGGTGGAATCTCAATTTTAACACCATCGTCCAACTGGGTTATCGCATCAACCATAACTCCAACCAGTTCATCATGTTGCAGTACTACAACGGCTATGGCGAGAGCCTGCTTGACTACAAGCAATACCATTCCAGGATTCGCATCGGTTTGCTGATCCGCCCCACCTTCTTCAGCGACTTCTGATTTCTGAGAGGCATCGACCGGGTTCCGTTTTTGCTTTTTTAGGGCTCAACCTTTTACGGTTTGAAATAATATGATTATCTTTGCGACAATCCTATAATAAATCAATTGATATGCAGTACTGGATTAACCATAACGGAGTGCAGTCGGGTCCCGTGGATCTTGACGCGCTCAAGCAGATGGGGCTCACCTCGGACGCCTATGTTTGGCACGAGGGCCTCAGTGACTGGGTGAAGATCACTCAATTGCCCGAGTTGCAAGGCTTGTATGAAATGACCGAGGCTGTCGCCGAGGTAAGCCAAGCCGGGCCGGTAACCGCCGGACAGCCGATAACCGAGTTCGCCCAGGAAGCCTCTGTAGAGAATAATCCCGTGGCTCCCGTTGAGCAGCCCCAGGCTCCTGCTGGTCAGCCTTATCAGCAGCAACCCTATCAGGCACCGCAGCCACAATATGCCGGACCGCAGCCCGATGAGGCTGAGCCCTGTCCGCCCACCAACCTTGTTTGGGCCATCATCTCGACCGTGTTGTGCTGTCTGCCCACCGGAATCGTGGCCATCATCTATGCCACGAAGGTGACGAATAAGTACCGCATGGGCGATATCGAGGGTGCTAAGCGAGACAGCGAGACTGGTGCGTGGTGGTGTATCGCTTCGATAGTGCTGGGCATTATCTGCCAGCCGCTCGTGTCGGCCCTGCCGGTTTGGCTGGCTTCGATGCGATGACTTTGAGGCGATATGCGTCGACCGCTGATCATTTTGTTGGTTGCCGCTTTGCTGTTGGTGCTGGGCCTGGTTTACTATGCGCTTGACCCGTCGTCATCAACACTGTTTCCTCGTTGCACTTTCCTCTCGCTCACGGGTTATAAATGCCCTGGTTGCGGCAGTCAACGTGCCGTTCATGCGTTGCTGCATGGCGATTTGGCAGGTGCGTTCAGGTATAATGCATTGTTGTTGATCGCCATACCTTGGATTGCCCTGTGCCTGTATGCCGAGAGCCGTCGCACCCGCAATCCGCGACTGTATGCTCGCTTGAATGCTCCACTGCTCATCTGGCTTTTTCTTGCGATGGTGCTCATCTGGTGGCTGCTGCGCAACATTTTCAATTGGTAATAAACGATAAACAAACTATAAACGATGAAACAATATCTTGATCTGGTGCGCCATGTGATGGAGCATGGAGTGGACAAGGAAGACCGCACGGGGACGGGCACGCGCAGCGTGTTCGGCTACCAGCTGCGATGCAATCTGGCCGACGGCTTTCCGTTGCTGACGACCAAAAAAGTCCACCTTAAGTCCATCATCTATGAACTGTTGTGGTTCCTGCGCGGCGATACCAACGTGCGCTGGCTCCAGGAGCACGGTGTGCGCATCTGGAATGAATGGGCCGACGAGAACGGCGACTTGGGGCCGGTTTATGGCAGCCAGTGGCGCGCATGGCCCGACGGCAACGGCGGAACCATTGACCAGATTGCTCAGGTCATCGATCAGATAAAGAACACCCCCGACAGCCGTCGCATTATGGTAAGCGCTTGGAACGTCGCCGAGGTGCCCACGATGAAACTGCCGCCTTGCCACTCCTTGTTCCAGTTCTATGTGGCCGAGGGGAAACTGAGTCTGCAACTGTATCAGCGTAGTGCCGACCTTTTCTTGGGTGTGCCGTTCAATATCGCCTCCTATGCCTTGTTGTTGATGATGGTGGCCCATGTGACAGGCCTGGAGCCGGGAGAGTTTATTCACACCTTCGGTGATGCACACATCTACCGCAACCATTTCGACCAGGTCAAGGAACAACTCTCGCGTGAGCCGCGTCCGCTGCCCCGCATGGTGCTCAATCCCGACGTGAAGACTATCGACGACTACAAGTACGAGGACTTCACCCTCGAGGGTTATGACCCCTGGCCTGCCATCAAAGGGGTGGTGTCGGTTTAGTTAGGAGTTAGAAGTTAGGAGTTTTAGATAATCTAGAGATTAGGGACAAAAATAATAAAGATGAAATCGGTTCAGGCCATAGTAGCGGTAGCCAGCGACTGGGCGATCGGGCGCCAGGGCGAACTTTTGTGTCATTTGCCGGCCGACATGAAGCACTTCAAGGAGGTAACGATGGGCAATAGCATCGTTATGGGACGCAAGACTTTTGAGTCGTTCCCGCGTCGTCCCCTGCCGGGTCGCCAGAATATCGTCATCACCCGCAACGTCGCTTGGCAATACCCCGGTGTGACCGTGGTGCACAGTGTGGAGGATGCCATCGCTGCTGCCGAGACCGATACGGTCTTTATTATAGGCGGAGCCAACGTCTATGAGCAAACGCTGCCGCTGATCGAGGTGCTGCACCTCACCATGATTCACGCGCGTTGGGCAAGTGCCGACGCGTTCTTCCCTGCGTTGGACATGAACGAGTGGCAGGAGGTGAGCCGCGAGCATCACAAGAGCGACCACCGCAATGCTTACGAGTTTGATTTCATCACCCTAAAACGACGTGTCAAATGAAGTATTTCCTCATCGCCGGTGAAGCGTCGGGCGACCTGCACGCCTCCCACCTGATGGCATCGCTCAAGCAGGAAGATGAGCAGGCCGAATTCCGTTTCCTGGGCGGCGATCTGATGGCCGCTCAAGCGGGTGTGCAGCCCATCATCCATTACCGTGACATGGCCTATATGGGTTTTGCCGACGTTGTCAAGCACTTGGGAAAAATCCTCGGATTCTTGGGTACTGCCCGTCGGGCAATCGATGAGTGGCAGCCGTCGGCGGTGATTCTTGTCGATTATCCCTCATTCAACCTCAAGGTGGCTAAATATGCCCACAATCTGGGCATTCCCGTGCATTACTTCATATCGCCCAAGGTGTGGGTGTGGAAGGAATGGCGTGTCAAGGACATCCGCCGCTATGTCGACCACATGTACTGCATTCTGCCCTTCGAGCCCGACTGGTACCGCGAGCGTGGTTACAAGGCGACCTATGTGGGTAACCCCACGGTGCAGGAAGTGGCCGAGGCAAGCAAGGATTTCCCCGATTTTGCCCGTTTCATCACCGAGAACGACCTTCCTGACCGTCCCATCATCGCCCTTGTGCCGGGCTCACGCGTGCGGGAAATCCGTGACAACCTGCCCCTGATGCTTGAGGCCGCCGCCCGTCATCCAGAGTATCAGGCCGTCATAGCAGGAGCCCCCAGCATCAACGACGAACTCTACCGCGACGTCATGGGCGATAAGACTGTTCCCGTGCTGCGTGACGCGACCTATCCTCTTGTCCATCACGCCCGCGTGGCACTGGTCACCTCGGGCACCGCAACGCTCGAGACCGCTTTGTTAGACACGCCGCAAGTCGCTTGCTACCGCTTCAACGGCAGCAAGTGGTCCTATAATTTCTATCGCCGACTGTTATCAGGAAAATACGTCACCCTGCCCAACCTCATCACCGACGAGCCTGTCATTCCCGAATTGTTGATGCATCTCTGCACCGTGGACAGCATCGATGAACATTTATCCGCATTATTGGGTGATACCCAGCAACGCGCCGCCATGCTCGACGGCTATCGTCGTCTTGCCGACCGCCTCGGCACCGACATCTGTACAGCCACCGCCGGCCGTCTGATCACGGCTACGGCACCGTCAATCAAATAGTGTTAGCCGACTTCTTCCTCGGTGAGGCAGGAAGTGAATCCCATCTCTTGAGAACGTTCCTTGCCGAACATGCAATAGGTGACGTCGCCCTCGTCGCACAGACGCCCTTGGCTGTCATGCAGGGTGACATGCACCGTGTAGAAATTCTTCACGTTGCCCGTAATGCGGCCGCGCAAGGTGATTTGCGGGTCACGCGTCGATACAGGACGGCGAAATTTCACTTCCAGCTTAGTCGTTACGCCTGCACACTGCAAGCGGCGCGAGAGCACCCAGTTTGCGAGTTCGTCGATGAGCGTGCTGATGATGCCGCCGTGCAAGGTCTCTACCCAACCGTCGTAGTTAACGCAGGGCGACCAAGTGGTCACGACCTCCTCGCCGTCTTCCCAGAATTCCAGATGCAGGCCGATGGGATTCGTCGGGCTACAACCGAAGCAGTTGTATCCCTCTTTTTCAAGATATGGATTGATCAATTTATTCATCACTGATTAAACAATAAGTTGTTAAAGCTGTACGAGTTGTTTTTTAAGCAAGAGTGTGGCTGCGATGCGTACAATTCGTAACAGATGTATGCGGATGCAAAATTAGCTATATTCGTGAAATCTGTAGTTTATTTAGCAAGTCGTTCCTGTTGCTTGCGGTGGTGCCAAATCTCCAGGCTGTTGATGGCGTTCTGCCACAGGATGTAGCAGCCGGGGCCAGCTACCGACAAGGGGCTGAGGTAAGTGTAGGCAATCCACACGGCAAAAGCGGTGTTCTTCTGCCCGAGTCCCTGACCACTCTCGATGACGGTGCCGAAGAAGTGCCCGATGTAGCGACCCACGGCGAACTGTGCCAGACAGATGAGCAGCGATACGATGGCGATGGTGAGCAGGAACACCAGGGGGGCACCGCTGTTGATGATGTTCTTCACCGTGCAGCCTGTGACGATGGTCAGCGAGATGCCCCACATGTAGAACGACAAGTCCTGGATGGCCACTAGCCGTTGCTGCACGCGCGGCAGGTAGTGCTTGACCAGATAGGCGGCTATCAACGGCAGCACCAGCACGAGGAACACCTTGTACATGATCATCCAGAAAGCGGTCCAGAAACTGATGTCCACATCGTTGTCGATGAGCGGGAACACCACGGGCACGGCAAACACCGTGACAATGTTAGACAGGAACACATAGCTAGTCATCGTCTCCAGATTACCGCCCAGCTTGCCCGTCACCACGGGAGCGGCGCTGGCACCGGGACAGATGACGCACGTCAGGATACCCTCCATCAAGATCAGATCCTTGCCTTTCATGTCAAAACCTAGAATCAGGGCCACCAGCAATATGACCAACGCCACCTGGAACACCGACACCCACAGGTGCCACATCGCCGGGCGCATCTTGTGGAAGTCCACCCTGAGGAACGTCGTGAACAGGATCAGACTCATGAACAGTGGCAGGATGGTGTCGAAAATCGGCTCCATCACCTCGCTCACCGGGTCAAGGGCCGGAATCCAATAAAATATGAGATAGATAACCGTGCCCGACACAATCGCGCTGGGCAACGTCCAATTCTTCAAAAAAGTGATGATGGTCTTCATAGCGCCTGCAAAGGTACTCCAAAAATTGTGCAAGACAGGTATATAATCCGAATATTTGTGTTGCAGAATTTGCGATAAAGTTATAATAATCCTGTGTAATAGACTGGTAAGTAGATGATGTTGCCATCCTTGTAGTAGTCCTTGGTATACAGAACATATCTCTGACCGATGCGAGAGGAATACTTATCGCAGAATACGTCCAAAGACTTGTGGGTTTTATAACCTGAAGATTTCACCTCTATTGGGCAGATTTTGTCTCCTCTTGAAAGCAGGAAATCAATCTCATAATTTGTGTTGCCTTTACCAGTAGGGAAGGTGTAATAATACAATTCATTCCCTGCTGTGCGTAGCATCTGTGCAACAAGGTTCTCGTACACATAGCCTAAATTGGCCTGTAGTTTGTCTGACAATAGTTTATTGTAGATCAGATTCTCAGTGTAATTCTTGTCACGAAATGCCAGCGTGACAAACAATCCAGTGTCAACTAAATAGATTTTATAGTGGTATAAACTTTTGTGGAGTTCTAAACCCACTTGAGGATCATTGCAGTGATGAGACAACATAATGGTTCCGCTATCTTGCATGTTTGTGACAAGTTCGGCAATGCGCTCGGCGGTTTGATTTATGAGGACGCTGCCGACTTGATACCGAGAAGCGTTGCTGTTTAATTGAGCTGGGATCGCATTAAACAATGCGCTCATGCGCCCTGACGCGTCAATCTTGTGCAAATCTTCCTCATATAACTTTAGAATTTGCCTTTTGACCGTGTCAACGGCTTGAAGGTTATTGGTCTCCAAATAGGCCTCAACTGCTTGTGGCATGCCACCTACTAGCATATAGAGTCGTAATTCTCTCATCCAAAGCCGATGAACCGCATCCCCTATTGCCCGATTCATAGAGAATGCTTTTCGTTGATGAGAAGGAGTCACTTCCTTGCCTGTTGCCCAATAGAACTCATCTAAGTCCATAGGATAAAGTGTCATTTTCATCTCCTCGCTAGGAATCAGGATATCTTTGACATTTCGCTTGATGCTGATTAGTGAACCAGTCTCGATGTAGTCATATCGTCCATCTTTTACAAGATGTTTAATGGCTTGTCTTGCCAGTGGTTGAAATTGCACCTCATCAAATATGATGACAGACTCACGTCGATATAATTCAACATGAAACATACTTTGTAGCCTGATGAAAAAGTAATCAAGATCCATCATGTCTTCAAATAATGCATTCACTTCTCGGTTCGCTTTGGAGAAATCTATGAGGATATATGATTTGTATTCATTCCTTGCAAAGTTCTCTACTAGAGTGGATTTCCCCACACGTCTTGCCCCTTCAATCAATACGGCATATTGACCATGCCACATCTCTTTCCATCGAAGAAGATTATCATATAGTTTTCTCTTGAATAGTATCATAGTGTCATGTGATGATAAACTGTTGTAATTGTGCGCAAAATTATAGAAAATGTCGGAATACCGAAAATTTTTCAAGCATTTTTTGTTGAAATCAGCGAAATGTTTTTATCTATTTTTGTGTAAATTCCGAAAATTATTTTGCGTGTTTTTTGCAGAAATTCCTAAATTTTTGAGTTTGTTGGGACAGGTAAGACTTGCCTATGCCGATAAATTGTTGTACTTTAGCGGGCGGAATGAAAAAAGTGTTGGATAACATAGCGTTTTGGGTGCTTTACGGGGCGTGGTACGGGTTGTCGTTGCTGCCGTTGTGGTTGCACTACCTGTTCAGTGACATTCTGTTTGTGCTGATAGCCTATGTGCTGCGTTATCGTCACCGCGTGATCAGCAAGAACCTGAGTAGCGCTTATCCCGACAAGAGCGACAAGGAACTCAAAAAGCTGCGGATGCAGTTCTATCGCCACTTTTGCGACATCCTGGTCGAGACGGTGAAATACACCTCAATTACCGACAAGAACATCATGCAGCGCATGAGGTTCACTGGTGCCGACAAGGTGGCCGAGATTCTCAACAGCGGCCAGTCGATCGCCTTGCTGCTGGGTCACTACGGCAACTGGGAATGGGTGTCTTCGCTCGTGCTGTGGTTGCGTCCCCTGATCACCAACAATGCGGTCATGGGGCAGATCTATCATCCGCTCGAGAACGAGGTCATCAACCGCGTCGTGTTGAAGACGCGCGGTCGCATGGGCTCGGACAGCGTTTCCAAGATGGAGACCTTGCGCTGGATTATCGGCAACAAGCGCGATGGCCGTCCCACGATACTGGGATATATCAACGACCAGGTGCCCAAGTGGGAGAACATCCACCATTGGCTCACCTTCCTCAACCATCCCGACACTCCCGTGTTCACCGGTATTGAACGCATCGTCCACTCCCAGAATCAAGCGGTCGTCTATGTGGATGTGAAACATGTGGGACGCGGACGCTACGAGTGCGAGTTCCAGGTCATCACACGCGACCCGTCGACGTTTGGTGAGTTTGAGCTGACCGACATCTTTTTCAAGCGCATGGAGCAGACCATCAACCGTGCCCCACAGTACTGGTTGTGGAGCCACAACCGCTGGAAACGCACGCGCGAGGAGTTTGAGCGCCGCTTCAAGGTTGTGAACGGCAGGGTGGTGGCGAAGAGTTAGGAGTTAGAAGTTAGAAGTTAGGAGTTGCTAACTGTCATCCATTATCCATCCATTATCCATCCATTATCTATCCATTATCTATTATCTCTTATCTATTTCTGGAGAATAGTTGTGTATTCCCCAAAAAAGCCTTATCTTTGCACCATAAATCAGACTAATTGACTTAAAACTAAAAACTTACTACTTTAAACAGATAAAACAATGAACCGACTTTCGGACCGTATTAACGCACTGGCACCCAGTGCCACCTTGGCCATGTCACAAAAGAGCAGCGAGCTGCGCGCTCAGGGCGTGGATGTGATTAACCTCTCGGTGGGCGAACCCGACTTCTTCACCCCCGACCACATCAAGGCTGCTGCCAAGCAGGCCATCGACGACAACTACTCGTTCTATTCTCCCGTTCCCGGCTATCTGTCGCTGCGTCAGGCCGTGTGCGAGAAACTGCGCCGCGAGAACGGCTTGGAATACACCCCCGACCAGATTGTGATCGGTAACGGTGCCAAGCACGAGCTGTGCAACGCCATCATGGCACTTGTCAACCCCGGCGACGAGGTGATTATTCCCACTCCAGCTTGGGTAAGCTATATGCAGATGGTCAACCTTACCGGTGGCAAGAACGTGCTGCTGCCCTCGAGCATGGAGAAGAACTTCAAGGTGACTGCTGCCGAGCTGGAAGCCGTCATGACCGACAAGACCCGTGTCATCGTCGTTTGCTCGCCCAGCAACCCCAGCGGCGCTATCTACACCTATGATGAGTTGAAAGCCATTGCCGAGATGCTTGAGCGTCACCCCAATGTGATGGTCATCGCCGACGAAATCTACGAGCACATCAACTACGTGGGCAAGCACGAGTCGCTGGCTCAGTTCGAGGCCATCAAGGACCAGGTAGTCATCGTCAACGGTGTATCCAAATCTTATGCCATGACAGGTTACCGTATCGGTTACATCGCTGCTCCCGTATGGCTCGCCAAGGCTGTGACCAAGCTGCAGGGCCAGTACACCAGCGGTGTTTCATCGATCGCCCAAAAGGCTGCCGAGGCTGCTTATAACAGCTCGCAGGATTGCGTTGAGGAGATGCGTGTCGCCTTTGAGCGTCGCCGCAACCTCATCGTGGGCCTGCTGCAGGAAATCCCCGGTTTCGAGCTCAACATGCCCGACGGTGCCTTCTACGCCTTCCCCAGGGTAGAGCACTACTACGGCAAGAGCTACGGTGATACCGTCATCAACGACGACAACGACCTCGCCCTCTATCTGTTGAACGAGGCCCATGTCGCCACCGTGGCCGGTAGCGCCTTCTGCTGCCCGGGTTACATCCGCCTGAGCTACGCCACCAGCGACGAGAACCTGATCGAGGCCGCTAAGCGCATCGCCGCCGCCCTCGCCAAGCTCGCCTGACACATCTCAAGACTGCGCTAGCGGTCTATCAGGATAGTAAAAACGCGACAAGCACAACGTAGTTGTTTAACAATCAATTACTTGTGCTTGTCGCGTTTATTGTCCCACTTGATGCGGCATAGGCTTGTGTTTTGTGGATAATCAAGGGTCTGCACAATTTTCAGGGTGGTGTTTACGTTATATATAATCATAAAGAGGCCATTGCGGCTTCCTGTTGTAACTATTCACGTCAAGAAAAAAGAATGAAAATGGCTAAGAAGATATTTTTGCTGGTGTTCGTTTCGTTGATGTCGCTGCTCGCGGCAGCTCAGAATGGTGTGGGCGATTGGCGCCTTCATGTGCCGTTTGTCGGCACCAACGTGAAGTCGGTTGTCGAGACCAGGCTTTATGTTTACTATCTGGCGGGCGACAACCTGTTTCGCCTGGACAAAGAAAACAACGAGAACGAGTCGCTGAGCGTGATCAACGACCTGAGCGACATGACCATTTCGCAGATTTACTATAACAAGGTCAAGGACTATCTGGTGGTCGTTTACAGCAACTCCAACATCGACGTGATCAAGTCAAACGGTGCAGTGGTGAATATGCCCGAGATCAAGGATGCTGTGATGACGGCGGGCAAGACAATCAATGACGTGACCTTCGGCCCCGGGCTGATCTATCTTGCCACCGACTTCGGCTATGCGGTGATAGATGATAGTAAGTTTGTCATCAAGGAGTCGCACTTGTATGGCGAACCCATGGTATCGGTGGCTCAGGTGGGTGACTACCTGCTGCTGTCCACTGCCGACAAATTCTATTATGGTTTTGCCGACGAGTACCATGAGCTCTTGTCATCGTTCAACCTTGCCACCGATAGCAAGGTCAACTGCCGTATATGGCCCATCGATGACCAAACCTTCTTCTGCATGACGGGATGGACATTCCAGACCAAAATTGAAGAGCTGGATGACGGCACGCTCAATTTCGTTCCCTCTACAATCATCATGGGTAGTTCTATCACACCTCAATCAACAGTTGACGGTGGTTTCCTGCTCAACGTCCCGAGTCAGGGCCAGTGTTATGAGACCGGACCCGATGGAGGGACCGCTGAACTCCTTGAAGTGGAGAACGAGATATGCAGCGCTCATCCTGCAGGACAGGGTGATTTGTGGGCAGCCGGAGTTCAAGGCCTCCACATTATTGGAAAAGGCGGTTTCTATCTTCCCAATGCCTTGTCGTTCTCGACCCCGTTCTGGATGACCTACAACAAGTCTAAAGACCTGCTGTATGTGACTCCTCCCAGCGCCAACGGCTTCTTCTCGTCAACAACCCCTACCGCAGTCAACACCTTTGACGGCATCAAGTGGGATGATGTGACCCCCGACGATGCCCCCGAAAACGGATGCTATTGGGTTGAGTTCCTGCCCGATGCACCTGACACTTATTTCCTGGGCACTTGGCGAGACGGTCTGCTCAAGGTGGTGAACAATGAGATCGTCTTCAAGTATGACAACACGAACAGTCCGATAAAGAAGAGCTACTCGATGCACCCTATTACGAGCATCGACCGCAACGGCAACGTGTGGGTCGTTCAGCCCTATGAGAATAAGGAAAACTATGTGATGGTGCTGCCCGCCGCTAAGGCCAAACTCAATCAGACTACGGCCGAAGACTGGACGACTCTCGAGATCGACGGCATCTATACTGGTCATTCACAGCGAGGCCGTTTCCTCTCGACACGTTACAACAATCACGACATCAAAGTGTTTACCGATGGTGATTTCGAAATGCCGGTATTCTTCTGGGTTACTGATGACGGCTTGTCGTCGCGTCCGCAACAGGCTTCCTACAATAAGCTCATCGACCAGGATGGTCAGTCGTTTGCCTGGACCAATATCATGTGCTTTGCCGAGGATCTGAACGGCATCGTGTGGATGGGATGTACCGAGGGAGTCATCACATTCAACCCAGCACAGGCTTTCTCTAACGACTTCAGGGTCAATCGCATCAAAGTGCCGCGCAACGACGGCACGGGCATGGCCGATTATCTGCTGGACGGTATCCAGGTCAATGACATTGCCGTTGATGGCGCCAATCGCAAGTGGATCGCCACGCAGTCGTCGGGTCTGTTCCTGGTGAGTGCCGACGGCACCAAGATCATCAACCGTTTCAACATGACGAACAGCCCCCTGTCGTCTAACACGGTTTACCAGGTGTGCTGCAACCCCAACAGTAATTCGGTGTATTTGACCACACCGGCAGGCTTGTATGAATACTTCAGCGACTCCAGTCCTGCCGAACCCACCTATGATAACATCTATGCTTATCCCAACCCCGTTCGACCCGAATTCATGTCCGACGTGACGATTATGGGTCTGATGGACAACTCCTTGATTAAGATTGCCGATGCCAGCGGCTTTGTCATTCGTCAGCTCAAGTCGACCGGCGGTATGGCAACCTGGGATTGCTGCGACCAGAACGGTGACCGCGTCAAGACCGGTGTTTATATGGTGCTCTGCTCTCAGGCCAATGGCAGCGGAGAGGCCGTGGTGACCAAGATTGCAGTCATCAGGTAATGAGGGCTTTCCCTATCGATAAATGGTTTTTAAGGACTGAAATCGGTAATTAAAGAAAAATTTCCGAAAATAATTTGGAATTCATTATTATTTTTGCGTAATTTGCGACAGTTTATTGTGGCAGATTGCCGCATTGATGTGAATTATTAAAAAGGGTTGCCCGACTGGATGTGGGCTCCTGTGTTGTGTAACATTAAAATCTAAACAGTATTATGAACCGCATTTATCTGATTTTATTTGCAACATTGACGGTGCTGTTCACTGCGTGTGGCACTGGTAATGGCTTGACCAAAGCCGAACGTGAGGCTCAGGTGACTCGCCAAGTGCAGGAAGGTCTTGACACGCGCCATTACACCATTGCCGTGGACTGGATGAAACCGCTGGGTGGCATGGCTCGTCATGTGACGTCGAACTATGAGCTTAAGGTGAACGGCGACGAGGTGGACAGTTATCTCCCCTATGTCGGTGAGGCCTACCGTGTGCCTTATGGTGGTGGCAAGGGCTTGAATTTCAAGGGTAAAATCGAGAACTACACGATTACCTATCCCACGAGTAACCGTTCTCACATCGAGTTCATGGTGAACAACGGCGAGGACGTGTACTACTTCCGCATCGACGTGTTCAACAATGGCAAGTCCATTATCGATATCATTGCCCAGGAACGAGATGCCATTTCGTTTGACGGCGAGATGAAGTTTGACTAATGACGTGAAGGTATAAAGGGAGCGACACATTCTTGTGCCGCTCCTTTATTTTTCAGCCTTAACCTTTAACCTTTAACCTTTAACCTGTCTCTCCCCCTATACAATCTCAATGCGGCTGACGGTGTTGTTCTTGGGGTCGCGACTCACTTGAATCTGTGTGGTGACGCGCTCCTTGAGCAGTTTCACGTGGCTGATGATGCCCACGCGTCGTCCACCCATGTCGTAGAGGCGGTTGAGGGTTTCCATCACATTGTCGAGGTAATTCTCGCTCAACGACCCGAAGCCCTCATCGATGAACAGAGTGTCCACACTGAACATCTTGCCCGTTGTGCTCGACAGGGCCAGTGCGAGCGCCAGCGATACCATGAAACTTTCTCCGCCCGACAAAGTGTTGACCGACGTGAGGTCGCCCTGCATCAGGTCGCGCACCAGGATGATGAGTGAACCGGGCTTGGCTTCCAACTCATAGCGGTCGTTGAATTGCTGCAAGTAGCCGTTGGCGCTGTGCAGCAGTTCGCCCAGGATATAGCTTTGGGCAATCCTCTTGAATTTGTCTCCGTTTTTACTGCCCAACTCTTCGCAAAGCTCGGCCCATCGTTTATAGTCGGCCTCGGCCAGGTCGAGTGCTTTCTTTTTCTCGCCGACGGTTTTCACGTTCTCCTCGTCGTTCTTGAGAATCGCTTTACGCTCGGCAATCTGGTCATTCAGCTCGTTAAATCGGCTTTGACTTGTGTTGAAAATCTCGGCCAGTTTCTCGCGGTCTTGTTCGGGGAAATCGGGCTTTTTAGCCAGGATGTCGTTATGCTGTTCGTTCAGCGAGGCGATTTCGCCCTTGATGTGAGTCATGCGCTCCTCAAGATCCTTGTGGGCTTGCTTGATGCCGGCGATTTCGCCCTGGCTATGCTGGTCGATGAGCGCGATGCGCTCCTTGCTCATGTCAGGGTGCTCGCTCAGGTATTTGTCAAGCGCCTGGCCGGCACGCTCGGCGTTTTTCTTCTCGTTGTCGAGTGCATTGTTCCAGTTGATGCTCTTGTTCTCGAATTGCCGCCACAGTTCATCAAGGTTATCAGGAATGCGGTCACAGGCTGTGCCGTTGTCCACGAGTCCCGAGATGTTGTCCTTGTTCTCCTGCATGGCCGGGATGAGCGCCTGTGCAACACCGATGGAATGTTCCAGTTGTTGCGCCGTGTTGACCTGCTGTTGGTAGCGGTTGGCTTTCATCTCCAGTTGCTCGATGAAGTCGCTCTGCTGAGTGGCGAGCGTTTGCCAATCACTCATGGCAAAGTAGGTGTTCAACTCATCGGTGCGGGCCTTGAACCTTGCCTTGCTGGCATCGATGACCTCTCCTTGATGCTTGATGCTGTCGAGTGCCTTGTTGTAGTGGATTGTGGCCTGATTGTGGTCATTGGTGAGCTGCGTGAGTTTGTTGCGCTCAGTCGTGATGGTGCTGTTGAGGGTGGACGCTTGCTGCAGTGTAGCGTTCAGGGCCTCAACATCGCTCTCAATGGCTTGTACGAGGGCATCGCACTTGTCGTTGTCGGGCATGTCATCGGTTTGTTTACCGCATTTCACCAACAATGCCGTGGTTTGTTGCCACTGCTTGTCGCGGTTGGTGATGCGGTCGGCAAGGTCCCGCTCGGCATCGGTGATTTGTTGTGAGATGCGCTTGATGGCTATGCCTGAGGCGGCAATGGCGGCCTCGGCCTTTTCCACGTCGCTGGTGGCCAGTGCGAGTCGCTCCTTTAATTCATCGAGCACGTTCTTCCCCTTGGGCGGCTGCAGGTCATTGATGACATTACCGCACACGGGGCACTTCTGGCCCTCGTGAAGCGACTTGTGGGCTTGCTCGATCAGGGCATTCCAGTCTTTCTCTCGCTCCAGGGCCTCAAAAGCTTGCGTCTTCAGTGCGCGTTTGCTGTCGATGGTAGCGTTCACCTTTTCCAGTGCCTGCTGCTCGTTGGTGAGGTCGGTCTTGAACCCCTTGATGAGCGCTGTGGCTTGATCTACGGCGTCATTTTTGGTCTTGAGTACTGTCAACGCCAGTTGAGCCTCGCCCAAGTCGTCTTTCTTCTTGGTGATCTCATTCAGTTTCAGGGCATCATATCGGGCTTGCAGTTCCTTGACATAGTTGTCCTGTTGCTGCATCGCTTCTCGTGTCGCTTTGACCCGGTCCTCGGCTTTCGGCAGGTTGTCCTGTTCCTGCTTGAGGGTTTGTGTGAAGTTAGTGATATTGTCCTGCTCCTGCTTGCGCTGGCTTATGAGCGACTTGATGGTCTTGATCGCGTCATACATACCCTTGTTGGGGGCCTCCTGGTTGATGAACTCCCCGATTTCTTCACGCTGGCGGCGCATCTTCTCGGTCTTGTCGATGGTGGCGCGCAATGCAGCGCACAAGTGGTCAAATTCGTCCTGCATTGCGGGCTGCTGCTCTTTCAATTTCTTGATTCGCTCCAAAGCCTGCTGCAGGTCTCTTGCCTCGCGGCGCGGTTCGATGGTGTTCTCCCAGTCGATGACCAACTGGTGTTGTTCCAGGTATTCGGGCTGGTTGGCCTGTTCCTGCTTGTTGTCAAGTTCTTGTCGCTTGAGGTTGAGATTCGTCTCGTTTCGCGCCATGGCGTCGAGCCAGTCGTTCATCGCCTTGGCACCGTCGCGTTGTACCTGAACGAGGGCTTGCTGCTTGCCTAGTTCGCTGATTTCATCACCGATGCTGGCTTTCTGCTCTTCGTTCAGCAGTTCAATGCTCTGGAGTTGCTCGAGCAGGTTGTTGCGCTTCTGCAGCTTGTCGTCGCACACCGCATAGATTTTGCTGCCCACCTTGGCATAGATGTCGGTGCCGGTCATTTTCTCGAGCAGGGTGGCTTTGTCTTTCTCCTCGCTGTTGAGGAACTCGGCGAATTTGCCCTGCGCGAGCACCACGGTGCGGAAGAACTGGTCCATGTCCAGCCCGATGAGTTCGAAGATGTGGGAGTCGATGGCTTTCTTGCCTTGCAGGCACACGGGCGGGTTGACGCCCTCGTCGGTCATCAGGGTTCGCTCGGGCTGCTTGATGTTCTTCTCCAGTTTCTTGTTGGCCCGGTGCACATGCCACTTGGCAATGTAGGGGATGCCGTCGTTGTCGTCGAAGGTCAGGCAGACGTCGGCCGTCACCGTACCGCGCCTGAGGAGTTGCCTCACGTCGTCGGTTTTGAGTTTCTCGTCGTCCTGGCCGTTGTGGCGTTTGGTGTCATAGTCGTCTTTGCGGGCTGCTTTCAGTCGGGGTGTGTTGCCATAGAGCGCCAGGCACAGGCAGTCGATGATGGTCGACTTGCCCGAGCCGGTCTCGCCGGTGATGAGAAAAAGGTGTTCTCCCGCCAATGGCGCGGCGTCAAAGTTGATTACGGCGTGTTCAATCGAGGCGATGTTGTCGATGGTGAGCTGTTTGAGTTTCATTGGCGGTTCTCTTCTTGAATGAGTTGATAAATGTGATTGAACATGTCTTGCTGTTCATCGTTCATGGGGTGTCCGTAAGTGTCGATGAAGTACTGGTTGGCGATGTCGAGGGGCGATTTCTTGTTGAATTCCTCGATTGTCATTTGGGTAGCGTTGCGGGTGATGGCAATGGTTGCAGTTTTCTTGATTTCACAGAAGCGGCATTGCTTGTCGGCTACAGCCTGGGCGGCCTGTTCTTGAGCACCGTTGGGCAGATATTGCTCCACCTTGACGTTGAGCCTGATATAGGAATGCTCGTTGGGGTTATAATCCTTCAACCGCTGCAGGGCGGTCTCAAAGTCCACGGGCTCATTGGCGGGCACGGTGCGCAGGGGCTTGATGTTCCTGATGACCTTGCTCTCGATACGGGGCAGATCGCCGTGCTTGTCGATCTCGACGATGCTCACCGAGTGTTCGCACTGCTCGTCAAAGCTGACAGGAATCGGGGTGCCGCAGTAGCGGGCGCGGTCGCTCACATTCTGTGGCCGGTGGATATGTCCCAGGGCGGCATAGTCGTAACCTGTTCCCAGGGCAGTGATGTCGACGCACTCCATCTTCATGTCGCGGTCGTGGCCCGTGAAGTCGCTGTTGCTCACCGCCAAGTGGGCCATCAGCACCACGGGAAGCTCGTTGGCGTTTTTGTGGTTGGCTTGCTCGAGCAGGGTCTGGAAATAGGTCCTCTGGCGCTGCTCACGTTCAATGTCGTCCATTCCTGCCGGTACAGGAAAACTGCTGGGGTAGGCAAACGGCACCGCGGCCACGATACCCTTGTCGCCCACCTTGATGATGTGGCTGCCGATGTCGGCCTTGCCGTTCTTGTCGCGGGCTACGGTGCCCATCACAGTGACGCCAGCCAGTTCCCACAAGCGCTTGTCGCTGTCGAGACGCGATGCGCTGTCGTGGTTGCCGGCGACGACGATGATGGCCATCGTGGGACATGCCTTGTGGATGTTGAGCATTCCCTCGACATAGAGGTTGACGGCTGCATTCGACGGAGCGGCCGTATGGAAAATGTCACCGCTCACGAGCAGAGCGTCGGGTGTGTGTTTGCGCACGATGTCGGCCAATTGAGCCAAGAAATCGCGCTGTTCCTCGCTACGGTCATAGCCATAGAAATTCTGGCCCAGATGCCAGTCACTGGTGTGTATAAACTTGAACATAGATTAATGTTGTTGATGTGTTTAATTGTACTTCACACTGATTTCTCTCCTTGATATTTCTTACCACAAATATAGGAAAAATGTCTGAAAAAAGCAAATTTTGAGTGTTAATAGTTGTTAGTCCGGCCGATGTGAAGTGACACTAATGATTGGCACTGCGGGTGGCGAGTTTCTTGCCGTTCTTGTCCCAGGTGTAGATCCACCCGCTCTTCTTGCTCGTGAAAGTGTCTCCGGCTGCCGACAGGATTTCGCCAACGTTGCTCACCGAGAAGGTGTGCAGTTTCTTCCCCTTGGCGTTGCAGGTGTAGTACCAGCCGCTCTTCTTGAGGATGTAGAACGACTCGCTGTAAGCGACGACCTCGCCCTGGCTGGTGCTGAAGGTGTGCACTTTCTTCCCCTTCTCGTCATAGACATAGTGCCATGAGCTCTTGGTCTCGATGTAACTGATTTTCTGGGCCTGCATGGCGGTGAATGCCATGAGCATGATGAAGGCTATGAGTATTCTTTTCATAATAGTGTCGTTTTATTTGATGAGTTTCATGATTTCTTTTTCAGGTGTGTAGGGTAGGATCCCCTTGAGGTGCGTCAGGATGCGTTCAAGCGACTCCTCGGGAGTGCGGTCGCACAGGCAGGCCTCTTTACCCAACAGTTGCTCGGGGGTGGTCAACAGCGCCCATCCCCAACCGTACTCGCGGTTGTGCTTGTCGCGGGGATAGACAAAGTCCTGGGTGACGATGCGGCACGCCATCTGCAAGCGCGTCACATAGCCATCGAAGCGGCTGCGCATCTTAGGGCCGTTGAAACCGCAGGCGGCGCGTAGCTCGCGTGTGATGAGGCTGCCTTGCTCGCGCAAGGTCATCAGAACAGCCTCCTCGACCGATCCCGGCGCCGGGGCAGGGTAGGCGTGACGTCGCCAGTTGTACAGGTCGGGCCACCACTCGCGGCTCACAAAGCCGGCTTTCTTGTCAAAGAACTTACCGTATACACAGTTACCCTCGGTGACGATGGGGCCTTTCCACTTCCACAAGGGCCAGTCCCATCCATCGTCATAGACCACATACCGGCAGTCGGCATCTACCATCTCCTCGGCCGAGAAGCTGCTGATGCCGCTGTACAGCAACGGCAGGAACCCGATTTCCTGAATCAGGTTCATCAACTCGTTTGCATTATGTATCGTTCCTCGTTTCATCATAATCATAGCGAATTATGAAGTTACTTCTCGTACATTTCGAGGGGTTGACCATCGGGATCGTTGAAGAAGACGAAACGCTTGCCGGTAGTGGCGTCGGTCCTGATTTCCTCGTGAGCCACGCCCAAGCGCTCCAGCTCCTTGACTTCGGCCACGATGTCATCCACTTCAAAAGCCAGATGCCGCAGGCCCGCTGCCTCGGGATAGGATAGGCGCTGTGGGGGAGAATTGAACGAGAACAACTCGATGATGTAATCGCCGTTCAGTGCCAGTTTAGTCAGATAGGACTGTTGCTCTTCGCGCCAGTGTTCGGCGAGTATTTGGCAGCCGACCACACGAGTATAGAAGTCAAGGGTCCGCTGATAGTCGGAGCAGATAATGGCGATGTGATGTACTTTGTTCAGATGTAGCATGACTTAAAGCATTTAATAAGAAATACGTTAATGGATTATTCCGCCCTCAGGATTTCATCAAGCCGAGGATAAATCTCGTCCTCGTTGGTGTAGGGGTGGATATGGAAGTAGGGGTTGCCGGTGAGCATGGCCGACAGCTGCGTCTTGCTTCGGTCGTAGAAGATGTGGCACGGAATGCCGTGAGCCTCGGCATAGGCCAGTTCATAGCCCACGCCCAGCGAGGGACAGGTGCATTCGCCGATGAGCACATCGCTCTCGCGCAGCCATGCCGTGTCCTGGTCATAGATGTGCGCATCGCGTTCGCGGCCCTGCTCTACTAGGCTCAGGTTGCTCTTGCCCACGTGTTCGGTGAGCACCACATCGGTGCGCTGGATATAACTGATGATGCGGTTATACAGGTCGGCGTCCACGCGCCCACCACGAATCGATCCCGCAAAATAAATCTTCTTCGCCATAGTCAATAATATATTAAATCAAATCAAACTTTGTTGAAAACTCCTTCACTTTACAAACTCCCAAAAGTTATCTGGGGTGATGACAGAAAAAACTTTCGGAGCATACGTCTTGATGAACTGTTCAGGCACGCGTGACTTGGCCCGTGGATTCCATTTGAACTCAAATGCTCGTATCATTCCATCCTCCTCCTCAATCAGGTCTATCTCTTTTTGGTCATGCGTGCGCCAAAAATACAACTGTGCAAAACTGCCGCTATACATGTTGCGTTTGATGCGTTCGCTCACCATCAGATTTTCCCACAAGGCACCATTATCCATCCTCAGCTCAAGGGGAGCGTAGTTGGAAATGACTGCATTGCGGATGCCGTTGTCATAGAAATAGACTTTTTTTCCCTTCTTGATTTCGTTACGCAGGTTTCGGCTGAAAGAATCGAGGCGGAAAACGACAAAACACTTCTCCAGCAGCCCGATATAGCTCTCTACAGTCTCCTTGTCAACTCCTAAAAGATTGCTCAATTCATTATAGGAGACTTCGCTACCCACTTGCAGGGCAAGAGCCCGTACAAGTTTTTGCAACACTTCAGGTTTCTTGATGCCCCGATAGGCTAAAATGTCTTTATATAAATAATCGTTGGCCAAAGTCGCTAACGTGCGCTTTGCATGGGCGCTATCGGTGACAACTCCTGGATAGCATCCGTAAATGAGCCGTTGTTGCAGCATTCGTGATTCTTCACGTTCACTGGTTTCCTGGGCCAATTCTGAAAGAGACAAGGGATATAGCCTGTACTCGATTGTGCGGCCTGTAGCTGGCTCATTGATGTCGTTGGCCAATTCCAATGACGATGACCCTGTAACAATCACTTGAGTCGGGAGTTTCAAGTCGGCCATCTTCTTAATCGTCAGCCCGATGTTCTTGACCCGTTGAGCCTCATCGATGAAGACATATCGGTAAGGTGACAGCAGCGTCCTCAACTCGGTTGTGCTTCTCCCCTCGATGAGCAAGACGTCTTCTTGATCGTCGCAATTGAGTATGAGGACGTCATTGGCGCCATGACTCAACGCATCAATCATTGTGGTTTTTCCCACTTGACGTGCACCGAGCAGCACGATAACTTTGCCTTGACCGAAGTCTTGCTTCAGGTTGGATTCAATTTGTCTCTGTATCATAGGTTTAAAGCAACATCTTCTCGGATACAAAAATAGATATAATTCTTGAAACCGCCAAATTTATAATAAATTTTTCGGTTATAACCGCTAAATTTAGCTAATTTTTTCGGTTTTAGTCGCTGATTTTAGCTAAAATTTTCGGATTGGCATTGTTGAAAGCAGTCGCTCGAAGGTGTCATCAATGACAAAACAACATTTAGGCGGATTCAGTGAGCGCTAGCGCTTTACAGGCGGATGAGGGCGACACCGGCGAGCATCAGCAGGATGCCGACGATCGGGAGCCAGGTGATGCGCTTGCGCGGGGCACCGAGCCAGCCGTTGTGCTCCATTAACATGCTGAGCGCCAGCTGACCGACGAGCAAAGCCATGGAGAAGACGCCGACACCGACTTGCGGGACAAGCCATGCGTTGCTGAACACGATGACGGCACCGCACAGGCCACCTGTCCACATCCACCACGGGTACTCCTTGTTGAAGGCCTTACCCACCAGTTGTGTCTTGCCCAGGCAGGTGCAGAACAGCAGCAATGCCATCGTGGCGACGAAGAAGGCGACCGTCGTGGCCTGGACTGGGTTGCCGACGATACTGGCCAACTGGGCATAAGCGCCAGTGATACTGGCCGACAGGCAGCCCGACACGACGGCCATGAGTTGCCAGAAAGTCTGCCTTGACCCGCTGCTGGCTGAGGTGGTCTGTTGCTTGGCTTTCAGCCTGGGCAGCACGACCACTAGTGTCACACCGATGATGAGCAACAGTGCTCCGATGATGCGGTTGGTACCCAACGGGATGACTCTGGCACCGAACCACCCGAAGTGGTCAATCAGCAAACTGAAGATCAGTTGGCTGAACATCGGGATGATGAGTGCCTGCAATTGGCCGATTTCCTTGAACAGATGGATGGCGATGGTGATGGTCACCACAGCCACGATGCCCACAAACCAGCTCCACCAGGGAGCCTCGGCCAGCATTGTTTCGGTCGGCATGATGGGGATTCCGGCCACGAGCGACACCAGCAGCAGTGCCAACGTGGACACGGTGAAAGAAACAAGTGTGGAGACATAGGCGGGGCCAACGACCTGACGCAGGCGTGAGTTGGCCGCCGTCTGGAAGGGCATCAACAGGCCCAAGGCCAATGCTATAATTAATAAAAACATACTCTAAACGTTACTTTGATTAATCAGATTCACCACTACTTTTACCATGGTGTCTTTTTCTTCGGTTTGAATTCGAAAGAATTCCTATCATGTTGACTCTTTATCCAGTTCACTTTCGTTATGTGCATTACGGATATGCATCGTACTATTGTGAGGCGTTTTCTGAAACAGTTCAAGCGATTTCCTCGAGGGCGCCGGTCACCGAGTCGATGATGAATCCGCGTACGGTGATGCCTTGGGGCATCAGCGGGTGTGTCTTGATCGTGGCAACAGTCTTGCGTACCGATTCAGGTGTGTCCTTGAAACCTTCCAGCCATTGGTCGAGGTCGATACCGCACATGCGGATGGTGTGAAGCGTCTCGTCGGTCACGCCGCGCTTGATCATCTCCTCGTGGAAGTGGCTGTAACTCATGTGGCAGGCGCCGCAATTGGAGTGCGCCACCACCATGATTTCCTCTACGCCAAGTTCATAGACGGCCACGACCAGGCTGCGCATCGCCGAGTCGAAGGGCGAAATAACCAATCCGCCGGCATTTTTGATGATCTTGGCATCTCCGTTCTTCAGGCCCAAGGCGGCGGGCAGCAGTTCGGTCAATCGCGTGTCCATGCAGGACAAGACCGCCAACTTCTTGTCGGGGTACTTGTCGGTCACATACTGTTCGTAACCCTTGCGGGCGACAAATTCCTTGTTATAATCAATAATTTGGTCAATCATCATTTCTTCTTTTTCTTGGGTTTGGGTTCAGGAAGTGCTTTGCATGTTTCGCGCACAAGGGCGGCGAGGTAGTCGCGATCGTCCACGTCGGTGATAAGGAAATAGTCCTTGGCACCGTCATAGGGCGGCCGCAGTTCCACCGAACGCAGCAATGGCCGCGCAGCATCGGTGGGCTTGAGGTAGAAGCAGTCGTCGCAGATGAGGCCGAAGATTTTACCGTCACAATAGATGCCGTAGTCACCGAACATCTTTTTCGTCATGATTTCACCTGCTCCGGCACACTGGTCAGCGATATATTGCACAAGGTCAACGTTGCTTGCCATATATCATTTCACAATTCGGCAGTAATTGTCCTTACGCACTTTGGGAGGCAACGGTGCGGCAGCGGCATAACCCAAGGCGATGGAGCCAATGCCCATCAGTCCCTCGGGGAGGCCGAACTGACGCATCAAAGCCTTTCCCTCCTCGGTGTCGAACATCTCGCGCTCACGGTGAATCCAGCATGATCCCAGCCCGATAGCATGAGCGGCATTCATCATGTTGCCCAGCACCAGAGAGCCGTCATAGACGGCATTGGGCCACACCTCAGGGCGAGAGCCGAAGACGAGCACGATTGTCGGAGCACCGTAATAGGGATTACCGTTCATGCCCAGCACCTCGGCATTCATCCTGACCAGTTGTGCAACGATATCGGGATTCTGCACGGCTACGATCCACGGGTCTTGTCGGCCCATGGCTGTGGGTGCATAAGCGCCTGCCTCGAGGACGGCCTGCAGTTCTTCATCGGTAATCTGCTCGGCCTTGAACTGGCGAACGCTGCGGCGCTCGCGCAGTGCTTTCAATATCTCGTTATCCATGACAATACTTGTTTAGGTTATTCTTTATTATTCACGCACAGCCTTCGGAGTCCAGTTCTGGAAAAAGTGCAGGACTTTTTCTTTGTTGTAGCTCTTGTCCTCCTCGAGAAGGCCCGAGTCCTGGATGTGGATGACCTGTCCCTGCTCGTCAAGAATCACCAGCACGGGAAAGCCGAAGCGTCCGGCATTGTTCAGTCGCTTCATCAGCGCTTGTCCCACTTCGCCCGCCTTGCGGGGATGGTAGTTGGCGTGGATATAGACGAAGTTCTGCTCAATGACGCTGTTGATAGTGCTGTCGTTGGTGATGAAGTCGGCAAAGCGCAGGCACCACGGGCACCAGTTGCCGCCCACTTGGCAGACGACAAATTTGCCCTCGGCCTTGGCCTGAACGAGCGCTTGGTCGATCTGCTCCAGTGGATTGAGGTCCTCGTTGTACACCTTCTTGGGTGTCGCCTGTTCCTGGGCGTTTGCCGCGATGAAGCACAGTGCTGCGGCCAACACTACGATAGAAAGAATTCTTTTCATTATTCAAAGTTTAAATTAATAATCACTGATATCAAATCGGCATGTTCCGGCAACGGAACTTGTTACAATCTCGATAAGAATTTGTCGCGGTCAACGACGAAACGCAAGTGAGTGCCCTCGCCCAGCAGCACATCACCGCAACGGGCTTCGACCTTGAACTCGATTTTCTTGCCCTCGACGCGGGTTACCGTGGCAGTTGCCGTGATAGTGTCGCCCAATTTGCTGGGCTTGAGGTGCGACGAGGTGATGTGGCCGCCCACTGTGGTACAGCCCTCGGGCAGATGTTGGGCGACAGCGAGCATGGCGGCATTCTCCATGAGCGCCATCATGGTCGGTGTGGCCAGCACGGGCATGTCGCCCGAGCCCATCGCGATGGCGGTGACGGCATCGGTCACCGTCAGTTGGCTGGTATGTGTAAGTCCTTCTTGTATCATTTCAGTTTTCAATAGGTTGATAACCCAGTTGCTTGTCCATCCATGCGATGCGCTCACGGAGCCATTGCTTGAGGTGGGCCACCTCGTCATCAAAGTCGGAGGCCACATAGTAGTTGCCCCATACCTTGACACCCCAACTGGGCCAAGCTTGGCTGTTGCGCAACTCGGCTCCGTGCGAGGTGAGGACGTTGGACAGCGAGTCGATGATGGCCATGACGTTTTCCTCACGCAGGTTGCTGCGCCGGTATTCGGCCCATCGCGCCTTGAGTTGGGCAGTATATTGCGGGTCGTTGTTGAGGCGCTGCCACCAGAAAGGCATCAGGAAAGTTTCTCCTTCCCTGTTCATCATGTCGTTGCTCAGGTATCGCCACGTGTCGTTGCGCCAGCCCTCCAGGCGGTGGCTGTTGCCGTAGGCCAGGTTCATGTCCCACACCACCAACTTGAAGCGTGGATCCTCGCTGTCGCGCCGCTTGTAGAACTTGACGCTGAAGCGGTAGGCATCCACATTGTGACCCAGTTCCATCGCCAGCTGGTAGTCGATAAAGGACATCACGTCGATGTAGTCACGGTAGTTGCCGCTTGCCAGCGCATTCTCCATCAGGTCAACACGGTGGTTGATGTAATCGCGTTGATACTCTTCCAAGTCCTCGTAGTCAGGGAACTTGTACTGGAACAGGATATAACGGTTGGTGTAAGGTACGCCGCTGTTGCTGATGGGATGGTGCTTGGAAACGTAGGTCACGTCATCGTTGTTGTCCACCTCCATCATGTAGTCGCCGGTGAGGGCGTCGCCTTGGTCTCCGGGTTTCCTGAGGTCGAGTCGGTAGCGGCCTTTGGTGACGACTTCAGAGAGAATGAACACGCCGTAGTAGGTGCCGTCAAGAAAGACTTCGCAGTAGCGACCTTGGGGGGCGTATTCCATCCACGGCCTGGAGATTTCAAATGCCAACAGGTCGCGCATCATGCTCTTGTCGTTGTAGGGAGCCAGCAAGGCCCAGTTGTTGTCCCGGCCCATGCCCAACAGCGATACATTGTCTTTCTTGGCGAGTCCGCGCCACAAGGGCTCGGAAAGCGTGCGTATCGAGTAGCCCTTTTTAGGACTGTTGTAATAGGTGGAATTGCCGCGATGACGCAGCGAGATGTAGCCTTGATAATTCACGCGCTGGTTGGTGTGGGCTATTGTGTCGGCATAGTTGATCTTGCCATTACCGTTGTGGATGATTTTCATGTAAGCTCCGATGCGAGCATCGCGCTCGATGGAATCGCCGTCCACCTCGATCCACACGATGGGCAGATTGGTTGAGTCCAGGCGCACACCTGTGTTGTCGGGCTGAAAATTACCCGACCGCTTGATGCAGGCCGTCAAGGCCAGCAACATCAATCCCATTGTCCACAATAGCTTTCTCATGACGCTTGATGAATTATCAACCCACAAAGTTACAACAATTTCAGTGCAAGCCAAGCGCAAAGACATGATAATTGTAGCTGCAGCCGTTTTTATTAAGGTAACAAACATGAGAAAAGAAGATTAAAAAATGGTAATTTAATTGCATATTACAACTTTTTGTGGTAATTTTGCCGCGATAAACACATGATTGACCTAATATCAACAAGATTATTATGGATTCACAGAAGAATGCCGAAATCATCGCTCGAATCAAATATCTGATGAAAGAAATGGGCGTCAGGCAAGTGCAGTTTGCCGAACGCATCGGGGTGGACACTTCTAATCTGTCCAAGTACCTTAACGCCCACATGCCCTTGAGCGAATCACTCCTCAACCGCATCGTGGTTAACTTGGGTGTTTCCAAGGAGTGGCTCATCGATGGTACCGATTTGCCTTTTGCCAAGACCAACGTGCATCCCGGCAACGACGCGGCCGCGTCGTCGGCTGCCGTCGGCACACCTGTATATGATGTGGATGCCACTGCAGGCATGGCATCGGGCCGTAACGAGTTGTTTGCCAACGAGAACATCGTGGGCTGGGTGAACCTGCCCAATATGAGCAAGGATTGCCGCATCGTGCGCGTGAGCGGTGACTCGATGGCACCGGTCATCAATGATGGTGACTTCATCGCCGTTCGCGAGATGAGCAACCCCAACCAGATATATTGGGGGCAAATCTACGTCGTGCAGCTTGATGACTTCAGGCTGGTGAAGTACGTGCGCCGCCACAGCGATCCCAATATGGTGGTGTTGCGCAGCGAGAACCCCAACTACGACGATATGGACGTGCGTCGCAGCGATATTCACGGCATGTTGCTCGTGCAGCATGTCCTGCACCTGAACACGAGAATCTGATGACCGAAAACGCTATGAACATTGCCTATCATACGCTGCCCAACGGGTTGCGTCTCGTTCATGTCAACACGGCCAATCAAGTGGCCTGGTGCGGCCTGGCCGTCAATGCGGGCAGCCGTGACGAGAGCGAGGGACACTACGGACTGGCACACTTTGTGGAGCACACCATCTTCAAGGGAACAACCCACCGCCGCGCATGGCATATCCTTAACCGCATGGAGCGCGTAGGAGGCGAACTCAATGCCTATACCACCAAGGAGGGTACCATGCTCTACTCGGTGTTCCCGCATCAGCACTTGCCACGCGCCGTCGACCTGCTGGCCGACCTGGTGCAGTGGTCGGTTTTTCCGCAGAGCGAGTTGGACCGTGAGCGTGACGTGGTGCTTGAGGAGGCGGCAAGTTATCGTGATACGCCCAGCGATGCGGTGTATGACGACTTTGAGGACTTGTTGTTCGCCGGTAGCGAACTGGGGCACAACATCCTGGGCCGTAAAGAGGACCTCGAGAACCTCTCTCGCGAGGATTGCATGCGTTACCTCAAGAAACTTTATGTGCCTGCCAATATGGCTTTCTTCTCGGTGGGTCCCGACAGCCCCGACCGCGTGTTCCGCTTGGCCGAGAAAGCCTTTGGCCCGATGAGCCATGAGATGGAACCGCGCCGTCGCACCGTCCCGCCGCATATCGAGCCGTTCAGGCGCACCATCAACATCGGCACCCATCAGGCTCACACCATAGTGGGCGCTCGAGTACCCGACATGAACCATCCGTTGCGCTATGCCCTGATGCTGCTTAACAACATCCTGGGCGGACCCGGCATGAATTCGCTGCTCAACGTGGAATTGCGTGAACGTCGCGGCTATGTCTATACTGTCGAGTCCACGCTGACGATGCTGAGCGACTGCGGCTGGATGGAAATCTACCTGGGCTGTGACCACGATGACGTGCGCTCTAGCCTGCGCGTCATAGAGCGCATCACCAGCCGATTGAGCCAGGAACTGCTGCCCGAACGCCGTCTCGATGCCTACAAGCGGCAGTACTGCGGCCAGCTGGTGGTGGCGGCCGACAGCACCGAGTACTTGGCCATGAGTGCCGGGCGCGGACTGCTCTATCGCGGTCGAGTGGCCACTATCGATGACACCATCACACGCATTCAGGAAGTCACCCCCGAGCAGATAGCCCAGGCGGCCGAGTTCTTGCGTGGCGATGCCTTGTCCTCGCTCACCTTTATGTGATAATATTTGCGGTATTGATAGAAAGACGTTATTTTTGTGACACCAATTAATTAACGATATAAACGATGAAAAAGATATCTGTCCTCATTCCCTGCCATAACGAGGAGAAGTCCCTGCCGTTGCTGTACCTTGAACTCGTGAAACTCATGGACAGCACTCCGAACTACCAGTGGGAACTCATGTTTGTCAACGACGGCAGCACCGACGGCACCCTTGAACAGCTGCGTCAGATGCGGCAGAAGGACCAGCGGGTCAACTTTGTGGATCTGTCGCGCAATTTCGGCAAGGAGGCTGCCATGCTGGCGGGCTTTGACTATGTGACGGGTGACTGCATGGTCATTATTGATGCCGACCTGCAAGATCCGCCCGACCTCATCCCCGAGATGATCAAGTGGTGGGAGCAGGGCTACGAGGATGTGTACGCCAAACGTAAAACGCGTGGCCGCGAGAGCTGGCTGCGCAAGCGGCTGTCGCTGCTGTTCTACCGCCTCCTGCAAAGCTCATCGCGCTTCGACGTGTTGCAGAATGTGGGCGACTTCCGCCTGTTGGACCGCAGTTGCATCAACGCCCTTAGGCAGATGCGCGAAAGTGAGCGTTACACCAAGGGGATGTACAGCTGGATCGGTTTCAAGAAGAAGGAAGTTGTCTTCGACCGTGGCGACCGCGTAGCCGGCACCTCGTCATGGAGTTTCAGGCAACTGTTCTCGCTGGCTATCGACGGCATCACCTCGTTTACCAGTTTGCCCTTGCGCATTTCGACTGTCGTCGGGTTCATCGTCTCGATGCTCGCCTTCATCTACATGATCTATATCTTCATCAAGGCTCTCATCTGGGGCGACCCCGTTCAGGGTTATCCTTCGCTGGTCATCCTGTTGCTTTTCCTCGGCGGCATCCAACTGCTCTCGCTCGGCATCATCGGTGAATACATCGGCCGCATCTACAACGAAACCAAAAACCGCCCCGACTATATCGTCCGCAACTTCAACGACGAGAAACTCCTGTAAATTGGACTCATTGGCACAATTTTGGCAAAAAATTTGCAGGGTTGTGGCAAATGGTGTAATTTCGTGACCACTAAAAACAAGTTCTAAAGTGAAAAACACTTTAAAACTTGTAGATTAATGATTAGAGATTACTGATTAGAAAAGAAATAACTGACTAGAAACAATATAAAACGTAAGACTATGAACGACGTGAAATTTTATCTCGACGCAGCCGAGAAAAAGATGCAGGAAGCCGTGGATTTCCTCGATGACACCCTGGCACACATCCGCGCAGGTAAGGCCAACGTGAAGATTCTGGACGGCATCCGTGTAAACTATTATGGCAATCCCACGCCCATCAGCGGTGTGGCCAACGTGAGCACCCCCGATCAGCGCACCATCGCCATCATGCCCTGGGAGCGCAACATGATCGGCACCATCGAGAAGGCCATCATCGACAGCAACGTGGGTATCATGCCCGTGAACAACGGTGAGGTCATCCGCCTGAACATCCCGCCCCTGACCGAGGAGCGCCGCAAACAGCTCGTCAAGGATTCCAAGGGCGAGAGCGAGAAGGCTCGCGTGAGCATCCGCAACGCCCGCCGCGAGGCTATCGAGGGTCTGAAGAAGGCCGTCAAGGATGGCATGAGCGAGGACGTCAGCAAGGACGGCGAAGAAAAGGTGCAGAAGATTCATGACAAGTTCATGAAGAAGATCGACGAGATCTTTGCTGCCAAGGAGAAGGAAATCCTGACCGTATAATCAATTAATTTATTGAAAATAGTTAATAGGTAATAGTTGGCCATTCCGATGTCTGACTATTATCTATTATTTGTATTTGACATGAAGTTGACCGATCGCTTGAACAGCCAATCGTGCAGACGCTGGCATGATGTCGCCTATTGGGGACTGTTGCTGGTGGCCTGTGTAGTGATGTATGTGTTGAACACGCTGACGCCTTTCAAGGAGGATGACATGGCATTCTCCCTCACTAAGGTAGATACGCTGTGCGACTATTGGTTGTCACAGGTTGATCATTTCATGACCACCAACGGACGATTTGCCGACGTGGTGGCGACATTGTTCTGCGCCATCCTGGGAAAGGGGCTGTTCAATGTGTGCAACGCATTGGTTTTCGGCCTGATGGCTCACCTGGTGACATTGCTGAGTGCCCACCGCCGGTCGGTCATGGTGCTGTCGATGTTCCTGTCGCTGGTGCTGTGCGTGTTCCCTGTTCCTGGGCAGACGATGATGTGGGTAGCAGGCAGCTGTAACTACCTGTGGGCCATGACGGCCTCGCTGCTGCTGTTGTGGTATTTGCAACACAGCCACGAGCGCCCCTTGGGCTGGGGTAGGGCCGTGTTGCTGTTGCTTGGAGCCTTCATAGCCGGCAACTTCAACGAAGCCACGTCGTTTGGCGTCTTGGGAGGTCTGATTCTGTATTATGCTTTTAATCGCGGCGAGTTGAACCGTCGCACGGTGTTGGCACTTGTGGGCTATCTGCTGGGCGTGTTGTTCATCATCGCCTCGCCGGGGGCTTGGTCGCGCGCATCCCAGGGCGAACTGGTCTTTAATCTGGGACTTAGCGATCTGTTGTCGAGCCGTTGGTACATCTTCAACGAGAAGATGTGGAGGTTTTACACGCCGCTGGCAGCCTTCATCGTCGGCATCGTCGTGTTGCTGATGAAAGGCTTAGGCACGTTGCGCCGTTCCATGTGGACCTACCTTTTCTTGAGCCTTACCTTCGTCATGTTTGCCCTTGGGGTGATTAATGAGCGAGCCTATTCCATGTTGGTGACCGTGGGTTTCATTATTGTGGCAATGGCCGTCTACAAAATCTTGGAACGTTGGCCCTTGGCCCGTATGGCCGTCACACTGGCAGTGTTGGCGTTCAACGTCTATGCCGCCCATCGCGTTTTACCGCCGGTGCGCGACTACAAGGCCTATGAGGACGGCATTGTCGCTGAACTCGTCAACGCTCCTCGCGAGGCCGTGTTGCGTCAGCGCGTTTTCCCGGGTTACAGCCGCTTTGTTTTCCCCTTGCGCTTCATCTCGTCCGAGTGGTTCCTGCGCGAGGATGTTTATTGCGGCTATTACGACAAGGACAACGTGCAATTCGTGTGTGACTCGGTCTATGACCGTTATCACTCGGGACGCCTGCTCGACGGAGCCGTCGAGAAGTCCATCGACTGCGATCGACCCGACATCGTCTCATCGATGTTGACCTTCCCCGATCAGCCTTATATGGCGGTGTCGCTCAAAGTGGACTCCCTGCCGGTCACCTCGCAGCAGACCGAATATATCTTGTCACCGACCGAGGGCTTGTCTTCAGCTGAGTTGGAATACCGCCGCAACTACGGCCTGTACACCGACCGCACGCCCCATGGCTTCTACCCGCTGCGCTATCAGGGTCGCCTCTTGCTCATATTCCCGTCGTTAGACGACAATGTGGAGCGCATCGAATTCCCGATTGACCGTCTCGAACCGCCAACCCTGGTCACCATCAAGGTTAAATAAGGACAGTTCTTTGCTCCTGGAAATCACCCTGAGCGGTGCTTGGTAAGGCAGCCTTCTGGATTCAGGCAGTCTCTTGCGTGAGTTCACGTAGGCGATTGATTTCTTTTTTCCGTTCAATCTCCGGTCCTCTCATGATGAAGTACACAAGAGGCACTCCGATACCGAAAACCAGCAAGCTTGAAAGCGAGCCGTGGTAGATTTCCCAGACAATAAACAAGATTGCAAAAATGGGGATTACGATAAAGTTAATCCATTTTTCGATTTTCTTGTTCTTGTCATAGATGGCTATGAATTCATGAGCGTTTTCGGCTTTGCTGGCCTTACGGTTCCAGTTCATTCGATGGAATTCCACGATGCCTAAACTTAAAAACAGAATCGTATAGAAAGCCTGCTCCTTGATACTGGAATGGTTGATAGCCATGTTGAGGAGTAATACCGATCCCAAACAGGCAAGAATGAACGCAATCAAGCCGTTTTTTCCATTTTTGGCAGACTCGTTCCTGTATTTCTCAAAAAGTTTGTCTCTTTCTTTGATTAAACCTTCTTGTTCCATGATGTCAAATGTTTAGTGGTTCATTGTTTTCACTTGTTAGACGCAGCACCTGCGCCAAAAACTACATGAACCGACATTTTTTTAGTATTGATGAAGATTCGCATCGGGATGGAGGCTGCGATGAGGTGTGTGCCACTTTTTGGCAAAATTATCATGGTCGTGTGTCGATGTTTCAAAGTAAATAGTTATTTTTGCAGGGTAAAAATCAATTGACTTAACCAAAATGGAAAGAATGACCAGAATCTGTTTATTGATGTTGGTGGTGTGGGTCTCGCTCACGTCGATGACTACCCTCAATGCCTGCAGCAACCGTGTGAATAAGACCATTGCTGCCGATGTGTCATTATCAAATCCCGAGCAGTCGGCTACATCAACCGCTAACGAGGCGGGCGAGGTCGTGCTGGGTGCCGCATGTACCGATGAATATGTACCTTTGCTGAAAGGAAAACGCGTGGCACTGTTGAGCAACCAGACGGGTATGGTGGGCGACAAGCACACGCTGGACCTGATGCTGGAAAACGGCGTGAACGTGGTGACGATTTTCTCGCCCGAGCACGGTTTTCGCGGCAATGCCGATGCCGGTGAGCACGTGTCGAGCAGTGTAGATGAAAAAACCGGCATCCCCATCGCGTCGCTCTATGAGGGCAAGTCGCCGATGCCCAGCCGCGAGGTAATGGATGGCATCGATATCATCGTCATCGATATTCAGGACGTGGGCCTCAGGTTCTATACCTATTATGTGACGATGATCAACCTGATGGATGCGGCGGTGACCTATGACAAGCAGTTCATGGTGCTGGACCGCCCCAATCCCAACGGCATGTATGTTGATGGCCCTATCCTGGACATGACGCTCAAGTCGGGAGTGGGGCGCTTGCCCATCCCCACCGTGCACGGCATGACGCTGGGCGAGTTGGCTCAGATGGCTAATGGTGAAGGTTGGCTCAAGGATCACAAGAAATGCGATCTCACGGTCATCCCTTGCAAGAACTACACCCATCAGACGCGTTACTCGTTGCCCATCGCTCCGAGTCCCAATCTGCCCAACATGCTCTCGATATATCTGTATCCGTCGATGTGCTATTTCGAGGGCACGACTGTCAGCCTGGGCCGTGGTACCGATTGGCCGTTCCAGGTCTATGGTCACCCCGACATGACGGGCTATGAGTTCTCGTTTACGCCTAAGAGCCGCTTTGGCGCCAAAACCCCGCCTCAGATGGATCAACTGTGCTATGGTGTTGACTTGCACAACCTGGATGCCGAGGATGTCATTGCCAAGGGCATCAACTTGGAGTATGTCATCGATGCCTACCGCAATCTCACCAACAACGGCAAGCAGTTCTACTTGAAGAGCAACTTCTTTGACCTGCTGATGGGCACGACCCGCGTGCGCCAGATGATAGCCGACGGCAAGAGCGCCGACGAAATCAAGGCCACCTGGCAGGCCGATGTGGAACTCTTCAAGGCCCAGCGCAAGCCTTATCTCCTCTACGAGGAATAACAACGATTAACTGTTCACTGTTAACTGTTAACTATTAACTATTAACTGAAAAATATGACTCCCTGGATTGTACTCGCCACGATTGTTGGCTATTTTATCCTCCTGTTTATCATCTCGTGGGCCGCGTCGCGCAAGAGCGACACTGCCACCGCCTTGAGCGGCGGTCGTCAGGCCCCATGGTTCATTGTCGCCATCGCCATGCTGGGCGCACCCATTTCGGGCGTGACTTTCATCTCGGTTCCGGGAATGGTGGTCACCAAGGGTTTCAGCTATCTGCAGATGGCCTTAGGATTCATTGTGGGCTACTTTGTTATCGCCTACGTGCTCATCCCGTTGTTCTACAAGCGTAATCTGGTGTCGATCTACGGTTATCTGGAGCAGCGCTTCGGCGGCAGTACCCACAAGAGCGGAGCGTGGTTCTTTTTCATCAGCAAGATGCTGGGTGCCGCGGTGCGTTTCTATGTGGTGTGCGTGACCTTGCAGCTGCTGGTGTTCTCGCCGCTTCACATCCCCTTCGTCATCAACGTCATTGTCACCATCGCCCTCATCTTCCTGTACACCTTGCAAGGTGGCGTGAAGACCGTCATCTGGACCGACACGTTGAAGAGTTTCTGCCTCATCCTGTCGGTGGTGCTGAGCATCTACTTTGTTGCCAAGGGACTGGGTTATGACTTGGGAAGCCTGTGCAAGGCCGTGGGAGAAGACGAGAGTTCTCGCATCTTCTTCTTTGACAATCCCAAGGAGGGTACCTACTTTTGGAAACAGTTCATTGCCGGCATCTTTATGGTCATTGCCACCACGGGTCTCGATCAAGACCTGATGCAGCGCAGTCTGGCCTGCAAGAACGCCAACGAGTCGGCCAAGAACCTTATCGTGAGTGTCTTCCTGCAGGTCATCATCATTGCTCTGTTCCTGATATTGGGTACTCTGCTTACCCTGCACGTCAAGGCTCACGGCATCGCCATGCCCGAAAAGACCGACGAACTCTTCGGCACGGTGGCCTTCAGCGAGGGCATGCCGGTATTGCTGGGTGTCGTCTTCATCATCGGCCTGATTGCCGCCGCTTACTCGGCTGCCGGCTCTGCCTTGACCTCGTTGACCACCTCGTTCACTGTCGATATTCTCGAGGCCGATAAGAAACAGGACGATGCCACCCTGGGCCGTACGCGCCGCATGGTACACATCGCCATGGCCGCCGGCATGGGACTGGTCATCCTCATTTTCTACGCCATCAGCAACAGCGACGCCATCAGTGCGGTTTATACCTTGGCCAGTTACACCTATGGTCCCATCCTGGGCCTGTTCGCCTTCGGCATGATGTGCAAGAAGCCCGTGCGTGACCGTCTGGTGCCCATTGTGTGTATTGCAGCCCCCGTCATCAGCTTCTTCATCCAGATGTGGCTGAAGAACCAGTTTGACTACACGCTGGGCTTTGAGTTGCTGCTGTTGAATGCCGCCCTGACCATGATTGGCTTGGCCCTGCTCATCAAAAAGTCGTAGCGATTAGCAATCAGTAGTTGATTTAACTCCTGACTTATAACTCCAAACTAATAGAAGCATGGCCCGCAACCTGGTAAACCGCTATGTGTGGCTGGTGGATACCATCAACCGGTATGGCCGCATCACGCTCAATGAACTCATGGAGGCGTGGCTGCGGAGCGACATCAGTGAGGGAAAACCCTTGCCGAGACGCACTTTTTTCCACTACCGTGACGGGATTGAGGAGATGTTCGACATCAACATCGTGTGCGACAGGTCCACATTTGAATACTACATCGACAGTTCAGGCGGCGAGAGCAATGCGCGCCTGCAGTCCTGGCTGGTCGATTCGGTGTCGATCAGCGACATGTTGAGGAATGCGCATGGCGTCAACGATCGCATCATGCTCGAAAATGTGCCGTCGGCACGCAAGCGCCTGCCCGTGATCATCGATGCCATGAAGCAGAATCATCGCATCAGTTTCTCGTACAAGAGTTACACGCGCTCGCGTCCTACCAACGACATCTTGCTGGAGCCTTACTTCGTCAAGATTTTCAAGCAGTTGTGGTATGTCATCGGTTACAACGTCAAGGATAAGGTCATCAAGACCTACTCGCTGGACCGCATGAGCTATCTGAATATGCTGCCCGATGTCTTCACCATGCCCGATGGCATCAACCCGTCGGAGTTCTTCAAGGACTGTTTCGGCATCATCACCAACCAGAATGAGCCCAAGCGCATCGTCCTGCGTGTCGAACCCACCCAGGCCAAGTACTTCCGCGCCCTGCCGTTGCACAGTTCACAGCAAGAGGAGATTCACGACAATTATTCCATTTTCACCTACAGGATGCGCATTACCTACGACCTCAAGGAAGAACTCATGTCGCATGGCGCCAGCATCGAGGTGGTGGAACCCAAGGAACTGAAGACTCTCATCCGCACCGAGCTCGAGCGGGCGTTGGACAACTATCGTTAGACTTGATTATCACGAGAGAGCAATTATGAAACGTCGTCGATGGCTTCTGTTATTTATACCGCTGGTAGCATTGCTTGCATTGCTGCCCTTGTGGCTGTCGGCACGCCAGACCGATGACCTACCTCGAAGCACCCCAGCCGCCGAGGGTATCAGCACTCAGGCGGTCATCAACATGATGGATTCCCTGCTGATGATGCCGGGCTGCGATATCCACCACGTGATGGTTGTCAGACACGGCAAGGTGGTGGCCGAGATGCACGCCGCCCCCTTCCGGGCCGAAGACAGCCACACGCTGTACTCGGTTAGCAAACTGTTCACGGCGTTGGCCGTAGGCATAGCGATTGACGAGAATCGCTTGCGACTTGATGACCGAGTACTCACGTTTTTCTTCGACAAGATGCCTGATGTCATCAGCCCCTTGATGGCCGACATGACCGTGCGTGACCTGCTGATGATGTCGTCGGGAATCACCCCGGATGCCAGCATCAGGACGCGCAGCACCGATTGGGCACGCGATTGGCTGGCCCAACCCTGTGATGAAGCACCTGGCACGGCGTTCCACTACGACTCGATGTGCTCCTTCATGCTCAGTGCCATCGTTCAGCGTGTAACCGGGCGCTCAATGCTTGAGTATCTGCAAGAGAAACTGTTCACCCCGATGCACATCGCCCAAGCCGAATGGGAAAAAAGCCCCGATGGGATATGTACCGGCGGTTGGGGATTGCGTGTGCAGACCGAGGCGTTGGCCAAGTTGGGCGTGTTGATTCTCAACAAGGGAGAATGGGACGGACAGCAACTTGTCAGTGCCGACTACATCGAGCAGGCGTGCTCGCCGCTTATCAATGCTGAGACCGAGTCGGGTGATAACGACAACTTTTCCTATGGCTACCATTTGTGGAACACGTCATGGCAGGGCATTGGCAAACTGTCGATGGCCATGGGCAAATACGGCCAGACGATTGCCATGCTGCCTGAGCAGGATATGGTGGTAGTTGTTCTGGGCGTCATGGTTGACGACCGTGGCGTGTTGTCATTTGTCAAGAACCAGTTATTGCCGGGCGTGATCAGTGGTGCTGCGAAGGGTGAAAAACACTTGCAGCAACAGTTGGACAGCCTGTGTGCCAATGCTATGATCTATCTCCCCCAAGGAGAGCCGAAAGGAAAATTAGTTGACCGTAAACGCTTGGAAATGATGCCCAACTCCAGCGGGCTGGCATGGGCCATGCTCAGTGGTGACACCTTGCTGCTGGCTCGTGATGGCCAGCAGGTCGAGGCCTTCCCGATGGGGTATCGTGAATGGCATTACGGCCAATTGAAGGGCCTCCCGCCATACTCCATCGATGCAGCGAACCGCATGAAGGACCTCAACCATGATTTTGTCACGGCGTCGGCCTATGCCTGGACTTCGCCCGCGGTACTAGAAGTGCGCACCCATTATGTCAACTGGATTGCATCCAGCACCTATGTTTTTGATTTCAACAAATCGGAATTGACGTTCAGGGATGATTTCCCCGGAAACCAACCCTATAAAATCCACTTTACTGTAAAATGAGACTTCGCATTACCTCTTTATTCTTGTGTTTGATTGCCTGCCTGGCTTTGACGGCACAGGTGGGTGACCTGCCCCGCAGCGCGCCTGCAGCCGAGGGCGTGAGCACCCAGGCGGTCATCAACATGATGGACTCGCTGATGGCGTTGCCCGATTGTGACATCCATCACGTGATGGTCGTGCGCCACGGCAAGGTGGTGGCTGAACTGCATCCCGCACCCTTCCGCGCCGAGGATGCCCACACGCTGTACTCGGCTAGCAAGACGTTCACCTCGCTGGCAGTAGGCATTGCCATCGACGAAAATCTGCTACGGCTCGATGACCGTGTGATGACTTTTTTCCCCGACAAGCGCTCTGTTCCTGTGAGCGACAACATGGCCGAAATAACCGTGCGTGACCTGCTGATGATGGCCTCAGGCGTGAAACCCGACTGGACGATGCGCAACAATAGCACCGATTGGGTAAAAGACTGGCTCGCCAAACCTGTTGACGATAAGCCAGGCAGTTTGTTCCAGTATGACTCGATGTGCACTTTCATGCTCAGTGCCATCGTGCAGCGCGTGACGGGTCAGACCATGCTGGAATACTTGCAGAAGAAACTTTTCGCCCCCATGCACATCACCGTTGCCGACTGGGAGGCCAGCCCTGACGGTATCAATACGGGCGGCTGGGGTCTGCGCGTCCAGGCCGAGACGATGGCCAAACTGGGTCTGCTGCTCTTGAACGAGGGCAAGTGGAACGGTGAGCAATTGGTCAGCGCCGACTATGTGAAAGCCGCCTGCTCGCGCCTCATTGACGGTGGTGCCAAGGAAACGGTACCCGCTACTGACGGTAACCAGGGCTACGGCTACCAGGTGTGGCAGAGCAAATGGCCCGGCTCCTATCGTGCCGACGGCGCGATGGGCCAATATACCATTGTCGTGCCCGATGCCGACCTCGTCGTGGTCATCTTGGGCATGAAACTCTATGGTCATGAGGAGTTGGCCTGCATCTGGAACCAGCTGATGCCGGGTATCAATAATGAGCCATTAAAGCCCGAAAAAAAATTGCAGAAACGTCTGGAAAACCTGTGTGCCTCTGCCAAGTTGCCTCTGCCTCACTATGCAGCCAAGCGCATCAGTAGTCAGGCAAAAGGCATGTTAGGGCGTACGCTCCAGTTGACGCATAACCGTTTTAGCTTAAAGCAGATCATGGTTGAAGAAAGCAACCTGCATCTCGCCTACGATGACGGATGTGAAGAAACGTTCGCCATGGGTAATGGAGATTGGCGATACAGCATGCTTAACGGCTATCCGTATTACTCCATTAACTCAATTAACCGCATGCAGGGCTTCGCCCATGGCTTCACGGCCGCTGCAGCCTATGTCTGGACATCGCCCGTGAAGCTTGAAGTGCGGGTTCACTATGTGGATTGGATCAGCGGCCTGGTGTTTAACTTCGACTTTGGCAAGCATGAGGTGACCGTGTGTGACACCTATCCCAACTCCAAACCTGTAACCATCCCCTTTACCATCCAATGACGCGTTTCTGTCTTGTTCTCATAGCGTTATTTGCCTTGTCCGCATCTGCCCAGGTGGGCGAACTGCCGCGCAGCACTCCCGAGACCGAGGGTGTGAATGCGTCTTTGCTCAATCAATTCTACGGCAAGATATCTGCTTTGCCCGACGTGGACATCCACCACTTGATGGTGCTGCGTCACGGCAAGGTCATCGGCGAACTGCACGCAGCGCCCTATCAGGCCGAGTACCTGCACACGCTCTACAGTGCCAGCAAGACGGTGACAGGACTGGCTGTGGGACTCGCCGTGGACGATGGCTTGCTCAATATCGATGACAAGGTATCCAAGTACCTTCGCGACAAGATGCCCGCCAAACTCTCGCCCGCGCTGGAACGCCTCACGGTGCGCAATATGCTCATGATGTCGGCTGGCCGTGAGCCCGATCTTGACCTTTTCATGGGAGAAGAGGACTGGCTGACCGCCTGGTTTGCAGGCGATTTCGGTGAGCCGGGGAAACAGTTCAAGTATGACTCGATGTGCACCCATGCTCTGGCGGCGATCGTAGCTAAAGTCACTGGACTGCCCATGCTGGACTATGTGCGCGAACGTATTTTCGTGCCGTTGCATATCACCGAGGCAGACTGGGAATTGGCACCCGACAGCATTGAAGCAGCGGGGTGGGGACTGCGCCTCCAGACCGAGAGCGAGGCCAAACTGGGCTTGCTCATGCTGCATGACGGCCAGTGGAACGGCAAGCAACTGGTGAGCAAGCAATGGGTTCACGACATGACGCAACGCCTCATTTCCACCAAGGACATCAAACATAAATTGCCGTTGAAAACCAGGATCATGAATTTCCTGCGCGGCATCTGGCACACGATACGCTCGTGGTTCACGGGTTACAACATCGACCATTATTATCTGGGCTACGGTTACCAGACCAAGGCCATCCAGCATCCCCGTGTAGAGTCGTTCTTTGCGGCTGGTTATGGCGGTCAGCTCATCTATGTGGTGCCCAAACTGGACATGGTCATCGTCATCAATGGCCGTGCGGCCAACTACGGCGATGAGCTGAACTCCATCTATTACGATTTGCTGGAACCACTCATCGCCAAGCAACAGCCTGAAGCGTCTATTCCGACACCCTCGCTGGCGATAGCGCTGCCGCAGGGCGAGGCGACTCATCCGCTGGAGGACCGGCTGTTGGGAAGGACCATCAAGTTAGATGAGGATAACCTGGTGGGACTGAAGTCCATCGAAGTTGCCCGGTCGGGCGGCGATCTCGTCTTTACCATGACCGACTGGCGCGGCCCGCTGCGTGCCGTTGCTGCCTGTGGCGAGTGGCGCGTCACCACCGGCGACGACCGCCCCATCTACATCATGGAAAGCCTGGAGCAACTGGTGGGGACCAAGCGGCCGTTCACGTCTGCCGCAGCCTACGCTTGGCAGGGCGATACGCTTGCCCTGCGCATGGATTGGCTCGACGGTGGCGACAACCGCCGCATGAAGATTTTCCCCGAGGGCAATAGCGTCACGGTCATCGTCAATGACAATTTTGACCCGCTGTTGAACGACACAATCCAAGGGAAGTTAGAAGTTAGGGGTTAGAAGTTTGCCTTAAGGACCTTAAGGACTTTAAAGACCTTAGCAACTGATAAATGAGGGACATTACCGACATAGCTGACGTGAAACAGCGTTTCCTGGGGCACTTGACCTTGACCAAGGGCATGAGCGCCAATACCGCTGCGGCCTATAGCGACGATGTGGACAAACTCATTCGCTATCTGACCGACGCCGGCATCGGTATCGAGCACGCCACGACCGACGACCTGGAACGCTTTGTCTGTACCTTGCAGGACGTGGGCATCCAGCCGCGTTCCCAGGCACGCATCATCAGCGGGGTGAAAAGCTTTTACAAGTTCTTGAGGCTGGAGGGCTATATGGAAACCGACCCCACCGAACTGTTGCTCACGCCCAAAATCGCCCGCCATCTGCCCGAAGTGCTTACCATTGCCGAGATTGACGCCATGATCGCCTGTATCGACATGTCCAAGGCCGAGGGGCAGCGCAACCGCGCCATCATCGAGACGATGTACGGTTGCGGCCTGCGTGTGAGCGAATTGGTGGGTCTGCAGCTATCACAGCTATATCTCAAGGAGCGCTACGTCATCATTCAGGGCAAGGGCAACAAGCAGCGACTGGTGCCCATATCGCCTGTCGCCATTGAGCAGATCAACCTCTATCTGGAGCAGACCCGCTCCCACCAGGTGGCCAAGAAAGGCAGCGAGGACATCCTGTTCCTCAACCGTCGAGGTGCCATGCTCACGCGTCAGATGATATTCCACATCATCAAGCAACTGTGTGAGTTGGCGGGCATCCGCAAGGTCATCAGCCCGCACACTCTGCGCCACAGTTTTGCCACCCATTTGCTCGAGGGTGGTGCCAACCTGCGCGCCATCCAGCAGATGCTGGGCCACGAGAGTATCACCACCACCGAAATCTACGTCCACATCGACCGCACACGTCTGCGCGACGAAATCCTTGCCCACCACCCCCGCAACCACCCGGTTTAACTCAGAACTTATTGTTGTTTTTAGCTCTCAGCCTTTAATTCGCACCTGGCCCCCCTCACGGTAAGGCGCGAAGTTTTTCAAACAACCTAAACAACTTTTTTATAAATTGACTTGAACTTGACGAAAATAAAGCATTGATGATCAATTTGTTCACTATGTAGAGACGCAAAATTTTGCGTCTCTACTGGCTATCTGGTAGTTGACTCTTTGAGATCTAGAATGGAATTTCGTCGAACTTACGTTAAAAAAACAGAGTTGTTTTAGTTGTGTGTTGTTGTTCAATTTGTTTGAAAAAAGATGTGTCTCTCTCCACGCTACACTGTTGATTCATGGAGAAGAAAAGCGGTTGGCCTAAAGTGCTGATTGGAAACTTTGTTGTAATTTTGCAGCGACTACCGAAAAGATTAGAAGAATGAAACGACTCATACTGTTTATGATGGCAGTGCTGGCGTTGACAGGGACGGCACGCGCTTGGTCATGGTGGAATTATCCGCCCGACAACGAGGATGTCCAGCTGACGTCCACTAATCTGCCCATCGTTTGGCTTGATGTTGATGGGCAGTACATCGACCGCGATGAACACATCACGGCCCGCATGAAGATTTTGCACAACGGCGAGGGTCAACTCAATTATGCCGACACGGTGGCTCATCCCGGCCAAACCATTGACTACGAGGGCTATGTGGCACTGCGTTATCGCGGCAGTTCGTCGTACAGCATGAGTGACAAGAAGCCTTACTCCTTCCGCCCGCTGGACAAGCCGTTGGAAGATGGTGGCGTCAAGAAGAAGGTGAACATCCTGGGCATGGGCAAGGATAATTACTGGGCCTTGCTGGCCCCTTATGCCGACAAGAGCATGATGCGTGACGTGCTGGCCTTTGAGGTGTCAAGGCCATGGATGGAATATACCCCTCAAGGCCGCTTCTGCGAACTTTTCCTTGACGGGACCTACTACGGTGTGTATGTCCTTACCGAGGTCGTCTCCAAGGGCAAACACCGCATCAATCTGCCCGATCCCGGCGAGAGCGGTGACTCGATCACGGGTGGATACATCATGGAGGTGAACCGCACCGAGAATGAAGTGGTTTACACTTCTAAGTATCATCCCGTGAGCAGTACGGGAACCCGCTACATGAACCAGTATATCCACTTCCAGTACAAGTCGCCCGACTACGAGGAGATGACTCAGGATCAGGTGAACTACATCACTGGGCGCATCGATGAGATGGAGGACGTGTTGTGGAATTACAGGCCTACGGGTGCCACCAACTACGAGGATTACATCGACGTGACCAATTTCATTGACTACCAGATTGCTCAAGAGTTGGGCCACAATGTGGATGCCTACCGCTTGAGCGGCAAGTTCTTCAAGCGCCGTGACAGCGAGGATGCACGCTTCAAGATGGTGGTATGGGACATGAACCTGGCCTACGGCAACTCCGATTATTATCAGGGTTGGCGCACCAACACGTGGATGTACAAGAACAACAACACGATGAACTCAGCCGGCGATCCGCAGCTGATACCCTTCTGGTGGTATAAACTCAACACCAGCCCCGAGTATACCGCTGCATTGAAGGCACGCTGGGCACAGTACCGTCGCGGCAACCTGCGCCTCGATCGCGTGATGGCTACTGTCGACTCGCTGGCTACCGTGCTCACTGCCCAGGGTGCTGTTGACCGCAATAGCGAGGCTTGGCCCCGATGGGGAGAGTACGTGTGGCCCAATTATTATGTGGCCAGCGACTTTGCCGACGAGGTGAGTTACCTCAAGCAGTGGCTTACCGACCGCATCGCCTGGATGGATGGGCAATTGGGCTTTGATCCCAATGCCCGTGTGCGCGGCGACGTGAATAACGACGGCACGGTGAACGTGAGTGATGTGACTGTTCTCTTGAATTACCTGATGACCGAGAATGCCGCGGGCATCGACCTCGATGCGGCCGATTGCAGCCAGGACGGCGCGGTCAACATCGGTGATGTCACTGTTCTCATCAATTATCTCTTGCAAGGGCGTTGGCTGGATGAATGATTCGTCAACCGAGAAGAAAGTATCAGTAACTAACTATTTTTTGAAAATATAATTCAGGAACAATGAAAAGCCGATTGATATTATTGTTGGTGCTGCTGATGGGCACTTTTTCGGCCCAAGCCCAGGATCCGGCCAATTATCCGCCCGACGACACGACGGTGGTCATCGACTCGACCAATCTGCCCATCGTGTGGATTGAAGTGAATGGGGCGACGATCGACCGTGTGGAGCGCGTCGGCGCTCGCATGAAGGTCATCCATAACGGCAAGGGACAGCTCAATTACGGGGATACGGTGGCTCACCCCGGCCAGCATATCGACTACGAGGGCTACATCGCGCTGCGCTATCGCGGTAACACGACCTACACGTTGGGCGATAAGAAACCCTATTCGTTCCGCACGTTGAGTCATCCGCTTGAGGAGAGTGACGACAAGAAGAAGGTGTCCATCCTGGGCATGCCCAAGGACAACAACTGGGCATTGCTGGCTCCCTATTCCGACCGTAGCATGATACGCGACTTGCTGGGCTTTGAAATCGCTCGACCGTGGATGGAATATACGCCTCAAGGTCGCTTTTGTGAAGTGTACCTCGACGGTGTCTATTATGGCGTTTACATCATGTGCGAGGTGGTTTCCAAGGGCAAAGGCCGCCTGAACCTCGACGATCCCGGCGAGGAGGGCGATGCCCTCACTGGCGGTTACCTGATGGAAGTGGGTGCTGAAGATGAGCCGCATTATGTCTCCAAGTACCCGCCCGTGTCCAACAACGGTTATTATTACGAAGACAAGCAGATCTGTTATCAATACAAGTCGCCCGACTATGAGGACATGACCGAGGCCCAAATCAACTACATTACCGGTGCCATTGACCAGATGGAGGATGTGTTTGCCTCAAAGAAATACCGCGATCCCGATACAGGCTATCGCAAGTACATCGACGTGATGTCGTTCCTCGACTATCAGCTGGTGATGGAGTTAAGCCACAACGTGGACGCCTATCGCTTGAGCGGCAAGTTTTACAAGCATCGCGACAGCAAGGATTCCCGCTTCAAGATGGCGGTGTGGGACTTGAATCTGGCCTTCGGCAACGCCAGACACAACGAGGGTTACTTGACCACCACATGGGTTTATCGACTGAATAGTGTCCTGTACAGGCACGGTGATTACATGATACCCTTCTGGTGGTACAGGCTTGATAAGGATCCATGGTATACCAACCTGCGCAAGGAACGTTGGGGCGAGTGGCGCAAGACCAATGTGCACGAGGACCGCATCATGGCCACCGTTGACTCGCTGGTTAACGAGGTGACTTGCTGCGGCGCTGTTGACCGCAACAGCCAGGCATGGCCGCGATGGGACGAATGGTTGTGGCCCAACTACTACGTTTCTACCGACTATGCCGACGAGATTGCCTACCTCAAGCGGTGGCTCAGTAACCGCATCGCCTGGATGGACGAGCAACTGGGCTATCATCCGGTAATTCGTGTGCGCGGCGACGTGAACAGCGATGGCGAGGTGAGTGTGAGTGATGTGACGTTGCTCATCACCTATCTGCTAACCGAGGACCCCACGGGCATTGACCTCGATGCAGCCGATTGTACCCAGGACGGCTCGGTCAACATCGGCGATGCCACGGCTCTCATCAATTTTCTCATGACTGGACATTGGCTCGATGAATGAGCCGTTGGGCTTCAATCAAATCAGTAATTATTAGAGTTATAGATTTTTTAGGCGCAAAAAATGATTGATATTTCATTTTTTGTGCCTAATTTCGCACTCTCAATGCAAATTGACTGAGAATTCATCATGAAGAGATTATTCATATTACTGGTATTGATGTTGTCGCTGTGCCCGCTGTCGCAAGCGCAGAACGCTGAAAACTTCCCGCCCGACGACAAGACGGTGGTCATCGACTCGACCAACCTGCCCATCGTGTGGATTGAAGTGGACGGGGCGACGATTCAGCGCCGCAGTCGCATCGGTGCCCGCATGAAAGTCATCCACAATGGTGACGGCCAACTCAATTATGGCGATACGGTGGCCCATCCAGGCCAGCATATCGACTACGAGGGTTATATCGCATTGCGCTACCGCGGCAACTCAACCTATCGTCTGAGCGACAAGAAAGCCTATTCGTTCCGCACGCTGAGTCATCCCCTGGAGGAGAGTGACGACAAGAAGAAAGTGGATATCCTGGGCATGGGCAAGGACAACAACTGGGCCTTGCTGGCTCCCTATTCCGACCGCAGCATGATACGCGACTTGCTGGGCTTTGAAATCGCTCGTCCGTGGATGGAATACACGCCGCAGGGGCGCTTCTGCGAGGTGTACCTCGACGGTGTCTATTATGGCGTTTACATCATGTGCGAGGTGGTTTCCAAGGGCAAGCACCGCCTGAACCTCGACGATCCCGGCGAGGAGGGCGATGCCCTCACTGGCGGTTACCTGCTGGAAGTGGGCATGAACGAGGGCATGTACCACCTCTCGAAGTATTCACCCGTGGACAATAACGGTAAGTTCTATACCGATAAATACATCATTCACCAGTACAAGTCGCCCGACTATGAGGACATGACTTGGCCGCAGATCAATTACATCAATGCCGCCATCGACCAGATGGAGGATGCCTTTGCCTCGGACAATTTCAAGGACCCCGAGGAAGGTTACCGCAAGTACATCGACGTGATGTCGTTTCTCGACTATCAGCTGGTGATGGAGATAAGTCACAATGTGGATGCTTATCGCTTGAGCGGTAAGTTCTACAAGCGCCGCGACAGCATTGACCCGCGCTTCAAGATGGTGGTCTGGGACTTGAATCTGGCCTTCGGCAACGCCAGGCACAACCAGGGTTACAAGACCAATACCTGGGTTTATAGGTCAAACCCCACGCTCTACGCCAACGGTGATTACATGATACCCTTCTGGTGGTACAAACTCAGGTGCGACAATGCATACCTCAAGTTGCGCAAGGAGCGCTGGGCCGAGTGGCGCGGGGCCAATGTGCGTGAGGACCGCATCATGGCCACCATCGACTCGCTGGCTAACGTGGTCACCTGCTGTGGCGCCGTGGATCGCAACAGTAAGGCCTGGCCGCGATGGGGCGTATGGGTATGGCCCAACTACTATGTGTCCACCGATTATGCCGACGAGATTGCTTTCTTGAAGGACTGGCTCACCACGCGCATCGCCTGGATGGACGAGCAACTGGGCTATGAGGCGCCTCCGTTGCCGCCCCCACCTCCCCCCGTTATCCCCAAGGGTGACGTGAATGCCGATTATCAGGTCAATATCGCCGATATCAACCTCTTGATTGACATCATCCTGGGAGGAAAAGTGGATGAAGAGACGATGGCTCGGGCCGATGTCAACGAGGACGGTGAGATCACCTTGGGCGACATCGCGGCCGTGCTCGACATCATTTTTAATCAATAGGTTGCATTTAGAACCGGCCACTCCAAGGCGAGGCCCTACACAGCATCTGGTCATGCAACATCCTAAATTCATCATCACCAGTGGTGGTCACCTGCGCTTGGGCATGGTGACCTTGCATCGTGATCTGCTCATGCCTCATGAGCAGTGCCTGGGCGGTGGCTTTTACGAGTATGACTATGCCGACAATACCTTGATTCTTTCGGGCAAGTCGTTCGACTACGGCACGCCGCGATGGGGCAAAATCGAGGTTCTTAAGATACCCGAAGCCTATCGCGACGTCCCCATCATCTACCGTGACTCATGGGGCGATGAACTCAACCTTACCGCCAGTTTCAAGGTGGAGTACTATTCTGGTGGGGAATGAATAAAACGGCATTTCTGCTCGAGGATGACACCCGGCAGAAATGTTTTTCTTTTTTTTGACTTGGATAAAAGATAAAAGTGTTATCTTTGAGGGTGATATCAATTGCAAGAGATATGAAGGACTATAGCGGATTTTTGAAGGAGATGAAGGCGGTATTGCCCGCCGAAAGGGTTTACACCGACGAGTTGCGGACACTGGCTTGGGGTACCGACGCGAGTTTTTACCGCTTGACGCCGCGGGTGGTCATCCGCGCCAAGGATGAAAGCGAAGTTTCAACGATTATCAAAGTGGCCAACAGGTACGGCCTGCCGTTCACCTTCCGTGCGGCTGGCACGTCGCTCTCGGGTCAAAGCGTGAGCGACAGCATCCTCATTGTCGCCGGAAAGAACTGGGAGGATTATCGTGTCTCGGCGGATGCCGAGAGCATCACCCTGCAGCCCGGTATCGTGGGTGCGAGGGTGAACCAGATCCTGAAACCGTTGGGACGCGTTTTCCCGCCTGATCCTGCCAGCATCGGCTCGGCGATGGTGGGCGGAATCGTCGCCAACAACGCCTCGGGCATGAACTGCGGCACCCACGCCAACAGCGACCGCATGCTCCTGTCGGCGCGTCTGCTGCTGCCCGACGGCACCGTGCTCGACACGGGCGACGCGGTAAGCCGCGAGGCCTTCAAAAAATCCCATCCCGAGTTTATTGCAAAAATCGAGGCGTTGCGTGACCGCATCCGCAAGAATCAACCGCTGGCCGACCGCATCCGCAAGAAATACAGCATCAAGAACGTCACGGGCCTGAATCTGCGACCCTTCATCGCCTACGACGATCCGTTCGATATCATCGCCCACTGCGTCGTGGGCAGCGAGGGCACGCTTGCCTTCATCAGCCAGGTGACGATGCGCACACTGCACGACTATCCCTGCAAGGCCTCGGCGATGCTGTATTTCTTCACGATGAAGGAGAGTTGCGAGGCGGTGGTCGCCCTCAAACAGTTGCACTCCAGCGATGACGACATCGCCATGAGCGAGGAGAACCTGATGGTCAAGAGCGCCGAGATGCTCGACTACTTGTCACTGGCATCGGTCGAAGACCCTGTCTATCTGCAATACAAGCAGGATGTGGATGCCGGCAAGATTCCAGGTGTCGAGCCTGGCGACTATCACAACCTCACGGCCATCCTCACCGAGACCAAAGCCATGATGCCCGATGATCTGCAGCATCGCATCGACGCCATTACCAATTGCCTGTCGCAGTTCAAGACCTATATTCCTGTCGAGTTCACTACCGACCCGGCCGTCTATGGCAAGTACTGGGCCATCCGCTCGGGTATTTTCCCCAGCGTGGGCGGTGCGCGTCCAGTGGGCACCTCGTGCCTCATCGAGGACGTGGCTTTTGCCGTCGAGGACCTGCCCGAAGCCACCGTCAAGTTGCAGAAACTGATTGCCGACCACGGCTATCGGGATGCCTGTATCTATGGCCACGCCTTCGAGGGCAATTACCACTTCATCATCAACCAACTCTTCAGCGACGAGAGCGAGGTGCAGCGCTATGCCGCGATGATGCGCGATGTGGCGCGCCTGGTGGTCGAGGAGTATGACGGCTCGTTGAAGGCCGAGCACGGCACGGGCCGTAACATGGCGCCCTTTGTCAAGTATGAGTGGGGCGAGGAGGCCTTTGCCGCTATGCGTGAGTTGAAAGAGTTTTTTGACCCTCACTATCTGCTCAACCCCGGTGTTATCTTCAACGACGACCCCGAGTGTTTCATCAAGCACTTCAAGCCCCTGCCCGAACTGAAGATGCGAGGGCTGCAAGCGGCCATGCCAAGGCGAGGCCCTACAGAGGATCCTCACGATAGTACGCGCGAGACGATTGAGGGGGTTCTCAAGGCCAACAAGTGCATCGAGTGCGGCTTCTGCGAGGTGAATTGCCTGACTTGCGGCTTGACGCTGTCGTCGCGCCAGCGCATTGTCATCCAGCGAGAGATATCCCATCTGCGAGAAACGGGCAGCGACCCCAAACGATTGGCGACACTCGTCAAGCAATACCGTTATCAGGGTGACCAGACGTGCGCGGGCGACGGCCTGTGCGCCACGTCCTGCCCGATGAAAATCAATGTCGCCGACCTGACGCATCTTGTGCGCCAGGAGGCTTTGCCACACGGCAGCATGGGTTACAAAGAAGGCGACTTTGCCGCACGGCATTTTGCAGGCATCAAGAGTGGCTTGCGCTTCACGCTTGATGTGGCACGCCTGGGGCATAATGTCCTTGGCACATCGGCGATGAAGGGCGTCGCTGGTGCCATGCACAAGGCGGGGTTGCCCCTGTGGACACCTTCCATGCCTGGTAAAGCCCGTCAGCCTCGTGCAATGGAAACGCGTGTTGATGTTGCGGACAAGGTGGTCTATTTCCCCTCGTGCATCAACCAGACGATGGGCCTGTCAAAAGGCTCGCCCGTAAAGAACACGCTCGTCGATGAGATGGTGCAGCTGTGCCGCAAGGCTGGCTACGAGGTCATCTTCCCCGAGGGGCTTGAAAAGATGTGCTGTGGCACGATTTGGGAGTCCAAGGGTATGCTTGATATTGCCGACCAGAAGACCGCTGAGCTTGACGAGGCCTTGTGGCTGGCCAGTGAGCAGGGCAAGTATCCCGTGATGTGCGACCAGAGTCCCTGTCTGCATCGCCTGCGCAAGTGCATCAAGCGCATGCAGTTGTACGAGCCCGTTGAGTTCATTTGGGAATACCTGCGTGACCGCTTGGAATTCACGCCTACCGACCGTCACATCGCCCTGCACTTCACCTGTTCAACGCGCGAGATGGGGTTGGTGGACAAGATGACTCAGTTGGCGCACCTGTGCAGCAACAACGTTTTCCTGCCCGAGGGCGTCGGCTGCTGCGGCTTTGCCGGCGACCGTGGTTGGACGCATCCCGAAGTCAACCGTTGGGCCCTGCGCAAACTGCGCAAGCAATTAGAGGATAACCGCATCGAGATGGGTTACAGCAACAGCCGCACCTGCGAGGTGGGTCTGGAGTCCAACGGCGGCATTCCTTACCAGAGCATCGTCTATCTGGTCAACGAGGTCACCCGACCGAAATGATTTTTTTCAAGAGATGAGAAATGCCCATAATTCAAGTCGAATCGAATTATGGGCATTTCTTGTTCAGCCTCCGAAGGGGGCAGCGGCCGGGTTACGGCAAGATGGGCAGCGGTTCGCTGTGCAGGGCGAAGGCTTCGGCGGCGCCGCAGCGGCTCTCAATGCCGCGGAACAGTTCCATCTTGGTGTGCCAGCCGTCGTAGAGGTCGTCCATGTGCTGGCTCACGTGGCAGTTGCAGGCCTCGTGTTTGCGTTCGAGCACCGACTCGATGTTGACCCAGTGTGTGGGATGGAACATCTGGCTCTGTTCGCCTGACATGGCCTCGAAGTAGTACAGCTTGAAACGGCGGTCCAGCCGTCGCCAGGCATCGAGCACCAGCATGCCGCAAGCGGCGTGGTCGCGATGGGCATCGATGGGCCAGTGGGTCATCACGATGTCGGGATTCTCGCGGTCGATGAGTTCGCGCATCTCCTTGTAGCGTTCCAAGTTCACCTCGGTATTGCCGTCCACCTGACTCATGAAGATGTGGCGTGCGCCGGTCACTTTACAGGCATTCTCGCTCTCGACGACGCGGATGGCGGCCGCCTCGCTGTGGCTCTTGCCCGCGATGCCGGCTTCGCCGCGCGTGAGATATACGCACACCACCTCGTGGCCCGCATCTGTGAACAGGCACATTGTGCCGCCGCAGCAAGTCTCGGGATCGTCGGGGTGGGCGCCGATGGCGAGCACCTTGAGCCGGCGGCGGGGATTTGCATTGTGGTCACTGCCGGGTTGGGCATTGGCGTCGGTTGCCAGCCCCAGCACAGCGGCACCCACTGCTGCCGTGCCTGTCATCTTGATCATCTCTCGTCTGTTCATAGTCAATCTTTTTTGATTATTCCTTGTCTGGTGATAACCGCCTCACGGCCATCATCCTCGTATTAAGTCCCCTAAATTACTTCTTTTTTTTGAAATTCCAGTCATCATGGCCGTTTTTAACTTTTGGGCATGTGATTTACATGTTTTTTGTGTATTTTTGCGACATCAAATGTATAGTTGAACAATTTAATGTCACGAGATACGATAATGATGAAAAAGCATCTGTTTTTTGTTTTCTTGCTGCTGGCGGTGGCCTTGACGGGATGCCGCGGCGGCAATGAGCGCGTCGAGGAGACTGCCCAGGTGGACTCGTTCTACAAGAGCGCCTATGATGACGGTAAAGCCGTGCAGCAAGAGGGTAAGGAGTATAAGTCCACGGGCGACCAGTCGCTGCTCGACGTGAAGTTGCCTGAGCGCCTCGATAACCAGACGGTGCGCTACAAGTCGATTGTGGTGTATTTCAACAAGTATTACCGTGTGCCCAATTGTGTGGCCTACGAGCTGACGAGTACCATGACCTCGATGGCCGACTCGCGTGATGCCGAGAACCGCGCCAACTACAAGTTTGAGCGGGATTACGACGTGAAGGGCTGTCCCGACTGGTGGGAGTACAAGGAGAGCGGCTACACCCGCGGTCACATGGCGCCGGCGATGGATATGCGCTGGGACAAGACGGCGATGGAGCAGTGCTTCTTGATGACCAACATCTGCCCGCAGCTCGACGAGATGAACGACGGCGAGTGGCGCCATGTCGAGGAAGCGGTGCACAAGTGGTCGAGAACAGCCAAGAGGCTGATCGTGCTCACTGGCCCTATCTTCTCCAACAATATGAAGCGCATCGGTAAGCATGACGACATCGCCGTGCCCGAGAGATTCTTCAAGGTCATCTACTCGCCTGAGCAGAACCGCGCCATCGCTTTCGTGATGGAAAACAAGAAGATGCCCAACAGCTGGACCAACTATGCCACCACCATCGACAAGGTGGAGGCCCTGACAGGCTATGACTTCCTCCCTTCGCTCGAGGATGAAGTCGAGAATGTCATCGAGAGCAAAGAGAACATCAAGGACTGGCCCGCATATTATCCCCGCCGATGAGCAGCATAGAATTAACCGGATTTTCGGGTGACACCATCTGTGCCGTCTCGACACCTCAGGGTAGGGGAGGAATCGCTGTCATCCGTGTGAGTGGCCCGCAGGCGTTTGACATCGTACAACGTCGTTGGCAGGGCAAACCGCTTGTCGACATGGCTTCACATACCGTTCACTTGGGCCAGTTGATCGATGACAAGTGCGATGTGCTTGACCAAGCGGTATTGACCGTCTTCAAGGCGCCCAATTCGTTCACTGGCGAGGATGTGGTGGAGTTGGCATGCCACGGCTCGACATGGATTCAGCAGCAGGTGATACAGACACTTATCGACGCGGGTTGTCGCCACGCCACAGCGGGCGAATTCACGCGACGCGCATTTGCCAACGGCCGCATGGACCTGTCACAGGCCGAGGCGGTCGCCGACGTCATCGAGGCTCAGTCTCGTGCGGCACACCGTGTGGCGATGAGCCAGATGCGCGGCCGCTATAGCGATGAATTGAAGAACCTGAGAGATAAGTTGCTGCACTTCACGGCGCTCATCGAACTGGAACTGGACTTCAGCGAGGAGGACGTGACTTTTGCCGATCGCAGCGAGGTGACTTCGCTGGCCCGGGAGATCCACTCGCTCATCAGCCGCTTGGCCGACAGTTACCGCGAGGGTAACGCCATTCGCAACGGTTTGCCCGTCGCCATCGTCGGCCAGACTAATGCCGGAAAATCCACGCTGCTCAACGCTCTGCTGGGCGACGACCGCGCTCTGGTGAGCAACATCCATGGTACCACACGCGATACCATCGAGGACACCGTCATCATGGGAGGAACCCTGTTCCGCTTCATCGACACGGCGGGCATCCGCCAGTCGAGCGACACTGTCGAGCGGATGGGCATCGAACGCACCTGGCAGGCCATCGACAAGGCCAACGTCGTGCTTTGGGTAGTTGACGTCACCAGTGCCGACATCAGTATGGCCCATGACATCCTCACCCGCTGTGAGGGCAAACGACTCATCGCTGTGCTCAACAAGACCGACCTTGACGACGATGTCGCCGCAAGGAGTGAACTGAGCGATCACTTGCCCAAGGAAACGCCAGTCGTTGCCATCAGCGCCAAATGCGAAGCCGATATCGAAGCACTGCGCAACCTCATCGTCAAGACTGCCTCTCTGCCCGATGTGAGCGGTGACGCTGTCATCGTCACCAACGCTCGCCACTACCAGGCCTTGACCCGCGCCCGCGACGCCATTGCCCGCGCCATCGACGGCCTCGACAGCGGCCTGAGCGGCGACCTCCTCGACCAGGACATCCGCGAATGCCTCCACTGGCTCGGCGAAATCACCGGCGAAATCACCACCGACAACATCCTCGCCGAAATCTTCACCCACTTCTGCATCGGCAAGTAGATTTTGCTTGGGAAAGAGTTTTTTTGCAAAGAAAAGCATACTATCTGCAAATATAGCCCGTAAATCGCATAATTTCAAGCATTCAGAGATTTGTCTATTTTTGCAGATTTTTGATTTTTAACTTCGATATTTGCAGATTATCACCCATTTTGTCCCCCGAGATAGTAGAAAAATAGCCGAGGGACAAAAATATCTCATAGGTGGTGATTTACGTTTTCACATGTGATTTTGGAAGATAAACATTCCAACTTATACAATGTAAAGCGCCCCCTTTTTTTGCAATCGCTGCCATTTCTATTTGACGAATATTGCAATCAGGGAATGCTTTTTGAATATATTGCTGGGCTATTGTATCTTCTGGAATATCGAATATAGGCATTAGGATGTTTTTGCCCACTTGAAGAAAGTTGATATATGCCCAGTTGAATTCATAACAAGGCAAAGAGACTTTATCTTTGAAGCGCATTTCTGTCACCTCAAAGCCATAACTTTCAAGAATCCGACGGATGGATGCTGCTTCTTCAGGATGGCAATCGCCATGATTCCCCATCAGTATTCGATTATCACCACACCACTTGACGAAGCCATCCGAATGTCCATATACATCATCTTCATGCGGAGTCCAGGGAATAACGATAACAGGATGGCCAAGTTCAGATTCCAATAAAGCCTTAAAGGCAGCATCATCTTTCTTTTTCCTGTTTTCAGAAAAGACCTTATCTGTCATCACGATGTATGGACCGCAAGGTACCATATTACCGCCATCTATGATTAAATTGGTAGAACGACAGTGAACACCCATGCAGGACATCACTTTTGAAACATCCGTTATTGAATCAATATCATCCTTATTAATAAGATAATCTGGACAATAATGATACTTCAAGAACTCATTCTCACTCAATTGAATTGGCATATAGTCACGAGCCCAATAATCGCGAGTGCATTTAAGTTCTCTTGTTTCTATGCCCATTTCCTTCAGTATAGTCATCAACTCCTTATAGAACTCAGGATTACCATATTTTTTAGTGTTCAGACAAGGAGATAGAAACACTACGTTTGTATCTTTATCGTGAAGCAATCTATCGTTTTTCATATCCATAAAGTTTGTCTTTGAAGTTTAAGAATTCTTGATATAAAGTCTCCTTTGATGTAAATAATATCGTTAAAGTATATCCGAAAAAGAATTTAATAGCATACTGGTTTTTAACTCGCTGAAAGATACGACGAGTTAGTTGTGTGACATAATGTGTTGTCGTTTGGTTTGTGTAGGATAGCATTTATCCATTGAGGACGACATCCATCTCACTTGCCACCCGTGCTTCACAAGCCCTCATGGCGTCGAGGGTCTTTTGCAGTACCTCGTCTAAGGGCCATCCCAGCATTTCCGCACCCTGTTCAATCACCTCGCGGGAACAGCCTGCGGCAAATGCCTTTGTCTTGTATTTCTTCTTGAGAGACTTCAGTTCCATGTCCTGGACACTCTTCGACGGGCGCATCAGTGCAGCAGCCCATATCAGTCCGGTCAGTTCATCGGTAGCGAAGAGCACCTTCTCCATCAGATGTTCAGGCTTTACATCCACATGCAAGCCGTAAGCATGACTGCAGATGGCGTGAATCATTTCTTCGCCCACGCCTCCTGCACGCAACAGTTCAGGCGCCTTGATGCAATGCTGCTCGGGATACTGCTCAAAGTCGATGTCATGCAGCAGTCCTACCAAACCCCAAAAATCCGCTTCGTCGGCAAACCCAAGTTGCCCTGCATACCAGCGCATGACACCTTCCACCGTCAGCGCATGCTGCAAGTGAAATGGGTCTTTGTTGTATTCTTTCAGCAGTTCCCAAGCCGCCTCCCTTGTAATTTGACTTTCCATATATCTTTACATTTTGATTAAATTCGCAATCTCTTCACGGACGTCCTTCCCTTTAGAGATTGGGTGCGAATTTAATGAAAAACTTTGATACCGCACAAAGATTATGGCATAAAAAAGACTTTTCATAACAACGGAAAACGCCCTGAACTATATGGTGTAATTATCAATCACTATTTACAATTACGCCGCACCAGCCGCCGTTGCGGACGAGGTGAAGATGTAACTGAGTCTGCGGGGTGACAGTCTGCTCGCCCTTCTTGTAGTCCACGGCGATGCGATGGGCGTTGCGGCCGTCCTGGAAATAGGTCAATTGGCCCGGCTTGGTCAAGAAGTCAAGTGAGATGGTTAAATCGAGGGGTTGCTTACGCTCTCCTGTGATAGCACCGATGAACCACTGGTCACCTTTTCGCTTGGCCACGACATAGTAGTCACCTGCCTTGGCAGCAAGGATGCGGGTATCGTCCCAGGTCGTGGGCACAGATGCGATGAATTCGGTACATTCTGCTTCGCGCAGGTAGCGTGTGGGACTGTCTGCCAGCATCTGCAGGCCGCTCTCGAAGCAGACATATAGTGCCATCTGATAGGCGCGCGTACCGCCACCCATAGGCAGTGAACCGGTACCCTTGTTATCCTCGGGCTGTGCATTCTGCATTGCGCCTGGCGTGAAGTCCATTGCTCCCACGGCGTTACGCATAAACGGTAACCAAATGCTGTTCTTAGGTTCACATCCGGCACCTTGCTCCAGCCCGAGCACGCCTTCATAGGACAGCAGATTGGGCAGTCGCTGCTCAAGCCCCGAAGGCTTGAACGCGCCATGGAAATCGACCATCAGCTTGTACTTGGCACACTCGCGGACAATGCGTTCATAGTAATTGACCATCCACTGGTTGCTGTGGTCCATGAAGTCGATTTTCAGTCCCTTCACACCCATTTGGGCATAATAGGGTATCAGGTCCATGTGATGCTCGACGGTGAGCCATGACAGCCATAGCCAGACGCCCACACCTTTCTGGCGTCCATAGTCCACCAGTTCCTGAACGTCAATTTCGTCACGTATGGTAAAGGGGTCTTCCACGCTCTTGTTCCAGCCCTCATCAAGAAGGATGTACTCCACACCAAATTGTGAGGCCACATCAATGATGTATTTATAGGTATCATTGTTGATGCCCGTCTCAAAGTCCACCCCCCAGACGGTCCAGTGGTTCCACCAGTCCCAGTTCACCTGGCCGGGTTTGATCCATGACACGTCATCAAGTTCGCATTTTCCACCCAGCACAACTTCCATCTGATTCCCCGCGATGGTAGCGTCGTCTCCGATGACAGCAAAGCGCCAGGGCAAGGTGCGCCGCCCGTCAACGCTGGCAGCGATGCAGTCACGTTCCTTAGTAATCTGCCAGCCACGGTCACCACTGGGCACCCATGTATCGGGCGACTTGGGAAAAACAGACGAAAAACCGTTCTTGCCATTAGGTGTCAGAAAGATGTGGGGATAATCACGGACATCACTCTCAGAAAAGAGCACCTTTGTCCCTCGTGGGCTTTCAAACAGGATGGGCAGATAGGTCATCTCGTCCCCCTCTTTCAGTTTGGCTGTGGAGACGTGAGTGTAAGGCTTCTCACACGACATGGCATAGGAATCTGTCTTCGAGATGTGGGCGATGAAGGGCTCTGGAAAATTCAGTTCCACGCCTTCGTCCACAACATCAACTTTTCCTTTACCCTTATTGATATTGAAACGGTAGGCGATGCCGTTGTCGTAGGCACGGAAATCCACGACGATACCATCCTTGAAGGACAATGTCAATTGATTTGCCCTGTCGGGCACATTGGCATACTTCATGGGCACTACAGGTTTGATGACCTTATCAATCCTAGAGCGCTTGACGTCCTTGAGAACAGGCTTTTGGCCAAACCGCCCCTTGTCAACCTGCAATGTCAGGATATTGTCCTTTAACACCTGCTCCTCACCATAATAGACACTATACTGCAATCGGTCACCGATGGTGACTTCAATTCTGATGTTTCCATTAGGGGAGATGATCGTTTCCTCTTTCGGCGCAGCAGCGGCAATCAAACTGAATACCGCTAGCAGCATTAATGACAATAGTTTCTGTTCCATGTTGCAGTAAAATAGAGTTTTTGCAAAGATAGTGTAGCCTAAGACAAAACAAGAGGAATTCATTCTTTTTTTTTGAGGGTCTTATAAAATTTGTGATGAGACCTTATCAATATTGTTCCAGCCGTATTATCTACACAGAAAACCATGTGTAAAGACAGGCATCGGATATCATCAAGAAATAATCATCCAGTATAGGTATTATTTATAGCATCTAATTGAATAATTGGTACAAACCTCATGATTTCAGTATTTTCGTAGGTTTTAGACAATAACTTTTTGGCAATTTTAGATTAAGGCGCTAAGAGGTGACGTCATTTTTGATTTCTAAGTAAGCACTTTTTTATGATTTTCTTTGGCGGCATGATTCGAGAAGTGTAATTTTGCAGCGGTAAATGATATTGAAAAGTGTAGATTTTGTCTATTTTAAATATTTGAAAAGTGTAAATTTGATGCTATATAGAAAGATTACATCATATCTTGAGGACTATTTAAGGTCTGATAATGAATCGATTCTGATACTAGAAGGTGCTCGTCAGGTTGGCAAGTCGTTTAGTATCCGTGAGGTCGGCACGCGTTTGTATCCAAATTTTGTTGAGATAAACTTTGTGGAAGACGATGAGGGTCAGCAATTGTTTAAAAATATCCACAAGAAAGAGGACTTTTACCTGACACTAAGCATGGTCGCTGGGGACAAGCTGTCCACTAGTGACGATACGTTGGTATTTCTAGACGAGATTCAACACTATCCCCAGTTTCTCACTATGCTGAAATTTTTGCGTGAGGATAGACGTTATCGCTACATCGCCAGCGGCAGTCTACTGGGCATCACCCTGCAAGGCACGACTTCCATTCCTGTAGGCAGCATAATCCGTAAGGAAATGTTTCAGCTTGACTTCGAGGAATTTCTCATTGCCAATGGCTTTGGCTCTGAGGCCATGGACATGCTGCGACAATCCTACAAGAATCGTCAAAGTCTTGCTGAGGAGCATCACAACCACGTGATGGATATGTTCCGTCGCTATCTTCTGGTGGGCGGGTTGCCTGATGCCGTCAATGCCTATCTTAGCACGCATAATATTGTGCGAGTGCGCGAAGTGCAGAATGGCATTCGCACTCTTTACGCAGATGATGCTTCTAAATACGAAAAGGAGCACTCCAAGAAACTGCTTGTGCGACGCATCTATGAAATGATTCCTTCTCAGATGGAAAACAAGAAAAAACGCATCGTGGCCCAGAAGATACGAGGGAAGGAAGGCGACCGCTTCACTCAGTACCAGGAAGAATTTGAATATCTGATCTCGTCTGGCATTGCTTTGGCTGTTCATGCTATATCCAATCCGCATTTTCCATTGAGTGAGTCTCTCCAAAAAAACCTGTTAAAGTTGTATCTTAATGATGTGGGATTGCTTACCGGCCTTCTCTATCATAATAACATACGTCCAGTTATCGACGATATGAGAAGCATCAATCTGGGTTCAGTTTATGAGAGTGTTGTTGCCCAGGAGCTGAGAGCGCATGGCCACAAACTCTTTTACTATGATAACCGTAAACAGGGCGAGGTGGACTACCTTATTGACGACTATACTGCAATGAGCGCCCATCCGATAGAAGTCAAGTCGGGCAAGGACTATAACGTACACAGTGCGCTTAACAATCTCCTAAAGAACCCCGATCACAATATCCAAGTAGCTACTGTCATTTCAAACGAGCGTGAGATCTATCATAAGGGTAAGGTCACTTATATGCCCGTCTATTTTGTAATGTTCATGGAAACTGATACTCCTCAGACTGATGAATCAGCATACATTTTCTGATTGTTTTTCATGAACATTAACAACTCACAGTATGTGTCAAAAATGGAATTCCAGTTTGCTATTTAGTCGGTGTTTAAGGTAAAATGACCGTTAAAACAAGTCAAAAGTGCGAAGAATGAGGGTATTTATCGTTTTATTAATAAGTTCTACCATAGTAAGTAGCTGATAATCAATAAACCTAGTCTTTTGCATCGGCACATGATATTGCGTTTAATGGTATTAACATGTTCAGCAGAATAATATACAAATTATGAAGAGAGAATTACAATTCTTAACGAGCTATATAAGTAAAACTATTATAGAATCTAAACTAGAGTTTATTGGTGACGCTTTTGAATCGGATGATAGTTTTGACGAAGTTCCCAATGAACCTGGAATTTATATTATGGTTGCAAAAAGTCGCAATTTTGTTTATCCCCAAAAGGATTCTCCTGTTTTTTATATTGGCACATCGTGCCAATTAAGAAGAAGGCTGAAAACTCACTTGAAGCATTTCAAAGAAGCAAAAGATTCATTTAAGTTTCAAAACTTTTGGTTATATAGCCGTTATAACTATGCGGTAGCCTTTGGAGCAGATATATATTATATGCGTATTACAGGACGAGAAAATGAAAAAGCACTTGAGAGTAAAGCCATAGAAGGATTCTATGATAAATATGGAGCTCTTCCTGTGGGAAATGGAGCATTCTCATTTAGGAAATAACTTTAATTAAGCATGAACAAAACTCTTCTCTTTTTGTAAATTGAATATGTTTATTGTTGGGTAAAACCCAAATAGGAGCCTTATAATTCATAAGGATGTTCCAGGTGGTGCAGTTTAGGGCGCCGCCGTCGTTGACGATGCTTTCGCAATGGAGTATTGGGTGACAGTGGCAGTTGGGGTAGGCGTCTGCAATTTGCCGAAATGCGGTCTCGTCCAGTTTGTCGCCTGTCATGGGGACAAAGATGTGCTGGCCCACGTGCAGGAAGTTGAGGTAAGCCCAATTCTGGCCAGTGTGAGTGCCATAATGCAGTTCTGTGATGTTGAAATGAGGACTTAGGGCTGCCAGCAGTTTCCTGCGTAGGGCCTTGTCAAAGTCACAATAATTGTTGAGCAGTACGTTGCCGTCTCCCATATATCGCACCATTCCGTCGGCATGTCCGTATTCTTCATACACATCTTCAGGAATCAGCGCAATCTCAGCGTCAAGCAGTCGGACTAGCGAATTAACAAGATTTGCCCGAGTGACGTGAGGGTTTTCCCTGAAGATTTTGTCGGTCATGATCACCTTGTTTCCGCAACTGACAACGTTGCCGCCATCAACGACTAAATCAGTATCTATCACCGTTAAACCGAGTTCTGAAAGGATAGCGGAAGTGTCAGGCTTATATTCAGGATAATCCCGCAAGTAGTCGGGACTGTAGTCGAACCTCACAAACTTCTTTTCGCTCACCTGCACGGGCATATAGTCACGCGCCCAGATGTGTAATGGAGAATCAGTGAGGGGCAGTTGTTCCCACTCCACATGTTGATTATCTAGCGCAGAGATGAGCGATTTGGCTGCAGGACAATAGGAGGCTGAACTAAGACCCTTTGCGAAAAAAACCTTGTTTGTTTCAAAATTAGTGAACATAGAATCAATCCGTATAAAAGTTATTTCATCATCAATCGCAAAGGTCAAAAAATAGGGGCAAACGCACGAAAAACTTTTGTTAAAACTTACAAAGATTTCGCAAAGAGTTATTTATTTTGTGTGGTGGATTGATTTGGATTTATCCTGATATATTTGGCAATATTTTGTATTAACACTAATTTTGCGGTCTTAAATCAATGCTGCAATGAGAGACATGGCTAATTCCATCACGATAAAGCATCAATATTCGTTGCTTCGGCACAACACCTTCGGGCTTGATGTCAAGGCAAAGCAGTTCATCAATTACAGTACGGTCGATGAGCTTGTTGAGGTGCTGGTGGCCCTGAAAGAGAGCAATGAACGCATTCTGCAAATTGGCAGTGGCAGTAACCTGCTGTTCACTAAGGACTTTGAAGGCACTGTCCTGCATTCAGGCATCAAGTTCGTTGAAGAAGTTTCTCGCGACGACCGGCACATATTCTTTCGTGTGGGTTCGGGCGTGGTGTGGGACGACTTCTGCGCCCAGATGGCCCGTGACAATTATTACGGCTCTGGGTACCATAAATCAAGCGTAATGCGCTGAAGCTCATTGAGTTTTGGCGCTTTTTTATATTTCTACTGGAACATTACTGGAACATTTTTATTTCTTCTTAAACCAGTGCATTAACGTAATCTGAACCTTGGACACAATCTTCCCCGGCCCAACAATACCAATGATCACGCTTGAGTTAACTGGCGAAAAAGTCTTTTGCTCACCAAGAATTCATACTATCATATCACCACAATACCACGAACAGACACTTAACGGTGGTATATCATTTTCTTTTTGTTCCCTTGGACTTCAACACCTAAGAACCAAGTTTGCAAATATGGCAAAATTCTGTCTTTAGCCTTCTTTGAACAAAAAACTGCTAATAAATAGGTCTTCACAATGAGAAAATGTGTATATTTGCAGTTGTTCTATGGCTGAAGTCCGCTCCAGATATTGGCGGACGTATGACCAGGAACGACATGACATAAAAAGGCGTTTACTTGACGCTTCGCACTTGGCTCTCAGAAATCTAGCAAATTCAAAAATCAAGGCCAAGGATGAAGCAACGGTAGATGTCCTATGTGGGATATGTATATTTGCCATTGCCGTGTGAGCGGTGATGCAATAAAGCATATTCGGCGTGGGCTTCTGCGTTGCTCGTTCTACCTTGATGGGCAATGCTAGAGCCTCTGAGAGCGGGATGGGTAACAAGTACAGACTCCCGCGCTTTTTTATGCCTATGAATGAACCAAATAATAACAACCTATAATTACTATTATGGATAACAAATTGATTGTTAGACCTAAAACAGAGGTCGCTGCACAAGCAGAGAAAAAAGACATTCTTGCAATTTATGGAGTTCCTGAAACGCTCGATAAGGTCGTTGAAAAAGAGAAAAGAGATTTGCTTAACACCATAGAGTGTGGCGCAGTAATAGTGAATGAATTAAATAGGCTGGACCATTCAGAAGATTTCATTGTCGAAATCCCTAGTGGGTTGCGGGAAATGTTGAGAAAAGGAGAGGCTGCATTTGACAAATCAGCAAAGAACCCAGGTGCTTATACTCCTAACATTAGGATTGAAGGTGAAACAGGTATTTCTGGTCAGGCTACCATTGTTGAAAAAGCAGATCCGCAAGCTGCGACTCAAAGTATTGCAAATTTGGCTATGATGGGGATGGTACAGTCCGTTATGTCAAAACTTGAAGCAATTGAAGGAAAACTTGATGATATTCAGAAAGGACAAGAAAATGATAGAATTGGTAAAATCATTAGTGCATTCAAAAACATAATGATGTTATACCCAACTTTTAAATCTCAAGAACAGTTGATTGATGCTACAAATACTGCATTACTAAGCATGCAAGAAGGATTGGTGGACTTGCACCTTCAAATAGATCAAAAACGCAAGAAACTCAATGGAGCACCTGGTAACTGGAGGCAAGTTTTTTGGGATGCCCTTAAATCTCGGCTTTTCTTTAATGAAGAGAATAAAGCAAAGGGTTACCAGCAGGCATATATCTCTTATGTTTATGATATACAATTATACAATAGGTTGATCCTGCTATCTGACGTGGTTCTGTATTTGAGAGGTGATCATGATGTAATTTCACGAAACCACAAAGAAATGGTTGAGTATTGTGATATTTTTTTAGATGACAAGTTCAAAAAAACAATTAGTTATTTAATGAAAGGGAAGGGCGAGATAGAGGAAATTACAAACATTCTCAAGTATAATGAGAATCTTGCACTTGCCTTGGAAGGTTTTATGGCTAATGACTTAATCATTGAGTGCAAACAATCAGATATTAAATATTTAAGTGCTAACGAAAATGAAACCAGAGAACATTGATCGATTAGTAAGAGGAGTAAGGGATGTTGTAGTTGTTGTCCTTGGTGACGTTGGACGCAAACAAGGCAAGAAGGCTTTTGATTGGATACGAAAGAAAGTTAAAGAGAAAGTTCTAAAGAAATAAGACCCAGGGAACTTGAGCTTGACCGAATATCAATCATTTTGAATTAGATGTGAATGGTATGGCCATTTTTAGGTGGGGAAATATAGTGCATTTTGGACGTTAGATTTGTTATATAACACGCGTTGTACGATGTTAACCGCATGATTTCCAACACATTGTCAATCTAACATGTTAGGTTGTGTTAGATTCATTACATGGCACTTGAAATAGCCCATAATGTCATTGCTTTTGTGAGTAAAAAAGAAAAGGAGGTCGATAAACCTCCTTTTCCCTTGCAAATTTCAATCAATTGATGCCAGTTACTTCAAACCCTCTTTGTCCAGAATTCGTGCTACTTGGGGGTCCTTCAGTTCCAACTCTAGTGCAATTTGATGTTGATTGAGCCCTTCATTCCATAGTCGTATTACATCGGCACGGCGTTGCTCCATTTTGTCGTCCTGGGCGGCAGGTGAGTTATAATATGGAGCCTGGCCATCTTGTGGGCTGACACGTTCTCTATTCTTTTGGTTCTGTATCATCTTATTGTGCTGAGCACCAAACAACTTGAGATAACGGGACATGCAGTATTCAGCAGTATAGATTACCAGTTGAACGACCTTATCCATCTCCTCCTTGTCGCCATTAGGTTGGATCATCATATGCATGACAATTCCTATGTGCATCGCAATGGTGGAAATACGCCAACGGATTAGTTTTCTGACTTCGTCATTGTTCTCTTTGGATAAGTCAAATTGCTTTTTCTCCCAATCCTTCAATGCCGACATCACATAGTCAAAATCCTTGATCTCTACCAAATCCACGGCAGTATCCTCACCGCCATCAGTGGTGAATACGTACTTATGACGGTACTCATCAATGTGGTCTCTCAAGCGTTCAAGTTCCGGGCCTTCAACAAGACTGCTGGGGGTATCATCACTATCTCCACCGAGAGGGTATGCGCACCAGCAAACTCTAGATGCACCACCTCCTTCAACTGTGGCTATTTTCTTGATGAAGGTCTCAACATTGTCTCCCGTGCCAGTGAGAGTTATGTTCAACAGAGCTTCGCAAGATCCATTCTGCCCTTTATTCATTCGCTCTCGGCTGACATCATCGTTATCAAATGCCTTCCGCAGATAGACCGAGAGGTCTTTGTTCGTGGCCGTGGCTATTTCACTATCAAAGATGTAGACATGAACGCCTTGGTTGGACTCCAAGATTTCCTGGAGGCGAGCACATGAGCTGTCAATTCCATACGTCTGGATAATGAGGTTTTTCGCATTATCTTTGTCATTCAACTTTCGCTTGTCTTCGTCGATCACACGGCGGAATAGCTTCTGATGCACGTTACGGAACTGGCTCTTTCCGATTCCCGGTAAGGCTTCTATGACAACCTGAAGATTGGGGCGGCGTATCTCATCACCTCTCTTTTTGGCAACTACCCGCGAGAAACAATAGGCACCATACATTGAACACAGATGAAAGAACATAGCAGGAGCGATGTCTGGATCATATCCGCTAATTACCGTTGCAAAGTCATCAGGCAGAGCGTCAAAAGGGAAGGGATGAGTTCTATTGAACTGATCCAGCCACCAATTACCCGCATCAGACACTATCGGTTCGCTGTAAGTTTGCCCCGTGGCCTGATTGATTTCCTGTTGAGCTTTTGCCTTAGCGGCAGCTTTTGCCTCGGCAACACGAATGTCTGCGTCGGCTTGAGCTTTAATAATCTCAATTTTAGCATCTTTTTCGGCTTTGATACTATTGGTTTTATCCTGAGCCCTCTTACGTTCCTTCTTGTAATCGTAAATGGCTTTAGCACCTTTATAGGTGGCATATGCCGCACTAACGATACCCACAACGACCAATCCTGTACGGACAACTTTTGGGAGGCTATTAATTGGTCCCTTATAACGACCTCCCCCACAACCAATGCTAACATTGTCCGGGCGGTGATTATTTTGCGAATCCCCACTTCCCGATTGGCATAAATCGTCTAGTCCCATCTGAAATATTTTACCGATTTTACGAAGAAATTTCATTTTCTAGTTTGTTTAATGTATGGGCGGCGTGAACCGCCCATACCGTTTGGTGATTTGAGTTTACTCATTAGTAAAAATCATATTGAGAAACTCTTCATCGCTCACGGGCACATATACCTCGTCAGGATTATATTCAAGAGCGTTGATGACATCATGCACCAAGATGGAGTTGTCTCCTTCTGCTACTACATCAGGGGCAATTAATGGGTGATAATGCTCTTCATTCGGGTCGAGCTTACTGAGCAAAAGACGCAAAAAATCAGCGTACAAAGCATCCTTTCGCACGATGATACCATCATCATGCCATTGTGTCAACATCCACATAGAAGGGATGTGTAAGAGAGTGGCTGCTTTGTAAACAAGCGGGTAAATGTCCAGGTCAAAATCCACACCAGGTACAAAACCATATATGAGCATTCGTGCGAGGGCCCACATGGCTTGAACATGGCCTTCTCTTACACCTAAATCGAGGGTACTCTTCGCAAATTGAAACTCGCCATTTGTTAACGCAATTTCGGCAACATCACAAATGATCTCTAATGGAGTCTGTTTGGACTCATTGCATACAGAGTCATGGTGCCCCTTGTCTGACAAACACGCATTGCCAGTTGCCTGTCCGTTATGGCCCAGGACAGCAGGGTCAGTCACATTGTTCTTGGTGGGTATGTCAGCACCCCGGTTGTTACAAGTCTTTTTCATAATTCGCTTGTTATTAAGTTGTTGATAATAAATTAGTTAAATTCATTTCTTTCGATGAGTTCATTGATTTCGCTAACCTTATAGAAAATTTTTCTGCCTACACGACTAAATTTGAGCACCTTCTTCGCGCGAAGCGTTGATAATGTACGCGTACTGAGGTTGAGCATTTTGGCTGCGGTGGCATTATCGACCAGTTCATTGGTTGTAGCCTTCTGTCCAAGATGCTTCGAAACATCATTCAAGGTCTGCTCAATTGATGCGAGTCGTTCCTTGACCTCCTCAATGTCAGTTTGCGGCAAAACCGCTAGAATTTCGTGTTTCATAATTTTTTTATTTAATTTTATTTAATAATGTAATTATAATTCTATCATACGCCATTTCTCTTGTCCAAAACAAGTGATTTGACAGTGCAAAATTATATTGTCAAAAACACATGACAAAACATTTAACAAACTGATTTTCAATTATTTATCTTGTTGTGGAAATATGAATGAAATAACAATGAAATGACCAGGAGATAATATGGAGAAAATTCTATGATAGATCTATAATCGATATTTTCTCGTAGGAGAAAATGTGTGTTTAAGGCCTCGAAAATGAACTAAAAGATGTCAACGAGCGCTACTGATGCCCCAAAAGGTTAATCGATGAGTAATAGGAGTAATTGATTCCGATGGCACCAATGGCATGTCGGTGGGTTACTATCCGTATTTTGATTGTATGCCACCGATAAGTGTTTTATGATTACAAGTATATAACTTTTTGCCCCGACCGAACCGAAAGAAAAGAAACAACGACATCAAACAATTCTTCATCGTCGATATCGCTGCTTCATTGGACTCTCTCATTGGCTTGACTGTGGCACTTAAGGCCTGGTCTCCCCAACAAGATAATAGCGTCATGATGGTGGTTTTTCGACTAACTCTTCGCTAGCCGGTCCTTTTCCATCGATATATTGTTGTTTATTGCCCCTCTCACCCGCCAGCCTCTAATATCGCCGGCAGTCCAAAAATGGGGCGTAATTCTCTTTAGTTATTTATAAGGCAGCTGGGGGATTTCAGGCGGAGAAATTTATCTGTAAATCAAGGAAATACGAATCATAAGCACTTAAAAAAGTCAGCCGTTTTCAAAAAAAATCTCGAAAATGGCTGATTTTTTCTTGGATTTCTATGGTGTTTTTGTATCTTTGCACAGCAAAAACAACGGTGTAATGGCATATCAGAATATCATAGGTCGAGAAGAGGAAATCAAGCAGCTTGAACGTTTGTTGAGTACCTCGAAATCGGAGTTCGTGGCAATATATGGCCGTCGGCGCGTGGGCAAGTCATACCTTGTGGAGGAGGTCTATAAGGACAAGATCACGTTCCGTGCCATTGGATCATTCATTAAAGCCAACGATGAAAAGACATACAAGCAAACGCAGCTGGATCATTTCTATGAGAGCTTGTTGGACATTGGGATGGCTGAGGACACGCCACGGCCTACCAACTGGCGGGAGGCGTTCAGGTTGTTAAAGATTCAACTCGAAGGCATTCGCACTAAGCGTCGCGTCATCTTCCTTGACGAGTTGCCGTGGCTTGCTGGTCCCCAGTCCTCTGAGATGATTGCTGAACTGGGCTATTTCTGGAATTCCTGGGCAGACCGTCAACGCAATGTGGTCTTGGTAGTATGCGGATCAGCCACCAGTTGGATGCTTGATAATGTGATTCGGGACTATGGTGGACTTTATGGCCGGCTCACGGGAACCATACGCCTGCTTCCTTTTACGCTGCGTGAATGTGAAGCTTATTTCAAGAATCGTGGTTTCCACCTGTCGCGTTACGAGATAGCTGTAGCCTATATGGCCTTTGGTGGTATTCCATATTATCTTGACCGAATAGATAACGAGAAAAACCTGTCGGAGAATATTGATGATTTCTTCTTCAAGGACGAGAAGAGAATCCACCAGGAGTTCCGTGATGTCTATACGGGACTTTACGCAACGTCTGAGCGATATCTGGATATTGTAAAAGCCCTCGGCTCAAGGTTCTATGGCATGACACGACGAGAGCTGGCCAGTGCTGTTGGGATTGAGCTCGGCGGGACATTCAGCAAGATACTTGACAACCTTCATGAGTCGGGCATTACCCGTGAATACCCACGCTACGGCAAAGAACGTGTTGAGACTGTCTATCAGTTGAAGGACTTCTTCTCGATTTTCTATCTGCACTTCATCCAAGGTAAGGGCACCGATGCCGGAAACTGGCGGACTGTCCAGCGCACCCCCACGTTCTACACCTGGGCAGGGAACACCTTTGAGATGCTGTGCATTGAACACCTGCAGCAGATGAAAGAGAAACTTCGCATAGCGACCATCAACCGAAACTATTGCTGGAAAGGGGCTGCCCCCAGTGGTGAACTATGTCAGATCGACCTCGTGCTGGAGTGGAAGGGTGAACGCACTGACTATCTGTGTGAGATGAAGTTCAGTGAGCATGAATTCACGATCGACAAGCAGTACGAGAAAGAACTGGGCAACAAGATCTATGCTTTCTTGAACAGCAAACAGCACACCAAGACCCACTCCATCCAGTTGGTAATGGTCACGACAAATGGTGTCATCCGAAATGAGCATTCAAAGGATGTCAACCAGCAAATCATTCTTGACGACTTCTTCGTCTGAGTAGCGACCTGCTGGCACTACTTCGGCACAACCTCAAGCAAAGAGGTGTCCTCTGACATACTTTGAAAATCCTCCGACAGTCTCAGACTTGTTTTTCAAAGTCTTAGAGAATCATCCGACTTCTCAGAAACTTTTTCGGATACTTTCAAAGAATCTCACAATACGGGGTTTACCGATGGCTTACGGCTTGAATATGAACAGTGCCCTGATTTATGCACCGTATCACTATAGATGGTTAGTTTCTTCAGCCCTCGCTGTTTTCGTCGATTTCCTGCCAGATCATTTCGTAGACGGCATCACAGGAGGTGATTGAGCTAAGCCTCGACGGGCGGGTCCTGAAACTGTGACATTCAGGACAACGCTGAGGCACACTCAACGTTGAGGCCGCATACTCAATATCTGGTGCCTTAAATCGGTTCCCACACTCAGTACACTTGAATAAAACCGTTCCTCGTTGCATATTAGTTTGATTTATGTTGCCCGATTATCACCGATTAGTCATCTGGATATCCCATGCACCTTTTGAGAACACGCCACGGTCAGTCATGGGCAAATCAATTCCATTGATTTTAAACTGTCGTGCCAGTTGATCAGCGCAGCGTGGGTTATTGAACAGGTTGTTCGGGGTAATACCCATTACGTTGATGGTAATATCAAATGTGGTACCACGCGAGATGTGACATCCCGGACGATCGATGTTATTGCGAGCAATTAACGTGAACTGTGCCATGTCGTTACTTAATGCCTCGTGATAGACTATGTTTCGCTTTCTCCGGTTCCTTGAGTAGCCAGTCGATGGTGAGTAATGCTGCGGGATAGGTCATGCCGCGCTTTTGCATCAGTCCTGAAATCGAGTAGCCTTCAGTCTCAAAATCTTCCATGCATTGCTCATCATCCAGCCATTTTGTAATCAACGGCTGTAACGGTGTAGCCAGCAGTGTTAGTTCTTGAGCAACCAGCGTGGCATGTCGTTCATTATATCCACGATCAATAAGTATCTGTTTAATTTGATTCTCCATTATGTTTCAAGAATTCGATTCCACCAGTTATTTAACACATCGTGAGCAAAGTTACGGGCATCAATCTCGATTGCTTGCTGCTCATACAGGCGCTGGCCTAGCTCATTACTGCAGTCGCCCCAATACCCCCACTTGCCACCAGCCATGTTCTCGCTCCAACTTTGGACCTCGCTGTGCCGAGGGTGCACTTCACAGACGTTGACGTTGAAATCCTGATAAGCATGGCGCCCTTCGTGTACTAACGTGTCAAGCATTTCACGATAGACCATAGGATTATCACTTGTCAGAAGTTCGGGATTGAGCGTGATGTCTTTAGTGCCAGTCCTGTATCCGCCCATATGCCCAGAAATTTCGTAAGGAGTTACCTCGAGTTCCCCCATGTTGTTCCCTGTTCGCACAGGGCAAGGGGGTCTATGCTCGATGGCAGCAATTTGTGTTTCAACATCATTGAGCACCTCGATTTTCTCGACGAATTCAAGATCCTGCCAGTTTTCCCACCTTAGGTCTTCATAATTAGCCAACGTTTCACCGATGGCTTCAATTTGCACGTGGTCATGTGGAGCCTCTAACCGTTCATATTGCTCCATGACGTGAGGGTCAAACACATACCCTATGCTTTCTTGAATGTTGAAGTCGTCGGGAAGAGACAACTCGCCATAACGTTGCAAGATTTGTCCCATAACCTCGTCGCGTTGCAATTCGGTCATGCCGTCCCATTCTTTTTTATTAGGCTGCAACTCCCGCAGATAGTCCATCTGGCTATCGGTCAAGCGACCGCCCGCTCCTTGTTCGAGCGAGTGGTCACCATTCTCGATATTTTCTAAATCAAACATAAGCAGTTCTGTTTATTTAACCTTATCAGCTTTTACCCAATAGGCATTGGTCTCAAGCGAACTAGAGACAACGCATTGCCCCGTGAGCAACTTGGGTATCACTTTGCACTGCTCTTCGTTCAGACCCATGGATTGTCCGATTTCCTTGCAGTCGTCTTCGGCGACAAGGCGATGGGTAATCTTGAGATTGGTATTCTTGATGGCATCGGGGATGAGGCGGGTAGGCACTTGATCCACCAGCATCAGGCCTTCTCCATAAGCACGTATCTCGGACAACATGTTACTGAACATCATTGCAGACTTGTATTGCGGGAGCTCTTGATTCTCACATTTTGACATAACGCGATGAGCCTCTTCGATGACCGTCAAATGCTTGCAACTGTTATCGTTGAAGTCAACGCGGCCAAGTTCAGCAGCAGCCGTGCGATATTCGTACAGGAATTGCAGTACCAAAGCCATGAAGAATGCCTTATCGGTATCATCACCCACATAGGAAAGATTGATCAGCACTCGGCGGTTGAACAATTTATCCCATGGAGTGGATTTCAACGTGTTAAGCATTTCGCCCTTCCAACCACGCTTCAGGCTATCAATGCGGGTGTTGAGGCAGGCTTTCATGTTGCGCTGCACCTTGTCTTCATACTGGCGATGCTCAATCACCTGATCAACGCACACACTCATGCTGTTGAGTGTGGGGGCTTTTGTCACGCCAAATACTGGCTCTTCGCCTAACCAGTTGGTTGATTTGTTCTGATAGACAGTATAAATCAGATCTTCCATCAACACTGGCAAAATATCATACATCGGGAAAGCTGATGCAAACACAGATTTCAAACGGTCAATGTGGGTCAACACATTGGGCTCCTGTTCTTTATCAAGCCAAACGATTTCAAATGGATTCAGTCTAAGAGGCTTGGGGACAAAGTTGCCCTTGTATTTCTTGCAGCCTGGGATGTAAATGTCAATGGGGCTGTCAGGGTACTTCTTGTTGTGCTCCAGAGCCCAATCCACATATTCTGTCTTGGCTGGCTCGATGACAAGGAATGGCAACTCGCCGACATGGTTCAAGATAGCCTGAACCGTATTGGTCTTTCCGCTGCCATTGATACCCGAGAGCAAGATATGACGAGAAAGCACCCTCAACGGGATATGATAGGGCATTGACGTCTCAGATCCACCATACAGCAGCTTGCCAAAAGCAATGTCGCCATCCTCAACCTGTTGTTGAGCCGTCAGGTTAAACTCAGGAGAACTATCCACCACGCTGATACCAGGAACCGACCTCAACGGGAAATTGATATAATAAGACAATTCCTTGGTAGTCAATAGAGTCCTCAATTCGTTGAAGTGCTCTCCCAATGGATGCTCAAATAGACGTTTATCCATTGATCTCATTCTGATAATTGGAGCATCAAAACTGCCTAAAGTTTGCGGCAACATTGAATCATCAACCACATCATTTATATGATGTATACGAATGGGCTCAAAAATGGACTCTTGCCCGCTTACAATTGATTTCAACTGCATCGAAGCGCCTTGTATGTGATCCTGGTTATCGGTCATGATGTAAACGCCAACAGACCAACATCCAGTAGCTTTTCCCATCTCAAATCTCTTTGAATGATAGAACAAATGTTCTGAGACAGCTTCAATCTGTTTGTTTACGATATTTTGGCTAATTGCTTTACCTTGGGTTTGGCCTAACGTGTCCGTTCGTCCTTTTGTTGTGGTCTCTGAATGGCTTGTAGTGTGGCTCTTGCTTTTAGTATAAGATGGGCTAAACTCAGCGAATAAGTTCACCCCTGCTATTTCGTTAGCAGCTGATGTCACAGCGAGGGCTGTTGTCAATACTCCTGCAGGAGGGAATATAAATGATGCAAGGGTGATACCAGCACCAAGCATTCCCCATTTGCTCTTTTTCGTTTTACTTTCACCAACAGTGTCGCTTATGGAGTCACAAACAGCCTTAGACTCACTCAATGCCACACTCATGCTCTCTGATGTGTTTTCAGAGAAATTAAAAGACTTTAGTGATTCAGCCTGCCCATTGTAGTCTCTTACTTTATAGAGAATGCTGTCTATCTCTGTTTCTGGCACAGGATCAGCGATTACCATATAGGTGAAGTCTTTCTTCTGCATACCAGCAAGCAGAGTGTCTATTGTTGCTGGATAGACTGTTTTGTACTGGCTTTCCATTGATGGAATTCCTGTCAGTGAATCAATAAAATCATATTTCTTTGTGATGTCGTTTCTTACATGATTCACGTTGTCTCCAGAAACACAATCACATTTCATACCTGGCCAGATTCCATTGATGAAATTTCTAAGACTTTTGACAAATTCTTTATTGATATCATCTACAAATGACCTTACGCCCAGATATAGCTCATATTTCCCATTCTCGCCGTGGACAAGAAATATCAGTTGGGCTTTGGTTGGTATGAAGCATGCCGTCAATATCTTTTGGATTGCAGTAAAACATTTCTCGGCACTATTATCTAACGGCTTTCCAACTTGTGAAATCTTAATCCACATGGGCTCTTGAGGGAGATCACGTCTCGCTGATGCTAATTCCAATGACATCGGTTTGGAATTAGATGATATGCCCTCGAGATACTTTCGTTCTGTTGAAAAAGATAAAGACTGGGCGATGCCATTGGCGGCAAGCACTTTAGCCATCGGTTCAAAATTAGCCTTTTCTTGCTGAGTCAATTCTTTACCCATAACCAATATCAATTATTCAATAGGTATCATTACCTGTCGAAGATTAGACTCAATTAAATTGTTAAAATAGTTATTCAGTGCACTGACGATGTTTTTCTTAAAATTATCATTGTCTCGGAGTTTCGATGTGATGCCACTCTTGATGTTCGATAAGGTTTCATATTTTTTCTCAAGAACCTTATCGACTTTATCACGACGTTTAGATTCATCTGATCGCAGAGCCTTCCAAATATAGTATGGAGCGCATAAGACTCCCCATAAAAACACTCCAAGTGCAGCCCATAAGATGTCGGCAACTATGTTGGTCAGATTATCACAGACACTGGATATTGTTGAAGTTAAATCTGAAAGGCTTTGGTTGATTTCATCCATGTTGCCCAATTTAGCTTTGCTTGATATTGAAATCTCACGGTCGGGGGCATATAGGCTGATGATTTCGTTCATGCTCTTGCGGATTTCTTCACTTTTTTTGTCAATATAACTCTGCAACGTGTCATTTACCGTTTTTTGTAACCCGTTCTTCTGCATGCGGTTAAGCTTTTTTTCGACGAAACGCTTCAAGTCATCAGGATCAGTTCCTGAACCATTTCGCACCCAATCCGAGCATGCTGTATCAACTTCACCCCATACCTTGTTGGCAATATTCTCTGATAAGGCTTCTGTCAAGTCGGTAATAAGTTTATTGTCATCAACAATTGCAGATGTTTTTTTCTTCAATTCTGTTACTAAAACCGAGGTGATTGCATCAGTGGCGCCAAGCATTGCAATGCCACGAGAGATTGTAAGAGAAGGATTGTCACTGTCAATTCTCACATCTTCAACGGGTAACTCAAACGCTTCTGCAATCATTGGTCTGATGAAATTCATTCGGGAAGCACCTCCAGTTAAAAAAACGCCAAATACTTTGTTGCCAGAAATCTTATTTTCTTTAAAATCTACCATAGCATTTTTCAGCTCGCTCATATAGTTGGTTGTATTCTCAACCATGGTATTGAGTTCAGCGAGATTGGCTATTTTCAATTTTATGTAAGTGTCCTCGTATGTGTCGTATGATTCCTCAGTATCAGGAATAACTGTTCCCAGGTTAAAACTGCCTACTGTTTTCAATTCTTCGTCACGGCTATAAGCATCCTCTTTGAATTTTCGAGCTTTGAATTTCAGTGCATCTCGGTATTCTGGATACTTAGTTAGGAACTCTTTTGCTTCATCATTGGCAAGAATCATGTTATCTAAAATAGCAGTGTCAATGATAGAGGCACCCAGGTTATAACCATAGTCAATGGGTTGGCTGTGGTCTGATAAGAATGTGAAGTCTAAGGTACTTGAGCCCAGGTCAAAAACAATAGCACCTTTGGATATAGCGTTCGTGAAAGCGACTTTTGGGGTTTTAGCATAAAAGATAGCGGCTCTTGACTCAGATGTCAAGCCAGCAAGAGGGATGCCAGCTTCAATCGCCATTTGTTTATACAGTTCTTTGGCCTCCTCTTCGACCCACCCTGACGGACGAGCTAAATAGACGATATGATTTGTTTCTGTCAGTTCTACCTGACTCTCGCGGATTCGGCCATAAACACACTTCATAAACTGAATCATCAGCTTTTCCGCTTCACCGTTTATGTCTTGTGGCTTTTGCTTAAAGCACACCCGAAGTCCTCGATTATCGGTCATGTGCTCAAATGCCTGGTCACCGATGCGAACTGCATCCTTGTCATCGATACAGATAGCGGATGTGATGACTTTCTTGCGGGCCTTGCTATCTAGGTCAATATCTTGAAAATCAGATTCTCGTTGCCCGGCAGATTTATCCCACTCGATGGGGACAATTGCTGCCGATGTTTCTCCATGACCTATATCAATGCCAACTACATATTGATGTCGTGTTTTGTCTGGAATGATTAAGTTTGCCATAATGATAAACGTATTGTATTATGCCTTAATGTTACCGATTTTACCATTCTCGTATTTCAAATCATAATTCTCAAGTACCTCGGCCATCATGCTAATTGCTTTCAACAGCTTGGCATGAGCGTTATCAGATGTGGATTCCGCAGCTCGGCACACGTTCTCTATTTGAGATATCAGCGAAGAATAATCTTTTAATAGGCTTGGCTTTTCTTGCGATTCATAGCTGTTTTTCAATCTTCTAACTTGCACCTGATAGGTCATGATAAGGTTATCAACACTCTCACAGATACCACCTACTATGCCTATAAACACATTGGGGTCTATCGGCGTACCCTTGGTTTGAACAGTGTTTGAGCGAGCTGCTCCTCGTGAAGCTTTAGTTTGTAGGCGCGTTGAAGAGTATATGGCTATAGCAGTTCCCGCTATGGCACCAAATACAGCACCCCATGTGCCAAAGACTATTGCACCAGCCGTCCCACCGATTGCACTGCCTCCAATGGTGAGAATAGGATGAGATTTACTATGACTATGGTCTTGCTCGCTCTGCTCCGTAACATGTTCTTGTAAATTATGTTTAGCAATATCGTTTACTTTAGAGAGCTCTCCAATCATTGATCGTTGGGCATTGAGCAATGACAAAGCTGCTTGTAGGATATAATCTTCAGATTGAGTGAGGCTCTGCCTAAATTCACCATTTCTGTCAAAGAGTTCAGCCATATAGGTTGCTGTAACTTCCTGGACTTTCTTGGTGTCCTTTGGTAAAGACAATCCAACTAACTGTTGTGCCAATACTTCTTGCTGGCTCTCGAACAATTGTTTTAATGTTTTCTTTTCCATGTTCTATATTTTTAATAAGATTTATTTCAAACCTAGCTTCCCTTTTTCTGTTTCAACCTTGTTTCCAAGATCTGACATGATTTTTTTCCAATGGTCAAATAATTGGTTGAGCGAAGCCATTTCGTTGTTATTGTATTCAGTAATATCATGTATGGCCTTCTGATATGCTCCATTGACCATATATGTCCAAACTAAAATGGAAGAGTCATTTTTATTATTCAATTGTTTTAATTCATCTGTTACAGCTGAGAGATTTTTCTCGTATGCTGATATGCCAACTTCTTTAGGCATCTTGATGGCTAACAAGGACTCAATTGCAAGAGCTGGATTGTTCTTAATATTATTCATTGGAAGCAGTTGCTTCTCCAGAGTGTCTATTCTGTTCATGTACATTTTTACAACTGTACCATACTTTTCATCTTTATACCAAAACGAGGACTTAACTTTTTCGCAGCGTGATTTCATGACATCTATATACTCCAAAAGATACTGATATAATGTCACGCATATCTGGTTGATGATGCTATCGCTATCTACTACGGGAATGTCATGAAGAATTTTTTCGTCCTTAAATTCATTGCGCCTGCTCACGGTATAGTTATGAATGTTAGACAATGTCTCTTTTGACTTGGCTTCGGTCTCCCTATTCATAATAGCATAATTGTTCTGGTAGTTACTGATGGCATTTT
>JAFQZK010000017.1 GCA_017405965.1 Muribaculaceae bacterium | reverse complement strand
TGCAGCTCTTTTCCACTGATTTCGGTCTCACAATACTCCTTGAGTATCTCCAAAATCTCATAATCCGTTCTTCGTTTTACTGTTCTCATTTTAGTCCTGATTTTATCTGACATTTTTGTCAAACTATTTCAGGACGATACAGCCCGCCTTTTCAAACAACAGGAACAACAATAAACAACTAAAACAACTTTTTTATTTATTATTTGTTGTTTAGGTTGTTAACAGTTGTTCCTGTTGTTTGATTTATGTGTGCGGATGCCTCTTTAACCTTTAACCATTAACCTTTAACCTGCTCGCGCCAGCGAGCATCAGTTGTTTGATTTATGTGTGCGGTTGCCAACTAAGGACTAGTGACTAGGGACTAAGGACTTAAAATAAAAGACTAAGAAGTAAAAAAACTTGCAACTTATTTATAAAATTGCTATATTTGCGGCAGATATTAACTTTTAATACAGAATCACTATGAAAAAGAAAACATTCCTCTATCGACTGGTCGTCCTGGTGACGGCCGTGATGTGCGCCCTGGGCGCCGCTGCCTACGACTTCGAGTATGGGGGCTATTACTACAACATCTTGACTGACAGTACTGTCGCAATCACCTACAAGACCTATGCTGGAAACTCTTACAGCGGCAATGTGATCATTCCTGAAGGTGTTCGCAACACCAGCACTTACAAATACTATACCGTTACGGAAATCGACAGAGAAGCGTTCAGAGGAAGTACGAGCCTGACCAGTGTGACAATTCCAAATACGGTAACCCTTATTAATTCACGTGCTTTTCAAAATTGCACAGCACTTCGGTCGGTTGTGATGGGCAAAAATTGCTCGTTTTATGACCCCTTTACTAATGGGTATACGCTTAATGTCTTCCAGAATTGTCCGAATCTTACTTCCATCACCTGTTGGATGTTTAGTCCAGATAAGTGGCTTGAACATGATGGTGACTATGATTTTGACCAGTCGGTACTCAACAACGCAACTTTGTATGTGCCCCGTGGTGCCGTCCCCAACTATCAGGATACAGAGGGCTGGAGGCTCTTCGCCCACATCCAGGAAGCCCCAGGTGACTACAACTATGACTTTTATCAGGACGGCATCTTCTATAAATTCAGGGGCGGTAGTCAAGTGAAGGTCACCTACCGGGACGAGGATTATAACAACTACAGTGGCACGGTTACTGTCCCTGCGACGGTGACTTACAACAATACTAACTACACGGTGAAGGGCATCGGCGATTATGCCTTCAGGTCTTGTGGCAACCTGACGAAAGTGAACCTGCCTGCCACGATAGATTCCATCGGCTCTTATGCCTTTACGTACTGTTCCAAGCTCACCGAGATTGACATCCCCAACGGAGTGACTTATATCGCCGATGGCGCTTTCGCGAACTGCAGCACACTCAAATCCATCATGTTCCCAGCTGGCGTGACTAAGATCTACGGCAGCACATGTCGCGGTTGCTATGCGCTTGAAACCGTCTGGTTCCCCGTTAATCTCACCAATATCTATGCCGGTTCTTTCTCCTACTGTAACGCTATAAAGAACATCTTCAGCCTGAACAGGGTTGCGCCCGACCTGTACAACTCAAATATTTTCAGCAGTACAGTGTATGAAAACGCAACGCTTTATATCCCCGAGGATGCCTACGGCAACACCTACACTTCAACCTATGACTACTGGTATAATTTCACTACTCAAAAACACTACAACCAGTATCTGTCTGCTGCCATCAACGCCGCTGGCACCGACATCACGTTCTCCACGCCATCGACCGACAATTACCCCTGGCTAATCAAGACCAATGCAGGTCGCACCTGTGCCCAGTCGGGCAACACAGGCATCCACAGCAGCACATCGGTCATGACAGCCACCGTCACGGGTGCCGGCAGCCTGTCGTTCGATTTCAAGGCCTGGGGTGAGGCCTCCTTTTATGACGTGTGCAAATTCTATGTCGATGGCGTGGAAAAGTTCCGCTATGACGCCCGCGACAACGACTGGGAGACCTATACGGTGGAACTGGGCAACGGCACCCACACGCTCACCTGGAGTTACACCAAGGACGGCAGCGTCAATGCGTCGGGCGACTACTTCGCCATCAGCAATGTCCGCTTCACATCCTATGCCCCCGAGGCCTATGCGTGCTACACGCCGTCGAACACGACGCTCACGTTCTATTATGACAACCAGCGCAGCTCCCGCGCGGGCACGACCTATGACCTGAACACAGACGCCAACTATCCCGATTGGGAAATCGACGGCACCAAATCCAATGTGACCAAGGTGGTCTTTGACCCCTCGTTCGCTGATGCCCGCCCGACGACTACCTACGATTGGTTTTATTATATGGAGAACCTTCAATCCATCACGGGCATAAGTTACCTGAACACCAGTGAGGTGACCAATATGGCTTTTATGTTTACCAGCTGTAGAGTATTGACAAGCCTTGATGTGAGCCACTTCAACACGTCTAAGGTGACCAATATGTGCGCGTTGTTCTTGAACTGCAAATTGACAAGCCTTGACTTGAGCGGTTTCAACACGGCCAACGTGACCGATATGAGATACATGTTCGCTGGCGGCCTCAATCTGCAGACCATCTATGTAGGCAATGACTGGAGCACTGCGGCTGTGACGGAGTCCAGTGATATGTTTACGAACTGCTACAACCTGGTGGGTGGCCAGGGCACGACCTACGATGCCAACCACATTGACAAGACCTACGCCCACATCGACGGCGGCACGAGCAACCCGGGCTACTTCACCGCTAAGAGCGCCGGCCTGCGTGGCGACGTGAACCACGATGGCCAGGTGAACATCACCGACGTGACCACGCTCATCAGCATGATCATGAGTGACAACACTAGCGGTAATCCCGAAGCCGACGTGAACAGCGACGGCAACGTCAACATCACCGACGTCACCACACTCATCACCATGGTCATGGGGTCGTGATGCTCGCGCAGCGAGCTGATTAGTGATTAGAGATTAGAGATTAGAGAGCATCCGCCGACAATTTTAAAACTACGAATTACACGAACCTTTAGCTCGGCGTAGCCAATTGAACTAATTGGCATCCGCATTCAATTGTAACGAATGAAACTAATTGCATCCGCATTCCGACCAACTGGGGTGCGGATGCAATATTGTTTTAGTTGTTATAGTTGTTTTTAAAATCTTGGCGTCTTAGCGCCTTAGCGTGGGGCCCTGGTTGCGGCCACGCCAAGGCGAGGCCCTACAACGCGTCAGCCTCTTTAACCATTAACCTTTAACCTCTAACCTGCTCGCGTCAGCGAGCATAATAACCTCTAATCTGCGAGCAAAGCGAGTATTTTGGTTAAATAATATTAAATATTGTGAATGATGATGTTGTTCTTGGGGGTTTGACACATTAAATATTGCGTGTATGCGATAAAAAGAGTACTTTTGCGCCAGCATTCGTGAGAGGGGGCATCGGGCTTCCTCGTTTTTATTATAATTTGAGTTGCCGATTGGCGTGTTTCAGGCCTTGTGACCTGCATGAATGACGATTGGCGACCCATTAAATGAGAATATAGAATGATTGACAAGACGGAACTGGAAAAAGTGATTAACGGGGCGCTTGAAGGCACCAATATGTATCTTGTCACCCTCAAGGTGAGCAAGGACAACGTGATTGATGTGGCTCTGGACAGTGACGAGGACATCACCATCGACGATTGCATCGCTGTCAACGATGCGGTGCTCGCCGCATTTGACCGCGACGAGGGTGAGGACTATGAGTTGACCGTGGGTTCCTACGGCATCACGTCGCCGCTGCTGCTGCCTCGCCAGTACCGCAAGAATATCGGTTATGAGGTCGAGGTGCTGACAGCCGACGGGCGTAAGCTCAAGGGCGTCATCGCCGACGCCGATGACGAGGGCTTCGTCCTGACCATGACCGTTAAACGCAAGCTGGAGGGCAAGAAACGCCCCGAGCTGGTGGAGGAGCAAGAGCGCTTCAATTACAGTGACATCAAACAAACTAAAAATATCATCAAAATCTAGCTTTTAGCGATTAGCGATGAGCAACAGGCCGGCATTATCGACGGCCGAGAGCTAACGGCTAACAGCTAATGGCTAAAGACAAAAAAGATTATGGCTAAAAGAGAAGAAGCGGTCAACATGACCGAGCAGTTTGCCGAGTTTAAGGAACTCAAGGACATCGACAAGACGACATTGATCAGCGTGCTCGAGGAGTCTTTCCGCAGCGTGCTGTCCAAGATGTTCGGCAACGACGACAACTTTGACGTGATCGTGAACCCCGACAAGGGTGACTGTGAGATCTATCAGAATCTGGAGGTCGTGGAAGATGGTGAGGTGGAGAACCCCAACAAGCAGATCTCGCTGAGTGACGCTCAGGCCGACGACGACCCCGACTGTGAGGTGGGCGAGGAGCACACCCGCAAGATCGACTTCGCCAAGTTCGGCCGTCGTGCGATCCTGAACCTGCGCCAGACGCTGGCCAGCAAAATCCTGGACCTGCAGAAGGATGCCATCTACAACAAGTTCAAGGCCCTTGAAGGTCAGTTGGTAGCCGGTGAGGTGTATCAGGTGTGGAAGCGCGAGGTGCTGCTGCTCGACGATGACAAGAACGAGCTGCTGCTTCCCAAAGAGGAGCAGATTCCTACCGACATCTACCGCAAGGGCGACGTGGTGCGTGCCGTGATCGAGAAGGTGGACAACACCAACAACAATCCCAAGATCATCGTGTCCCGTACCAGCCAGAACTTCCTGCGCCGCCTGTTCGAGCAGGAGGTGCCCGAGATTCACGACGGTCTGATCGTCATCCGCGCCGTCGCCCGCATCCCGGGTGAGCGTGCCAAGATCGCCGTCGAGAGCTATGACGACCGCATTGACCCCGTCGGCGCCTGCGTGGGCGTGAAGGGTGCCCGCATCCATGGCATCGTGCGTGAGCTGCGCAACGAGAACATCGACGTGATCAACTACACGACCAACTCCCAGCTGCTCATCCAGCGCGCGTTGAGCCCCGCCAAGATCTCGTCGATCCGCATGGACGAGGAGAGCAAGCACGTCGAGGTGTTCCTGCGCCCCGAGGAGGTGTCGCTGGCCATCGGTAAGGGCGGCTTGAACATCAAGCTGGCGAGCATTCTCACCGGTTACAGCATCGACGTTTACCGCGATGTGGAGACCGAGGAGGACATCTACCTGGATGAGTTCAAGGACGAGGTTGACGAGTGGGTTATCGAAGCCCTCAAGAACGTGGGTCTGGCCACTGCCAAGTCGGTGCTGCGCACGCCGCGTCAGGACCTCATCGACCGTGCCGACCTGGAGGAGGACACGGTGGACAACCTGTTGAACATCCTGCGTGCCGAGTTTGAGGAGTAAGCGACCTGCGGCACATCATTGAAAACGAGTTAATTCATCAATTACATCTCACCGACAAAAACAAAAATATCAGCCGAAAGCATATTGCCGAAAGCGAACCGATAAAAGACAACATAATGGCGATAAAAATCAGTAAAGTCATCAAAGACCTGAACGTGGGTAGGCAGACCATTGAGGAATTCCTTCACAAGAAAGGCATCGAAATCAGCGCGAACATCAACGCGAAGATCGAGGACGATGTCTATGAGATGCTTGTCAAGGAGTTCAAGCCCGACATGGACCTCAAGAGCAAGTCGGACAAAATGGCCAACGAGCGGCAGAAGGAAAAAGCCAAGCAGATTGCTGCGGCCAAGGAGTCTCACGAAATCAAGACTGTCATCCCTGGTCAGAAACCTAAAGTGCTGGGGAAGATTGACCTTGAGGCTGCCGGCAAACCGAAGCCGGTTGTCAAGCCCGAGCCTGCTCCCGAAGTCATCGAGGAGAAGCCTGCCGAACCCAAGGTTGAGGAAAAGCCGGCCGAGAAGACGGTCGAGCAACCCAAGGTGGTCGAGGAGAAGCCCGAACCCGAAGTTGTGGTAGAAGCCACCACTCCGGCCCAGGAGCCTGCTCCCGAGCCTGCTGCTGCAGTTGAGCCCGAGCCTCAAGAGGAGGCTGCTGCCCCCATTGAGGAGGCCGGCGACAGCGACGAGGGTGACGACGAAGTGTTCAAGCCGGTATCCGAGAGCGTGAGCGGCCCGCAACTCAAGGTCGTGGGCAAGGTGGATCTCACCTCGCTCAACCAGCAGACCCGCCCCCGCAAGAAGAGCAAGGAGGAGAAACGCAACGAGCGTATCGCCAAGGCTCAGGCCGAGGGTGGCAAGCGCAAGCGCAAACGCATCGGCAAGGAGAAAGTGGATATCGAGAGCGCCGGCAACCAGACTGCATCGCAGCAGGGTAAGAACCGTGGCGGCAACAAGGATGACCAGGGCGGCAAGCGCAACAAGGACAAGAAGGGCAACCGCAAGCCCCTGCGTCCCGAAGTGAGCGAGGAGGATGTTCAGCGTCAGATGAAGGAGACGCTGGCACGTCTCACCGCCAAGAGCAACAAGAAAGCCGCTGCAACCCGTCGTCGCGAGAAACGCGAGGAACACCGTGAGGAGGCCCGCGAGGAGGCCGCATTGGCAGCAGCTCAGAGCAAGACGCTGAAACTCACCGAGTTCGTTACGGCCAATGACTTGGCTATGATGATGAACGTGCCCATCAACAAGGTTATCGCCACTTGTATGAATCTGGGCGTGATGGTGAGCATCAACCAGCGTCTCGATGCCGAGACCATCAATATTGTGGCCGACGAATTCGGCTTCAAGACCGAATATACCAGCGCCGAGGTGGCCGAGGCCATCAGCGAGGAGGAAGACCGTCCCGAAGACCTCGTTCAGCGCTCTCCCGTGGTTACCGTCATGGGCCATGTGGACCACGGTAAGACGTCGTTGCTGGACTACATCCGCAACTCTAACGTGATTGCCGGTGAGGCCGGTGGTATCACCCAGCACATCGGTGCCTACAACGTGAAGCTGGCCAACGGCCGTCGCATCACGTTCCTGGACACCCCTGGTCACGAGGCGTTCACCGCCATGCGTGCCCGTGGTGCCAAGGTGACCGATATCGTTATCGTCATTGTCGCTGCCGACGACAGCGTCATGCCCCAGACCATCGAGGCGCTCAATCACGCTTCGGCGGCTGGTGTGCCCATCATCTTTGCCATCAACAAGATTGACAAGCCGAGCGCCAATCCCGAGAAAATCAAGGAGGAACTCGCCAATCTTAACTACCTGGTCGAAGACTGGGGCGGCAAGTATCAGAGCCAAGACATCTCGGCCAAGAAGGGTATCGGCGTGGAAGAACTGATGGAGAAGGTGCTGCTCGAGGCCGATATGCTGGACCTCAAGGCCAACCCCAACCGCAAGGCCACGGGTTCCATCATCGAGTCGTCGCTCGACAAGGGCCGCGGCTACATCGCTACTGTGCTGGTCGACAACGGCACCCTGCATGTGGGTGACATCGTGTTGGCCGGTACCCACTTCGGTAAAGTGAAGGCCATGTTCAACGAGCGCAACGTGCGCATCGACGAGAGCGGTCCTTCGACCCCGGCCCTGATTCTGGGTCTGAACGGTGCTCCCACGGCAGGTGACAAGTTCAATGTGATGGACACCGACCAGGAGGCACGCCAGATTGCCAACAAGCGCGAGCAGCTCCAGCGTGAGCAGAGCCGCCGCACTCAGCATCGTGTCAGCCTCGAGGATATCGGCCGTCGTCGTGCCCTGGGTGAGTTCCATGAGCTCAACTGTATCGTCAAGGGTGATGTGGACGGCTCGATCGAGGCTCTGAGCGACTCGCTCATCAAGCTCTCGACCCCCGAGGTTCAGGTCAATGTCATCCACAAGGCTGTGGGTGCCATCACCGAGAGCGACGTTACCCTGGCAGCTGCCAGCGACGCCTACATCATCGGCTTCCAGGTGCGCCCGTCGGCTTCGGCCAAGCGCGCCGCCGAGCAGGAAGGTGTGGACATCCGTCTGTATTCCATCATCTATGATGCCATCGAGGAGGTCAAGAGCGCTATGGAAGGTATGCTCCAGCCCGACATCAAGGAGGAGGTTACCGGCAGCGCCGAGGTGCGCCAGGTTTACCACATCAGCAAGGTGGGCACCATCGCCGGCGCAATGGTTGTCGAGGGCAAGATCAAGCGCGGCAGCAAGGTGCGCGTGATTCGCGACGGTATCGTTATCCATACCGGCGAACTGGCCTCGCTCAAGCGCTTCAAGGATGATGCCAAGGAGGTTACCAGCGGCTTTGATTGCGGTTTGAGCCTCAAGTCGTTCAACGACCTGCAAGAGATGGACATCATCGAGGCCTTTGAGGAAATCGAGGTTCACAAGACCTTGTAAACGATGAATTATTACCTGAATATAGGTAGCAATATGGGCGACCGGCGCGATAACCTCTATCGCGCCGTCGTTGCATTAGTGGCCGGGAACAGCGATTGTGCTGTTTCGAGCATTGTCGAGAGTGAGCCGTGGGGATTCGAGAGTGAGCACCGTTTCATGAACCTGGGGATGTGCCTGGTCAGTGACCTGGAGCCCCAGCAGATGCTCGAGCGCATCCATGTTATCGAGCGCGGCCTGGGCAGTGCGTCTCACCGCGACGAGCACGGCGGCTACGTCGACCGCCTGGTGGACATCGATATCGTCGCCATCGACGATATGGTCATCGATACGCCCGAGTTGCAGGTGCCGCACCCGCATCTGCCCGAGCGTGACTTCTTCCTCAAGCCCATGATGCAACTGGCCCCTGAATGGCGGCACCCAGTCACTGGTCTTACCGCCGCCCAGATGCTGGAAGCGATGAACGACTGACGAAGACTATTTGCCGTAGTTGTTGGCCTTGCGATAGTTGTTGGGGGAAAGTCCCAAGTGCTTTTTAACGTATTTACCGAAGAATGACAGGTTGTCGAAGCCCATTTCGGCCGCCACTTCCTTGATGCCCAGGTCGCTGTAGAGCAGCAGTTGCTTTATGCGGCTGATGACGGCAGTGGCGATGAGTTCGCTGGGCGTGTAGTCGCTGTGCCTGCGGCATACGCTGGTCAGGTACTTGGGAGAAACACACAATTCGTTGGCATAGGACTTGACGCTGCGGTTCGCATTGGTGTTGTCGGCCAGCATCAGCATGAAGCGGCGGAAGATGCGGTCGCCCTGGCGCAGCATGTCGTCGCCGTCCTTATTGAGGTGCTGATTGATGTTGGACAGCAGGTCGTAGGCAAAGCAGCGGATGATATCCCTCATCGTCTCCCTGCCGAAGTTCATCTCAGGGTGGTCCATCTTGAAGACGAGCAGGTCGTAGTACTTGATCATCAGGTCGATATCGTCTTGACTCATCTTGATGACGGGATTTGCAAGGATGTGCATCACCGACTTCATCAGACTCTTGTTGATGAACGAGAAGCCGATGTCGGTGCTCATGGCGCAGATCAGGCATCGGAAATCGTCGCTGTGCGTCACGTTGTCGATAACCATCTTGCGATCGACGATGAGCGAACTGTTCTTGTCCAGATGATAGGGTACAGCATTGAGTTCCAGCGACAAAGCCCCCTCAAGCACCATGACATAGGCGATGAAATTGACTTTGAACTGCTTCATCAGTCCCGGGATGGACGTGATGTTGTCGGCAAAGTAGATTTCGCCGTCATTGTACTTCAGGTTGTGGTACACCTGCGGAACGTCGTGCAGGTCCAATTCGGTGACTTTGTTCTGTTTCATGTTCTCGGCGTTTATGACTGCGAAGTTACCACCTTTTTCGCATAATAGCAAACCCACACAACCCACGCAAAAAGAAAATCGGCTGAATTATTGTTTTATAACTGTTAAGCTGAATAATAATGTTAAGTTTGAATCGGTTTACGGTGATACTGTAGAAAAAATGAGTTAAATTTGCATCGTCATAAGTCCTGACGGGGCTATTGACAGACATAATAGAAAGCGCAATATCGATATGCTGGAGATGTGGACTTGTAGATTCAGTCGTTTACATGGCGGTGTGGAGATTAGTTGGCTCCGTTTGTCTTTTATGTCTTAATCATCTAGCTAGCAAACTGCATCGTGGAGCCATAGATGCCTTTAAACATTAGTATTATGATTAAAACAATGAGACATGAAATGAGGTTTGCGGTATTGGCCCTTTTGGCCGTTCTTTGCTTTGTTTCGACCGGTTGCGTTCAATCTTCGGTGTCATCGGACGCAAAAGATGCTAAAGATGATCCAAACGCGGCTTTGAAGGAGCTGATTAAAAAGGATGTAAAGGAAGATAACGAAAGCTGTCCCATGAATTTGGAGAACGGAGTGATTTATGCCAGTGTCGAATATGATGAGGACGCTAATACGGTCACATACAAATATCTGGTAGAGAACTTCGATAATCTGGACGGAGGTGATGGTGCATTAAAGGAATCGTTGTTAAATGCACTGGCCGAGGCTTGTGACAATGACGATAGCATAGCCTATTTCAAGGCGGTGGCTGAGACGGGAACTAATTTGGTCTATCGTTATTCTACCAACGATGATTATCGCGAAATAGTCATCAAACCTTCAGATCTCCAGTCCAGCCTCCCCCAATTGCAGAAATAATCATCTCGGGATTATCGGCAAGCGCCCAGTTGGCCATTTTGGAGTGAGGCCGTTTGCTGACTTGAGGGATGAAAAATGAAAAGCGGCGATCGGATTATTCCGGTCGCCGCTTGCTTGAGTCGGGGTGAGAAGACTCGAACTTCCGGCCTCCACGTCCCGAACGTGGCGCGCTAACCAACTGTGCTACACCCCGAATCTCATTTTAGCGGGGCAAAGGTACTGCTTTTTTTTTAACTGAGCAAAAAATTGCTCAGTTTATTTAAGTGGGGTGGATGGAGAGGGCTTTCCCGAGCCTTTGAGTGGCGGCTGGCTGCCGTTCATGGGGCGGTTTTTAGCGAGCCGGAGGCTCGCAATACATCGACGAGCGGGCGGCGGTTTTTTTACGAGCCGGTGGCTCGCACTACCGCGACGGGCGGGCGGTTTTTGGAGGGGGGCGGTTTTTGGAGGGGCGGGCGAGTGGGAGGCGCAAGATTTTGCGCCTCTACAGGGGGGCGGCAGGCGGTGGTTTTTTACGAGCCGGTGGCTCGCACTACCGCGACGGGAGTTGCAGGCGATGGTTTTTTGGAGGGACGGGCGAGTGGGAGGCGCAAGATTTTGCGCCTCTACAGGGGGGCGGTGGCGGCGGGTTGGGGGTTAGTGGGCGTCGAGCCAGTTGGAAGCGGCGCCGTGGCTGGCGGTGAGTTTCACCTGGCCGTGGTAGACGCCTTCCATCTCGTCGATGACGATGCGCTGGACGCGGTCGAGTTCGCTGGGGATGACGTCGAAGTTGAGTTCGTCGTGCACCTGCAGAATCATCTTGGACTGGAGGCCTTCTTCCTTGAAGCGGCGGTAGATGCGCACCATGGCGAGTTTGATGACGTCGGCGGCGGTGCCCTGGATGGGCGCGTTGATGGCGTTGCGCTCGCTGAAACTCCTGACAACGGCATTCCTGGAGTTGATGTCGGGCAACATGCGACGACGGCCGTATAAGGTGGTCACATAGCCTTTTTCACGCGCCTGAGCGATGCTGCGGTCGATGTAGTCGCGCACCTGGGGGAAGGTGGTGTAATAGCCGTCGATGAGCATCTTGGCCTCGTCACGCGGGATGTTGAGCCGCTGTGCCAGGCCGAAGGCGCTGATGCCGTACAGGATGCCGAAGTTGGCCGTCTTGGCCTTGCGGCGCTCGTCGCCGGTGACTTGGTCAAGCGATTTGTGGTAGATGCGCGCTGCGGTGATGGCGTGGATGTCATGCCCGTTGGCAAAGGCGTCAAGCATGGTCTTGTCATGGCTCAGGTCGGCGACAAGTCGCAGCTCGATCTGGGAATAGTCGGCGCTGAAGAACACATTGCCGTCGGCAGGGATGAATGCGCGGCGAATCTCCTTGCCGTCGTCGGTGCGCACGGGGATGTTCTGCAGGTTGGGATTGGTCGAGGACAGGCGTCCCGTGGCGGTGACCGTCTGGTTGTAGGTCGTGTGGATGCGGCCCGTTTGAGGATTGATGAGGGCGGGCAGGGCGTTGACATAGGTCGATAACAGCTTGCGGATACCCCTCAGCTCCAGTATCTTATCCACCAATGGATGGCGGTCGCGCAGCTTCAACAAGATGTCCTCGGTGGTGCTGTATTGGCCCGTCTTGGTCTTTTTGGCCTTGGGATCGATTCTCAGGTGGTCGAACAGCACTTCTCCCACTTGGGCCGGTGATGCGGTGTTGAACGGAATGCCCGCCAGGCGGTGGCACTCTTCGTCCAGACGGTTCATCTGGTCGGTGAGCATGACAGAGTACTCTTTCAGGGCTTTCACGTCGATGCGGGCCCCGGCCAGTTCCATGCTTGCCAGCACGGGCACCAGCGGCAATTCGATGTCGGTGAGCAATTTGGTCAGTCCTTGCTCCTCCAGCGCCTTGTCGAGCACATCGGGCAGTTGCAGGGTGAGGTCGGCGGCCTCGCAGGCCCATTGCGTGAGGGCCTCGGCTGATAACTGCGTCGGTTTGAGTTGGTTGCGTCCTTTGGGTCCCATCAGGCTCTCGGGGCTGATGGCGGTGTAGTGGAGCAGTTCGTAGGCGACTTCGGCCGTGGAGTGTCCTCGTTCGGGTTGCAGCAGATAGTGGGCGACAGCGGTGTCGTAGTATGGAGCCGTGAACGCAATGCCGTGCTGGCTCATGACCACCATCAACCGCTTGATATCGCTGCTCACGATACAGGCTTTGCCAGCGAAAAGCGGCGCCAACGCCTGCAACATATCCTGCCTGTCATCGCACTTGACATAGGTCGCCGTGTGGGGCGTGGCGCAGAATGCCATACCCATGATCTTGAACTGCATGGCGTTATCGCCAGCGCCCAGCATGCTGACAGCCACACGAGGCTGATTCTGCAACTCGCTGACCAGAGCGGCCAGTTCGGCGGGCGAGGTGACGAGGCGGTAATTGTGGGCGGTATTCTCGAGCGAATTGCCGGAGGGAACCTGCTGCAGTTCGGGGTCGTCGAGGTCGAAGAGCGACATCTGGCGGCCAGCGGCCGGACGGGCTGCCTGGGCGGCGGGAGCTGCTGGTGCTGCAGGTGCTGCCGGAGTTGCCTGTGCGGGAGGCGTCACGGTTTTTCGTGTCTCGACATCGGAGTAGAGGCCGGTGTTGGCTTCGCCGCCATCGATGAGGCGCTGGGTGAGGGTGCGGAATTCCAGTTCGCTGAACACCTTACGCAGGGCTTCCAAATCGGCGGGTTCGCGTTTCAGGGCCTCGGCTTCGAGAGTGACAGGCACATCGGTGATGATGGTTGCCAGCCACTTGGACAAGCGAATCAAGTCGGCATTATCTCTCACCTTCTGCTGCTGGGCACCCTTGAGTTCGTCGGTGTGCTCCAGCAGGTTCTCTATCGAACCGAACTGCTGGATGAGTTTCTCGGCAGTCTTGGGTCCCACGCCCGGGCAGCCGGGGATGTTGTCGGCACTGTCGCCCATGAGTCCCAGGATGTCGATGAGCTGTGTGGGTGCCTGGATGCCGTATTTCGCATTGACCTCCTCAACGCCCAGAATCTCCTTCTTGAGCGGGTCATAGACCTTGATATTAGGGGTCACCAATTGGCCGAAGTCCTTGTCGCCGGTGACCATATAGGTGAAAAAGCCTTGCTGCTCGGCTTGATGTGACAAGGTGCCGATGACGTCGTCGGCCTCAAAGCCCTCGACCTCAAAGATGGGGATGCGGTAGGCCTCGAGGATGCGCTTGATGTAGGGCACAGCGACGAGGATGCCCTCGGGCGTCTTGTCGCGGTTGGCCTTGTAGGGCTCGTAGCTCTCGTGCCTGAACGTCTTGCCGCCCGGCGGGTCGAAGCACACGGCGATGTGGCTGGGACGCTCGCGCTTGAGCAGATCCTGCAGGGTGTTGACAAAGCCGAACACGGCCGATGTGTCGATGCCGGTTGAGGTGACACGCGGATTGCGAATCATGGCATAAAAAGCCCTGAAGATAAGGGCATAGGCATCAAGCAACAGCAATTTCTTGGTAGGTTCCATAATCGTGATTCCTTTACAGGCCATAAAGATAGTCATTTTTTCCGGATCATGCAAATGAAGCAGGGTGGGAGCGAGGGGAATGACTATGAAAAAACCGATTTATAAAAATTGCTCTCAAAAATGGTGGTACTCCCGATAATTATTGCTACCTTTGCACTCTAATGGCAATCACGTTAGAACATATCCAGGAGCAGTTGCGCCCAGAACTGGACGCGATGAACTCTATCATCACCACGACGTTGACGAGCAACAGCGAGTTGACCAATAACATCGTAACCAATTATCTCAAGATCAAGGGCAAGTTGTTGCGTCCTATCGTGACGCTCTTGTGCTCCAAATTCTTTGGCGGCATCAACGACAAGGCGCTGCAGGCGGCTGCCGCGCTCGAGATGTTGCACAATGCCTCGCTCATTCATGATGATGTCATCGACGAAGCCAAGGAACGCCGAGGGCTGCCCACCATCAACAATGTGTGGAGCAACCACGTGGCGGTGCTCGTGGGCGACTTCTTTGTCACCGGTGCGTTGCGCTGTGGCGTGGCAACGGGCGACGGTCGCATCCTGAGTGCGCTGGCCGATATGGGCCGTGACCTGTCGCTGGGCGAGATTGACCAGGTGGACATCGCACGCAACCGCAACATCGACGAGGCCACCTATATGGAGATCATCCGTGCCAAGACGGCATCGCTCTTTGAGTGCTGTGCCGCGGTGGGCGGTTATGCCAACGATGCCCCCCAGACCATCATCGACGAGTTGCGCCGTTATGCACGTCTGCTGGGCATCTGTTTCCAGATCAAGGACGACACGTTTGACTATTTCAACGACCCCATCATCGGCAAGCCCACGGGTAACGACCTGCGTGAAGGCAAGGTGACGTTGCCGCTGATTTATGCTTTGCGTCGCACCGATTTGCCCGAGCACGACGAGATGTTGGCTCTGGTCAAGAAAGAGGAGCTCACCCGCGAGGACATCGACCGCCTGATTTACTTTGCCAAGCGTGCAGGCGGCATTGAGTATGCCTATGAGACGATGGAGCGGCTGCGTGCCGAGGCCAACGACGTGCTGTCGCCTTATTCGCCCCACGAAACCGTGGATCAGCTGCGAGAAATCTTTGATTACGTGATCGAGCGCAGGTTATAGTGGCTATAGTGACTATAGCGGCTATAGTATTTCATTTCAAGGCATGTTGCAGAGTTTTTTGATAGCGGGACGTGTCGAGGCCGGTTGTGACGAGGCTGGTCGAGGCTGCCTTGCTGGCCCCGTGACTGCCGCCGCCGTCATACTGCCGCCCGACTTCCATAACGACTTAATCAACGATAGCAAGCAGCTTACCGAGCGTCAGCGCGAGCAACTGCGGCCCATCATCGAACGTGAGGCCGTGGCTTGGGCTGTGGCGATGGTTTCCCCCGAGGAGATTGACCGCATCAACATCCTGCGCGCCTCGATCACGGCGATGCATCGCGCCCTGGACCAGTTGAGCGTGCGCCCCGAGGGCATCCTTGTTGACGGCAACCGTTTTTTCCCTTACCATGACATTCCCCACACGACCATCGTCAAGGGCGACGGCAAGATGCTGAGCATCGCCGCTGCCTCGATTCTTGCCAAGACGCATCGTGACGAGTTGATGCGCCGGCTGGACGAGGAATATCCGCAATATGGCTGGGCGCGCAACAAGGGCTATCCCACGCCCGACCACCGCGCCGCCATCGCCCAATATGGTGCCACGCCTTATCACCGCCACACCTTCCAACTGCTGCCGCAACCGTCGCTGTTCGACGACCTGGACTGAAATGCTCGCTGGCGCTCGCAGTGGATTTCGCTCGCGGTGCTCGCGGTGGAGTATGCTCGCTGGCGCGAGCAGTGGATTTCGCTCGCGGTGCTCGCGGTGGAGTATGCTCGCTGGCGCTCGCAGGGTGTATAGTGTAGAAGAAACATCTGCGTTGTAGGGCCTCGCCTTGGCGTGGACACATTCCTCTTGACGAAAAAACTCGCTCTGAGAGATTGGGATTGCTCGCAAGAAATCAGAAAAATCGTTTTAATTGGTATCAGCTGTGATGCGAACGCATCGGGCTTTCATGATCGGGAAGACAAGAAGGATAAAAAGACTTTATTCTATTGATAAGCAATAAATTGTCTTTGTTGTCCTTCTTGTCTTCAAGTAATTGGTTAAAGAAAAAAGCAGGAACCCAAACGATGGGTTCCTGCCTTTTTGGTCATAACACTAGTGTAGTGTTACTGTTTCAAGATCTCATTACTGAGCCATTACCTTGTTGATCAGCATGGTAACATCGGTGATGTTGATGATGTTGTCACCGCTGAGATCGGCATTGGCAAAGTTGATGTTGTCGAAGTTCTCGGCCATCACAGCACTGATCAGGATGGTAACGTCGGTGATGTTCACAACATTGTCGTTGTTCACGTCGCCAATCAGGCCAGCAGCCTGAACCTCGGTGATAGCGATGGGCATAATCTGTACGGCATTGTTGTAGTAGCTTACCATACCCTCAACATCGAAGGTCTTGCCCTCGAGCTCGGTGGGATACTCGATTTCGAACTGGTTGTAGATGGCCATACCATCAGCGGTGTAGAGATACTTGGGATCATTGCCAGCGGTCAGGGTCAGACCCTTAACAAGTACGCGCTCGTTGATCTTGGTGGTGTCGATAGCAGCCTCGGCATACTCGGTGGGAACGATCTCAACGAGCTCGGCATCGCTAACGGTTACGTTGTTGGGATACTGATACTCGTTGATGTGACCACGGAACAGGTAGTACTGGGCATCCCACTCCTCTTCCAGAGTCGAACCAACGGGAATATTTTCAGGAACCTTGTTGCCGTAGATCAAACCGTAACCGGTATTGTCCTTAACCCACAGATTAGAACCATTCTGGTAAACAACTACTACGCCACCGTAGAAGATGAAGTCGGTCTTATTAGGCAGTGCGTTAGCCTCGGCAATGGTGCTTACCTCAACAAGCTTGGTGTACTTGGCAGTAACGGTGTTGCTCTGTACGCCCTCGAACTCGGCATAAGCCTTAACGGTGCTGGTCTCGGTCAGAGTGATGTAAGGACCTTCGTACAGCTGATAGTCACCGTCGTTGATGCTGTAGTAAATAGCAGCATCGGGGGTCTCACAAGTGATAGTAACCTGCTGGCTACCGGCGAACTTGGTGTTGGTCTCGGGATCAAATACGGGATCAGCAACAACGATAGAGGGAGCCTGGTCGTCGAGAGTAACAACGATCTGAGTGCAACGCACCTGCTTGGGATAGGTGGTGAAGGTGATATCGCGAGTCAAACCTTCCCAGATACCATTGTCGCCATCAACAGTCAGGCCTTCCTGGGCGTCAAAGCCAGTAGCGGGGTTGCTGCTGCTGCAAGTGAACTCAATCTTGCGGATGTTACCGGCAGCGGTCGTGAACTGAACGCTCTGGTTCTTGTGGATGCGGAACTCGTGGTACTCATTACCACTGTTGTCGGTGTAGTTGCTAACGGTACCGTAGAACTTCATGGTCACATTGTCCTTGACGATGGTGTGCCAACCAGCGGTTGTGCCACCTTCGATGGTGTCGGTCAAGGCAACGAAGGTTGCAGTGCCACCAACGGTGTAGGGAGCAAGCATGGTGTAGGTAGCGGTAGCTTCCTCGCTGTCGTTGTAGCCTTCCTTAGAAGCCATAGCGGTGATGGTGGTGGTCATGTCGACGGGAACGGTAACGGGAGTCGTGCCCTCAAAGATGTCATCATTTACCGAGTAGGTAATGGTGGCACCCTCGGTAGCAGAGCTGATGACTACATTCAGCATCTCGCCCTCGTTGAAGGTAGCGCCGTCAGCGGGGTCGAAGGTCGGGGTAGCGCAGGTGGGAACCACCTTGGTGAAGGTAGCGGTAGTGTACTCACTCATGTCGTCACCCTTGTAAGCGTAGGCCCTGTAGGTCGAGGTCTCGGTTACATAGAACTCACCGCTCTGGAAGTAGTAGTCCACATACTGATCTTGACCGTCAACGACCTTGAAGAGCATGATGTTTGCGTTTTCGGTGGGGCAGCTAACGGTTACAGCCAGGCTGCCGGTGAACTCACCGCCATTGGGGTTAAACACGGGAGGAACGAGCTCGTCGCTGGTAGCATCGGCGATGGTAACGACAATCTCGGTAGCGCGAACCTGAGCACTAGCGCTCAAAGTGAACTCTGTGGCATCGCCAGTCCAAGTGCCGACGGGGCTGCCAGACTGTGCGCTGTAGCCGTTGCCCGAGAACTTGTCAGGACCATACTGGCTGCCATAGCTGGCGGTGCAGGTGATCTCAACCTTGGTGATGTTACCAACGGTCGAGGTGAACGTGGTGGTCGAGCCTTGACCGAAACGATACTGAGCTTGAGTGCCTTGCATAGCTTTGAATGCGCCCTTGGTGGTCTTGATAGTAACACCGTCAAGGGTCATCTCGTCAGCACTGTTTGCTGCGGTATTGCTACCAACGGTAGTACCGGCAGTAAACGTCACAGTCGTACCCCAAGCCGACAGAGTCAGTAGGGCAAGCGTGAGGAGAGAAAATAATTTCTTCATAAAAACTTGAATAAATTAGAAGTTAATGAAATATGTTAATAAACAAAAAATGTTCATTTTTAGCGCTTTATGTTAGCGAGGTCCATTTCACGCTGCAAAGGTAGTCATATTAAATAGAATGTGCAACACTTTTAAGCGAAAAACGAAAAACTATACCATTGGGGTGATGCCCCCACGCGAAGGTTGTTTGATAAAAAACGCGCGGGCAAGCCATGGCGAGGCCCTACAAAAACAGGGAGGCGACCCGCACTGGGGTCGCCTCCCTTGAGGTATGACAGTTGTTGACTGTTAGTGGCTTACTTGATCACCTTGGTGGTGCGAACGGTGCCGTCGCTGTAGCGGGTGATAACGATGTTCAGGCCGTTGAAGGGCTTGTCGCTCTTGATACCCTGAGCGTTGACATAGGTCTTGCTCACCTCGTTAGCGACATTGATCTCGTTAACGCTGGTGGGGATGTTGGTCCACTCGAGGGTCGACTCAACCACATAGTACATCTGGTCGTTGGTCTCTTCGGCCCTGTTGTTGTCAACCTTCTTGTAGTAAACGCGCACGAGGAACTTGATCTGGGTGTTGGCCAGAGCGCCGAATCCCAGGAGATCCCACTCGTCACCGATGGTGATGGAGTAGTCGTTGGTGATTTCCTCGATGATGAGCTCCTTGGCGTTGCGCGGTGCGGTAGGATCGTTGACGGGGATGTTGTTGGCATTCATGGTGTAGCCGCGAACGTCGTCACAGAGTCTCCACACGCGGTACATGTAGGGCTCATAGTCCACGTTGGCCTCGGTGGGCGGGATCATGTTGACGTTGATGGTGGGATTATAGATGACGCACTTCTTGTTGTTCTCGTCTAACCACTCACCGTTGACGGTCGAACTCTTGGTACCGGTCACATGTCCGCTGATGCCAGCCACGCCGCTCTTCCAGATGGGGCTACCGTAGCTGTTCTCGCCGTCATGGTTCACGCGGTCGGTGCCGAAGGACCAGATCACGGGCACATAGGAAGCGAAGTCGTTGTACTCGCCGGTGAGAATCTCCTTGTTGTCGAAGAGGTAGAAGTCGCCTTCCTCGTAGATGGTGCCTGCGTTGCCCATGTAGTCGTTCATCTCCATGAAGGAACCGTCGCCACGGCGCTGCAGCAAGGACAGTGCCAGGTTGGGCTCTTCGTTGTCGCCGCGCTGGAGGGTCAAGTAGTAGATGGCGGGGTTGTTAACCAGCGGCATCTCTACCAGGGCGTTCTTCACGCCGGGCAGCAACTCGGGCTCGGTGTCGGCCATTACCTCCTCGAGGGTGTAGAAGCCGTCGATGGTCGAAGCGGTCTTGAGGACGGGAACCTCAACGGTGTTGGTGCCCTTGTCGCTGTCGTTGAGCAGCAGCACGTAGCCGTAGAGGCTGGGATGCTCGTTGGTGGCCGTCGACTCGTTGAACTGGTCAACGAAGAGGATGGGCGACAGGTCGATGGCGTTGTTGGCGCCAGTGTTCAGGCCACCGCTGGTGGTAATGGGCACGTTGTAGCCGGCCAGGGGCTCCTGGTTCTCATACTCGATGTTGTAGAACACACCGCCGAAGGTTGCAGCAACCGAGAGGTTGAGCTGAGCAACGGGGATCATCACGTCGGGGTTAGCGGTGTCGAAGCGGTAGAGCGTGAACTCGTTCTCACCGGCCTGTACGCGCTCGGTGGTGAGGGCGTTGAGCATGTCCTCGTTCTTCAGCGACAGGAAGTTGCGGTAGTAGTTCATCTCCTCGGCGGGCACGAAGTCGCTCTCGAAGTGGTTGAGCGCGAGACTCAGGAAGTCGTCGGTGCCGGGGATGATCACGTTGTCGATGTTACTCCAGGTCTCGAAGGCGTTGTTCTCGGTGGCAAAGCCGTGCACGATGTAGTTGATCGTGTAGCTGTGCTCTTCCTGAGGCACCTGATAGGTGTAGGTGGTCTCGGTGGTGTTGGTCAGCAACTGGTAGGACTGGTTACCGAACTCGTCGGTAATGACGATATAGACGGTGTAGGTCTGGGGCACCTCACTCTTTACCACGGTGTTGAGCGTCGAGGTCCAGTCGAGGGTCACGTCGTAGGTGGCAGGTGCATCTGCGGGAGCAGCGTTGGCATCCAGTTCGATGACATACATGCCGACGGTGGGCTGATGCTGGTTGTCGTAGTTGCGGTGATTGTAGGCGTTGCGGTTGTCGGGGATGAAGAGGATCATGCCGCTCATGGCCTTCTCCTCGGTGCCGTTCTTGCCAGCCATCGAGAAGTAGTGCTCAAACAAGATTACACTGCCGCAGTCGTGGATGACGGGATAAACCTCGCCCTCGTTCATCTTCTCATAGAAGTCGTCGATGGTGGCACCCTGATCGGTGGTGGTGGGGCTATACTCCTCAAACATGTTGTAGAAAGGAGCAAAGGGAGGAAGAATTTCGGTATCATATTGGGTGTAATACTGGGGCTCCCAGTAGTAGGACTTACCCTTACCGATGACGAAGAAGCGGTTGAACTCGCCCTCGATGTTCACCATCGTGCCGACGTTGTCGCCGGTGCCGACGCGCATGCCGTCGGTGATCAGTTCGATCGACTCGATGTACGTCGAGAAATATTCGATGATGTCGGCCTTCGATTCTGTCCATTGTTCAGGCTCCTCGGTATAGTTTTTCAGCTTCACCAGGAACAGGGTGTGGCCGTCCTCGTTGGGGGCGGTGACGTTGTCGTCGGTGATGCCCCATCCCGGATCAACGTGATCATAAACATAGTGGTACCAGTCCCAATGGCGATCCCCAATCAGGTACTGCTCACCATAGTAAACAGGGCCGTTGGTCACGGCAGTGGTCTTGTTGCCGGGGATCTCGGGGTTGCAATAAACCCACTTCAACATGTCATACATCTGATAGGGGTTGGTCACCTCGTCCACCAAACTGGCGTTGTGCGAAACGCCGTTGGCGTCCGTCCAAGTGTAGGTCTTGGCGGCATACCAGTCATGGTCGTGGGTCACCGTGGGGGCCTTGAGGGGCACACTGGCGGTGAACTTCGGGCTTATCGGGGGAAGGATGTCCTCCCTGATCTGCCCTTGTGCTACAGCACTAGTTCCAAGCAGCACGAGACCGGCTGCCAAGAACTTAAGGTTGTTGATAGTCTTGTTCATAATACTTGGGTGTTAAAAAGTTAGTAATTAAATAATGTATAGTACCAGCTTGTGTATTTGCTTGTTGTATCCTGTGGGATTTCGTTTTTTCAAGGATAGCTATGGTGGGGTTCAACCTTGGTTATGGTGAGTGCTATTAAGAAAAAAAGAAATCACTTTGATATTTCGCTACAAAAGTAATGCTAAATTTTTAAACAGCAAAATTTTTTCATGATTTTAGTTTGAGATTTTAAGTTGGAGGATTACGATAAAACTACGGATTACGCTTTTTGAAACTACGGATTACTCTGATTGAACTGATTTTGGCATCCGCGTTCATATTGAAACTACGGATTGCTCTGATTGAACTGATTTTGGCATCCGCGTTCATATTGAAACTACGGATTATTCTGATTGAACTGATTTTGGCATCCGCGTTCATATTAAAACTGCGGATTATTCTGATTGAACTGATTTTGGCATCCGCGTTCATATTAAAATTGCGGATTACTCTGATTGAACTGATTTTGGCATCCGCAGGGATGCTCGCTTGCGCGAAGACGCTAAGAATTTTTAGGATTGCTCGCTTGGGCTCGCAAGAAATCAAAAAACGTTTTATGCCATCCGAGTTCATTAACCCTTAACCTTTAACCTTTAATCTGCGAGCGCCAGCGAGCACTACACATTATTTAAAATAACATGGGGCGCGCAGTCGCTGCGGGCCCCATGCATGCATTTTGTTTTGTCGTGGTCAAAATGCTGAAAATACTTTTAATGCTTATTTTGTCTGTATTTCAATTTAAGTCTAATATGCAAATGTCACCACAATTGACATTGCTTAATGCATCACCTTGGTGGTGCTGCTGGTGCCATCGCTGTAGCGGGTCACGATGATGTTGATGCCATCGAAGGGCTTGTTGCTCTTCATACCCTGAGCGTTGTAATAGGTCACGCTCACGATTTCACCGTGGTTCAGATCGTACCACTTCTCGATGATACCGGTGCTGATGCCGGGGCTGCTGCCGGGCGACTCGGCACCCATACCGCTGCCGTCACCGCGCTTGGGAGCACGCAAGTTCGAGGGATCGATGATCGTTGAGTTGTCGCCATCCACCAGGTAGTAGTAGCGAACGAACACTTGCAGGTCGCTGATGTTGTCAAGAGCGGCGAAGATCATGTTGTCGGCCCAGGTGTCGCTCTTGGTCTTCTGGAACTCGAAGCCATCGGTGGGCTCGTCCCAAACGCACCATACGTAGTGACTCTGGTCGGGATCGTACTCGGCACCCGAACCGGGCGTGCCGGTGTTGTCGGGATCCACGCCGGGCTCAGGCCTCCACCTGTAGCCACGCAGCTGACCGCTCTCGCTGACAACGAACACGCGGAACATGTAAGGCTTGTAGTTGATGTTGGCATTTGCGGGCAGAGCACCAACAGCCTTGAGCACGTCGAGCATGAAGACGCTGCACGAGTCGCCGTTATTGTCGACGAAGTTGGTCGAACCGTACTTGCCGGTCTGACGCTCGGCATGAACCTCGAGGATGTTGCAATCGCCGACGCCGTTCTGCCATCTAGGCGAGCCATAGCTGTTGTGCTTGTGGTCGTTGTCCCAGTTGAGGCGCTTGTTGCTCGGGTCGTTACCGAGGGTCCACACGATGGGCACATAGGTCAAGAAGTCCACGTTGTAAACACCATCGTCAAAGATTTCGGTAACGGTGTCGAGACGGTTGATCTCACCATAGTTAACAGTCGCACCATAGGGGTAATAGTCACCCATCTCGGTGTAAGTGTTGTTCAGGTTGCGCTGCATGCGGCTCAACTCGATGTAGTCCTCATCATTATAGCTGTTGACACTGCGGTCGAGCGTGTAGTAATAGATGTCGGAGCTGTGCTCGAGATACAACTCGGCGTCCACGTTCATGATACTCATGGTCAAGGCGCGGGTGCTGTCTTGATCGAGCTGATCCTGGGTGTAGAAGCCGTTCATCATCGAACCTGTCTTCATCACGGGGATGATGTGCTCGTTGGTCGAGCGCAGGTTGCCGTCGAGCTTGGTGTCGTTCTCGGTCATCTTGTAGATGTACTTGGGCGCATGCTGGTTGTCGGCCGTGGATGCGGTGAAGCGGTCAACGAACATCAGATTGTCGTTCCAGTTGATGACGCTGTTGTTGCCGTAGGTGCCGGGCAACTCGGTCCAGCCAGCGATAAGCTCTTCGAGGTTGGTCAGCTTCGGAACGAGCACTTGCTGAGTCGTGGTGCTCATGGCGTGCTGCGTGTCGTTGATCTGGGCGGTGACGGTTACGGTGACATAGTAGTCATCGGTGCCGCGCTCCAGGTAGTAGGGATTGTTCACCTCCTGACCGTCGATGTACATGTGCACATCGCCTTCACCGCTGCCGGTTACCTGTACACTCAGGTCAAGCACTTGGCTGCTGATGCTGGGCGTGGGGGTGGGCTCGAGCAGTGATGCCTCGATGAGGATGGTCTGGGTGGTCGGGTCGCTGACGAGCTTGCCTTCGGCCTGTGCAGTTGCACTTGCCGTCACGCTGTAGTCTTCGTCAGCACGGCCAATAGGAATCTGCACTGAGCCAGTGCCGCTCACCGTCGTACCGTTAACCGTCAAGGTTACAACGGCATTGGGATCGGTGGCGGGAGCGGTTGCCGTGATGTAATAGGTGCCGGCATCGCTTGAATAGGTGATCGTGGGAGCATCGGTCTTCTGCATTGCGCTCTTGAAGATCAGCTGCACGGCAAGGTCACCGGGACGGTCGGTGTTGTCCGGACCTGATACACCATCGTTCCACCATCTTGCGGAATAAGAGTCAGTGGCCATATATGACCTGTGCTGGTGGCCCGTGCTGTTGCTGTTGACAGCAGTGGGAGCATGGCTCGTACCTGTATATTGGTAATACTCATAACCGATTGCCAGCATTTGGATGGTGTCACCCAACTCAAGAACTACTGGCTCATCCAGGAAGAAGTCATGCCACTCGCCACCAGCCAGCGTGAGATAGGTGGGGGTGTTGACGTCACCAGTGAAGGCAAAGGTTGCCTTGGGCAGGAAGGTGCTGGTGTTACCCGTCGTGGACTGGTTAGCGCTGGCACCAGTAGAGATGAGGCTGACGTTAGCACTCTGGTCGTCGCCCAAGAAGTAGGCATGGGCAAAGTTACCACCGCCGGTGCATGACATCTGAACCAACAGGTTGCCACCAGTGTAGGTGAACGGGGTGGTGAAATCAATCTTCCAAGCCGTAGCCTCACTGTCGGCCACGGGAGTAATCGTAGCCACGGTGGTCAAGCCCGAGGTGATCTTGGTGCCGGTGGTACCAGTACCAAAATTGTCGTTGGTGACGTTGGCCAGTCTTACGATTACCGGAGCACCGCTGAAGGGGATACCGATACCCTCCTCGGGGTAGAAGGTCACCGAAGTGATTTGAGCACCACTGGCCATAGCGAGCTGACCAGCGCGATAAATCATCTGGTTCTGGAAACCATAGTCCATGTTCCAACCCGAAACGGGAAGGTGCTCATACTTGGTAGCACCACGGCCGACCTCAACAGTATGAGAACCTGTTGTGGTCTCAACGGTAACGACAATGTTTGTGCATCGATACTGTGACGAAGCAGTGAAATTAACGCTTGAAGCGTTACCCGTCCAAGTATTACCACTAATCGCTCCTGTTGTGGGGGTCAGAATGTTACTCGTTGAATAACCAGAAGAAGGAGTGAATACGATTTTAGTTATGGTGCCACTGCTTGTAGAGAAAGTTGTAGTGGAACCAGAATATAATCGATATTGATTATAGCTTGAAGCTAAATTGCCATTTGTTGTGCTAATAGTTACTCCACTCTTTGTAACAGATGTGCTACCATAATCTGATGCTTGATTAAAGGTCACGTCTGTTGACGTGGTAGTAACGTCATCACCATTGGCAGTGTTGCCACTCATCAGTTGACCGAGCTCCCAAGTGTGGCGATGATCTGCATCCCAGTAATTTTCACTGGCAGGCCATGCCAAGAAATCAAAGACAGCTGTAGGCGTTGAGCCAGCGAGTGCGAAACGGAAACCGATGATGGTGTCACCAATGTGGCTTTCAAACTCATCGCGTGTTAATTCGACCATAACAGCGACGGATTGGTCGCTGGAGTAGTAACCGCCGTAGCTGATACCCGTGGCGTCGAAGTCATCGGTGTTGTACGGGCCAAGCAGGTATTCGCCCGTTCCCAGCGAAGGCATGCGGAACTGGCCGTTAGGCATATACTTATAGGCTACGCCCGTGGGGTTAAAACTAAAATCACCCAAATTCTTGGCGGGCAGCAATTGCGCGTTAAGCGACATCGTGAGCAGCGTGATGGCTGCCAAAATCATAAATATCTTTTTCATCGCTTATGTCGTGTTTAATCGTTAGGAATTGTTTGATAATTCGGTACAGTGATATTATTCGGACCGGTCTTCACCTGTGTGTCGTCATAATAGCGGATGCGGTAGTAAACCTTGTTGCCAATGCCACGAACCTCGAGCACAGCAACGCCGGTGTTGTCACGCCACAGGGTGTAGCTGGCGGTCTGGTTGGGCCACTCTTGCTTGAGCTGTCCCATGGTCATACCGGTGCCGGGAGCCAGGTTGGTGGGATACAGGTAGTTGCGGTAGTAGTTCTTCTGCTCATTGATCACGAAGTCGCTCTCGTAGCGCTCGCGGTAGAGCACCATGAAGTCGAACCAACCGGGAATCTGAACGTCGTCGATGTTACTGTAGGTGAAGAAGTTGCCGCCACCTTCCTGCAGTTCGCCACTTGATGAAAGGAGGGGCTTGTTGGTCGCACCGGTGGGATAACCCAGGATCACATAGGTGAAGGTCTGGCTGGCCTGCGTCTGCTTCTCGTTGTACTGATAGGTCAAGATGTCTTCTACCGTATCGAGGTAGGTGTAAACGCGGTTGCCGTGATCGTCAAATTCCACCTTGTAGATCACGTAGGTCTGACCCACGGTGTTGTTCACCATCTGGTTCAATGATGAGGTCCAGTCGAGGTAAACAGTGTAGGTCGAGTCCTGAGCATAGGTTGAGCTGGGCGCGGTCTCGGCAGCCAAGCGGATGGTGTAGAGACCTACCTGGGGCTGATGCTCCTCAACATAAGTGCGTTCCAAATCTTCGCGTCCGCGATTGTCGGGGATGTAAAATACCAAGCTTGAAACCGATTTGGGAGCGATGGTGTCTTTACCGGCCATCGAGAAGTAGTGCTTCATGTACATTACGCTCTGGCAGTCATGGACGATGGGATAATACTCACCAGCGGTCATGTTGGCGTAAAGGTCCTTCTGGTTGGCGGTCTGAGATTCCACATAGGGGCTGAATTCCTCATACATGCTGTAGTAAGGCGCACGGTCGCCGTTGACCCAGTACATTTTGCCCTTGCTGATAAAGAAGAACTTATCAAGGATGCCCGTATAGGAGAATACGGTACCGGCCTTGTCGGTGCCTTCACCCACACGCATACCATCGGTCATCAGTTCCATTGATTCAACGTAGGTGTCGAAGAATGTAAACAGTTCGTTGCGTGTTGAGGTCTTATCGACAATATTGTCGAAGCTGACATCCTTCAGCTTCACCATGAAAACAGTGTAGCCGTTCTCGGTGGGACGATCGATACCACCATAAATTGTTGAGAACCGACCATAGGTTGCTGTTGTTGAAAGAGTGAAGTAATTATTCCTTATTTGTACCCTTAAGCCATTATCTGAGCTCTGATAAGCACGGGCTCTAATTGCAACAAAAACACTATCCCTTCCATCAATAGCACTATGGGGAACAGAGATGGTACCACCATCGTTCATATAATACCAAGTATAACCACCAGCAGTGCGAGTCTGCAATGTCTTGGATGATGACCAGCCGCTGGGAAGATTACCACCGGTCCAGCTGGCAATGGAACTAGATGATGCTGCATCATACACAATAATTTCTCTAATTAATGCGTTGGTGCCAGTAAGCTTGACTCTAATGTCATTGAAACGGGTTCCATAAATGTTATAGCCATTTCCAATACCAGGATAAGCCACATCATCATCCCAACCGCCACTGTAGAGGATACCAGGAATTGCAGGCGTTATGTAAGTGCCTGCGGTAAGATAGTACATCTGATAAGGATTCTCTACAAGGTCAGTCAGACTGGCTGAATGGCTTGCGTTGTTAGCATCATACCAGGTGTAAGAGTAAGCTGAGTACCAATCGCGGGGATGAACCGCATCTGCAGTTGCTGTGTTGTCAGCACGGCGAGGGGCGTTCATCATAGATGAGGCTTGTGCCTTCATCGTCATGGGCTCAACTTTGTGTGCCTGTGCATTGGCAAACGCGGGAGAAACGGGGGCTTTTATTCCCGCCCTTTGAGCGTTACCCCCCTCTTCGATGAGTTGGGCTTCCTCATACTTGGGCAACAGCTGTGCCGAAGCATCATTGGTCCAGCCCACTGCCAGGAGCAGGCCGAACGCCAAAATTGTTAGTTTCTTTTTCATATAATCCACTAAATTTTAATTAATTAAAATATTGAATTTCAGAAGTGTTAAGCAAATCAGACCTTATCATATCTTTATGGGGAAAATCATATGACCAATTCCTTCAAACTCGAGTCGCTCAATTTCCAGCGCTGTCGTGATAGTCTGTTTTGAAAATGGTGCTGTTTCATCTCCTCATCAAGAATATGATATCTTCCTCTTCAACCTGCAAAATTAATGCCATTTTTTGTATCTTGCAAAAAAAATACCTGAAAAAACTACGAAAAGAAGACATCTGGACCAACTTAAACTATGAAAAAACACACTTTGCAGGAAAAAACACTGAATTATCTGAAAACATCTGCGCTCAACAAAAAAGGAAGACAATAAACACAATAAATACTAGGGCGTCTGCACTCGACTTTCAGTGACTCGTCCTAAAATTTTTTGACAGATTGTTCTTTATTTTCCTATCAAGACGGGTAATGCTGAGCCGTCATTGTTGGTGCTAAAGTCTGTTGGGGGCTCAATGCCCCCACAGGCTTTTTTTGACGGTCTAAAGCGTCGCC
>JAFQZK010000016.1 GCA_017405965.1 Muribaculaceae bacterium | reverse complement strand
GGCGACGCTTTAGACCGTCAAAAAAAGCCTGTGGGGGCATTGAGCCCCCAACAGACTTTAGCACCAACAATGACGGCTCAGCATTACCCGTCTTGATAGGAAAATAAAGAACAATCTGTCAAAAAATTTTAGGACGAGTCAGATAAAGGCTGGTGATGGGGACCTTTAAGCGATATTGGGGGACTCGAGGCCGTAGTGGCGCTTGCGGTCCGTCCACAGCAGCAGGCTGGAGGCGATGATGGCGCCCACGCCGATGATGCCGAAGATCACGAGCGAGTGGGTGTAGTCCACCTGTTCGCCGACGGTGTTGCGCTCCAGCACCTTGCCGATGAGCACGGGGATGAGCATCAGGCCGATGTTCTGGATGTAATAGATGATGGAGTAGGAGGTGCCCAACTGCTTCATCGGCACAATTTTGGGCACTGCGGGCCACAGGGCGGCGGGCAGCAGCGAGAAGGCGATGCCCAGCACGCACATGAGTGTCACGGCAATCCAACTCGAGTTGAGGGGCATGGCGAACACGAACAGGGTGATCGTGAGCAGCACGCTGCCGATGACCATCATCGTGGCTCCGCGGCCCTTGTTGTCGAACCAGGCGCCGAACAGCGGTGTGAGCACGATGCTGGTGTAGGGAAGGATTGAGGGGATGGCACCTGCCAGTTCGGCCTCGACACCGTATTTAGAAATCATCAATTTGGTGGCGAAGTCCAGGAATGGGTAGAGTGCCGAGTAGTAGAACAGGCATAGCAGCGTGATGAGCCAGAAGCCCGGATTCTTGATCGTGATTTTCATGTCCGAGAAGTGGAATTTCTCGTCGTCCTGAGACGCAAGATTTTGCGTCTCTACATTTTCGCCTTCGGTTGTGGGAGACGCAAGATTTTGCGTCTCTACATTCTCGCCTTCGGTTGTGGGAGACGCAAGATTTTGCGTCTCTACATTCTCGCCCTCGGCATTCTGCGAGGCAAGTCTTTGCGTCTCATCATCGAGGCGGCGATCCATCGTGCAGTAGTAGATATAGGCGATGAGGCCTACACCCACGCAGAACAGGCCGATGAGCAACGGACGCGGCAGGCCCCAGTTCAGGGCGATGGGCAGGCTGAAGTTGAGCGCCAGGGCCGTACCTAGGCGGGCCATCGATACCTGGAGTCCCATCGCGAGGGCCATCTCCTTGCCCGAGAACCAGCGCACGACGACCTTCGACACCGTGATGCCGCACATCTCATAGCCGATGCCGAAGAAGGCGAATCCCAGCGCTGCCAGCGCCACTTGACGCTTAATCGTGCCTAGCAGAGGCACATTCCACAACGGGTCGGGCGAGGTGTAGGTGATGACACCATAGACGGCGGCAGCACCGGTCAACATTAATACACACGAGAGAATGCCTGTGAAGCGCACACCCATCTTGTCGAGGATGATGCCGCCCACGAAGAGCATCAGCAGGAACACATTGAAGAAACCGCGTGAGCCGGCAAAGATGCCGAACTCGCCGCTGGTCCACCCCATGCCACCGTCGCCGGCGGCTTTCTCGAGCATAAACTGCAGCGGGGACATCTCCTTGGCGACGACATAGCCCGCCATCATCGTGAATGACACGATGGCCAGCACGGTCCACCGTGCCCACGCCTTACTTGCTATCGTATTCCTGACCTGGTCTCTCATAGTGTTTCCTCTTGGCTGATACGCCCCACGCCAAGGCGCGGAGGCGATAAGTTTTTTTGATAAAAAAAGGGGGCACTTGCAGCGCATGGCAACAAGTGCCCTCATGTTGAATTTATAAGCTAAATGCTACGAGCTTATTACTCGGGAATGATCTCCTCAACAGGATCAGGCTTGATGTTGGGCTCCTCGAGGCCGAGGTGCTTCTTCTTGTCAACCACCTTGAGGTACAGACCGAACAGCAGAGCAGCGATACCCAGGCTGGCAAAGATTACCATGGGCCAGGTATAGTCATACTTCGTCGGGTCGGTGACACCAGGGTTGGTCTTGTCAAGCACATTGCCAATCAGCATGGGGAAGAGCCACAAACCGATGTTCTGAATCCAGAAAATCAGCGCGTAAGCACTACCGATAATCTTGGAATCCACCAACTTGGGCACGCTGGGCCACAGGGCGGCGGGAACGAGCGAGAACGACGAACCCAGCACCAGAATGGTAATGTAAGCCATCACAAAGCCCGCAATAGTGCTGCCCTTGAACAGCGGCAGAACGTAGGCAAAGGTCAAGTGGCAGATGATGAGCAGCAATGAACCCAGCACGAGCATCGAGGCGGCTTTACCCTTGTGGTCAACATAGTTGCCCAGGATGGGAGTGATACCCACGGCGAGCAAGGGGAATACGGCGAAGACGCTCTCGGCGCTCTGGCGCATGTAACCCATGTAGCAGTAGCAGATGAGCGCGATAACCGATACACACAACAGACCATACTTGGCGCTCTTGTTCTTCATGAAGTTACTCATGAAGGCGGTGGCAGCAATAATCAGCATCACGATATACTGATAGATGGTAAGACTCTCACTGGCCCAGAACGAGTTAGGATCAACCTCGGTGAACGTGAGGTTGCACTGCAACATGTTTACGGCATACTTCTGGAAGGGGAAGATGGCGCTATAGTAGAGTACGCAGAGCAGAGATACCAGCCAGAAACCCTTGTTGGTCAAAATCTTGCCAATGTCGCTCACCTTGAAGGGATCGTCCTTCTCCTCGGCCTCGCCTGTCTGCTTGTCGAGTTTGCTGTCCATGAAGAAGTAAACGACAAACATGATCAGGGCGATGCACATTAATACCACACCGAAGGCAACAGCGCGGCTCACGCTGATGTTGCCACCTAACTTGGCAAAGAACGGTGAGAAAATCATGCAGGTGGCAACACCCAGACGGGCGAGTGCCATCTCGCTACCCATGGCGAGTGCCATCTCTCGGCCCTTGAACCACTTCACGATACCGCGGCTAACGGTGATACCTGCCATCTCAACACCGCAACCGAAGATCATAAAGCCGCAAGCAGCCAATTTGGCTGATGCCGGCATACCATCGGCAAACGGCAGAATATCAAACCAGTCGGCGATAGGCTTCCAGTTCAGGTGGTTGTTGAACCAATTCTCCAGGCCAGTGCCCATGAACGATTCGCTCACAGCATACCACTTGATGATGGCACCGATGAGCATCACGGCACCTGACAAAACAGCCGTGAAGCGCACGCCCATCTTGTCGAGGATGATTCCTGCAAAAATCAGGAAGAATACCCATACATTGAGGAATACCTCACTGCCTTGCATTCTACCGAATGAAGTGGAATCCCAACCGCGTGTGGTTTCCATCAAGTCCTTGATGGGCGACAGGATGTCCATGAAAATGTAGCTGCAGAACATACCCAAAGCGAGTAAGAGCAGCGCCGTCCAGCGCATTCCTGCAGAATCTCTTAAAGTCTGAATCTTTTCTGACATAAATGTTGTTTTTAAAATTGTTTGTTATTTGGTTTTGATTAATGGTTTTCTATTTGTCAAAAACTACTGATTGCGCTAATTAAACGAAATCGATAAGTCCAATTCGTGTAATTCGTAGCTTAAAATGTTTAGGCGATGCCCAGGGACTCGCAGATGCGGTCGATCTTGGCGTCGGCCCACTCGTTCTTGGCATCGTAGTTCTCCTTCTTGTCGAGGGTGTCGTGTGCCTCGATGTAGAACTTGATCTTGGGCTCGGTGCCCGAGGGACGGATGGATACCTTGGTTCCGTCCTCGGTGAAGTACTGGAGCACGTTGCTGGTAGCCGGCATGTCGAGCTTGGTGACCTCGCCGGTGCGCATGTCGCGCTGCTCAAGTTTCTGGAAGTCCTTGATGAGCACTACGGGCGAGCCGTCGATGGCCTGCTGCGGGTTCTCGCGGAAGTTGACCATCATGCGGGCAATCTCGTCGGCGCCGGTCTTGCCGGGACGAACGACGCTGATGCCGCGCTCCTTGCTGTAGCCGTAGTTCATGTACAGGTCGATGAACAGGTCGTTGAGTGTCATGCCCTTGTCCTTGGCCCAAGCGGCGATCTCGCACATCAGGGGGATTGACGATACAGCGTCTTTATCACGAACGAAGGTCTCGGGCAGGAAGCCGTAGCTCTCCTCACCACCGCCCAGGTAGCGTCCCTTGCCTTCCATCTCACGCATCACGGTGGCGATCCACTTGAAGCCGGTATAGCAGTCAAACATCTGGATGTTCTCCTTGCGGGCGATCTTGGCGATGGTCTCGCTGGTAACGATGGTCTTGACGATGTATTCGTCGCCGGTCAGACGGCCGAGTTCACGGTTGCGCACCATCAGGTAGTAGAGGAAGATGATCTGGATCTGGTTGCCGTTCACGAGCTCATATTTGCCCTTGGTGTTCTTGATGACCAGGCCGATGCGGTCGGCATCGGGGTCGCTGGCAAGCACGAGGTCGGCATCCACTTCCTCGGCCTTCTTGATGGCGAGTGCCATGGCGCTCGGGGTCTCGGGGTTGGGAGACTCCACAGTGGGGAAATCGCCGCTCATGACGTCCTGCTCGGGCACGTGGATGATGTTGTCAAATCCCCAGCGCTCGATCGAGCGGGGCACGATATAGCGTCCAACGCCATGGATGGGCGTATAGACGATCTTCATGTCGTGGTACTTCTTGTTGACCTCGGGGCTGAGCGAGAGGCCGTAGATGTCCTCAATGTAGGGGGCATCAATATCCTCGCCGATGATCTGGATCAGGTCGGGGTTGCCGTTGAACTTGATGTCACGCACGTCCTCGATGGCGTTGACGTTGTTGATGATGTTCACGTCATGCGGAGCCACTACCTGAGCACCGTCGTCCCAATAGGCCTTGTAGCCGTTGTAGATCTTGGGGTTGTGCGAGGCTGTGATGTTCACACCGCTCTGGCAACCCAGTCGGCGGATGGCATAGCTCACCTCGGGTGTGGGGCGGGGACCCTCAAACAGATACACCTTGATGCCGTTGGCGCTGAAGATGTTGGCTACCGTCTCGGCAAACAGGCGGCTGTTGTTGCGCACGTCATGGCCCACTACAACCGAAATCTGAGGCAGATCCTTGAACGCCTCTTTCAGATAGTTGGCCAGACCCTGGGTGGCACTACCCACCGTATAGATGTTCATGCGGTTGCAGCCCGCGCCCATGATGCCGCGCAGACCTCCGGTGCCGAATTCCAGAATCTTGTAGAAGGACTCTACAAGCTCCGTTTTGTCTTCGTTGTCGAGCATCGCCTGTACTTCGGCTCTCGTCTGCTCGTCATAACTCTCACTAAGCCAAGTCTTGGCCTTTGCGGTCACTTCCTGTAATAATTTCTCGTCGTACATACTTGGTTCGGTTTATAAGGTTGATGTTATTGTTCAAATGGACAAAGTTAGTGCAAAATCCGTTACTGCACAACTTTTTCCAGTCAAAATTGCGCCAAACCTGCGATTTGCAAGTTCAGATTCAAGAAAAGAAAACAATCCTGCTTGAATTCACACGCCCTTGATGGCTTCCTTGACCTGGGCCATGTTGCTGCGTGATACGGGGAGCGACTCCTGGCAGTGCTTGATGGCCAGTTGCATGGTGCCGGCACGCGAAACGATCTGTTCCACTTGTTGCAGATTGACCAGGAAAGCGCGATGGCAGCGAACGATCATGGGGAAGGCCCGCAAGTCCTCTTCGACCTGCTTGGAGGTGGCGCGCAGCATGTCGGTGCGCACTTGGCCGTCTTGCAGTTGATAGACTTTCACATAGTTTCCCACGGCTTCTATATATAATAGGTCGGGTATGTGCACCGAGACTGTTTCGCTGGTCGATCCCGCGAGGGTAAGGGTTTGCGGGGGTGGGGCAGTGTTGGCCGATGGCTCGGCAGCGGCGGCGGTTTCGGTAACGATGAGCGACTCGGCTGCCAGGGCGCGCTGTTCGGCAGCCTTCTGGAGGGCTTTCAGCTGTTCGTTGAGTTGGCGGGTCTCCTCGAGCTCGGCAGTCAGGTACTTGCTGCGGAACTTGAAGCGCCAGTACAGTCCGATGGCAAACGAACAGAAGGCGATGATGAGCAGCGTCTCGAGGAAGTTGCCCCACGAGAGCACATTGCCGGGGACCATGTCACTCATCACGAAGTGACGGTACAGGCAGATCAGCAAGGCTACCAGCGGCGTGTTGATGAGTTGGAACCACAGATTGCGGCGGATGATGTAGTCAACGCCATGCTCGAGCGACCTGGGTTTCTTGACGACATACTTCATGACGCCCTCGGTCGCCGTGCAGCTCACCAACCCCAATAGGCCTATCGCCAGCAGATGTACGATGCCCATCCAATGCAATGAGTCCAATCCGAATGGCTTGAAGATGGCCAGCGCCAGCACCGTGAACACGGTACTGATGATGCGCGTCGAGATGGTGTCTTTTTGTCCTGGACTCATACAGTGTGCAAAGGTAATATAAATGCCTCTCTCGGGCAAACCATTCGTCACAATAATGCAGTTTATCACACGTTGCCATGCCATTCGTCACATAAACCTGCAGAATATCCCAAAAACTTGCTTGCAATGAGGCTTGGCAGTTCCTTTGCAGTGTAAATCATGCAGCGCTGGTGCTGCAATAAACGTAAAAAGTTATGACACGCAGAACAATCATCGGAATCATTTTCATCGCGGCTGCCTTGCTGAAACTGGCAGACATGTGGGGTGTCGTTCATCTGAACTGGAGTCATTCTTGGACCGAATACTTCGGCCCGGTCCTGCTTCTCTATATCGGTGCCGAACTCGTTATTTACAGTTTTAAGCGCAATCCGTCCCAGTGGCTGAAACGGCCAGTTCCTCAGGGCGAGGACGGTAAGCGCATCTGCAGCGCGGTGCGCTTCGGCGCCGATGAGTATGTCTATCAGGGCGAGACATTCCATGGTGCACGTCTCGATGCCTTCTGCGGTGGGCTGCGTCTGGACCTTCGTGAGGCTGTCATCTGCGAGGATGAGGAGATAGACATTCACACCTATTTAGGTGGTGTTGAGGTGATTGTACCCACAAGTGTAAACATTATCATTAAGAGTCACAGCTTCATCGGAGGGGTGGGTGACGAGACGGGTGGACGCATGATTCCCGGTGCTCCTTGCCTGCATATCGTTGCCAGCAACTTTTTGGGCGGTGTGACTATAAAGAATCAAGCGTGAAATGCCAATAAAAAGTATAAACCAATGCTAAAAGAAAAGGTTATGAAAAAGGTGAATTTCAGGTTAGTAGCCGTGATGGCTGCTGCATTAGTGACAATGGTTTCAATGGCCAAGGCTCCCGATGTGGGCGGTGTGGTCGTTGACGAGAAGGGCGAGCCGATGCCCTTTGTGAACGTGGTATTGTTGTCGTTGCCCGATTCGGCTTTTGTTCAGGGCGCGATGACCGATGAACAGGGTAGGTTCCAGATTCTGACCCCCAACAACGGCAGTCTGCTTAAGGTGTCGTGCATCGGTTATCAGACGCAATATGTGAGTGCCGTTCAGGGCCTTACTATCCAGATGAAGGAGGATGCCTTGCTGCTGAGCGAGGTGGTGGTGAAAAGCCAGTTGCCCAAGACGCGCGTCAAGGGCGAGGCCATGCGCACGACCGTTGAAGGCACTATCCTCGAGAAGGCTGGAACCGTGGCCGACGCACTCTCGAGAGTTCCGTCGCTGGAAACCCAGCGTGACGGCGCCGTGAAGGTGCTGGGCCGTGGCGATGCCGAGGTCTATATCAACGGCCGCAAGGTGCAGGATGTGAGCGAATTGTCGCGACTGCGCAGTGACCAGATCCAGCATGTCGATGTCATCCAGAACCCTGGCGCCCGCTATGCGGCTTCGACCAAGGCCGTGGTGCGCATCACGCTCAAGAAGGCCCAAGGCGACGGCTTGAGTTTCCTGGACAATCTGACGGGTATGTACCAGTATGGCCACACGATTACCAACAACCTGGATGTGAACTACCGCACAGGCGGTTTGGATATCACCGCTTCGTTTTGGGCCGGCCGCTACGGCCACGCCAAGATGCTGCAGGAAAACCACATGTTCTACTACGTGGGCCCCGACCACGTGGAGAGCGTTCTCAAGCAGGAGGGCTGGAACATCTGGAAGGGCTTGTCGCCTCAACTGCAGATAAACTATATGTTCGATGACAACCACAGTATGGGTGCATTTTACAAATATGACCGCCACCCCGGCGCCGACTTTCGTGACCAATTCATCACCGATTGCTATCAGAACGGTGAGTTTACTGAACACTCCGAGAGCGATGTCCAGCAGCACGACCGTTTCAGGAAACACATTTTCAACGCCTATTATAACGGCAAGGTGGGTTTGCTGGGCATTGACCTGAACGTGGACGGCCTCTTTGACCGTACCGAGACCCCGGGCAGCACCAGTGAGGTTACTGTCCTGGACGGCGTCACCGTCAACCGCTTTATAGAGAGCAACACCAAGAGTGCCAACAACTTCTGGGCATCGAAACTCATTCTGAGTTACCCCGTGTGGCAGGGCAACCTGTCGTTGGGCGGTGAATATTCCCACAACCACCGTACCGATGCTTATTCCTACTCGGCCACGGCAAGTGTCCCGGTAAAGGCCACCGATACCGAGATCAACGAGTCCTCGACGGCGGCATTTGTGGAGTTTGGACGACGTTTTGGTCTGGTCTATACCCAGGTGGGACTGCGCTATGAACATTTGAAGAATGATTATTACAACTTCAATGAGCGCGAAGATGAGGTTTGCCGCGATTATGGCGACTGGTTCCCCACGTTTGTGGTGTCGGCTCCGGTCGGCAAGGTGCAGCTGTCGCTCTCTTACCGCAGGGACATCCAGCGCCCCAACTATAGCAGCCTGACAAGCTCAACGATATACTTCAACCGCTACAGTTATCAGAGCGGCAACCCCTACCTGAAGCCCACCTACACCCATAGCCTGGTCTTCAATGCCGCCTATCAGTGGATGAACCTGTCGCTGAACTACGCACGAATCAAGGACTCCGAGACGGTGTCCACCGAGCCTTATCCCGGCTCCGAGGATCCGCTCGTCAGTCTCGTGCGTCCCGTCAACAGCAAGGATAGCTATAACCGACTGACTGTCATCCCGTCGTTGAGACCTGTCTTTGGTTGCTGGCATCCCACTTGGACCTTCATCGCCATCTTCCAGAACTACAAGACACCGACCGCCGACGGTTCCATCCTCACGCTGAACCACCCGTATCTGGGATTGACATGGAACAACGACATCGAACTGCCGCACGCCTGGCGCCTGAATGCCCTGGTGCAATGGACATCGCGAGGTGACTATGACAACTTCCGCATCGCCAAGGGCAGGTTCTATAGCGGCATCGGAGTGCAGAAGGATATCAGCCTGCAGCACCTTGGCTCACTGACTGTTGACGCGCGCTGCATGGACCTTCTCAACACCAGTAAGGCCACGGCTACCATCTTCGGCCTGCGCGAGTTGACGACCAGCAATCCCGCACGTCGCACGTTCATGATCGACCTCACCTGGAAGTTCAACAGCGCTGGCAGCAAGTATCGTGGCACCGGTGCCGGCGAGAAGCAGAAGGCCAGAATGTAATATTTAGCAGTTAGGGTCGTTAAGAACTTTAAAGACCTTAAGGACCCTAACGCTTTAATCAATAGAAAGAACAATGACTATCAGATTAGAACAACCCAGTGATTACCGTGAGGTGGAGAACCTCACCCGTGAGGCTTTCTGGAACGTCTATCGTCTCGGTTGCACCGAGCACTATGTGCTCAACCAGTATCGCAGCAATCCCGATTTTGTCCCCGAGCTCGACCTGGTGATGGAAGAGGACGGCCACATTATCGGCCACATCATGTTCTCGAGGGCACAACTGGTTCTCGACGACGGCACGAGAGTACCGTCATGGACCTTCGGCCCCATCAGCATCCATCCCGACTACAAGCGCAAGGGCTACGGCCTGAAATTGCTGAACTATGCCTTGGAGAAGGCCCGTGAACTGGGCATCGGCTTCCTGTGCATGGAGGGCAACATCAACTTCTATCGTCATGCGGGCTTCGACCTGGCCAGCAAGTTGGGTATCCATTACCATGCCGAGCCGCGTGATGCCGAGGTGCCTTATTTCCTCGCCCAGGAACTCATCCCCGGCTGGTTGAAAAGCAATGGCGTCATCGAGGCCACCTACGCTCCCCCGAAGGGATACTTCGTCGCCGACGAGAACCCCGATGCTTTCGAGGCCTATGAAGCGACCTTCCCCAGCAAGGTAAAACTTCATCTGCCAGGGCAATTGGTGTGAGTTTTCCTTTTTATAATTCCTTATAACTGAAAACAATGAAAAAGATGATTATTGTCCTGCTTGTGCTCTTTGCAGGCTTACAGGCAACGATGGCTCAGGATGTGAGCAAATACAAGGCTCTCGACGATTCCGCTTATCAAACGGTGCCGGAATATCAGTTGGGCAACAAGTATCAGAAGGATGCCATCCTCTTTATGGATATGGTGGCCGATACCCATCCTTATTACATCAAGGCCGAACGTCGTGCCGAATGGTTTAACAAGAAAAACGCGCTCCTTGAGCAGTGCAAGACCATTCAGAACGATGAGGACTTTGTCGATGCGCTCATTGATGTCCTGGGACCCCTGCACGACAAGCACACCGACCTCACGACGCTGTCTCGCCTGCAAGCAAACAAAATGGCAAAGAATCAGGAATCTGGAGCTGCAGCAGATGCCGACACGCAGCACATCATGAGCCGTCACGACTCATTCTACGACTATCGCATTTTCCAGCAGGAGAGTATCTGCTATCTGCAGTTCAATCAGTGTGTTGATATGCCCGAGAATCCCTTTGAGGAATTCCTGGATGGCATGTTCTCCAAGATGGACGAAGGCGGCATCAAGACACTGGTCGTGGATGCGCAATACAACAGTGGTGGCAGTTCCCGCCTGTGCGATGCATTGCTCCAGCATCTGTATCCCATCGGTAAGTTGGAGCATTATACCACCTATCTGCGTTTTTCGGACCTCATGGCGGCCTATAATCCCAAAATCGCCGCTGTCAAGGCCAAGTGGGAAAATGATGGTCACAAGGACGAACTCTATGAGATGCCCACGGCCAAAATTCCTGCCGACTACCAGCAACCCGCTGTTTATGAGGGTGATGTCGTTTTTGTCATGGGGCCAAAGACTTACAGCAGCGCGGGCATACTCCTGACCTTGGCCCGTGACAACCACATTGGTACCATCGTCGGCACGACATCCACTTTTTCACCGTCTCATTATGGCGAGATACTACCGTATAGACTCCCTAACACCGGTGTCTTGGGCAGTATCTCCTGCAAGTACTTTGCGCGTCCCGATGCCGCCACCGTCGATGATACCTGCATGGAGCCCGATTGTGTCATCAATTTGGATGACAAGGAGCAGGCATGGCAGTATATCATCAAGAATTATGGTAAATAATTAAATGAGCAAAAAAATGAAAACGATAATCAGAATAAAAGAGTTAATCGTAGCAGTGGCGCTAGTCCTCGTGTTAAACCTGGGCTTAGACAGCTGCATCGCCACCCGCGACACGACAAAGATCAACAAAGTGGAACTGGGAATGAACAAGAGTGATATCCAGCACTTGCTTGGGAAACCCTTGTTCAAGAACGCCGATGAAACCTGTGAGCAGTGGGGCTACCGCAAGGTGGTCGGTGAGGTGATTGATGCCGAGGAAATGCTGTTCGTTGTCACCTTTGACAACGACGGCAAGGTGGTAGCCTATAACTCGGTCAAGGAATTCCCGCCGCATCACCATTCATGATGAAGGGGATATGAAACAGGAAATCAATCCCAAGGATACGAATCGGGCGATGGCATTCGAGTTGTGGATGAACTCACCCATGCCGATGGTGACGCTCACCAAGACCTTCGACGCGACTCGGCTGTATAAGGTAAGTCGGCGGCGCGGGCTGAAGTTCAACATGCTCCTGTGCTGGTGCATCGGCAAGGTTGCATCACGGATTGAGGAGTTTTACATGTTGCCCCAGAACGGGAAACTGTACAAGTATGACCGTTTAGCCATCAATGTGATCGTAAATAACTGCAATGGGGGCATCAACTCTTGCGATGTCTCCTATTGTGATGACTTGGAGAAATTCAGCAGGGACTATACGGCGTTGACTCAGTCGGCAAGCAGTTCGTGTCAGAACGCCTTTATAGATGATGCTATGGTGATAGGAACATCAGCCATGATGGCGACTGAACTTGACAGCATAGTCAATCAATATACCGACCAGTTCTGCAACCCGATGGTGATGTGGGGCCGTTATCGCAAGAAGTGGCTGAAAGTCACCCTTCCCATCTCGTTTCAGTTCCATCATGTACAGATGGACGGTGGCCACGCCGCACATTTTTTAGAAGAACTGCAAAAGGGCATCAATAACATATAGCAGTAATTAATCAGATGTTTGGAAATCTATGCAACTATCTGTAATTTTGCTGCAATAAACTAAAAGATTAAGGAATATGGAACAGAAATTTTGTCAGAGCTGCGGCATGCCGCTCACCCAGGAATTGCTCGGCACCAATGCCGACGGCACGAAAAACGAGGAGTATTGCATCTATTGTTACAAAGACGGCAAGTTTTTGCAGGATTGCACAATGGAAGAGATGATCGAGCACTGCGCCCAGTTTGTCGACGAGGTTAATAAGCAGATGCCCAAGCCTATGACTAGGGATGAATATGTCCAGATGATGAAAGGCTTCTTTCCCATGCTGAAGCGGTGGAGATCATGAAACGTTGTTTGTTCATAGGCATTGTGGCATGTGCGGCCTGCTTGACGGCATGGGCACAGGAGCAGGACACAATCCCGGCCGCTGACATGATGGTCGAGTTGAGGGAACTGGTCGTCAAGGGCGGTCTTCCCAATACCCGACTGAAGGGAAATGCGATGATTACACGCGTTGAGGGGACTCCACTGGCATCGTCAGGCACATTGGGTGAATTGCTTGTCAAAGTGCCTGGAATGACGGGGTCTGAAGACAGCCCCGAGGTGCTGGGCAAGGGCATCCCGCTCATCTATCTTAACGGACGCCTGCTGCGCGATGAAAGTGAATTGAAACGTCTGCGCAGCGAGGATATCCGCGATGTGGAGGTCATCAACAACCCGGGAGCACAATATGATGCCACTGTTAAGGCTGTGGTGCGCATCCGCACCAAACGTCAGCAGGGCGAGGGCCTTAGTCTCGACTTGACGGTAACTGATGAGCAGGACCTGCGATATGATTTCAACAAACCCAATGCGAAGTTAGGCTTGAACTACCGTATGAAGGATGTGGATATCTTTGGCAGTGTGTGGTATAATCATCAGGACTATCGACAATACAGCTGGCTGGAAGAGACGACCAACACGACAAAGCTGTTCCATCAGGTAGGGCCTTACACGATGACGTGGCGAAACAATCAACTGACCTATACTGCGGGCGTCAACTGGCAAATCAGCGACAACCACTCGGTGGGCCTACGCGCCGATCTGACGCATTACCTGGGTGGCACGAATAAGGTCATCTATGACGAGGATGTGTTTGAGAATGATGTGAGAATTGACCATCTCTACTCCGAGCAGACGAGCAAGGAGACAAAGCCTCTTGGCATTCTCACTAACGCTTATTACAACGGCTCGGCCGGAAAACTGGGCATCGACTTCAACTTCGATTTCCTGTCCACCGAAATCAATACCGACCGCGAAAATGTGGAGAACAGCCTGGTGAATGATGATTTCGTCCTAAGCGGTTCGGGTACAGAAAGCCGCCTGTATGCCACCAAACTGGTGCTTTCATATCCTGTGTGGAAAGGAGTGCTGGAGGCTGGCACCGAGATGACCTTTGCACGGCGCCACAATACCTATTGGATCGACAAGCCCTCGATTGCCGACACCGATGCCGACATAACTGAGGACAATATAGCCACTTTTGTTGAGTATGGTGCCGATTTCGAACGATGGGGTAAGGCAAGTGTGGGCCTGCGTTATGAGCATACGCTGTATGACTATGCCGATGACAAAAACAGTGACTATCTGCATCGCAGCATGGACGAGTTTTTTCCCACGGCATCCTATTCCGTCCGTCTGGGCAACGTGCAGACGGCACTGTCCTATAGCCTCAAGACCAACCGCCCCAGTTTCTTTGCGATGAACGATGCCGTTACTTACATCAGCCGTTATTCGATGCAGGCAGGTAATTCGCAGTTGCTCAACGAGCGTCTGCATGACCTCACGCTCAATGTGTCGTGGCGTTGGCTCATGCTGTCGGCCTCTTACGGCCGCTGTAAGCATGTTATCTCCCAGTGGTCGTTTGTCGGTGACGATGATGCCGCGCTCATCAAGCACATCAATCTCGATCGTCCCGTCAACACCGTTGGTGCTTATATCTCTGTAACTCCTCGTGTGGGAATCTGGTCGCTGAACGCTACAGCAGGTGTAGAGAAGCAGGATCTCTATCTCGACCTGGAAGATCCTCATGCGACGGGAGGTATGCGCAGGGCATACTTCGATAAACCGGTCTATACCTTGAATGCCTTCAACACGTTCAGCCTGAAGCACGATTGGCGTTTCGACATCAACTTCATGTTCCGTTCGCATGGTCATCAACTGAACTTCTACGATGACTACGACAACATGCGTCTGAATCTTGTGGTGCAGAAGTCTTTCTTGAAGGACAAGGCTCTCACTCTGCGTGCGGCTGTGCTTGACGCCTTGCAGCGCAACCACATGAACGAGTATGGCGACATGGGCTACTACAAGATTCAGCAGAACAACCGTTACTCGACCCACAAGTTGCAGTTCACCGTCATCTACCGTCTGAATGCCACCCGCAACAAGTATAAAGGCACTGGCGCAGGCAAGGAAGCACAGCAGCGAATGAAGAATTAGACAAAACGACAGATGAGGGACTACAAGTATAAAACACTGCGAGAGAAGCCCGAGATAATGGAAGAAGCAGCAACTTGGTTCCATTCCAAGTGGCACGTGCCCCGTGAGGCCTATCTTGAATGTATGATGGCTTACCTCAATAACGAGACTGAATATGGGTGGTATTTGTGCCTTGACGAGGACCGAATTGTCGGCGGTTTAGGGGTGATTGAAAATGACTTCCACGACAAGAAGGACCTGACTCCCAATGTGTGCGCGGTCTATACCGATGAGGATTACCGTTGTCAAGGGATAGCGGGGAGGCTGCTTAATATAGTTGTCGATGATTTGAGGGCCAAAGGAATCTCTCCGGTTTACCTGTTGACAAACCATACCGGCTTTTATGAGCGATACGGTTGGGAATTCCTCTGCATGGCTCAAGGCGATGGTGAACCCTATCTTTCGAGAATGTACATACATCAATGAATCGTGACAATGATGGAAAATGAGAGAATAGTATTGCGCCTGTGGCGCGAGAACGATGCCCAAGCTCTCTATAAGTATGCTTCAGATCCTGATGTGGGGTCTCGTGCTGGCTGGCCGCCACACAAAAGCGTGGAAGAGAGCCTAGAAATTATCCGCACGATGTTCAATAACGATACTACTTGGGCGATTGTGTGGAAAGATACTGGTGAAGCAATCGGGGCGATAGGCTATGGGGCCTCGTGCGATTGCAACCTGCCATCCCGCGATGGAGAGCCTATAGTGGGATATTGGGTGGCAAAACCCTATTGGAACCAAGGCATTTGCACCGAGGCTTTGGGGCTGATGCTTGACCACATCCGCAAAACGACTGTAATTCCGTCGCTCATCAGCGGACACTTCGTGGACAACCCCGCCTCAGGCCGAGTGATGGAGAAGTGTGGTTTTGTTCCAACTGGTGAAACCTGCATCGATGCGAATCAGTATCAAGGCGAGGGACGACCTATCAGAGTATTGAGATTAGAACTTAACAAATAAAGTTATTATGGAACAGAAATTTTGTCAGAGCTGCGGAATGCCGCTCACCGAAGAAATCCTCGGCACCAATGCCGACGGCACGAAAAACGAGGATTATTGCATCTATTGTTACAAGGACGGCAAGTTCTTGCAGGACTGCACGATGGAAGAGATGATCGAGCACTGCGCCCAATTTGTCGACGAGGTCAACAAGGGTCTGCCGCAACCCATCACCCGGGAGGAGTACATCGGTCAGATGAAGATGTATTTCCCGCACTTGAAACGGTGGCAAAAGGAGATGACAATCAATGAAGAAATTCCCGAGAACCCTGCGCTGGCAGGCGTTAAGGACCTGATTGCCAAGATGGCCGACACGCTGCCCATCACCTTTATCTCGTCGGTGGACGAAAAAGGCTACCCCTGCACCAAGGCCATGCTGTCGCCTCGCATGCGAGAGGGCATCAAGACGTTCTATTTTACCACCAACACCTTTTCCCTGCGTGTCGCCCATTACAAGGCCAATCCCAAGGCTTCCATCTATTTCTGTGATGCCGAGGGCTTCAAGGGCATGATGCTGCGTGGCAAGATGGAGGTGTTGACCGATGCCAAGAGCAAGGAGATGATCTGGCGCGAAGGTGATACCGAATACTATCCCGGAGGCGTCACCGACCCCAACTACTGTGTGCTGAAGTTTACGGCAACCGACGGCCGCTTCTACAGCGACTACTATCCCCGCAGTTTTGTGATAGAATGAAACTGGAGATTGGTCCCAAGGACTCCGGCCGGGCACCGTCGTTTGAACTGTGGATGCACGCGCCCATGCCGCACTTTTTTTTGTTGAACTTCAATAAACGATCAATGCAATTGAAAGTAATCTGATTTCCAATATATTAGCAAATAAATAAGAGTTGATACAGCAGGGTGGTAAAACCCGTATATGCATCCTTTTTTGAAAAAAAGTTGAATTCTTTGTAATTTTTTGGCCGCTCAAAGCGTCTAACGGGCAAAACAACAAAAACGATAATGATGAATCAACTAGAAGAGAAATTCGCCCGTTTGGTACGGGAAAACAAGAGCACCATCTACACCGTGTGCTACATGTTTTCCAAGGACGAGGATGAGGTCAACGACCTTTTCCAGGAGACGCTCATCAATATCTGGAAGGGTATCGGTGGTTTCCGTGCCGAGAGCAAGGAAACGACCTGGATTTATCGTGTGGCCATGAACACTTGCCTCAATCAGCAGCGCAAGAAGAAGCGCGAAGGCGAACGTGTGCCATTGACGATGACCGCTAACATCTTCGAGGACGATGACGCCAGCTCAAAACAGGCTCGCCAACTCCATGAGCGCATCTCTCGTCTGGCCCTTGTCGACAGGGCTATCGTGATGATGTGGCTCGAGGGTTTGAGCTACGACGAGATCGGGGCCGTCATCGGCATCAATGCACAGAACGTGGGCGTGAAACTCTTCAGAATCAAAGAACAACTCAAAAAGATGTAAGTATGGAAGATTTGGATTACATTGAGATGCGCCAACAAATGGCCGTCTTGAAGGAACATCTCGACAACCAGGAGATAGTCAGCGATCAACTGCTGCGTGAGGTCATGAAGATGAAGACCAACGATATCAACTATGCCAAGAGCGCCGTTTTTGCTGCCGCCGCAATCGGCCTGGTGTTAATTCCCCTTTCGGCACTCCTCAACGTGTGGAGTTTGCCTTTCGCAATAGCAACATGCTTGATGGTGGTCTTCTGTGCCGTGGCGACGTATTGGATCCACCGCCCGGTAGAACAACTGAATTTCATGACCTCCGACTTGGCTTCTGTAGCCAGGGTAATGGCAAGGTTCAAGAAACATTACGATAATTGGTTACATTATGTAGCTCCAGCATTACTCATCCCTTGGCTCTCGTGGGCTTGTTATGAGATGGGCTGGAAATTTGCCCCCGAGGGTTCAAACCCGTGGATGATGTTCCTGCCGGTTATCCTCGGAGCTGCGATCGGTGCACTGATCGGTTACCGCTATCACCGCAAGGCTGTCAATGCAGCCCAGAGCATTCTGGATCAGATAGAAGAAGTTTAATGATTATATAAAAAACAATTATGAAAATGAAAAAGGTATTTTTAGCCGTTGCATTGGCTCTTGTATGCTTAGTCGGCGCGGCACAGACGTTTGAAGGAAAGGCCAATATGGACCTGAGTGTCAATCCCGGTGACGATTTCTGGCACTATGCCGTGGGCACCTGGCTGGAGAAGAATCCGCTGGACAAGCAGCATGTGCAGAACGGCGCATTCACCGACCTGTATGAGCTCAACAATGACCGTATCAACGATCTGATCAAGGAGTATGCCGGCAAGCATCTGCCGCAAGGCACCGATGGTCAGAAGATCGGTAGCCTCTACCGTTTGTATATGGACACCGTGACACGCAACAAGCTGGGTTATGAGCCCATCATGCCTTATCTCAAGAAGGTGCGTGACATCAAGGACCGCAAGGATCTCATGAAAGTGATGCTTGAACTCGAGGCTAAGGGCTTCAACACGGCGCCTTATGGCATCAGCCTGAGCATGAACCCCTTCAACTCGTCGGAGTATATGATGAATGCCGGTCATGGCGGTGCATCCCTCCCTCAGGAGTATTATGCCCATCCCAATGCGCAGCAGCAGGTTGTTGTGGATGCCATCAAGAGTCTGAACAAGGACTACTTTAAGATGGTGGGCTACAGCGATAAAGAGGCCGAGAAGAAGATGCAGGCCGAGTGGAACATCGAGCACCGCATCGGTGTCAAGACCCTGGATCAGGTGGCCCAGCGTGACCCCTACGCCAGCATCCACTTCATGCCGTGGGAGCAGTTGCTCAGCGACTTCAGCGGCATCGATTGGGTGGCCTATCGTGATGCCGTCCGCTATCCCACCGATATCGACATGATTAACGTGGATGAATTGGAGCCCCTGCACGAGGTGGAGGATATTCTGGCCAATGCATCGGTCGAAGACCTGAAGTCGTACATGGAGCTGCAGGTGATCAAGACTTGTGCGGGTTACCTTTCAGACGATTTCACCGATCGTGCCTTCGAAGCCAGCAAGATCATCTCGGGCGTTCAGGAGCAGCAGCCTCGCTGGAAGCGTGCTGTGGGTTTAATCAGCGGTTATCTGAGCGAGAGTATCGGTAAACTCTATGTGCAGGAATATTTCCCCGAGAGCAGCAAGCAGCGAGTAGTGAAACTCGTCAAAGACCTGCAGCAAGCCTTTGAGGAGCGCCTCAAGGACAACACTTGGATGAGCGAGGAGACCAAGGCCAAAGCTATAGAAAAACTCCATGCCATGTACATCAACGTGGGCTATCCTGACAAATGGGAGGACATGGAAAAGTACATCGACATCCGTGAGAACGAGAACCTGATTGAGAACTACATCCGCATCTCTCAAGAGGTTACCCAGGCTGCCATCCGCAAGTACTGGCACCAGCCCGTGGACAAGACCAGGATGGCGTGCTCGCCCCAGACGGTTAACGCCTTCTACAATCCGATGTTCAACAGCATCAACTTCCCCGCTGCCATCTTGCAGCCCCCCTTCTTTGATCCCGAGGCCGATTATGCCACCAACTATGGTGCTATCGGCGCCGTCATTGGCCACGAGATGACTCATGGCTTTGACGATCAGGGTTGCCAGTTCGACAAGGAGGGAAATCTGGCCAACTGGTGGACCGAAGAGGACAAGGCGAACTATGATCAGCGCACCAAGGTTCTTGCCGACTGGTTCAGCCAGCAGGAAGCATTGCCCGGTCTCAACGTCAACGGTGAGAAGACCCTGGGCGAGAACGTGAGCGACAACGGCGGACTCAAGATCGCTTATCGCGCCTTTGAGGATCGCATGAAGGTGGAACCGCTTCCCACCATCGAAGGCTTCACCCCCGAACAGCGTTTCTTCCTGGCGTTTGCCCGTGTGTGGGCTAGCAACAGCACCCCTGAGAGCATCGCCAACCTGGTCAACAGCGACGTTCACTCACCCAATCACCTGCGTGTGATGGCTGCACTGCCCATGATCGACAAGTGGTATGAGGCTTTCAACATCAAGCCCGGTGACAAGATGTATATTCCCAAAGAGCAGCGTGCGCTCATCTGGTAATTATATACTGCTGGAAGTTAGCGGTAAAAGACAATAAAGAATGAATGTGAGTTTGTTCACCTGTATTGTGGTTTAGGCCACAGACCGGTGGTAGAGTGAAAGGAGATCGTCATCAATGACGGTCTCCTTTTTGATGATGATTTGCAACATGGGTTGACGATTCAACAGAGTGAAGTTTTCCAGGAGTAATCGTGACGTGAGGTATAAAAAAAGCGCCTCGTCTCACGACGAAGCTGCCTTGCTAGGAAAAAAGTATCATATTGCTGCAAAGATAATAGCATTTGGAGTAATGTGCAAGTTTTTTAGACATTTTTTTGATTGATGTAAAAATAATCTTTCGATAATTATTGATTTCGGACAACTTTTTTGACAAGGCCGTCTTAAAAGTTTCTGTGAAATAGCTAGTATCTAATGAATTATTTATACCTTTGCCGCAGCAAGAAAACGATTAAAACTACGATAGACAATGAAAAGATTCTTTATGACTTTAGTGGCGCTTGTTGCGCTGATGATGACTGCACCTGCTGCCCAGGCGACTGATTGGATTAACATGATTTCGGCCGGCGGAGAGACCATCGCAGTCAGTCCCGATATCACTACGACCGATGACGGCAAGAGTTTCCTGGTCTGGGTGCGCAATTCCTTTGATGTGCCCGAATCAAGGGCCGTCTATACCCGTGAACGCAGCTACGACAAAACGGTGGCCTACAAGCTCACCCTGTACAAGTTCACCGACGACTGGAACAATTTCAACATCGTCCAGGTATCGGTCTATGGTGAGGACGGCGAGATTATCGACCAGTATGCCAACCCCGACATGGCATCGACCGAGAGCGTGATTCCTGCCGGATCGCCCATCGAGACGATTGCCGAGAATGCCAGAATCATCTATGATATCAAAACCAATCCCGAGTAAGGGATTGAAGAAAAACAGCAAGCCGCTGGGTCGCAATGACGACTCGGCGGCTTGTCGTATGTAGGGGCTTCAACTAGCCCAGGCCCTATTGTCAGTTACCGCAGTAGGTGCCGATAAAGAAGATGCTGTGGGTGCTCTCCTCGAGGATGAGATACAGGAAGGGGCGGGTAGCATGGAAATCGAATTTCGGGATGCTTCCGGCATTTGTCAGCACAAAACCTGCGATGGTGACAGCTGCAGCCTTGGCACCGTCTTCGTTGACCTCGATCTTGGCCTTTTGCAGCATTTGAGAAACACACAGGCTGGCATCGCTCATGTTGGAGAAATCGGCCCTGTCGGGGTCAAAGGCCGATGTGATGCCCATGTTCTGGAGCGTTTCAATCAGTTGAATGCTGCTTGAGGTCTCAAATTTGGGCAGCAGGATATCGATGTCCCCGGTATAGATGTTGTGGAGGCGTGTATTCAGGTCTTGGATGGTCATCCCCTGGATGAACTCCTCGAGCGACACACCCACGGCAGGCAGCAGGATATACATGCTGTAAGCGCCGTTACCGAAGGGAAGGCGCAGTGTGGAGCAAGTTTCGTCCTGGCCGTAAAGTGCGCGTGCTTTGATGTGCATCAGGTCGCGCTTGGCGGTTGACCCGTTGGAGAGGGTGAAGTCCATCTTGCGGGTTTGATCCTTGTTGAACTTCGCTGTCCAGTCGGCCTTGAAGTAAATGGCGTTGAGCATGTACATTGCCGCACTCGGGTTGATTTTGTCAAGAATGCTGGGTATCATGCCATCGGTGTTGTCCTTGCACCAGTCGTTGATGATGTTGAGCGTTTTGCTGTTAGTGAAATCCAGTGCGTCGATCTGCGCATTATAGTAATGCTTGATGTCATCGACATACTGCTTGAGCAGGCTGATGCCTAAAGCCGAATTCACTTCCACACAGTTGGCGATTCTCACTGTAGCGACAGGGTCAGCGCTGCCCGCACCGTCGAGCATCGTCTTGCAATATTCGTTCACTGCCGTCACATCGTTGCCGAATCCAAGTACCGTGGTAATCTCGTCACGCGTGCTGCCTCCGGCACCCGCATCCATCATCCCGAGCAAGTAAGTCACACTCATGGGCGACAGGATGCTGCTGCCTTGACTGCCACTGGATTGCTGCGTCGTGCGGAAGAGCTGCCAGGCAAACTCGTTGCTCTTGTCGCGCATCTCTTGTTGGGCCTCGTTGAGTTGGATGGGAGTCGCCGAGGCAGTCATTTGAACGACGTCGTCTTCTTCATAGGCCACGTCATCGTCACTGTTGCAGGATGTCGCCGAGAACAGCATCAGTGCTGCAAGAGTCCATAATTTCAAAATACCTGTCATAGTCAAATCGTTTTGATTGGTTGTTCTATCATTTAAACAATGCCCATGTGAAATCTTGCATCAGCCAGGTGAAGATTTGTGCTGATGGTTAATCGGCGAGGGTCCACTGCCCAAGTGTCTTGCCACGGAAGATGCGGTATTCAACCCCGGTCAGTTCCATCGTGTAGGTGGGCAAGTCCACTTGATTGATGATGTCTTGGAGTTTGCGCACGTTCATCCTCGGGTCTTGCACACGGCCCAGTGTGACATGCAGTTTGAAGTCGGATTGAATCTCGCAACCCTTGCCGAGGAAATAGCGCCTGACGTCCTTGACCAGGTCCAGAAAATCGTCGGGAGCATCGGTGGTTGTGAGGTGGATGACCTGCCTGTGATAGCCCGAAGCAAAAGCGTCAAGTTTGTCAAAGGTGATGGTCGGCGCCATGGCCTCGTCAAGAATCTCGTTCAGCCCGGGCACAAGGTTCACGTTGTCGGGTGCAAAATCCAGAAAGGCCATCGTGATGTGATAATACCCTCGTTGCCAACGGATATCTACACCGTCAAGCAAATCGCGCAACTCCCTGAACCAGTAATCATCGAAGGAGATGGGCACTTTGATTTCCAGATAACTCTTCATAGTTTGTCATGTTGTTGAACTTGGCAAAGTTACTCATTTTCCCTGGAATCCGAAAACCTTTATTTCAGGGTGAGACGTAAGCCGGCATTCAAGTTGATGTTCCAGGGCTTTTCCTTGAAATAATTCTCAATGTCGCTGCCGTTGTCAAAATAGTAACGAACCGTGGGCTCAACGTAGATTCCGAACCCCTTCGCCAGGTCAAGCTGCAATCCCGGACCCGCCAATGCCGAGAACTGCACGCGGTCTTTGGAGATGCTGATGGGGTTGACTCTGGAGTTCTCCTCAAGGGTCGCCTTGACGTTAAAGTCGGCCTGCATGCCGCCGATGGCATAGATGTTGAGGCGCCGATAGGTCCAAAACGTGTAAGTCGCGCCTATGGGCACGCCCAGGTAATGCAGCGTCTGCTCACGATGCCTGCTTTTGGAGGTGAAATCCGACTTGAGCCGTGAATAGACCAATCCACTGGTGAGAGAAAAACGGCTTGTGATGGGAACACGCACACTCAAGCCTAATGACATCGGAGCGTGATGCTTAGCAGTAAAGATGTATTCAGTATAGTCACTGGGTACGCCCGATGACAGTTGATAGAAAAGGACCGGGTCAAAAGCGAAAACGTGGGAGTTGTTGGTCATCCCTTCAGACTTGAAATTATTAGACGCATATAAGCCCAGCGTCAAGGGCCCTCGCTTTGCGGTGGGTCTGATATCTTTTTGGTCTACAGGCTGGGGATAGGATGCAGGTTGGGGATAGGATGCCGGCCGGGTGTGACTCTCATTGCTTTTGGGTTTCGGCTGGCTGGGCTGCTCAGCATCTTGCTTGATGGGCTCGTCGTCCGATTCCTGAACATCGGCAACCGCAGCAGGGGTGCTGGCCTGGGCAATGTTGTCACTGGCTCTTGCTGCAGTCTGATTTGCTTTGATTACTGCCGTCTGGGGACGCCGTTGTGCCGGGTCTCGTGAGCCAAGAACTGGAGCTGTTGCTTCTCCTTGGTCAAAGGTCTCGGGCGAGGGGGTGTCCGCTTCGGGATTGGTCTTGGCGATGACGGGTGGATTGACTGTAGTGTCATCATTATTGAGCCATAGCAGGCAACCCGTGCCGATGACTGCCAGCGTCACTGCGGCTGCTGCGGCATAGCGTCGCCAAGCGGGCATCGGACGCGTGGTTGGCTGCTGCTGTGTCAACCGCTTCTCGATATCCTGCCACAGGTCATCGGGGACGGGCTCCTGGTGTCCGTCCATCTTGGATTGCAGTTGTTTGATCCAGTCGTTGTCAGTCATCGTGGTTTTGTTGATATTGTTGAATCATTTTGGCCAGCAGTCGCTTGGCTCGCAGCAGTTGTGATGCCGAGGAGTTCTCCTTGATACCCAGCGATTGGGCAATCTCCTTGTGGCTCTTGTGTTCAAATACAAACTGGTTGAACACGATGCGGTATCCCGTCGGCAGCGAGGCTATCATTCTGGTGATTTCCTCTGGCGGGACATGAACGATATCAGGTGGCTCATCATCGGGTAATTCCACATCATCGGTATCGAGGAAGGTGATGTGGGATTGCTGTTTAAGCCGGTTGATGGACTCGTTGGCGACAATCCTGGTCATCCATGCCCGCAAGGAACCGGCACCGCGATAGGAAAAGTCCTCGATGCGGGTGAATGCCTTCAAGAAACAATCCTGCAGCACGTCGCGGCAGTCATCACACTTGCCCAGGTAACGCACGGCTGTGGCCATAGCCGTTCCAGCCAGCAGGTCATACATCTCGCGCATGGCCTTCCGGTCCCCGTTCTTGACTCCGTTGACAATCTGCAATTCGGTCACTGAATGTCGCTCTTTTATAGATTAAACACAAAGGTATAGCGAATCTTGCGTCAACCAACAAGGAAAAAACAAAAAACGTATGCACCTTGAAAAAGATGCATACGAATCGGTCTCTTGTGCTGATGAAAGTCAGCGACGTTTCTTGGTGCCCTTCTTGGTGGTTGCTTTCTTTTTGGTCGCAGCCTTCTTGGCGGGTGTGGATTTTGCCTGGTCGAGGCCCATCTGGATGTTCTTGATGAGGGCTTCGCTGGTGTAGGTGGCGCCAGTAGCAATGTCGGGTTTGAGTTTCTTGGCCTCGGCGACGGTCTTGCCGATGTACTGCGGCAGCACCTTATCCTTGGCGCGCTTGAGGTAATTGGGCGATTCCTGGTTGGGGAGCACCTCGATGTTCTCGATTACGCCGTTCTTGACGGTGATGTTGAGCGGGGTGGTGCCGTTGTAGCCGATTACCTTGTTGGCAATGTCGCCGGTGTAGATGACCTGAGTGGCACTGGCCTTCTTGGCGGTAGTTTTTTTCTTGGTGCGGGCATCAAGTGTGACGGTGCCTGCCATGAGCAGCATGATGGCTGCAATGATGATAGTCTTTTTCATTTTTTTCAGATGTCTGTTTTCAGTTTTAGATGTAGATATCTCCCGATGGTTTAATCATTCCCAAGTAATTCTTGTGCGAGAGCCAAGGTATCTGGTTTGCCGATGTCGAGCCACTGGTAGTCGCTGTCAGGATGATAGCCATGGATGAGGTGATGCTTGCACTCGTTGATGTAGAATGGTACAATGGAGAATTTTTCTCCTTCTTGACGACGGTAACGCTCCAGGTGAGGGAAGATGCGCGGCGAGATCACATGCAAACCGCCGAAGGCCAGTTCATGCAGGGCACGTCCTTGCAGTTTCTCGGGGTCGGGCTTGAACTCGCCGGTCGCTTTATTGGTCCAACCGCACAGGCGGTCGTTCTCGTCGAACAGGAAATAGCGTTGTGTCTTGCGCTCCTTGACCAGGATGGTTGCCAGTGCGTCGTGCTCCACATGGTAGTCGTAGAATGCCTTGAGGTCCAGCGTGGTAATGATGTCGGTATTGTGTACCAGGAAGGGCTCATCACCGTCAAGCCACTGGCGCGCCTTGAGGATGCCGCCGCCCGTGTCGAGCAGCAAGCCGCGCTCGTCGCTGATGTGCACATTCAGCCCGAAGTTGTCGTTCCGTTCCAGGAAGTCTATGATCATCTGCCCGTAATGGTGGATGTTGATGGTGATGTCGTCAAATCCCGCTGCTGCCACACGCTCAATGACGTGCTGCAACATGGGCTTGCCGGCAATCTCGACCATCGCCTTGGGGCGGTCGTCGGTCAGGGGGCGCAGTCGTGTGCCCAGTCCTGCTGCAAAAATCAGTGCTTTCATCGATCAATGGGATTAAGGGTGCGCTCGTGATCGGGCTGCTCACGGTGCGAGAGCTCGACGCGCACGTTGAATTTATCATGGATGTGTTCTGCTAGATGCTCGGCGGCATAGACCGATCGGTGCTGGCCGCCTGTACAGCCGAAGCACACCATCAGGTCGGTGAATTTACGGTTCTTGTAGCGTTCCACCGATTCGTCAACCAGGGCATAGACATGCTCCAGCCACTGGTCGATGGTACTCTCTTTCTTCAAGAAGTCGATCACGTTCTGGTCCAGTCCCGTGAAGGCTTTGTACTTGTCGTATTTGCCCGGGTTGTTGAGCGCACGGCAGTCAAACACGAAGCCGCCACCGTTACCCGACGGGTCGTGAGGAATGCCTTTCTTGTAGGCAAAACTCATCACCCTGACAGTGAGGCCTTTATCCTCGCTGACGAAGTCCTTGAGGTTCACCAGTTCATCGATGAGGACGCTCAAGTAAGGATATTGAGTGAATGGCCTGTCAATCACCAGTTTGCGCAGGTTGGCCACAGCGGGAACAATGCTGTTCTTCATGAAGTCGGGCTTCTTCTCGAAGTAGCCACGGAAACCGTAGGCTCCCAGCACCTGCAGCGTGCGGAAGAGTACAAACAACCGCAGGTTCTCATAGAACTCATTTTCGTTGAGTTCGGGCACATACTGTTTGAGTTTCTGCATATAGGCATTGACCAGGTCCTTCTTCAGATCATCGGGGTACTTGGCGCGTGCCTGCCACACGAATGAGGCGACATCATAGTAATACGGACCACGACGGCCGCCCTGGAAGTCGATGAATGCCAGTTTGCACTCGGCAGGACGATCGGCATCACCCACGAGCATCACGTTGCGTGATTGGAAGTCACGGTACATGAACGTGTCGCTGGGCACAGCCAAAAGGTCGCGGGTCAGTTTTTCGAAATCGTTCTCCAGTTTGTCCTCGTTGAAAATCACACCGGTAGCCTTGAGGAAGCAGTACTTGAAGTAGTTCAAGTCCCACTTGATGGAGCGCTCGTCAAAGCATTGGGCGGGGTAGCAGTGGGTATAGTCAAAACCCTGGCCGCCGCGGAACTGGATGTCCACCAGATCGCGCATCGTGCGGCGCAGCAGTTCCTTTTCCTCGCTGGTGAAGGCATGGGTCAGGGCGCTGCGGCGTATCTTGTTCCACAGGATGTTCTCGGGTTTCTTGCCCAAGTCTTCCTGGATGTAGGCCATGTGGTCCTCGCTCACGCCATAGACTTCGGGTACCGAAAGGCCTTGCTTGCGGAAGTGTCCTGCCATGTAGATGAACGCGTCATTCTCCTCGCGCGATTCACCGATGACGCCCACGATAGAGCGCTCACCGCTCATGCGGTAATACTGGCGATTGGAGCCCGCCTTGTCCATGAGCACAATCTGAGTGGGTTCACTGCCCACAAATTGCTTGTATAATTTGCTTAATCTTTCCATTGCTATCGTTTTTTAGTTTCTAGACCCTAGTCCGTAGTTCTTAGTCTTAAGTGATTATTTTGATGGTATTAGAATTCGCTTGTGAAGTGGAAGGTGATTTTCGGGAAGTCTTGCTGAGCCATCTGCAAGACGTAATTGCTGTCGGCCAGGAACACGTCGCGGCCCTCGCGGTCAAGCGCCATGAACTGGTGCTTGCGTTTCTTGAACGCGTCGAGTGCATCCTCGTCATCGCTCTCGATCCAGCAGGCCTTGTACAGATGGATGGGCTCCCAGCGGCACTGGGCGCCGTACTCGTGCAGCAGGCGGTACTGGATGACCTCGAACTGCAGTTGTCCTACGGTGCCGATGATCTTGCGGTTGTTGAACTGGTTGATGAACATCTGGGCCACGCCTTCGTCCATCAACTGTTCCAGACCCTTGTTGAGCTGTTTGGTCTTCATCGGGTCGCTGTTCTCGATGTACTTGAACATCTCGGGCGAGAAACTGGGCAGACCCTTGAAATGGAGCTCTTCGCCCTCGGTCAGGGTATCACCGATCTTGAAAATGCCGTTATCGGGCAGACCCACGATATCGCCGGGATAGACCTCGTCGATGATTTCCTTCTTCTGGGCCATAAAGGCGGTGGGGGCGCTGAAGCGGTAGCTCTTGCCCGAGCGCACGTGCTTGTAGTTACCGTTGCGCTGGAACACTCCGGAGCACACCTTGACAAAGGCGATACAGCTGCGGTGGTTGGGGTCCATGTTGGCGTGAATCTTGAATACGAAGCCCGTGAACTTGTCCTCACCAGGCTCGACCGTTCGTTCAATGGCATTCACTGAACGAGGCGACGGGGCGATGCGCACGAAGCAGTCCAGCAGCTCTTTCACACCGAAGGTGTTCAATGCCGACCCGAAGAATACGGGAGCCACCTTGGCATCCAGATAATCGAGCGTGTTGAAGTCGGGATAGACGCCGTCGATGAGCTCGATGTCGGCACGCAGTTTCTCGGCATCGGTCTTGCCCACGGCAGCGTCGATGGCAGGATCGTTGATGTCGTTGATGTCCACGCGGTCGGTGACATGCTGCTTGTCGGGCTTGAACAGGCTGATGTTGTGCTCGTAGATGTTGTACACGCCCTTGAAATGAGCGCCGATGTTGATGGGCCAGCTCAAGGGGCGCACATCGATCTTCAGTTCCTGCTCCAGCTCGTCGAGGATGTCGAACGGGTCGCGGCCCTCGCGGTCAAGCTTGTTGACAAAGATGATGACGGGCGTGTTGCGCATGCGGCACACCTCCATCAGTTTGCGCGTCTGGGTCTCGACACCCTTCGCGACATCCACCACAATGATAACGCTGTCAACGGCAGTGAGGGTGCGGTAGGTGTCTTCGGCGAAGTCTTGGTGACCTGGGGTGTCGAGGATGTTGATCTTGTAGTCGCCGTAGTTGAAACCCATGACCGAGGTGGCCACCGAGATGCCGCGTTGCTTCTCGATCTCCATCCAGTCGCTGGTGGCGGTCTTTTTGATCTTATTGGATTTCACGGCGCCTGCCACATGAATCGCGCCACCGAAGAGTAGCAGCTTCTCGGTCAGCGTCGTCTTGCCGGCATCAGGGTGTGAGATGATGGCAAAGGTGCGGCGGCGGGTGATTTCGGTTGTCAAGGACATTATTCTTTAGTTTTTAGTTAGATGAACAGAGTTGATTGATGGTTTCCTCGAGGCTGTCGAGCCAATAGGGGACGGTCACGCCAAAGGTGGTTTTGAACTTGGTCTTGTCCAGCACGCTATAGGCGGGACGGTGGGCCTTGGCGGGGAATTCGTCGCTGTGACACGGTTGCACGTCACAGGTGGTGATGCCTGCCAGGCGGTGAATCGCCAGCGTGAAGTCATACCACGAGAGAACTCCCTCGTTGCTATAGTGATAGATGCCGCCATGCCACTGGTCGGCAGTTATCACGGTGACGATGGCACGAGCCAAGTCACGGGCGCAGGTCGGTGTCCCCACTTGGTCAAACACGACCTTCAAGGCGGGCTTTTCCTTGCCCAGCGTGAGCATTGTCTTGACAAAGTTCTTGCCATAGGGCGAGTAGAGCCAAGCGGTGCGCAGGATGACGGCATTGTCACCCAGTGCCTCTTGCAGCTTGCGCTCGCCTGCGAGTTTGGTGCGTCCATAGGCCGACTGCGGATTGGTGGCCACATTTTCGGTGTACGGTAAGCAACCTTGTCCGTCAAACACATAGTCGGTCGAAATGTGTACCATGCGTGCACTGTTGCGTTTGGCGACGCGGGCCAGGATGCCCACGGCATCGGCATTGAGGCGTGCTGCCAGCGGCTCGTTGTCCTCGGCGGCATCCACGGCGGTATAGGCAGCGCAGTTGACAATGATGTCAATGGCATTTGCAACCACCTGTTTCTCAACGGCTTGCTCGTCAGTGATGTCGAGCGTGACGATGTCCGCGCCCGCGATATCGGTGAAGATGGCATTGAAGCGCTGGTCATTGGCCAGCACATTACGCATCTCGTGGCCCAACTGGCCATTTGCTCCAGTGATGAGTAGATTCAATACGCTCATTTTCAATTCTCGATTAGGTCATCGCCGAACAGCGGTTTCTCCTCGTCGCGCTTGTAGTAGGCTGCCAGCATGCCGATGAAGTGAGATATCTGTGATATCGCGGCGGCGGTATCCTGGGATATTTCCTTGCCCTGCAAGTGCAGCATCATCACACCGTACAGCGCGTTGAAACAGGTCTCCAGCTCGTCGGGGCGCTCGGCCTCGGGCAACGAGGAGCGCAACTGCACGATGTGGGGCAGGGTGCGGTAGTAGTCGGCATGGTAGTCGGGAAAACGGCCCTGGTCGGCCAGCAGTTGCTGGTGCAGGTCGTTCAGGCGGATGAGCACGTTGTGACACACACGGATGTGTCCTTTCTCGCGCACGTTCTCCAGTTCCATCATCTTGATGAGCGACTCATACCACTCGCGTATCTCGTGACGGGTTCCCTCGTCGACGTCATAGCGTGAGATCACTGCCTTGTCCACTGTGTCGATGTCCAGATGGCAGGCACGCAGCAAGTCCTCGACCTGCCACAAGTACAGGAGGTATTCAGCAATGTTTTCTTTGCGTTTCTGTTGAGCGATGATCATGATGGCGTCAAGGAGCGGGTTATCCAAAGCGGCTGATGTTACGAAGCGTGGGCTCGTCAACGATGCGGATGCGACGGCCGTCAACGGTGATGATGCGTTCCTGGGCAAAAGTCGAGAGGGTGCGGATGGCGTTGGCGGTTGTCATGTTCGACAGGTTGGCAAGGTCCTCGCGAGCCATATAGATCTTGAGCGTCTTGCCGTCGTCCTCATAGCCGTAGTTGTCCACCAGCATGCACAGCGCCTCGGCCAGGCGGCCGCGGATGTGTTTCTGGGTCAGCGTCACCACCTTGGATTCGCTGCCGCCCAGATGCTTTGAGAGCTCATGGATAAAGAACCAAGCCAGCTGCATGTTGCCATCGATGAGTTTCTTCACCACCGTCATGGGGATGCTACCCACCTGCGACGGTTCGATGGCCATCGTGCTGGCGACATAGGGTTCCCGGGCGAACCAGGCGCGGTAACCGAAGTACTGGATGGGGCGGTACAGGCGCAGGATCTGCTGCTTGCCGCCCACTCCGTTCTTGAACCTTTTCACCTTGCCCTTGATGAGCACCCACAGGAATTGCGGCTCATCCTTCTCGGCATAGATGATCTGGCCCTTGCGGTAGGTGTGGACAATAAAGTTCTCGGCGATGAGATGCTTCTCCTCGCTGTTTAGGATTGACCAGATTTCGGCCAAATCTTCCCGTATGATGTCCTCAATAGTACTCTTTATTACCATGCTGCTTGATGGAAAACCAGTAAAGCCTGGTTTAAGGTGCAAAGATACTCACATTTTCCCACCCGCCAAAATCCATACCTCAAAAAATCCCTAAAACACGCCAAAGCGGTTCTGTCACCTCAAGAACCGCCTGTCCTGTATTGTCCCATTGTGTCCTGTATCGCCCCGTGTTGTCCTGTATTGTGTTGTGTTGTGTTGTGCTGTCCCGTATTGTGCTGTGTTGTCCTGTGGACCGAGGCTATGCCTCGGTAAGAAGGATCAGTGCCGGAAGGCGTCAGGTATCGGCACCGGGCTGTTGGGGTTGAAGCCGGGCTGGTTGCGCACGGCATCGGGGACGGTGACAGGGCGGTATTTCGGGTCGCCCCAGTCTTTGCTGTTTTTGCCGCCATTGAGCAGCCCGTCAAGCAGTTGGTATATCCATGGGCCGGCATCGATCGAGATGGGAGCGCCCAGCAGGTTGAACGTGGGTTGCACGACTGGCAGGGTGCGCCATCGGCCGGTATAGGGGTCATAGATGCGACGTGCACCCACGTCAAGCGAGAAACTGTCGCTGGCTTTCCAGCCCAGCGTGCCGCCATAGGACGAACTGCCCAGGAAGGGCATGGCAGCCACCGAATGGAACTGCTGATTGACGTAATATTGCCCGAATGCATTGAGCGACAGCCGGTCGTTCAGCCAGAACGAGGCGTTGCCGAACACGCCGTAGTCGTTCCATGCAGAGCGGTCGAAGTGGTATTTGCTGCCTGTCAAGCCGGCAGTGAACTGGAAACGGTCGCCCATGGGCATAGTGAAAGCGACACTGGCGCTCGCCATGTTGCCCATGCCGGGATAGGTCGTGTGTGAGCTGGCTCCCGTGAGGTAGCCGCCACCCAAGCGGGTGATGACACCGCCCGACGACCAATCGCGGCTGTAAGGGCTGGTGTCGTAACTGAAACGGGGCAGGGCGGGGCGAGCCGTGCGCCACTGTTGCTGGTAGATGGCAAGCGAGTCGCTCAGGCTGCTGCGGTAGTCCAACTTGAGGTCGGCAGCGGTGGGCAGATTGATGTTGAAAGTGGGTTTGATATTGGTCGCGGGCATGACGGTGCCGGGCAGTTCAGGCATGGTGAACTGCGGACTGATCTTGCTCTGGTCGAACTGCAGCTTGATGCTTTGACTCTCTTGTGCCGTACCGACAAGAGCGACAATAGCCATGACTATGGATAAAACCCGCTTCATGACCGCAAAAGTAGTCGTTTGTGACGATTCACACAAACGGGAATAGTTAAATAGTCTTATTGTTTTCGTCGATCTGGCATGTTGACCCAGGCAGCGCGCAAGGCGGCGACAATGTCGTCATGGGGAATCTGTTCTCCTTCAGGGAAAGCAGTCTCGTAGAGCCTCCTTAATGCAGGGTTGTCGGCATTGCTGCTGGTTATTTTGCTGGTGGTCAGCATGATTGTTTATTGTTTGGTCGGATACTTGGCTCCGAACACCCAGTGTGCCAGCAGCGGACTCAGCCTGATGATGTTACCGATAAGCAAACAACCGGCAGTGATCAGGATGGCGATGATGAGCGATACCGTAGTCTCGATGATGGGCATGGGATGGTCGGTGAACACGGTGATGAATCCCAGATTGCGCGGAATCAGGAAGTAGTGGATCAGGTACACGTCAAGCGTGCGGCGACCCACATATTGCAGTGTGCGGCCCACCACCTTGTCCTTGGTCAAGCTGTTGCGGTTAAGCCTGAAGAATGAGAACAGAACCACCAGTCCTGTCAAGGTGGTGATGAGATTGAACATCGGGCTGGGCAGCGTGATCATGTCGCTGAAAGCGTTGATCAGGAAATAGGTGCAGATGCAGACGGGCAGCACCCACTTGTTGTCGAGCCATTGCTCGACACGGGGGAAATGCTCGCGGGCCAGCGTACCGATGACAAAGAACAGGAAGTAACGCCATTGCTGCATCGACAGGAAGCCCATCACGTTCTCGGGCAAGGGGATGGCGTCATAGACCGGGGGCCAGTTGATGTGATACAACATCAGTCCCAAGATCAGTAGCACCGGGCCTGACCACTTGTTGCGGATGCAGAACCTCACTGCGGCATAGAAGACATAGTAGATGAACAGCACATAGGTGAACCAGTAGCCTATCTTGTCATGAACGACAATGGCCTCGGATAACGGGGTGTGCCTGAGGTGCAGGAAGACAATGAAAAAGATGAACGGCGAAATCAACTGCACCGGTATTTTCTTGCGGAAGAAACTGATGACTTGACGTGAGTTCCACACCACACCGGCCTTGTAGAGGACAAAGCCGCTGATGAAGAAGAACATGGGCATGCGCACCTGGATCAGGTAGTCGTGGGCCGAGATTCCCAGGCCCTTGATGTGCCAGCACAGCGAGCCGACGTGATGGAAAACGACCAGCAGCATGGTGAATCCCCTCAAGGCATCGATATACTCGATGCGGCCCGACGGTTGCCCTGGATTGTTGTTGAGTATCTGTGACATGATGATAATCTTCTTATGCTTTGACTTTCTCGAGTTCCTCGCCAGCCTCTTCCCACTGAGCCATCACCTCCTCGAGTTCGCGGCTCACTTGGGAGTGAGTGTAATAGACGTTGAGGTCCTCGCTGGTGGCGGTGGACAGTTTGTCCTCGATGTCGGCGAGTTGTTGTTCCAGCTCGGCGATGCGGGCCTCTAGGGTTTTCACTTTCTTCTCGGCCTGACGGATGCGGCGCTCGCGTTCCTTCTGCCGCTGGTAGTCCATCTTGCCCTGGCTGGCTGTCGTCTCGGTCTCTTCGGCAGGGACTGAGGCAGTAGCGGGAGCGTTCTTGATTTCCAGTTGTTGCAGGGAGTCGAGTTGCTTCTTCTGCAGGAAGTCATAGATGCCGCCCAAGTGCTCGCGCACACGGTGCTCACCGAACTCATAGACCTTGTTCACGATGCCGTTCAGGAAATCGCGGTCGTGCGACACGACGATTACCGTGCCGTCAAAGGCCTTGATGGCTTCTTTCAGCACGTCCTTGCTGGGCATGTCCAGGTGGTTGGTGGGCTCATCGAGGATGAGCAGGTTGACGGGTTGCAACAGCAGGCGTATCATCGCCAGACGGCTCTTCTCACCGCCGCTCAGCACCTTGACCTTCTTGTCGGCATTCTTGCCGCCGAACATGAACGCACCCAGGATGTCGTTGATGCGCGTGCGTATGTCGCCCACGGCTACATAGTCGATGGTGTCGTGCACGGTCAGCGTCTCGTCGAGCAGTTGCGCCTGATTCTGGGCGAAGTAGCCGATTTTGACGTTATGCCCGATCTGGAGTTTCCCGTCAAAGGGGATTTCGCCCATGATACACTTGACCAGCGTCGATTTGCCGGCGCCGTTCTTGCCGACAAAGGCGACTTTCTCGCCGCGCTTGATGGTGAAAGTCACGTCATGGAACACGTTCAGCGTGCCGTAGTCCTTGCGCAGGTCCTCGGCAATGACGGGGTAGTCACCGCTGCGGGGCGCTGGAGGAAACTTCAGCCTCATGCGTGAGCGGTCCACCTCATCGACCTCGATGCGTTCCAGTTTCTCGAGCATCTTGATGCGGCTCTGCACCTGGACAGCCTTGGTGGGCTTGTAACGGAACCGCTCGATGAACTCCTCGGTGTCGTGGATGAATTTCTGTTGGTTCTCGTAGGCGCGCATCTGTTGTTCAACTCGCTCCTTGCGCAGTTCCACAAACTGGCTGTAGCTCACCTTGTAATCATAGATTTTGCCCAGCGAAATCTCAATGGTGCGGTTGGTCACGTTATCGATGAATGCACGGTCGTGCGATACCAGCAACAGGGCAGCGTTGCGGTTCTTCAGGAAGGACTCCAGCCACTGGATGGACTCGATGTCCAGGTGGTTGGTGGGCTCATCCAGCAAGAGCACGTCGGGACGCCGCAACAGCAGTTTAGCCAGCTCGATGCGCATGCGCCAGCCGCCGCTGAACTCGCTGGTGGGGCGGTCAAAGTCGCTGCGCTCGAATCCCAATCCGGTGAGCGTTTTTTCGATCTCGGCCTCGATGTTCTCGCTTTGCATCAGGGCACGCAGCTCGGTCTTCTGGGCCACACGGTCGATGAGATCCTGGTAGTCCTCGCTCTCATAGTCGGTGCGGTCGGCCAGTTCCTGATTCATGCGGTCGATGGTGGCATCCAGTTGCTGCAAGTGCTCGAAGGCGCGCTGCGCCTCCTGCTTGACGGTGAGTTCGTCCTTGAGCACCATCTGCTGCGGCAGGTAGCCGATGGTGATGTCGGCCTGGCGCGCAACAGTGCCGCCGGTGGGCTGCTGCTCACCGGTAATGATTCTCAGCATGGTGGTTTTGCCGGCACCGTTCTTGCCGACAAGCGCGATTTTATCACGCTTGTTAACCACGAAACTGATGTTCTCGAACAGCACTTGGCTGCCGAACTCAACTTTGAGACCTTGAATCGAAATCATGCCTGCATTGTAATTCTGGCCGCAAAATTACAAAAAATCCTGCAATTACAAGAGTACTTGTGGCCTCAGAACAAGCTCAGGGGCTTCTGTTCAATGCTGGCTCGCGCTTGGTCGATATATTTCTTGTTGATGTCGATGCCGATGCTGCGGCGGTTCATCTCGTAGGCGATGCGGCAGGCCGTACCCGTGCCACAGTAGGGGTCGAGAACGATGCCGTCGCGCGGACAGGTAGCGGTGATGGGTAGCCGGTAGAGCGTGTCGGGGGCTACACAGTAGTGGGCGATGCCCGACCGCTGCACGCCGATGGTCCAAACGTCGCCGGGGACGATTCCTTGGGCCTTGTCCTTGACACGTGATGACTTGCGCCCTTTGCTTTCCTGACGCAAAATCAAAGCGCAGGTGTGCCGCAGTTCCTCATCATTGTAATAAAAGTCGTTGTCCTTGACCAGATGGAACATGAACTCATGGACCTTGCGCAGGTGGTCGTGGCTACCTTGGGGCGAGGTTGTGATCTTGTTCCACACCACCTCGTTGACCAGATGCCAGCCTTGCTGATCGATCATGGCCAGCACCACACGCCATGGGATGTCCTGGACAAAACCGTCGGTGGTGTCGTCGCCCATGTTGAGCCACAACGACCCTTGGGGCTTGAGCACGCGCCAGGCCTGAGCCATCGCTTCGAGCAACTCGTTGACAAAATCTATGGCGTTGGTAGCGGTGATGCTCTCGGTGCCTTGGGTGCGGCGGCGCCAATAGGGCGGGGTAGTGACGATGCAGTCGATGCTCTCGTCCTCGATGCGGTTCATCACGGTGGCGGCATCACCTTGTTCGAAGTGGGGCAGCCGTGACCGTCCCAGTTGGGCGACCATCGTCCTCTCGGGGTGATCTTTCAAGGTGGTTGAGGGTTCGGCTAACTCCGAGGCTTGGACCTGCTCGGAGCTGCTATCACCTATCATGGACTGCAGCATGGCCGCTGCTCGTGGGGCCAGCTTGTCGTTGGCGATATGGGAATAGGCCTCATCGGCCAGCCAGGCGGCCACCAGTTCATCGCTGTCGACCTTGAATATGCGCGCCAGTCTGATGACCTGCTCACGCTTGGGACGTCGCTCGCCGTGTTCGTAGCGGCTGTAAGCAGGCACATCCACGCCGATGGCTTTGGCAAGGTCTTTCTGCAACTTGCCGCTCTCGATGCGCAAACGCTTGATTTTGTCAGAGAAAAACATAACGATAGATGGATTTGTTAGAATTTGACAAATTTAGGCGATATTTTTGAACTTTACAAAAATATCGCCTAAAAAATCTATGTTCTCTCAAAAAGAAATCGTTATTTCTTTTTCTTGCGACGGTGCTGGTAGCGCCAGTGATGCTGAATGGAATGGTACAGGTAGTGGCGGAACGGGTGCAGCAGCCAGTAGTGATAGAACAGGAACGCCAGTGCGGCGCCGATGGTGGCAGCCACCACGTTGTTCATGTCGTAGTTGAAACCTGTTTTCCACATCAGTCCGATTTCCATGATCAGCGACAAGGTTGCGGCCGATGCGGCCAAGCCGATTTCCTGATTGATCTTGCTGTGATGGGGGAGGCGTGCTTTGGCATAGTCAAGGATGAATACCAGTGCAATAAAGAAATACAGCACAAGGTGACCAACTTGTTCGGCAAACGGAAAAACTTTCAGAGAGTTGACGCCAAGTGGGTTCTTGGCGAACGTGAAGAAGACCATCAGCACAATCATGATGGCCGATGGAAGTCCTTTGGGGATGGAAAGAATGAAACTTTTCATGTTTAGTTCAGTAATTGTGTATTAGTTCACAGTCGGCAAAATTACTGCTTTTTTGTGGTTTTGACCTCATTTTTTCAGAAAAATTTACATTTCGCACATTTTGAAACCTGAAAGACGTGATGATTGGGCGTTTTTTGGTACTTTTGCATTCAACTGATGACCTTAAACAAGACAAAGGATTTTTGGGGTATGTCGAGGCGCGAGCGGCGCGGCACCATAGTGGTACTGGTTGCGATTGCATTGATCTTGACTGGCATCGTCATCTCTCGCGGGTGGCGTGAGGCATCGCCCGTGCCGTCAACAATCGTAGAGCAGGCACAGTTCGATGCTGTGACCGACAGCCTGCCCTCGCCTGCGGTCAAGCCTCCCGACAAGAGGTCGCGCTCCAAAGCGCCGTCACATCGCCGTGATGCCAAAAAGCGCCCTGCGCGCAAGTCACCGGCCCCGTCATCGGCTCCGGTGCCCATGCAACCGGTGCCACAGTTCTGAACCGGTGCAGGCTTCGAGAAAACCACGAAAAATCATCGTTGTTTTGTGCAGGTCATCAAATTGTGCTACTTTTGCCAATTATAATTCTAAGATAATGCGAACACACTATGACTAAACGTGTAGGATTTGCGACGCGACTGGGTGCTATCGCCGCTGCGGTGGGCTCGGCGGTGGGTTTGGGAAACATCTGGCGTTTCCCCTATGAGGCTGGTGTGAACGGCGGCGGTGCCTTCATTCTGGTGTACATCTGCTGTATTCTGTTGATGGGAATTCCCGTGATATTGAGTGAGTTCATCATCGGCCGCTCTACCCACAGCAACATGAAGGCGGCCCTGCGGCGCCTCTCGCCCGGCAAGAAATATTACCTGTTCACCTACGTCTGCATCATCGGCAGTTTTGTCGTCATTGGCTTCTATAGCGTGGTGTGCGGCTGGATCATCGAGTATCTTTACCAGGCGGCCATGGGCAACCTGGATGGTCACACCTCCCAGGAGTACTGCATCATGTTCAACTCGCTGGTGGCCAGCCCCTGGCGCTGTGTGGGCTGGACGTTGCTGTTCCTTGTCCTGAATTTCCTGGTTATGAGCCGTGGCATTGAGAAAGGCATTGAGCGTGTGGCCAGCATCATGATGCCGTTGCTGTTCTTGATCCTCATCATCTTCTGTGTCAAGTCGTTATCATTACCTGGCGCAAAGAAGGCGCTCTACTTCCTGTTCTACCCCGATTTCTCGAAATTGAGCATGCGTGGCGTGCTGGATGCGCTGGGGCAGGCCTTCCTGTCGCTTTCCATCGGTATCTCATGTCTGGTGACCTACAGTTCCTATTTCAAGGACGATGCCTCGCTTACCAAGGACGCTGCCACCGTTGGCCTGCTTGACACGATGGTTGCCATCCTGTCGGGAGTGATGATATTCCCGGCGGTGTTCACCTTCGGCGTGGAACCCACTGCCGGCCCGAGGCTCATTTTCGAGGTGCTGCCGGGTATCTTCCAGCAGATGACAGGTGGCTACTTTTGGGCGTTGCTGTTCTTCCTGTTGGTGTTCTTTGCCTCGTTGACCTCGACCATCTCGCTCAGCGAGATTCCCATCACATTCATGATCGAGGAGCACAAGATGTCGCGTCCGCGTGCCATCACCTGGACCGCTTTGTTTACCGTTATCCTGGCGGTATTGGCAGCCCTGTCGTTCAATGTGCTTGACGACATTAAATTGTGGGGGAAAAACATCTTCGACATGATGGATTATGCTGCCAGCAACATCTTCATGCTCTTGGGCGGCTTGTTCACAGCCGTTTATGTGGGTTGGATTATGGACCGCAAGATCATTCATGAGCAGTTGACCAACAAGGGCTTGCTGAAGAGTAGGATGGAGCCTTATCTCATCTTCTGCCTGCGTTACATCGCTCCCGTGTCGATCGTCTTCATCTTCCTCTACCTCACCGGCATCATCTAAGACCACTTCAAGCCAATACTGAAAAGGAAGACAATAAGTACAATCAAAACAATTCCATCCGGCATGCGATAATAAAAAGAGCGCGGATGCCTTAGTGTTTATTGTATTTATTGTTTTCCTTTTTTTAATTCGTTGTCTTATTGGAGGGCAAGGTAGTCGCGGATGGCGGCGGTGAACGGGCGCCAGTACTTCTGGCACTTGACCTCGCCCACGCCGTACAGGATGCCGAATTCGGCCTGTGTCGTCGGTTTCTCGGTTGCCATGGCCTGCAACGACTTGTCGCTGAAGACCATGTAGGGGGCGATATGACTCGCCTTGGCAAGGGCCTTGCGCACGTCACGCAGCCGCTCGAACAAAGCTTTGTCCATTACCTTCTTTGGCCCGGTAACGATGATGTCGGGGATGGCTTGCTCTTGCTCTTCGACAGGCTGCGGCTTGCTTTTCTTGAAGTCGCGGCGCTCAAATCGGCTCAACTCGATGGTGCGTTTACCGTAGAGTACTTCGTTGCCGAAATCGGTGATTTTCAAGTGGTTGTTTTCGTCATAGGCTACATCGAACAAACCTAACTGAAGCATCTGTAGCAGGTAGGCGTTCCACTCGGCTATGGTGAGGTCGCGGCCCACACCGAAGGTCTTCAGCTGGTCGTAGCCGTGTTCGATGACTTCGGCCTTGCGCCAGCCGCGCAGGATGTCGGTCACGGTGTACATGGTGGCCTGCTCATCGGTGCGCTTGATGGCGCTCAAGGCCATTTGGGCATAGCGCGTGCCGTCGAAACGTTCCGGCGGATTGTTGCACACGTCGCAGTTGTGGCAGTCGTGGTCAAAGCGCTCGTTGAAGTAGTTCAGCAGGATGCGGCGGCGACACACTGTGCTCTCGGCAAACTGCTGCATGCGGCGCAGTTTGTCCATGTTGATCTGCACCTGTCCCGACTCGCGGGCGAATTGCTGCAACGTCACCATATCGCCGTAGTTGTAGAACAGCAGGGCTTCGGCGGGCAGGCCGTCGCGTCCTGCACGTCCGATTTCCTGATAATAGCTCTCGATATTGCGGGGCATATTGCTGTGGATGACATACCTCACGTTGCTCTTGTCGATGCCCATGCCGAAGGCGACGGTGGCGCACACCACTTTCACGTCGTCGTTGATGAAATCGCGCTGCACCCGCTGTTTCTCCTTCACGCTCATGCCGGCATGGAATGGCTGGGCCTCAATGCCCAGAGAAGTGAGCCGTGAAGCCATGTTCTCGGTGTCCTTGCGGCGCAGGCAATAGATGATGCCGCTCTCGCCGCGGTGCAGATTGATGAATTGCACGATCTGGCGCAGTTTGGTCCTGCCGGTGGAGCCTTGCACCACGTTGAGCGAGATGTTGGGACGGTCAAACGAACTGACAAACAGACGTGCGTCAGGGATGCCCAACTGCTTGGCGATGTCGTCGCGCGTGATGCGGTCGGCAGTGGCAGTGAGTGCCATCACGGGAATGTGAGGAAAGCGTTGCTTGAGAGCACCCAACTGAGTGTACTCGGGGCGGAAGTCGTGGCCCCATTGTGAGATGCAATGCGCCTCATCGACGGCAAACAGGCAGATGCGTTCGGTAATGCTGCTTGACCAGCGGTCAATTTCGCTCAGGAGTTTTTCAGGTGAGATATACAACAGCTTGACTTTGCCCTGCATCAGCAGGTCGACGGTCTGGCGGTTTTCGCTCTCGCTCTTCTCGCTGTTCAGGGCCAGCGCGGGGATGCCGTTCTGTTGCAGGGCGTCGATCTGGTCGTTCATCAGCGCCAGCAACGGTGAGATGACGATGGCGAAACCATCCTCACTCATCAGTCCTGGAATCTGGTAACACAGCGATTTGCCGCCGCCGGTTGGCATGAGTACAATGCTGTCGCGTCCATCAAGTGTGTGATTGATGATGTCCCATTGCTGACCTCTGAAGCTGTCATAGCCATAGCAGCTCCTCAACAGCATCAACGCACTTTCTTCCCGCGTCATATCACCCCTTTAACCTCTAACCTTTAACCTTTAACCTCAATAAGCATTATCCTCGCCCTTGAGGGCATTCCAAATGGTGCGGACGATGATTTTCAGGTCCAGGAAGAAGCTCCAGTTCTCGGCATACCACACGTCATACTCCACGCGTTTCTCCATCTGCCACAACTCCTCGGTCTGGCCACGGTAACCGCGCACTTGAGCCCAACCGGTGATGCCGGGCTTGATGGTGTGTCGCAGCATGTACTTGTCGATGAGTTCGCTGTACATCTCGGTCTGGGCCACCATGTGAGGGCGTGGGCCCACGATACTCATCTCGCCGCGCCACACATTATAGAATTGCGGCAACTCGTCGATGCTCGTGCGACGCAGGAAGTTGCCGAAGCGGGTGATACGGGGGTCTCCCTTGGTCGCCTGCAGGGTGTCGCTGTCGGCATTGATGCGCATGGTGCGGAACTTGTAGCAGTTGAAGGCTTGGCCACGGTAGCCAGTGCGTCGCTGCACAAAGAAGATGGGACCCGGCGATGTCAACTTGATGCCGATGGCCACGGGAATGATGACCAGGGGTGACAAGATGAGTGCAACCGTCGAGAACAACAGGTCAAAGGCACGTTTGAACAGGCGGTTGATGGGGTTCTTGAGCGGGTAGGGGTGAACGGCCAGAATGGGGACATCACCCACCGAGCTGAGCTCAAACTGGCGGGTGACAGTGCGGCCGAACTGCGGCACATAGTAGAAGTCAACGGCGTTGTTGTCGGCGATGCGGATCATGCGGGCAACGTTCTGAGTGTCCTCAACGTCGGGGACAGCACAGAACATCTCGTCCACCTGATGCGTCTTGACGAACTGCTCCACATCATCGAGGGTGCCTTGATAGGCCGCCGAGGCCGAACGGGCCTTGGGGTTGTTGTCAAAGAAGCCCACGATGTGGTAACCATAACCTTGGTCGCCCAGCATCTCGTTAATGAGGCGCACACCCACGGTGCCGCCACCGATGACAATGACGCGTTTGAAGTTAAAGCCCTGGTTGCGATACAGTTTCACCAACTGGCGCGAGAGTACCCACCATGTGGCCAGGGCGATAAAGAAGATGATGTAGAACAGCAGCACCTGTTGCCAGGGAGCATCAAACTTGCTCAAGAACGAGGCAAGCGCAATGAAGATGCCCGCATGGGTGAGCACCAGTTTGAGCGCCTGTCCCACAACCTTGTCGGCATAGAACACGCGCCGTTCGTGAACATCATTGTAGAAATAGACACACACCAGCATAGCCACATTCAGCGCCAGCCAGATGGGACGCTCATACATCCCGTTGCCGTCGGCCGTCGTGGTCGCAGGCCACAGCAGTGTGGCGAAATAAGCCAGATTGACAATCAGCACGTCGATGATGCTGAATATCCATCTGACGAATTGTCCATATCGGCCTTTGCTCTTCATTAGGTAGTGCTTAGTGTATCTTGTAGGTAATTAGTCAATACCATTTGTGTGTCAAGCAACCGCACAACAAGAATTGTACTGTCCATCAGGGCAATTCTTGTTGTTGATGCGCTTGCTTTACAACACAGTTACATTGTATTCATTTTGACTTGCCGGAGTAGCCGGTATCAGGCATCCATCTCCTTGATGCGCTGCTCGAGCTCGGCAATCTCTTCCTTGAGGCTGATGATGCGGCGTTCCATCTCCTGCACGAGCGAGTTGCCGCTCTTGGTGTTGGCGGTCAGGAAGCCCATGTTGTTCTCGAAGGTCTTGAGCTCGCTCATGCGCTGCTCGTAGGTGCGAACCAGACGGTCGCGCTCGCTCAAGTTGCGGTCACCGCCACCCTGACGCGGACGTGAGCCGCCCTCGCCGCGCGGACGAGAACCACGCATGTTCAGCGTCTCGAATGCCTTGTCCACGAGTTCGCGGTACTGGGCATAGATTTTGTCTTTCTCCTTGAAGGGAACGTGTCCGATTTCCTGCCAGCGGTCCATCAGGTCGCGCACGGTCTGTGCAGCATCCTCGGCGGCTTCCTCGATGGTTGCCTTGAGGGTGGCGATGACCTCTTTCTTGGCCTTGAGGTTGTCGTGCTCGACAGCATGCACGTTGACGTTCTGTTTCTTCTTCTGATCAAAGAAGTGGTCGCAGGCAGCGATAAAGCGTTTCCACACGGCGTCGCTGTGCTTCTTCACTACGGGACCGATGGTCTTCCACTCCTTCTGCAGCTCGACGAACTTCTCGGTGGCTTCTTTCCACTCGGTGGAGTCCATCAGGGCCTCGGCACGCTCACACAGGTCGATTTTCTTGGCCAGGTTGGAGCTCAGCTCCTCCTTCATCGTCTTGTAGAACTCGGCTTTCTTGGCGAAGAACTCATCACACGACTTGCGGAAGCGGGCGAACAGCGCCGCATTGGCTTTGCGTGAAGCATATCCCAATTTCTTCCAGTCCTCTTGCAGGGCGATGATCTGTTTGGTGACTTCGTCCCACTGGGCATAGGTCTTGAGGTCGTCGGTGCTGATTTGCTCTATCTTCTCACACAGCTCCGTCTTGGCGTCGGCATTCTCTTTTTCCTTGCTCTTGCGGTCCTCAAAGAATGTCTGATACTTCTTGTTGATGGCGCTGGAGGCAGCTTTGAAGCGTGCCCACAACTCCTCGCGCAGCTCCTTAGCTACGGGGCCGATCTCGCGCCACTTGGTGTGCATCTCCTGCAACTTCCTGAAGGCTGCTACTACATCGGTCTCCTCGTCGAGGGCCTCGGCGTCTTCACACAGCTGCTGCTTGAGCTCCAGGTTCTTCTTGAAGTCGTAGTCACGCAGCTCCTTGTTCATCTTGAGCACGTCATAGAAGCGCTCGGTGGCGCGCTGGAACTCTTTCCATACCTCGGTGTCGGCCGTGGGAGGAACCTCGCCGGCATCCTTGAAGTCCTGTTGCAACTGCTTAACGCGGTTGAACTGGCGGTTGATATTATCAGGGTCGTTGGCTATCTCATTGATGAGCGCGATGATCTGACGTTTTTTCTCGAGGTTGGCTTCGCGGTTAGCCTCTTGTGCCGCATTGTACTCGGTACGGCGCTCCTTGAGCACGTCGAGCAGCTCCTTCAGGTTGCTTTCGTCAGCATCCTCTTTGGGAGTGAAGTCGGCCTCGTTGTTGCCGTTAGCGAGGAATTCCTCTTTTTCCTTGGTCAGCTCGTCGCGACGCAGGGCAAAGAATGCGGCCTTGATGGCCTGCACCTCGTCTTTCACCTCCTCGATGGGACGGGCGGCAGCCTCACGCATCATGTTCACCAGCTCGGCTTTAGTCTTGCCGGCCAGATCCAGGCGAGTCTGTTCCTCGGCTTTGGGCGCTTCCTCAGCAGGAGCAGGAGCTTCTTCAATAGGAGCAGGAGCCTCCTCGGCAGGAGCGGGAGCTTCTTCAACAGGAGCAGGAGTCTCCTCGGCCGGAGCCTCAGGTGCGGTTGCGGGTGCTTCCTCGGTTGCGGGTTCTTCTACATTAACTTCTTCATTCACAATTTCCTGGGCCTCGTTCTTGGGCTCAGTGTTCAAGGTTTGATCTTTCTCGAGATTGTTCATCGATTCAGATTGTTCACGCGAATCCATCATAATAATTGATTTTATAAAAGTGCCAAATGACTCTGGTTGTTAAATTCTAAACCCCAAATTTACTCATTTTTTCGCAACTACAAAGGTATTTTTCCGTTTTTTTTCAAATTGGCGTGTTTTTTCTGAAAAATACAGGGCTTATAAGACCATTATGCCTTATAAGCCCTATAGTATAATAATTGTGGTTGGTTGTTATTCCAGGACTGTTGCCTTGATAATCTTGACATCGACGGTGGGACGGTCCATGCGGCCGGTCGTGACGTTCTGGATTTTGTCCACCACGTCCATGCCCTTGATGACCTCACCGAATACCGTGTACTGGCCGTCGAGATGCGGCGTGCCACCTACGCTGGTATAGGCGTCGATCTGCTCATCGGTCAACTTGAAGGGGTGCTCAGCGGCCTCGGCCTCGGTCTGCTGGATGAGCTCATTCTGCAAGGCTTGCAGGCCGGCATTGTCTTGGTTTTGCTGCAGCTGCTGGATTTTGGCCTGGTTCTCATTCACGAGGCGGCGGAAGATGTCCTGCTTCTGCACGTCGGCGAGCCGCTGGGTCATCATCTTCAGCTCATCGCTGCCATAGATTTTGCCGGTCACGATATAGAACTGGCTACCGCTGCTGCGACGCTCGGGATTCACCTGGTCGCCTGTGCGTGCAGCGGCCAGAGCACCACGTTTGTGGAAATACTTGGGATAAACAAACTCGGCCTCGATGGTGTAGCCGGGGTCACCCTCTCCGAGCATGGTGTCAGGGCCAGCGGTTTTGGAGGTGCCATCACCGGTCTGGATCATGAAGTCCTTGATCACGCGGTGAAACAGCACGCCGTCATAATAACCCGATTTCACCAGCTTGATGAAGTTGTCGCGGTGCTGAGGTGTCTCGTTGTAGAGCCCTACGATGATGTTGCCGTAGGTGGTTTCCAGTTCTACTTGTGTCATCTTGTTGTCGGTAGTCTTGCCGGCGGCTGAACTGTTGGCTGCATCGCCTGTTCCGTTAGCCGAGCAAGCCATGAGCGCAAATGCCGCCATCACGATAGATAAAAATAAAAATCTCTTCATTGATATGTTCTGTTGTCTGAAATGCGACCTTAAGGTCCTTAAAGACATTAAGGTCATTAACGTCGTTGGTTAGATGCCCACGGGATAGAGGCGCTTGTAGATGCGGCGGAAGTTGTCGTCGTTGGCGCTCAGTTCGGCAGCATGCTCCTTGTAGTCGGCGCCCCACAACGATGAGGCCAGGTAGGCCAGATAAACGTGGTCGCGGTCCTTGGCGATAGCTGCCTTCACCAGCAGGTCGATGCTGGAAGCATATTTCTCGCGGTCGATGGCGTTGAGGTAGCGAGCCGTACTCACTACAAACTGACCGGTGCGGTCCTTCAGTATCATATTGTCAACCAGGGCGGGCATGTCGTCATCGATGCTGCCCATATTGTTGGCTATGTACTCATAGGTCAGCAAACCGTTGGTGTCGTCGTCGAGTATCTTTTTGAGATTGTTGTCCATTATTTTCAGTAATATGGTTCGTATACAAACTGCAAAGATAATGCTTTTTTCATTTCAAGCGTTGTTTTGCTGAAAAAAATGCAGATGTCGCTTCTTCGCATTCAGCCCGATGCGCCATTCCTGCTGCAATAACAAGCGGTTGCATCCTTTTGACGGGATGCAACCGCTGCACTATAGTCTAATGTGTTCATGTTATCTCTTCTTCTCTCTCCGATACTTCGCCTTTACTATCTCATAAGAGTTTCGTGTCAGTTCCTGTAACAGGGCATTGGGAGCAGTCGTTGGATTGATGCCGATCCAATGCTTAGGCGATTCGTTGTACGGATTCCCGATACAATCATATTGTGCCTTCAAGTCTTCGATGCGGTCAGGCTGGCATTTGAGCGTGATGACCCTGAAGTTATCACAATCAAAAAACGAAAACATGTGGCCATGAACATAAAATACCAACACGCCACAGGCATACTTGAACGCCGTGAAAGGCAATTTCTCTTCTACGTCTGTGCCCAACGACAGGCAATACTCGCGGTAGTCTTCGATGTTCATGATATTTGCTGAATCGGGATTTACTGAAGTGTTCTCTCTTGCTTAATGACGCACATTAGGTGATGTTCTTGCCGAAAAATCGTCAGAAACATTCGCTTGGACATCAGAAATGGACCTGCCCAAGCGGACAGGTCCATTTGTGAATTGTCAGAGTTAGCTTACTCGGCCTCAACGGCTGCCTGGGCAGCGGCGAGGCGTGCGATGGGCACGCGGTAGGGCGAGCAGGAAACATAGTTCATGTTGAGCGATGCGCAGAACTTAACGCTGGCAGGCTCACCACCATGCTCACCGCAGATACCGAGGTTCAACTCGGGCTTCACGCTGCGACCCTTGCGGCAGGCCATCTCAACGAGCTGACCAACACCTTCCTGATCCAGTACCTGGAACGGGTCAACCTTGAGGATGCCCAGGTTCTTGTAGATGGCGAGGAACTTGCCGGCGTCATCACGTGAGTAACCGAAGGTCATCTGGGTCAAGTCGTTGGTACCGAACGAGAAGAAGTCAACTACCTGTGCAATCTGGTCGGCAACGAGGGCGGCACGCGGAATCTCGATCATGGTACCTACCTTGTAGGCCACGGTCTCGCCACGCTCGGCGAACACTTCCTGTGCAACGCGGTTGATGATGTCGGCCTGCATCTGAATCTCGTTCTTCACACCGATCAGGGGCACCATGATCTTGGGCTTCACAACGATGCCCTTGGCCTGCATGTTGAGGGCGGCCTCGATGATGGCGCGGGCCTGCATCTCGGTGATCTCGGGGTAGGTGTTGCCCAGACGGCAGCCACGGTGACCCAGCATGGGGTTGAACTCCTCAAGGCCGTCGCAAACCAGCTTCACCTCTTCCAGGCTGCGGCCCGTCTCCTCGGCGAGCTCACGCATGGTCTCGAGCTGATGGGGTACGAACTCGTGCAAGGGGGGATCGAGCAGACGGATGGTTACTTCATAGCCGTCCATGGCCTCGAAGATGCCCTCGAAGTCGCCACGCTGCAGCGGCAGCAACTTGGCCAGGGCAATGCGACGCGATGCCTCATCGGGAGCGATGATCATCTCGCGCATGGCCTTGATGCGGTCACCCTCAAAGAACATGTGCTCGGTGCGGCACAGACCGATACCGTGGGCGCCCAGCTTGCGGGCCACCTTGGCATCGCGAGGCGAGTCGGCGTTGGTGTAAACGTCCATCTTGCTGTACTTCTCAGCCAGGTTCATCACGGCTGCGAAGTCACCGCTCAGGTCAGCGTCAACAGTAGCTACGAGGCCGTCATAAACCTCACCGGTGCTACCGTTGATCGAGATCCAGTCACCCTCGTTGTAGGTCTTGCCACCCATCTCGACGGTGCGGGCCTTGTAGTCCACCTTGATTTCACCGGCACCCGAAACGCAGCACTTACCCATACCGCGAGCCACAACGGCTGCGTGTGAGGTCATGCCGCCACGGGCGGTGAGGATACCCTGAGCCACGCTCATACCGCGCAGGTCCTCGGGAGAGGTCTCCAGGCGCACCATGATGACTTTCTTCTTGCGTGATGCCCACTCCTCAGCGTCGTCGGCAAAGAACACGATTTGACCGGTAGCGGCACCGGGGCTGGCGGGCAGACCCTTGGCCATCACCTTGGCGGTCTTGACGGCAGCCTTGTCAAATACGGGGTGCAGCAGCTCATCGAGCTTGCCGGGCTCCATACGCTTGAGAACGGTCTTCTCGTCGATAGCGCCTTCACGCAACAGGTCCATGGCGATCTTCACCATAGCAGCGCCAGTGCGCTTACCGTTACGGGTCTGGAGCAACCAGAGCTTACCATCCTGGATGGTGAACTCCATATCCTGCATGTCACGGTAGTGGTCCTCGAGCTTCTGCTGGATGTCAACGAGCTGCTTGGCGCACTCGGGCATCGACTCCTCGAGTGAAGGATACTTGGCGGCACGATCTTCCTCGCTGATGCCCTGCATAGCGGCCCAACGACGGCTGCCCTCGGTCATGATCTGTTGCGGGGTGCGTACACCAGCCACAACGTCCTCACCCTGAGCATTGATCAGGTACTCACCGTTGAACAGGTTCTCACCGGTGCCGGCGTCACGCGAGAAGCAAACACCAGTAGCACTGTTGTTACCCATGTTACCATAGACCATGGCCTGTACGTTGACTGCAGTACCATACTCCTCGGGAATCTGGTTCATGCGGCGGTACAGGATAGCACGGTCGTTGTTCCAGCTGTCAAATACAGCATAGATGGCACCCCACAGCTGATCGTAGGCGTCGGTGGGGAAGTCCTTGCCGGTATTCTCTTTCACGGCAGCCTTGAAGCGAACAACCAGTTCCTTGAGGTCATCGACATCAAGCTCGGTGTCAAACTTCACGCCCTTCTTCTCCTTCAGGTCCTCGATGATGGCCTCAAAGGGGTCGATGTCGGTCTTGTTGGTCGGCTTCATGCCCAGCACAACATCACCGTACATCTGCACGAAGCGACGATAGCTGTCCCATGCGAAGCGGGGATTGCCCGACTTCTTGGCGAGCGTCTCGGCGACCTCATCGTTGATACCCAGGTTGAGGACGGTGTCCATCATACCGGGCATCGACACGGGAGCACCCGAACGTACTGAAACCAGCTGGGGATTGCTGGGATCGTTGAACTTGTTACCGGTCAGTTTCTCGATGTGTGCTACAGACTTCATCACATCGTCCTTGATCATCTCAACGACGGCTTCGCGACCCTTCTGGTTGTAGAGGGTGCAAATCTCGGTAGTGATGGTGAAACCCGGGGGAACGGGAACACCGATCAAGTTCATCTCAGCAAGGTTAGCGCCCTTGCCACCCAGTAAATCCTTCATGTCGGCACGACCTTCAGCCTGGCCGTTACCAAAAGTGTAAATCGCTTTCATTTACTTAACTTTTTCTGTTTGAATATTTAGGTAATATTTATGAATTTCTCAATATGCGGTGCAAAGGTAATGATTTTACCCCAAATTCTGTGCATTATTTGTGTGAAAAATGACTTTTTTTATTAACAGTCTTGCCATTTTTTTAAATACTTGGCGTATTGTAAGGAAAAATGCGGTTTTCGTTTCAGTTTTTTGACCGAATTGCGACATCGGACTGATGAATGCTTTGGAGTTGTGGCAATAGGATGTCATGACACGATGAGCGGCTGAATTCCAGATGGAACTCAGCCGCTTGTCTTGTAAAGGCTGCTGGACCGATCGGTCAAAACGGTCCAATCGCGGTCATCAGGTTATTTCACCAGCTCGGCAATCTTGTTGGCGAGGTCGTCGCCGGTCAGGCCGCGTGACACGATAGTGCCGTCGGGCCCGAAGATGATGATGTGGGGAAAGCCCTTGATGCCGTAGAGGTCAGTAGGCTCGGTCAGCTTTTGGGTGCCGATGATGACAGGCCAGGTGATATTGAGCTCGGTCATGGCTTTGCGGCTGTCGTCGGGGTTGTCCCACACGGCAACGCCCAGCACGTCAAACTTGTCGCCGTATTTGGCCTTGAGGGCTTGCAGCTTGGGAATCTCGGCACGGCAGGGAGGACACCAGCTGGCCCAGAAGTCCACGACCGTGACTTTACCCTTGCCCACGTGATCCGACAGCTTCTGCACGGCGCCGTCTTCGGCCTTCACCTCAAAGTCGGTGAACTTCTGACCCTCGGCAGTGGCAATGAGCTGGCGGGCTGCGTTCTTGGCTTTCTCGACACGTTTCAACTGAGCATACTCGGCGGGGGCTTCCTTGAGCAGTGCATCAATGTCGGCCTCCTGGAGGTCTTTATACATCAGGTAGTTGCAGAAGGCCCAAGGACCAATGGCATTGTCCTTGTTCTCCTGGTAGAACTTGAGCAGACCCTCGGCATAGCGGGCGTCGTTCTCGGCCTCGGTGAGGGTAGTGTCGTCGGCGATAGTTTGCATCTCCTTGCTCCACGCTGCCATCTTGTCGTTGAGCGGACTGATGGCGGTGCCGGCAGCGATGTCGAGTTTGACCTCGCCGGGCTCGACGATGAAGCCATAAGGGTTGCCGCCTGCATACAAGCGTGCGAAGAAGCCTTTGTCGGTCTTGCCCTCAAAGGTGCAGGCATTGTTCTCGACGGTAGCCGTGGCGATGGTGTCGCCCGTGTCATAGTTGGTCAGGAAGGCGGTTTCGCCGTTGGCGCTGTCGTCAGGGAAGGTGACGGTCACCTTGTAGCCCTTGCTGCACGATGCGAGCAGCAACAAAGCCGTAAGTAAAATTGAAAACTTTTTCATATCAAACTATTCTCTCTATAAAATGAAATCTCATTAATCTCTAATTGCCTTATAAATCAGGGACTGGATGTGGCTGCGGGCGCTGATGCGTCCGAAGTTCGGGTTGTTGCGCGTGGGACAAACGCGGTTGCTCAGGAAGATGTAGAACATGTCGTTCTTGGGATCCACCCAGAAGCACGTGCCCGTGAAGCCGGTGTGACCGAAGGTCTCGGGGGTCGCTTCGGCACAGGTGTTGCTGGCATCGGGGTCGCCGATGACAGGTTTGTCAAAGCCCAGGCCACGGTGGCTGTTGGGACTCTTCTGGGTCATGAATGTCTCGACGGTCGAGGCCTTGAGCAGGCGCACACCGCCGTAGGTGCCGCCGTTCAGCCACATCTGGAAGAGCTTGGCCAGGTCGTTGGCATTGCTGAACAGGCCCGCATTGCCCTGTACACCGCCCGAGAAAGCCGCCAACTCATCGTGGACGTAACCATGGATGTGCTGACGCCTGAGGTAGGTGTCTTTCTCGGTGTAGGCGATCTCGTCGCGCGAGAACTTGCTCAGCGGGCGGTACATCGTGTGATAGGCACCCAGCGGAGCAAAGATGTAGTTGTTCACATAGTAGTTGAGTGGCGAGTGGGTCATGCGCTGCACGGCATCGGCCAATAACGAGAAGTTGCAGCAGCTGTACAGGTATTTCTTCTTGCCCAGCTTGGCGTGGTACATGCGGTTCATAATCGAGTCATAGGTCACGCGTCCGCCCCACAGACCGTCGGCGATGGCGATGTTGAACTTGTCGGTCTTGACGGGCGACAGAATGTCGGTGCGCATCTTGGCATCCTTGTGACCCCACGCGCCGTTCATGATCTTGACGGTGTGGGTGGCGTCCTCGGCGCCGGCGATGAGATCTCCGGTGTAAGTCTTGTCGTCCATCATCATGTACCACATGTTGAGCGATGCGGGCATACCGGTCTCGTGGTAGAGCAGGTCACGGAAGGTGATGTCTTCCTTGTCGCCGTCGCGCAGGCCGGGGATGTATTGGCTCGCCTTGTCGTCGAGGCGGAACTTGCCGTCGTCGAAGGCCTTCATCACACCGCTGATGGTGCCCGTGGCCTTGGATACCGACGCCAGACCGAACAGGGTGTTGTCGTCCACCTTGACAGGGTTGTTGTAGTCGATAGCGCCGAACGAGCCTTTATAGACCACCTTGCCGTGGCGCGCCACAATCACTTGGCAGCCGGGGAACGCGTGCTGCTGCACGCCCAGGCGGCACACCGAGTCGATTTGCGCGGTCAGGCGGTTGTCCAGTCCCACCTCGGCGGGAATGGAATAGCCCAGACGGTTGGCATCGTAGTGGATGCCGTCGCCTGCTTGATAACGCGTCTTTTTGCCTTCAAAGGCCAGCGAGATGGGAAGGTTGCCGCCGGCACTGTTGCCACCGAAGATGGTTTGAGCGGCATAGTCCTCGGCCAGGGTCGAGTTCTCGTAGGTGAGTACCACGGCCTTGACGTGCTTGTTGGTGATGGCGGTGCCGTAATTCTTGATGTCATAGGGCTTGCAGGTCAATACCACGATCAGGTTCTTGCATTTCTTGACCACGGTATTGAGGGCGGCACGAGACTCCTCGCTGTCGTCGCCCACCTCGACAATGATGGTGTTGAAGTGACCGTCGTGCAATTGCTCGGCAAGCGTTGCGGCGTTGCCGGCCTTGTTAAGGTCAAAGCGCTTGACCTGGGCATAGTCGGCACAGCGACGGGTGAACTTCGACGCTGTTCCATTCTCGTTGCCGATAGTCGCCACGGCGATGTGGCGGCTTTGCAGGTTGTGAATGGGCAGCACATTGTCGTTGTTCTTGATCACGGTGATGCTGCCGGCGATGAGTTGACGCTTCAGCACCTCGGCCCGTTGCGAGTTGACCTCGTTCAACAGGTTGGCCGTGTTGACGTGTTGCTTGCCGGTGAGGTTGAGGGCATACTTGTAGCGCAGGATTTTCTTGCATCGCTCGTCGATGACGCTCTGGCTCAGGGTGCCGTTGCTGACGGCTGCCTTGATGGCGGCAATCTCGTCGCCGATGTTCTCGGGCATGAGCAATACGTCGTTACCGGCCAGCAGGGCGTTGACACAGGCCGACCCCTTGAGCAACTGGGTGGCGCCCTTCATGTTCAGGGCATCGGTGAAGATGAGTCCGTTGAAGTCGAGTTGGTCACGCAGCACATCGTTGACACACCCCGAGGATAAACTTGTGGGAGCGTTAGCGTTGTCGATGGCGGGCACCAGCAGGTGGGCCGTGAGGATGCCGCTCAAGCCGGCATCGATGAAGCGGCGAAAGGGCACCAGCTCACAGGTGTTGATCTCTTGCAGCGACTTGTTGATGACGGGCAGCGTCTTGTGAGAATCCTCGCTCGAATTGCCGTGACCCGGGAAATGTTTGCCCACGGCCATCACGCCGCCGTCCTCCAGTCCGCGAGCAAAGGCGATGGCATGCCTGGCCACCAGCTCGGGACTCTCGCCGAAGGAACGGTTACCGATTACGGGGTTGAGCGGGTTGTCGTTCACATCGAGCACAGGGGCAAAATTCACTTGGATACCCATGCGGCGGCACTGGCGAGCCACCTCGCGACCGTACTCATACAGGAGCATGTCGTCATCGATGGCGCCAAGGATGAGGTTGCGCGGGAAATTGGGCACTTCCTTGAGGCGCATGCCCAGTCCCCACTCGCCGTCGATGGTGATCATCAGGGGCACGGTAGCCAGCGACTGTGCCAGGTTGGTGACCTCGGCTTGAGCCGCCATGGTGCTGTTCTCATAGATGAGGCCGCCCACCAGATTCTGGGAGACAAGACGCTTCACCAGGTCGCGGGTAGCCTCGTTGCTCGAGGGCGTCACGCCAGCCACGATGAGCTGGCCGATGCGACCTTCGGGCGACAGGCTGTTGAACACGCTGTCCACCCACTGATTCATCGCCACCTGATCCACCCTGTTGAACATGTTGGGCAGTTTGGCTGATTCTCGAGCCATCGAACTCAATGCGAGCAGGACAGCCACAGCAGTCAGCAAAATACGATTGAATTTGGTCATTATTTTTTAGTTTTTTTAGTTTCTGATTCCCAAAGATTCCTTCAGAACTAACATCTAATTCTTCTTGATTCTCACGTCGTCCTTGGCATCGATCTTCTTGCCGGCAGCCTCAAGTTTCTTGACGTAGGTAAGGATGTGGTTGCCATACTTCTGGGTATCGACAAACAGGCGTTTGCACCTGGTCATGGGGGTCATGTAGTCGCCGCCGTTGGCCAGATAGTCGATCGTTGCAACGATATAGGTCTTGTTGGGGTCGATTTTCTTGCCCTTGAGCGTGGCTTTCACGAGCTCGCCCTTGCCGTTGTAGGTCGCCTTGAGTTCCTTGCTGACGGCATCACCGCCGCGACCGCACATCAGCTTGATGCTCTCGATCAGCTCGGTGCCGGGCATTTCCAGCACGACGAAGCGGTTGTCGAACGGGAACATCGACCCGATGACACCCTCGGTCACGGTGCCCTTGGGCATATCGGTGCGGATGCCGCCCTTGTTCATGATGGCACAGTCGATGTCCTTGATGCCCGACAGTTCCTTGATGATTTCCATCGCAGCGTCGCTTACCCAGTTCTGGACGGCATCGCTCGAGTTCTTCATGAAGCGGGCACTGGTGGCGACGGGGTTGTTCATGATGCTGTCCACACCGTGACGGTACTGGTCAAGCCAAGTGTTCATGGCCGTATAGCGGCTGGCTTCATCGTCCCAGTTTGCATCGACCGAAATGTGATCATACACGATGTTGCCGGTCTCCAGATCCAGGTCGTAGGTGGCCACGAACTTGCCGCTCTTGCCGTTCTGGCCGATGGGAATCAGTTTGCCGTCAGCATTGCGGTAATGGTCCATGTCTCCGCCGGGCTTGATGGTGGTGTGGGAGTGTGAACTGATGACCATGTCGATGTAATGACTCTGGCCGATGATGAGTGTGTCGTTGGGCTCGGTTGGCTCATAGCTGCTGTAGCCGATGTGTGACACCATCACGGCATAGTCCACACCCTGCACTTCCTTGAGGTAGCGGGCCGTGGCATCGGCCACGTCAGGGGCATCGAGGTAGCGCAGACCCTGGCAGTTCATGTCGGCAATCAGTCCCTCGGGGTTCACGTTGATGCCGAAGAATGCCACGCGCTTGTCGCCCACGGCTTTGATCCAGTAGGGATGGAACAGACCGTCGAGCGGAGTGGCGCTGAAGTCGTAGTTGGTACTGATTTTCGTGGCATCGACATTCTTGTAATGGGCGGCAAGTTCCTCCATGCCGTTGTCAAACTCATGGTTGCCCAGGATGATCGCGTCATAGCCCAGGGTGTCCATCAGCGCATATTCCACCTCACCGCGATAGAGCGAGAAGAACAGCGTGCCCTGAACGGCATCGCCGGCGTGGATGAGCACAGTGTTGGGATTGGTGGCGCGGAGCTGGTCGTAGATGGCACGCCGGCGGGCCACGCCGCCCTTGCCGTCGCTGGCAGGGTCAATCTGGCTGTGGGTGTCATTAACAGCGATAATCATCAGGTGGTCGGCATGCAAGGCCGGAACCGTCAACAGTGCGCACAAGCACACGAGCATGAAGTTGCGAATCTTTGCCATAATCATTTCTTCTTTAGCTTTTGTTTCAACCTGCAAATATAATAAAAATATCATTCGGTTTATAAAAAATCTGTTTTTCGCCATATCTTTTGACCTTGCAAACATATGACAAGGAGAGGGCGCCCGGCACCCTCTCCTTGTTGATTAAGTGATTATTTGGGGAATCTTGCCCGCAAGGGTTACATCGACATGACAAGTGAGACGAGCATCGTCACATCGGTGATGTTGATGATTCCGTCATTGTTCATGTCAGAGTTGGATATATCGATGCCGCTGAAATCTTCACTGATCACAGCATTGAGCAAAGATGTCACGTCGCTGATGTTGATGATACCGTCACCGTTAGCATCACCTAGTATTGCTGCGAAGAGTTCTTCATAATTGGTACCTGTCCATTTATAGGGAATCCAGTTTTTGTTCCTGGCATTAGTGATGTGCTCCGAGGTGAGGACATTATTCTCGTCAAATCTGGACAACACGTAAAAATTGCCGGTATTGGGACTTGAGATCGTGGGCATGGTGTTAACCAAGGTGGTCATGCCCGACTCGGTAATGGAGTTGCCCGAACAATACATGTCACGAAGTGCACTGCATCCCTGAACATTGAGCGTTCTCAATTGGTTATCTCGGCAATCCAAAACTGCCAAGGCGTTGCAATTTTGCACATTAAGTGAGTTCAGCTGGTTATTGTCGCAGTACAAGGTCGTCAGCTTGGTCTTGCCCGACACGTTAAGAGACGTCAGTTTGTTGTCATGGCATCGCAACTCTTGCAGTTTGGTAAAGTTTGATACGTCAAGGGTGCTGAAGTTGCAGTTATTGACTTGGAGTTGGATGAGGTTGGTGCAAGACGACAAACTTGTGATGTTTGATAGATTGGGGTTGTTGTAGCAGTTCAGGGCTGTCAATGCCGTGTTGCCTGAAACATCAAGCGATGGCAGGTTGTTGTGTGAACACCTGATCAGCTGAAGTGTGGGACAGTTTGTGCAAATGAGTGAAGTAAGATTCTCATTGTCGGTTATTTCTATCCACAATAATTGTGGACAAACGTCACATCTGAGCTCAGTCAGTTTACTCTTGTTTTGAACCGTGAGGTTTCTTATCTGGGTCCCATCGCAGTCAAGTTTTACCAGATTGTTCATGTTGGAAATAGCGTCGCTCAGTTCGGTCATGGCGTTACTGTAGCAAATGAGCTTCTCCATCGCTGTGCAGCTCGCAAGACCGGTGATGGAACTCAGCGTGGAACAAGGTGCGCAATCGAGATGGGTGAGCGCGGTGTTGCCTGTCACGTTGAAACTAGAGAATTTGTTGTTCCAGCATTTGAGCGTAGTCAAAGCTGTACAGCCATGACAATCAAAAGTGGTCAAACTGCAGTTTTGGCAATTAATCGTCGTCAGCCGTGGGTTGTTGTAGCAGTTCAAGCGAGTCAAAGAGCTCTTGCCGCTGACATCAAGCGTGGTGATCTTGTTGTTGCTGGCGAGGAGTGTAGCGAGCGAATTCAAGCCACTAACGGCGCTCAAGTCGGTAATGGCGCAATCCTCGCAGTCAAGGTACTCCAGAGCGGTGCAACCAGCCAAACCGTTTATTCGAGCTAAGTTGGCATTATTGTAACACTTGATGTTCTTTAATGCAGGACATCCCGATACGTCAAAGTTTGTCAACGCATTGTGCCAGCAGAAGACGCCATACAGCGACGGGTTGTCACTCACCCACAGGGTGGTTAGTGCGCTGTGGTAGGTGACCGAGACGGTGCTGAGATTGTTGCCTTGCAGGAACAACTTCTGCAAGGCGGTGTTACTTGACACGTCTACTGATGTCAGGTTGTTGACACCCAGGTTTAGATAAGTCAGTGCGGTGAAGTATTCGATACCTTTAGCGTTGGAAATACGCTTGTTATACAAGTCGAGCTCGGTGCGAGACAGGATATCCTGCCGGGTGAGGTAACCTTTGGGATATTGAGTGAGCAGGTAGTTGCGGAAGTTGGCATCGGGGAAATTGGTGCTGTTGATGTCCACGCCCCATTCCGAGTCAATGACCACAATGTTAGTGAATTTTTTCCATTCGGCGTGGGCCTTGTAGGTGTTGTATGCACTTGCCGGCACATGAACCTTCACACGGCTGTACATGCTGGATGAGAACGCATAGTTAACATAGGGGGGGATCGTGCTTCGGCATACGATGTCCGTCATGCTGTTGCAATTGTAAAAACAATGATAGTTCAGATCTGTTACGTTGGGGCCTAAATCCACGGTAATAAGACTTGACCCTTCAAACGCGTTGCGGGCAACGTCGCCCACAGGAACAATCCTGTCAACATATTCGCCTCCATCATCGCGATAAAGATTGACCTCGGGGGGCGCTACAAGATGCTGACTATAGCAACCGATGACGGCCGCTACGCCCGACGACCAAGCATACTCGACGCCATCGATGGTCCAAGTATCGTCATACTCCTGGGCATAAGCGCCCGAATGACATAGCAGGCAGGCCATGACAATGGCTAGCAATTTAAATTGAGATTTTTTAATCATAGTTGAAAATTTTTGAGGTTAATATGTAAATTGATAAGAAATGCTAGTGGAAAATATACTAATTATGACAAAGATACATTATTTATAACTAGAAACCATAGTTATCTTAAGAATTTAACAAAAATTAATAATTTGGGATTCTGGTGTAAATATTAAGCTGTTTATCCCCACGCAAAGGCGCTAAGTGTTTGTTGCGGGATATAATTCCCTTAGGGATAAACAAGCACGAGTGATTGTCATGCTGACAACCACTCGTGCAATCACGTTGAAGTGTTATTTTGTCTTCTTGGCCGCTGGCTTCTTAGCCGGTGCCTTTTTTGCCGTTGGCTTCTTGGGCTCTGCCTTTTTAGCAGCCGGTGCCTTTTTTGCCGCTGGCTTCTTGGGCTCTGCCTTTTTAGCAGCCGGCGCCTTCTTAGCGGCTGGTGCCTTTTTCTTGGGCGCAGGTTTCTCTTCGAGAGTGGGTCCCACGTCGAGAACGGGTGCCGCAACAGGATCAGGCACCTCGATGGGCATGTCGATGGGGAAGTCGCCGGTGGTGTCCTTGACGATGTTGTTGCGCATCATCTCTACCTCGCGGTGCAGTTTCTCGATCTCCTGCTCCTGATTGCGGATGGTGAGCAGCAGTGAGTTCAGCTCTTCGTTGTCGATGCTGGTGGGATACTGCTCCTCGACACGTGTCATGAAGTCGCTCAGCACGTTCATGTAGTTGGTGAAGGCGGTGTAGGGCGAGTCATACGGGCTGTAGTGAGAGTGTACCGAGCCGTCATCGTTGTGCTTGGTGGACATGTAGAAGAAGTGGTCACTGGCCTGCAGGTAGTTCCAGTCTTGCTTGATGCGGCGATCCCTGCACAGGCGCACGCGCTCACCGATGGAGTAGAGCTTCCTCACTGCTTCCTGCTGCAGCGTATTGCCCAACCATGCGCTGGTGTCGCGGGCCTCATCAGTCCAGGACATGGGGTAGGGAACGGCGAGCTCGGCAACAGGTTTGAACTTGGAAACGACCTCGCTGGGCGTCCAGAACTGGATGTCATGTTCGGCGGCAAAGCGGGGTAACGCTTTGATGAATTCAAAGATGCCGCTCTCGCGCGGTTGCAATTCACCGAATGCGTCATAGTTCATGAACAGGTTCACCAACTGCTCCTCTTGCGGCAACTCGTTGATCCAGTTAATATACTTGTCGGCCGTGAGAGGATAGGAAGCCCACTCGGGATTGCTGAAACGGAACGAGATGTCGTCGCTCAGCTTGCCGTTCTTCAGCATCAGTTTGAGTTTGGGTGCCGAAGCCGAGCAGTACAGGAAGTTAGGCGAGCGCCAGCCCAGCACGTGCTTGGCGTCGGCGGTGATGGCGGCCTTGAAGCCCATGGAATAGACCATCGAGGCGATGTCGTCGTCGTAGATGAGCTCGGTGTTGCGGAACACCTTGGGACGCTGGCCGAACAGTTGGAAAATCTTCTCGTCGTGAGCCTTGACCTGGAGAGCGAACTCCTCGGGGTCGTAGAGCGATGACAGGCTATGGGCATAGGTCTCGCTCAAGAACTCGACACAGCCGGTGGCAGCCAGCTCCTTCATCGAGTCGATGAACTCGGGCACATACTGCTCGAGCTGCTCGAGGGCGGTGCCGCTGATGGAGAAAGCCACCTTGAACTTCTTGCCGTGCTCCTTGATCATGTCGAGCAGCATCTCGTTGGCAGGCAGGTAAGACCGCTGGGCGATGCGCGTGATGATGTCGTCGTCGGCAAAGTCATCGTAGTAGTAGTGGTCGTTGCCGATGTCAAAGAAGCGGTAATGCTTCAGGCGGAACGGCTGATGAATCTGAAAATAAAAACAAATCGCTTTCATATCTTATTTAGTTTTTAATTGATTTATTCTAATATATTGACCGTGCTTCGCACGGGAAATTAATCAAATTCAAATCATTTAGATCACATGAGTTTATTGATGATTCTATCTGTCCTTTGCTCAATCAGCTCATCGATAGGATTGCGCCAAATTATTTTTTCGATGGTTCCATCCTCGTGACGGTGATACCATTCACTATAAAATGTCTCTGCTCCAAAGTTCATTAGCATTCCAAAGGGTTTGTGAGTGAGGTTCATATAATTCCACAATTGTTTGCGATGTGGCTTTCCGATATTACTTATGGCCTTGAGCTCAACTATAATATCTTTGTTAATAACCAAATCCATGCAATAATGTTGTTCTAACTTCACGTCTTTCCAATAGATTGGCAGATATACTTGTCTGTCTACTGAATATCCCTTGGACTTGAGCAGATATGTTAACGCAGCTTCGTATGCCGATTCTAGCAATCCTTCATGATATTCACTGTGAACATTCATGGCTTCACCGGTGATGTCATAGAAGAATTTGTAAAACTCATTATGTTCTTTAGCTGTCATTTAAACAATTAAAATTTGTTTAATTTCCCGCCCAAAGGGCGGTTGATGCAATAGGCAAAAGATGCTACCGGTTGATCAGGTTGCGGTAGATGTTGATGACCTTGGCACCGGCTTTGTCCCAGGTGATCTGGTTCACCTCGGCAAGGCCTTGCTCGCGCAACTCGTTGAACATCGCAGGGTACTGGATGATGCTGTAGATGGCATCGGCCATGGCATTGATGTCCCAGTAGTCGATCTTGATGACGTTGTCAAGAATCTCGGCGCATCCGCTCTGCTTGCTGATGATCGACGGCACGCCCATCTGCATCGCCTCGAGCGGCGAGATACCGAAGGGCTCGCTCACCGACGGCATGATGTACACGTCACTCGCTGCCAGCATCTCATATACCTGCTTGCCCTTGAGGAAGCCGGTGAAGTGGAAGCGGTCGGCGATATCGCGCTTGGCGGCCAGACGTATCATCTTGTCCATCATGTCGCCGCTGCCGGCCATGACGAACTGGGCGTTGTTGACCTTGTGCAGTACCTGTGCAGCGGCCTCGACGAAGTACTCGGGGCCCTTCTGCATGGTGATGCGGCCCAGGAAGGTGATCACCTTGCTGGTCTTGCCCGGAGGTGCCTCGAGTTTGAGCAGTTCCTCGTTGAGGGGCTCGACGGCGTTGTGCACCGTCGTCACCTTGTCGGGGCTGATGCCGTATTTCTCGATAACGGTGCGGCGCGTCAGGTTGCTCACGGTGATGATGTGGTCGGCGTTGTTCATGCCGTCCTTCTCGATGCTGAAGACCGTGGGGTTGACATTGCCGCGAGAGCGGTCAAAGTCGGTGGCGTGAACGTGGATGACCAGGGGCTTGCCCGTCACCTGCTTGGCGTGGATGCCGGCAGGGTAGGTGAGCCAGTCATGGCTGTGGATCACGTCACAGTCCACGGTGCGGGCGATAACGCCGGCAACGATGCTATAGTTGTTGATTTCCTCGAGCAGATTCTCGGGGTAACGACCGGAGAACTCAATGCAGCCCAGGTCGTTGGTGCTCATGTAGTTGAAGTCGCCGTAGATGTGGTCGCGCAGGTTGAAGTACATCTGGGGATCCATCACGTTGCCGATGCGGCTCTGCACATAGTCCCAGTTCACGTCGCGCCACGCTACCGGCGTGCTGTTGGCGCCGATGATATTGGCGAAATCTTTGGGCTCGTCGCCCCAGGGCTTGGGGATGACAAAGGTGATGTCCATGTCACCGTTCTCCCACATGCCCTTGGTGAGTCCGTAACTCGCTGTTCCCAGTCCACCCAGGATGTGAGGCGGAAATTCCCAGCCAAACATTAATGCTTTCATATCTTGTTTCCTCCTCTTGGTTATTCGTCAATGATGTGAAGGTTCTTGAAGGTGCGCAGTACGCGCAGGATGCCACCCACGTTGGGAGCGAAGCTCACGGCGCCGCGGCCGATGAAGGGCGGGTTGCCGTCATACAGTTCGCTCAGCGAGCCGATGCAGCATTCCTTCATCTCGTCCTCGAAGCCGATCATCATCCTCTCGATGAACGAGATGCTGTTGAGACCGAACACGCGGATGTAGGCCTTGCTGTAGAAGTCCATCAGCCACGGACGGGCGCTGCCGGCATAGTAGGCTGTCTGGCGCTCCTCGGGGGTGCCCAGGTACCAGGGGATGTAGCCGTAGCTGTTGGGGCTGAGGGTACGCAGGCCCTTGGGCGTCAACAGCTCGCGTGTGGCGATGTCGAGCACGCGCTTGCGCTGGCGGCGGTCAAGCGGACTGTAGTCGAGACCGGCGGCGATGACCATGTTGGGACGCACGCTCAGGTCGGTGTAACTGCCGTTCACATAGTCATACAGGTAGCCGTAGTCGGTCATGAAGGTCTCGACAAATGCCGGTTTGCATTTTTCGGCAATCTTGGCGCAGCACTCCACGAAATCCTTTTCCTCTTCTTGCTTGGCAAACAGCTCATCGGTCACAAAGCGCAGGTTATTGTACCACAAGGCGTTGAATTCAACCAGGTAGCCTGTGCGCGGAATCAGCGGTGTGCCGTCGGGGTGGGTGCTGTTCATCCACGAGACGGGACGCTTGGTGCCGTCGGTGGTCAGCAGGCCGTTGTCCTCGAGCTTGAGGTTGGGATGGTGGCCGTTGATGATGAAATTGATCAGGTCCTTGACCAATTGGCCGTAGCGCTCGCGGGCAGCTTCGGCATTCAGGTCATGGGCATAGCGTTGCACGGCCCAGATGGCCCACAAGGGAATGTCAGGCAATTCGAGACCGTCGAGGTGCTTGTCGAGGGTGCCGTCGCGCATCCAGTCGTAGAGGGCGCGCTGAGCGGTGTCCATGATAAGCTCGAAGTCCTGGCGGTGGTGAACCGACAGCGTGCAGCCCGGCAGCGCGATGAACTCGTCGCGGGCGCGGATTTTGAACCACGGATAACCGGCCAGCAGGTAGTGGCCCTCGTTGTTGGTGATGTAGAACTGCTTGGCGCTGTTCTTCATACAGTTGTAGAAGCTCGTGCGCGGGGTGCGCGGCTTGATCTCGTCCTCATACATCTTGGTGAGCGTGCGGGTGTTCACCTCCTCGACACCGGCCGAGAAGATGAGCGGCTCGCCCTTCTTGATCTCTACCTCGAAGTAGCCGGGAACATACAGATCCTCGCTGTAGGGGATGCCGCGCTCCTGGTCCTTGATGTACTCGATGTTCTTGTACCAGTGCGGGTCAAACACGAAGCGGGGCTTGTGGTTCATCTGCATGTACAGTGTGGGATAGCCGTTGTACATGCAGGTGGCGATACCGTTCGACACCTCTTGATAGTCACGACTGGCGACAGCATTCTCTACACACAGGTCGTTGGCGTTGCGGAAGGCCAGGAAGGGCCGGAACTGCAACGTCGTTGCCGAGTGGGCGTCAACGAGGGTGTAGCGGATGAGGATGCGGTTCTCGTGAGTGATGAAGATTTTCTCCTTCTTGAGAATCACACCTCCCACACGATAGGTCGTCGTGGGAACGCGCTCGCAGTCATACTCGCGGATGTACTTGTGTCCGTTGGGACTGTAGGTGTCGCCCTTGTAGCGGTGCAGGCCCAGGTTGAAGGGAGCACCGTGTTGGATGACAGTCTCGTCGAGCGTCGACAGCAGCACGTGGTTGTTGTCGTCAAGCTCGGGGACGGGGATGACCAACAGGCCGTGCTGCTTGCGGGTGTTGCAGCCAACGATGGTGGTGCAGTGGTATGCTCCCGACTGGTTGGTGCGCAACATCTCCTTGGGCAGCGACTGCTCCAGGTTGATCATCAGGTTTTTATCAAATTTCAGGTAACTCATAGGCGCATATATTGTTTTTGGTTTTTTAATGGACTAATTAGTGTTTTGTCACACGTCGTCAGGTAGCGTTGGCGGTACAAGGATGTGTATGCCCTTGCTCACATTCTCAACGACAATGCGGGCGGGCATCATCATCGGGTCACCGTCAACGTGGACAATGTCATCATGACGGCGCTCAATCACCACGCGCTTGCCACGGTAGATGCTCACGTGGTTGTCGTGGTTGAGCTGACGGAGGAACAAACGCGCACCGATCAGGGGACTCTCGACCAGATTGAACGGGTGCATCACCGTCACGTCGATCAGGCCGTCCTGCATGGTGGCACGGGGGGCGATGTAAGCATTGTTGCCATATTGTGCTGCGTTGCAGCAGGCGATGACAAATGCTTTTTCACTCAACTTGGCACCGTCGATGTTGATCAGGTACTCTTGAGGCTTGTACTTGATGTACTCGCTGAGCGTCGTTTTCACATAGGTGATGAAACCGCGGGTGCCCTCGTTCGAGAACTTGTAGCTCACGGCCGCGTCAAAGCCCATGCCGCAGGTGCAGAAGAAGGGTTTGCCGTTCACTGTACAGTAGTCAAAACTGCCAACCACACCGTTGTTGAGCACTTGCAACGCGCGACTTGCATTCATCGAGATGCGCAGGTGACGTGCCAGCCCGTTGCCCGAGCCGCTAGGCACGATGGCCAGGGCGGTATCGGTACCGCACACGGCACTACCCACCTCGTTGACCGTGCCGTCGCCGCCGATGGCGACAACGATATCGGCACCGTCGCTGGCGGCCTGAGTCGCTATTTCGTGGGCATGACCTGCATATTCGGTCATGATGATGCTCACGTCATTGCTGTTGTTGTCCACCACTGTGTCGATCAGGCGGGGGATTTTATCCTTCTTTCCTGTCCCCGACACGGGGTTGATGATAGCGACTATGTGTCTGCGTTTGTCTTCCATTCACCGCAAAGATAATACTTTTTTGTGTGTTTTTTTTTGATGATAGATGTTTTTGAAATATTTTTGTGGAAAATTTATTAACAACCCGCTTTTTACTTTTAAAAACTAATGAAAAAGGTAAGTATAAACCTCCTGACGAATGTGATTTTGCTGCTTGCTGGCATTATCCTCATCATCTTTCACGGGGTGCCCACTGTTATGCTGTGGGGCTGTCGTGTGATGGGGACCATGTTCATGTTGCCCGCTTTGATTTATCTGATTATGGTGGCGGTGCGACATGCCGATGCTCGCACCAGTACCGACTACCTGGGCGTGCTGCCCGCTGTGGGTGGCTTGTGCTTCGGGCTGGTGATGATACTGAAGGCTCACCTGTTTGACGGCATCCTGCAGTTGCTGATGGGCGTGTTGCTGATTGTGCTGGGCTTGTTCCATGTGGTGTATCTGCTGCTGTCGCACAAGTCGCTGAATATCAAGGGGTGGTATTACATCTGCCCGATTGTGGTGGTCGTGTGCGGCATCTTGTCGCTGGCTGTGACCTCGTTGCGCGATAACGTGTCGATGGTTGTACTGATCACGGGCATCAGCCTGCTGCTGTTCAACTTTACCAGCTTGCAAGAGTATCTGGCCGAGCGCCGCGTGCGCCGAGCGCTGACCCGTCCTGCCGTTGAGCCGGGAGCTCCTGCCGATAATGCCCAGGTAGAAACCACTATCCCGCACGATGAGGCTGAGTGAAGTTATAAAGGAATTACCCTTGCTGGTGCGCTATCCTGGAGCTGATGCCTACAAAATCGGTGACCAGGTGCACGCCTGCGTGAATTGTGGACATGAGTACCAGGGCAACTATTGCCCCGCCTGTGGGCAGAAGGCGACGGCTGGACGCATCACGTGGGGCACGGTGCGTAGCGGTGTGATGGACGTCTGGGGCCTGGGGTCGCGTTCCTTGATCAGGTCGTTGTGGCAGTTGGTGGTGCGTCCCGGGCGTCTCATCAGCGACTACATCAACGGCAAGTGGCAGGTGAGTTTCCCGCCCGTCAAGATGCTGGTCATCGTGGCCGTAACCGTCAATTTGCTTGGTCGGCTGGTTAACCCCGGGTTCTGGGGTGGCATGTTTGATGATGAGGATGCCGTCGTGGGAAACTTTAGTTTTGTTGAAAGGGTGTTCGACTGGATCTTGACGCACCCCGAATGGTGCTACCTGCTCTTGTTCTTGTTCTTCATCATCCCCATGTGGTTTGTTTTTCGCCATTCTCCTCGCAACGCGCTGCATACGTTACCGCAGGGCTTCTTCATCATGGTGTTCCTGAACGTGCAGTTTTATCTGGCTCTGTTTGTCTTCTCTTTTGTTTTCTTGATTCTCGACGTCGATCAGGACCTCGCGCTGACGATAGCATTGACCGTAATATTACCGCTGCTGGCGCTCTTTGACTTCAAGACATTGTTTGGCTACGGATGGTGGGGCACATTGTGGCGCTTGATGGTGGCGGTTTGTCTTGTCTATGTGGGTGGACTGGATCTGTTCGTTTTCCCGAGTTTGCTTGAGGCGCTTTCTGTGGGGATGAAGATGATAATGGTAACACTTGCCGCAATCGTCGGTATAAACGCTTGTGCGGCACTGCTTATTCTTGTTACCGACATGGTCAACCGCAGGACTTGGCGCACGGCTGGCTGGCCGCGGGCGCTGCGTTTTCCGCTCATCGCGCTAGGGGTAATGCTGGCCTCATTGCTGGCCTTCAAGTTGATAAAGCATGGCTTGTTATTTCATGGTTAATTTATAAAATACAGGAGATCAATGTTTTCGTTACAAGAGAAATATCATCGTTTCCGTCAGTGGCAACGTCAGCCGTTTGAGTACCATGACAGTCATGATCATCACGGATGCTGCAACTGCGGCGCCGAGAGCGAGAACAATTACTGCCCCCGCTGCGGCCAGAAGGCCGCTTATGGCCCCATCACCTGGCACAGCGTGTGGCAGGGCATCATGGACGTGTGGGGCGTGGGCACCCGCTCTTTGCCTTACACGCTGTGGCAACTGCTGTGGCGCCCGGGTTACCTGATAAGGGACTACATCAGCGGCAAGCGTCAGGTGAGTTTCCCTCCGGTCAAGATGCTGGTTGTCATGGCGGTACTTGTGGTGCTGGTCTATGGATTGCTGGGAATCGGTTTTGAGGCTGAAGTCGAAAATGAGAGCGGCAATAATGCCGTGCAGGGGTTCCTGATGGGCGACTTCTATGACTGGATGAGTAATCACATCGAGTGGGCGGTGCTCGCGGGTTTCTCGATGTTTATTGTGCCAGTGTGGTTTCTGTTCCGCACAGCCCCACGTTTGCCTCGCCACACCTTGCCGCAAGGGTTCTTCATCCAAGTGTTTGTCGGGGTGCAGTTCCTGCTGTACATGTTGATTGTGACACTGGTGTTCGACTTGATACCCTCGTTGTCGGGCAGTGGTGACGAGGCGGCGGGTTTTATGGTCATGCTTGTGCTGCCGCTCATGCTGTGGTGTGACTACAAGCAGCTGTTCGGCTACGGCTGGTGGGGGACGCTGTGGCGTATCGTGGCCTCGGTCTTCCTGGCCATAGCTGTGACCAAGGTGCTGGTTCGTGTCGGCGGTTTGTGCTATTGTCTTTTTGTGGGAGATAGGTCCTTGGGGTTCAACTATCTGGTGGGGACTGTTGACCATTCGGCGTTGTTGTGGGTGTTGCTGGAGGTTGTCTTGCTGATTAACGCTAAGCCCTGGCGAGGAAACATTGCTTGGCCCAGGATACTGCTGCGCCCGCTGATTGCTGTGGCAACGCTGTTGTTGACGACGGCCGCATGTGGCCAGTTTGGAATCGAAAACTCGGTGAGCAACATGATCAAGTCAATGCAGACGATGTTCCTGCCGTAGCGCTGCCACTCACTGGCGAGGATAAACCAGCGACGCGCCCTCCACACTTGATGGAAAGGGCGCGTCGCTGTGTCTTGTTGATACCTGCCGCGAGCGCTCACGGCGGTAATGCCATGTTGTCTGTGTCTTATTTCTTCTTGCGGTTGCCGTAGCGCTGCATGAACTTGTCCACGCGACCTGCGGTGTCGACGAGCTTCTGCTTGCCGGTGAAGAACGGGTGCGAGGTGTTGGTGATCTCGAGCTTCACCAGGGGATAGGTGGTACCGTCAATCTCAATGGTCTCCTTGGTGTTCACCGTGCTGCGGGTGATGAAGACCTCCTCGTTAGACATGTCCTTGAAAGCAACCTCGCGATAGTTGCTGGGATGGATATCCTTCTTCATTGTTTTGATATATCTTTAAATGTTAAACTTACAATATTTTGGCGGTGGTAAACGCCTATTTTTTGTAATGGCGTGCAAAGGTACAACTATTTTCTGAACTGGAAAAACTTTTTTCTCCTTTTTTACTTTTGTAGAACAAAAAAATCGTCAAATTAGGTCATATAAAGAAAATTATGCGTAACTTTGCAGGCTAATTCGAAAAAACAAACTATTTAGATCAACGATATGGGCCTGTTTGGCATATTCAGAAGCAAGAGAGAGCAAGTCAAGCTCTTCTATAACACAGACATTCACTGCCACATCCTTCCGGGTGTGGACCATGGCTCGCAGAGCATCGAGCAGTCGCTCGAGATGCTCCGTGCCGAGCAGGAAATGGGTATCAGTAATGTCATTCTCACATCGCATGTGACGGCAGTGACCTTCGAGAATACGCGCGAGAGCCTGATGGATGCTTTCCTCAAGCTCAAGGATGCGGTGGCCGACGAGGGGCTGGACATCAATCTGTACTTGAGTGCCGAGTACCGCATGGATGAGTACTTTGACAAGGAATTTGCTGCCGACCATCTGATCCCGATGCCCGGCAATCACATCCTGCTCGAGAACTCCTTCCAGCAAGAGCTGATGAACCTCGACGAACTGCTGTTCGACATGCAGGTCAAGGGCTACAGGACGATTCTGGCTCATCCCGAGCGCTACACCTACTACTCGCGTCGTCGCAAGCGCTACGAGCAGCTGCATAATGCCGGCGCCCGCTTCCAGATCAATATCCTGTCGTTCACGGGATACTTTGGCGAGGAGGCGCGTGACAGCGCGTTGTGGTTTGCACGCAACGGCATGATCGATTACCTGGGCAGCGATATGCACAACATCAAGCATGCCCACATCATCATGGATTACATCAATTCCAAGGAATGGCGCAAATTGGGTCCCGAGATTGCCCAGACCGTCAAGAACGATATGATTATCGTGTAAGGATTGATAAGGATACAATGGAATCGGAGTCCTCTGAGTAATCAGGGGACTCCGATTTGTATTTGGCGTAGTTTGGTTCAGTCGCGTTGTTCGGGCGGCAGGTCTTGCTGGATGGCGGTGCGGCACTGCTGGCTCACCTGAGCGATGTCGTTGCCGCCGGTGTGCTGGATGGGCTCGTGGAAAGTGAGCGTGATGGTGCCGGGGGTGACGTTGAAGGTGCTGCGGGGCATCACCTTGTAGCTGCCGTTGATGGTGATGGGCACGACGGGAAGGCCGAACTCCAGGGCGAGTTTGAAAGCGCCGTTCTTGAAGGGGCCCATGAGGCCCGTGTCGGTACGGCGGCCCTCGGGAAAGACGACGATCGACATGCCGCGGTGCAGTTTTTTCTTGGCGGCGGCCATGGTGTCGCGCAGGCCTTGGGCGCTATGGGTGTCAACCAGGATGTGTCCGGCCATACGGCAGGCCGTGCCGATGAGGGGGATGTTGGTGATGCCCTTGCGCATCATCCACTTGAAGTTGTGGCCCAGATGGCCGTAGATCGAGAAGATGTCGTAGGCTCCCTGGTGGTTGGCGACAAACACATAGCTCGTCTCGTGATCAATGAGCTCGCGGCCCACGCTGCGCACGCGCACCAGGTGCAGCCAGCACCATGTCCTTGCCCACCATTTGGCAGGATAATACCCCCAATACTCCTCGTTGAACAGGCAGCCGATGATGGTGGCAAGCGCAGTGAAGATACTGAGCACCAGCATGATAGGCGTCACGATGCACCATTGGTATATCCGGTAAATATATTTCATTCCTTAATCAATCACTTTTTCCAACGGCACAAAATTACAACTTTCGACATAAATCTGCAAGTTGAGCCTTCCACAGCAACTGATATTAACCACATTTAACTCCTGCCTCAAGTTCACCGACAAACTTATTAAAGCCATATAAAGAAGACAACCCCATGTTTGACTATGACTGTGCAAACATAGGGGGTTGTCTTCGTTTTCTTCTTTCTCTCGTCCTTCAGGACGGCTTGTTTACTTCTCCTCGCCGTCGGCATCGGGGGCAATGAGTTTGTAGCCCTTGCCGTGGATGTTGATGATCTCGATAGTGGGATCGTCTTTCAGTTTCTTGCGCAGCTTGGTGATGTAAACGTCCATCGAGCGGGCGTTGAAGTAGTTGTCGTCGATCCAGATGGTCTTCAAGGCGAAGTTGCGCTCCAGAATCTCGTTCATGTGGGCGCACAGCAGGCTCAGCAGCTCGCTCTCCTTGGTGGTGAGGTTGTCGCTGCGATCATCGGTGAACAGCACTTGGCGCTGGGTGTCGAAGGTGAACTTACCGATCTTGTAAACGGTCACCTCTTTGCCCTTCTTGCCCTTGACGCGGCGCAGGATGGCCTCGATGCGCAGCACCAGCTCCTCCATCGAGAAGGGCTTGGTGATGTAGTCGTCGGCACCGATCTTGAAACCTTCCAGGATGTCCTCCTTGAGGGCCTTGGCGGTCAAGAAAATGATGGGCACGTCGCTGTTGACGGCGCGGATCTCCTGGGCGAGCTGGTAGCCGTCCTTCTTGGGCATCATCACGTCAAGCAGGCAGATGTCATACTTGCCCTTGAGGAAGGCCTTGTAACCGGCTTCGCCGTCGGCAAACAGTTCGGCTTTGTAGCCCTTGTCCTCGAGATACTCACGGGTGAGGGTACCCAGGTTCTCGTCGTCTTCGCATAACAGAATTCTCAGTTTGTCTTCCATAATTGTCTCTTTTAATTATTGTTGATATGTTAGTGTTATGTTTTTTTCTTTACTCCGTTCTTCATTAACCATTCTCCATTATCCCTTCTCCTCAATTTTTAAGTTGCTATTCAACTTAAAAATTGATTTATTTGTACAGTGGTAATGTGATTATGAATTTCGATCCCTTGTTGAGTTCGCTCTCGGCGCGAATCGAGCCGCCGAAGAGGTCAATCATCTTGTGTACGTAGGCCAGTCCCAGACCGAAGCCCTTCACGTCGTGGCGGTTGCCGGTCGAGACGCGGTAGAACTTCTCGAAGATCTTCCTCAGGTCCTCGCGCTTCATGCCGATGCCGTTGTCCTGGACGGTGATCTGGATGTGGTCCTCGTCGGGATTGACGGTGGTCACGGTGAGTTCGGGTGCCACGTCATCGCGACGGTACTTCACGGCGTTGTCCAGCAGGTTGAAGATCACGTTGGTGAAGTGCATGCGGTCCACGTTGATGATGGGGTCCTCGGCATCGAGGTTGGCGTTGATGTGGCCTCCGTATTTCTCTACCTTTAACTTAAAGGTGTTGATCACGTTGTAGATGCTGGCGTTGGCGTCCTCTTCCTCAAGACGCATGGTGGCGTTCTTGCGGTCGAACAGTGACAACTGCAGCACCTTCTCGACCTGGAAGCGCAGGCGCTTGGTCTCGTCGTTGATCACGCCCGACACGTGCTTGAGCATCTCGGGGCTCTTGCGCACGCTGTCGTCGTTGAGCATCTGGGCCGCAATCGAAATCGACGAGATGGGTGTCTTGAACTCGTGCGTCATGTTGTTGATGAAGTCGTTCTTGATTTCGCTCAACTTCTTTTGCCTGAAGGCCACGGTGATGGTGTACAGGAACACACCCAGCAGCAGGAAGGTGAAGGCCAGCGAGGGCACCAGGAATTTCACCGACGAGAAGATGTAGTCACTCTTGTTGGGGAAAGTCACGTTCAAGGTGTTCTGCTTGTTCTTCGGGTCGTTGGGGAACAGCACCTGGCTGTAAACGTCCTGCTTGGACATCGGCGAGTAGCCCTCGGTCTTATAGATCACTCCGTTGGCGCGGTTGATGATGGCAAATTCAAAGGGCAGAGTCAAGCCGTTGAACTCAAGCTCCGAACGCAGGTAGCCGGCCACCGTGGCACTGTCGGCGCGCTCCTGGATGGGGCGGTCGCTGGAGTGGTTCAGGATGTTGAGAATCACCTCGTTGAGCAGGCTCTTTTGATACAGGTACTGTCCCTTGAGGATTTCCTGCTTGCGCTGATAGGTGTCGTTCAGGTCCTTGAGTCTGTTCGGGTTGGTGGGGCGCAGGGTCGACGGGTCCTCGGTGTTGAGTGTGGTGTCGATCGATGCCTCGAGCGGGTCGTTAAACGTGAAACTGTTCTGGCGAACGCTCGAATATGTCAGTTCGGCCTCGGCCAGATCCTGGTCGAGGAAGTATAGGGTCTCGTTCTGCTCGAGCATGGTGGACACGCTGTACAGGCTGCGCATCACAATCTCGCTGAACTGGCTGTTGCGCATGGCGACCATCTTCTCCATGTACATGATCTGCATGGCGAGAAGGCCCAGCAGGGCTATCGCCATCACGACCGTCAATATCCATATCGTAGATCTCTTCATGAGAGTTGTATGTCTAAGTCAAAACCTTGTTTTTAACAATCAACGGCAAAATTAACACTTTATTGTGAAAAAGCAAAATTTCTGTTCACTTTTCGCTGAAAAATTTAACGCGAAATGTTAAAACGACCACAAATGGCTCCAATTTGACCAATTGACCCAATTCGTCCCAATTGGTGAAAAAAATAATGGGTGCCCCGGCAGGGACACCCACTATTATATAATGTATAAGACAGTCGGGGTTTAATCCTCGTCCTGCTTGCTCTCCTCGTACTCCTTGAGCAGCTGAGCCTGCACGTCGGCGGGCACGAGCTCGTAGCTCGAGAACTTCATGCTGAACGAAGCGCGACCACCCGAGATGGAGCTCAGGGAGGTGCTGTAGCTCGACATCTCCTTCAGGGGGATGCGGGCCTTCACGCGCTCCAGACCATTGGCGCTCGACATATCCATCATGATGCCGCGGCGGCCCTGCAGGTCGCTCTGTACACCACCCATGCAGTCGGCGGGCAACAGGATCTCGACGTCATAGACGGGCTCGAGAACCTTGGGGTTAGCATCGCGGAATGCGGTGGAGAAGGCGTTACGGGCTGCCAGACGGAACGAGATTTCGTTACTGTCAACCGGGTGCATCTTACCATCGTAGATGCAGACGCGAACGTCGCGAGCGTAGCTACCGGTCAACGGGCCCTGCTCCATGCGGTCCATGATACCCTTAACGATAGCGGGGATGAAGCGTGCATCGATGGCACCACCAACGATACAGTTGTAGATTACAAGCATACCGCCCCATTCCATGGGAATCTCCTGCTTGTCCTTGATGTTCATCTTGTACTCCTGGTTGCCGAACTTGTAGGTGTCAGGCTCGGGCATACCCTCGCGATAGGGCTCCACGATCAGGTGAACCTCACCGAACTGACCTGAACCACCAGACTGCTTCTTGTGACGATAGTCGGCACGGGCGGCCTTGGTAATGGTCTCGCGGTAGGGGATGCGGGGCTCCTGATACTCGATCTGGATCTTGTCGTTGTTCTCGATGTTCCACTTCAGGGTGCGCAGGTGGAATTCGCCCTGACCCGAAACGATGGTCTGACGCAACTCCTTGCTCTGCTCGATCAACAGCGTGGGATCCTCCTCGTGCATGCGGTTGAGGACAGCACCCAGCTTCTCGGTCTCGCTCTCGTTCATGGCCTTGATGGCACGCTGGAACTTGGGAGCGGGATACTCGATGAAACCGAACACGTGCTCACAACCCTTCTCGTTCAGGGTGTTGCCGCAGCGAACGTCTTTCAGCTTCACGGCTGCACCGATGTCACCGGCGTGGATCTCGTCGATCGGGGTCTTGTTCTGACCGCAAACCACGTTGATCTGAGCCAAGCGCTCCTTGCTGCCGCGGTTCATGTTGGTCAGGTCGGCACCAGCCTTGAGCGTGCCGCTCATTACCTTGAAGTAGGAAACCTCACCAATGTGGGATTCAACCGAGGTCTTGAAGAAGAAGATGCTCACGGGACCGTTCTCGTCGTAGGGAACCTCGTCGCCGTTGGTGTTCTTGGGAGCGGGCATGTCGGTCACGTCGGGCACGATCTCGGTCATGATCTCGAGCATGCGGTCGGTACCGATGTTGTTCTCGGCGTTAACCAGAACAACGGGGAAGATGCTGCGGTCAACCATACCCAGGCGGATACCCTTGATGGTCTCCTCATCGGTCAGGGTCATCTCGTCAAGGAACTTCATCATGAGCTCCTCGTCGTTCTCGGCAGCCATCTCGAGCAGGGCCATGCGGTACTCCTCGGCCTTGTCGGCGAGAGCACCATCAATGTCAGCGGCGGTAGCCTTGCCACCGTCCTTGGGCCAAGTGTACTGCTTCATCGACAGCACGTCAACCACGCTGTTGAAGCCGGGGCCTGCGTTAACGGGGAACTGCAGAGCTACGACCTTGTTGCCGTAGGTCTCACGCAGCTGGTTATATACGTTGTCAAAGTCGCACTTCTCGTCCTCGAGGCGGTTGATGACGAACATCAACGGCTTGCCGATGCGCTCAACAGTGCGGAAATTGTTCTGGGTGCCTACCTCGACGCCGTTGCGGCCGTCAACCACCAGAGCGGCGGTATCGGTAACGTTCAGGGCGGTTACTGCATTGCCCACGAAGTCGTCACTGCCCGGGCAGTCGATGAAGTTGAGCTTCTTGCCGTTCTTCTCAGCATAGAAGATGCAGGAGGATACGGAGTAGCCGTACTCCTTCTCAACGGGGCTGTTGTCGCTCACGGTGTTACCGCCGTCGACGGAACCTCTACGGCTGATAGCGCCGCCCTCAAGGAGGATAGACTCGGTGAGAGTGGTCTTGCCAGCGCCCTTGCCACCGACGAGAGCGATGTTCTTGATCTCGTTTGTTTTGTAAACCTTCATTAGTGATTTTGTTGTTAAATGGTTGTTATATAATGAATTGTTGTTTTTGTTCGCTAAATCAGCGTGCAAAATTAGTCATTTTTACTGTGAATCACAACATTATTAAAAAGAAAATTTTCAACAACCCTAAAAAGATAGAAAAAACGGGGCGCGGGGACCATGGAAATTTGTATCTTTGCCTCGTCATGGCAGGTGTTTATGTGCATATCCCGTTCTGTGCGAGTCGCTGTTCTTATTGCGACTTTTTCTCGACGCTGCGGTTGGCCGAGGCAGGGGCTGAATATGTTGAGGCCCTTGTCACCGAGGCGCGGCTGCGTCGTGGCGAGTTGCGGGGCGCGACGGTCAAGACACTCTATCTGGGCGGTGGCACTCCGTCGCAACTGCCAGTGGAGTTGCTGGAGCGTCTCGTCGAGGGCTTGAGCGCCGTTCTTGACCTGACCACGCTTGAGGAATTCACCATCGAGGCCAATCCTGACGATGTGACTCCGGCATGGTGTGCCGCCCTGCCACGTTTGGGGGTGAACCGCGTGAGCATGGGTGTGCAGTCGTTCGAGGACCCGATTTTGCGGCTCATCGGGCGTCGTCACACGGCTCGACAGGCCGTGGAGGCTGTTGCCAACCTGCGCACGGCGGGCATCGACAACATCAGCATTGATTTGATTTTCGGCTTGCCGGGGCAGACCTTGTCCTCATGGACCGACTCGGTGCGGCAGGCGATTGCCCTGCATCCGCAACACATCTCGGCCTACGGATTGACCTATGAGGAGGGCACGCGCCTGTGGCATCAGCGTGAGGGCGGCGAGGTTGTCGAGGTGCCCGAGGAACAATGCTTGGAAATGTATCGTATCCTCGTTGATGAATTGCAAGCTGCTGGCTATGAGCACTATGAGATTTCCAACTTTGCGCTGTCAGGCTATTACTCTCGCCACAATTCCTCCTACTGGGATGATACGCCTTATCTGGGCTTGGGTGCCGCGGCCCACAGCTATGACGGCGTGTTGCGACGCTATAATCCACATGATCTGCGGCAATACATCGATAAGATCATGGCAGGCGAGGTGGCTTGTGAACAAGAGGAGTTGACTCGTCGTGACCGCTATGACGAGCGTGTGATGCTGGGGCTGAGGACGGCCCGTGGTGTGGATGCCGAGCGCTTGCGGCAGGACTTCGGCGAACAAGCTTGGTGCTACTTCACTCGTGAGGCCGAAAAACACATCGCCGCCGGCAACCTGCGCCTGATCGATGGCGGCCGCTACGTCTTGACACGCGACGGCATCATGCTCAGCGACGCCGTCATCCGTGACCTCATGTGGGACGAGTAGGTGGATTAATTCAGCTCTTCCAGAATATCCTTCAACAGATGGCTCAGGGACGGCTCGTTCTCGTTCTCAATGATGGTGCGGAGCGAGGCGTTGGGCTGGATTTTGCCCAGCATGAGCAGATTGAGCAACAGGCGGTAGCCAGTGTATTTTACTAGTGGGCGTTCGTCGGCGATGAGTTGACGGAAGAGGGCATCGGCTTCAGCGATGTGGCGCAAGAGTTTGTGGCACAGGTTGTCAGCCACCTCGACGGTCTCGACGGTCCGGCACCATTGCAGGGCCATTTCAAGCGTCATCGACTCGGCAGGGTAGAGCATCGGGGCGGCAAGGCGGCACTCGCGCGAATTGGTGTCGTTCCACAGCTCCAGAGCAAGCGCTTTCAGTGTTTCGACATCACCGATAGCCTCGCGCTGCCGCTGGACGATGCCTTGGACATCCACCAGCAGGCAACCCATGATGATGCTGTGCGGGTCACCGGCTTTTCTCAGTTTGTCGGCTACGATGCCGTTGCGAAAGGCAAAAAACTCCTTCCTTATCTCTCTTGATAAATTATTGTCAGTGTCCATTTCAATTACTTAAAAATAGCGTCTTGGCGTGGGGCAGTCCTTGAGCAGTGGTCGGCCACGCCAAGGCGAGGCCCTACAAAGCGGATACCATTGTAATTATTGTCCTTATTGTCCTCCTTTTATCCTAAGCGTTAGTCAAAGAGCGCGGATGCCCTCAGAAAACTCAGACTAATCAGTTGTTTATTAAAACTTAGCGTCTTAGCGCCTTAGCGTGGGGCCGAAGAATGCGGATGCCAATTAGTTAAATCAGCGTAATTCGTAGTTTACAACTTCTTGGCCAGGTAACTTAGCATGAGATTCGTAATAAATTGAATGCGGATGCCAATCAGTTAAATTAGCGTAATTCGTAGTTTACAACTTCTTGGCCAGGTAACTTAGCATGAGATTCGTAATATATTGAATGCGGATGCCAATTAGTTAAATTGGTGTAATTCGTAGTTTACAACTTCTTGGCCAGGAACTTGCCTGTGTAGCTCTCCTTGCACTGAGCGACCTGCTCGGGGGTGCCCTCGACAACGATGTTGCCACCCTTGTCGCCACCCTCGGGCCCCAGGTCGATGATGTGGTCGGCGCACTTGATGACGTCGAGGTTGTGCTCGATGATGACCACCGTGTGGCCGTTGCCTATCAGTTGGTCGAACGACCGCATCAGCGTGTTGATGTCGTGGAAGTGCAGACCTGTCGTCGGCTCATCGAAGATGAACAGCGTGTTGCCCTGGCGCTCACCGCTCAGGTAGTAGGCCAGCTTCACGCGTTGGTTCTCACCGCCCGACAATGTGGACGACGATTGCCCCAGTTTGATGTACCCCAGTCCCACATCCTGCAGCGGCTTGAGGCGGCGCACAATCTTATGCTCGTTATAGGTGTTGCTCTCGTCAAAGAACTCAATGGCCTGATTCACAGTCATCTCGAGGATGTCGCTGATGGTCTTGTCGCGGTAGGTCACGTCGAGGGCGTTGCGGCTGAATCGCTTGCCGTGGCATGCCTCGCACGTCAGGGTGATGTCGGCCATGAACTGCATCTCGATGGTGATGGTGCCGTCGCCCTTGCACTCCTCGCAGCGTCCACCCGGTGAGTTGAACGAGAAGAAGCCGGAATTGTAGCCCATCTGCTTGGACAGTTGCTGCTGGGCGAACAGTTGGCGTATCTCGTCAAACGCCTTGAGGTAGGTCGCGGGATTGCTGCGGGTGCTCTTGCCGATGGGTCCCTGGTCGATGAATTCCACGGCTTGCAGGCGACCCAGGTCGCCGCCGATGCCGTTGTGGCTGCCAGGCGCTTCGGCCGTCTGGTCGAAGTGGCGCGCCAGGGCAGGGTAGAGGATCTTGCCCACCAGCGTCGATTTACCCGAACCGCTCACGCCGGTGACCACGGTCATCACGCCGAGCGGGAACTTTACAGTGATGTTCTTGAGGTTGTTGTGGGTGGCTCCCTTGACCTCGATATACTGGTTCCAGGTGCGGCGCCGCTTGGGCACAGGGATGGAGAGCGCTCCGGTGAGGTATTTGGCGGTGTAGCTTTCGGAGGCTTCGCCGAGCTTGCTGACGGGACCTTGATAGGTGATGCGTCCACCGTTGCGCCCTGCCTCAGGCCCCACGTCGATCAGGTAATCGGCATTGTTGATGATGTCCTCGTCATGCTCGACGACTAGCACGGTGTTGCCCAACTGTTGCAGCATGCGCAGCACGTGAATCAGGCGGTGGGTATCGCGCGGGTGAAGGCCGATGGACGGCTCGTCAAGAATATAGACCGAACCCACCAGCGAACTGCCCAGTGCGGTCGCCAGGTTGATGCGCTGGCTCTCACCGCCCGACAGCGTCGAGGACAGGCGATCGAGCGTGAGGTATTCCACACCCACGTCGCACAGGTATTCCAGACGGCTGTTGATCTCGGTGAGCAGGCGCTTGGCAATCTGCGCATCGGTCCCGTCGAGTTGCAGCTGCTTGAACCACTGCGACAACTCCTTGACCGGCATACGCACCAGGTCGCTGATGGTGGCTCCGCCCACCTTGACATAGTCGGCTTGGGGCTTGAGGCGGGAGCCGTGACAGGTGGGACACACGGTCTTGCCGCGATAACGGGCCAGCAACACGCGGAATTGAATGGCATAGGCCTTGCTCTTGACCCACTCAAAGAAACCGTCGATGCCGGTCCATCCATCGTCGGCCGAACCATGCCACAGCAGGTCGAGCTGCTCTTGCGTCAACTCGTGGTAGGGCTTGTGGATAGGGAAGTTGTGACGGGCGGCCACATGGATGAACTCGCGTTTCCACTCGCTCATGATCTGTCCGCGCCAGCACATCACCGCGTCGTCAAACACCGATCGGCTGCGGTCAGGAATCACCAGGTTCTCGTCGATGCCGGTCACGTTGCCGAATCCCTCGCAGGTGGGGCAGGCACCCAAGGGATTGTTGAAATTGAACATCAGGTCGTTAGGCTCCTCAAACTTCATTCCGTCCAGCTCAAAGCGCTTCGAGAACCGGTGTTCGGTCAACGTCCCGTCCTGTTGCCAAATCGCGACGATGCACTCGTCCTGACCTTCGTAGAACGCCGTCTGCAGCGAGTCCAGCATGCGCATCTCGTCGTCGCGGCTGTGGGTGACGGCCAAGCGGTCGATGAGCAGGCGGTAATCCTCGGCCGCGGGTTCCTCGCTGCTGGCAAGGACTTGAGAAATGTCCACAAACCTGCCGTCGCGCGTCATCAGCCTGGAATAGCCGCCCTTGACAAGGATGTCGAGTTGGGTGCGCAGGTCACGCCCCTCGGGCACGATGACCTCGGTCAACAGTGCCAGGCGGGTGCCGTCGGGGTAGGTGTTGATGGTGTCGATGACGTCGTTGGCGGTATGCTTTTTCACAATCTGCCCCGAGATGGGCGAGTAGGTCTTGCCAACGCGGGCAAACAGCAGACGCAGGTAGTCATAGATCTCGGTGCTCGTGCCCACCGTGCTGCGCGAGTTGCGCGTCACGGTGCGCTGCTCCACGGCAATGGCGGGTGGCAAGCCGGTGATGAAGTCACAGTCGGGCTTGGTCATGCGGCCCATGAACTGGCGGGCATAGGATGACAGGCTCTCCACATAGCGGCGTTGCCCCTCGGCATACAGCGTGTCGAAGGCCAGCGACGACTTGCCGCTGCCCGACAGGCCCGTCACGACAACAAACTTGCCGCGCGGTATCGCCACGTCAACGTTCTTCAGGTTGTTGACGCGGGCCCCCTTGATGATGATGTCTCCTGATGTTGCCATTGCCGATAAATTGAGCCCGCAAAGGTACGACTTTTTCGCGAGAAAAACAAATTATGCGAGCTATCGCTCGCAGTTCAGAGTTTAGAGTGTAGAGTTTAGAGGGGCATCCGCATTGTAGGGCCTCGCCTTGGCGTGGCCGCCCCTTCCGACAAAATATTAATAAAATAGTAGTTCAAGTTGTTTATCGTTGTTCATGTTGTTTGAATTAGAAATGCGGATGCCACCTAAAGCCTAAAACCTAATGCCTAATGCCTGGTAAAAGATGCATGATAGCAACTTTTACTATATTTTCTTGCTTTATCTTCAAATATTGATTACTTTTGCCCATGGATTGCGGTGCAATCCACGACATTTTGCAATCAAGGAGCGTTATGCTTATTCTTGTTATCTGAAAACGTAGGAAATTTTCAAATAATACACAAGAGAAGGGCACGACGGCTCCCACGCTACGGCGTGGGCTGTCTCACTTTATCCCCTTTTTGTGTATTTGGTTTTCCTACGACCATCAGATGACAAAGCGTGGCATAAACAGCAGTCCGCGCTTCTTTTTGTGTTGCTATATTCGCCGCCATGGACTGCCCTAGATGAGAAACCGAACTGACCATTTATATTCAAAAACGATATCGATATGAAAACAAAAGAACTCTTTAAACGAACCCTGCTGGTGCTGATAGCACTACTGGGAACCCTCACCGCCTCGGCGGCGCAGACTCCTCAATATGACTTTTCTGCGTTAAATGCTGACGGGAAATTAATCTATTATTTGATTACTGACACTGAAGCCCACACCGTTGATGTTTCAAATGGCGATGGCTATGGATCTGTTTATGATAATTATGGGTATTTAGAAATACCCAGCACAGTAGAGTATGAAGGCATCATCTATACTGTAACTGGAATTGGTCATCATGCTTTTTATGGGACAAGAAACTTATCGTCTGTCTCACTTCCCAATACAATCATAACGATTAAACAATATGCTTTTTATGAATGTCATAGTCTCGCCAGCATCGAACTTCCAGAGAGTGTGGAACAAATTGAAGATGGTGCATTCAGATATTGTTCATGCCTGACCTCTGTCACTATGGGTAATCACTTGACGTCCATTGGCATTAATGCTTTTTCTTATTGTAGTCTGACCTCTATTGTAATACCAAGTAGTGTAACTAGTATAGGAAGATATGCATTTAATAAATGTGACAATTTAAAAACCATAGTATCCCTAGCACAGAATCCTCCGATTATTGATAATTATACATTTCCTAATTGTATTTTCCAGACTCTATGTGTTCCTGTAGGCTGCCTTTCTCTCTATGCCGCAGCTGACTATTGGAAATATTTCGGGACGATTGTGGAGAATTCAAGAATCAGTTTTGATGACGCTCAAGTCAAGGCCATCTGTGTAAACAACTGGGATAGCAATGGCGATGGATATCTTGATCGGATAGAGGCGGCTTTAGTGACCGATTTGGGAACGACCTTCCAGGGAAAGACTCAAATCACGTCCTTTAATGAATTGCAGTATTTCGCGGGTTTGACTAGTCTTGCGGACAATGCGTTCTCGGGGTGCACGAATCTGCAATCGGTTTATCTTCCTGGTAGTGTTTCGTCCATCGGTGACAATGCGTTTAAGAATTGCAGCAGCCTTCAGAGTATTTCATTGCCCGCAAGTGTGAAATCCATTGGTAGCAGTGCATTTATGGGTTGTGGCACCCTGGCATCAGTTGGGAATCTTAATAACGTCACCACAATGGGCGAGAGTGCTTTTCAAAACTGCACCAGCCTGACACAAGTCAACATCAATAGCACCTCTATCGAGAGCAACACCTTTGCCGGTTGCACCAGCCTGACCACAGTGACGCTAGGCAACAGCGTTGCCGATATCAAGGTGGGAGCCTTCAGGAACTGCACTGCCTTGACGTCCATCGAAATCCCTGGATCTGTCAAAACTATCAGCGGAGGTTTTGAGGGTTGTTCTTCGCTTGCATCAGTCACCCTGAACTCGGGTACCAAATATATCCTTGATGCGGTATTCAAGAATTGTTCCTCGCTGAAGTCCATCACTCTTCCCTCATCTCTGGTGCACATCGGCGTGAGTGCATTTGAGGGCACGGGACTAACGGCCATCAATATCCCTGGCTCGGTAACCACCATAGGAGACCGCGCCTTTTACAGCTGTTCCAGCTTGGAACGGGTGAAAGTCCACTGGACGAATCCTCTTACCGTTACTGCTGATGCTTTCCCCGACCGTGCCCGCCAGATACTGATTGTTCCCGACGGCACCAAGGCTGCTTACCAGGCGGCTAATGTATGGCGGGATTTCTATTGGGCGTTTGACGCTGGCAGCGTGCCCTATGCCACTTACTATGACCATACCTTGACGTTCTATTGCGACGGACATTTCGAGAACAGAACGGGGTTGTCCTATATCCTGAACATAGGCAATCAGGCGCCCGGCTGGCAGGAGTTTTCTGCTCAAGTGACCTCGGTGGCGTTCAATATGATGTTTGCGTATGCCCGCCCGAGGTCAGCCTGCCGTTGGTTCAATGGCATGAGCAACCTGACGACCATCCGGGGATTGGAATACCTGAACACGAGCGAGGTAACGACGATGTACAGGATGTTTAACGAATGCAGTAGCCTGACCACGCTGGACCTCAGGAGCTTCAACACCGCCAACGTGACGGACATGTGCTACATGTTCCGCAACTGCTCGAACCTGAAGACCATCTATATCAGTTCAGCATGGACGACAGCCAGCGTGACCGAATCCACGGGTATGTTCTACGACTGTAACAGTCTGGTGGGCGGCGCAGGCACGACGTTCACCTCCAACCACACCGACAAGCAATATGCCCGAGCCGACGGCGGCCCGAGCTATCCAGGCTACATGACCTTCGAGCTCTACGCCGTCTTCGAGAACGGCACGCTGACGTTCTATGCCGATGGCAAGAAGTCGGAGAAAACGGGCGACATCTACCTGCCGAATTATGACGGCGGTGACCCCGCATGGCTTGCCCGTCAGTTGGAAGTGACTAAGGTGGTGATCAACGGCACCTCGATGCATGCGATTGCCCCCAACACGCGCCGCTGGTTCTATGGTATGAGCAACCTGACGAAGGTGGAGGGCCTGAAATACCTGCAGACCGGCACGGTAACCGATATGAGTGAGATGTTCCGTGGCTGTTCCAGCCTGACAGACCTCAGCCTGAAAGGCTTCAACACCTCCAGCGTCACCAACATGGCTTTTATGTTCAACGGCTGCAGCAGCCTGACGAGTCTGGACCTGAGTGGCTTCAAAACCGCCAATGTCACCAATATGACAGGCATGTTCGGGGACTGCAGCGGCTTAAACGTGCTCCGATTGACATCCTTCAACACGCAGAACGTGACCTCGATGCGGTCGATGTTCAACGGCTGCACGAGCCTGAAGAGCATATTAATGACAGGTCTTGACACGCATTCGGTAACCGATATGTTTAGCATGTTCAGTGGCTGCACCTCGCTGACAAGCCTCGATCTGGGCAGTTTCAACACCGCCAGCGTAACTAACATGAATAAGATGTTCTCTAGCTGCAGTAACCTGAAAACCATTTATGCCGGCAGCTCGTGGACCACGGCGGCAGTGACCTCGGGCTCGGGTATGTTCACGGGCTGCACCAGCCTTGTGGGCGGCGAGGGCACGGTCTATAATAGCAACCACGTCAACAAGGGATATGCCCACATTGACGGCGGCACGAGCAATCCGGGTTACTTTACCGATATCTCGTCGAACGCCTATGTCTTCTTCGACTACCTCTCCGGAACCGTGACCTTCTATTGCGACGGCAACCGGGAAAACATGGAGAACCTGAGTTATGGCGTCGTCTATTCGCTCAACACCGGCCATCAGGACCCCGGCTGGATCATTCAGCCCAGCAGGGTGACCAGCGTGGTGTTCGACCCGTCGTTCGCCAATGCCCGTCCGACGAGCACCTATAAGTGGTTCAGCGGCCTGTACAACCTGACTACGATCAGCAACATACAGTACCTGAACACGAGCGAGGTGATGGACATGGCTTACATGTTCAAAGGCTGCTCGGAATTGACGAATATCGATTTGAGCCACTTCAACACGCAGAACGTCATGGACATGTCGAACATGTTCTCTGGCTGCATGAAGGTGACGGGCCTCGACGTGAGCCATTTCACTACCTTGAAGGTGACCGACATGTCTTATATGTTCTCGGCCTGTGCTGCCATGACGGGCTTGAACGCCTTCAACACGTCTAACGTGACGAACATGAGCTACATGTTCAAAGACTGTAACAAGCTGACGAACCTCGACTTGAGTTCGTTTGACACGCGCAACGTGACGGACATGGGTTATATGTTCAGCGGCTGCTACGCACTGACGTCGCTTGACGTGAGCCACTTCGACACGCGCAACGTGACGAACATGACCTGGATGTTCTATGACTGCCGCGCCCTCTCGAGCCTCAACGTGAGCAATTTCAACACTTCCAAGGTGACTAATATGGGCTTAATGTTCAACGGTTGCCGCGGCTTGACCAGCCTTGATGTGACCAACTTCGACACTGGCAACGTGACATCGATGAGTAACATGTTTGATGGTTGCCGCGGCTTGACGAGCCTTGACGTCACCAACTTCAACACCGAGTATGTGACTGCGCTGAGCTACATGTTCCGTGGTTGCACCGGCCTGACCAGCATTGACGTGACCAACTTCGACACTGGGAACGTGACCGACATGAGCAACATGTTTGATGGCTGCACCGGCCTGACGAGACTCGATCTGAGCCACTTCAACACACCCAGATTGACCAATACCAACAGCATGTTCAATGGCTGCACCGGACTGACGAGACTCGACCTGAGCCACTTCAACACACCCAGATTGACCAATACCAACAGCATGTTCAATGGCTGCAGCGGCTTGACCACCATCCTTGCCGATGACGGTTGGACGACAGACGCCGTGACCAATTCCAATAACATGTTCACGGGCTGCACCAACCTGGTGGGCGGCATGGGCACGGCCTATGATGCCGACCATGTGGACAAGGCCTACGCCCATATCGATGAAGGCTCCAGCAATCCGGGCTACTTCACCGGACCTACCGTCTATGCCGTGCTCTCGACCGACGGCAGGACGCTGACGTTCTACCGCGACGGTCTCAGGGGTACGCGTCCCGGCACGAGATATGACCTGAATGTGGGTGCCAACAACCCCGGCTGGTACAGCGACAACAGCTGCAGGAATGTGACCACCGTAATCTTTGACACGTCGTTTGCCGATGCACGTCCCACGAGCACCTGCCACTGGTTCGACGGCATGTACAGGATGACCCGCCTCATCGGACTGATGTTCCTGAACACGAGCGAGGTGACCAACATGAGCTACATGTTCGGCAGTTACCAAAGGCCGACACTTGACCTGAGCCACTTCGACACGGGCAAGGTGACGGACATGAGCCGCATGTTCGCCAGCGCTACCCTGACAAGCCTTGACTTGAGCAACTTCGATACCGGGAACGTGACCGACATGTCATACATGTTCAGCGATTGCTCTGCCCTGGAAAGTGTTGACCTGAGCAGCTTCATGCCCATCAACGTGACCAACATGGACGGAATGTTCTATGAGTGCACGGAGCTGGCGGAAATCGACCTGGGCGACTTCAACACGTCAAGCGTCACCAGCATGGTGGAGATGTTCTTTGACTGTTGCAACCTGACGAATCTTGACCTGAGCTCGTTTGAAACGCATAACGTGACGAGCATGATGTCCATGTTCGTTGACTGCAACAAGTTGGCAAGCGTTGACCTGAGCAACTTCAACACGGCAAACGTGACGAACATGAACTCGATGTTCGGCAACTGCTTTGCCTTGACGAGCCTCGACCTGAGCTCGTTTGACACGCACAGCGTGACCGACATGAGCTCGATGTTCGACTCTTGCAGCGGACTGGAGACGGTCTATGTGGGCGACGAGTGGAGCACTGAAGGCGTGACCACCTCAACTAACATGTTCGGTGGCTGCGTGAGCATTGTCGGTGGCAGGGGCACGACCTATGACGCCAACCACATCGACAAGGCCTACGCCCACGTTGACGGCGGCACGAGCAATCCGGGCTACTTCACCGATAAGAACGCCTTCCTGCGTGGTGACGTGAACCACGATGGCCAGGTGAACATCACCGACGTCACCACCCTCATCAGCATGATCATGAGTGACAACACTAGCGGTAATCCCGAAGCCGACGTGAACAGCGACGGCAACGTCAACATCACCGACGTCACCACACTCATCACCATGGTCATGGGGTCGTGAGAAAGCGGCTGGCGCCGCTGATTAGAGATCAGAGATTAGTGATTAGTGAGCATCCGCCGACAATTTTAAAACTACGAATTACACGAACCTTTAGCTCGGCGTAGCCAATTGAACTAATTGGCATCCGCATTCAATTGTAACGAATGAAACTAATTGCATCCGCATTCCGACCAACTGGAGT
>JAFQZK010000015.1 GCA_017405965.1 Muribaculaceae bacterium | reverse complement strand
CCACGCCCACGGTCATCGCCAACTTGGGCACCTGGTTGAGGTCGCCGTCAAAGAAACGGGAGTTGACCAGGATGGTGTCGTAGGTCAGGGTTTTGACGCGGGTGCGGGAGACCAGAGAGGAGAAGGGCTCGTTGAAGGCCAGGTGACCGTCTTCGCCGACGCCGCCCATAAAGAGGTCGATGCCGCCGGCCTTGACGATGCGCTCTTCATAGGAAGCACATTCGGCCGCCAGGTCGGGCGCGTTGCCGTTGAGGATGTTGATGTTTTCCTTGGGCACATCCACAAAATCGAAGAAATTTTTCCTCATAAAAGAGTGGTAACTCTCGGGATGGGATTCGGGCAGGCCGACATATTCATCCATATTGAAGGTGATGACGTTCTGGAACGATACCTTGCCCGCCTTGTTCATCGCGATCAGCTCGCGATACATGCCCAGGGGCGAACTGCCGGTGGGACAACCCAGTTTGAAAGGTTTCTCGGGAGTGGGGTTAGCGGCATTGATACGTCCTGCCACAAATTCAGCAGCCCACTTCGACACGTGTTCATAATCCGGTTCAATGATCAGTCTCATAAAATTCTTGATTTTGATTAGATTTATTTTTAGCATGGCAAAGTTACGCCATTTCTGCCAAATCTCCATAAAAAAATAGTAACTTTGCGGCCAAATTCAATCACATGGCCAAAATGGACAAGAAACGACCCCTGATTCTCATCAGCAACGATGATGGATACGACTACAACGGCATCCAGACCCTCATCAAGGTGGCACGTACCATTGGTGACGTGTTTGTCGTGGCACCTGCCGTTCACCAGAGCGGCATGTCGAGCGCGATCACCTTTGTGAACCCGGTGCGTACCATCCTCGTGAAACAGGAGCCGGGACTGACGGTGTACCTGGCGACCGGCACGCCTGCCGACTGTGTGAAGCTTGCGTTGAGCCAGTTGATGGCCGACAACATGCCCGACATCGTGCTAGCCGGCATCAATCACGGTTACAACAACGGCCTGAACACGCTATACAGCGGCACGATGGCCTGCGTGTTTGAGGGAATCCTGCACGGGGTGCCCAGCGTGGCGTTCTCCTATGGCGACTATGGCGGCAACGCCGACACAAGCGTGTGTGAGCCTATAGTGAAGCACATCACCGAGCGCGTGCTCAAGGGTGGACTGCCCAAAGACGTGTGCCTGAATGTGAATATTCCCAAGGTCGAGGGCGGCAAATCCTTCAACGGCATGAAGGTGACCATCGGCGACATGGGACGCTGGGTCAACGAGTGGGAACACCGCGTGGACCCCACTGGCAGGGATTACTACTGGCTGACAGGCGATTTTGAGATGGCCGACAAGGGCGAGGGACTGACTGACTATTACTGGCTGGAACGCGGCTATGTCACCGTGACACCGACCCATGTGGACCAGACCGACCATGCCTCGATGTCCCTAATCGCCGATTTACTGTTTGACAACACATTATAATAATATATATAAAAGAGAAAAAGAATGGAAAGACGAGTAAGAGTGCGTTTCGCGCCTTCACCCACGGGCCCGCTGCACATTGGCGGCGTGCGCACGGCACTGTATAACTATCTGTTTGCCCGCCAGCACGGCGGCGACATGATCCTGCGCATCGAGGACACCGACAGCACACGCTTTGTGCCCGGTGCCGAGGAATACATCAACGAGGCCCTGCAGTGGCTGGGCATCGGCATCGACGAGGGTGTGCGCGAGGGCGGCAACTACGGCCCCTACAAGCAGAGCGAGCGCCGCGACCTTTACCGCAAGTACACCCAGCAGTTGCTGGATGCCGGTCGTGCCTACTACGCCTTTGACACTCCCGCGGAACTCGAGGCCAAGCGTCAGGAGATCAAGAATTTCCAGTATGATGCACGCACGCGCGGCATGATGCGCAACTCGCTGTCGCTGCCCGCCGACGAGGTCAAGGCCTTGATGGACAGCGGTGCAAAGTGGGTGGTGCGTTTCCGCATCGACCCCGACCAGGACGTGGTGGTTCATGACCTGCTGCGCGGCGACGTGACCATCAACTCGTCGATTCTCGATGACAAGGTGCTGTACAAGAGCGCCGACGACCTGCCCACCTACCACCTGGCCAACATCGTCGATGACCACCTGATGGAGGTGTCGCACGTCATCCGTGGCGAGGAGTGGCTGCCCAGTGCACCGTTGCACGTGTTGCTGTACAAGGCCTTCGGATGGGAGGACACGATGCCCGATTTCATCCACCTGCCGCTGCTGCTCAAGCCCGACGGTAAGGGCAAACTGAGCAAGCGCGACGGCGACCGCCTGGGATTCCCAGTGTTCCCCCTCGACTGGCGCGACCCCGAGAGCGGTGAGCGCTCCAGCGGTTACCGCGAGGCCGGTTACCTGCCTCAGGCTGTGGTCAACTTCCTGGCGCTGCTGGGCTGGAACCCCGGCGACGACCGCGAGATCTTCTCGATGGACGAACTCATCAAGGAGTTCTCGATCGACCACTGCTCCCGCAAGGGCGCCAAGTTCGACTTCGAGAAGGGCAAGTGGTTCAACCACGAGTACCTCATCAATATGGAAGACAGTGAGTTGGCAGAACTGTTCAAGCCCGTGCTCGAGAAGCATGGCGTGAACGTGGCCGACTTCAGCGACGAGTACATCACCAGCGTGGTGGCCCTCGTCAAGAACCGCGCTAACTTCGTGAGCGACCTGTGGGACCAGGCTGATTTCTTCTTCGTCCGTCCCGAGAGTTACAGCGAGAAAGACATCCGCAAGCGCTGGAAACCCGAGACGCCCGAACTCATGCGTCAGCTCGCCGGCTTGCTCGACAATGCCGACATGGAAGATGTCGAGGAGTGCGAGAAACTGGTCATGGACTGGATTGACAAGAACGGCTACCACAAGGGCAACGTGATGAATGCTTTCCGCCTGACTGTCGTGGGCGAATGCCGTGGCCCGCACATGTTTGAGATCACCCGCCTGCTGGGCCGTGACGAGACCCTCGCACGTCTCAATGCAGGCATCGAAAAAATCAAGATGCCCCTCGATGCGTAATTGGCTTCTCGCCATATTATTCCTGTCGCTGCTGCAACTGGAGCCGATGAGGGCTCAAGAACTGGAATGGAGCATCGACGCGAGCATGCTGATCAATAACCGCGAGGGCGGCGAGGACAGCACCACTCCCGACCAGACCGCGCTGTTCACACGTCTGGCTCCCGAGTTGGGCATCTCGATGCTCAACGGCGAGCATGTCCTCAAAGCCGGTGTCGTGTGGTATCAGCCCATGATCGACAATCTCGACGGCTACAAAGTGCTGCCCACGCTCTATTACCGTTACAACAACGATAACGGTTGGCACGTGACAGCAGGACTCATGCCGCGCTCGCTCATGGTCCAGCGCATGCCGCGCTACCTGTGGAGCGACTCGCTGAACTATTGCCAACCCAACATACGGGGTATCATGGCCCAGTTCATCAAGCCCGACGGGTATGCCGAGATGGTTGTGGATTGGCGGCAGATGCAAACCGAGCGTCAGCGCGAGGCCTTTACCATCATGGTCAACACCGACTGGCGCATCACCGGGCCGTTGAGGCTGGGCGGACACGTGCAATACAGCCACCTGGCGATGACACGCCACCACGCCGATGAACAGCACGTCAACGACAACCTGATGCTCAACCCCATGGTGGGGCTCGACCTGTCGCACCACACCCCGCTCGACTCGCTCCGTCTGGAGGCTGGCGCCATCATCGACATGGAACGCGACCGCGGCGTCGATCGCTGGGAGTCGCCCGCCGGCTTTGTTGCCACGGCGACCGCCCGTTGGCGATGGATTCAGCTCAACGAGACCTTCTACACCGGCCAGGAACTGATGCCGCTCTACCACAAGTTCGGCAGCCAGCTCATCCAGGGTGACCCCTATTATATCACCAAGACCTACAGCCGCACCGACCTCATCTTCCACATCGTGAGCAACCGCTTTGTCGATTTGACCGGCAGCCTCACGTTCCACGCGACCGAGAAGATGACCGGTTTCTGGCAGCAGATCGCCTGCCGTTTCTATCTCGACAGCAACCTGTGGAAACGTCGGCACGACAAGGACTACCTGCGCAGCGGGCACCTGTCCCCTCTCTACTAACGACTAAAAACTAAGGACTTTAACGATGGATCCGATTTATAATCTGGGTATCGCCACCTACCGTAATGCCGTGAGGCTGGCCGCCGTGCGTAAGCGCAAGGCCAAATTGCTGCTGCGAGGACAACGCCGTTGTTTCCGCACCTTGCAGCGCAAACTCGACCCCGCCGGGGGTTACATCTGGATTCACGCCTCGTCATTGGGCGAGTTTGAGCAGGGACGCCCGCTCATCGAGAAAATCAAGCGCGAGCAGCCCGACGCCCACATCCTGCTGTCATTCTTCTCCCCCTCGGGTTACGAGGTGCGCAAGAACTTCAGCATGGTCGATACGGTGGTTTATCTCCCGTTTGACCTGCCGAGCAACGTCAAGCGTTTCCTCGACCTAGTCAAGCCCTCGATGGCCATTTTCATCAAGTATGAGTTCTGGGGCAACTACCTGCAGGCGCTCAAGCGTCGCAATGTCCCCACCTACATCATCTCGGCCATCTTCAGACCCGGGCAGATTTTCTTCCGCCCCTGGGGAGGGATGTTCCGCAAGATGCTCAAGTGCTTCGACATGTTGTTCGTGCAGAATGAGCAATCACGCGAGTTGCTCGAGGGCATCGGCATCGACAATGTCGTGGTGGCGGGAGACACCCGCTTTGACCGCGTGGCCGACGTGCGTGCCGCCGCCAAGGAGTTCCCGCTCGTGTCGAAGTTTGTCGAGGACTCCAAGTTCACCCTGGTCATGGGCAGTTCCTGGCCTCCCGACGAGGACATCGTCATCCCCTACTTCAACACTCACCGCGAGATGAAACTCATCATCGCGCCCCACGAGTTTGACCGTCACCGCTTGCATGTGCTCATGTCCAAGCTGGCACGCCCGGCACGCTTCTACAGCGAAGCCACCCCGCGCAACCTTCAAGGCTGTGACTGCCTGATCATCGACAGCTTCGGCCTCTTGTCGTCGCTGTACCGTTACGGGCAGGCCGCCTATGTGGGCGGCGGTTTCGGTGCCGGCATCCACAACATCAACGAGGCGGCCGTCTATGGCATACCCGTCATCTTCGGCCCCAAGCACCACAAGTTCCAAGAGGCCGCCGACCTTATCGAACTTGACGGCGCCATGAGCATCCACGATGCCGACTCCTTCTCGGCAGCGATGGACCCCCTGCTCGAGAACGAGCCGCTGCGTCTGCAGTGCGGCAAGCGGGCCGGTGACTATATCCAGTCACACTTGGGTGGCACCCAACTCATCTATGACCTCATCTTCAAGGGTCAAGAACAAGAGAATCCTTAAGAACATCGAGGACGCTTCAAGAGCCGCTGATATCAAAAAAAATCAGAAAAACGTTGAATATTAGCGGAATTTGATATACCTTTGTGGCGCTTTAACGAAAATTTCAGGAGATGGTAGATGCTTTGAAGTTGAAAATCAAGACGTTACCATTTGGCACTCACGCGGTTGAATGTCATCTGGACGAGTCATTTTTCAATACCGATGAGCAATTCGAAGTGCGACGCGCCGATGTTGATGTCACCTTGACGGTGACGCGCAAGAGCGAGAGCACCTTCCGCCTGGAGATCTCGTGCAAGGGCACAGTGACAACCGCTTGTGACCGCTGCCTCGAAGATCTGGATTTGCCGGTGGATGTGGATTACCGCCTGAACGTGGAGCAAATGGGCACCGAGCTTGACGACAGCAACGACGAGCTCCTGATTGTGCCATCGGACTGGCGAGAGCTGGATGCCGCGCCCCTGGTGCGCGACACCGTGCTGCTGGCCATGCCGATGACGCGCTGTCATGAGGACGATGAGTGCAACCCCGTCATGCTCGACCTGCTCGACAGCCATTGCGTCGAGGCCGTCCCCGACGACGATGACACCCAAGAGAGTGAAACAACCGGCACCGACCCCAGATGGGAGGCGCTTAAAAAACTGAAAGAACAATAATTTTTCAATAAAACTACAAGAAAATGGCACATCCTAAAAGAAGACAGTCTAAGACTCGTACCGCTAAGCGCCGCACCCACGACGTGGCTGTGGCTCCGACCATCGCTCAGTGCTCGAACTGTGGTGCATGGCATGTTTATCACACCGTATGCCCCGAGTGCGGTTACTACCGTGGCAAGAACGTGATGGGCAAGGAGGAAGCCTAAATCGCTGGACTGCCTGACTGTGGCGAGAGCCGCGGTGAGGCGTACCACGATGAACGCTAACGATATATCCTGAATGGGCTGGATCCGCCATTAGGTGTTCATCCTCATTTGGGATATTGAATTTAAACACACCTCAAAAAATATATAGTAAAGCTTTCTAGCTTATGCTGAACGCAAAAATCACAGGCATCGCTTCGTACATCCCCGATGACGTGCTGGACAACGAGATGCTGTCACAGATGGTGGACACCAACGACGAGTGGATTACCACGCGTGTGGGTGTGAAGGAACGTCGAATCCTCAAGAAGCCGGTCGGCTCGTCCTACATGGGCATCCAGGCCGTGAACAAACTGCTCGAGGAGACCGGTACCGACCGCAACGACATCGACCTGCTCATCTGCCCGACGTCGAATCCCGACCATCGTTTCCCCTCGACGGCATCGATCATCGCCCATGCCACCGGCATCGAGAAGAAGGCCTATGCCTATGACATCCAGGCTGCTTGTGCTGGTTTTCTGGTGGGACTGTATGAGGCTACCGCCTTTATCCGCGCTGGCATCTACAAGAAGGTGATCGTCGTGTCGGCCGAGAAGATGTCAAGCATGGTGGACTACAACGACCGTGCCACCTGCCCGCTCTTTGGCGACGCTGCAGCTTGCATGCTGCTCGAGCCCACCGAGGAGCCCGTCGGCGTGATGGACGGCATCTTCCATGTGGATGGCTCGGGACTGGAGCACCTGGTTTACAAGGCCGGTGGTTCGGCCCTGCGCACCAGCCACGAGACCGTGGATGCCAACTTCCATTGCGTCTATCAGGAAGGACGCGCCGTTTACCGTCATGCTGTCATCGACATGCTCACCTCGAGCCGCGATATCATGAAGCGCAACAATCTCACCAACGAGAACATCCAGTGGTTCGTGCCTCACCAGGCCAACCTGCGCATCATCGAGGCCGTCGGTCAGCGTCTGGGTATCGACGAGAGCAAGGTGCTGGTCAATATCGAGCACCGCGGTAACACCAGTGCCGCCAGCATTCCCCTGTGTCTCGACGAGAACAAGCATCGCCTCAAGAAAGGCGACAAGATTGTCCTCACCGCCTTTGGCGCCGGTTTCACCTGGGGAGCCATGTACCTCATCTGGTCGCTGTAATACGACCGGACACATTACCTGAAGCATCACTACTCACAAGCGCAATACTCACGAGTAGCGATGCTTCTTGAATAAATAACACTGACAACTAAGAACTAGGGACTAAAAACTAAGGACTAAAAACTAAGGACTAAAAACTAAGGACTAAGGACTAAGGACTAAGGACTAAGGACTAAGGACTAAGGACTAAGGACTAAAAACTAAAGACCAAATGCATCGAGCAGGATTCGTCAACATCGTGGGCAACCCCAACGTGGGAAAATCTACACTGAGCAACCGCCTGGTGGGCGAGCGTCTGTCCATCATCACCAGCAAGGCACAGACCACGCGCCACCGCATCATGGGCATCGTCAATGGTGAGGATTACCAGATTGTGTTCAGCGACACGCCCGGCGTGCTCAAGCCCAAATTCAGGCTGCAGCAGAGCATGCTCGAGTACTCTACCGGCGCGCTCGTCGATGCCGACGTGCTGCTCTATGTCACCGACGTCATCGAGTCGCCCACCAAGAATCAGGACTTCCTCGACCGCGTGGCCAAGGAGAACATCCCCATCCTGTTGATCATCAACAAGATCGATCTGCTCAAGGGCAACGATGACCTGATGCGCATCATCGACCAGTGGAAGCAACTCCTGCCCAACGCCGAGGTCTTCCCCACCAGCGCGCTCGAGAACTTCAATGTGGACAACATCATGAAGCGCATCGTCGAGTTGCTGCCCGAGAGCCCGCCCTACTTCGGCAAGGATGCCCTCACCGACCGCAGCAGCCGCTTCTTTGTCACCGAGATCGTGCGCGAGAAGATCCTCATGACCTACGACAAGGAGGTGCCCTACGCCACCCAGGTCATCGTCGAGAAATTTGACGAGAGCGACACGGCCATTCACATCATGGCGGTCATCTATGTGGAGCGCGATACCCAGAAGGGGATCATCATCGGCCACCAGGGCCGCAAACTCAAGCACGTGGGCATCGAGGCCCGCAAGGATATCGAGAAATTCTTTGAAAAGAAAGTCTTCCTCGAACTCTATGTCAAGGTCGAGAAGGACTGGCGCAACCAGGAGAGCAAGCTGCGCGCCTTCGGTTACATCGAGTGAAAACTAAAAACTAAGGACTAAGGACTAAAAACTAAGGACTAAGGACTAAGGACTAAGGACTAAGGACTAAGGACTAAAAACTAAGGACTAAGGACTAAAAACTAAGGACTAAACAGATATGGGACGATTAGTAGCTATCGTGGGTAGGCCCAACGTGGGCAAGTCAACACTGTTCAACCGCCTGACGCAGACGCGCGCCGCCATCGTGAACGACACCAGCGGCACCACGCGCGACCGCCAGTACGGCAAGATGGAATGGAACGGCATGGAAATGTCGGTCGTCGACACCGGTGGATGGGTGGTCAACAGCGAGGACATCTTTGAGGAAGAAATCAACAAGCAGGTGCAGCTGGCCATCGAGGAGGCCGATGTCATCCTCTTTGTCGTGGACATCAAGAACGGCATCACCGACCTTGACGACCATGTGGCCGACATCCTGCGTCGCACCTCCAAGCCCGTCATCATTGTCGCCAACAAGGACGACAACAACCAGAGCATGTATGCCGAGGCCGAGTTCTATTCACTGGGACTGGGGCAGCCCTTCTCCATCTCGGCAGTCAACGGCAACGGCACGGGCGACCTCCTGGACGAGGTGGTCAAGCAGATGCCCGACAAGGCCGAGGAGGACGTCGACGAGAATCTGCCCCGATTCGCCATCGTGGGCAGGCCCAACGCCGGCAAGTCGTCGCTGGTCAACTCGCTCATGGACGAGCAGCGCAACATCGTCACCGACATCGCCGGCACCACGCGCGACAGCATCTACTCCCGCTACAACAAGTTCGGCTTCGACTTCTACCTGGTGGACACCGCCGGCATCCGCAAGAAGAACAAGGTCAACGAGGATATCGAGTACTACTCGGTGCTGCGCTCCATCCGCGCCATCGAGAACAGCGACGTGTGCATCCTGCTCATCGACGCCACCCGCGGCATCGAGTCCCAGGACGTCAACATCTTCTCCATTATCCAGAAGAACCGCAAGGGACTCGTCGTGCTCGTCAACAAGTGGGACATCGCCCTCGACAAGTCGCAGAAGGCCTTCGACCACTTCGAGGCCACCATCCGCGAGCGTTTCGCCCCCTTCACCGACTTCCCCATCATCTTCGGGTCGGCCATCACCAAGCAGCGCATCCACAAGGTGCTCCAGACGGCCATCGAGGTCAACGAGAACCGCCACATGACCATTCCCACGTCAACCCTCAACAACGTGCTCCAGGCCGACATCCAGGCCTTCCCGCCCCCCGCTGTCAAGGGCAAGTATGTGAAAATCAAGTACATCACCATGCTCAAGGGCGCCCAGGTGCCCACGTTCATCTTCTTCTGCAACCTGCCGCAGTGGATCAGGGATCCCTACAAGCGCTACCTCGAGAACAAGATACGCGAGCACTGGAACCTGCACGGCACCCCCATCAACCTCTTCTTCCGCGAGAAGTGATGTGCCCAGTAATTATGCTGTAAAACATATTTAGCGCTATCCATCTGTCAGTCAGATTGGTAGCGCTAATTTTTGCCAAGTTATCAAGCATTATTATTCAAAACTAACAAAAAAATTTGGTTGGTTTAAGAGATTCTTATTACCTTTGCAGTGTTAAAACTAAACAACAGTTGTCGGGCACCCGTTGTGCCGGCGCTTTTTTATCGGATTTAGACAACAAACAACAAGAACATATATACTTGAATTTTGGTTATGAAGATGGTGTGCTTTTGTGAAAAAGTGCACTTTCGCTTTTAAAACACCCCACCCTAAACTTCGCCTCAAGGCTTGAATAATCAAAAAAATGATTATCTTTGCAACCAGATTAACTCATTCAAGTCACAACCGTTATGAAAAGATTCAACCTGCTGGTCATCACATTGACCGTTTTCATGATTTCGGCCATGACGCCCAATGCCATGGCTCAGGACGTGCTCCAACTCGAGAAGGACATCGAGCAACACGAGAAAACCATCAAGGAGAAAGAAACCGCCATCAAGGAACTTGAAGCACGCATCGACGACCTCAAGTCACAGCTCAAGGACCTCGAGTCACAGAAGAAGGCCCTGGAAAAAGAGCTGAAAAACGAGGTCAAGCTGCGTAAGGACAAATTCACCACCCGCGACGAGCTGGTCTATGACCAGGAAATCGTCGACGTGCTCTACAACCCCTACAACAAGGACGATATCGACGATGCCCTCAAGAGTTTCGAAGGCATGGAGACCAAGGACGTGGTGAAGAAGAAAGAACTCATCGAGAAATACGGCGAGTACACCAAGAACCTCAAGGAATTCCTCGAGAAGCAGAAGAGCGAACTCGCCAAGACCCGATGGGCTTACCAGTCCTCGACCAGCGACGTGTATAAGAAATTCGAGAAGGGCCTCAAGGGCACCAAGTACTGGAAGATCTACAACAAGAAAGAGAAAAACGAGAGCATCAACTATCTGGACCGCGTCATGGACAAGGTCATGCAGTTCAAGAACGACGGCCTCAAGAGCGAGAAGCAACTCAACGACATCCTCAACATGCTCTACACCAACTAACAGGCCCACCACAGGGCACACAACCCAAGACAAGAAGTACAATAGACACAAAGCCATCCCGCGCGAGGCGATTGTGTTTATTGTACTTTTTGCTTTGTTCGCTCGTCCGTTCATCCGCCTGTACGTGCGGGCAAGATGAGCCAGGGCTGGTCGGGATGATGTTTTCTTGAAAAAATGGGGAGGTTATCGTGATATTTTGTATCTTTGTGGTTCAATGAAATAACACCAAGCCAATGATTACAGGAGAGATCAAGAACCGTATAGACAGTATTTGGGACACCTTTTGGACAGGTGGCATCACCAATTCAATCACCATTCTCGAGCAGATGACCTATCTGTTCTTCATGAAGATGCTCGACGATGCGCAGCGCACCAAGGAGGCCAATGCCAACGCTATGGGTGTGGCGGTGTCCGAGCCGACCATCGGCTACGGCTCATGGCACAACCCCGAGACCGACCGCAACGTCCCCTATGAAGACCTGCGGTGGAGCACGTTCAAGCACTATGACCCCGAGACGATGTACCGCATCGTCAGCAAGGACGTGTTTGTGTTCATCAAGAACCTGAGCAGCGGCAAGGAGTCGGCCTACAGCCGTTTCATGGAGAATGCGACCTTCCTGATTCAAAGCCCACGAACCCTCACCAAGATTGTCGAGGGTATCGACCACCTCGACATGAACAACCGCGACACGATGGGCGATGTCTATGAGTATGTGCTCAGCAAGATGGCGGCTTCGGGCAACAACGGTCAGTTCCGCACACCTCGCCATATCATCCGCATGATGGTCGAGATCATGCAGCCCACCTTGAAGGACACCATCTGCGACCCCGCTATGGGTAGTGCAGGATTTATCGTCGAGAGTGCCAAATATGTGCGTGAGCATTACAAGTCCGAACTGTTGAAGAAAGAGAATGCCCACCACTACAAGAACGAGATGCTGCACGGCTTCGACACCGACTTCACGATGCTGCGTATCGGTGCAATGAACCTGATGCTGCACGGTGTCGATAATCCCGATATCCAATACCGAGACAGCCTCTCGACCGACAACACCGACGAGAACCGTTACACCCTGTGCCTGGCCAACCCGCCTTTCACGGGAAGTCTCGACAACGAGGCGGTGAGCAAGTCCCTGCTTGCCATCACTAAGACCAAGAAAACCGAGTTGCTGTTTGTCAGCCTGTTCATCCGTATGCTGCAAATGGGTGGCCGTTGCGCCTCCATCGTTCCTGATGGTGTGTTGTTCGGCAACAGCACTGCCCACAAGGCATTGAGACGGGAACTCATCGACAACCAACGGCTGCAAGCGGTGATTTCGATGCCCTCAGGCGTGTTCCAACCCTATTCGGGCGTTTCCACTGCTGTCCTTGTGTTCACCAAGACCAATGCGGGCGGCACCGACAAGGTGTGGTTCTACGACATGAAGGCCGATGGCTATACCCTCGACCAAAAGCGTACCGAGTGCCCCGAGAATGACATCCCCGACGTGATTGCACGTTTCAAGAACATGGATGCCGAGGCGACAAGGACCCGCAAAGAGCAATCCTTCCTCGTTCCCGTCGAGGAAATCCGTGACAACGACTACGACCTGAGCATCAACAAGTACAAGGAGGTGGAGCGTGTCAAGGTCGAGTACGAGGCCCCCGAGGTCATCTTCGGCAAGATTGCCACCTTGCAACAGGACATCAACAACGCCATGACAGAGTTCAAGGAGAAGTACCTGTAGCATGATCACGACATCCTATCGCCCCCGCAATCCAGGGCACGACTACTACGGTAGGGGCACCTATCTTATCACGCTGGTGGTGAGCGACAGGTTGCCGCTGCTTGGGCGGCTGGGCGATGATGTCAAGCGCCCCCAGGTGGCGCTTTCTCCGCTGGGCGAGGTGGTGAAGCAGACGTGGGAGACCATTCCCGAGAAACAGGCGGCTCACGGCAATCGTGTGGCACTTCATGCCTGCGTCTGCATGCCCGACCATTTCCACGGCGTGCTGGAAGTGCTCGAACCCATGCCATGGAGCCTAGGCGACATCATTCAGGCCTTCAAGGCCTCCTGCACCAGCCACTGGCAGCAGCAACACGGCTTCGGGCCTTCCATCAATCGCCCGATATCGGACGATTGCTACAGCCCTCAAGCCCCCGCTTGGCTGCGCGAGAAAGCCCGCCTCCACGACAACGAGGGCGCCCTCATCCGCGCCATGTCCAAGCGGCAGCGCCAGCAGTACTACACGCTGGTGGGCAGGGAGAAGCGACCGCTGTTCGACGACAATTACGACGACACGGTGTGCCTCGACCAGCGCCACCGCCAAGCCATGGTGGCCTACGTCCACGATAACCCGCGTCGCGCCATTTTACGACGCGCCCTGCCACAGTTGATGCAGCGCAGCCTCCATGTCCAGATCGGGCAGCGGGATTATGGCGTCTTCGGCAATCTGTTCCTGCTGCGCTGGCCCGGCAAGGTGCAGGTGCAGTGTCACCGCAGGCATCCCGTCACCAGGGAGCCCTATGAGACCACGCCCGACTATGCCCGCCAGCATCAGCAATGGGTGGATGCCATCATCGCCGGGGCAACCGTCATTGTCACCCCCGGCATCTCTAAAGGCGAACTGATGATGAAAAACGAATGTCTCAAGAACGGTTATCCCCTCATCCATATACAGAAAGAACCCATCACCCCCTATTGGAAACCCGAGCGGATGCGGTTTGAGGCCTGCGCTAACGGCTCTCTGCTCATTCTCGCCCCGTGGGGGCTTGATGCGATGGCGGCCGTCAACGGCGTGCCTGCCGACACCGACTACAGCCGTTTCCACAACATGAACCATCTTGCCGCCGAGGTCTGCGCCTTCAACGGCAGCGCCACCATCTTGAGATAACCACCGCCATCCACCGCCATCATCCACCCTATAAACAACTACCGAGAACGGTAGTTATTTGGTATTTTATCAACATTTCAAGCCATCCTTCTTGCAAATCGTGGTATTTTTACCCTATCTTTGCAGTCCGAAACATGAAATACACAATTCTTTTTGTTTAATTTTTAAATCCTAATTATCATGAATGACACATTACTAGAAGACAGTTGGCAAGCCCAACTGTTAGCCGAAGCAAAGGCTAAAAAAGAGTTCTCCAGCATCAAAGAAAAATATGTTATCGACGGCAACGTCGATTATCCCGAACCCGAGTACCTCATCCGCATCGGTGATGTGCCCACCCTGCCCAAGGGCAACCTGGTGGCCGTGAGTGCCAAGTGGAAAAACGGCAAGACCTTCTTCTGCGACATCCTGAGCGCCATCTTCCTGGGCTCCGACGTTTTCCCCAACTGCGAGAGCCTGTTCAAGCAGGGCAAGGTGAGGTTCATCGACACCGAGCAGGCGAGGAACGACTCGGTACGCATCCTCAAGACCATTTGGGCCATCACCCCCGAGGACAGGCATGGCGACATCGAGGTCTCCTGTCTGCGCGATGCCGATATCGACACCGACGACTCGGGTAACGATGTTTCACGCTATGATTTCGTGCGGCGGTCCATCGAGATTGAGCGTCCCGACCTGGTCATCGTTGACGGCATCGCCGACCTCATCTACAACTACAACGACGTGATTGAAAGCCAGATCATGGTCAACCAACTGGCGGCCCTCGCCAACAAACACAACTGCTGCATCGTCGTGGTCATGCACCAGAACAAGGGCAACCATGACAGGATGATGAAGGGACACATCGGCACCATGCTCTACCAGAAGTGCAGCGACGTGTTCCAGGTCGAGAAGCACGGCGAGATATTTCTCGTCACCCATCCCGTGTCGCGTCATCGCCAGAGCAGCGGACTGGTTTTCAAACTCGACGAGAACGCCATCCCTAAGGACGGCGCAGCCGACCGACACCGACAGATGCAAATCGAGAAGCAACAGAGCGAGCAGCAGATGAGGGAAATCCTGGCCGACGTCATCCCACAGGACGGCACTCCCATCAGGCGCAGCGACATCGTTGAGCAACTCACCGAGAAGCATCCCTTCCAGCGAACACGATGCTACGAACTCATCAAGCAAGCCCTGGAAACGGGGTGGCTCGAAGAGGTGGACAGGTCGAAGGTAAGGCTCAAGACAGCACCCGACGTTTCGTCCGTTCGTCCGCTATAATATATATAAATTGAACGAACGGATGAACGGATGAAATTGTGTCATCGATAGTTTTGACACAACAATTTCAATCCTGTCACTGACACTCCTACCCTTTCATCCGTTCATCCGTTCGTTCGCCTGTACGTTATATTAACTTTTTAATTTATTTTTTACCATGAAAAAGAAAATGAGTTTAAACCAATTAGTTGACCTGCTTGCCGACTGCATCACCTGGGGTATTGACATCAACATCGATGCCGACAGCGAGGTAAAGACCGTCGCGGTACGCAATTCCAACAACGGCCACGCAGTGAAGTTCACCTTCGAGGTACCCGTTCTGGGTTGTTGCGTCATCAAAAACTGGGAAGAAACGCCCGAGCCAGTGTACGAGCCCGAAGATTGATTCATCCGCACGTACGTCCGTACGAACGAACGAACGGACGGACGGACAGCCAACAAGGGTGGTGCTCCCGATAACACGGGCACCGCCTTTTTTATTGATTATTCCGCCACAAAACCTCCCCCATTCAAACATAAATTCGTAACTTTGCACCAAAGCACAAACAACCAATGAACAAACAAGACTGGACATATAAGAAACTGGGAGAGGTTTGCGTGAATAAAAAACAGATAGTTCGTGCATCTAACCTTTTTTTGCCTAATGAAATCATCAACTACATTGACATTTCTTCTATTGATAATAGCCAAAACATCATTTCATCGACCACTCCCTATTCTTTTAGTGATGCTCCATCAAGAGCACAACAAGTTGTTAAAATAGGAGATGTTCTTATTTCATTAGTACGTCCTAATCTCAGGAATATAGCAATTGTCAACTCTCAAAACGAAAATTTAGTAGCCTCAAGTGGTTTTTGTATTCTTCGTACAAAAGACGGTTTCAATAACAGATATTTATTCTATATCATTAGAGGTAACAAATTCACTAATCATCTTCTTGGTAGAGTTCAAGGGGCTAATTACCCTGCCGTAAGAGAAGATGACATTAAGAACTATCTTATTCCTGTGCCGCCTATTGCGGAGCAGGAGCGGATTGTTGCGGAACTTGACTTGCTACAGGGCATCATCGAGAAGAAGAAAGAACAACTCAAAGCCTACGACCAACTCGCACAGTCCATCTTCTACACCATGTTTGGTGACCCCATCGACAATCCCAAAGGATGGGAAACCAAGAGATTAGGAGAGGTCTGCTCTCTTAAAGCAGGCAAAGCAATTAAAGCAGCAGAATTAAAAGAAAAAAAAGATAACCTTTATCCCTGTTATGGAGGCAATGGAATAAGAGGGTTTATTGACAAAGTATCACACAATGAAGATTATCCTATAATTGGAAGACAAGGTGCCTTGTGTGGTAATGTTAATTTTGCAAAAGGCCCATTCTATGCGACCGAACACGCAGTGGTTGTCACACCATTAATTGAAATGAATAAGATCTGGCTTTTTTATGAATTGAGATGCTCAAATATAGAACAATACGCACATGGTGTTGCTCAACCTGGAATAGCAGTGAATGACCTCAATCCTATCATTTTTCCCATTCCTCCGCTGTCGTTGCAGCAGGAGTTTGCGGAGAAGGTGGAGGCGATTGAGCGGCAAAAGGCACTTGTTCAACAGTCCATAGAGGAGTCACAAACGATGTTTGACTGCACAATGGATAAATACTTCGGATAAACTATGAGGAACTTCGACTATCTACGGGAATTGGGGTTGAATGACCTGCATCGCTTCTGCTCGGCGGCCGAGGAGATGCAAGTGAGTAACCCTGACTTGAGTGCCGTCAGCGCCAGGAAGGCTTTGGAGTATATCGTCAGGGCACTCTATGTGATGAAAAACATCGAGGTGCCCGAGCGGGCATCCTTGATAGAACTTGTGGATGGCGAGGTGTTCCGTGAGTTTATCGGCGATAACCGGGTGATGATGGCGGCCCACTACGTCCGCAAGGTGGGCAACAACGGGGCGCACAACAAGAAAGTCACCCGTGGGGAGTCGTTCTTCTGCCTGCTCAACATCTACAATGTGGTTGCCGCCGTCCTGCACAAACTGACCATCGTCAAGGAGATCGTTCCGTTTGACAGGAATCTCATCCCGGGCAGCCCCCAAGCAGCGGTCATCACCCCGCCCAAGGTAACGGTGACACCACAGTCGACTATCGTCGAGGCAGCCGACAAAGAGGCCGTTGCCGACAAGACCCCCGTGGTGGAGGTCGCCACCGACATCTGCGAGGCCGAGACGCGCAAGCTCTACATCGACCTGATGCTGAAAGAGGCAGGATGGGACGTGCTGGACACCGAGGGGGCGATTCAACCCTCCAAGGCCTGCATCGAGGTCGAGGTGGAAGGGATGCCCAACAACGAGGGCAAGGGCTATTGTGACTATGTGCTGTTCGGCAGCAACGGTCTGCCCCTTGCAGTCATCGAGGCCAAAAAGACAAGCGTCTCGCCCGTCAAGGGCAAGCACCAAGCCGAGCTGTATGCCGATTGCCTGGAAAAGCGATATGGGGTGAGACCCGTCATCTATTATTCCAACGGCTTTGAGACCCATATCATCGACGGCCTGGGCTACCCTCCCCGCCAGTTGTACGCCTTCCACACCGAGGGCGACCTGGAACTGCTCATCCAAAAACGCAAGCGGCACGATATCGCCGATTTCGGCGTGAAGCACAGCATCACCGACCGCCATTACCAGAAGATGGCGATTAAATCGGTGTGCGAGCACTTCAATACCAAGCACCGTCGAGGCTTACTGGTCATGGCCACAGGAACGGGCAAGACGAGGGTGGCCATCTCGCTGGTCGACGTGTTGACCCGCAACGGATGGGTGAAGAACGTCCTGTTCCTTGCCGACAGGATTCCCCTGGTCAGTCAGGCGCACAAGAACTTCGTGAAACTGCTGCCCCACATGACCACCTCCATCCTGAGCGAGGATAAAGACCCCGACACCAATGCCCGCATCACGTTCTCGACCTATCAGACGATGATCAACTACATCGACACCGACGAGAAAGCCTTCTCGGTCGGTCGGTTTGACCTGATTATCATCGACGAGGCGCACCGCAGCATCTTCGGCAAGTATTCAGCCATCTTCAACTACTTCGACGCGCTGCTTGTGGGCTTGACCGCGACACCCCGTGACGAGGTGGACAAGAGCACCTATGAGACCTTCCAAATGGAACAGGGTGTGCCCAACTATGCCTATGAACTGGAGGATGCCGTGGCCGAGGGCTACCTTGTCAACTACAAGGGCTTCAAGCGTGGCTCTCTCATCCTGAAAGAGGGCATCAAGTACAACAACCTGAGTGCCGAGGAAAAAGAACAACTTGAGAAGGTGTGGGAGTATGAGCAGGCTATCAAGGCGATTGAAGGAGACCCCCAACCCCGAGACATCGAGACCAAGGAGATATTCAGTTACATCTTCAACCTCGACACCATCGACCGTGTGCTGCAAGACCTGATGGAGAACGGCCTGAAGGTGCAAAGCGGTGAGCGCATCGGCAAAAGCATCATCTTTGCCTACAACCACCGTCATGCCGAGATGATCGTCGAGCGGTTCTACTACCTCTATCCCGAATACTCATCCGATTTCTGTGCCCTCATCGACAACTATGTCACCTATTCCAAAGACCTCATCGACAAGTTCGAAATCAGGGACGGTAACCCGCAGATAGCCGTTTCGGTCGATATGCTTGACACAGGTATTGACGTTCCCGATGTGCTCAACCTTGTGTTCTTCAAGGTGGTCAAGAGTAAAATCAAGTTCATGCAGATGATTGGCCGAGGTACACGTCTGTCACAAGGCATCTTCGGGCCAGGGAAAGACAAGGAGTTCTTCTACATCTTCGATTGGTGCAGGAACTTCGAGTATTTCGACAAGAACCCTGACGGGCAGACAGCAGCCGTTGCACCGTCGTTGACCGAGAAGATTTTCGGTATTCGGGCTAAGATAGCCTTCCACTTGCAGCATCAGCAATGTCAAGAAGATGAGTATGCCCGGGGGTTGCACGACGAAATCAAGGCATTGTTGAAAGAACAGGTCGCCTCGCTCAGTGACAGCCATATCTCAGTGAGAGAAAAATGGGCTGACGTAAGCCACTTCAAGGACGAGAATTCGTGGACCTACATCTCGGAGGTTGATGTCAACACGCTGAGCAATGTCATCGCACCCTTGCTGCCCAAAAACACCCTCGACGAGAGTGCCAAGAAATTTGACCTGTTGGTGATGCTGATAGAACTGTCGCTGATTGGTGGGGAAGGTAATGCCACCAAAGCGGTGCACTCGGTTCAAACGATTGCCGAGAAACTGCAAGAGAAAGCCACCCTGCCACAGGTACAGGCCAAGATGGGCACCATCAAGGAAGTATTGACCGATGTGGCTTGGCAGAACGTCTCGCTGAAATGGCTCGAAAAGGTCCGCAACGACCTGAGAGACCTCATCAAGTTCCTCATCGGTCAAGGCGGGCAATGGTTCACCGTCAACATCGAGGACGAAATCAGCGACGAGGGCACGATGGAAGGCATTACACCCCGTGTGTCCTACAAGCAAAGTGTGCTGGACTTCCTGTCGCAGAACAGAAATCTGCCTGTGCTCCAAAAGATCTATGATATGGAGCAACTGACAGTAGCCGACTTCACCGAACTTGAACGCATTCTGTGGCAAGAACTTGGCAGTAAGGATGACTACGACAAGTTCACGGCAGGGATGCCCTGTGGAGGCAATGTCGCCATGTTTGTCCGTTCACTGGTGGGTGTTGACCGCAAGAATGCGGTGAGACGGTTCTCGGAGTTCATTTCGGGCAACGAGTTGAATGTCGAACAAGAGGACTTCCTGAATACCATCATCGCCTACGTCTGCGAGAACGGTGACATCACCAAGGAGATTGTTGTCAACGAAGCCCCGTTTGACGAGCGGCTGTCGGTATTCACACCCTATATGCTGCCCCTCGCCAAGTACATCGACACCATCCACGGTGTCATCACCCCGCAAACTGCCTAGCGGCACATACACATCCGAAAAAAAAAACAAAAATCGCCGGCAGGAGTGTCGGCGATTGTTTTTTTGTGGTCCCACTTGGGCTTGAACCAAGGACTCCCTGATTATGAGTCAGGTGCTCTAACCAACTGAGCTATAGGACCGGCAAATGATGGTTGTCATCAAAAGCGGCTGCAAAGTTACAAAAAAATTGTGATTCTTCACTATTTCACCTCTTTTTTTTATTGTGTAGGCCCTGCGACAGGCCAATTGGCCATGCGCCGGGGCTGCTCGCTTGCAACGGCTGGTGCCGCCAGGCGGGGGCGGTTCTGCTACCGCACGACTGGCAAGCATATTGCGACCGAAACAGACCCGTCGGCAGCCTGAATGTAGGATTATGGCTTTTTTGCAGGAAAAAAGGCAGAAAAACCACCGTCTTTCACATTTTTTAAAACTTAAAAGTTTTCTTATTAAAGAAAAAAATAGTTAATTTGCATCGTGCTAATAAAGATTAGGCACAACAGACATTAAAAGCGAAGACAGAACAAAAAAGTGAATGCTTTTATGGGGTAAATATAGTTTTCAAGTATTAGTAATTAAGAGGGTCTCAGCAGTGATGCTTGGACCTTTTTATTTGCCCTCGGTCATCGCCATCAGCGTGAGGATTCCCTCTCGGCCCATGTTCATCATCAAGTCCAGGATGCTCAGGTCGGCCTGGAAGCCATCCCGGGCTGTCCACATCTGATAATAGGCCACGTTAACGATGGGTAATGTGTCGGGCTTTTTCATGCCGATGCGACCGCGCAGGTCCTCATCGGCCGCTGCCACTTCCCCACCCTGCTCCAGATAGCGGGTCTCCAGGGGCAGATCCATGAAATCAACGATGACCTCGTGCATCTGGCGGTTAAACTCGTGCAGATAGCGCTGGGAACCGTGAATCACGCGCGACAGGTCATCGGCCACATAGTCGAAGTAAGGCGAACGGCCATAGGCCGAATACAGCGCCCCCCAGTGCAAGCGACGCCAGTCGCCATGCTCCGAGATGAGCACATCGCGCAAGGGGGTCATCATGTTGTTGGTAGCACCCACGAGGGGGACGGTGAGCGTCTGCAGGCCGTTAGGCCCGTCAACACGGTAACGGTGGTGGCTGTGACGCAAGGGCAGGCGCCGCTCGTCAAGGTCGACCAGCAACGTGCCAGCCTTGAGGGCAGCGGCATAGCACCGCACACTGGCGGCACACATGCTGCCCATCACCACTGTAGTCGCAGATGTAGTCATTAGTCCCTAGTCCAAAGCCCTTAGTCCTTAGTCCTTAGTCCTTAGTCCCTAGTCCTTAGTCCTTAGTCCTTAGTTGCTGTTAGTTTGTTAGCGGATGCCAATTCCTAATTCCTAACTCCTAATTCCTAACTCCTAATTCCTAACTCCTCACTTCTTGTCGGGGTTGGGCATCTTGAAAATGCGGTTCCAGCGGATGCCGCCGTCAAAGAGTTTGTGGTCCTTGTCAAACGAGATGAGAATAATCGACGGGGTGCCCACGATGTGGTCTTCGGGGACAAAGCCCCAGTAGCGGGAGTCAAGCGAATTGTCGCGGTTGTCGCCCTGCATCCAGTAGTAGTCCATCTTGAAGGTGTAGCTCGTCGCGGGCGTACCGTTGATGAGGATCTGGCCGTTCTTCACCTCGAGGGTGTTGCCCTCGTAGTTGCGGATGCAACGCTCATACAGGGGCAGGTTCTGCAGCGTCAAGTCCACCTTGGCGCCCTTCTTGGGAATCCAGATGGGGCCGTAGTCGGCGTGGGTCCAGCCGTAGTCGGTGCCCACGGGATAGGTGGTCAGGCTCTCGCGCGGATCGGGCATGATGCGCTGTATCGATTTAATCCAGGGCAGGGCCTCGAGTTTCTTCTTCATCTCGGCCGTGAGCGGCAGCAGGTATTGGGTGCCCTGGCTGTGGCGGTCCTCCAGGCTGATGCCCAGCTCATCATACAGGTCGCCGTCGATGAACGTGCCGTCGGTCTCCACATAATAGAAATACTGCACATTCTTGGGCTGAGGGATGGCCTTGCCACCCACATAGACGATTCCGTCCTTGATCTGCAACGTCTCGCCGGGCAGACCCAGACAACGCTTCACATAATTGTCACGGCGGTCAACAGGACGATAGATGATATCGCCGAAAACCTCCTTGTTGTTGTTCACCACGTCACGTCCGTTCTCGTAGCACAGGGTATAGTAGTCGGGGTTGGGCATCTTCATGGCCACGGTGTCGCCGGCAGGGAAGTTGAACACCACGATGTCCATGCGCTCGACATTGCGCAGACCCTTCAGGCGATGATATTCCAACTGAGGATGCTCGATATAGGACTTGCAGTTGAAGAATGGCAACATGTTCTGCGCCAGCGGGAAGTGCAATGGCGTCTGGGGTACACGCGGACCGTAGGTCACCTTGTTCACCCACAGGTAGTCGCCCGTCAAGAGCGATTTCTCGAGCGAAGACGAGGGAATCTGGTAGTTCTGCCCCACGAACAAGAACAGGAAATAGACCAGCACCAGGGCATAGACGATGGCGTCCACCCAACTCATGATGGTGCGCAGGGTCTTGTTCTTCAAGCCCTTCCAGGCGCCCCAGGGCAGGTATTGCGTCAGGTAGATGTCGGCCAGCAGGATCAGGCCCAGCAAGAGCAGCGGGTTGCCCATCCAGATGGTCCACAGCACGTAAATCAGCGCCACGGCGCCGAAACGCCACCAGCGCGTAGTTTTCACGCGGCCCAGACGTTCCTTGAGCGAGCCGGTCTGTCGTACATATTCTTCCTTCTTCTCTTTAGTCTTATCCTTGTCGTTAGTCATATTTATCGTACGGTTTGAAAATTTTCGGTGCGAAATTACTAAATAATGCCGAAAATGCATTATTTTTGCCCTATAAGAAACATTTTTTAGGAAATATTACCAGACCAGTGATATGAAAATCAGCAAAATCATAGCTCCAGGCGAGACCATCATCTACCAGCCCAAATTGAGCAAATGGGCCTACCTGAGACTAGGACGCTTGATACGTAACCTAACCACGACCATCTTTGTCAGCGACAAGCGCTTTTTCCACAGCCACGGCTGGATTCACCGCCATGCCCACGAAATCGTCATCGGCAAGGTCGAGAGCATCCTCGTCGAGCAGAACCTGTGGGGCCGCATGTGCAACTACGGCACGGTCAAGGTTTCGGGCACCGGGGCCGGCACCATCGTGCTGCAATACCTGAAACGCCCCATCGAGTTCCAACGCCAGGTGCGCGCCATCCAGGGGGCTGGCACCATGGCCGAAAACTAACGTGTTTCACCGAGCAGTATGGCAATCATCGAGATAACATCGCTTGACCATCCCGGCGTGGAGGTTTATGGAGCACTCACCGAGGCACAGCTGCGCAATCGGCTGGAACCCGGCAAGGGCATCTTTATCGCCGAGAGCCCCAAGGTCATCCACGTCGCCCTCGACGCGGGCTACGAGCCGTTGTCGCTGCTGTGTGAGCGTCGCCACATCACGGGCGATGCCGCCACCATCATCGAGCGCTGCGGCGATATCCCCGTCTATACCGGCGAGCGGGACCTGTTGGCCGCCCTCACGGGCTACACCCTGACACGCGGCGTGCTGTGTGCCATGCGACGCCCCCTGCCCCGCCCCGCCAGCGACGTGTGCCGCGATGCCAGCCGCGTGGTGGTCATCGACGGTGTGACCGACACGACCAACATCGGGGCCATTTTCCGCTCTGCGGCAGCCCTGGGCATCGACGCGGTGCTGCTGACGCCCACCTCCTGTGACCCGCTGAACCGCCGTGCCGTGCGTGTGTCGATGGGGTCGGTCTTCCTCGTCCCTTGGACTTTGATTGAAGAACCAGTCACACCCAACCTGAATGCCCTTGGGTTCCGCACCGCCGCCATGGCCTTGAGCGACGATTCCATCGCGCTCGACGACCCCGCCTTGAAGAACGAGCCGCGCCTGGCCCTCATCATGGGCACCGAGGGCGACGGCCTCTCCCGCGAAGCCATCACCGCCGCCGACTATGTCGTGCGCATCCCGATGAAACACAATGTAGATTCGCTTAACGTCGCCGCAGCCGCCGCAGTCGCCTTCTGGGAACTGCGCAAAAAACCTTAGTAACGTCAAAACAAAAAACGATGAAAAAGCCGAAAAAGAAAGCAAACAAGCTCGCAGAGCAACCCAAGAAACCGATTGAACCTGCCGTGCAGACTGCCGAAGAAGTCCAAGATGCCCCAAAAACTACTGGGAAATTCAGGATTCCAAGGCGATTACGCGCATGGATCAGGGAATCACAATTCCTGGCCACCACCTTGTCAATTATATTGACCTTCGGTACAACAGGCTTGGTTGAATACTGCCAACGCGTCAAGGATCGTAAAATGTCGGCCATCATGGTACTCAGCACCATTGAGAACTTTTCCACTACCGTTGACCAGATGGCTCAAGACATGGCACGCTGCGACTCCATCGGCACATGGTTGTTGAGCCTGCCACAAGATTCACTCGACAAAATTGAGCCAAAAGAGGTGGCTGGCATCCTCAACGAGATGCTCTCGCTCGTTAATTATATGTCCCATGACAAGACCGCCGAGAACATCTTCGGCAACAGTTTTGAGACCTGGAAAAACATGGGTAACCGCAACTATGGGTTCATCGAGAGTGTGGGAGCAAGCTTCGCCCAGATAAATGCCGACGAGAGCAACTGGAACGAATGGGTCAAAGAATATGAGAAAACCATCAGCAACGTGCTTTCGGAAATGCAGCCCGGCGAACATACCCTGACAAAATTGCTCAACGACAATGGTGTACGCCAGAAACTTGAAAGTTTCCATGTCAGGAAATATTGGCTGGATTACATCTCGGCACACAACCATTATCTCAACAAGAAAAACTTGAGCATGATCGGCCTCGAGGAAAAAGACATCAAGGCCTATATCAAGGAGCGCAAACTCGAAGAACTGCCAGACGAGCCACAACCCTCAGATTTCAGAAGCGAGCAACTCAAACCCGACAGCCTGTTCACCCTCGAAGCGCTCAAACTGCACATCGACAGCATCATTTACAACAAATAAAAGCAAAGGAGTATCTCTCTAAACTCTAAACCCTAAACTTCAAGTCCCTGAAGTCGCAAGTACTTCAGGGACTTGAATTTATTATAATGTTTTAAGAGATTTAGCCCATAAAATTGGTGAAGACGTTGATGAGCCAACCGCTGATGGCCATATAGATGGTGATGCCCACAATATCGTTGGTCACGGTGACGAAGGGGCCCGTCGCAATCGCAGGATCAATCTTCAATCGCTCCAATACAAGCGGGACAACGGTGCCGAACAACGAGGCGAACATGACCACAAGGAAGAGTGACGTCGTCACTGCAGCAGCGGCGATGTTGGACTTGGTGGGATCGCTGTCAACAGGGAAGAAGCGGGTGTAGAGGAAAATGAGCAGGCCCATCACCAGCGCATTGATGAGCGCCGTGCTGAACTCCTTGAACAGGTGCTTGCCCACGTGCTTGATGTCCAGGCTACCGTTGGCGAGACCTTGAACGACGATAGCGCTCGACTGGGTACCCACATTACCGCCGGTACCACCGATCAGGGGAATGAACAGTGCCAAACCGGGCAAGAGGCGCAGCAGCGTAGCATCGCCCTCACCGCCATCCAGAATCATCGCATTGATGATACCGCCCACCAGGCCGATGAGCAGCCACGGCAAACGGGCGCGCACCTGACGGAACACGTTGTCGTCGGTCTCGATGTCGCCCCAGATACCTGATGCCATCTGGTAGTTGTCCTCGCCCTGTTCACGCAGGCGGTCGATGATATCGTCGATGGTGATGCGTCCCACGAGGCGCCCGATGCTGTCCACGACAGGCATCGCTACGAGGTCATATTTCTCGAAGTCAAGGGTTACATCCTCGATATGGGTATCGGTGCGCACGCTGATGGGGTCAGGCTCCATGACGTGCTTGATCTTGGAAGCCGAGGGGTTGGTGATTGTGGTCTTCAAGGGGAAGATGCCCTTCAGGCGGTTATCATCGTCAACGACATAGACGTTGTAGATTTCGTCAAGGTCCTCGGCCTGCTGGCGCATCGCCTTGATGCAGTCGGGCATCGACATGTTCTCGTTGACGACAACCATCTCGGTGGACATGTAGCCACCAGCGGTGTCCTCGTCATATTGCAGCAGATCCACGATGTCGCCGGCCTGTTCCACGTCGTCGATGTGGCTGATGACGTCCTCACGGTCCTCCTCGTCCAGTTCCTGAATGACGTCGACGGCATCGTCGGCATCCATCTGCTCGACCTGCTTGGCGATCTCCTCGTTGGGCATCAGTTCCATCAGGTCGTGACGCTGGTCCTCGTCGAGTTCGACAAGGACGTCGGCCGCCATCTCGTCGTCGAGCAACAGCATGATGAACAGGGCTTCCTCGTCGTTGAGGTCACCTACCAGTTCGGCGATGTCGGCCGGATGCAGGTCCTGTATTTGAGTCTTGACCAACTCCTCATCCTTGCGTTCGATGAGTTCTTTGAGATGGTGCAGTGATTCCTCGTTTAAATCTTTCATTGCAATTCAAGTTTCTTAGTAGTTGAAGAATGTGAATGGGTTGTGACGGCGGTCCCGCCGAGGTGAAGGCTCAAGCTTCAGGGAACCGAACGCGGTTGCTCCATGGCGAGCCGCGTCAAGGCAATGAAATCTTCCACGCCCAGTTGCTCGGGACGTTGTCGGAACACGTCACGCTCCATAACCGCCGGGTCGCTGGAGAACAGCGGTTTCAACGAGCTGCGCAGCATCTTGCGGCGCTGGCCGAAGGCGGCCTTGACCACACGCCTGAACATGCGCTCGTCAACACCCAGGTCGGTCACGTCGTTGCGCGTGAGGCGAATGACGCCGCTCTTGACCTTGGGGGGCGGATTGAACACATGCTCATCGACGGTGAACAGGTAGTCGATGTCATACCACGCTTGCAGCAGCACCGACAGGATACCGTAGGCCTTGGTACCCGGCGGCTCGGCAATGCGCTGTGCCACCTCGCGTTGCAGCATGCCGCTGCAGCACACCACCTGGTCGCGATAATCCAGCACCTTGAAGAAAATCTGGGTCGAGATGTTATAGGGGTAATTGCCGATGATGCAGAAGGGCTTGTCGCCGTAGAGCTTGTGAAGGTCCATCTTCAGGAAGTCCTCTCCGATGATGCGCCCATGCAGCTGGGGGTAAGCCACCTCAAGATAGTCCACGCTCTCGCTGTCGAGTTCCACGACGGTCAAGTCCAGGCCCATCTCGAGCAGGAACTGGGTGAGCACGCCCATGCCCGGTCCCACCTCCAGCACCGGCAGATGCTTGAAGTCGTCCAGCGTGTGGGCAATGCGCTCAGCAATCGACAAATCGGTCAAGAAATGTTGCCCCAGTGACTTTTTTGCTCTAACTTTCCGCATAATTGGCCATTTATTGTTACCTTTGCACGCTTTGATGCGCAACAATTGCAATTATATTGCAAAGGTAGCCATTTTTTTGGCGTTTTGCTGCATCAAGCGACATTTTTACTCAATAAAATAAGAAAAAACGTGAAAAAGGCGATTTCCTATCTCATCAAATACGGCATTCCGTTGGTCATCGGAGTGGGACTGATGTGGTTCCTGTACAAGAATGTTGACATGGCCAGCATGATGGACACCCTGAAAACCGACGTCAATTACTGGTGGTTTGTAGCAGTGGCTGTCGTGAGCATCCTGAGCCATGTGTTCAGGGCCCTGCGCTGGCGTCTCCAGCTCAATGCCATCGACGTGAAACCGTCGTTCAGCGCTGTGGTGAACAGCATTTTCGGCACCTATGCCGTCAACCTGGTATTCCCGCGTCTGGGCGAGGTGTGGCGCTGCGGCTACATTGCCAACCGCCAGAAGGCCTCGGTGACTCAAGTGATGGGCTCGATGGTCGCCGACCGCCTCACCGACACCGTCACCGTGCTGACGTTGACGCTGATCACCTTCCTGCTGGCACAGAATGCCTTCGGACAGTTCTTTGACGCTTACCCGCAGATGAAGGAGAACCTCATGAACATCGTCAGCGACGCCCGCGTGTGGATGGGCACCATTATTGTCATCGCCGCCTTCGGCTGGCTGCTGATCATGAAGACCGAGAACAAGATCATCAAGAAGATCCAGCTCATGGCCCGCAACCTGTGGGAAGGCTTCGCTGCCATCACGCGCATGGACGGCAAGTGGTGGTTCCTGTTGCTCACCTTCCTCATCTGGGGATGCTATTTCCTGCAACTCTACCTGGCTTGCCAGGCCTTCTCGTTCACCAGCAACCTGTCGGTTCTCGCCGTGCTGGTCGTGTTCGTGCTCAGCAGCATCGGCATGGGCATCCCCACTAATGGCGGACTGGGTGCATGGCACGTGGCCACCATCTTCGGCCTGTCGCTCTACGGTGTGGGCGTGTTCAATCCCGGCAACTTCGACCCGCGGGCATCGGCATTTGCCATGCTCGTCTGGGGCTTCCAGACCTTACTGCTCATCGTGCTGGGCATCTATGCCTTCATCAGCATGGCCATTGACCGCCGACGCATCGAGACCGGCAAGACCGTGGTCGAGACCACTAACGACGAAATCAAACTCTAACCATACTCATTAAATAACCCGCATCACAATGGACGACAATTTTGACGATTATTTCGAGAGCGCCCCTGAAGAACAGCCGCAAACTCATCGAGAAACCGAGCAGGAACGCGAGGACCGCGAGATCAAGGAGGCCACCATCGAACGCCGTGGCTACTCGGTCAAGGTGCTCCTGGCACTCATCATCATCGCTATGGCCATCTTCTTGGGCTGGTGGGTATGGCAATACTATTTCCATCCCTATCGCGTGAGCCAGGAGAAAGGCTGGATCATGAAGGTCAACAACGAGGGCACCTTGTTCAAGACCTTTGAGGGCGAGATGATCAGCGAGGGTTACATCCAGGGCGACATCGGCGTGATGAAGAGCGATTTCCTCTTCTCGATTCCCACCGACAGCCTCGCCCGTGACGCGATGCGCCTCGCCGGCGACGGCCAGCGTGTCGTCCTCACCTACAACGAATATAAGGGCGCTGTCCTGTGGCGCGGCAATTCACGCAACGTGGTCACCAAAATCGAACTCGACTCGATGCTTCTCAAGCCCAACCCTTACAAGGAGGCTGAATCCAAGTCCAAAGAGAACGAGGAAGAGAAAAAGGAGTGAAATCACCCGACGCTCATGACCGTGCTCACGTCTTGACGACGGCATGATAACCTACAGGAAGGCAACCGCGTTACAGCGACGGTTGCCTTTCTTTTGCTACGTCGCTGATTTGACCCCATTCCTATAGCGTTGAGATGTATGCACAGTACCATTTTCTGCCAAAATGTCATATTTTAACACTCCAGGTGTGTCAGTTCCCGAAAAAACGTTGTACCTTTGCAAAAAAATTAGAGAAGAACTATCATCATAATGGAAGAGAATAAAATAGAGCAAAACAAGCCAGTAGAGCAGCCTCAAGAGCAACAGCAAGAGCCGATTCAGCCCATCAAGCCCGACATTCTGGACTACGACGACATCCGCAAGATGGTGCCGTTCTTCGACGGCAAGCCCAAGCTGGTCAAGTGGTTGTTCCACCTGCTGGACATGGACGACGCCAACTGGATTCACGGCCACAACTGCCACACACCGGGCGTTCCCTTCTGCACCGGAGTGCTCAAGGACCTGAATGCCACCATCACCTACGATAACGGTGAGGTGCTCGACAACCTGCCCGAGGGTCCCTTTATCACGGTGACCAACCACCCCTTTGGAGCCGTCGACGGCGTGATGATGATTCACATCATCGGTCAGCATCGCCCCGACTACAAGTTCATGGTCAACATGATGCTGAGCAAGATTGGCGGCATGATGCCCAACTTCATCACCGTCGATGCGCTTGCCAGCGACGACCCCGCCAAGAAGGCCGTGTCGATGCAGGGCATCAGCGACACGCTCAAGCACGTCAAGGCCGGACACCCGATGGGATTCTTCCCCGCCGGTGCCGTGAGCAAACTGACGTGGAAACTGCGCGTCGAGGACCGCGAGTGGCAACCCGTGATCATGCGCCTGATCCAGAAACTCAAGGTGCCCGTCATCCCCATCTATATCCACGGACACAACAGCTGGATCTCGCTCGTGCTGGGCGCCATCAGCTGGAAACTGAGGACACTCAGGTTGCCCTCCGAGATGTTCCGCCGCAAGAGTTACGACTTCCGCGTGAGCGTGCATGACCCCATCATGCCTGAGGAATACGCACAGTACAAGACGCCCGAGGAACTCGGCGTCTTCCTGAAATCAGAAACCTATAAAATGAAGAAATGGCAACGATAACCGACAATAACATCCGTGCCATGATGCAGCGATTCGGCATCGTGGGACAATCACAGGCACTCCTTGCCGCCATCCGCCGTGCGATGCTCGTGGCCCCCATCGACCTGAGCGTGCTCATCATCGGCGAGAGCGGCTCGGGTAAGGAGTCCTTCCCCAAAATCATCCATGAGTGCAGCCCCCGCAAGCACAAGAAATACATCGCCGTGAACTGCGGCGCCATCCCCGAGGGCACCATCGACAGTGAACTCTTTGGCCATGTCAAGGGTTCGTTCACCGGCGCTATCGCCGACCACAAGGGTTACTTTGAGGAGGCCGACGGCGGCGTCATCTTCCTCGACGAGGTGGCCGAGATGCCGATGAGCACCCAAGCGCGCCTGCTGCGTGTGCTCGAGAACGGCGAATACATGCGTGTGGGCGACAGCACCGTGCGCAAGACCAACATCCGCGTCGTGGCTGCCACCAACAAGGACATGTTGCAGGCCGTCAAGGACGGCAAGTTCCGCGAGGACCTGTACTACCGCCTCTCGACGGTGCAGATCAACGTGCCGCCCCTGCGCGACCGTGGCGACGACATTGTGCTGCTGTCCAGGCTTTTCCTGCGCAACTTCATCAGCGATAACCGCACCAGCGAAGTCACGCTCACCGACGATGCCCAGCAACTGCTCAAGGCCTACCATTGGCCCGGCAACGTGCGACAGCTCAAGAGCGTCATCGAGCAGGTGGCCCTCTTTGAGTCGGGCAACACGGTGGATACAGCCACCTTGAGACAATACATGCCCAGCAACCGCGAAACGGCCTTGACAGTGAAGTCGCAACCCAACTTCGACTACAATGCCGAGCGTGAGCAACTGTTCGCCCTCATCCTGTCGATGCGCGCCGAAATCGATGCGCTGAAGAAGCGCATGGACGGTGTCGGTCCCACTTCTCACGTCTCCTCGACCGTGCACGAGCTCAAGCGCGAGACCAATCCGCTGCTCGACATCAGTGGCGACCGCGATGTGAACATGGCTTCGCCTTACCGCAACATGCGCGAGCAACCGCAAGACCTGGGACACGTTGACGAGGTAGCCGCCATGGACGTTGAAGGCGAAACGGTGAAGACGCTCGACGAGACCGAGCGCGAGACCATCGAGAGCGCACTGCGCCGCAACAACGGACGACGCAAACTCACCGCCCAAGAACTCAACATCTCGGAGCGCACCTTGTACCGCAAGATCAAGCAATATAACCTGGAGAAGCAGTGAAACGGCTATTCGTCATATTGACCCTTGCCATTGCTGCCATGGGCTGGCAGGCATGCATCCCGCGCTACACGCTCAACGGTGCGTCCATCGACTATAACGTCTATAAGACCATCTCGTTCGGCGAGTTTCCCATCCGTGCCGCTCTGGTGTATCCACCGCTGCAATCAGTGTTCGAGAACCGCATGACCGACATGATTGCCCAGCAGACACGCCTGCGCGTCGTCGACGGGCGCAATGCCGACCTGCACATGGAGGGCGAAATCACCAACTACCAGCTTTCGCCGCAAGCCGTGGGCGAGGACGCCTACGCCAGCCAGACCCGCCTGACCATCACGGTCAAGGTCAAGTATGTCAACAACAAGAACCAGGCATTGAGCAAGGACCTGTCCTTCAGCGCTTACCGCGATTTCTCCAGCAGCGAGCTGCTGGTTGACGTGCAAGACGAGCTCTGCAACCAGATCTGCAAGGACCTTGCTGATCTCATCTTCAATGCCACATTGGGCGACTGGTAAGAGACGGCTATCAACTCTGGCACGATAATTGAGGTACGGTCATCTGAGAACATTTAATGACAACATGGATTGACGATATCAACCGCCTGACTCACGACAGCAGCAGCGAGGTGACAAGGCAGTGGCTGGAGGAGGCCCAGGAAAAGGCCCCCTACTGCGTCATGCCCGCGTTGTTGTACCTCAAGCACAACGGCGTCAAGGGCAACGAGGACGTGCTGGCCAAGCTCGCCATCTCGTTCCCCGACCGTAATGCCCTGTCGCTGCTTGTCGGAGACAATGCCGACCAGATGGCGCATTTCTACCCGCCTGAGGCTCAGCCCGAGACGCCTGACACCATCACCACCATCGACCGTTTCCTGGACAACTACGGCAAGACCAGCCCCGCCGAAGTCGAGGCCATCAGTCGCGCCATCTTCAACCCAACACCCGACTATGCCGACGTGCTGGCGGCCCAGGAGAAAGAGGAAGGCGGAGTCGAACTCAAGGAGGGCGACTCGCAGGACGAACTCATCAACCAGTTCATCGCCGAACAGATGCAACTCGGCGAACAGGCTGCCCAGACTCCCATCGCCAAACCCGTTGGCGACCAGGAGAAAGCCGAAATCGCCGATGAGACCATCGACAATCCTACCGAAATCGATGATTCCATGCTGAGTGAAAGTCTGGCCAAGATGTACATCGCGCGACACAAATATTCACAGGCACTTGAAATTATTAAGCGAATAAGTTTGAATTATCCAGAAAAAAGCATTTACTTTGCAGACCAAATTCGGTTTTTGACCAAATTGGTCTTAAATGAGACACTAAATGACAAAAAATAAGAAAAAATGTACACTATTTTAGCAATTCTGATCACGATTGCATCGATTCTGTTGATCGGTGTCATCCTTATTCAAAAATCCAAAGGTGGCGGTCTCGCTGCCAACGTGAACAACTACAACCAGTTCATGGGTGTTCGCAAGACCACCGACTTTGTAGAGAAAGCAACCTGGGGTCTGGCCATCTTCATCTGCGCATTGAGCATTTGGTCGGCTTTCGTAAGCGCTCCCACCATCGTTGAAGGCGCTCCCCAAATCAAGAAGTTGCCCACCAGCGAGACTCAGGCTCCCAACTTCGGCACCCAGGCCGAGGAGGCTCCCGCTGCCGCTGCACCCGCTGCTGCTCAGCAGGAGGTTCCTGTTCCCGCTAAGGAAGAGAGCAAGTAATCAACAACTGCATCTTAAACTTTTCAAAGGATGCGGTGTGTCGTATCCGCATCACAGCGGACCAAGACATACCGCATCCTTTTTTAGTAGTCAATTATGAAAATGACATTATTATATATGGTGCTGGCAGCCCTGATGACCGCATGCGGCAGCACGGGCAGTTCCACCACGACCGAGGCAACGAGCGACACGACAGCAGCGACCGCGGCAGTCGGCCGTGCCCAGTTCAATGGCGATGCAGCCTACGAGTTGACAAGGCAGCAATGTGATTTCGGTCCTCGCGTTCCCGCTACATCGGCCCATGCCAAGTGTGCCGATTGGCTCATCGCGACGCTCAAGACCTCGTGCGACACCGTCATCTTGCAGACGGGCACCGTGCAAACCGCTACCCAGGGTGCGCTGGGCATCAAGAACATCATCGGCATCATCAATCCCGATGCCAGCCAGCGCTTGCTGTTGCTCGCCCATTGGGACACCCGCCCCTGGGCCGACAACGACCCCGATCCTGCCAACCACAAGCGCCCCGTGCTGGGTGCCAATGACGGCGCCAGCGGTGTGGGCGTGCTGCTGCAACTGGCTCAGCAACTCAAGGCCGAGGGCACCACGCTGGGCATCGACATCGTGCTGGTGGATGCCGAGGACATGGGCGAGAACGACAACGAGGACTCATGGGGCCTGGGCACGCAATACTGGGCCGCACACCCCCATGTGCAGGGTTACAAGCCGCTGTTCGGCATCCTGCTCGACATGGTGGGCGCTCCCGATGCCACATTCTCCCGCGAGTACTACTCGATGCAGTATGCCAGCGGAGTCGTGGACCTCGTCTGGAGTCTAGCAGCCGGCAGCCACTTCAAGAACGTGCAAGGCGGTGCCGTGACCGACGACCACGTCTTCATCAACCGCGCCGGCATCCCCTGTGTTGACATCATCGACATGCGCAGCGACAGCGACACCGGTTTCTGCCCCGAGTGGCACACCATCGACGACACCATGCCCCACATCAGCGCCGCCACCCTCGGCGAGGTGGGCCAGACCCTGCTCAACGTCATCGCCGACCTCGAGCAGTAACCCCCTAATCGTGGACCGAGAAATTCAATCATGCGATATTACCTATTCTCGATTTTCATAACTCATATCAACTGATTTGGGCATAACAAGAGATACTGACAGACTATGGGCAGGGTTTGCACTAATGCCCTACTGCGTGTTTGGAACCGGTATTAGCCTTTTCATTGTGCCCCTCGGGTGGAATAATCTAGATATGGCGTGGCGGGTCTTTTTCGTTGTCATCGCGCTGCTGTCGTTTTACGGGCTCTACAAAACCGTCAGATTCTTGGTCGGGGAGACCGCCGATGAGTTCGAATCTGACAAAAAAAAGGCGAGTCACCACATTGATTTGCACATCAGAAAAATCAAAAAACTGATAGCCGCGAAAGTGCTGATTTCCTGCATGTTTGTCGGCAATTTTGTCCTCTTGTATTTCTGGTATCAGCAAGGCGACCCGGACACGCCGATGGTGGAAGCGCCGTTGACAATATGGATAGAGTTCATAGCAATACTTGTCTTGTTCTTCGTGCTGGCTTACGCAATGGACAAAATCGACAAGGAATTCGAGAAACTCGTGCCCTTGCCCGAGGATACCGACGATGACGACGATGAGTTCAGATTAGACAAAAAAAAGGTGCGTCACTACATGGAGTTGCTCAAGTCCTTCAGCCGCAATGCCATTCAGATCTCATTGGTGGGAAACGGTAACGTCCCATTGCCTGCCGGTTGCTCCAAATTAGGCGGTCGCCCTGATGTTGCCGATGGTTTCCAATGGCCACATGACAAAAGCGGCTACCCCCTGTCGTTGCTGCTGCAAATAGATTGTGCTGACCTCGCGTCCCTCGACCGCGAGGGTTTATTGCCCACGAGCGGACACCTGTATTTCTTCTACGAACTCAGCGAGATGAGACGGGACGGCAAGAAGAACAGTGTCCGAGTCATTTATAACGACAAGCCTTCATCACAACTGCATCCACTCGATTATCCTGAGAATCTCGGCAAACATTACCAGTTACAGGAATGCCGCTTGCAATTTTCCCAAAGAACGAGTTTCCCGTGTCTTAAAGAAGTTGGCCACTTGACACATAAGCAAGTCAAAACCAAAGATAATATTGAATTAGAAATGGCATCTGACCGATTGGAGGAGAAATACTGGACTGGAAGTGAAGGCATCGGCAATATGCTCGGTTATGCCTTCCTCATTGAGAAGCCCATTGTCAAAGACCTGTCTGATCATGTGCTCCTGTTGCAACTCGATTCCAGTGAGTATTGGCAAGAGGAAGACAAGACGCCTCACGACCTGCAGTTCGGCAACGGCGGCTGCATTTACTTCTACATCAAGCGTGAAGACCTGCTGGCACGACGCTTTGACAGCATAACATTTGCCCTGCAATGCTTTTAATCCATTATCGCACCGATATGACTATCCAATCAACCAATAACCATAAACAGTAAATTTATAATCAAACAATGAGAAAAGAAAGGATTTTACTCATGAGCGCATTGATTGCAGCATCGGCTGTGACGACACAAGCTCGCATCAACTATCCCGACACCCGTCGTGTGGATAGCGTGGACACTTACTTCGGCACCCAGGTGCCCGACCCCTACCGCTGGCTCGAGGATGACCGCAGCGCCGAGACCGAGGCATGGGTAGCCGCCCAGAACAAGGTAACCCAGAACTACCTGGCCAAGATTCCGTTCCGCAAGGACGTGAAGAAGCGCATCACCGAACTCGCCAACTACGAGAAGATGGGCGCTCCTTTCAAGATCAAGGACAAGTTCTACTTCTTCAAGAACAACGGTCTGCAGAACCAGAGCGTGCTCTACGAGTATGACAAGAACGGCAACCACAAGATGGTGCTCGACCCCAACACGCTCAGCGAAGACGGTACCGTGGCACTGCAGCAGTTGAACTTCTCCAACGACGGCCGCTACCTGGCCTACATCATCACCCGCAGCGGCAGTGACTGGAACGAAATCTTCGTGAAAGACCTCAAGGAGGACCGCGTGCTCGACGACCACATCGTCTGGGCCAAGTTCACCGATGCCCAGTGGCTGGGCGACGGCTTCTTCTACAGCGGCTACGATGCCCCCGAGGATGCCAAGTCGTCCAAAAACGAGTTCCAGAAGGTGTTTTACCACAAGCTGGGCACACCCCAAAGCGAGGACTACATCGAGTATCAGGACAAGGGAGAACCCCTGCACTTCCATCAGGTGAGCGTGAGCGATGATGAGCGTTACGTCATCCTGTGGAAGAGCGACGCCGAGGGCAACGACATCTACGTCAAGGACCTCAAGGACCGCAACCCGCACTATGTGCAGCTCATCGGCGGCATGAAGTATGAGCGCGGCATCATCGGCATCGACAACGGCAAGATCTATGTCACGACCAACGAGAATGCCCCCAAGGGCAAGATCATCACCTACGACGCCGAGACCCTGTCTCCCGCCAGCTGCGCCGAGTTCATCCCCGAGCAGGAATCAGTGTTGACTGGCGCCACGATGGCCGACCACAAGTTCATCCTCACCTACGACAAGGACGCTTCTAGCCACCCCTACTTGTATGACCAGCAGGGCCGTCTCATCCGCGAGATTGAGCTGCCCACCTACGGCTCGGTTGGCTTCTCCTGCAAGAAGAACGCCAAGGAGGTCTTCTACAGCTTTGCCAGCTACACCTTCCCTGGCGCCATCTACAAGTATGACCTCGAGACGGGCAAGAGCGAACTCTTCTTCCAGCCCAAGGTCAACCTCAAGAGCGAGGATTATGTGACCGAGCAGGTGTTCTTCAACAGCAAGGACGGTGCCCGCATCCCCATGTTCCTGGTTTACAAGAAGGGCCTCAAGCGCGACGGCCAGCGTCCCACCTTCCTCTACGGTTACGGTGGTTTCAACGTGAGCCTCAACCCCGCCTTCACCTACACCCGCACCCTGTTCGCCATGATGGACTGCGGCGGCATCTGCGCCTATGTTAACCTGCGTGGCGGTGGCGAGTACGGCGAGGAGTGGCACCAGGCCGGCACCAAGATGAACAAGCAGAACGTGTTCGACGACTTCATCGCAGCTGCCGAGTGGCTCATCGACAACAAGTACACCAACCCCAAGAAACTGGCCTGCAACGGTGCCAGCAACGGCGGTCTGCTCGTCGGCGCAGTCGTTAACCAGCGTCCCGACCTGTTTGCAGCAGCCGTGCCCCAGGTGGGTGTGATGGACATGCTGCGTTACCACGAGTTCACCATCGGCTGGAACTGGGCCCCCGACTACGGCCGCAGCGATGACAGCCCCGAGATGTTCCAGTACCTGCGCGGCTACTCGCCCCTGCACAACATCAAGAACGACGGCACCCACTACCCCGCCATCATGGTGACCACCGGTGACCACGACGACCGCGTGGTGCCCGCCCACAGCTTCAAGTATGCCGCCGAGCTGCAGCATTGCAACACCGGCGACCAGCCCAAGCTCATCCGCATCGACAGCAAGGCAGGTCACGGCCACAGCAAGCCCATCAGCAAGATCATCGACGAGTACACCGACATCCAGGCCTTCATCATGTACAACCTGGGCGTCAAGTACAAATACAAAAAGTAACCTCACACGCGTTATAACCAAGAGAAAACGGAGGCAGCGGTCAACCCGCATCCTCCGTTTTTTTTGTTTTTTATTTCCGTTCTATCCGTACTGTCCGTCACTTGAACAGCCGTCCCACGACGGGCAGCTTGGCCAGCATGGGCTTCAGGTGCTCCTTGCGGTAGATGAAGCCTACAAACAAGAGCAGCAGCACGGTGCGGAAGGCCAACCTGAGCCACGTGTTCTCGACGGGCAGCATCATGCCGGCGAACAAGAAGCCGGCCACGACGGTGTACACGGTGATGTCACGCAGCGGATAGTTTACGGGGAAATACTTCTGCCCGATGAAATAAGACAGCAGCATCGACACGGTGTAGGCGATAAGTCCCGCCCAGGCGCATGCCATGTAGCTGTAGTGCGGGATGAGCAGCAGGTTGATGATGAAAAGCACCACGGCCCCGATGCCCGAGAAATAGGCGCCCCAGATGGTGCGGTCGGTGAGCTTGTACCAGAACGAGAGGTTGAAGAACACGCCGAACACAATCTCGGCAGCCATCACGATAGGCACCACGCGCAGGCCGCTCCAGTAACTCTCGCCAATCAGGTACTTGAGCAGGTCAAGATAGGCCATCACCACAAGGAAGGCCAGCAGCGTGAAGATGATGTAGTATTTCATCGTCTGGGCATAGACCTCCTTGCTGTCCTTGTCCTTCACCTTGCTGAAGACGAACGGCTCGTAGGCAAAGCGGAATGCCTGGGTAATCATCATCATGATCATGGCAATCTTGATGCACGCACCGTAGATGCCCAGCTCGCTCATCGCGTTGGTGCCGGGGTACACCTTGGGGAACATGATCTGTGACAGGCTCTGGTTGAGCTGACCGGCAATTCCCATGACAAGGATGGGCCAAGCGTAGGACCACATCTGGCGGCACATCGTTGTATCGAATCCATGTTTGATGCCCCTGAGCTCCTTGTTCAGGAACACGAGGTTGAACATCGAGCAGAAGAGGTTGATATAGAACACCCACACCACATCGTAGTGGAAGGTCTCGCCGTAGATGCCGAACGGGTTGAGGTGAAGCATCGGCAACCCGAAGAAGTAAATCAGGTTGAGCACGATGTTCAGGCCGATGTTGGCAATCTTCAACGTGGCGAATTTGATGGGTTTGTGCTCGCAGCGCAAGTAGGCGAAGGCAATGGCCGTGAAGGCATCCAGGGCCACCGTGATATACATTACCGCCACATATTCCGGATGGTCGCCGTAGCCCAGCAATGCGGCTATCTGCTTGCAGAAGAGCACCACAATCACCGACGTCACCAGGCCCACCGTGCCCACCATCCTGAGCACCGTGGAATATACCTTCTTCCGGTCCATGCCCTCCTTGTTCATGAACCTGAAGAACGTCGTCTCCATGCCGAAGGTCAGCACCATGATCAAGATTGCCACGTAGGCATAAACGTTGGTGATGATGCCGTATTCGCCTCCCGTCGAGGCAAATTTCATGGTCTGTATCGGCACGAGCAGGTAGTTGACAAAACGGGCCACGATGCTGCTCAGGCCGTAGATAGCGGTGTCTTTTGCCAGTGATTTTAGATTTGCCATTACTTCAGTTAATAGTTAACAGTTAATGGTTAATAGTTAATAGTGAATAGCCAATCTCAGGTAGGCGGATGCCAACTGTTAATTGTTCACTGTTAACTGTTCACTAAAAAATGCTTCCCACGTCGCCGGGACGTTGGCGTTTCAGGTGGTTGTAGGCCAGCATGGTAGCCTCGCGGCCGCGGGGAGTGCGGTTGATAAAGCCTTCCTTGATGAGGTAGGGCTCATAGACCTCCTCGATGGTGCCGGCGTCCTCGTTCATCGCCGTGGCGATGGTATTCAGGCCCACCGGGCCGCCGCCGAACTTGTCGATGATGGTCAGCAGAATCTTGTTGTCGATTTCGTCCAGGCCGTATTTGTCGATGTTCAGCGCCTCCAGGGCATAGCGGGCAATCTCCAGGTCGATGCGGCCGCTGCCCTTCACCTGGGCAAAGTCGCGCACGCGGCGCAGCAGCGAGTTGGCGATACGGGGCGTGCCGCGGCTGCGCAGGGCAATCTCGATGGCCGCCTTGTCATCGATGGGGACGTTCAACAGGCGAGCCGAGCGGCGGATGATACCCTCCAGCACCTTGTGGTCGTAGTACTCCAGGTGGCAGTTGATGCCGAAGCGAGCCCGCAGCGGCGACGTCAGCAGACCGCTGCGCGTGGTCGCGCCGATGAGGGTGAACGGAGCGAGCGTCAGCTGCACCGACCGCGCACCGGGCCCCTTGTCGATCATGATGTCGATGCGGTAGTCCTCCATCGCGCTGTAGAGGTACTCCTCCACGATGGGACTCAGGCGGTGTATCTCGTCGATGAACAGCACGTCGTTCTCATCGAGCGACGTCAGCAGACCAGCCAGGTCACCCGGCTTGTCAAGCACCGGACCCGACGTCACCTTGAAGCCCACGCCCAGCTCGTTGGCGATGATGTTACTCAACGTCGTCTTGCCCAAGCCCGGAGGGCCGTGGAACAGCACATGGTCCAGCGACTCGCCGCGCAGCTTGGCCGCAGCCACAAACACGCGCAAGTTCTCGATGATCTTGTCCTGCCCGGCAAAGTCCTCAAACCTCACCGGACGCAACGCCCGCTCAAAATCCTGATCGGTTTTCAACGACTCCCGTCTGATGTCAAATTCCTCTTCCATACCAAATGGCAAAGATACTATAAAGATTTTGTAGAACCCACATTTTTCCCTAAATTTGCAATCTTAAAGGATTACTAGAGTCTCAACAAGATCTAGAAACTCTAGAAGTTCTAGAACATCTATATTATCTAGAATATCTAGAGCCTCTAGAACATCTAGTTAAAATGTAGAAAAGACAATGGACAACAACGATGCCATCCCCGCCCGGCAACTAGAAACCGTCCTCCGCCGGCAGACCAACTGGAAAAACCTTTGGTTCTACCAGAAGACGGTCGTGCTCTACCAGATGACCTATGTCTTCACCCGGCGCTTCCTCCCTGCCTTTGGCGACCGCACGGTAGATCAGATGGTGCAGGCTGCCCGTTCTGGCAAACAGAATATTGTTGAGGGCTCGGCCGACGGGGTGACTTCGATGGAGATGGAGCTGAAACTCCTCAACACCGCGCGCGGCAGCATTCAAGAACTCCTGGAAGACTACGAGGACTTCCTGCCCGCCCATCGGCTGACGAAATGGACGGCAGGGCATCCTAGATATGACCAGATGTTGCAGTATTGCAGGGAACACAACAACCTGGCGGACTATGAACCCTTCTTTGAGAAATGGACTGCCGAGGAAACAGCAAACATAGCCATCACACTCTGCCGCATGGTGGACAAGATGATGAACACCTATCAGCAGAAAAAAGAGCAGGAGTTCATTACCGAGGGAGGAATACGCGAACGCATGACAGCCGCACGGCTCGGTTACCGCACCAATCAACGTGAAACCATCGAGCAACTTACCCGCGAGCTCGAAGCCCTCAAGCAAGAAAACACTATCCTGAAAAACAAACTCCGCGCCCTCGGCCAACTCTAACCCCCTCCTTCCACCTTTTCCATTTTTCCATTTTTTCTTTTTTTTCCACATGCACGTGGGTCTGTTCCGCCTCGGTCGTTTACCGAAAAGCCACCACCTCTCCACCACCACCTCATCTCACCCCACGTCAATGCTCACGGCACCACCACCCGTGACCAAACAACGACAAAAACTCCTCCCTCGTGAACCACTCAAAACTGATGTTCACCGAGTCCCCATACAAATCCCGCTCCCCATCATACCTCAACCAATGCGTCGACCGCAATATCAACTCCAGATATTGCTTGTTTAATAAATAATCAATACCTTTGTGATCTAAAGAAATGACCACTATGACACAGGAACAACAAGTGATTGAAACAATGCGTGAGCTTGGTGGCTACGCAACATTTAGGCGGTTAAACGCAACTGTCGATTTTTCAACATGGAAAACAAAAACGCCAGAGGCTTCTGTAAGGAGAATTGTTCAAAATAGCAATAAAATTTTCAGGATTCAACCCGGACTTTGGGCATTAGAAGAATGTCGGGAAGAGGTTCTTAAACAATTAGAGTTGAAGATTGGTGATACTGAAAGTGAAGAAAAATTCACTCATGGGTATTATCAAGGATTACTTGTTGAAATAGGAAAATTCAATCATAAAACTACTTATGTTCCTGCCCAAGACAAGAATCGCATCTTTGACCATAAGAAATTAAGTGAATTAACTGATACAACTGAAATACCTGAATTCACATATGACAAACTATTGAAACGTGCTCGTACGGTTGATGTCATTTGGTTTAATGAGCGAATGATGCCATCAGCTTTCTATGAGGTTGAACACACCACAGACATTAAAAACTCATTATCCAAGTTCTATGAGTTACAGGATTTTCAAGCAGGCTTTTATATAGTGGCTAATATCATTAGGAAAAAAGAATTTGAGGACAAGTTGCATGTCTCAATATTCAGTTCAATAGAGAATCGCGTGAAGTTCTTAGACTACAATAAAGTAGTAAAAATGCACGAAGGATTGTCTATAGTGAATACATCCCTTTGGTAATTGGAAATCAACCCATTAATAAAAAGACAGAAATGGATTCAGAGCGTAATTTCATCATGCGTAAAAGGGTAGATTGGTCTTTGCTGAATGAAGGCATGACTATTCCAGTTTCAGTATGTGCCTTATTGAAAAGTTGGAATGAAAACATCCTTACTCATGGGCACTCAATGGATATAAAGGTGTATATCGATGGCCAACAATATGATGCCACACTTAGAAATCAGAATTTTGAACAGGCAAATTGGCCAGGACACAATGATGTGATTCAGATTAGATACAGTAAAAAATCACCTCTTGCTGTGAAATTGAGAACAGTGTTTTATAAGACCTACGATTACCTATACAATCAACGAGTGGTATTGGGCAGGAGAGGGAGAATTCAATTACCAGAGGAATTACATGAATACATCCGATTGTATCTAGTAGATTCATTGAATATGATATATTTTGAGTGTTGCAGTAATCAGGACTATGTACAATTGGCTCCAACGCTAAGTAAAATCCCCGAAGAGATATATGAGGTAAGTGACGATGACAAGTTTTTCTTGGCTGACAAAACTGCATCAATCGTTGAAAAACAATTACTTGTCAAATACCGCAAGATGGACCGTAGCATTATCCGTATGCTCAAAAAGTATTACGATTATAGAGACGAAATCTCTGGCGAAAAGATTGGAAGTGAATATGGAGATAGTGTTGTAGAAGCCCATCATATTGAATACTTCACTGACTCACAAAATAATGATTCCACAAATATTATCATTATTAGTCCTAACTACCATCGCATTATACACAAAAACAACCCTCGTTTCAATCGCAATAAGTTCCAATTTGAGTTTAATAATGGAGAAATATTGCCTCTCAAATTATATGACCATCTTAAGTACAGTGTGTAGAATTTAGGGATACGCTTTTAGGTAGCGTTTTCAAATAGTATTTATTGTATTTCTTGTTTTCTTTTATATAGGGGCGGGTGCCGAGGACTGATGCGGCGGTCATCAGAACAATCAGAATAATCTGTTGTTTTTTAAGATAGTGCAGCCCTTGTGTTTATTGTATTTATTGTTTTCTCTTTTTGATGGGTTGTCGTGGATGGGGGTGGAGGCTCCAGGAATTCGTTTAATTCGCGAAATTGGCTTCGCCGAGCTAAAGGTTCGTAGTTTTTATTTTAGGTAGGGGGCAGTGACGGACTGGGGGCTGTCGAGCATGGTGCGGGGGGTGCCCTGGAAGACGATGGTGCCGCCCAGGTCGCCGGCGCCGGGGCCTAGTTCGATGACATAGTCGGCGGCCTTGATGACGTCGGTGTTGTGCTCGATAACATAGACGGTGTTGCCCATCTCGACCATCTGCTCGAACAGGTCGATGAGGTGGCGCACGTCCTTGAGGTGGAGACCGTCGGTGGGTTCGTCGATGACAAACACGCCGCGCTGTCCGCCCTGATCAAGGGGCATGGTGTATTGCTTGAGGCAGGAGGCCATCTTGAGGCGCTGCAGCTCGCCGCCCGACAGGGTGCTCAGGGCCTGGTTGAGGTGGAGGTAATGCAGACCGACGTCCATCATGGGCTTGAGTTTCTCCTCAATGACGGTGCCCTTGAAGAACTCGCTGGCGCGACGCACCGACAGGTCCATCACCTCGGCGATGTTCTTGCCATCGACGGTATATTGCAGGGCTTCGCGGCTGTAGCGCAGGCCGTGACAGGCCTCGCAGGTGGTCTCGATGTTGTCCATGAAGGCCATCTCGGCGATGACTACGCCCTTGCCGCCGCATACGGGGCAGCCACCCTTGCCGTTAAAGGTGAAATACTGCTCCTTGATTTTGTGGGCCCGGGCAAAGCGCTTGCGGATGTCGGGAGCAACGTCCATATAGGTCGCGGGCGTGGAGCGCAGACTCACGCCGATGTTCTTTTGGCTGATATAGACCACGTCGCCGTGCTCGCGGCGGAAGCACTCCATCAGCGAACTCTTGCCCGATCCAGCCACACCGGCGATGGCGACAAAAGCGCCCATCGGCAGGTCGATGGAGATGTCCTTGAGGTTGTGCAGCACGGCATGGCGCAACGGGAAGGTCTCGCCCACGGGACGCGGCTCGGCCTTGAAATCGCCGTGCTGACTCAGCATCTGGCCCGTGCTGGTGCCGCTGTGCAGCAGCTGTTGGTAGTTGCCCTCGAAGATGATGCGGCCGCCCTCGCTGCCAGGCCCGGGGCCCAGGTCCACGATGTGGTCGGCGATGCCGATCATCTCGCGGTGGTGCTCGACAAGCAGCACGGTGTTGCCCGCGTCACGCAGGCGACGCACCGAGTGCTTCATCTTCTCGATATCGTGGTCATGGAGGCCTGTGCTGGGCTCGTCAAGGATGTAGAGCACGTCGGCCAGCGACGAATTGATGTACTTGGCGATTTTGCAACGCTGGGCCTCGCCGCCCGAGAGCGTACCCACGGCGCGCTCCAGGCTCAGGTAGCCCAAGCCGATTTCCTCAAGCGCCGTGAGGCGGGCGCTGATGGCCTGCTTGAGGTCCACCGCCAGCGGTGCCGTGAGGGCCTTGACCCACTCGTTGAGGCGCGTGATGGACATGGCGCAGGCATCGGCGATGTTGATGCCGTCGATCTTGCACGAGAGCACTCGGGGGCTCAGGCGCGTGCCGTGGCAGTCGGGACAGGTGCCCATGTTGAGCATCGGGTTGAGGACGGCGGCGTGCAGCAAGCCCTCCTCGCTGTTGATGATGCTGCGGTACATGCGCGGGATGATGCCCTCGTATTTGGCCGATTTCGGCCAGTTGGCAGGGGGATTCTTGAGGCGGATTTGAGGGCTGTTGAGGAACAAGTCGAGTTCCTCGGGGCTGTAGTCCTTGATTTTCTTGTCCAGGTCGAACAGGCCGCTGTGGGCGTAGCGTATCCAGCGCCAGCCACCCTTGCCGAAGGCGATATAGTGGATGGTGTCCTCGTCGTTGAGGCTCTTGTCAAAATCGACCAGCTTATGGATGTCGAGCTCGCGGATTTCGCCCAGACCCGAGCAACGCGGACAGCTGCCCTCGGGGTGGTTGAAGCTGAACGACTCGGCATAGCCCACAAAGGGCTGGCCCACGCGCGAGAACAGCAGTCGCAGCAGGGCGGCGATGTCGGTATAGGTCGCCACGGTCGAGCGGGAGTTTTGGGCGGGCTTCTTCTGGTCGATGACGATGGCGATGGGCAGGTTCTCGATGGCATCGACGTGGGGACGGCCATACTTGGGCAAGTACTGCTGCACGAACGACGGGAAGGTGTCGTTCAGCTCCCGGCGCGACTTGGCGGCGATGGTGTCGAGCACGAGCGAACTCTTGCCGGAGCCCGATACGCCCGTGAAAACCGTGATTTGATGCTTGGGAATCTCCAGAGAAACGTCCTTGAGGTTGTTCTCGCGGGCTCCCTTGATGATGATCTTGTCGCTGTTCATGCCGTCCTGATCAAATGACAACGCGCTGGAAAGGCGGCGCCGTGATGTCGCAAAAATCCTTGTCCAGATACTTGTAGTGGCCCGCAATGGCGATCATCGCGGCATTATCGGTCGTGAAAACGCGCTTGGGGATGAAGGCCTTGAGGCGATGACGGCGGGCATAATCCTCGACCGCGGCACGCATGCCGCTGTTGGCCGACACACCGCCGCCGATGGCGATGGTCTTGATGCCCGTGTCCTTGATGGCCTTGCCGAACTTGTCCATCAGTATCTCAATAATCGTGCGCTGCAACGAGGCGGCCAGGTCGGCCTTGTTCTCCTCGACGAAGGCAGGATTCTCCTTGAGCGCATCGCGCAGGGTGTAGAGGAAAGAGGTCTTCAGGCCGCTGAAGCTGTAATTGTAGCCGTCAATATGCGGCTTGGCGAACTTGAACGCCTTGGCATTGCCCTCGGCAGCCAAGCGGTCGATGACGGGGCCACCGGGATAGGGCAAGCCCATCACCTTGGCACACTTGTCGAACGCCTCGCCGGCAGCATCGTCGATGGTCTGCCCCAGCACCTCCATGTCGCGCGGCGAGTTCACCTTGATGATCTGGGAATTGCCGCCGCTGATGAGCAGGCACAGGTAAGGGAAATCGGGCACCTCGGCATCGGGAGTCTCCTTGACGAAGTGCGAGAGCACATGGCCATGCAGATGGTTCACGTCAACCAGCGGGATATCCAGGGCAAGGGAAAGCCCCTTGGCAAACGAAGTGCCCACATGGAGCGATCCCGGCAGGCCGGGTCCACGCGTGAAAGCGATGGCATCGATGTCCTTGCGGTCGATGCCCGCCTGACGGATGGCCTCGCTGACGACGGGGACGATGTTCTGCTGATGGGCGCGTGACGCCAACTCAGGCACCACGCCACCGTAGGCCTCGTGCACGCGCTGGCTGGCAATGACGTTGCTCAGCAGCACCGTGTCACGCAAGACCGCTGCCGACGTGTCGTCGCACGACGACTCTATTCCTAATATCGTTACACTCATTGTTTTCTCCATTTTCCCATTGGCCCAATCGAACAAATCAGTCAAATTTGACCAATCAGCCCAATCAGCCCAATTAAACGGCTGCAAAGGTAGTCATTTTTTCTCAGAAACGGAAGCCGGCGGTGACTTCGAGGTTGCTGTAGCTGTTGTAGAAGCTGTGGTTGACACTCTGGTACCAGTGGCCCTCGTGACTGAAGGTGAGTGCATAGAAGAAGTTGCCTGCCGTGCGGACAAGGGCCATGCGCCCGTTGAGGTTGGTGGACAGCAGCGACCGCTTCCCGTCGATGGAGTTGGGGAAACTGTGGCGGTAACCGATGCTGGGGACGGCGGTGACGTTAAAGAGCCATCCGTGGTGGAAAACCCAACTGTAGCCATAACCGATCATCACCCCGAAGTCGCGGTAACGGAAACGGTAATCGGTCACCTTATTGGGCAGATATACCAAAAGGGTTTGATCCGTCAAGGTCATGTCCATGACTACATCCTGATGGCTCAGGTAGATGCCTGTCATCAGCGAACCGGCGCTGCGTTTCTGGTACTTGGAGAAGCAATAGGCCGCGGCCTGGGAGTAGTGTGTGTGGTTGAAGATATAGTAGGCATCGAGTCCGTATCCCTCTCGTGTGAGCCCGTAGAACAGCTCTGAACCCATCCACTTCCCGAGTCGGTGAAGATGCACTGAACTCTGGTCATTCTTGCGGTAGTAGCCCTCGATAAAAATGCGTGACGTGGTGAATGAGAACTGCAGCCGGCGGTTGTGGATGAACCTCCCCGCAAGCAGGTCTCGGGCATTGATCATGTAGGTGAAACTGAGCCCCATGCCACTGATGTGGAAACCGAACAATGACGTGACATCACTGTTGAGTTGTATGGGGGCTTCCCACTTTCCCAGATGCCCCGAGTAGAAGTCCAGCCAGTTGCTGTTCTTGAGCATGACCTTGAACTTCTTTTTGCCCCTGCCGGGATTGACGACATAAGCAGTGTCGTAGTAATTGAGCGCATGATTGAGCCACCGGTATACCTTGACGCCGAAATCCACGGTTGGCGGATAGACAATCGAGGTGTCGTTGATGCTCCATCCGTGGCGAAAGACAAGGTGTTCCCACCTGTTGCGGAGTTCAAGGTCAACAGCATTCTCCTTCAAGGAATCCAGGTTAGCCTGGACACTGTCGAGTCCGGCCTCGATGTTCTTGATCTTGAGATCGATGCTGTCTTGCCAAGCGGGGGAGAAGATGCTGTCAGGTTGCCATACCGTTGTTGAACTCCACGCCAAGGCGGCGACGAGTGTCATCAACAATGATATGGCCCATCGCTTCATCATTTGGCGGTATCAGGATTATCACGCTTCGCCGACCTGAAGGTAACCATGTTCACCGGTTGACGCACAGCGCTGTCGGCAGGCGAGGGTGTCAAGGGTTGACGCACGGGGATGGTATCACGAGACGGAGCCAGTTGTTCGGGGGCGGATTGCTTGCGTCGCGGTTTGTCGAAGTCGTGCTTCCACACGATGCCCACGCCCTGGGTGGTGATTTGGTTATTGAGGGCGTTGCGCAGATAGTTCTGGTCGTTGAAGTGGTTATAGGCCTTGAGCCTGAAAGTGCCCTTGGGGTTGAGCAGATATTCCAGGTCAAAGTCGCCGATGAAATTGGTGTTGGTGGGGTTAATAGTATTGTCGCGGTAGCCGAAGTTGCCGTTCAGCAACAGGCGATTGTTGAGCAACTGGCTGGACAACGCCACGTCCACCTCCACTTCACTGAAGTTGCTGCCGGTGCGCAGGTTAGGCGCGATGGACAGGTTATCGGTCATCTTACCCAGGATGTTGCTCAGCTGACCTGCGATGGTTGACGAGGCCACCGAGGTGAGGATCTCGTTCTGGTTGGCTGTAACGTCCATGTAATCGGGCGTATAGAAGCGGTTGAGGGCCAGCAGGTAGATGATCTGACGGTTCATCATCTCATCGGTGCTGACGATGCTCTTGACCTTGCGGGCCGTCTCGGCGGTGAGCGACGGGAACTCCAGGTCAAACGAGATTTCGGGCTGTGAGATGATGCCTTTGGCGCGCAACAGGGCAAGAACCGGCACATTGGAGTGACCCAGGAGATCATCGGCGAAGGATTTGTCCAGATCCTTGAGGTTGGCATTGACCGAATAGGCAGCCTCAAGATCCAGAACGGCGGCATAGGGGTCACCCTGGAAACTGATGCTGCTGCCGTCACGGATGGTGAAATCCTTGAGGATAACATCCTGCAAAGTGAAATTATAAGTACCCTTGTTCAGGGTGTACTTGCCATAGGTCTCCAACTCGCCGTTGTTGTTGTAGGTCATGCGCATGTGTCCGCTGCCGGTGGCCTTAATGCGGTCTCCGCCCACGGGGTCCATCACGACGGTGAGGGCCACATCGGGCGTGATGTCACCCTGCAAGTCGATGTTATAGGCGCTGGGCTCGGAATTCACTTCCTGCTGCACCTGCTGCTTGAGCTGGCTCAGCACCAGATCCACCGAGTCCACTTCCTGATTGACCACAGGCTCGTCCTTGGCCTCACGGTCGCGGAAGGTGATGAAATTGTAGTTGTCGGCCTGCTCGGTGTCGCTCATGACAAAGGTGAACCTGCTGCGAGGAGCCGAGGTCATGTTCACCCTGATGTTGACAATGCCGGGGCCGCCATCCACAAAGCAGGAGCCGTTGCCGTAAATCGTGCCGTACCAATCGGGATTGATCGACGGATTGGTATCGTAGCTCAAGAAGTTGCGGGCATCGGTGATCGCGAAGTTGAACTCGGGACGGTGGAAGGCGTCGTGCTTGAGCCAGCCGCCCAACTTGGCCTCGTGGCCCTCGCGATCGTGAATGGGGATGTCGCTGAACTCGATGTAGTCGGGGATGATGTGGATGGGCACGTCAGAGGCCGTGTAGTAGCAGTTCACATAGTCCAGGAAGAAGCGGATCGAGTCGGCCACGATATCGCCCTCGAGGTTGATGGTGTGGAAATTACCGAACAATATCGCCTTGCCCGACATCTCGCCCTCGACATCGCTCGTGAAGGCCTCCATATAGGGCTTGAGGAACGACACGTTGGCATGATCGGTGTCAAACTCGATGTAGAGCGAGTCATCGGCCACATAGATGCCGCCGTCGAGCTGGCTGACGCGGCCGTTGGGCTGAGAGATGTCACCGCTCACGAGGATACCCTTTGATGCATTGTCATACTCGACCTTGATGTCCAGGTCGCCCATGAGGGCATCGTTATAACTGATGTTCTTGATGGCAAAACTGGGGGTGTAAACCTTGGGATTGCCCGAGAGCAGGTCGCTCGCATAGACCTTGGTCGTGGCACGCCCGCCGAAGTCCACATGGTCGATGGCCAGAGTCTCGAAGACATAATCCAGGTTCATATCGTTCAGTTCCAGGCACAACTCGTCGTCGGGGTCATGCGACACCTTGCCATTGACGTGGATGTACTGATCATCGCGACCGCCCGACAGGTTCTCGACAGTGATCACGCCTTTATCGATACCCACATGGCCCTTGTCCACCTGCCAAATCGTGTCGTTGAAGACCAGCTGCGAGGGGTGAAGGTCGATGTCGGCCCTGAGGCCTCCGCTCTCGCCACGGTCGATCAGGCCCGACAGGTTCAAGTTGCCGTGGAAGTCCCTGTCAAGGGGCATACGCCAGGCCAGGTTGGCGTCGATGCGGTTGTCTTGACCGCTGGCATCCAGATTGAGGTCGATCATGCCTTTCTTGGCCGGATAACGCGACTGGGCGTTGAGCGTCACCCTGTTGGTGACACTGTCAAGTTCCACAAGCAGGCGGGTCTGCTCAATGACCTTGTTGCTGCCTTGCACAATCAGCGGTGCATTGACCACCAGATTGAATGTCGTGTCCACCTCACTCAAGTTGCCCTCGATAACGGTGCGATAGGCCAACTTGAACGGCAGATTGAGCATCTCGTGCAAAGCATCGTCAGGATTGATGACCAAATCGAGATTCACTTCGTTGGGGACACCGTCATGGCTGTAATCGGCATAGTCACCGAAGTATTGCGGGAACGCGCTGGCAAGCATGTGCTTGACGGTGGGCACTATCGTCTTGAAGTCGTACTGACCTGACACATAGCCGTTGATATGGTCGCTCTCGATGCTGATGACCTTTTCATCGTCACTGTTGTCGGCATTCAGTTGAAGGGTATTGAACCTCAAACCCTTGCCCTGGGCATCGGTCAACGCGAAATCATCGACCTCGATATGGCCCGAGATATTGTCCAGCGAGTTGCCCCAGAACGAAGCCGTCGCTGTGGCCGACATGCGGTGGTTGGGGTACTTGCGGGTAATGCCCAAGTTGGCCAGATTCAAGCCGCTGGTCGAGAGATTCACGTCGTAGTTGGAGTTGATGCCGTCGAGCACTGCCGTGCCGTTGATGTCGACGGAGCCATTCGGATCATTCATCGCCAACTTGCCCGTGAAAGTATTGCCCTGCTTGTCAACATCGGCAGTGATGTCGTGATAGCGGGCACCCTTGATATCGACAAAGGGGATGTGACCTTGCAGATGTCCTGACACGTCATTGCCGCGAATCAAGGCATCGACCTGGGCATCGATGGCCACCTGATCCACCAGGTTGTGCTTGTCGAGCAACGTTCCCAACCCGAGTCCGTCGGTTTTGACGTGGCCTGTGAAGCGGTTCGCTCCCGGCTGATGGGCCAGGGTGCCGTTCAGGTCGGCATTGCCCAGCGACGTCCCCACCCTGCCGTTGAAACGCAGGTTGCTGGGCGTGTTGTGCAGTTCACCGTCCACCTTCACGTTACCGCAGCGGGTAATCAGGTCACGTGCCTGGGGCGACAAACCCGGAATAAGGTTCATGAATTGCGCCAACTTGCCCGAGGTCACGTCCAGATTGACACGGTCAAGGTCCAGAGCGTGATATCCACCCGACGATGGCAGCACCAAGCCGCCATGGGCGTTGAGCGACAGCGTGCCTTCATTGTCATGGACATTCAAGACAGGCACATCGATGCGGTTCCCGTCACGAAGCACGGTCGTGGCGATGCGCAAGGGCATGTTCAGGGACTTGAGTTGAGGAGCCAAAGCAGCGAAATCCGACGGAGTGACGGTGCTGCCCTGCGTGCTCACGCACAGCGGCATATTCGGCAACTCACTGCCCAGATTCTTGAGCGATGAATACTCCAGATGGATATCATCGAGGCGGATGTCGCTGTTAGGCATCTGCAACTTGATGTCTTCCACATCAAGGGCATTGTCGGTGATGTGCACATTGGTGGACAAGCGTTTGAGCGACAAGCCGCTGCCCTCATCAAACGAGAGGCGCTTCACGCGGATGTCAAAGTCGTTTTTCTTGAGTTGCGGCAGCGTTAAGTCGGCACGCAGATTGTTCACAGCCAAGTGATTGGGGTCCAAGCGACCTGGCTTGCGCGGTTGATCCAGCACGTCATAGGTGAGGGCCGACTGGCGCACCACCACCGTCTTGACCTGCACGTCGAACGGCTTGGGAGGCTTGTCATCCTTGGGCTTGAAGGCGTCGATGATGAACTGCATGTTGGTGGGGCTGTCCTTGTCGGGACGCGTCACATGGCCCGACAGACCGATGATTTCGCCATAAGTGACCACGATGCGGCGGTCGGCAATCAGGTCCTTGAGACTGATGCCGGCACCTATCTTGCCGATGGTCAGCAGCGAATCACCCTGCTGGTCATTGATGAGGACCTCCTTGAGTTCCAACTGGTTAAAGGGCGAAATCGACATCGAGCCGATATCCACCTGTGTATTCAGGTATTCACCCAGGGCTTTCTCGCCTGCAGCGCACAAGCGCTCTTGCACCGGAGGCAGCAGCAACAGCAGATAAGCCAGTGCAAACAAGGCAACAACCGTCACCAGTGCGGTCACCACCACACTGCGCAACACGTTATATATCCCTCTCGAGACGTTCATTTCACTTGTTTATCGGCTCAACTGCAAATCCAGTGCCACAACCGGCAGCAAGATGATAAAAATTGTTATTTCACTCGGGCAAGCTTTCGCATTGTGAGATCCACAGACGGGAAGAGGCATCACTGGGCATCCTCCAGTCACCGCGAGGCGACAGCGACACGCTGCCCACCTTGGGACCATCGGGGAGACACGAACGCTTGAATTGCTGAGCGAAGAAGCGCTTAACGAACGTGCGCAGCCATTTCTTTATTGTTGCATTATCATACTCGCCCTTGAAGGCCTTGCGGGCCAGCAGATAGAGTTTGGCCGGCGCGAAACCGTAACGCAGCATATTGAACAGGAAGAAATCGTGCAACTCATACGGGCCCACGATGTCCTCGGTAACCTGCAGGATGGTGCCGTCCTTGGCGGCGGGCGTCAATTCGGGACTGATGGGGGTATCCAGCACGTCGAGCAGGGTATCGTGTATGGCTTTGCCTTTCTTGGTACGGTCGTTCAGTGACGAGGCGAACCAGCGGACCAGATGGCGAACCAGCGTCTTGGGGATGCTCACGTTCACGTTATACATCGACATGTGGTCGCCGTTGTAGGTCGCCCAACCCAGGGCCAACTCCGACAAGTCACCCGTGCCCAGCACGAGGCCGTTCACCTTGTTGGAGAAGTCCATCAGAATCTGGGTGCGCTCACGCGCCTGGCTGTTCTCGTAGGTCACGTCATGGTTGCTGGGATCGTGACCGATGTCCTTGAAGTGCTGAGTCACTGCGGCGGCGATGCTGATTTCGTGGAGCGTCACGCCCAGCGAGCGCACCATGGCACAGGCATTGGTGTAGGTGCGGTCGGTGGTGCCGAAACCCGGCATCGTGATGGCATGGATGTCCTTGAGGTCACGACCCATGCGGTCAAAGGCCCGAACGGCGACCAGCAGGGCCAACGTCGAGTCCAGTCCTCCCGACACGCCCACGACGATCGTCTTGATGCCGGTGAAATCGAGACGCCGCATCAAGCCTTCGGTCTGAATGGCGATGATTTCCTCGCAACGGGCGTTCAGGCGGTCGTCCTCGGCGGGAACGAAGGGCAAGCGGCGCACGGGACGCAGCAATTCCTGCTTCTCGTATTCCAGCGGCCCGGCCACAGTCATGGCGATATGGTCGAACGGGGTGCCGAACTGCACCATGCTGTCGGCAAAACTGCCGTTCACACGACGCTCGTTCTCGAGGGCAGCGATGTCGATGTCGGCGATGGACATCTGCGGCTGGGTGGTGAAGCGCTCGCCTTCGGCCAGCATCTTGCCGTTCTCGGCGATGACGGCGTTGCCGCCGAAGACGAGGTCGGTCGTCGACTCGCCATAGCCGCACGAGGCATAGACGTAGGCAGCGATGCAATGGGCGCTCTGGTGCTTGATCAAATCCATCAGGTAGGTGTGCTTACCGATGAGTTCGTTGCTCGCCGACAAGTTCACGATCACATTGGCACCATTGATGGCAGCGATGCTACTGGGTGGAGCCGGAACCCACAAATCCTCACAGATTTCGACGGCGACACGGGCACGCCCGGCCTCAAACAGCATGTGGGTGCCGAAGGGTACCTCCTCGCCGCCCACCACGATGGAACTCTTGCCGGCAATGGCGGTGATGTTGCTCGTGGTGAACCAGCGTTTCTCGTAAAACTCCTTGTAGTTCGGGATATAGGTCTTGGGAATCACCCACAGGTCTCCGCCGTTGATCACCACGGCGCAGTTGAAGAGGTGGCCGTTGGAACGCAACGGTGCCCCCACGACAAGCATGACCGGCGTGTTCCTGTAGTGGTCACACAAGGCGACAACAGCCTGCTCGGCAGCGTCCAGCAACAGTTCGTTGCCAAAGAGGTCGGCACAAGTATAACCTGTGACACACAGCTCAGGCATCGCCACGATGTGGGCACCTGCTTTCACGGCCTTGTCCACACCCTCGATGATGTTCGCCAAATTGTTGTCGACATCGGCCACATTCACTCGTGGCACAACAGCTGCCACACGCACAAAACCGTAGTCATTCACCGTTTTATTGCTATCTTTTGCCATATCCTTCACTTCTTTTCATGAGTTTAACTTGCAAAGTTAAGCATATTCATTGAATTTCGGCCAATTTAGGAGACACATTTTTTGCGGTGAAAAGAATCGTTTACCCCTGTTTTTGCGCCAGTCCACAGTTTCTCACTGCCTCAAGTCAGTCAAGGCCTTGAAAATGAATGACAGCAAGAACGTTATTCATCATAGTACGACATGCTACCGAAAATAATAGTATTTGTAGCAATTGCTCATTATTTTTACACTTTTTCTTTTAAAAACACCGAATTTTGACTTATTTTGCAACACATTCAAGAAGAATACCTAATTATCAGCCCGGAAAAGGCATCATATTTTTAATTATTTAATTTCTAAACATTCATCATTATGGAACGCAAATCATTATTTTTGATCATGGGCTTGCTGTTGCTCGTTGCAACCCTTGCCTCGCTGAGTTCGTGCTCGTCGTCCGACGATGAGCCAGTTCCGACCACTTTCAGTTACTATCTTGCCATCGAATCCAGTGAACTTCTCGGTTTATCAGAGGATGAGTTGAACGGCTCCAACCTCCCGCCATCGAGGCATAACGTCTATGTGACAATCATCAAGATGCGCAGGGCGCTCAGGAAAGAATTCCCAAAGCCACGCCTGCAAGGCAACGATGCTCGTGTGATTGCCATCTGCGACTCATGCTACCGCGAGAGCATCTATTGCGGCGCTCATGGTGCGACGTTGTGCACCCTGAGGCTGATACGCACCCAAAACCATGGCGAGCGTGTGGTGAAGAGCCAGCAACTCAAGTTTTACAAATTCATCGCCATCTGAATCTAGTGACATCGGCTTCAAGCTTCATCCTGCTGATTGCTGGGTTGGAAACATTCAGGTGCCGGCCCAGGGAATGGCCTTTGTGTTGGAATGGTGTAGCGATGAAAGCATTTTTAACCCCTTATGCTTGTGAATGTCGTTTTAACTTTTTATCTTTGCGACATCATAATCATTCACTCGTAATCTCACACTCCTATGGCCAATATCAACCGACATCTGTTTATATCATTGCGAGGACTTTTCCTCGCAGTGGCACTCATCCTGCCCTTGGGGATCCTCACCTCATGTGGTCATGATGAACCCGATTGGCTAATCGGCTACTACATGACCATTGATTCACAAGTGAGGCTCAGTCTCCATGAGAGTGACGACGAGAGCCAGGGAACATCGGCCTCACCTGTGGAAGACGTGCTGTCGACCACCATCATTCGCATGAGGACTGCCCTTCAATACACCTACCCGGTCAACAATTATCAGGGTAACGACGTCGGGGTCATTACCGCTCTCGACAATATCTACAACGAATACAAATCAATGTATGGCGCCGACGAGAAAAACACGGTGTGTGTCGTCAAACTCTATCGTGCCTCGATGGACGGCGAAATTGTCGTCAAGAGCACTGCGTTGAAGACCTATCATTTCGGCGCAAGGCCCCCCGGTTTAGAGGAATAAGCTCCTGGATGATTATTTTCGGTAACATTCTTGCAGAATCCAATTTATTGCACTACCTTTGTCAAAAATAACAATTAAAATACAAACGACTATGAAGAAAATCTTTACGCTAATTATCTGTGTTGTGGCACTTTGCCCGATGGCAAAGGCCGACAACAATGCCCTTATCGACAGGTGCATCAACTTCATCCTGAATGCTGGCGGTCCCAGCACGACCATCATGGCAACCAACCTTGATGCGAACCACGACGGCGCTGTCAACATCACCGATGTTACAACACTCGTCAACAACGAGCAGAATGGCAACCAGGCTCGTCCCATGAGGGGGAAAAAGTCATCGGTTAACGAACTGATTCAGACGACCCTCAAGACCAAGGAGTCATCGCCCAGCATCAAAGATGTGACCAAGGCCATCAACGAGGAGAAAAACAAAGAAGAATAAGAGCACTCCTCCCGGCTTTTGATGCCTCAAGCGTCATAGACCCATACAACACATGGCCACGATGCCAGATCGGGCCATGTGTTTGTGTCTTGACACAAGGTCTGCCATCATGCGACAAGAATTCTTATTGAGATTTTTCACGACACAATCAATTCGCCAGTACTATGCGACAACAACACCATCTCCTGTGGGGGGGCCTGCTAATGATGCTCGCCATCATCGCAACACTCACCTCATGCAGTAAAGACGACGAGCCCGATACGGCCATCGGCTACTACATCGAGGTCGAGGAAGGGTTCCTGGTCAACGGGGCCGAAGATCATACCGACCGTTACTACAGTCCCATCGCCATGATGAAAGAAGTCATCCAAACGGCTTACCCCAAGAAGACCGCTAATGGTGATGACGATGCCGTCATCTTGGCCTGTGATGAACTGTACCAGCGCTATAACGAAATGTACAACGGAAAAGCCGAACACCTGACTTGCCTCTTGCACCTGGTGCGCGCCAATTTATCTGGCGAGATCGTCAAAAAGAGCGAGCGAATCCGGACCTACAATTTCGATATCAATCCCATCGTTCCCGAGGAATGACATCATCGTTACATAACACAGCAAACGAGGACGTGCCATGTGTTGCACGTCCTCGTTTGTTTTATGGCGATGCATTAGTGTGTCAATCCGGCGATGAGGCGGGCAACAGTTCCAGCAGCCTGGTCACGAGGCGCGGCAAGGCATAGTCATCGAGGTTGTGTTCATCTATCCACTGGTATTCATCGGCAAGTACTGGGCGCTCATCGGGCTCAGCCAGATAAAAGTCGGCCAGCAGTACACGATGGGTGAGCACATGCTTCACTCCGCTGGCCAGCAACGTGAGCGGGCAGCCCAGGTCGGGCAACGGAGCGTCCTCGATGAACAGGGGTTCCCACAGGCCTTGCCAGATATCACCCTCGGGACGACGGCGCAGGGCCATCATCCCCTGGTGACGGATGTAAATATAGGAAAAACGGCGTTCCCTCACTTTGAGTTTCTTTTCCTTGACGGGCAGGCTGTCAACACGGCCCGTGCGCAGGGCTTCACACGTCTCGGCTACAGGGCAGTCCAGGCAACGGGGTGAACGCGGTGTGCACCAGGTGGCACCGAAGTCCATCATCGCCTGATTGAACGTCCCTGCTTCGCCAACGGGTAACAGTTCCCGGGCCAGAGCCTCGAAAGTGTGCTTGCCGCGCGTGGTGTTGATGGGCACATCGATGCCGTAGTGACGGGCCAGAACACGATAGACGTTGCCGTCAACGGCTGCTGCAGGCAGATTGAACGCCATTGAACCCACAGCAGCAGCGGTGTAATCCCCTACCCCTTTCAAAGCCCTCAGGCCCTCGATGGTGCTCGGGAAACCGCCTTGCTCAACTATCTGGCGGGCGGCAGCGTGCAAGTTGCGAGCTCGGCTGTAATAGCCCAGCCCCTGCCACAGCCGCAGCACCTCGTCCTCGCTGGCAGCGGCCAGAGCCTCGACCGTCGGGAATCGCTTCATGAAGCGGTGCCAATAGTCGGTCCCCTGATCGATGCGAGTCTGCTGCAGGATGACCTCGCTCACCCAGATGCCGTAAGGGTCACCGATGCCGCGCCAAGGCAATTCGCGACCATACTGCGCAAACCACCTCAACAACGATGCTGTAAACGATGACTGTACCATCATTCTTTTCGTAAAAACGGGATAAAAGTGCCGTCCTCGGTGTCCCATTATTCGAGGGGAAGGATTGTTTTGAAGTTTTTCCAGTTCTTGGCGCTATGGTAGGCGTTGACCGAGGTGGCGGGGACATAGACTTCGACCTTGTTGTTGCTCACGCCATCGAGCTTGGGCGGCACAATGGCATGGCACTCGATGCGAGTCAGGTGCTTGCACTTCTCGGTGACTTTCTTGCCCACCTCGGTCAAGGTCTCGGGGAGGATGAGCGTGGTGATGGCAGTCTCGCGCAAGGCGTTGTCGCCCAGGCGAAGCAAACCCTCACCCAAGTCTATCTCGACGAGCGACGTGCAGTCGCGGAAAGCCTCTTTGTCTATTGTCACACACACGTCGGGCACCTGCACGCTCGTCAGGCCCTTGCAGTTCTTGAAGGCCCGCTCGCCGATGGTGACCAACCTTCCGGGCAGCTCCAGCGATGCCAAGGGGCAGTTCTCGAAGGCCTCCTTATTGATGGTCGTCAACATAGCCGGCAAAGCGATATGGGTCAACGCCTTGCAATTCTTGAAGGCATGCTCGCCGATGGTGTTGATATCGGACGACAACTCGACCGAGGTCAATGCCGAGCAGCTTTCAAAAGCTGATTGCGGCACGATGCCTAAATTATCGGCAATCACCGACTCCAGCGCCTTGCAATCCTGAAATGCCTTTTTGCCCAAAGTTGTGACGTTGGCCAAGTCCACACGCTGCAGACGGCTACAGCCGTAGAAGGCCGTTTCGCCGATCGACTTGACGCTAGCGGGAATGAGCACGTTCCTGAGTTGACTACTCTCGTAGAAGGCCGAGGCTGCAATATGCGTCACACCGTCGGGCAGACCGATGTCTGACAATTGCGAGTAGGCGAAAGCGCTCCAGCCGATCTCCTCCACCCCGTCAGGGACCATGAATCCGCCTGTACGGGCGGCAGGACAACACAGCAGCACGCTGCCAGTGTTGTCATAGAGCACACCGTCCTCGTAGGTATAGTAGCGGCTGCCTCTCTCCACGGTGATTTCCTCCAGTTTCTTCATCCGTCCCAGGTTATTGTCAACAATCTGGGTCGAAGCGGGCAAGTGGAGTTCAGTTATCGACGTTTCATCAAAGGCTTCAGCCCCAAGCACCTGCAGATCTGAAGGCAATGAGACGCGCTTCAAACCGGTGCCCTTGAACGCTCTCTTGCCAATCTCGGCGAGCGAGTACGGCAGATTGATGCTGGTCAGCCTGGAACAGCCGTCGAAACACTCCTCACCAATGGTTTCAAGCCCGTCAGGGAGGATAATGTATTCCAGCTTGTAGCAGCCGTCGAAGGCATTATCACCCAACGACCTCACGCCCGGCGGCATGATGACCTCTTCCAGGTCACTGCAACCGCGAAGGGCACCGTTGCCGATGCGCTTGGTGCGTTCAGGCAACACGATGGAGCGCAGGTTGCTGCAGTGGGACAGGGCATCGCCCAGCACGTCGCGCTCGCCGCTGCTGCCGAACAACCCCCTGGAGCTGGCACTCATGATGCGTGCGCGCTCCAGCTCCAAGTCCAGATAATTGTCTATCTTGCGGTCGCGGTCATCGACACAGCGCGAGCGTTTACACAGTTTCTTGATGAACTCAAAGTCCTTGGAGTCCATGGGGCCATCGATGCGCAAGAGACGCACACGGTCCATCATATTAGCGGGCATCTTCTCCTCGAGCGTACCAGCGTTGTTGAGACGCAGTTCCACCACGTCGCCATGAGTGTTGGCACGGCTGTAACGATCGTTGTAGCGCTTGTCGCCACGACGGCCGTACTGTGCACCGGCAGGCATCACAGTCACCGCAACAAGCAGCAAGGCCAATGCCCATTTCAGGAATTGTCTGGATTTCATATTCTGTTTCTATTTTCTATTGGTTTATCGACTGCAAAAATAGATATTCTCACCGACAGGTGCAAATCATCGGTTACTCCTTTTTGCGAATCACCTGCCCTGCCAACAAATGATATATCATTTGGCTATAAAAAAGTCAGCCCCCGTTGCAAGAACTGAACGGGGGCTGTTGCTGTTTGTCTAGTCAGGTCACTTGACAAGGATCTTGCGGCCATCGCTGGTCACATAGATGCCAGGAGTCAACTTGGCGGCATCGACACGGCGACCCATCAGGTCGTAGTACTCGACAGCGCGGTTGTCATCGGCAGTGACAGTGGCAATGCCCGTCATGTTGAGGTCATACCAGCCGATCTCGCTCTCGTTCATCTCATTTCCGCCGAAATAGACGCTCTGCACACCGATGCGCTGAATGTCCTCGCCTATGAAGTAAACCACTACCAACTGACCACCCATCAGAATGTTCATGTCATCGTTGAAACTGTAGGGGATAATGGTCTCGTCCTGTTCAAAGCCGTAAATGTCGGCCCAGAAGATGTAAGGCTCGGGGCCCTCACCGTAGTCGCAGAAGAGCTGATAACCCAAACGGTCGGTCAGCAACGGCTTGCCTTCAACATCAACAACGGGGATGTCCAGAATCAGGAAGCCCAGATCCTCATCGGGATAGTACTCATAATACAGCACCGAGGGCTCGGCGGGAACAGCAGGCTCGTCAACCATGGGCGTGAGCACGACACTGCCCAGCAGGTCATACCAGTTCACCTCCATGTCATTGTCACAAATGGCATACCACTGCTGTGCTACAAGAGCACCGGTCTCGGGATCCAGTGTCAACGTGAACGGCTCGGCATCATTGGTCTCGGGTGCGCATCCCATGAAGTAGAGCGGATAGATATCGCCAGCGAGAGTAAACGGGCCGAAGTACTGGCCGTTGTCAAACACATAGCTGTCGCCCTCACGATGGCCCTTCACCCAAACTTTGGACAGGTAGGAGCACAGACCCTGCACATAGATGTCATCACCGTCAAAGCCTACCCTGGCACTGCCCATCAAGGGATCGCCTTCGAACCACATGTCGATATCCTCATAGTAACCCATATAATAGCCTGTCAGCATATAGGGCTGAGTTTCCAGGCCCTCGGGCACAACCACGGTTCCCAAGTCGGAGGTGATGGACATTTCACTGTCATACTGGTAGTACCAGCCCAACTCATCGGGATGGGCATTCTCGAGAATGTAGCAGACCTGGTCCTGATTCAGGATGAGGACGTCGGCACGCTCATCATAATCAAACACGGCATCGATGAGCTCATAGCCATCGCTTAACGGGCTGACAGGATAGAAGTAGAGGTCGTAGCCATAGTAGTCACCGTAGTACTGCATGGGGAAGGTGATCTGGGTATGATCCTCATTGAGCGCACCCTTGATCCAAGCTTCAGGCAGATAGACACTGAAACCTTGCAGATACACGTCATCGCCATCAAAGCCGATTTGCAACACGCGGTCCACAACTTCCCAGCTCGAGCCGTCGAAGATGTAGGCATTCATGCGGTAACCGCGAGCCTCCATGTCGGCAGGAGGTGTAACGACAGCATCCATCAGTTGAGGAGCAGCGGTTCTCAACGAGGGAGTGAAATCGGCACGGGGCACGGTCATGGAGTGGCGTGCCTTGCCCTGATCAGGCCTGGGCAACTTGACGTTTTGCACAGCATGTGCACTCACCGCCATCGACAAGACGGCAGACAACAGAAGTAGAAAAAAATTCCTCATAATAACGATGGGATTTAGGTGTTAATAATATAAGAGATTTTTTGCAAAAATACACATATTTCAATCAAACAGCAAATTAAAACCGCACTAAATTACCCGATTAACCAAAAAAATAACAGTTTCTTCGCCTAAAAAAGCTTATTGTTCATGTTTTATTCTTATATTTGCGAAAAATATTAACCTCCAAAACAACAGCAATATGACAAAACGACTACTCTTGATGCTGATGGCATCTATACTGCTGCTCCCGGTTTTTGCTCAAGGCGACGGCAATAACGCTATTTTCACCAAGCCCAAGTTCAGCGGCTTCGCCATGGCGTCCTATCAAGCGACGTTCCAGGATGCAGGCAACAGCAATTCGTTTGACCTGAGGCTCGTCAGAGCATCGATCGAGGGCCGGATCCTCAACGATTTCTATTACAAAATCCAGGGCCAGATCAACGGCAACACCACGACGCTGGGCAGCAGTCCCAGACTGGTGGACTACTTCATGGAATGGCAGAAGTTTGACTTCTTCCGCGTGAAGTTGGGCCAGTTCAAGCGCCCGTTCACCTACGAGAACCCGATGAACCCGATTGATCAGGGCTTCATGGGTTACTCGCAGCCCGTGAGCAAGTTGGCTGGCTTCAGCGACCGCGATGGTATGCATGCCAGCAACGGCCGCGACATCGGTCTGCAGTTCCAGGGTGACTTCCTGAAGAACAGCAGCGGCCGCAACCTGCTGCACTATCAGGTGGGTGTGTTCAACGGCCAGGGCATCAATGTCAAGGATGTGGATGAGCGCAAGGATATCATCGGCGGCGCATGGGTGATGCCCATCAGCGGCATGCGCCTGGGTGCCTTCGGTTGGGAAGGCTCCTATGCCCGCAAGGGCGGAGGCCAGACGGTGAGCCTGCGCCAGCACCGCTACGCCTTCAGTGCCGAGTACAAGAAGGGCGACCTGCAGCTGCGCACCGAGTACATCCACTCGACAGGCCGCGGCTTTGCCACGACTTACCAGAATTCGGCTAACGCCAGTGACCTTACCATCAAAACCTACACCGACAAGAACGGCAACGAGGTGGCCAACGACAAGAGCGACGGTATCTACGCCCTCGCCATCGTTCCCGTTGTCAAGGACAAACTGATGGCCAAGGCGCGCTATGACCTCTATCGTCCCACCGCCTCGAGCGTGGCCGCCAAAACCAACTATGAGGTGGGTCTGAATTACCGCTTCTGCAAGTACCTCGAGGTACAGACCGAGTACTGCTTTACACACGACCGCGCCCTTGCCGACCCCGACTACAGCACCGTGTTTGTGCAGGTATCCATCCGCTACTAATTAGTTAGGAGTTAGAAATTAGGAGTTAGAAGTGAGGTGTGAATCATAAAAAGGTGGAACCCGTCTCTTATCTTTTATCTCTTATCTGATAATCGTAAACTATTCACTATTAAGTAAAAAGATATGTCAGCTCTAATGATTTTACAACTCTGTATCGTGCTGGGCGCCTTGTGGCTCGGCTCGCGATACGGCAGTCTGGCCCTGGGTGCCATTTCGGGCATCGGTTTGGCCATTCTGGTGTTCGGTTTCGGCATGAAGCCCGGAACCCCTCCCACCGATGTGATTTACATCATTATCGCCGCCGTCACCTGTGCCGGTATCATGCAGGCATCGGGCGGTATGGACTGGCTGATTCAGCTAGCCGAGAAGATGCTGCGCAAGCATCCTGACCGCATCACCTTCCTTGCCCCGCTGTGCACCTTCTTCCTGACGGTGCTCGTCGGCACGGGCCACGTGGTTTACACGCTGATGCCCATCATCTGCGACATCGCGATTAAAAAGGGCATTCGCCCCGAGCGTCCCTGCGGTATCGCCAGCATCGCGTCACAGATCGGTATCACCTGCTCGCCCATCGCGGCAGCAGTGGTGGCCTTCATTACCATCAGCGGCGCTAACGGCTATAACGTCACCATCCCACAGGTGCTCATGGTGACCATTCCCGCCTGTATTCTGGGCATCCTGGTTGCTTCCACCGCTTCTTATAAGCGTGGCAAGGACCTGGACAAGGATCCCGAGTTCCAAAAGAGGATTGCCGACCCCGCACAGCGCGAATACATCTACGGCAGCAACGCCACCACCCTCGACAAGAAGATTGCTCCCGAGAGCAAGCGCGCCGTGTATATCTTCTTCGGCGCCCTGTTGGTCATTGTCTTCTTCGCTATCTTCCAAAACTTGCTGCCGGCCTATGACACCATCAAGGCCATTGATAGTGATGCAACCGTCGAGCTCATCGGCTCGCGCGTGACCATCACCGCCGACCAGCTCGCCAAGTTGGGTATCGCCATTGAGGGCATCACCAAGATCCATCCCACGCCGCTCAAGATGAACCTCGTCATCCAGATTGTGATGATTACCGCAGCAGCGCTGATGATCATCTTCTGCAAGGCATCGCCCAAGAAGGCTATCTCCGGTCCCGTTTGGCAGAGCGGTATGGTTGCCGTTGTCGCCATCTATGGTATCGCATGGCTCGCCGACACCTATTTTGCCAACTACCTGGGTGAAATCCAGAATATGCTAGCCGGACTGGTTGAGAAATACCCATGGTCGATTGCCTTTGCCTTCTTCCTCGTGTCGGTGCTCGTCAACTCACAGGGCGCAGTAGTTGTTTCCATGTTGCCGCTGGCCTACGGACTGGGCATTGACGGCTGGATCCTTCTGGGTGTATTGCCCTCGGTATATGGCTACTTCTTCATCCCCAACTATCCGTCGGATATCGCCACCGTGAACTTCGACCGCACAGGCACCACCGTCATCGGCAAATACCTGCTGAACCACTCCTTCATGATGCCCGGTCTGGTGCACACCATCGTCGCCTGCGTCGCCGGCTACCTCATCGCCTTCCTCTACCACTCCATGGGCTGGATCTAATTTAAACAACAGTATCACATGATATAACTGATTGCACGGGCCCAAATCTAACAACCCGTGCAATCAGTTATATTAAAACAGGTCAGTGGCATGGTTATTGCTGGTTATGATGCAATATACTAACCCGATAATAAAGGATAACGATGAAAAGAATATTGTATTTATGCCTTATGGCTGTTGTAGTGATGACGTTCACGGGATGTAAGGAGAATTACTCGGTGGGCGAGAAGGTGGGTAACCTGATTGAGTTCACCAAGAAAGGTGTCATCTGGGATTCCTGGGAAGGACGCATGAACCTCACACAGACGGGGATGAACACCAGCGGCGCTCCCTTCCAGTTCTCGTTTGACAACGATCGCAACGATCAGGATTCGCTCGTGCAGTTACTCTATCAGGCCCAAATCGAGGGTTGGAAAGTCAAACTGAAATACCACGAGGTGTGGGGCTTCAAGAACGTCTTCAGCAACCGTGGCGAGACCGATTATTTCGTTGATGATGTGGAAGTCCTCGACAAGGACTTCGCCAATCCCCTGCGCAACTTCGGCGGCAATCAAGGCCGTGTGGTTGACACCGTCTGGGTGGTCGTAGATAAAGCCGAAATGCTCAAGCACATGAGCAAATAGGAATCATCTAACACTAAACGATGACGAGGCTGCGTCAAGATTCAATGCCGCAGAAATAAACCGTGCTATCGCACGGGATATTAATCAAATTAGAATAATTTTCCCGCCCGTTAGGGCGGTTTTTTTTATAGGCGAAACAACTATGACACAGTCCTGTCTCATGTTACTGATTCAAGACTTGAGTGTCATATTTCTCGGCGATTACCGAGTCACGATGGGTTTACCGTTCGCGTCGATCAAGGGTGTCAATCCGCCGGAATATCCTTCTTGCACAAAAAGGTAGTTCACACCAGTTTCTGTATCAATAATAATTCTGGTTTCTTTAAGAAAACCTTCTGATTTTAGCCAAACAAATCTTTTATCGTCCTTACTCATAATCATCGATTCTATTAATTGGTTGATAGATACTGCAAAGATACAAATTATCGGCAAATAATAGTTATATTTGCAAGTGATTACCAAAATATTGAGTGATATGGATTTGAGGGAATTTATCGAGAGTTATCGTGAGGCGTTCGGCGAGAATGCACAGTTGCCTTTACTATTTGGATACAGCGATACGCCAATTGCACAGACTGGCAAGATCGGCGGGTGCTTCTTCAAGGGACTTCAGGCGGCGCGAGAGGGAACGCCCGTAGCATTGAGTGCCGAGGTGATCGGCTGCGGGGGCGGCAAACTGTACACGGGGTTCAGCGACATGCCCGAACGGGTGCCCAACTTCGTCTCGCTCACCGAGAAATACAAGCGCACACCTGAAATGGTCGCCGACTATGTCAAGCGTTTGGAAATGCCTCATGCCGACAAGCCCTACCTGAACTTCGTCAGGATAGATCAGGCCGAGTCCTTCGAGGGCTTTGAGGGCGTGATGTTCTATGCCACGCCCGACATGCTGTCGGGACTGTGCGGTTGGGCCTTCTATGACACCAACGAGCCTGATGCCGTGGTGGCCCGTTTCGGCTCGGGATGCAGCACGGTGGTCTCGATGACCGTGGTCGAGAACGCACGCGGCGGACATCGCTGTTTCCTTGGACTGTTCGACCCGTCAGTAAGGCCCTGGGTGGGCAAAGACGAATTGAGCTTCACTGTTCCCATGAGCCGCTTCACGGCGATGATGGACACGATGCACGAGTGCTTCCTGTTCGGCTCACACGCCTGGGAGAAAGTCAAATCACGGCTGTAAAACATGTTATATAATGTGAATTGCCCCGTATTCGTTTTAGAATACGGGTAGATTGACGTATATTTGCACAAACTTTAATCATCCAGTGATATGAAACGATACTTTTTCTTTTTGTTTGTTATCATGGCGCTCACGATGAGCGGACAAGGTTACTTTGAGCCGCCAGTCAACAGCCCTGAAATTGCCAAGGACGGTGCAGTGACTTTTAAAATCAAAGCGGCCGATGCCGACACGGTGCGCCTGATTATCGACTCGCGAGTTGACACGCTGATGAAGCGCACAGGCAACGACACATGGAGCATCACCCTGCATGACCTGGAGCCTGACTTGTATATGTACTACTTCATCGTCGATGGCATGAAGATGATCGACAACAATAATGCCCACACCCTGCGTGATGTCAAGAGTGTGATGAACACCTTTGTGCTCGACCCTAAGGGCGACTGTCCAGTGGCAGTTCACAACGTACCCCACGGTGAGGTGCGGGCCGTGTGGTATGACTCTCCCACCCTGGGGATGAAGCGCCGCATGATGATTTATCTGCCGCCTGGCTACGAAGAGAGCCACCAGAAATATCCCGTCTTCTACCTCTTGCACGGTTCGGGTGGCGACGAGACGGTGTGGCTGGAACAAGGTCGTGCCGCCCAGATTCTCGACAATCTCATTGCCGAAGGCAAGGCTGTGCCGATGATCGTCGTCATGCCCAACGGCAATGTCGATGAGCAGGCTGCGACTAACATGAGCGCTGAGGGCAATGTGCAGCCCACCTTCATCCACAAGAAATGGATGGAAGGCTCATTCGAGGCAAGTTTCAACGACATCATGAACTGGGTGGACAACAACTATCGCACCCGTCCTGCCAAGCGTTCACGCGCCATCGCGGGCCTGTCGATGGGCGGTTACCACTCGCTCTACATCAGTGCCAACCAGCCCGAGGATTTCGCCTATGTGGGTCTGTTCTCGGCTGCCATCAACCGAATGGATCAAGGCAAGAGCAAAATCTATGACGATCTGGAGACTAAACTCGTCACCCAGTTCAAGCAGCGTCCGCGCCTGTACTGGATAGGCATCGGCAAGGATGACTTCCTCTACAAGGACAATACAGCGTTCAGGGAGCTGCTCGACAAGAAGCGCCTGCGCTACACCTATCACGAGAGCGGCGCTGGCCACGAGTGGGCCAACTGGCGCGACTACCTTATCATCTTCACACCACAGTTGTTCAAATAATTTGACTAAGGACTAAAAACTATCATGCTCGACACACTCATCCAATTCTTCACACAATGGGGCTACCTGGGACTGTTTTTAGGTTCGTTCCTGGCCGGCAGCATCGTGCCGTTCAGCAGCGAGGCCCTTGTCATCGCCTGTGTGGGGCCGTTGCACATGGATCCCGTCACCAGCCTGTTTGTGGCCTTGGCGGGTAACGTGAGTGGTGGCATGACGTGCTACTACATCGGGCATCTGGGAAAAATTGAGTGGATCGAGAAATATGCCCGTGTGAGCGAAGAGAAACTCAACCGCGCCCTCAAGTTCATGAAGAACCGGGGTGCATGGATGGGATTCTTCGCCTTTGTGCCCATGCTGGGTACTGCAATCAGCGTCGCCCTGGGCTATGTGCGTTCCAACCCGTGGATTGTGCTTATCACCATGACCATCGGCAAACTGTTGCGCTACGCCGCCATCATCTGGGGCTCTCTCAAACTCATCAATTTCTTTTAAATCTCTCTAAACTCCAAACTCCAAACTCTAAACTCTAAACCAAATTCATATGACACCTATCGAAATCCATAACGAACTGCTGGCAGGACGCATCATCAAGCACCTGGAGCGCCGCAATTTCAACGCCCATTATTGTGCCACCGCCGCCGAGGCCATTAAACTTGTCAAGTCACTGATGCCCGAGGGCAGCAGCATCACCTGGGGCGGCTCACAGACCATCCGCGAAATGGGCCTTACCAGTGAACTCATCAACAGCGGTGATTACAAAATCATTGACCGTGACAAGGCCGTCACCGACGAGGAAAAACGCCAATGCTACCTCGACGCGATGGACGTGGACTACTTCTTGACCAGCGCCAACGCCATTACCCAGGACGGCGTGATTGTCAACATCGACGGTCGCGGCAACCGCGTCGCTGCCATCACCTGGGGCCCGCACAACGTGATCCACATCATCGGGCTGAACAAAGTGCAACCCTCTATCGAGGCCGCTCTTGCACGCGCCCGCAACGTTGCCGCTCCCATCAACACAGCGCGCCTGGGCTGCGACACGCCCTGCCGTCTGGACGGCGTGTGCCACAACTGCAACAGTCCTCAATGCATCTGCAACTACGTCCACTTCACGCGCAACAGTTTCCCTGCCCACCGCCACACCGTCATCCTCGTCGGCGAGAACTGGGGCTACTGATGCCACAGCATCTAAAAAGAAAACAAGAAGTACAATAAACACAAACTGTTAAAGGAAAAAACCTGAACAACAGTGATATTGTCTTTTTAAGGCTTACTATATGGGAAAATCGATTTCTATTTTAGATAAAGATTACGTCCAGTGGATTAAAGAGCTGAGCAGCCGCTATCGCAGGAGCCAAATTAAGGCTGCGGTAAAGGTGAACGAGGAAGTGCTCCGTTTCTATTGGGAATTGGGCAGGGACATTACCGAAATGAAATCCGAAAGCCGCTGGGGAAGTGGATTCATGAAGAATCTGAGCAAAGATTTAAAGGAATTGAATCCTGATGCGACGTGCTTTTCCCAGACAAACCTGTTGTATATGAAAAACTTCTATCAGCTATATCAACCATGCACTGAAATCACTCCACAACTTGAGGGGCAAATTACTCAACATGGTGCTGAGCAGAACCAATCATTAATCACTCCACAACTTGTGGAGCAAATACAACACGAACTGTTTTCTGTGCCTTGGGGGCATCATCGCTTCATCATTGATAAATGTGCCAATAATTCAAAGAAGGCTCTTTTCTTTATTCATCAAACGGTAGTCAACGGCTGGAGCCGTAATATGCTACTTAATTTTCTGGATACTGATCTCTATGAGCGACAAGGCAAAGCTCTGACCAATTTCACAAGAACCCTTTCCGAAGAAACGAGCGACTTGGCTCAGGAACTGACCAAAGATCCTTATAATTTTGCTTTTACAGGAATAACCGGAAGGTATAATGAGCGACTGCTCAAAGACAGCCTGCTGAATAACATTACGCAGTTCCTCGTGGAGCTCGGCACAGGCTTTGCCTATGTGGGCAAAGAATTTAGGATACAAGTTGGAACAACTGAGAACTTCATTGATTTGTTGTTTTACAATCTCAACTTGTCTTGTTATGTGGTCATTGAGGTGAAGATCGGCAAGTTTGAATTTGCTGATGTAGGGCAGTTAGGCGGTTATGTCGTAGCTTGCAACCATCAACTGCGCAAAGAAGGTCGTGACAATCCAACGATAGGTTTGCTCATCTGCAAGGAAAAAGACCGCATTCAGGCTCAATATGCACTGGAATCAAGCAGCCAACCCATCGGTATTTCTGAGTATGATCTAGAAAAGTTCTATCCTGAGAAGATTGAGGGTACAATACCGACCATTAAAGAGATCGAAGCAAGATTGAACGAGAAAGAACTGAATATTAAGAACTAAGATATAATGAGCAAGAAGTTGAGTTTTATTGGGATTATTCCGGCGAGGTTTGCCTCGACGAGATTTCCCGGGAAGCCGCTGGCGATGCTGGGCGGCATGACGATGATAGAAAGGGTTTACCGCCAGGTGAGCAAGGCGCTTGATCGCGTGGTGGTTGCTACCGACGACGGCCGCATCATGGCAGCGGTAGAGGCTTTTGGCGGCAAGGCCGTGATGACAAGCACCGAGCACCGCAGCGGCACCGACCGTTGCCAGGAGGCCTACCTGAAGAACGCCGGCCATGAGGATGTCATCATCAACATCCAGGGCGATGAGCCGTTCATCCAACCTGATCAATTGCAGGCTATAATGGCTTGCTTTGAGGATGAAGGGACCGACATTGCCACGCTGGTACGCCCGTTTGACGCCAGCCGTCCCTATAGCGAACTGGAGAATCCCAATTCGCCTAAGGTGGTGCTGGACAGCCAGATGCGCGCCCGCTATTTCTCACGCTCGGTCATCCCCTACATTAGAGGTAAGGAGCGTGAAGAATGGCCCAAAATGACACAGTACTACACCCACGTGGGCATGTATGCCTACCGCGCCAACGTATTGGCCGAAATCACCCGCTTGCCACAGTCGCCGTTGGAACTGGCCGAGTCGCTGGAACAGCTGCGCTGGCTGGAGAACGGATACATCATCAAGGCGGGCGTGACTACCACGGCCACCATCGGCATCGATACACCTGAGGATCTACAACGCGCCGAGGAATACCTGCGCTCTTCACATTAACACGGCCACGCTAAGGCGAGGCCCTACAAATCACAAACTATGAAGTCTTCAATTCTCACTATCATTTGCTTGATCATAGCGCTAGGCGCTGGCGCTCAACCTGCCGGCGAACCGTGGATGGACCTGCAAGTGAACGAAATCAACCGTCTGCCGGTGCACACGTCATTCATGGCCCATGACGTGAACTCAGCGACGATGAGCCGTTACCTGTCGCTTGACGGCGACTGGAAATTCCATTGGGTCGCCAACCTGGACCAGCGCCCCACCGACTTCTGGCGCCCCGACCTTGACGACAGCGATTGGGGCACGATGCCCGTGCCTGGCATGTGGGAATTGAACGGCTACGGCGACCCTGTGTATGTCAACATCGGCTTTCCGTGGCGAGACAATTGGGAGAACGACCCGCCCCGTGTACCCGTACAGGACAACCATGTGGGTACCTATCGTCGCCACATCGCTCTGCCTGCTGATTGGCAGGGCAAACAAGTCATCGCCCACTTCGGGAGCGTGACCAGCAACATCAACTTGTGGGTCAACGGCCAATTTGTGGGCTATGCCGAGGACAGCAAGACGGCGGCCGAATTTGACATCACGCCCTATGTCCACGAGGGCGACAACCTGCTGGCGTTCCAGGTGATGCGCTGGTGTGACGGCACCTACAGCGAGGACCAGGACTTCTGGCGCCTGTCGGGTGTGGCACGGTCGAGTTACCTCTATTGCCGCGATAAGAACTACCACATCGATGACCTGCGCGTGACTGCATCGCTCACCGATGACATGAAAGACGGGACATTAATGATTTCACCAATAACCACTGGCAAGGGCACGCTGACCTATCAACTGCTTGACGCACAAGGCAAGGAAATCACGATAACTCCTACCAACGAGAACCGCTGGATCATCCCCGACGTCGAGAAGTGGACTGCCGAAACGCCTAATCTCTACAGCCTCATCGCCACATTCACGCCCGCTGATAAAAAGGCGAAAGGCGAGGTTGTTACCATCAAAGTGGGCTTCCGCCGTGTGGAGATTGTGAACGGTCAACTGCTGGTTAACGGCAAGGCCATCTACATCAAGGGCGCCAACCGCCACGAGATGGATCCCGATGGCGGCTATGTCGTTTCGCGTGAGCGCATGATTGCCGACATCAAGGAAATGAAGCGCATGAACATCAACGCCGTGCGCACCTGCCACTACCCTGACGACCCGCAGTGGTATGACCTGTGCGACGAGTTCGGCCTGTATGTCTTTGCCGAGGCCAACCAAGAGGGGCACGGTTTCCATTATGACCCCAACACGGCTCCGACCTACAAGCCCATGTTTGCCAAGCCCATCCTGGAACGCAACCAGCACAACGTGAGCGTGCAGTTCAACCATCCCAGCATCATCGTGTGGTCGCTGGGCAACGAGACCTGCGACGGCCCCAACTTCACGGCCGCGCGCGACTGGATACGTGCCACCGACCCCTCGCGCCCCATCCACTGGGAGCGTGCCCAGGGCGGCGAGAACACCGACCTGATGTGCCCAATGTATGCCTCGCCCGAATGGTGTGAGCGCTATGCCAGCAAGCCCGAAAGCACCAAGCCGCTCATCCTGTGCGAGTACAACCATGCGATGGGCAACTCGGGTGGCGGGTTGATGGAATACTGGGATGCCGTGCGCCGTTTGCCCAAGTTCCAGGGCGGCTTCGTGTGGGACTTCGTCGATCAGGGACTGCGCGTGAAGACCACCGATGGCAAGGAGTACTTCTCCTATGGCGGAGACTACAACACTCACGATCCCAGCGACAACAACTTCAACTGCAACGGCCTCGTGAGCCCCGACCGCGTGTGGAATCCGCACGCCTACGAGACGGCCTATTACTACCAGAACGTCTGGGCCGAAGACGTGAACGTGCAACAAGGTGACGTCGCCGTGAGGAACGAGTTCTTCTTCCGCGACTTGAGCAACGTGAAAATGCGGTGGCAACTGCTCGTCAATGGCGAGTCGGTGCTCAACGGCGAAGAACTGAACCTGAATGTGGTTCCCCAAGGCCGTCAGATGCTGCATCTTCCCATCACAAACACCCTTGCTGCGCTAGACCCGAACAGCGAGGTGATGCTCAACGTCGATTTCCTGCTCAAGGAGAAAGAACCATTGATGGAGGCCGGCCAGCGCATCGCCTATGCCCAATTGCCCATCATTGAGGCGACACCTCAGGCTGCTGCCCTGTCTCACGACAAGACAAAATTCAAAATCCAGCAACCTAAACACGGTGCGCTCACCATTGCAGCCGACGGAATGGAAATAGCCTTTGACGGCAAAACGGGATTCATGACAAAATACGTAGTCAACGGCACTCCCTTACTTGGCAAGGGTGGCACGTTGAAGCCCAACTTCTGGCGTGCGGTGACCGACAACGACATGGGTGCTTGGATGCAACAGAAGTTGCACGTGTGGCGCAATCCCGTGATGAACTTGACCTCGTTGGGCGTTGACAAGAAAACGTCGAGCAAGTCGCAGGTAACCGTCGTAGCCCATTACGACATGCCCGAGGTGCATGCAAGACTCACGCTGACCTACGAAATCCACGCCGGTGGCGCCATGTGTATCACTCAAGGCATCGCCTTTGATGACAGTTATACCGAAATTCCCGAGATGCTGCGTTTCGGCCTGGTGATGGAAATGCTGTACCAAATGGACATAAGCCGCTTCTATGGTCGCGGACCCATCGAGAACTACACCGACCGCCGCTACAGCCAGCGCCTGGGCATCTACCGCCAGACCGCCGATGAGCAATTCTATCCCTACATCCGTCCGCAGGAGACGGGCACCAAGGGCGACATCCGCTGGTGGAATCAGACCGACAATCAGGGTAACGGCATCAAGGTGACTTCCGACAAGCCCTTCTATGCCAGCGCACTCCACCATGACATCGCCACCCTCGACGAGGGAGACGAGAAGCATCAGCGCCATCCCTCACAGTTGACCGAATCGGCCTACACCGTCCTCACGCTCGACAGCGAGCATTGCGGCGTGGGCGGCATCGACAGCTGGGGCGCCCGTCCGTTGGAGCAATACCGCATCCCCGCCATCGACCGCACCTGCTCCTTCACCATCACCCCGATGTCCACCACCGCCAAATAATAGGCAACCGTGACAGACAAGAGGTAATAGAGATTCAGAATAACATGGCTTTACCTATTGCGAAAGATCTCCCAACGAGATTTTTCGCAATAGGTTTTTCTTTGATTTACAATTGATTTCCTTAGGGTTGCCAGAGGAAAAGACCGGCCGATGTAGCCAGTTGGCCGACGAGGTCCAGCAGGGCTGGTGACGGATTGTAGAGCGTCAGGCAAGTGTCGCCGCCGCTGGCGGTAATCAGTGACTCGCCATCGTCAATCAGGAGGCACAGGTGGCCGTTTTGTAGGCTCTCCATCAGCCACTTTTCCAGCATTCTGGGATCAGGATAGAGCCATTCATCACCTCCATCGCGGCTCACCAGCAGGTCGTGGTAGCAGTTCAGTTTCAACACCACGTCAATAAACTGACGGCACAACCGTTCACGTTGCGGCTCTTGCAGATAGTACTGCTCGACAGCGAAGAATTGTCCTTTGCTGTCCTGCGGCACCTGCATCGGCAGGAAGTCAATCACCCAATATGGTGTTTCCAATAACCGCTCGACTTTTTCGTTAAAATCATTCTCCATAATCACTTGCAAAATTAGCAATTTTTTCAAATCCGAAAAAAATCGGGACAGCATGTTTGCGTTGCCAGTGAAAAACACTACCTTTGCGGATTATAACTAAACAAACGTTTTACCGTGAGCAATAACAAGGACAACAATACGGGCGGCTTTGACCGCTTTCGTGACCGCCACCCCATCCTGGTGAACTCGGTTTTGATGGTGTTGGCGTTGCTGGCATTGGGCTACATCGCCCTGCTGTTTATCGACGTGTTCACCTCTCATGGCCAGCAGGTTCAGGTGCCTGACGTGCGCAACCTGCCGCTGGAGAAGGCCATCAACATCATTGAGGATGCCGGCCTGCGTTGGGAAATCAGTGACTCGACCACATTCTATGAGAACTACAAGCCGGGTACGGTCATCGACCAGGATCCCAAGGCCAAATCCTATATCAAGAAAATCCGTATCATCTACCTGAATGTGAACGCCATGCATGCGCCCATCATTTCGCTGCCCAAGCTGGTTGACCTGCCTGGACGACAAGGAGCTGCGACCCTCAAGGCCATGGGCTTCAAGCATGTAACCATTGACAGTGTGCCCAGCGAGATGGGCGGTCTGATTCTGCAAGTGACCGTCGATGGCCACAACGTTGCCCCCGGAAAGCCCGTGAGCGTGAACAGCCAGATCAAGATTACCGTGGGCGACGGCTCTATCGTGGATATCAGTCCCGAACAGATTCTCGATCCTGAGATGCTGGATTCTATCGATGAAGCCAACTACCAGGACGCCCAGAAGAACTACGAGGAAGAGATGAAGGCAGCACAGGCCCGCGCCGAACAGGAGCGCAAGGCACAAGCCGCCCAGGAGAACCAAGACAAGAAAAAAGACGACAAAAAGAAAGACGACAAGAAGAAAGACGACAAGAAGTCATCGGACAAGGACAAGAAGAAGAATTAATCTCTCATGGCGCTGGACGACGAGCTGCTGGATGCCGAACTGGAGGCAGGCGGCCACGAAATTCAATATGACTACAGTGAGCCCGACTTCACCGAGGACGGACGCGACTACTGGGAGCACTACCACTATGTGGTGGAGCCTGGACAGGTGTTGCTGCGCATCGACAAATACCTCGTGGAGCGCATCAAGGGTACCAGCCGCAACCGCGTGCAGAACGCTGCCGAGGCGCAGTGCATCCGTGTGAACGGGCGCCCCGTCAAGAGCAACTATCGTGTGCATCCCGGCGACGAAATCAGCGTCGTCATGGACCGCCCGCGCTACGAGTGCGAAATCGTCGCCCAGGACATCCCGTTGAACATCGTCTATGAGGACGCCAGTCTGATGGTCGTCAACAAGCCCGCCGGCATGGTGGTACACCCTGGACATGGCAACTTCGACGGTACGTTGGTCAACGCCCTCGCCTGGCACTTCAAGGACAACCCCGACTATGACGTGACCGACCCTCGCCTGGGCCTCGTCCACCGCATCGACAAGGATACCAGCGGCCTGCTCGTCATCGCCAAGACACCCAACGCCAAGACCTCGCTGGGCGCCCAGTTCTTCAAGAAATCGACCAAGCGGCAATACATCGCCGTCGTGTGGGGTGAGATGAAAGAGCTTGACGGCACCGTCACGGGCAACATCGGGCGAGACCCGCGTGACCGCGTGCTGATGAAGGTCTTCCCCGACGGCGACCAGGGCAAGCATGCCGTTACCCACTGGCACACCCTCGAGAACCTGGCCCACGTGGCCGTCGTGCAATGCCAACTCGAAACCGGTCGCACCCACCAGATACGCGTCCACATGAAGCACATCGGGCACCCGCTGTTCAACGACGCCCGCTACGGCGGCGACCAGATCCTGCGCGGCAATCGTTCATCGAGCTACGCACAATTCATCCACAACTGCTTCGAACTGTGCCCCCGTCAGGCCCTGCATGCCAAGACCCTCGGCTTCGTTCACCCCGAGACCGGCCAGCAGATGGACTTCGACAGCGAACTCCCGCCCGACATGGCCGCCCTCATCACCAAGTGGGAAGACTACGCCCGCAACCTCGCCACCAAGTAACCGACAACAGCAACTGATCAGTCTGAATCATCTGGCGGCATCCGCACTCATTTTTCATACAACAAAGACAACATTGAACAACCAAAACAACTTTTTGGGGGTATCAGCGACAACAATGACATTACGGTTGATCTACCTTTGTAAAAGTAAATCAACCGCTTTTGCCTTGAAAAGACGTGCCGAATGGTTATCTAAGGGCTCATCCAATCGCTTGTTGAGCCAGGCGAAGACCTTTTTCAGCTCCATTCACTGAATCTATTTGAAACAAGATAAATACCGGAGATTAGCGACCTGCATTGAAAATATGTGAAAAGATTCTCTTTATTTTGAGAAAATTGCTATCTTTGCCCATCAAAGATAAGAAACTTAAACCTGCTGGGCGCCTTGCGTCTGCACTAAATCACTCAAACCACTATGATAGAGAACGAGAACATACCCATTCCAGTGGAATATAAGGACATCTGCCCGATTCCTGACAAGGATTTCCAGACTGCGATGACCATTCTGGTACAGGAACCCGGTTTCCAGAAGATTGTGGCCATGGCGCTGCCCAACTACAAGTACTCGGAGTTCAAACATGTGCTGCTGGGCATCAACTCCAAGCATGAGTTCCAGGTCAAGGTGATGAAACCCTTCATGGAGGGTGTAATGGCCAAAACGGGAACCACGCTGACGACCAGCGGCAATGAGAACCTGAACAAGGAAGTTCCCTACACCTTTGTCACCAACCACCGCGACATCGTGCTTGACTCGGCTCAACTGAGTTATCTGCTCATCAAGGGTGGCCGTGACGCTTGCGAAATCGCCATCGGCAACAACCTGCTCATTTATGACTGGATCACCAAGCTGGTGCGCATGAACAAGAGCTTTATCGTGAAACGCAACCTGGGACGCATCCAGACGCTGACTGCCGCTGTGCAACTGTCGGGCTACATGCACTTTGCCGTCGAGCAGAAGCGCGCTTCGCTGTGGATTGCCCAGCGCGAAGGCCGTTGCAAGGACAGCAACGACCGCACCCAGGAGAGCCTCATCAAGATGCTGGCCTACGGCAACCGCGACAAGTCATTCATCGAGAGCCTCAAGGAACTGAACATCGCGCCCATCTCGATCAGCTATGAGTATGACCCGAACGACTACCTCAAGGCCAAGGAGTTCCTGTGCAAGAGCAAGAATCCCAACTGGCGCAAGGCACCCGAGGACGACCTCATCAGCATGAAGACGGGCATCATCGGCCACAAGGGCGAGGTACACTACGCCTTCACACCATGCATCAACGAGGAGCTGGACAAGATTCCCGAGGGTCTCGACAAATTCCTGGAAGTGGACCGCGTGTGCGCCATCATCGACCACGCCATCCATCGCAATTACAAGATCTACAAGAACAACTACATTGCCCACGACATCCTGTTCGACGACAAGCAATTTGCCGACAAGTACACCCAGGAGGAGCGCGAGGCATTTGAGCAGTACCTCTCGAGCCAGATCGACAAGACCGAGGGCATGAAGTTGAGCGAGGCCGACCGCTTCTACATGTACAACAAGATGCTGCAGATGTACAGCAACCCGCTTTCCAACTATCTGGAGGCCACTAAGTGATTTAGGAGTTTGCCCTAAGGACTTTAAGGACCTTAATGACTTTAAAGACCTTAAGGCCCCTGAAACAAAACGCCAAAAAATGAAAATTCACTGGTTAGGATTAATCGTCGTGGCGGTGCTCTGCATCGCCATGGACGTTTATATCTGCCGTCGCCTGCGACGCAGCGGCTACCGCTGGGCGGCATGGTTCAACGGTGCGCTGGCTGTGCTCACCGCCGCTTTGGCCACTGGTGTCGCCGTGATGCCGTTGAGTGAAGCCGGCACATCTAACAGCACATTTGTCACGGGCCAGTACATGCTCTACACCTTCTTTGCCATCCTGGCACCCAAGGCGTTGGGTATGCTGCTGTACGGCATCGGACGCCTGCTCAAGCAACGGTGGCTGACGGTGTGCGCCTTTATTGTGGCGGCACTGGTGTTCGGTATCATGTGGTGGGGTGCCATCGTCACCCCCGGCAAAATCGAAGTGAAGGAGGTGGAGTTGGCTTTCGACAACCTTCCTGAGGCCTTTGACGGTTACCGCATCGTCCAGTGGAGCGATGCCCACTTGGGCACCTACAACGGGCGAACTGCCATCGTAGAGCGACAAATCAAGGCCATCAATGACCTGCATCCCGACATGATCTGCTTCACGGGTGACCTGGTGAGCCGCAAGACCGATGAAGCCCTGCCCTACCGCGACCTGCTGGCACAACTGCATGCCCCCGACGGCGTGTTCTCGGTGCTCGGCAACCACGACTATGACAACTATGTGCGCTGGGACGATGAGAAGGAACAGGTGGCCGACCGCAAAGCCCTGTGCGACTTGCAAACGGCCGCAGGCTGGCGCTTGCTCAACGATGACTATGCCATCATCCACCGTGGCGATGCTCAAATCGTGCTCATCGGCACCGAAAACTTCGGCGATCACCCGTTTGAGAAACGCGGCAACCTCGCCAAGGCTTACAGTGGCCTGCGTGACAGCAATTTCAAGATTGAATTGCAGCACAACCCTTACGCCTGGCGCGCCAATACCTTGCCAAACAGCAACATCGACCTGATGCTCGCCGGACACACCCACGCCTGGCAAATCATGCTCAAGTTGGGCGACTGGCGCTGGTCACCGGCATGCATGCGTTATCCCGAATGGGGCGGTGCTTACCGCGAAGGCAAACAGCTGCTGTATGTCAACATCGGCACCGGTATGGTGGGAACGCCCATGCGCATCGGCGCCACGCCCGAAATCACCGTCATCACGCTCAAGAAGAGCCGTTAGTTTTTAATTATTTGGTGACGAAACAGTTTTAATATAATTCGTGTAATTCGTAGTTTAGAATCATGGCAGATAAACTCTCAACGCTCATTTCTCAAGAGCTCAACATTCCCATCAACCAGGTTGCCGGCACGGTCAATCTTCTCGACGATGGCGCGACCATTCCTTTCATCAGCCGCTACCGTAAGGAGGTAACGGGCAACCTCGACGATTTCTCCATCCAGTCCATCGACCAGCGACTACGCTATTACCGCGAACTGGAGAAGCGTCGCGCCACCATCCTCAAGACCATCGAGGCCCAGGACAAGCTCACTCCCGAGCTCGCCGACCGCATCAACAACTGCTGGGATGCCAACACGCTCGAGGACATCTATCTGCCTTTCAAACCCAAGCGCAAGACCCGCGCCGAGGCTGCCCGACAGCTGGGACTGGAGCCATTGGCCAAAATCATCATGTCGCAACGTGGCGGCAATATCGAGGAACGAGCCCGACAGTTTGTTGACGGCGACAAGGTGCCCGACACCGATGCCGCCATCATGGGCGCCCAAGACATCATCGCCGAGTGGGTGAGCGAGAACGAGGCGGTGCGAAACACCGTCCGTCGCGGATTCAAGTATGACGCACGGCTCGTGTCCCACTTCGTCAAGGGCAAAGAAATCGAGGGCCGCAACTACGAGAACTATTACGAATACTCGATGCCGCTCAAGCGCGTTTCGTCTCACCAGCTGCTGGCCATCAGACGTGGCGAGAAGGAGGGTTTCCTCAAGGTGGGAATCGAGATCAACGACGACCGCACGCTTGACAACATTGCCCGCATCGTGGTGAAAGGTAACGGCGAAGCGTCACAACTGGTCGAAGAAGCTGCCGAGGACAGCTTCAAGCGTCTGGTAAAGCCGTCGATCGAGACCGAGTTTGCCTCGGCAGCCAAAGAGAAGGCCGATGATGAAGCCATCGAGACCTTTGCCCAGAACGTGCGTCAACTGCTGTTCGCTCCCCCGTTGGGCCGCAAACGTGTGCTGGCCGTTGACCCGGGATTCCGCACGGGTTGCAAGGTGGTATGCCTTGACGAGCAGGGCAACCTGTTGCACAACGACGTCATCTACCCCACTGCTCCCCACAACGATATCGAGGGGGCTACCAAAAAGATACACTCGCTCACCGAGGCCTATAAGATTGATGCCATCGCCCTGGGCAACGGCACGGCCAGCCGCGAGACCGAGCGCTTCCTGAAACGCATCCGCTACCGCAGGCCCATCGACGTGTTTGTCGTGAGCGAGAACGGTGCATCCATCTACAGCGCGAGCAAGATTGCCCGCGACGAGTTCCCCGACAAGGACGTGACCGTTCGCGGTGCCGTCTCCATCGGGCGACGCCTGCTCGACCCGCTGGCCGAACTGGTGAAGATCGACCCCAAGTCCATTGGTGTGGGCCAGTACCAGCACGACGTGGACCAGACGAGGCTGAAAGAGGCGCTCGACTTCACGGTGCAAAGTTGCGTCAACAGTGTGGGTGTCAACGTCAACACGGCCTCCAAGGAGTTGCTTACCTATATCGCCGGCCTGGGCCCCACCCTCGCCCAGAACATTGTCGATTACCGTGCCGCTAACGGCCATTTCACCTCTCGCCAGCAACTGTTGAAGGTGCCCAAACTGGGGCCGAAGACCTTTGAGCAGGCAGCAGGTTTCCTGCGCGTACCCGAGAGCGACAACCCGCTGGACAACAGTGCTGTGCATCCCGAGCGTTACGCTCTGGTGGCACGCATGGCCAAGGACTGCGGCTGCAGCATAGCCGACCTCATCAAGGACAAGGCACAACGCGAAAAAATCAACCTGCAGCGCTATCTCTCACAGGACGTGGGCGAGCCCACCCTGCGCGACATCATGAGCGAGCTCGAGAAACCGGGACGTGATCCACGCTCCACCGTTCAGGTATGGGAGTTTGACGACAACGTCAACGACATCAAGGACCTGCGCGAAGGCATGGAGTTGAACGGTATCGTCACCAACGTGACCCAATTCGGCGCCTTCGTTGACCTGGGCATCCACAAGGACGGCCTCGTGCACGTTTCCCAAATGCCTCAAAAGGGCCTTCCCGCCGCACGACAGGTCCACGTCCACCAGCACGTGCGCGTTGTCGTCACCGGCATCGACATGGAGCGCGGCCGCATCGCCCTCTCGATGCGCGGCATCGACCAACCCAAGTAATAAGACAAATGACCTTAAAGGCCCTAAATACCTTAAGGACTTTAATCAATAAAGATTATGGAGAAGAAAGAGAATCAAGTACCGGTGAGCACCGGCATGAAAATATGCCGTGTGATTGGAGTCTTGTTGCTGATGGCAGCCATCGCTTATATCATCTGGCGTGGTGACTTTGACGGTAAAGGCATCGTGGGCTATGTGGACGACTGCTTCATCTTCATGGCAGCCTACATGTTCACTCGCGGCAGTTTCCAGCGCCCCGAGCGTCGTTACATCCGCCGCCAGCTTTACATGCTCTCGTCGCTGTTTGCCCTGCTTGCCCTCTGTTGGATCATCCTGCTTGCCTTCATGAAATAACGGCGGACAGGCCTATCATAGAATCGCCAGCAGAGCCACGCCAGCAAGATGGAGGCAACGGGCAACGCTATGGCGACAGGCCATACATCGTTCATCCGGGCGATAGGCACGAGATTGCCGTCAAACCCGATGTGGGCATAGAACAGGTACATCAACGGGTAATGCACGGCATAGAGCGGATAACTCAATTCGCCCAGGAAATGGCTCACATGCCGCGTCGTCATTCCTATAGACAGCTGCGAAGCGCCCAGCCACACCAGGCACGGGAATACCAGGATGACGCACAGGGCGTCATACAGACCGTTCTGCCACGGTGACAACTCACCGAACACGAGGGGCAAACACCCCACCAGCAAAATAACGGCGCCGCAAATCCAAAAGGCGCTCGACATCCCTTTCACGGGACGGAAAACCCTGGCCATGAGCATACCCATCGTGTAGGGAAACAGCATGCGCACCAGTCCGGTCCACAATCCACCGTCGGTCATCGACCAGCCCACACCCAAGTAGCCGTCACTCACCGCGATATAGGTAAGCATGCCGCCTGTAATCACTGCCAACAACGCCAGCCACTTCGTGGACAGACGCCGCAACAACAAGGCATAGAAGATATTGCCAATGTACTCAAAGAACAATGACCATGAGGGACCATTCAAGGGGAAGAGTTCGCCGTTGCCTCGCACATCGGCTGCCGCACCCGGATAGAGCGGCAGCATCAGCATGCCCATCAGCATAGCCACCATCACCCACCCTGTCGCGACATGCGTGCCGTCCCAACGCACACTGCCCTGTAGGAAAAAGCACAACGCACCGATGACCGCACCGATAACAACCATGGGATGCAGACGGATGAGACGACGCTTGAAGAAATGCCCCACCGTCAATCCTTCGCGCCAACGGCCGTCATAGGCATAGCCGATAACAAAACCCGAAAGGACGAAGAAAAAATCCACGGCGAGATAGCCGTGAGGCAGCGGAGTCCAGTCAAAACACTCGAACACGTGATACAGAATCACCATCAAAGCGGCGACACCGCGCAGCCCGTCAAGGATATCATAATGAGGTTTGGGCTGGAAATGCTGCATGACAAACACCGTCTTACACGGGGACTACGAGCATAGGGGTATCGGTCTGGAACAAGACGCGATGAGCGATACTGGGATTGAACAGTCGCGAGAAGATGCTCGATTTCTTGTTGGGTACCGCAATCAGCTGGACGTTATCGTCCTTGGCAAACTGTGCAAAACTCTCGATAAACGTCTTGGCAGCGATGCGCTTGGTCTTGAACGTGCACTCGGGGTAATGATCGCGGCAGTACTGCACGAGCTGTTGCAGAGACTGATCCACCAGACGGCGGTCCTTCTTATCGACCACCGGGATGATGGTGACCTCCACGCCTCGCATATTGAACAGGCGGGCGAAACGGTCGAACGAAATCAAATCCTGCTGGATGAGATTGGAGAAAAACGCCACATGGGTGATGTCGGTCAGGCTCACATCAGGCATTCCGATGGGCACAGTGAAGATGGGGAACTTGCAGGCATCCATCACCTCGCCGGCCACACTGCCGATGAGATTCTGGCGACGACGGTTGGTGCCGCTGGTGCCCATCACGATGAGCGACACGTCATACTTCTGGGCATAGTGCAGAATCTGCTCCTCGGGGATGCCCTCGGTCACCTTGGTCTCGATTTTCACCTTGGGAAGCTCGCCGGCGGCGATTTTGTCCATCAGCATCTTCTTGAACTCATCCATACACTGGCGAGCATTCTTCTTGATGTTCTTGAAATCGTCCTCGGGGCTCTCGTAGCGGTCACTGCCGAAAGGCAACGACATCGTGTGACGCTCGTTGATATAGCTGTGCAGCAACACCACGCGGCCACGGCTGCGACGGGCATACTCCATACCCAGACGCACCGATTTGAGCGAGTATTTGCTGAAATCGACGGGCAATAATACACATCGCTCGTCACTGGTGGCGGTCTCGGGTGATTCTATGATCTGCAATGCTTGAGGCAGGTCGCGCTCGCGGATGCGCACCCTCACGCCCGAGCCGAGCACTTTCTCGTCCAGATTGACATTATGCAGCTTCACCTCGATACCCTCTTCTTCGAGGGTATTCTTCAATTCCACAGCGCGGTCAAACGTGTGGATAGCGACAGTTATCAGTCGGTTGGGGTCGTTGTTGTTCTTGTTGTCCATGGGAGCTACGGGAATGAGGGGTTAAGAATAATCGGTAAGAGAAATCAGGAGTTGACTACTGAGCATTCTGCTCGAGAATCTCAAGTGCCATATCCAGAATCAGAGGGTCGTCAAGCACGACAAGTCCACCATCGGGGCCAGGTTCCAAATGGAAGCCCATGTTGGTCCCGAACTCATAATTTGACCCGCCAAAATAGTTTCTCACCGACTGAACCGGCAGGTTGAGTTTGTCGGCGATAGTGTGGATGGAGCCTTCGGGCAGACGATTCTTGATGCGTCGCAGTTCGTTGAATGTGATGGTTCTCGACATAGGCGATACTATTTTTTTGGAAGATAAATGCGATACTTAGGTAATTTCCACAAAATTACGACATTTCGCCCAAATCACAAAATAAATCCCCAAGAAAATTATAGGGTTTGGACGAGAGCGGCAGCAAGGAGAAGAATGACGGTGACGGCAACCGAGGAGGCCAAGAGTTTCGCGTCGGTGCGGGTATAATGTCCCTCATGAAGCCTGTAGCGACGCTGTAACCAGCGCATGAGGCTCCAAACCAGCCAACCGGTGAGCAGACCGACGACAATGCCACCCAAGATGTCGCCAGGGTAATGAACGCCCATATACATGCGGCTGTAGCATTGCAGCACAGCCCAGGTGAACAATGAGACAGCCACCAGGCGGTGACGCATGAGCAACGAGAACAGCGTGGCCACGGCAATCGAATTGGCAGCATGGCTCGACACGAAGCCGTACAAGCCGCCCCGATAGCCGTTCACGACATGGACCATCGATTCCAGTGACGGATCATGCGTGGGCCGCAGCCGTTCCACGATTTGCTTGATCAGACCTGAAGACACTTGATCGGCAATCAATAATGCCAGCACCAGCATTGCCAGTACCAGCAGGGCATGACGGCGATTCTGGTGAAGCAGTATCCACAGCAGGGCCAACACCAGCAAGGCCCACGACCACTTGGCGCTCACCAGCCACCAGAAGGCATCCTGGAACATGTCATGCAAGCCGTTGACGGCCAGCAAGGCATCAGAGTCTATGTCATCCAGGTAGTCAAGCATTCGTACAGGTTCTCAAATAAACAATGGACTATATCACCTCAACGTCTTTGGCGTTGATCCAGGCCTTGTGACCACCGGCAGTGGAGACTTGCAGCCACTTGCCATGTGTCTTGTCGGCGATGGAGTCGATGATTTCGACACGTGTGCCCTGCTGCAGCTGGAACGCCTCTTCCTCCTTGTCGCGGGGCTCACGGGGTGCAGTGCTCAAGGTGACGTTCTCGGGCATGACGATGGCACCGTTGCCACCGGTCGCCTTATGATAGACGTGGAAGGCGGCCAGATTGGCCAGAATACTGGCTACAATCAGCACGGCTCCGCCGAAGAAACCGATTTTTCTTATCAACACGTTGTCCACGAACAGATAGGCCGCCACCCCTGCCAGGAAGAGCAGGAAGGTGAGGATGGCTATCATCGCCCAGGCATTGCTCGACAGGCGGCTCACCGTCTGATCCACCCAGTTACTGAACCACGAGTCGCCAGCATCGTCGGGCAACTGCATCTTGCCGCGCACAAACTCCAGGTTGAAACGCGCATCGCTGTTCGACGGGTCAAGCAGCAGGGCACGCTCATAATAGAGCACCGCGTGCACGTTGTCCTTGAGGCGATAGTAGGTGTCACCGATGTTGCAATACAACGCCGACGAGACACCCGTCTTCTCAGCCTCCTGGAGATAGAGCTTCAACGCCTCGTTATAGAGTTCCTGCTTATAGGCCTGGTTGGCGCGGTCGATATTGGCGTTACCGGCCAGCACGGGTAAAGCCAGCACGGTTAACAATATGGTGATGATGAACTGTTTCATATTTTAGTTTCTAGTCCTTAGTCCTTAGTCCTTAGTTTCTAGTCCTTAGTTGGCATCCGCCAACTCCTAACTCCTAACTTCTAACCTCTAACTCCTATTTGCTCGTTTAACACTTTCCAGCCGGTCGATGATGCCGGCAGCCTCGTCAAGCACCGCATTCATGTCGCCCGACGCCAATTCGGGGGCATATTGGGCGAACTCACACTTGTCGATCAACTCCATCGACTCCTTGCGCAACTGCTCGTTGATGCCATACTGCTCCAACTCGGCATTGATGTTGTCCTTGCTCAACTCACTCACGGGAATCGACAACTTGTCGCTCATGTATCCCCACAGGGCATTGAGCATCTCGGCATAGAAACCGCTGCGGTCGTTGCGGGCAGCAAAGCCGCGGGCGGCCTTCAAGCGGCGCTGAGCCACCTTGCTGGCGCGCTTGGAGCGCATGCGGCGAACATCGGCACGCTCTTTCAACTGGCGGCGGTAATAGGCAATCAGCCCAACCAGTGCCAGCAGCGGCAACAGGAACCACAGCCAGTAGGTCCAGCCGTCCACGATATAGCCGTGGGACTTCTTCAGTCCCAAATCACCGCTCTTGATGGGACGGATGTCCATATTCTTCATGCGGTAGTGGTTGCTGGGCTGACCCTCGCCCTTGGCCACGGACAGATGACGTGCAGGAACGGTAACCGTCTCATACTTGCCTGTCTCGGGGTCAAAGTAAGAGAACTCGCTGGCGGGAATATCGAATTCGCCCGCATATTGCGGAATGAACGTGTAGTCCATCACGACCTTGCCGCTCATGTCGCCGGCACCATCGTTGACCTGAACATCGGTCTTGGGATCATAGACATCAAACTGGTCGGGGAATTTGACTTCCGGCGCCTTGATGTACTTGATGTTGCCCGTACCGCTGATGACATAGCGGTAGATGGCAGCACTGTAAGTCTTGAGGCCCATGGCGGGCTTCAGGTCGGTCGTGACGTTGAACTTGCCTACGGCACCGGTAAACGAGGCCGGTTTGGGTTCGGGCAACGGCAGGATGTGGATGGTCGCCTTGTTGCTGGTCACCTTCAGGCTTTTCTCCACAGGTTTGGAAATGGATCCGAAGATGCTCTTGAACGTGTCGAACTGCACCACACTCACATCGTAATTACCCGATGATATCGTGAGGTTGCCACTCTGCTGCGGATAGAGGATACATTGCTTGAGGATGGCGGTCATGTAACGCTCGCCATTCAAGGTCTCCACCTTGTTCAAACTGGGCTGAACGGGGATTTCCTCAATCAGGAAGCCGTCGAACGAAGGCTGGATGGTGGGCATGAATTGCGAAATCTGGTACTTGGTGTACAGCTTGATGGTGCACACCACAGCCTGCTGCTCATACACACGCGGCTTGCTCATCTCGATGCGCACGAACAAGTCCTTGCCGCTCACCTCCTTGTCGGCGCTCTGCGTCATGGGGTCGCTATAGGGCGTGGGGGCACCAGGCGTGCGCTGCGGCTGCTGGCTGGGCTGACTGCTGCCCGACGGCAATACCTCAATCGTGAAAGCCTTGGTTGCCATACGTTTACCGCCGACCACAATCGAGGCTGCCCCGATATGGCATTTGCCGGTAGCGGTCGCCTTGTAAATCATCGTGTATTCCTCGCTCGAGCTGCTGCTCGACTTGCCGTTGACCCACGACGAGCTGTAACTGTGCGACACGCTGGGGCCATAGATGAGTTTGGCACCGCTCACCTCGGGGGGCGAGAAACTGCTGCCCTCGCCGTTGTTGAGCACAAACGTGACGTTGAACTTGTTGCCCTCGATGACCTGACGTGGAGCCTCGACGGTAAATGATACCGCCTGAGCCGTCAGCACGGTCAAGAGCAGGATTGCTATGTTGATGATGCGTTTCATTTAGTTCTTTAGACCTTAGACGCTGGATTTTTAGACTTTAGACCTTACCACTTCTTATTGGTGCGCTGGCGCTCATGGCGCTGCTGTTGGGCCTGCTGGGCATTAATGCGCTGCTGGGTGGCACGCTCGCGGTCCTGCATGGCCTTGAGCACCTGTTCGGCATTCTGCTGGCTCATGCCGCCCTGTTGCTGTTGCTGCTTTTGTTGCTGCTGGTCCTGATTCTGCTTATCTTGATTCTGTTTGTCTTGGTCTTGCTTGTCCTTGTTTTGATCCTGTTGATCCTTATTTTGGTCCTTATTCTGGTCCTTGTTCTGGTCCTTGTTATCTTTATTCTGGTCTTTGTTCTGATCCTTGTTCTGATCCTTATTGTCCTTGTTCTGGTCCTTGTTCTTATCTTGCTGCTGTTTCTTGAGTTGGGCCAGGCGCAGGTTGTGTCGCGCCTGATCGTCATCGGGGTTGCAACGCAGTGCCTGCTTGTAGAACTCCACCGCCTGGTCATATTGTTGACGACCATAGGCAATATTGCCCAAGTCATAGCTGGCCTTGCCGCGCAACTGCTTGTCCTGGGCACCCTTGGCAAGATTGGCCAGGAGGCCTTCGGCCTGCTTCATCGGGTTCTTGTCATCGTCCTGCTGGGCAGTGACACTGCCTTGACGCATGAGCGCGGTAGCGAGATTGAACTGCGCTTTCTCGCTCGAGGGATTGGCCTGCAGGGCCTTGCGGTATTCAACTTCGGCCTCGGCATAGCGTTTTTTCTCATACAGCTTGTTGCCGTTGCGCAGGCACACGCGCTCCTGCTTGGTCATCTTAGGAGCCTTGCCCTGAGCCGCTACCCCCATGTTCAACGACATGAGGGCAACAATCAAGAGGATGAACAGTCTATTGGCGCTTGTCATCTTTCTTATCCTTGTTTGTTTCATTGCTGACAATGTTCTCTTTCTTTTCCTTAGTGAAGAAATTATACTTCTTGAGCCACGGATTCTTGCGCTCGAGCAAGAGCAGCAGCGCCAACAGCAAGAGCAACGCTATTGTGGCAAACACGGGGAACTGCTCGTCATGCTGGGTGTAGGTCACCGCTGCGAGGTCGCTCTTGGCAAGTTTGTCAAGCGTTTCCTGGAGGGTCGATACGGCATCCGATGCTGTACCTGAGATATAGACACCCTTTCCGGCCTGAGCGATCTCCTGTGCCATCTTCTCGTTGAGATAGGTGGTCACGGGATTGCCGCTGTCGTCGGTGAGATAGCCACCGTCCATGGGGATGGGAGCACCCGTGGTGGAGCCCACGCCGATGACATTGACCTGGACACCTAGTTTTGCTGCCTGCCTGGCGGCTCCCACGGCATCGTCCTCAAAGTTCTCGCCGTCGGTAATGATGATGATAGCCTTCTGTGATTTCTTGCTTTGGGAGAACCCGTTGAGGGCCAGATTGATGGCCGCGCCGATGGCGGTGCCCTGGGTGGGCGCCATATTGGTGCTGATGCCGTTGAGGAACAGCTTGGCCGATGCTGCGTCGCTGGTCATGGGCATCTGCATATAAGCGTTGCCGGCGAACACGATAAGACCCACCTTGTTATTGTCGAGGCGGTCGATGAGTTTCTGCAGAATCATCTTGGCGCGCTGCAAGCGGCTCACATCCTGCGGATTGTCGGTACTCGACGCGTTCATCGAGTTGGACACGTCAACGGCGACCATCACCTCGATGCCATGCACCTGGGTCGTTGTCTTGCTAGAACCGGCACGAGGACGGGCCAGGACCACAATCACCATCGTGAACAACAGCAATTCAAGCACAAGACGTATCCATGGCTTGTAGCGCGACACCTCGGGCATCAACGGCTCGATGGAGGAGCGCTTGCCATAGCGCTGCAGCCGCTTGCGACGGTCGCGGCGGTTCCACAGGAACAGCAGCACCAGTGCCGGCAACAGTAACAGCAGGTAGAAATATTGCGGATGAGCAAAATTGATCATAGCTCTACATTCTCTAAACTATAAACTTTAACCTGAGCATAGCACATCAAGGAATATGCCTTAACAAGGTGTAGTCCAGCAGCAGACTCAACAGCAGCAGTCCCAACAACAGCAGCGCCCAGGGCTCGTAATGGTCCTCGGTGTGGGTGAAGCGCTGCACGTCCATGTGGGTTTTCTCCAACTGGTCAATCTCCTTGAAAATGCTGCGCAGCACGCTTCCCGAGGTGGCGCGGAAGTACTTGCCGCCCGTGGTGGCTGCAATCTTCTTCAAGGCACCCTCGTCGATGACCACAGGCATGCGCTGGTACTGGATATTGCCGGCATAGTCGATGGCTACGGGATAATCGGCAGTACCGTTACTGCCCACGCCGATGGTGTAAATCTTGATGCCAAATTTGCGGGCGATGTCGGCAGCGGTGTTGGGAGCCACGACACCCGTGTTGTTGGAGCCGTCGGTGAGCAGGATGATGCTCTTGCTCTTGGCTTTACCGTCACGGATGCGGTTAATGGCCGTGGCGATACCGTCGCCGATGGCCGTTCCGTCCTCGAGCGCACCGATTTCGGTCTGCCCGATGGCGTTGACCAGCGTGGCATTGTCCATGGTCATGGGCACCTGAGTGAAGCTTTCACCGGCAAACAGCACCAAACCGATATTATCGTGGTCGCGTCCGCTGACAAACTGGGTGGCCACTTTCTTGGCGCTCTCGAAACGGTTAGGAGAGAAGTCCTTGGCGAGCATACTGGTGGACACATCAAGGGCGATGACGATGTCGGTACCCTCCACGTCACTGGTGGACCAGCTGTCCTTGGTCTGCGGACGGCACAGGATGACGATCAGACATGCCAGTGCAGCCAACTTGAGCGCAAACGACAAGTGCTTGAGCCATACTTTCCAGCTCGTGCCCATGCCGTCGAATGCGCGCGTCGACGACACATTCATCTCGGGTTCGTTCTTGTCCTGGCTATAGATGTACCATATGATGAGCGGTATCATCAGCACGGGCAACAGCCACAACCATCCAGGGTGAGCAAGGTTCATCATTTCTTCACCTCCTCCTTCTTTTCGGGTTGTTCAACGGGACGTGTGGCCTCGACGAAGTTCACGGCACGCTGATAGGCGACCTCATTATCATCGGCCAGCGGGCGGGCATTGGCAAACTTCACGATATCGGCAATCTCGAGAATCATCTCCAGCTGCTCGTTCACAGCCTTGGTCTCCTCGTTCTTCTTCAAGGTGTCGATGATCTGCGACGAGGTCATCTCCACGGCATTGATATGGAAGCGACGGTCGATATAGACGCGCAGGATGTCGGTCAAGCCCGTGAAATACTCCTTCTCTTGGCCTTGCTGCCACAGCTGGGCGGCCTTGAGGTTGCGCAGGTTGATCATCGCCTCCTCATAGGGCGGCAAGCGCTTTTTGCTGGGTTTCAACGGATTGACACCCTTCTTATAGTACTTGCGGTAGGCCCAGATGGCGCCGATAATGAGCAACAGTCCCAGCAGCCATGCCCACCAGTAGTCGGGCAGCCAGTCCAGCAGGTTGAACGGCACGTCCTCGACGGGCTTGATGTCGTGAATGTCTTTCATCTGGCTCACGTCAACCGGCAGCACCTTGATGGAAAGCTGGTTGCAGTAGGCCGTGTCGCCGTTCACCACATAGGGGATGGGCTTGATGATCCACATTCCCGAGTCAAAACTCTGGATAATCAGGTCACGGTTGATCTGGATGCGGTTATTACCCAAGTCGGTCGTGTCGGCGGCCGGGCGCTCGGCAATCTCGACCATCGCATTCAGCGTGTCGGCCTGCTCATTGGGGAAAAAGCCGCGGGCGTCCTTGTCCTGGGTGATTTCCAGGTGCAAGGCCGTGGTCTTGCCCATGAGCAGCGTGGCGCTGTCGAGCTTGGCTTTGAAAGTGACGTTGCCGCCTGCAGCACCGATTACTGTTGTCAGCAGCACCACGGCAGTCATCACGATATGTCTCACATGTTGTGACATCATTCTCACTAATCTGTAATCACTAATCTAAGCTCAATGAGCTTTTACTCCTCGATTCTTGAACAAGCCCATGAGGGCGGTGACATAATCCTCGTCGGTCGCCACGCTGGCCATGTCCACATTGCAACGCTGCAGGGTTCCGTTGACCACCTGTTGCTGCTGGTACCACCAGCGGCTGTAAGCGTCGCGAACACGCTTGCTGCCGGTGTTCACCCAACGCATGGTGCCGCGCTCAGCGTCACGAACACGCATCAGGCCCACATCGGGCAGTTGAGCCTCACGTTTGTCATAAACCTGCACGGCGATGACATCGTGCTTGTGGTTGGCGATGGACAACGACTTGCTGTAATCGTGCTCGTCGATGAAGTCGCTTACCACAAAGGTGGTGCAGCGTTTCTTCAAGGCACTGGTCATATACTCCAAGGCCATATTGATGTCGGTGCCGGTGTTCTCGGGTTGGAAATCAAGCAACTCGCGGATGACGAGCAGGATGTGCTTGCGGCCCTTCTTGGGCGGGATGAATTTCTCGATCTTGTCGCTGAAGAAGATGACGCCCACCTTGTCGTTGTTCTCGATAGCCGAGAAAGCGATGGTGGCACCAATCTCGGCCATCATCTCGCGCTTGGCGACACCCACGGCACCAAAGTCCTTGCTGCCGCTCACATCGACGAGCAACATCACCGTGAGTTCACGCTCCTCCTCGTAGACCTTGACATAAGGGCGGTTGTAGCGGGCGGTGACGTTCCAGTCGATGTCGCGCACGTCGTCACCGTACTGGTACTCACGCACCTCGCTGAAGGTCATACCCCTGCCCTTGAAGGCCGAGTGGTACTCGCCGGCAAATATGTTCTGCGACAGGCCCTTGGTCTTGATTTCAATCTTGCGGACCTTGCGCAGCAGTTCATTAGTATCCATTTTAGTTTTTAGTCCTTAGTTTCTAGATGCTCTAGACACTATAGATGCTCTAGACACCCTCTAAACTCTAAACCCTAAACTCTAAACTTCAAGTTGCCGTGCAACTTGAATATCAAGGCACTGCGATCTTGTCCAGGATGTTGCTGATGATCTCGTCGCTGGTGATGTTGTTGGCCTCGGCCTCGTAGGTCAAGCCCAAGCGGTGACGCATCACGTCATGGCAAACGGCACGCACGTCCTCGGGGATGACATAGCCGCGGTTGCGCAAGAAGGCATAGGCCCTCGAAGCCAGTGCCATGTTGATGGATGCGCGGGGCGATGCGCCGAAGGAAATCATGCTCTTCAGGTCATTCAGGCCATAGTCGGCGGGGAAGCGAGTTGCGAACACGATGTCCACGATATACTTCTGAATCTTCTCGTCGATGTAAATCTGCTGGACGACCTTGCGTGTGTCAACGATGTCGGCAGGGGTGACCAGGGGACGCACCTCGACGGGATCGGGGGCGATGTTCATCTTGATGATGTCACCCTCCTCGGTCTTGCTGGGATAACCGATGAGCACCTTCATCAGGAATCGGTCCACTTGGGCCTCGGGCAGCGGATAGGTGCCCTCCTGCTCAATGGGGTTCTGGGTAGCGAGAACCAGGAACGGGTCGTCGAGCTTGAAACTCTGTTCACCGATGGTCACCTGACGCTCCTGCATCGCCTCGAGCAGCGCGCTCTGCACCTTGGCAGGTGCGCGGTTGATCTCATCGGCCAGGACGAAGTTGGCGAACACGGGGCCCTTCTTGACCTCGAACTGCTCTTTCTTAATACTGTAGATCATTGTACCCACCACGTCGGCAGGAAGCAGGTCGGGCGTGAACTGGATGCGCGAGAAACGGGCGTCGATGAGCGAGGCCAGTGTGCTGATAGCCTTGGTCTTGGCCAATCCGGGAACACCCTCGAGCAGCACGTGCCCATTGGCGAGCAACGCGATGAGCAACGAGTCCACAAGGTGCTTCTGACCCACGATAGTCTGGTCCATGCCTTGACGTATGAGGTTCACGAAATTACTCTTACTAGCAATCAGGTCATTCAACTCCCTGATATTGATTGTTTCAGCCATAACAATATAGTTTTAGTTCTATTCTTGCAATTGGTTATTATTAACAAGGTGCAAAAATACATCTTTACCTAACACCCCCACGTGAAAATCACGTTAATTTAACAAATATATTGTTAAAAGATTAACACGTATAACGGCAAGAAATAAGCGCATGTGAAGCATGTTTTCGCCTCTTTCACTCAACTTGCGCAAATTTTGTGTAATTTTGCGGCCGTTGAACCAATTCATTATTGTCGAGAACTAGGAACGGATGCTCTTTAATTCGATTGAATTTCTGGCGTTTCTGCCTATCGTATTTATACTCTACTGGTTTGTCTCGTCCAAGCGCGAGTGGCAAAACAGCCTGGTGGTCGTCGCCAGCTATATCTTTTATGGCTGGTGGGACTGGCGTTTCCTGCTGCTCATCGCTTTCACCTCGTTGTGCAGTTACCTGAGCGGCTTGCTGCTGTCCCGTTACGAGGGCCGTCGGCGTGCTCAGCAGGCCGTGAGTGCGGGCAACATCATCATCAACCTGGCCATCCTGTGCGTCTTCAAGTACTACAACTTCTTTGTAGAGAACCTGGATGCACTGTTGGGTGGTCTCATGGGCATTCATCTGGATTGGGTCACACGAGATATCATCTTGCCTGTGGGCATCAGTTTCTACACGTTCCAGGCGTTGAGCTACACCATCGACGTGTACCAGCACCGCCTGCGTCCCACGCGTGGCATCATCGAGTTCTTTGCCTACATCAGTTTCTTCCCTCAGCTGGTGGCTGGCCCCATCGAACGGGCGACTAACTTGCTGCCCCAGTTCCAGCGGGCGCGCCGCTTCGACGAGAGCCAGGCCATCGACGGCCTGCGGCAGATGCTGTGGGGCTTTTTCAAGAAAATGGTGATAGCCGACAACTGCGCCGTTGCAGTTAACAAGATTTGGGCCGGCTATGCCGACGAAACTGGTCTCGTACTGCTGGTGGGCGCGGTCTTGTTCACGTTCCAGATCTATTGCGATTTCTCGGGTTACAGCGATATCGCCATCGGCTGTGCACGCCTGTTCGGCATCCGCCTGATGCGCAACTTCGATTATCCCTACTTCTCACGCAGCATCCCCGAGTTCTGGCGCCGGTGGCACATCTCGCTCACCACCTGGCTGCGCGACTACATTTATTTCCCGCTGGGCGGAAGCCGCTGCAACATGCGCAAGGTGATACGCAACCTTTTCATCGTGTGGGCCGTCAGCGGCTTGTGGCATGGCGCCAACTGGACGTTTGTCTGCTGGGGTCTTTACCACGGTACCTTGCTGGCCATCTATCGCTTAGCCGGCTTCAACACCAAGCATGATGCCGTGGTGGCGCGAGGCAGGTTGCTGCCCTCAGTCAAGGAACTGTGGCAGATGTGCTACACCTTTGCGCTCGCAGTAATCGGTTGGATCATTTTCAGGGCCGAGTCGTTGAGTGATGCATTGCATTACATGCAGGGCATGTGCAGCCGCACGATGCTGGACTTCTCGACGAGCATGGCCCGCTTGGGCGGTCTCGACTTCAGCAAGACGGCTCTGGCCATCGGTGTCATGCTGGTGTGCGAATGGCTGCAACGCGACAAGCAGCACGCCCTGCAGTTCTCGGACGGCGGTTTCGTCGGCCGCCATGTCGTCGTGCGCTACGCGATTTACTTTGTTTTGATCATGGCGACGATGACGTTTGCCGGCAGTCAATCGGAATTCATCTATTTCCAATTCTAAAACGGTTCACACATGGTCACAAGAAGATTTATCATCAAGGTGTTGACGTTCTTGGCCCTCGTTATCGGGGTCAACGTGTTGCTCCTGTGGGCTGTGCCGCGGGACAAGAATGCCTACCTGTGTGAATATAACCGCAAGATCAGCCTCATGGATACCGTGGACCAGCCGCGGGTGATTCTGCTGGGCGGCAGTAACATCGCATTCGGCGTCGATTCCAAGGCCATCGCCGACTCGCTGCACTGCCATGTCATCAACATGGGTTTGCACGGCGGCATCGGCATGCGCTACCCTGTCGAGGATTGCCTGCAGTATGTGCGCCCGGGCGACGTGGTGGTCATGCAGCTGGAATACGGCAACTTCTTCAACGGCGGCAACGGCAATCATGAGACGTTCCCGGCCTTCATGATGGCGACGGGATGGCGAAACGCCTCTCGTCTGAATGCCGGGCAGTGGAAAAACATCCTGGCGGGCATCCCGCGCGAGGCCATCCGCAATGGGCTCAGGCTATTGCGTTATCCCATGCGTGGAACGCTCGACACGCGGGCCAGCGACACCAAGTTTGAGTATGTCTTGAGCGGATTCAACGAGTTCGGCGACGAGGTGAGCCACCTGAACTATCCCAGTCAAGCCTGTCCGCCCGCCGACGGCCGCGAGACGCGTCAAGTCGATGACGAGACGGTGCAGTGGCTGCAAGACCAGCTGCATCACTACAAGCAGGCCGGAGCCCGTATCCTGATGGTTCCGCCCGTCAATGTGCGGTCCAACCTCGTTGCATCTCACAACGACAACATTGACCAAGCCCTAGAAGAGATTGGCTACCCTTATATCGTGAGTCCCGAGTCGATGGCTGTTGACGACAGTTGCTACTTCAACACGGGCTACCACATGAACCGCGCTGGAGTCGAGCAGAACACACGTCGGCTCATCACCTTGCTGCGCGAGTACATGTAATCAGATAATCATTGTTGTTCATCATTTTCCTCCGGCTTTGCTGTCAGGGCATTCTCGACATCGGCCAGAGCGGCGGCGGCAGCCGTCTCGTATTGTTCCAGCGTGCGTGACTTGCGTATGGCCTTGAACAATTTGTGTCCTGTCCCCGGCAGGAAGGTCTGCCAGATATCCTGCAGGTGGCGCACGAGTTGTGCCTCACCACCGTTGAGTTGATCGGTATAGCCGTCAACCAGCATGTCGTGGAAACGGCGGTAGTCGTCGGGAGTGGCATCAGGAGACAGCATACCGGGATTGGCGGCAAGACCGCTGCCCACCATCACGGCGGCAATCGACGGATAGCGGTTGATGACTTCCTCGATATCATCGACAGTGCGCAGACTGCCGTTATAGACCACGGGCCACGGCGAGGCGGCCAGCAAGGCCTCGAATTGCTCGATGTCAAGGTCGCCCTTGTACTGCTGCTTGCCGATACGGGGATGCACGGCGATGTTGACCGGCTTCAACACTTCCATCAACGGCAGGATGTCGCGCCACTGGTCGTTACGGTCCCACCCCAAGCGCATTTTCACGCTGTACTCTACCCCATCCATTGCGGCGAGCGCCTTGAAGAGGTTCTCGGCCAGGTCGGGATAAGCCAGCATACCCGAACCCTTGCGGTGCAGCGCTATGGGCGGGAACGGGCAACCCAGGTTGATGTCGATGCGCCGATAGCCCATCTGCTTGAGGGCATCGACCATCATCAAGGCGTGTTCGGGTTGGCAGGCGAGAATCTGAGGAATCAGCGTGGTGCCCGCATTGCGCTCCGGGTCCACATCTCGCAGGTCTTTGCGTCTCACCTCGCCATGTTCCACCCGCATGAAGGGCGCATAGTAGGCGTCCACGCCGCCGAACACTTCGTGCTGCGCCATGCGCCACACGTTGTCGGTCACACCTTGCAGCGGAGCCGCAAGCACTGGTATTCTGTTCTTGATATCGTTCATAGTGAAATTATTGTTTGATGGCGGTATAACGCCCATTGGTGATTGTCTCGATGGATAAGAGTTGGAACAGCAGGTCGTAGGCCGTCGTGCTGCGGTTATCGTTGCAGTCCTCGTGCAAGAAGGCGATGTCACCGTCGGTGGTGGCAATCATCGTGGAGTAGGCCGAATAACCTTCGGTCACCTGATAGCATTTCCATCCCCACGAAAAGTCGCTCGGCGCGTCATAATCCTCAGCATCCAGCAACGGCTTGTAGTAGATGCTCACGCGCTGGCGTCCCTTACCGCGAGGCACCGACTGCAGCACCAGGTGCACATGTCGACCGTCGCTGACGCGGATTACAGGCACGATCATCAGTTCGCCGTTGCACGAGCAGTCCTCGCTGAAGGTGCCCAACTCGGGGTCGTTGCTGATGGCCATTTCGCCCCACTTGCCGGTGGTGTAGTTGTAGATGTTGAACAAGCGGCCACCGGTTGCCGTCTGCTTGGAGCGGCAGCTCAGCAGCACGTTGCCGTCGGGCAGTTCCTCGACCTTGGCCTCGTCACCGAAAGGAGCAACCGTAGGTCTCGCTTCGTGACCGCCCAGAGCATGCCATGACAGCCCGAAGTCATCGCTGTACAGTACCAGACATCCCACTCCCCATGGCCCATCGACAGCCGAGTAGATACGGTAATATCCACCCTGCTTGATGCGCCGGCTCTGGCAAATGCGGCCGCTGGAGAAGAACAGGGCATTCACCTCGGGATAATCTGCAAAGATGCTGTAGATCTCGCTGGTCACCTCATCTTCGGCCCAGACGAGGGCATCGCGGCCGCTCGTATAGCGCCCGACACGCAGCGGTTCCTGCAGTGTGGAACCGAGGAAACCCTGTGCACCCGAGGCACACATGATGAGCACGTTGCCCGTCTCGCGGTCCACGACTGCTGCTGCATCGCCGTGGCTGTCAGTGAAACCCTCTCGCCGCCCGTCACCTTCGGCTATCATGACGGTCTCACTCCACGTCTTGCCGCCGTCATCGCTGAATCGTCCCACGATGTCGATGCCCCAGTTGCCGCCGATGTCGTAGTCGCTGCCATGACGGTCGTCGGCAATTGCCAGCAAGCGCCCGTCAGCAAGTTGCACAACGGCAGGAATGCGGTAATAGTGCCCAGCCGCCACATCGGTGTCGAACACGACCGTCTGGGCCATGCCGGGAGACACGGTCAACTTGCCAATCAACAGCAGCACGAGAAGCCTGAAGATATTGCTTTTCATCGCCTTACACACTGTTCACCACAAAAGTAATCATTTTTTCATTAGTCTCCACCGAAAAACCATATTTATTAACCATCCACAATTATTAACGGACAGCAATGAGTCGGTAGAGCGAATCGCTAAACAATGATGCAAATACAGTTATTTTTTTCAGAACAATTGCTCAATTTGACAAAAACCATTAGTTTTGTAGTCGCAATAATAACATTCTTACAAAAAAACTGAAATGACAATGAAACATCTGATTAAAACATCCTTATTGCTGCTGGCATTTTGCCTACCCCTGAACACGATGGCTTATGAATTTATCGTGGACGGTGTTTACTACATGACAGACATGTGGGGCGACTTTGCCATGGTCTGTGACCAGGGCGAAGACGGAGGGCGCTACAGCGGCAACGTGACGATACCTGCTACTGTCACCAATGACGATACGACCTACCCCGTTACCAAAATCAACGCTTATGCCTTCAGTAACTGCGCCGAACTAACCGCTGTAACCATACCTGGCGCGGTCACTGAAATCCGTGACCATTCGTTTGAAAACTGCACAGGGTTGTCGGCTGTGGAACTTCCTGAAATGCTCACTGAAATCGGTGCTGCTGCTTTTGAGGGCTGCACTGCATTTACCAAGATCGACATTCCCGCCAATGTTGTCAAAATAGGAATCTGGGCCTTCCAGAACTGCACTAACCTGACCGACGTGTACAGCCACATCACAGACCCGTCGTAGGTAGATTTCGGTTTCAATTCCTTTGGTCTTGAAGATGAGAATTACTCGCCACGCACGCTGCATGTGCCCGCAGGCACCATTCAAGCCTATAAGGAGGCCGGATGGGATACTTATTTCGGCAACATCGTCGAGTTGTAAGTTCCGTCTTCATACATAAAACGATACACCCGGGTGCAAGAGCATCCTGGGCAGCCCGAACTTGGTTTTCTTTCAGATAAACCAACATTGCGTGATTCAGCACCGATAGCATCAAAAAGTTAAAAAAGTGCACATTCCTCAATATTTTATTCAAATATTTGCATAGAGTAAAATCTGCTCTTATCTTTGCGGCCTAACAAACTTCCGTTGATTATGAAAGTAATAATTGTCGGTGCCGATGCCATTGGGGCGCATCTTGCAGAACTGTTCTCCAAGATCAAGCAGAACATCATCATCATTGACGAGGATGAAGCCAAGCTGGAACGAATTTCATCGGCGTGTGATCTGTTGACCATCCAATCGTCCCCCTCCTCGCTGATTAAGACTTTCAAGGAAGCAGGAGTGAAAAACGCCGACCTGCTGATCTCGGTCAAGAAAGACGAAAACCTGAACCTGAACCTGTGTGTGCTGGCCAAGGCGATGGGGGCCAAGAAGACGGTGGCCAGGGTCGAAAACAGCGAATTCACCCAACCCCAATTCATCGAAGCCTTCAAACAAGCGGGCGTCTCTTCCATCATTTATCCCGATGACCTTGCAGCCGAAGACATCATCTCAGGACTCAAGATGTCGTGGGTGCGCCAGCGATGGGACGTTTATGGCGGAGCCCTCACGATGCTGGGCATCAAATTGAGGGAGAACTGCACTATTCTGGGCCGGCCGCTCAAGGAGGTCAGTACCCCCGATGCCCCATACCACATCGTGGCTATCAAGCGTGGTACCAGCACCATCATCCCCAAGGGAGATGATATGCTTCTGCCCGAGGATTATTTGTATTTCATGACGACCAAGGACTTTATCCCCGAGATGAAACGACTGGTGGGCAAGGAGGACTACCCCGAAGTCAAGAACGTCATCATCGTGGGGGGCGGCAGCACTGCCGAACGCGTCGTCAACCGCCTGCCCAAGGGGATGACGGCCAAAATCTTTGAGACGAACTTCGCCCGTTGTGAGGAACTCAACAGGATGGTTGACACCAGCCGTGTGATGGTCATCAACGCCGACGGCAGGTCGGTGGCCAACCTGCTGGAGGAGAATGTGAAACAGACCCAGGCACTGGTAGCAGTGACAGGTAATGCCGAAGCCAACATCCTGACCTGCATGACTGCTCATGAACTGGGCGTCCGCAAGACCGTCGCCATGATCGAGAACATGGACTACATGAGCATCGCCGGCAATGCCGATATCGGTACCATCATCAATAAACAGGCCTTGACGGCAAGTTACATCTATCAACTGCTGCTCAACGGCGACGTGCGCAACATCCGTGACCTGCTGATGGTCAAGGCCGACATCGCCGAGTTCAAGGCCTGCGAGGGCTCACGTGTCACGACCAAGCGCGTGCGCGACCTGGGGTTGCCCGACTCGGTGGAACTCGGTGGACTCGTGCGCAACGGTGTGGGCATGCTGGTCAACGGCAACACCCAGATCGAGGCTGGCGACGATGTGGTGGTATTCTGTCATGACACCAACATCAGCAGAATCGAGAAAATCTTTATCTGAACCATGATTAACAAGCGAATCATATTCAAGATTCTGGGCTCCTTGCTGAACATCGAGGCCGCTTTCATGGCTTTGTGCCTGGTCGTATCGTTGTGCTGTGGCGAGGACGACATGATACCGCTGGCCATCACTGTGGGGATTACCGTCGCAGTAGCGTTGACGCTCAGGCTGCTGGGGCGCGGGGCGACCAATGTGCTGAGCCGTCGCGACGCTTATCTGCTCGTGACCATCGTGTGGATCGCATTTGCCGCCTTCGGCTCGCTCCCGTTCCTGTTGGGCGGCTATATCTCCAACGTGTCGGATGCCTTCTTCGAGGCCATGTCGGGCCTGACAACGACGGGCGCCACCACCATCGACCATGTGGAGGGTATGCCGCATGGCGTGCTGCTGTGGCGTTCCTTGACGCAGTGGATTGGCGGACTGGGAATCGTGTTCTTCACCATCGCCGTCCTGCCGTCGTTTGTGGGAGGTTCCATCAAGGTCTTTGCCGCCGAGGCCACAGGACCTGTACAGTCTAAACTGCAGCCGCGTCTCACGATGAGCGCCAAGGCCTTGTGGGGTGTCTATCTGGCCCTCACCATCGGCTGTGCGTTGTGCTTCTTCCTCTTTGGTATGAGCCCGTTCGACGCGGTCAATTATTCCATGACAATCACCGCCACCGGCGGTTTTGCGACTCATGACGCCAGCACCGGATACTTCAACAACGCTGCCATCGATTATACGGCCATCCTGTTCATGTTTCTGTCGGGTATCAGCTTTGCCATGCTTTATGCCGCGCTGTTCAAGGGCCGGATCCGTCATCTGCTCAAGAATGCGGAATTCCGGTTTTATACTGCGATAGCCTTGATATCCTCAGCCATCATCACGGCATTCCTGCTGTATTACAACAATTACTCCCTCAGCGACGCCATCAGGGTATCGCTGTTCCAGGTGGTGTCGTTCCTCACCACAACGGGCATGTTCAACGAGGATGCCGCGCAATGGCATCACATCACTTGGGTTGTGCTGAGTCTGTGTATGTTCTTTGGCGGATGTGCCGGCAGTACGGCGGGCGGCTTCAAGTGCGCACGCGGCGTCATCGCCTTGAAAATCATGCGCAACGAGATACTGCACCGACTTCACCCGAAGGCCATTCTGCCGGTCAAAGTCAATGACTCTACCATCAATTCGTCGGGCCAGATTACCTTGATTGCATTCTTGATGGTCTATTTCCTGCTGTGCTTCATCGCCTATTTCATCATGATTCTTGTGGGCGTGGACAGCACCAACTCTTTCACCATCGCCTTGAGTTGCGCCAGCAACGTGGGTCCCACCCTGGGACTGGAAATCGGGCCGACCATGTCGTGGAGCATTCTGCCCATGGGTGTCAAGTGGATCCTGTCGGCACTCATGCTGATGGGACGTCTCGAAATTTTCACCGTATTGGTGATTTTTACGCCCGCATTTTGGCGAAATAATTAACCTCAAAAAACTTTTTTTGCAAAAAAATTTGGTCAGTTGGGGAAATGGTTGTACCTTTGCAGTCGCTTTTCAGCAGAATGGCGGGATAGCTCAGTCGGTTAGAGCGTCGGATTCATAACCCGGAGGTCCTGAGTTCAATTCTCAGTCCCGCTACTTTCAAGGGGTCGCACATTGCGTGCGGCCCCTTGAAGTTTAGTGTTTAGAGTTTAGTGTTTAGAGAGGTTTACACCTATAAGCCTTACTCCGTAACAAACAGATAACACAAGGTCAGTCGTTAGAGGAGTAACTGTTGCGTAACCCGCTAATCAGACGTGTAGTCTCAAAGATAAGCGGTTTTATTCTCGCCAAATCATCGTCAGATATATACCCCAACCCTAAGGCGATTTGCAGTTGACAATACGCTTCCATCAATGATCCATAAGATATCTCGAGAAAATGAATCTTTTCTTTTACAGCCATTCGGCCACACCCTTCAGCGATAATTGAGGGAATAGAGATTGCCGCTCTTCTCAACTGGCTGCTCAGCGCATACTGCTCATATTGAGGAAATTTGGCGACAAGTTTATAGATCGAAATGGCCAGTTCCTTAGCCTTTTGCCATGCCGTCAGTTTCTCGAATTGATAAGTATCCATTCTCTCTCAAGTCTCTAAACTCTAAACTCAAGTCTCTAAACTCTAAACCCTAAACCCTAAACTCAACGATCCTACATGTAAAGTTTCTGGTTTTCGAAGTCTACCTCGCGGTCGAGGAGGGTGACGAAGTCGTCGAGTACCTCGCGGTCTACGTCGCCCAGGGTGTATTCGTTCTCGGCGTCCTCGCGGATGAGGGCAATCCACTCGCGACGTGCCGTGACGTAATCCTGATGGATTCGTGCCACCGCTTCGTCGGTGAGGGCATCGATGCCGTAGTAGTCGAGGATGATGCGGTAACTCCAAGCCCAACGCAGCTCGTTGTAGTTGGCGTCGATTTCCTTGAAACGGGCATTCACGGCATCGATGGTGTCGAGGCGGCCCGATACGATATCGTCAATGATCTTGTCCTCGGCGCTCTGCGGCAGCAGCAGTCCTGCCAAGTCAATCCAGTTGCCCTCGCCCTCGGTCGAGACGGGAGGTATGGGTTTATGACGCTTGAGCACGGCACCCATATAGATGCGCAAAGCCATGTCATAGAACTTGATGCCCTTGTGCAGGAAGGGTGCCTTGATGACATAGTCGTGGTAGTTATAGGTGCTCACATTGTCGCCGCTGGCGGCACGCAGGTTCTCAAGAATCTTCTTTCCACGCAGCACCTCGCTGATGGTGAACGGACTGAGCCAGTCGAAGTTGACCACGCTCTTGCGCACACCCTGCCCGCGCTTGTCACGCTTGGGCCACTTGCGGATGTCGCGGTACAGGCCCACCGTGGCAAAGTTACGGCCAGGCTTCAGGTACATCGTGTCGCCGTAAGCGATAAGATAGGAGAACGGCAGGTCGCTCGTGTCGGGGTGATACATCAGTTTGCCGAACAGCACGCTGAAGGCGCCCACGTTGGCAGGCAGCAGCAGGTAGGCACCGCTGGCGGTCTTGCAGCCGCGCTCCAGGGTACCGTAGTGCATCGGGCCCATCTTGTAGGCATGGTTGCTGAAGTTGGTAGCCGAACCCGCATTATAGAACGAGAACATGGCGCCGATGAGCAACGAACTCTTGTGGTGACTCACCGTGAACGGGCCGCAGAAGGCCGCGCAGGCCTCGCCGTTGGACATGAAGCTGTTGGCGAAGAAGACACTGCTGGCTGCCGTGAAGCCGTTCTCGAGATGGCAGGACTCGCCCACGAAGCTGTCGGTCAGTTTCACGCTGCCGTTCAGGCGCGAGCCGCCGCCCACGATCGAATTGTCGCAGATGACACCGGTACCGATGACAATGGGATTCTCTATCGTGCTGCAGATGGTGCAGTTGCTCAAACGCGACGCGCCACAGATGCGGCAACCGTCGTCGATGATCGTATTGATGATCGTGCCCGTGTTGACCACGCGCACATGATTGCCGATAGTGCTGCACGACGGGCGTGCATCGGCCACCGATTGCGCTACCATGCGCCTGATGGCATCCATCATGGGCTTGTTGTCACCATGCTTCACCATGAGCGCTGCCAACTGGCTATTGAGCTCACGCAGCAGCAACAGGTTGCCGTCGCCCACCTCATTGAGCACAGCGATGGTGTGGCCCTGACCGTAGTTGGGTTCGCCCTGGGTGTCGATGGTGCTCACGTTGGAGATGTAGCACCCGTCGCCGATGGTCACGTTATTCATGTAATTGCCGATATTCTCGATCAGGCAGTTGTCGCCGATGGTCACATTGCGCAACGTGGCATTGTAGATGCCGCAGTTCTTCACAAAGCCGTCGGTGATTTCCACTGTGCCGCAGCCGTTACCCAGGCGGGCCCAGCCGTAGAACTGCACGCGGTGGCAGCGGCTGGCGTCAAAGTCGGTCGTCACCATGATATCATTCCAGTCTTGCGCCCAGCAGTCTTTTTCCTTCAAGGATTCGATTTGTTGGTCAGTGAGATGGAGGTATTCTTTCATATTTTTTTCAGTCTTAGATTTGAATTGTGGTGTTCTTATCTTTTATGAGCGGCAAAGGTAGTGAATTTAGAGACTTTAAATCACAATTCACACTATTTTAATATTTGATAGGGATTGTAAATGATTTTTTTGAAAAAAACGAAAACAATAGTGGCGGAGTGGAGGTAGTTTCGGTTTTTTATGTTATATTTGTGGCATGATGTGCTTGGCGCGTCCAATCGTTGAACCAGTAACCAAGGATTAAAAGACAAGAGCGCAATGTCATTTACGGGCAGGCAAGTCCCTGCGCTTGAACATTCATCATAATGCCGAATTTGGGGGACTCAGGAGGCGATGACTTTGGCTTATGAAAAAATTTTTGTTTCTCTTGATGACAGTCATGCTGGCCGCATGGTCGACCCAAGCTGCGACCTACTACGGCTTCAAGATCGGCGGTGTGGAGGTCAACAGCAACAACTACACCAATGTGACGGGCTCCACCATCAGCGGCTCGGTCTCCTACAATCCCTCGACCAACACGGTGACGCTGACCAATGTCACCATCGCACGCACGGGCAGTTACAACCGTGCCATCCTCAATGAATCAAACGACGGCCTGATCGTGAACCTGCAGGGCACCAATAACCTGAGTGCCGCGGATGCCTCAGCCGTGCGTCTTGACAGCGGCGTGGGCATGACGATGAATGTCGTGAACGGCACCACCACCATCAGCAGTGTTGACGAGGAGGCCATCTATGTCACCAGCAGTTCAAACTATTGCTTTTACATCAACGTCTTGGGTGACGGAAAACTTAATGTGACTTCTACCAACAAGGCGGGCATCGCCAGCACCAACACCTGCATTCTCTTCCTGGGCGGTGCGATGGACATCTATGGCAAGAAGGGCGCTCTGGACTGGGAGCACCAGGTGGTCATCACCAACACCAACGGGCTGACAGGCGTCAACATGCGTGCCACCGGCAATTCGAGTTATCCGGTCTTCAAGGCCAAAATCCTCACCTTAAATAACAACAACCAGATCATTCAACCTGCCGGGGCGGTGTGGAATTCCTCACAGGGCACCATTACCTTGGACGGCTCGGCCGTGTACAACCGCGACATCCTCATCGGCCGCGATTATGCCGTGCCCATCAATTACGCCAACTTCCCTGATGTCAACTTTCGCAATTATCTGCTAAGCTTTTACCCCAAAGGGTTCCTGAGCTCGACCGATATCGCCAACTTGACAACGCTCAACGTAAACAACAAGAACATTTCCAACCTGAAAGGTGTCGAACTGCTCACCAATCTGGAAAACCTGGTATGCTATAGCAACAACTTGTCTTGGCTCAACGTGAGCGGTCTCACCAAACTGCAATATCTGGATTGCGCCAACAACCCCGCATTGACCTCGCTCAATGTCACCAACTGCACAAGCCTCAAAGAACTCTATTGCTACATTACAGCGCTCACGTCGCTCAATGTCACGAGCTGTACTGCACTGGAGACGCTCAACTGCAGGAACACAAACATAACGGAATTGCGGGTTACGAGTATGCCACATCTCATATCCCTGAACGTGAGCAACTGCACCTCGCTGCTGCGTCTTTATTGCTACAATAACCCGTATATAATCAGGCTCAATGTCACTGGATGCACCGCTTTGCTATCGCTGAGTTGTTACCAAAACCCCAATTTCACTACCTTCATAGGACTGGCCGATTGCACGGCGCTCTGCAACCTCTATTGCTATGACTGTGCCTTGACCAGCCTCGACGATGTGCAGAGCCTGCCCAATCTGGCTTTACTGAGTTGTATGAACAACCGCCTCACAACGTTAACGGTTAACAACAAGAGCCATCTCACTGACCTGTATTGCCAGAACAACCCCCAGTTGACCACACTTACGGTCATCGGCAACCCTTATCTCAGCACCTTGAATTGCAGCTACTGCACGGCACTGACTAATCTGAACTGCCGCTCCAATGACTTGACAACGCTCAACGTCACCGGTTGCACCGCGATCCAGGAATTGCGCTGCTACTACAATACTCCCCTGCAAACCATCACAGGATTGGGAGGCTGCACTGCCCTGACCTACTTCGACTGCGAGGACTGCTCCATCACCAGCTTGAGCGCTCTCCAGAACGCCAACAACATTGCCTCGATTCTTGCCCGTAACAACAAGCTCACCTCGTTTACCGTCTCGGGCAAGAGCCATCTCACTTACCTCAGGCTATCGGGAAACACCTCTCTGGCCACAGTCCATTGCTATACCAATGCGTTGACAACGCTTGACGTGACAGGGTGCACGTCGTTGTCCATCTTGGGTTGCTACGAGAATCCATCATTGAGCAAGATCACCGGCTTGGACGATTGCAGCAATCTCACCCAATTATTTGCCTATAACTGCGCATTCTCCACCCTCGATCTGTCCAACAAGACTAAATTGTCAAAACTGTCTTGCTACGCCAACAGGCTCACCTCGTTGAACGTGACGGGCTGCACGGCACTGACAAATTTGCTTTGTGGAGACAACTCCAACTTGATTGCCATCACAGGTCTTGACAACTGTCGAGCCATTACCACCCTCAACTGTGAAAACTGTGCCATCACCAACCTGGACGCCACCAGTCTCATGCCGAATATCACAACCCTGGCGGCCGCAAACAACAAGCTGACCTCACTCTCACTCTACAACAAGACTAATCTGAAAACACTCATCGTTAGTAACAACACAACGTTGACATCACTCGTATGCTTCTACAATAATTTGACCACGCTTAACGTCACAGGCTGTACCGCATTGAGCGACCTGCGTTGCTACAACAATGACAATCTCACTGCCATCACAGGCCTTGGCAGTTGTAGCGAATTGAGCTATCTCGACTGTGAGGACTGCTCCCTCAACACGCTCAACGGCATTCAGAACAAGACCAAATTGGAAAGGATCTTTGCCCGCAATAACAACCTCACGCAACTTATCGTCACAGGCTGCACCTCATTGTATCATATCAACTGTTACAAGAACAACATCAAGGGCGCTAACATGACCCTCCTGGTAAACAGCCTGCCCCAACGCACGGCCGACGAGCCAGGCAATCTGTATGCTCTCTATAACACCGACGAGGGCAACACAATGAACGACGAGCAGATCGCCACCGCCAACAGCAAGTATTGGTGGCCCAAGAGGTACAACGGCTCAACTTGGGAAACGCTCAGGGTAAGCATGCTGGGTGACGTGAACAACGACGGAGTGGTCAACATCACCGATGTGACTGTTCTGATCAATGCTGTAATGAGTGAGAATTTCAGCGGCATCAATCAGGCTAACGCCGACATGAATAACGACGGCAACATCAACATCACCGACGTGACGATGCTGATCAACAATGTGATGGCCTCGTAATACTCACAACGATTACACCCCAAGAGGATAATCCCTGTTTTGACCAAGGGGGGGAGAGTTCGCCAGCTCTGGCAGACTCTCCCCCTTGTGTTATAGTGCTGATTGTCTGCTGGCGGAACACACACCCGATGAATCAGCCACCTTCGCTCTGCTCAGTTGTCTAATTTATCTCGGGTTATCCAAAGGCCACCCGTCGGGTGTCAATGAGTTAGCCATCTGAAACCTGTAGAGACGCAAAACTTTGCGTCTACAATCGGTACAAATTACCATTATGCTGACCTTGAGACGCAAAATTTTACGTCTCTACTAGAAACAGCATCAGCACTTTAATTTCGTCAAACTCACGTTACCTTATTATCCTCAATCCAGGCAGTGGACGAGCAGGTCGGTCTTGCCGTTGTCGATCAGGTGGATGACCAACTCGCCGAACAGCGTGTTCTGCCATGCGAACCAGGCGCGGGTGTAATGGGTGGGGTCGTCCTTGTGGAAGGACTCATGCATGAAGCCCGTGCCGGCGTCGGTGGTGAGCAGCTGGCGCATGCACCAGGCAATCTCATCGTCGTTGTCGGCCGTGAAGGCTTTCATCATGATGCTCATGGGCCAGATGAGGTTATAAGCCGTGTGGGCACCGCCGATGCCCTCACAGGCCTTGCCCTTGAAGAAACACGGGTTGTCCTCGCTCCACACAAACCGACGCGTGTTGCGGTAGATGGGGTCATCCATCGGCACGTCACCCAGGTAGCCCATCGCCAGCAGGCTGGGCACATTGGCATCATCGGCCAGCACGCGGCCGCCCCAACCGTCCACCTCGTAGGCGTAGATCTTGCCATACTTGGGATGATCCACGATGGCATACTTGTGCAGGGCATCCTCTACCTCTTGAGCCAGGTCAAGACACTGTCCCGCCAAGGCATTGTTATGGTTGACCTTCTGGAGAATCTCACCGGCCTTGCGCAGCGAGCTCACTGCCATGAAATTGCTGGGCACCAGGAAGGGCAGCACCGTGGCATCGTCGCTGGGACGGAAACACGACACAATCAGTCCCACAGGATTGACGGGAGGTCCCCAGCCATACCACGTGAGCGACGACTTGGCGTCGATGTCGCGACGCATGAACTTGTACGGGCCCTTGTCGCCGTTCTTGCGTTGCTGCTCCTTGAAAGTGCGCAGCACGGCCTGCATCGCCTCTTGCCACAGATCGCCGAAGATACTGTCGTCGCCCGTGACAAGCCAGTACTCATAGGCCAATCGTATGGGGTAGCACAGCGAGTCGATCTCGTATTTGCGCTCGTGCAGCTCGGGCTTCATGTCGGTCAAGTCATTCTCCCATTGACTGCCCGTGGGCCCGTCATTGAAAGCATTGGCATAGGGGTCCAAGACGATGCACTTCAACTGGCGCAGGATGACGCCGCGCAACATGTGGCGCAGTTTCTCGTCCTTGTTGGCATACTTGACATAGGGCCACACCTGGGCACCGCTGTCGCGCAACCACATCGCGTGGATGTCGCCGGTGTAAACAAAGGTGTCATCCTCGCCCTTCTCGTCGAGGCGGTAGTGCACCGTGCTGTCGAGCGTGTTGGGAAAGCAGTTCTCGAACATCCACGCCAAGCGAGGATTACCCTTAATCAGCTTCATCACCTCACGCACACGTTGCTCGATGATTCTGCTGGTAAACAGGCGCTCCTCGGCAGGCGGGCGCTTGGTGACATAGGTTGTGGTGGCATCGCTCACCACCGTGGTGTAGCGGGGATGCACGTCGGCCACGGCGGGCAGAACGGCAGCAGCGGCCACTACGGCAAGTAACATTAATCTAAGTTTCATCTCGGTCAATCATTTGGTTTCTCTATCGCAAAGGTAGATGAAAATCATGGAATCACCAAGCATTCGCATCCCTGTTTTAATACTGTCGAGGCGCGCCACCCTCTCTCGGGAATGGTACGCCTCGCCTTTTCATAGTTCACGGGCACAAGACCCTGTGGTTTAGCGGCTCATCACACGCGATATCAGAGTGGTCACGTCGGTGATGTTGATAACGCCGTCGCCGTTCACGTCGGCAACAGGATAGTCGCTCACTAGCGGATTTCCGCTCATGGTCAGGGAGATGAGCGCCGACACGTCACTGATGTTGATGTTACCGTCACCGTTAATGTCACCAGGTGTGGATGCCAAGATCTCGACCCAAGTGGAGCCGTTCCAGCGATAGGGCGTCCAGTACTTGGCTCGTGCAGCGGTCACATGGTCACTGGTAAACACATTGCTCTCGCCTGTGTTAAAGAGTACCCGGATGATGCTATTGTTGGAACTGGATCGTGTGGGCAGGGTGTTGATCAGCGTGTTCATACCAATATTAGTTATCTGGTTCTGATAACAATAGATCTGGTTAATCGAGGAGCAGCCTTGCAGGTAGAGCGAGGTGAGCTTGTTGGTGTAGCAATACAGCTCGCGCAGGGCGCTACATTCATGAACGTTGAGCGTAGTCAACTCATTGCCATGGGCGTCTAACAATTCTAATTTCGTCAGGCCTGACGCGTTGAGCGTGCTCAGCTGGTTATTGGAGCAGCCTATCTGCTCCAAGTTGGTGAGGGATACCACGCTGAGTGAAGTCAATCTGTTATTACCGCATTCTAAATCTCTCAATGCACTGCATCCCTGTATGTCGAGCGAGGTCAACTGGCAGTAATAGCAATTTAATTCACGTAGATAGGTCTTGCCCGACACATTGAGCGTGGTTAGGTGAGTGTTGTTGCAGTCTAAAACCTCGAGCTTGGAATTGTTGCTGACATTGAGCGAGGTCAACGGGTTATTTAAGCAGTAGAATGTCTTCAGGTTGGTGAGGGTGGACACGTAAATAGATGACAACTGGTTATTACCGCAATTCAAAGATTCCAACGCCGTGTTGCCCTCGACAATCAGCGAGGTCAGGCTGTTGTTGTAGCAAGACACGCTAGTCAAGGCGGTACAATCTCGGATGTCAATAGTCGCCAACAACGGATTGCCACGAATTACAGCCGAGAGCATACCCGGGTTGCCGAGAGCCCTGACATAAGTCAGCTGGGGCTTGTTTTCGATTCTTAATGTGGACAGCCTGTTGTTGCGACAATAGAGTTTGGTGATGTTAGGCATCGAATTGACAGCGCTCAGGTCGGTGATGGCATCGTCCTCGCAGTCCAGATAGGTCAAAGCGGTACAAGAGGCCAATCCCGTGATCGTCGCTAAGTTGTCATCGTAGTAGCAGTTCATTATATCTAATGCCGTGTTGCCCGACACATTAAGCGAAGTCAAGTACTTATTGCTGTAACAATTGAGGTTGGTCAGGCCAGTGCAGCCGTGGATGTCGAGGGACGTCAAAGAAATGTTGCCGGTAATTTTGGCAGTGGTCATCAGCGGGTTGGTGTGTGCCCTGACGGTGGTCAGATTGGACTTGTTGGTAACTTCCAGCGACGTCAGCTTGTTGTTGCGGCAGTACAGGTATTCCAAATTGGACATCGAGTTGACGGCACTCAGGTTAGCGATCTTGCAGTCCTCGCAGTCTATGTAAGTCATGGCGGTGCAGTCGGCCAGGCCGGTAATGGTCGTCAGGTTGGCGTTCTCGTAGCACTGTAGTTCGTCCAACGCGGTGCAGCCCGACACGTTGAGCGTGGTCAAAGCACAACGGTAGCAAGACAGCGTTCGGAGCTGGGGGTTGTTATGGCAGTCCAGGTAGTATAACTGTGACTTGTTATTCAAATAGAGGCTCGTCAACTTGTTGTTGCTGCAGGCAAGGTATTTGAGTTTGGTACAGTTCGACAAGTCGAGCGAGGTAAGGTTGTTGTCGTAGCAGTAGAGTGTCTCCAGGTTGGTGTACAACTCGATACCCTTCAGGTTGGAGTAGTTCCTGCCGTCCACATGAACCTCGGTAATCAGGTGAATGTCGCTGATATAGCCGCTGGGATAATACATTAGCAGTTCAGTCCGGAAATTATCATCCGGGAAGTTCGTCGAATTGATGGGCACAGCACTAACCGTGCGCATTTTTTTGAATTTACTCCAATAGGGCGCGTTCTTGTAAGCACTGTAAGACCCGTCGGGAATAATGAGTTCGGCATTGTTGTAGGTCGACGCCTTGAAGGCATTCTCGTTATTGATGGTTGGCGGAGTGCTGGCATAGATGCGAATATAGGTCAACGGGCTGTCAAAACCATAGGTACCGATATATGTCACACCGCTGCCGATAGAAACTTCAGTCAAGTTATCGCAGTCACCGAAGGCGTTGTAATCAATCGTTTTCACGCTGTTAGGGATTGTCACGCTTGTCAACGAACTATACCAAAATGCCGACTCGCCGATCGAAGTGACGGACGTAGGAATGGTGACGCTCGTCAGGGCAGAACAATTTCGGAATGCGTATTTTCCAATCCTGACCACCTCATAATCAACTGGATAAAGTGAGCCTTGAGTGACCCATGACGGAATGTTAACATATCCACTGTAACTGTTGTAACTGTCGTCCTCGTAGGTCACCTCGCAGGTCTCACTGTCAAGGGCATTAAAGAACATGGTGTAAGACTGATTCGGGAAGTCGTAGGCTCCCGCGCTCAGCGCACACAACACAAACCCCAGCAGGGTCATCAGTGCTTTGAAAGATAATATTTTTTTCATAAGCAAAAATTATAGGCGCCTCCTGTATCCCCCGAATTCGGCAGTTAAAGTATTAGTATCATCAGAAAAGCGCAGGGACTTAGCTTGCCCGCCCTACTATGAGGCCTACACAATGCGCTCCTCATCTGGAAAAATGCCATACGCCCGCCCGACAAAACGCCTCGACAAACGCACACCGCAAAAATACTGAAATTTCCTTAAAACTCCAAAAAAACCACGACAAAAACCCAACAACAAACCGAACCGTCCCCACATATCCTCACGACCTGTAGCCGCTATAGGTTGGTGTGCCAAAATGTAATGTTGCAGAAAAAAACGTGCTACCAAGCCGCAATTATGACACATCCCCCTCCAATGCAGTATAGCCAGTGACAGCGAGTGGAGCCAGCCTGTTGTTGCGGGCCATGAGAGTCGGCGACAAGGTCTTGTTCTGAATACCACTCAGCTTGGCAATGGCGCAGTGCTCACAGTCGAGATAGGCCAATTCAGTAAAAAAACTCTCTTTTTTCACTTGTTTACTTGCTATTGTGTTCGGCTTGCACTATCTTTGTCACATCCAAATTGAATTTGGGCCTATGAGAATTAAATGCATCTATTTGTGTCTGCTGGCGTTTCTTGCGCTGGCGGGCACGGCACAGCCCGTCCAGCAGGCGCCGGATTGGGAGTGGTACCTCGACGAGGTAGTGAGCGAGACCTTTGTAGGACGCAACTACTTTGAGTATTACTACACGCCCAGCGCTGCCGACATGGAGCAGCAACGCGCCAAGGGTGAAGTTTCCTACTTCCTCAACAGTCCCGAGGGTCTCAACAGCAAGAAAGTGCGTGACATGATCGACCGCCTGATGGCCAGCTACGACGACATCCAAGCCGTCGGAGACTGGCACATGACCAGTACAACCTACTGGAAGGAGTTCCGATTCGAGAGGAACAAGTTCCGATTCAGCGTCAAGCGCAAGGCTCTCGACGACGGCACCTACTATGTGAGCGTTACCGAGAGCGCCAGCTACTACAAGTCATTGGGCAAGAAAAACAAGCAGGAGGCCGAGCCCAAGACTAAGCCCGAGGCTGTGGACAAAGTGGATAAACCCACGAGGCACAGCACGCGCGACCGCAAGCCCGTTGTCGTCCCCGAGGAAAAGGATGATCAAACACCTATCGTGAACTTGATTGACGATGACCAGGCAGAAGAGGCCGAACCTGAAGTGAGCGCCAAGGAACAGCGCAAACTCGATGCACAGCGCCGTGAAGCCGAGAAACGCGAACTGCGCCAGCAGCAACGACGCGAACAGGAAAAGCGTCGCCAGGAGGCCAAAGCGCAAAAGGAAGCCGAGAAACTGAAAAAAGCCGAGGAAAAGAAGCAAAGAGAAGAAGAAAAACGGCTCAAGAAGGAAGAAGAACGCCGACTGCGCGAGCAGGCTCGCCTCGAACGGGAACAGGAGCGCCAGGAGAAAGCCGCAGCCCGTAAACAAGCTGCAGCACCCAAGCCCGTCGAGAGCAAGTACCACTGCAACGACGTGGCCCTGTGGCTGAGCGAGAAATATGACTTTACCCAGACTGCCGGAACCAGCGCATCCTGCACCATGTTCTCGACAGCGGTCAAGGATGTGGAGATGGCAAAGCTTGCGATAAAGAACGCCCTCAAGGGCAGCAATGCCCGCCTGGCAGTGCCCTGGCGCATGAACAACGAGACCCGGCAGGTCGAGACAGGTTACACGGTCGATGACCATGTGCTGGTGTTCACCATCGGCAAGAACGAGGATGACAACGTCACCATCACGATCACCGAGGTGAGCAACGATGATTTTGAAACATTCAAGCAATCTATCAACAACTAAAATTCAATATATTATGAAAAAGCTTCTCTTATTATTATCATTTTTGGCTCTGGTGGTGGCAATAGGCTGCAAGCCTAAGGATCACCATGCAATGCCCGTCACCGATAGCTTCATGGTGCCTGAGGTGGCCGACGTAGTGATGTATCAAGTCAACCCCAGGGTTTTCGCCCCCTCCAACTCGTTCCAGGCCATCATCAGCCGTCTGGATTCCATCGAGGACCTGGGCGTGAACATGCTGTGGATCATGCCCATCTACCCCATCGGTGAGGTGAAGAGCAAAAATTCGCCTTACTCGGTGCGCGATTACAAGGCTGTGGCCCCCGAGTATGGCACGGTCGATGACCTGCGCATGCTCGTCGAGTCGTGCCACGAGCGCGGCATGGGCATCATCCTGGACTGGGTAGCCAACCACACGTCATGGGACAATGTGTGGGTTGAGCAACACCCCGACTGGTACACCCATGACTCGACCGGTAACATCATCTTCCCGCCGGGTACCGACTGGACCGATGTCGCCGACCTGAACTACGACAACAAGGAAATGCGCGCAGCGATGGTCGATGCGATGCGCTATTGGGTGGACTCGGTTGGTGTGGACGGCTTCCGCTGTGATGTCGCCGACCAGGTGCCCGCCGATTTCTGGCTCGACTGCATCAAGACCTTGCGCAACTCGGCCAAACCGCGCCGCCTGATCATGCTTGCCGAGGGAGCCAATCCCGACAACTTCACTGCAGGATTTGACCTGAACTATGCCTGGGAATTCATGGGCGCCATCGCTCAGGTAATGAAAGGCGATGCCAAGGTGGGCAAACTCATCAGCGTGGACAAGAACGAGTACAAGGATATGGGACCGGGCAAATTCAAACTCAGGTTCACCACCAACCATGACGAGGCCACCAAGGCTTCGCCTGTCACGCTCTATGGTGGACAACGCGCTTCGATGGCTGCCTTTGTAGCCACCACGATGCTGCATGGCGGCATGCTCATCTACGGCTCACAAGAGGTGGGTTATCCCGAGACCATCAATTTCTTCCACTATGTGCATGTTGATTGGAACGCCAATCCCGCCATGCGCGAAGAGTACAAGAAGCTCGTCTCGATCTACAACGAGCACCCGGCTTTGCGCAGCAGCGGCAAGTGCCTCCCCTTCGACGATGACGAGAACAACGTCCTGTGTGTGGACCGTGTACTCAACAACGACAATGTGCTGGTGATTGTCAATGTGCGCAATACGCCCCACGGCATCGATGTGCCCGGCATGTGGGCTGGCCAAACGGCCGTCAATCTGATGACCGGCATGCCCGTCGAACTGAAGCGCCACATCACGCTCCAGCCCTACGAGTACCTCCTGCTCGGCAAGAAATAACCGGAATGACTATCGCCTGACGTGAGTGGCCCTCTTCGAGGCCCATTCCGTGTCATGCCATTCCCCCCAGGCCACACAAGGCCTACGGCCTGTGCGCCCTGGGGCTGACTCAATTCAAGGCCGCTGGCCTTGTGCTGGTCTTCGACCAGCTTACCTGAAACGGACTTGGCCAAACCTTCTTAGAAACGGCCTATATCGTACTGAACAAATGAGGGCGCTTCGTCTTGAAGTGCCCTCATTTTTGCCCCAACGGGCAAAAAAAATCCCCGACTCACGCCGTGGATCATTTTTGAAAAAAATCTAATTAACCTCTAATACCATTAACATAAACCTTAAAACTAAATCTTAACCTTTCAACTGAATGACCCCGTGCTTCACAGCACCTGTCATTAGTGTAATGATGAAAAATCGGCTGCAAAGGTAATGCCAAATATGTTATTAAACATAATTTTTGAACAAGAAAATGCTTATCGTTAACATTATTTAAGATTTATAGCCTTTTTTTGTAGATTTTGGGCCTCTCAACAGAGAAAATATCCTCCCTCAAAAGCCTACCTTGAAAAAAACTATTACCTTTGCGCCAATTTTCAATACATTATCAAACAAGCTTATGAATATCAAGTTTTTATTGGCCGCATTGGCCGTTTGTGCATTTGTGAGTATTCCTGCCCAGGCACAGGATGAGATGGAGACCCGTCATGAGGTAGCCATCAGCTATGGTGCCGTGCCCAATTCTGTATGGATCGACGTCTACTCTGATATCATTCCCGCAATATTTGGCGAGAAACGCGAGGGCAAGAACTACGTTGGTCCCATCGGACTTGAGTATTACTATCATACCAGCCCATTGATCGGTGTCGGTGCAGTTGCCGTATTTGCCACCAACAAACAGGACTGTTTCTACAACGACATACAGACTTCAGCCATCACCAGGTCCTTCTTCTCCTTCATGCCGTCGGCAAAATTCAACTGGCTGCGCAAGAAGAATTGGGGCTTGTACTCCAAGGTGGCTGCGGGTGTTACCTATGCCAAGCTCAACGATGAAGAGTATGATGACAACGGCAAGAAAACCGGCAACAAGGCCGACTCTAAAGATATGCTGTTCAACTTCCAAGCTTCACTGCTTGGTGTGGAGGTAGGCAGCGCGCACGTGCGTGGTTTTGCCGAGTTCGGTGTCGGTGAGCAGGGTATTGCCCTGGCTGGTCTGCGCTACAAGTTCTGATGTAATCATCCAACCCACGATAAAAGGCGGCTCGGAGCTCATTCTCCGACCGCTTTTTTGTCAGGCTCATGGATTTTCTCTAATTTTGCGACATAATAGCTTTTTTAATACATTAAATACATCAATATGAAAAACAAGTTTTTATTTGCAGCTCTGGTCGCTTGTGCATTCGTGTGTATGCCGGCTCAAGCCCAGGACGATGCAGAAGAGCCTCGTCACGAGATTGCCGTCAGTTACGGCGCTGTACCCAATTCGATATGGATTGACGTTTTCAGCAAAGTCGGTGCCGGCATTTTCGGCGAGAGCAGCAAGAACGACCACTACGTCGGGCCCCTCAGCCTGGAATACTATTATCACACCAGCCCGCTGGTGGGCGTCGGTGCTGTAGCCATCTTCGCCAGCAACAATGAGGACGCCTTCAGGAAAGAGCGCCTCAACAGTCACAAACTCCGTTCCTACTACACCCTCTTGCCGTCGGTGAAATTCAACTGGCTGCGCAAGAACAATTGGGGCCTTTACTCCAAAGTGGCCGTCGGTGCCTCAGTAGCCCGCTTCAGCGACCAGGACTATAACGAAAACGGCAAACTCACAGGCGAGAAAAACATCACCAACGATGTGTTTTTCAATTTCCAAGCATCTTTGATCGGTGTCGAAGCCGGTAACCAGCAGGTGCGCGGTTTTGCAGAACTGGGTGTCGGCGAGCAGGGCATTATCCTGGGTGGAGTACGCTATAAATTCTAACGCTTAAAAAGACTGTTGACATGATGAAACTGAATCTTATCACCTTCGCCTCGTCGCTGGCGACGCGCGAGTCCATTTTTACCGATCATCACGAGTTGCTCGACGCCATCACCGAGAAATATGAGGTAAAATACATCTTCCCCGAGGAACTTGACGGCAAACTGCCCGAGGGTGCCACGATGGTGCTCGTGGGTAGCGGGGGCGTCGAGGAGATGGTCAAGGCGAACATCGACCGCCTGCCACCCTATGTCGTGCTCATCGCCGACGGCTTGAAGAATTCGCTTGCCGCCTCGCTCGAGATCCTGTCATGGATGCGCCTCAACGACCGCCACGGACGCGTGCTGCACGGCCCCGTCAGTTTCATCATGCAGGGCATCGACAACTATGCCGCCGCCCATGATGCCATCAGCAAACTTCACGGCAAGCGGGTGGGTGTCATCGGCAAGCCGTCTGGTTGGCTCATCGCCAGCAATGTGGACTACGCCGCCATGCATGAGCGCTGGGGCATAGAGATGGTAGATGTACCTCTCGACGAAGTGGTCACGGGCTATGAGGCCGTTGCCGATGATGCGGTACAGGATATCACCGATGAGTTCATCAACAAGGCAGTGGGCGTCAAGGAACCCTCACGCGACGAGGTGGTCAAGGCCATGCGCCTCTACCGCTCGGTCAAGGGCATCGTGGAACGCTACCGTCTGGACGCTTTCACCCTCAACTGCTTTGACCTCATCCCCACAACCCGCACGACGGGTTGCGTAGCCCTGGCACTGCTCAATCAGGAGGGCATCCCCGCCGGATGTGAGGGCGACGAGCAGACCCTGCTCACCATGTTGGCCGTACAGGCCGCCACGGGCGAGATGACCTTCATGTCCAACCCGTCCAGGATTCTGGACAATGCCGCCCACGAGATGGTGTTTGCCCATTGCACCATCGCCCCCGCGATGACCGACCGTTACATCGTGCGCGACCACTACGAGTCGCTGAGCGGTGTAGCCGTCGAGGGCGTTTTCGACCCGATGGACATGACTGTGGTCAAGTGCGGAGGCAAGGGCATGGAGCGCTTCTTCATCAGCAAGGCCCGCTTGCTGGAATGTACCACCAACCCCAACATGTGCCGTACCCAGCTGCACCTGCGCCTCGACGAGCCCTTGGACTACTTCCTGGAGCGCAGCATCGGCAACCACCATGTGATTGTGAAGGGCAACCAAGTTGATAAGCTGATAGCCGTTTTCAAGCTTCTTGAGTCCCATATAATCTGAGTTCTCCGAGACCTCTGAGCTCTCTGAGTTCTCCGAGTCACCATCATGATGGAAATCAATCCCAAATATCATCTCTTGCGGCCCTGGCTGGAACGGTTACCCGAGCAATTCGAGCAACTGGGCGAGGTCATCTATGACAAGCGCAACCAGTTGCGCGTCATCACTGCCCCCGACGGCACTCTGGTCAACGCCAAGCGCTACTGCATCCCGCGCCAGCCTAACCGCCTCGTCTATTCCCTGGGCATCCGCAAGCCCAAGGGACTGCGTGCTTTCCTCTACCCCACCCGTCTGCTGGAACGCGGCATCGAGACGCCCGAACCCATCGCCTACATCGAGCAGCGCAACCGTTACGGCTTGCTGGAAGAGTGTTACTTCGTGAGTGTGCAGTCGCCATTGAGGCACACGCTCTACGAGTTCGGCGATGCCCGCGAGGGCACCTACGAGGAAATGGCGCGCGAACTGGCACGATTCACCGCCATGATGCACGAGCGCGAGGTACTTCACCTCGATTATTCCCCGGGCAACATCTTATGGGACAAGGACGATCAGGGCTATCATTTCGCCGTGGTGGACATCAATCGCATGCGTTTCGGCAAGGTCAATATCAAGGACGGATGCGCCAGCCTGTGCCGCCTGTGGGGCCCCAAGCACTTCATCGAACTCATTGCCCGCCGATATGCCGACGCCCGCGGCTTCGACGAGAACCGCGCCGTCCAACTCACCATGCAGGCCCGCACCAAGTTCTGGACCCGCTACCAGCGCCGCCACCCCCTCGAATTCCCCCTCGAACTATAGCTATGCTCGCTGATGCTCGCGGTGGAGGCGCTCGCCGCGCGAGCAGCGCATAGTGTAAAGAGGCATCCGCAAACTGATGGAATGCGGATGCCGATTAAACGATTATTTTTGATTTCTTGCGAGCCCTTGCGAGCAATCCCAATATCTTTGCGCCTTAGCGCCTTAGCGTGAGGTTTTCCGTCATAGTAGTGCGGCTACGCCAAGGCGAAGCCCTACAGCGAGGATGCCTAACTATGGACTACTTGTAAAGAATGTACGCAGAAAGCGGGGCGAGATTGCCCTTGAGAACGCCGTTCTTGACCTGCAGGCGCTGCTTGGTCACGGCGTCGCGATACTTGCCGTTGCTTAGGGTCACAGGGATGGCCACATGGGCAATCTGCTCGTCAAGGTTAATGACTACGGCGGCCTTGTCGCCACGCTCCACGATGATCTGCTTGCCGTTCTCGCTGTAGACGATGTTCTCGGGCTGGTTGACCATGCGGTGGCGGAACTCGTTCACGGCCTTCACCACGGGGTGCTTGAACTCGTCGTTGCCCACCTTGCCGATCTCGTTGTCACCCCAATAGTTCTCGCGCGTGCTGCCGTGAGGGCGGCTGTAGAACAGGGGCGTGCCATACTTGCGGGCGGTCAGGAAGGCCCAACCCAGGCGGATGAGTTCATCGCTCATGCCAGCCGAGGCGTGATCGTTGCAATAGGTGTCGTGCGACTCCACCCAGGTCACCAGGTGGGCGGGATCCACCGAGTGGTGCCACGTGAGCAGATTGTCGGCACGGGCATCATGCTTGTTGAGGACGTTGCGCAACACCCAGCCATAGTTGCTGGCGGTCAGGTCCATATACTCGGCATAGCCCTGCTCGGGCACATTGCGGTCCTGCAACACCTCGCCGTAGATGAAAAGATCCTCGCGGGGCAAGGCAAGCCTGAGGCCTTTCACGGCCTTGCGGCCCATAGCCACGTCCCAGAAGTCGTTCTCGGGCGACTTGGGGTCACGCATCTCGTTGGGCAAACCGATGTGCTTGGCCGTGTCGTAACGGAAGCCGCGGGCGCCGCAGGCCAGCACGTCGTTGACAAACTGCATGTAGTAGTACTGGAAATCAGGGTTCTCGGTGTTCACGTCGGGCAGCGTGCCCATTTCGCCTGTCGTGCACTGGTAGCGGTCGCTGTAGTCCTTGATGGGCCACAGGCCGTTGGCGTGGAACAGGTTCTCGCGGCCGTTCACGGCACTGTCCAGGCGCGCGTTGATCTGCGTGCGGTCAATCACCGTGTGGTTTGGCAGCACATCCACGATGACGCGCAGGCCCAGGCGGGTGGCCTCGTCACACATCGCCTTGAACTCGTCGCGCGTGCCCAGCTGGTAGTTGCCGATGGTCCAGTCGGTAGGCTGGTAATGGTAATACCACTTGCCATGGCCGAACAGCTGGCGTCCGCCGCCCTCACCCACGACGCACTCGTTGATGGGCGACGTCTGCACGATGGTGTAGCCGGCGTCTTTTATCTCGGGCAGATGCTGCTTGATGGTGTTGAACGACCACGACCAGGCGTGGAGAATAATCTCGTTATTACCCTCGGTCACCTGTGCATGACAAGCCATCAGACCCATAAGGGCAATCAAAACGGTAGTAAAAGTCTTCTTCATATACACTAAAATCTTGTTTAATCCTCGCAAAGATAGTAAAATAGTTTCTAGTTGCCATTCCCTAGCTCCCAGTTTTTAGTTTCATCCACGCGTACACACGCCCAAATAAAAGGTTGTTTAATTTGTTTCATGTTGTTCAAGTTGTTTGACAAAAAGAGTGTGGATGCAGGCTATGGACTAAAAAACTAGGGACTAAGGACTAAAAACTAGAAACTATTTATTATATTTGCAGCCGTAATCAAAACTTCAACTCTTTTTAAACCTGTAAGACATTAACAGAATCAAGAAAATGAACGAAATTGAAAAACTGCAACCGACGTGCATCTGGCGCAACTTCTATGCGCTGACGCAGATTCCCCGTCCCTCGGGACATGTTGAGAAAATCCAGCAATTCCTGCTCGACTTCGCCAAGAAGGTGGGTGTGGAAGCCTTCCAGGACCCCGCCGGCAACATCGTGATGCGTAAACCTGCCACTCCCGGCATGGAGAACCGCAAGTGCATCACCATGCAGGCCCACATGGACATGGTGCCGCAGAAGACGCCCGAGTCGAAGCACAACTTCGAGACCGACCCCATCCAGCCCTACATCGACGGTGACTGGATCAAGGCCCGCGGCACGACGCTGGGCGCCGACGACGGTCTGGGCGTGGCAGCCATCATGGCAGTCATGGAGGACAACACCCTCAAGCATGGTCCCATCGAGGGCCTCATCACCAAGGACGAGGAGACCGGCATGTATGGCGCCAACGACCTGCCCAAGGGTCAGATGAAGGGCGACATCCTGTTCAACCTCGACAGCGAGACCTGGGGCAAGTTCGTCATCGGTAGCGCCGGCGGTATCGACGTTACCTGCACGCGTAAATACAACGAGGTGAAGACCGCTGCCGGCGACACCGCTGTGCGCATCACCTTGAAAGGCCTGAAGGGCGGCCACAGCGGCCTCGAGATCCATGAGGGCCGCGCCAACGCCAACAAACTGATGGCTCGCCTGCTGCAACTCGCCATCGTGGACCACAAGGCCCGCCTGGTGAGCTGGCATGGCGGCAACATGCGCAACGCCATCCCGTTCAAGGCCGAGACCGTAGTCGTTGTTCCCGAGGATAACCTCAAGGGCCTGAAGAAGCTCGTCAAGACGATGAAGGCCCAGTTCGAGAGCGAGTTCAAGTTCATCGAGGACACCGTTGACCTGACCATCAAGGCCATCGACCGTCCCAAGATGAAGATGGCCCTCGACGACCAGACGACCATCCTGCGCGCCCTGTACGCCTGCCACGACGGCGTGGTGCGCTATATCCCCGCCTATCCCAATGTAGTTGAGACCTCGAGCAACCTCGCCATCATCGACATCGAGGACGGCAAGGCTGCCGTGAAGATTCTCGCTCGCTCGGCCCGTGAGGACATGAAGGACTACATCGTCAAGATGTTGATGACCTGCTTCCACCTTGCCGGCTTCAAGGTAGAGACCGGCGGTGACTACATCGGCTGGGATCCCAACCCCGACAGCGAGGCACTGCACATGCTGCTCGACCTGTACAAGCAGCTCTTCAACGAGGAGGGCATTGTGCAAGTTGACCATGCCGGCCTCGAGTGCTCCATCATCCTGGGCAAATACCCGCACATGGACGTGGTGAGCTTCGGTCCCACGTTGCGCAGCCCGCACACCACCATCGAGCGTGCCTACATCCCCGCAGCAGAGCCCTTCTGGCGTCTGCTCGTCAAGGCCCTCGAGGAGGCACCCGTGAAGAAGTGAGTAAAGTTTTCTATTTCATAATCGTTGCCGCAGCCGCCGTGAGGCCCCTGCGGCAATTTTTTTTATGCCCTATACTCCACAAACCTCAAAATTTTCAACTTTTATAACCTATAAGTCACAAAAATGAAATTTTTCATCATTTTGTGCCTTATACTCCACAAAATATTATACCTTTGCAGCAGAATATAAAAAAGACTCGTTATGAACATCATTAATCGTCCAGATTACACCGATAAAGTGTTGCGTCTTTTTGGCAAAGGACTCATCATCGCTCTCACTGGCCAGCGACGGGTTGGCAAGAGTTTCATCATGAAACAAGTCATCAACTTGCTATCACATGATGACAACAATAACATCATCTATGTGGACAAAGAGGACGAGCAGTTCAGCACCATTAGCACCCATACCGAATTAACCCAGTACGTAGACAGATACTTGAGAGCAGACAAGACCAATTACCTGTTCATCGATGAGGTTCAGAACATCAAGGAATTTGAACTCACCTTGAGAAGTCTACACACACGCGAGGCCTGTGAAATTGTCATCACCGGGAGCAATGCCAAGATGCTCTCTAGCGAATTGAGCACCTATCTATCAGGACGTTGTGTGGAATACTACATTCAGAGTCTTGATTACAACGAGTTCCTTGAATTTCATCAGTTGCCCGACAATGACCAATCACTCATCAGTTATCTCACCTATGGTGGCATGCCGCAATTATACCGCATAGGCCTTCAAGAAAAAGACCTGGTCAATGAATACCTGCACAACGTCTATAACACCATCGTCCTCAAGGATATTGTTGAAAGGGAAGACATCCGAAATGCGCCCCTACTGAGAAATCTGGTGCGCTTTGTGAGCGATAATGTGGGAAAACCCATCTCGGCAACAAGTATCGTCAACTACCTGAAGAGCCAACGCGTGGAGTCTTCGACTAAGCTCATCATCAATTATCTTGACTACCTGTGTAACGCATTCATCATTCACCGCGTCAAACGTTATGACATTCATGGCAAACGATTGTTTGAAATGAATGACAAATTCTACTTTGAGGATATCGGTCTCCGCAATTCATTAGTCCAGGGAGGCCTGGCGCAAAGCATGGAAAAAGTCATCGAGAACGCAGTTTATCTGCACTTGATCAGGTTAGGGTACAATGTCACAGTCGGCTACCTTCAAAAGACAGAAATTGACTTCGTGGCAACCAAGGGTGACCATATCATCTATGTCCAGGCAACCTATCTGCTGTCCAACGAGGAAACAGTAGCCCGCGAATTTGGCAATCTCGCCCTTATCAAAGACAACTTCCCCAAGTACGTCGTTTCAATGGATTCGCTCTATAGTGGTACCAATTACCAAGGTATCCACCACATGCACTTGCGAGACTTCCTCCTCTGGAAACCGTAACTAGAAGAATCACAGCGACGACACTTTTTCTCCTTGCAGCACTTCATACTCAAGTTCGTCTACAGATCAGAGTCACGGTCGACTTCATGTAGTAATAAACCCACGCCACGGAGATAGACATCCCGTCGTGGCATGAGTCATTGAAAAATGTAGCAGGTTTTATAAAAATCTTAGCGACTTAGCGTGAGATCGGTACGACCAAGCCTAGGCGAGTGCGCGGATGCCCTCTTTAAACATTAAACATAATGCTTTATCCACGGCGACAGCCGTTAAAATGGGTGGTACTCGAGGATGTCGCCAGGGGTGCAGTCCAGGGCGCGGCAGATGGCGTCGAGCGTCGAGAAACGCACGGCCTTGGCTTTGCCGGTCTTGAGGATCGAGAGGTTGGCAATCGTGATTCCAACGCGTTCGCTCAGTTCGTTGAGCGACATCTTGCGGCGGGCCATCATCACATCAAGATTCACAATAATCATAGCGCACAAGGGGGTTAGATGGTTAACTTCTGTTCCTCGGCAGCGTCACAGGCCAACTTGTAGAGCATGGCAACGATGACGCCCACAATGGCATAGACAAACGGGGTGTCGGTCAGCATCCAATCAAACTGGTCGGCGTCCGAGCAGGCAAAACCCATATTGTCGCTGATAAACGAATGGATGGGCAGCACAATCGCCATCACCCACAACAACACCACATTGGCCCGGTTAAAAATCATTCCGCCCTTGAGATGCTTGAGGATGTTGAAAACAAATGCAGCCATCAGCCCCGCTAACGTGAGAATCAGGAGACGGTTGATGACAAACATGGTCAGCTTGCCGCCCATATTCGGCGAGCCCCAGTTGATTACTCCATGACCGCTGCCAGTCGTCAGGACGTAATAGCTCTGAATGGCATAAAACGCCACCCACATGAGGATGCAGATGAGTGCGAACACGCACACGATGGTCAGAACCTTTTTAGATGTCTTTTCCATAATGAAGAATTCTATTGATTAATAATTCCGCCGCAAAGATATATTAATTTATCGAAAATCAATAAATATATCATGATATTTAAGAAATTTTAATCATTTTACAAAAAATCCAGCCGAGGAAGTGAAATCGCCCTCGGCTGAACTCGGTATTGAAAAGACTCTTATTGTGTGCAATGCCCCAGGTTAGTGGATGATGCTTTGCATGTCTTCGAGTGTCATTGTACCGTAAAGGATGATTACCGCAGTAGTGTCACCATCGTTACCAAGTAACAGGAACACTTTAGGCTCTGAATCCGTTTTGGTGAAAATCGATGCCTGTTGTCCCTCCTCATCGACATCGATAAAACTCTCAAGTCCATTGTCCTCGATCCATCGCTCGCAGGTTTTGGTCAGAATCTCTGAAGTTTCGTCCGTTGTTGCATTCACAATCTCCACCTTGTCGAGTTTATCAGCTACTGAGCCGATATTTACCCCCATCTTATCCTTCAACGGCAACATTCTCAACGCTGCCTTAGAGATGGTCACGAAGGTGAAATCCGGCTGGCCCTTGAACTGCTTAGCAAACGATTGCTGTGCATTGGCCACAATGCTGACGGTGGCCAACAGTAATAGTATTGAAATGAACTTTTTCATGTTCAGTTTATTGTTAGATGTTGCTTAATTGTATTATTAACCTCTTCGATCGTCTCACTGGCTTCTTCCAGTTGACCGACCCCTTTGTTCAGCACAGTGGAGAACGTCACAAGTGCCATCAAGACTTTTTCCTCATCGGCTTCCGAGATTTCAGGATCATCATCCGCTTCGAATTTGGCTTGGGCGATATGAACGGCTTGATGGCGCCGAACGGACTTCACCGGTCTGGCTTTCGGAGCGACCTGGGGCCGCACTTCCTCGTTTGTATCATCAACCGCAACCACAATTTCCTCATCACCGGTTGTTAGTTCAGGTTTGCTCTCGCCCGAATAGTTATTGGCAATGACGGGACCCTGAGGTTCAAGTTGCGACTCACCTCTCAGATGCCACCATCCCAGAGTAGCAATCAAAGCCACACTTGCGGCGACTGCTGCCCAGGTCATACGGCGCAGCCATGTTGCGGGAATGACCTTTTCGCGCTTTTCCTCCTCTTGCCAGCGGTCGATACTGTCGCTGAGCGATTGCTCTAAATCGGCGGGCACCGTCGGCACCTCTTCCCGTAACTGGTTCAACCCTCTCAGGAGCAGAGCGTCGATGCCTTGATCGCCCAAGGCCTCCAGCAGCATACGCACTTCCTCTGGCGTTGTTTCGCCGTCGTAATACTTGCGGAGTAATCTGTCTATTTCGTTCTTGTTCATGATGAAAGGATTGTTTGTAGTTGGTTTCTTAACGATTTTCTCGCCCTGCTGAGCAGAACCCTTACATTCACGGCGCTGATGCCTGTTGCCTGTTCTATCTCCTGCATTGAGCATTCTCCCATCTCGCGAAGCGTGAGCACCTGTTGTTGCATAGCTGGCAGTCGGGCGATGCAATGCCTGAGCAGTTGAGCCGTCTCGTGATGTTCGATGCCGGTGGAAGCATCGCCGTCGCCGAGTATCGGCAATTCCTCGGGAGGTTTATCCGACACACAGAGTGAAGCCTTCTTGAGTCGGTCCAGACTCATGTTGCGAACGACCTTCATGCAATAGCCCAAATCGTTGTCGATGTTGCCGAGCAAGTCCCGCTTTTCCCACAGCTTGAGATAGACGTCCTGTATCAGGTCTTTAGCGTCGTCCTCGTTGCCAAGCAGCCGGTATGCAGCTGTGTAAAGCCGGGCATTGAGCGGCAGGAAACGCTGTTTGAACTCGCTGGCGTTCATCTTGAAATGGCTATGCTGCAAAATCAGTTGAACATGTCAATTTTCCCTATATCTGAAGGCTGCATGGCACCTTTCAGATACACGATTCCGACCTCGTCCTCATCGTTGTCGAACGTAAAAATGAGCATCTGGCAGATATGGTCACCCTCCTTTTGAAAGAAAATGGTCACGTCCAGATTGCCATCCTCGTCGACATTCATTAACTCTTCCATGCCATCGACGCCGTCGTTGAGGAGATGCCGAGCGATATCCTTTTGACTCTCGGTGGCGTCCTCGATTAAGAGAAGTTTCATGTCCTCAATTTTGATTTGCTTGCCATTTTCCTCCTTTAATTCAGCTTCCAACTTGGATTGGACGATCTGCTTCATGAAAGGCATATCCATCAGTTGAACGTTATCGGCCGCGGGGAAAGCGGAGAAAACTTCGTCGACGGTCTTTCCAAGACCTGTGGCAAACGTCAGGGCCACAATTGCTAAAAGTAAAATCTTTTTCATCTTTCTATATGTATTAGTTTTGTTCATATTTGCGGGCTGGACAAGTGCACTTTGTCTTGCCCTTCACCTATATGACGGGGTAACGGTCCAAAATGTTACAATGAAATTGTTTTTTTTGTTGCCCGCAAGGTTTTTTCTTGTTTCTTTACCTTTTTATTTAGTCGAATACCGGCCATTGAAAGCCAGCTTTCACTTCTTTGACACATCTATACAAAAGAAATGCCAAATTAATTTGGCGCTTCGCTCGGCTTTGCGTACCTTTGCACCCTGTAAAAACGACTAATAACTAACTATATCAGTTTTTTCAAATTTTATGAGTAAGGAAAAGAAATTCATGACGTGTGACGGTAACCAAGCTGCCGCCCACATCAGTTACATGTTCACCGAGGTAGCCGCAATCTACCCCATCACTCCGTCATCAACGATGGCCGAGCACGTGGACGAGTGGGCCGCTGCTGGCCGCAAGAACATCTTCGGTGAGACCGTCATGGTCCAGGAGATGCAGAGCGAGGGTGGTGCCGCAGGTGCCGTTCACGGTTCGCTGCAGGCTGGCGCCCTGACCACGACCTACACCGCGTCGCAGGGTCTGCTGCTGATGATCCCCAACATGTACAAGATTGCCGGCGAGTTGCTTCCTGGCGTGTTCCATGTTTCGGCCCGTACGCTGGCCAGCCACACCCTGTGTATCTTCGGTGACCACCAGGACGTGATGGCTACCCGCCAGACCGGTTTTGCCATGCTCGCCGAGGGCAGTGTGCAGGAGGTGATGGACCTCGCTGGTGTTGCCCACCTGAGCGCTATCAAGGCTCACGTGCCCTTTGTCAACTTCTTTGACGGTTTCCGCACCTCTCACGAGATCCAGAAGGTTGAGGCCATGGATCAGGAAGACCTGCGTCCCCTCATCGACATGGAGGAGCTGGCCAAGTTCCGCAAGGGTGCTATGAATCCCGACAAGCCCGTTACCCGTGGTACTGCCGAGAACCCCGACGTGTTCTTCCAGCACCGCGAGTCGTGCAACGATTACTATACCGCAGTTCCCGCCATCGTCGAGGACTACATGAACAAGATCAGCGAGATCACTGGCCGCAAGTATGGTCTGTTTGACTACTACGGCGCCAAGGATGCCGACCGCGTCATCATCGCCATGGGCAGTGTGACCGAGGCTATCCGCGAGACCATCGACTATCTGACCGAGAAGGGTGAGAAGGTCGGTCTGGTTGCCGTTCATCTGTATCGTCCCTTCAGCGCCAAGCACTTCCTCGCAGCCGTTCCCAGCACTGCCAAGCGCATTGCCGTGCTCGACCGCACCAAGGAGCCCGGCGCTAACGGCGAGCCCCTGTATCTCGACGTGAAGGACTGCTTCTACGGCGCCGAGAATGCCCCCGTTATCGTGGGTGGCCGCTATGGCCTCGGTTCCAAGGACACCACGCCCGCCCAGATTCTCTCGGTTTACGAGAACCTGGCCCTGCCGATGCCCAAGAACCAGTTCACCATCGGTATCGAGGACGACGTGACCTTTGCCTCACTTCCCATGAAGGAAGAGGTGGCCATGGGTGGCGCCGGCATGTTCCAGGCCAAGTTCTACGGTCTGGGTGCTGACGGTACCGTGGGTGCCAACAAGAACAGTGTAAAGATCATCGGTGACAACACCGACAAGCACTGCCAGGCTTACTTCTCCTACGACAGCAAGAAATCGGGTGGTTTCACCTGCTCGCACCTGCGCTTCGGCGACGAGCCCATCCGCTCGACCTATCTGGTGACCACGCCCAACTTCGTGGCTTGCCACGTTCAGGCCTACCTGCACATGTATGACGTGACCCGCGGTCTGCAGAAGGGTGGTACCTTCCTGCTGAACACCGTTTGGGACGGCGACAAGCTGGTAGAGAACCTGCCCAACAACGTGAAGAAGTACTTCGCCGACAACAACATCAAGGTTTACTACATCAACGCCACCAAGATCGCTCAGGAGATTGGTCTGGGCAACCGCACCAACACCATCCTGCAGAGCGCCTTCTTCCGCATCACCGAGGTCATCCCCGTTGACCTGGCTATCGAGCAGATGAAGAAGTTCATCGTCAAGTCCTATGGCCGCAAGGGTGAGGATGTGGTGAACAAGAACTACCAGGCCGTTGACCGTGGTAACGAGTACACCGAGCTGCCCGTTGATCCCGCTTGGAGCAACCTGACCGTTGAGGGTCCCGCTGCCGACAATGCTCCCGCATTTGTCCACAACGTGGTTCGTCCCATCAACGCCCAGAACGGTGACCTGCTGCCCGTGAGCGCCTTCAAGGGCCGCGAGGACGGTACTTGGGATGCCGGTACCGCTGCCTATGAGAAGCGCGGTGTTGGCGCCTTCGTTCCCATGTGGAAGGCCGAGAACTGTATCCAGTGTAACAAGTGCGCGCTCGTCTGCCCGCACGCTGCCATCCGTCCCTTCGTTATGGACGAGGCCGAGGCTGCCGCTTCTCCCTTCAAGGAGGAAGACAAGCTCAAAGCCATCGGCAAGGGCTTCGAGGGCATGACCTTCGTACAGGTTGTTGACGTGATGGACTGCTTGGCTTGCGGCAACTGCGCCGACGTTTGTCCGGGCAAGAAGGGCGAGAAGGCTCTCGTGATGGTTCCCATGGAGGGCCACGAGGAAGACCAGAAGCTCTGGGACTACGCCATCAACAATGTCAAGAGCAAACAGCACCTGGTAGACGTCAAGGCTACCGTCAAGAACTCGCAGTTCGCTCAGCCGCTGTTTGAGTTCTCGGGCGCTTGCTCGGGTTGCGGTGAGACTCCCTATGTGAAGCTGATCAGCCAGTTGTTCGGTGACCGTCAGATCGTTGCCAACGCTACCGGTTGCTCCTCGATCTACAGTGCTTCGGTTCCCTCGACTCCTTACACCGTTAACGAGAAGGGTCACGGTCCCGCTTGGGCCAACTCCCTGTTCGAGGACTTCTGCGAGTTCGGTCTGGGTATGACCATCGCCGACGAGAAGATGCGCTGCCGCGTTTACGGCTTCGTGAAGGAGGCTATCGACGACGCTACCGTTGCTGCCGACGTGAAGGCCCTCTACAAGGAGTGGATGGAGAACTTCAACGACGGTGACAAGACCCGCGAGCTCAGCGACAAGATCCTCGAGGCTATCGAGCACAGCGACAATCCCGCCGACATCAAGGTTCGCGAGCTGGGTCAGTACCTGGTTAAGCGTTCGCAGTGGATCATCGGTGGTGACGGCGCCAGCTACGATATCGGCTTCGGCGGTCTGGACCACGTGATTGCCAGCGGTAAGAATGTCAATATCCTCGTGCTCGACACCGAGGTTTACTCCAACACCGGTGGTCAGGCCTCTAAGGCTACCCCGATCGGTGCTATCGCCAAGTTTGCCGCTGCCGGCAAGCGCGTCCGCAAGAAAGACCTGGGTCTGATTGCCAGCACCTACGGCTATGTATATGCCGCTCAGATCGCTATGGGCGCCGACAATGCCCAGTGCCTGAAGGCTATCCGCGAGGCCGAGGCCTATGACGGTCCCTCGATCATCATCGCCTACGCTCCCTGTATCAACCACGGTATCAAGGCCGGTATGGGTAAGGCACAGGCCGAGGAGCAGGCAGCCGTAGCTTGCGGTTACTGGCACCTGTGGCGTTACAACCCGCAGCTCGAGGCCGAGGGCAAGAATCCCTTCACCCTCGACAGCAAGGAGCCCAACTGGGACGAGTTCGAGAACTTCCTCAAGGGCGAGGTTCGTTACGCATCGGTACTCAAGCAGTATCCCGACGAGGCAGCTGAGCTGTTCGCAGCCGCTAAGGAGAATGCCCAGTGGCGTTACAACAACTACCGCCGTCTGGCCCGCCAGCAGTGGGGCGTTGCTGAGGACTAATCCTTGGTCTTAGAACCAGAAACTAAACGCAGGACTGGAACACGTTTCCAGCCCTGTGTTTTTTCCGCTATATTTCTTGGCATTAAACTTACGCTCAACAAGCGAGCAGCTCGCCTTTCAGGCGAGAGCAAACCTTCGAACTTCTCGCCCGTAAGTGAGACAATTCCCCACAGGGATTCTCCATCACATTTCATCGCATTTTTAGCGGAAAAATTTGGAAATTCACACAATTAGCCTTACCTTTGCGACAATTTGAACGCATAACGGCTTGATTTCTTAAAAGGTCACATCAAGCGATATGTCGATCAGGGTAAAATGCTGGACAAATGCTTTGCCCGGCACATGTGGTTATTAGCAAGTTTGGATGAACCTGATTATTTAGTTTATTTATGGAAAAAAGATTTCACATTTTCAGTAGAACAAGCTGGCTGCTGCTCTGTTTCTTTCTTGTGGCACTTGCCGCACCAGCTCAGGACGAAGTATCGTATCAAAACGGCGACTTGAACAGCGATAACGAGGTGAATATCGCCGATGTGAACACGCTCATCGACATCATTCTTGACGGTGGCACCTTCAGTGCCGTTGCCGATGTGAATCAGGATGGCGAGATCAATATCGCTGACGTGAATTCCATCCTTGACCTCATTCTTGACGAGCACGTCAAGACGTTCACCGTGGGCGGCGTGTCGTTCACTATGATAGATGTCGAGGGAGGCACATTCCAGTCGATTCATAGCCCACAAGTGAACTTGTCACCGTTTGCCATCGGACAGACCGAGGTGACGCAAGCCTTGTGGGCGGCCGTGATGGGCAGCAACCCGAGCTATTTCAACGGTGCCGACCGCCCCGGCGGCCTCGACAACCCCGTCGAGCAGGTGTCGTGGGATGACTGCCAGGAGTTTATCGCCAAGCTCAACGAGATGACAGGCAGGACATTCCGCTTGCCCACCGAGGCCGAGTGGGAATTTGCGGCACGTGGCGGCAACTATAGCCACAGCTACTCTTTTGCAGGCAGCGATGATAAAGACGAGGTCGCATGGCACAGGAACAATTCCGGCCACACAACTCATCCCGTTGCCGAGTTGCTTCCCAACGAATTGGGGTTATATGACATGAGCGGCAATGTAGAAGAATATTGCCAGGATGGATGGGGGAACAATTACTTCCGCACTAACCCGCTGACCAACCCGATTATGCCATCAACCGACGGTGAGCATGTGGCTTGTGGTGGCAGTTGGAATTACACCGGCTCGTTAGTTTCAAGCATACCGGTCTCAGATGCTCAAATTACGAGAGGTCTGCGCCTTGCCATGGGCGAACCGGTCTATGACACACCACTGTCGCTGTCAAAAGTCGAAGTTGAGGTCAACGACGGCTTGTGTGACGAGGTGACCTTTGCGGGTGGCAGCGGCCTCTATCAAGTGGACTGCGACAACAACGAAGTCCTGACCATTACATATCAAGACACCACCGTGCGGCTGGATGCCTTTGATGTGGGACAGGCCACGATCACCGTCAGTGATCTCTCCACCGGCGAACAGGCGACCATCGCCGTGACAGTCAACCCGAGCGAGTTTGTCATGGAGAAATTCACCGTGGGTGACGAGAAGTTTGCCATGATCAAGGTTGACGGCGGCACATTCATGATGGGTGCGACACCCGAGCAGGAGGATGAGGCCACCGATGACGAGCGACCCGTTCACGAGGTGACCCTATCGTCGTTCTTCATCGGGCAGACCGAGGTGACAGTGGGAATGTGGAAAGCCGTCATGGGCTACAATCCCATACCGTACTATATCCCAGAGTATGTTCCCCCCACCAATGCCGCTGCGAGTTACGTTTCTTGGGACGATTGTCAGAACTTTATCGCTAAACTTAACGAGATGACCGGCAGGACGTTCCGCATGCCCACCGAGGCCGAGTGGGAGTTTGCCGCACGCGGCGGTAACCACAGTAACGGCTACAAGTACGCCGGCAGCGACATCCTTGACGAGGTCGCCGTGTTTACCGGCTATCGCTATCCTCTCGTCAGGACGATGGCACCCAACGAATTGGGGTTGTATAACATGAGCGGCAACGTGTTTGAGTGGTGCCAGGACTGGTTCGGCCCCTACGGCAGCGAGGCTCTCGTCAATCCGGTTGGACCTGAATCGGGCACAGATCGCGTTATTCGTGGCGGTAGCTACTATTTGAAGGATTCCACCTACTGCCGCGTGTCCTGCCGCATTGGTTCGGACCCGGCACCCGAGGACTACACTGATAACTACTCTATCGGCCTACGCCTCGTTATGGAAGAATGACGTTAGGAGTTAGAAGTTAGGAGTTAGAAGTTAGGAGTTAGAAGTTAGATATTTTGGGGCCGGGAGGTGTTTCCTGGCCCCGCGTTTTTCACCCCCGTTTGGTGTGTAAAATGGTTAAACATTGTTAGATTTTTTGTTGTTTTCAAATAAAATGTCTATATTTGTGCACTATATTATTTACTAACCATTCATAACAAGCATTATGGGATTACTTGACGAACTTCAGAGAAAATTGGAAGAGGCCGCACGTCAGGCCCAGCAGCAAGCCGGTGGCGGACAATCCTCAGGTGGCAACGACATTCCTAACCCTTGGGATCAAACGCCGCAACAACCGCAGCAGCAGGCGCCCAACTACCCTCCCGGGTACCAGCAGCCCCAACAGCAGTATCCTACTCAGCAGCAGTATCAGCAGCAATACCAGGCTATCATGCAGCAGATGCAGCAGCTCGTGCAGCAGGCCTATCAACTGGGCTACCAGTATGGCGTGCAAGTCACCCAGCAAGGAGGAATCCGTTCCGGCTTGATGGATGACCAGCAGGAGGAGAAGTAACACTGTTGTTCCGATACATACCACCACACCATCAACCTGCCTCCCCAACAAGGCAGCTTGGTGGTGTGTTGCTATTAATTCTGCGGTCAAGACCTTAACTATCATCAGATTACACAATACACACACCCATATTACACAACATTGTGCAACACAATATTGTGTAAAAAATAATACACAAATTTGTGTATTAAAAAAAGATGATTTATCTTTGCAGCAAATAATCGCAAGAAGCTATGGACAAAAAGAGTTTTATATTCGGTACAGCGGTGAGCGACTATAACTTCATTGGACGTGAACAAGAGAGTCAGCGGCTGATAGCCAATTTCACCGAGGGCATCAACACCATCTTGATTTCACCCCGCCGCATCGGCAAGACCTCACTGGTCAAGCATGTAAAAAAAATGCTTGATTCCAGGCAAGATGTCATTGTGGTCTATCTAGACATGTTTGCCTGCAAAACAGAATATGAGTTTTACAATGCCTTGTCGGCAGCGGTTATCAAGCAAACGGCATCGCATGCCGAGAAGTGGATGGAATATGCGAAGGAATTCCTGGTCCGCCTTACTCCCAAAATCACCTTTTCACCCGAACCCAACACCGATTTCTCGCTGTCATTGGGCATAACGCCCAAGACGCACACGCCTGATGAGGTGCTGAATCTCGCCGAGGAGATTGCACATAAGCGTGGCAAGCGAATCGTGGTGTGCATCGACGAGTTTCAGCAATTGGGAGAACTGCCTGACTCGTTGACGGTGCAAAAACGCCTGCGCACGGTCTGGCAGCATCAGCAGTTGACCTCCTACTGCCTGTTTGGCAGCAAGCAGCACCTGATGAGCACCATCTTCCAGCGCCGCAATATGCCCTTCTATCAATTCGGCGACATGATCTTCTTGGGGAAAATAGACACAGCAACCTGGGTGGATTACATCCTGGATCATTTTGCCGATCGCAACCGCCACATTTCAAGAGAACTGGCTCAACGACTGTGTGAACAGGTTGACAACTACTCCTCCTATGTTCAGCAGTTGGCTTGGCTGTTATTCTCAAGATTGAGCGATGGTGACACTGCCACCGAGTCGCAACTGAATCTGGCGATTAATGACCTGCTGGATAACAACGAAGCCCTGTTCATGCAACAAGTCGAACCCCTGTCGGCCTACCAGATGAACTTCTTGCGGGCAATAGTGGCGGGTTACCATAAGGGATTCGGCGAGAGCAATATCCGTGAGGAGTACAACTTGGGCAGCCCGTCTAACATCACCCGATTGAAAAGCTCGCTGCTTAACAAAGACCTCATCGAGGCCTATGGCCGAGGCCTGTTGCGATTGACCGACCCCGTCTTCGGCTTGTGGCTCCAACGCCGCATGATGTAAATGATGCTCACTAACGTTCGCAGTTTAGAGTTCAGAGGGGAGAGTTTAGAGGGGCCTGCTCGCTGGCGCGAACAGGTTTAAGGTTAAAGAGACATCCGCGCTCCTGATGATGGAACGCGGATGTCAATTATTAATCTTTGTTTTGATTTCTTGCGAGCAATCCCAATGCCTTAGCGTGGTCCTTTGGGCGGATGCCTCTCTAAACGCTAAGCACTAAACTCTAAACTGCGAGCGCAGCGAGTCTATAGCGTGAGGTCCTTTGGGCGGATGCCTCTCTAAACGCTAAACCCTAAACTCTAAACTGCGAGCGCAGCGAGTCTATAGCGTGAGGCCCTTTAGGCGGATGCCTCTCTAAACGCTAAGCCCTAAACCCTAAACTGCGAGCGCAGCGAGTCTATAGCGTGAGGTCCTTTGGGCGGAGCCTCTCTAAACGCTAAACCCTAAACTCTAAACTGCGAGCGCAGCGAGCATCAACCACACTGGAAGTACTCGTTCACGAGCTGGGCGGTGCGCTTGGGATCGTGCTCGATGTCGTGGCGCAGGGTGCGGTCACCAAATGAGCGCAGCTCGGCGATGATACCGTCGATCATGTGGGCGCTGAACACGCCGTGCTCCTCGAAGGCGCCACGCAGTTTCTCCAGGCAGTCGGCACTGGCCACGCAGCTGTCGGGCAGGCAGTCGAGCTCGTTCAGGCGGTCGGCGTTGGCGGCGTCGTGGATGTTCACGTCAACATAGGTCTTGGCGGCCAGCTCCAGGGCGTTCTCCATCTCGAAGCCGTGGCGGCAGGCTACGCACAGGCCGGCCAGCAGCTGATAGATGTCGGCCGAGCCGTCCGGCGAGCGCATCTCGACGGTCTGCTTCTGCGTCGTGTCGAAGTTGCTGGCGGGCTCCAGCGGGTTGGCGGTGCGGCACATGTCGGCGCCAGCGGTCCATCCCAGGGGCACGCGCACGAGTACCGAGCGGTTGCGGTCACCCCAGCACACGTTGGTGGGAGCCTCCTGGTGGGGAACCAGGCGGAAGTAGGACATCGGGTTCTTGTTGCCGAAGGCGGTGATTGCCGGGGCCAGGTCCATCATGCCGGCGATGGCCTTGCGGGCCTCGTCGCTCAGCACGCCCTTGTCGTTGATCATCATGTTGCGGCCGTCCTTCATCAGGCGCATGTGCACGTGCAGACCCGATCCGGCCTTGCCCGTCGTGATCTTCGGGGCGAAGGTGACGTTCAGGTTGGCGCGGAAGGCCAGGTTGCGGATCACCCACTTGGCGATCATCAGCTGGTCGGCGGCGTCGAGCACGGGAACGGGCAGGAACTCGATCTCGTTCTGCTCATACACCACGCCGTCCTGCTCAAAGTTGCCCACCTCGCTGTGGCCGTACTTGATCTGGCCACCGGCCTTGGCGATATAGTCCATGCAGCGCTGGCGGAAGTCGTTGGTCTTGGCATAGGGCATCGACTCGTGGTAGCCGTGCTGGTCGCGGGCGGGGTAATAGTCCACCGACGGGCGGATGACGTAGTACTCCAGCTCACCCATGGCCTCATATTCCATACCCGTCACCTCGCGGAAGGCCTGGGCGGCTTTCCTCAGCGTCTGCTCGGGAGAACTCTCCAGCGGGTTGCCGTCCTTGTCAAAGAACGAGCACAGAAGGCACAGCGTCGGAATCTCGGCAAACGGGTCCAGGAACGCCGTGCTGAAGCGCGGCAGCACATACAGGTCGCTCGAGCTGGCCTCGATAAAGGTGAACAGACTCGAACCGTCAACACGCTCGCCGCACGACAGAATCGTGCGAAGGTAATCCTTGCTGCTGATCACAAAGTTCAGGGTTTTCAACTTGCCGTCACCGCCGGGGTACATGAAGTTGACCATGCGGATACCGTTCTCCTCGATGTAACGGATGATGTCGGCCTTGGTGAATTCACGAGGCTCTTTCTGCAGGTAAGCCACTACCTGGTTGGCATTCAGTGCCAGAATTTCGTTTTCCAATTTCTTAAGATGTTTGGCTTTCAGCTTACGGCTGAAAAGCAGGTTAATTAATGGTTTTTGGTTCTTTGGGACAAAGGTAGTGCAAGTTGAGCGAAGTGCCAAGAAAAAACACATTTTTCTTGCATTGTCGAGACGCAGCCCACCTTCGCCGCAAGGCAACGGTACTGCAAGTCGCGCGAAGTGCCAAACAAAAACACATTTTTTGTTTGCCTTATCGGGCAAAAAGGGTACCTTTGCCTATCCAACAAATCTGTAACTCGTCATGAAAAAGATTATCGCTACTCTAGTTACTGTTCTAGTCTTCTCGTTCGCAGCCAAGGGCCAAGAACTGCCACAATTCACCGCCTCCAACTTCGAGGGTTGGGAATACAACAATCCTGGTATCCCTCTCTCGACGACCGACATCGCCAGAGGCAACATCGTACTCTATGTCACCCGTCAAGGCCTTGTGCTGCAACTTACCTCACCGCTTTTCAGCTGCCAGGGCATCGACAGCATCGAGGCCAGCCTCATCTGGTTCACCCAATACTACTACGACAGTTCGTTTGACCTCGACAAGACCGCCTTGACCATGGCAATCGACGACGAGACAGGAACTGCGCTCGACTCGGTGACCTATCTGCCCGATGCACCGGGCAGCACACACTATCCTGTCATCAGGCTGGCCGTCCCGCACGGGTTGAACACCGCGCGGCTGCGTTTCGTGTCCTGGAAGGCCGATGTGGTAAGTTGTGGAGCCATCAAGCGGGCCCTGCTCACAGGTATCGCATCAACGCCGCACGACGACCCGCAACCCGGCGACATCGACAACAACGGTGTGGTCAACATCAGTGACGCCACCCTGCTCATTCAAGCCCTGATGCTCGAACAGCAGGTGCCCAATGCCGACTTCGATGGCAACGGCGTGGTCAACATCACCGACGCCACCCTGCTCATCGATTACGTACTCAGACACTGATTCCCCCTAAGAAAACGAAAACAATAGCATAAAAGGAAAACAACAAATACAATAAGTACAAACCATTCGGTGCGTAGCAGTAAATAAAAAACAACTCAAACAACTGGCACAACTAATATTAAAATAGTCGCAAAAAGTTGTTTGAGTTGTCTTTAATACCCACAGCGCGGATGCCTTAGTATTTATTGTCTTCCTTTTATTAATGTAGTTTTCGTTTTACTTGTTGTCTTCTTTTATGGTGCGGGTGGAGTAGCGACCATAGAGCAGCACCACAATGAAGCAAATGACAGGAACAACGAACGACAGGTTGACCGACGGCAGCAGCGCCGTGTCGCCACGGTCGATGATCATGGCCTGGACGGCAGGCAACAGGCTGCCACCCAGAATCGCCATAATCAGGCCCGCCGAACCCAACTCGGCATCCTCGCCGACGTCGGCCAGGGCCAGGCCGTAGATTGTGGGGAACATCAGACTCATGCACGCCGACACGCCCACCAGGCAATAGATGCCCGTGCGCCCGCCGACAAAAATCACGCCGCACAGCAGCACCATCGCCAGCAAGGCAAACAGCGACAACAGGCGACCCGGCTTGAAGTACTTCATCAGCCAGATGTTGACGAAACGCATCAGGCAAAAGATCACCATCGCCACGATGTTATAGCGCTGGGACAGCACCTCGGCAGCCTGCTCGCTCATCCCCTCGGCCATGAACACACGTGTGCCGTACTGGATGATGAAGGTCCAACAGGTGATCTGGGCACCCACATAGAAGAACTGCGCCACCACGCCGCCACGGTAAGTCGTGTTGGCCCACAGACGGCGCACGGCAGGCATGAGCGGCGCCCTGCGCTCTCGGGCCGACTGACGCACCGACGGGATGCGCACCAGCAGCAACACCACCAGCAACACAATCAGCACCACGCCCAGCAGGGCATAAGGCTGGATGAGCACACTCAGGTCGCTCTGCTTCAACGCCTCGAACCGGGCATCGTCGAGCGTCGCACGCTGGGCCGTGTCGAGCGGACTGAGTCGGGCCTGGATGAAGTTCATCGCCACAAACATGCCCGCCAGCGACCCGATGGGGTTGAAAGACTGGGCCAGGTTCAGGCGGCGCGTCGCCGTCTCGCGGTCACCCATGAGCAGGATGTAAGGGTTAGCCGTCGTCTCGAGAAACGACAGGCCGCACGTGAGGATGAAATAAGCCACCAGGAAAGGCCAGAAACTGCCTATCGCACGCGCAGGGATGAACAGCAGCACACCCAGGGCATAGAGCGACAGGCCCATGACGATGCCGCTCTTGAACGTGTGGCGACGGATGAACAGGGCAGCCGGCAGAGCCATGCAGAAGTACCCCCCGTAGAAGGCGACCTGCACCAGCGTGCCGTCGGTGACGCTCATGCGGAAGATCTTGGAAAACGCCTTCACCATCGGGTTGGTGATGTCGTTGGCAAAGCCCCACAGGGCAAAGCAGCAGGTCACCACGATGAAGGGCAGCACATAGCTCACCCCCTCGCGCGTCACCAGCAGACGGGATTTGTTGTGATTATCAGTCTCTCTCATTCCTCATTCCTCATTCCTCATTCCTCATTTCACATTCCTAACTTGAATATCCGTTCCATCAGTTGCCACTTGGCCGTCGAGGGGGCATTGGGGTCACAGCCCTGGAAGCGGGCGACATAGGCTTCCCACTCGGCTTGGCGGGGCAGCGTCGCCAGGCGGGCGTTGTCGGCCTCCCAGTCAAACTCGTCGGTCGTGTCACAGATCATGAACAGGCGGTTGCCGTGGATGTAGATCTGCATGTCCAGGATGCCCACACTGCGGATGCCCGCTTGAATCTCGGGCCACACGTGGGCGTGGGCCTCCACATATTTCTCTATCATTTCGCGGTCGTCCCGCAATTCAAGGGTTTGGCAATAGCGTTTCATGTTTGGTTAAAGGTTAGAGGTTAAAGGTTAAGGACTTTAAAGACCTTAAAGACCTTAAAGACCTTAAGGACCTAATTTCTAATTTCTAAAGGGATGGCGCCGTCGGGGAAACAGGAACGGTCACGGCAGACGAGTGCCAGATAACCGCCGCCACCGGCCCCGGGCATCTTCCACGCCAGCACACCGTCCATGGCACTGTAGCGGTCGATATAGTCCTGCACACCGGGCTGAATCATGGCAGGGAACATCGCCACTTGAGCCTCGAACGAGGCCCTGTAGGCCGCGGCAAAGCCCTCCAAGTCCATGTGTTGAATCGCGTTCCAGCAGGCGTCGGCAGCAGCGGCCAGCGCCTTGACCTTGGCCGGGGTGATGTCCTTGCCCTCGACCACGCTGCAGCCAGGACGGCGCGGAAACATCGGAATCATGCACAGGTGATCCTCCAGCCAGTGGAGCACATCAGGGTCACAGGTGTATTCTATCTTCTCGGGCCAAAAATGACCGTTATAGTAATGCCTGGCCAACCCCGGCACACAGATGCCGATGGCATCCTGGGCACCGCTGATGATGCCGTCGCTGCGCTCGGGAGAATTCTCGAGGCAGAAGACCAGACGCGCCAGCATCTCGGGGTCCATGTCGGGCAAACGATAAGGCCACACACGCTTGATGATATTGCGTGTGCTGGTGGACAGGCCACAGCGCTCACGCACCTCGAAGGTGGGCTCCAGCGAGATGGTCAACGCCCAACCGGGAGCATGGCACGACACATAGGGCTGGTCAATCCATGTGCCCGCCAGGTCGAGGCGCGTGGGCAACTGGCAGGTGGAACGCTTGAGCTCGGTGCTGGAGCGGGCGTCAAGGCCCTCGGCCGGAACGCGCTGCAGCACGATATACTCCATGCCACGCTCGCGGCACAAGCGGCGCTTCTCCTCGCGGTCACCGTCCTCGTTCACCACCAGGCAGTCGGGGCGGACGATGTCGAGCGTGGGCAGGAAATCCAGCATACCGTCGCCCTGGTTGATATAGGCCTCCTTGACATAGCGGATGGCCCGCACCATGAACAGGCGCTCACGCTCGCTGTAGAGCGTCTTGTGGCCCTTGAGCCGCTCGATGGTCCTGTCGCTGCCGATACCCACATACAGGTCGCCATACTGCGACGCCTGCCTGAAGAACTCCACATGGCCCGAATGCAACAGGTCATAGCAGCCCGACACAAAAACTTTCTTATTGCTCACTGTCGTAGGGAATGATTAAGTTTCAACGACAAAGATACAATTTCCCTCGCATACATGCATCACGAAGGGGCGAAAAACAACTTCCGCCCCCTCTCGCTTCTATGTTTAACTTTTTATATCTTATTCATTGCGGCACGCACTGCAGCGTCTTCTTGATGTCATCATCGGTAACCCGGTAGTTCATCAGGTCCCCGTTCAGATATTGGTCATAGGCGCTCATGTCGATAAGCCCGTGCCCCGAGAGATTGAACAGAATCACCTTAGGCTCGCCCGTCTGCTTGCATTTCTCGGCCTCACGGATAGCTGCAGCGATGGCATGGCTCGACTCGGGAGCAGGAATGATTCCCTCGGTGCGGGCAAAGAGCATCCCCGCTTCAAAGGACTCGAGCTGCGGGATGTCAACACCATGCATCAAGCCATCCTTGAGCAACTGCGAGATAATCATGCCCGCACCATGATAGCGCAAACCACCGGCATGGATGTTGGCAGGCTTGAAACTGTGGCCCAGGGTAAACATCGGCAGCAGGGGAGTGTAGCCGGCCTCGTCGCCGAAGTCGTAACGGAATTCGCCACGCGTGAGCTTCGGGCAGCTCTCGGGTTCGGCAGCGATAAACTCGGTCTGGCGGCCGTCCTTCAGATTATGCCGCATGAAGGGGAAGGCGATACCGCCGAAGTTCGACCCGCCGCCAAAGCAGGCAATCACCACGTCGGGGTACTCCCCAGCCATGGCCATCTGCTTCTCGGCTTCCAGGCCGATGATCGTCTGATGCAAGCCCACATGGTTGAGCACCGAGCCCAGGGTGTATTTGCAATTGGGCGTCGTGGTGGCCAGTTCCACCGCCTCCGAGATGGCAGTGCCCAGCGAACCGGGATGGTGGGGGTCACGCGTGATGATGTCCTTGCCGGCACGAGTCGACATCGACGGGGAACCCGTCACAGCGGCCCCGAAGGTGCGCATGATCGATGAGCGATAGGGCTTTTGTTGCATCGAAATCTTCACCTGATAGACAGCTGCTTCAAGGCCGAACACCCTTGCGGCATAGGCAAGGGCGGCGCCCCACTGACCCGCACCGGTCTCGGTAGTGACATTGGTCGTCCCTTCCTGCTTGGCATAGTAGCACTGGGCCAGCGCCGAGTTGATCTTGTGGGAGCCCAGCGGATTCACCGACTCGTTCTTGAAATAGATGTGGGCTGGGGTTTGTAAGGCCTCCTCGAGGGAGTAGGCGCGCACCAGCGGTGTAGAGCGGTAGAATCGGTACTTGTCCAGCACCTCTTCGGGGATGGGGATGAAATCGTGCTCGGTATCGAGTTCCTGGACACAGCATTCCCGCGGGAAAATATGGGCCAAATCGTCCACGCCAAACGGCTGCTTGGTGGCAGGATGGATGGGCGGCATCGGCCTGTTGGTCATATCAGCCTGAATGTTGTACCATGCCGTAGGCAACTCGTTCTCTTGAAGAATAAATCTTTTCTGTCTCATTTTGGTTATGTATTTATATTATTAATGTTAAAAAGGTCTGTCGCAAGTGCAACAGACCTTTAATTCTATATTGTAATCTTAATGATTCCCAATGGTCAAGCGACTCACGACTTTTTCAATCTTGAGCAACGCCACCACCAAAATGCGGAAATCACTATCATTATCTTTCATATTTATTTTATTGCTGCAAATATATAACCATTATTTCTTGCTGACAAGAAAAAACGGGAAAAATTGCCTCCGACAGCCTCAGAACTACAAAAACCAGTCAAAAATCATCGCCTGAACAACAATTAAAACCAAAATAGGATGATGTAATTGCAGATTTCATTTGGATTTATGCCCGAAAAAGTTTAATTTTGTGACCAAATAAGGGTTGAATACAATAATCAATAAATACAATAAGACTATGTACACGCAAGAGAACGGATTCTACATCGCCCACGGGCCCAACGGCCCCATCAGCATCCTGGGCAACATGGCCAACCGCCACGGCCTCATCGCCGGAGCCACGGGAACAGGTAAGACGGTGACCCTGCAAGTGATTGCCGAGAGCTTCTGCAAGGCCGGCGTGCCCTGCTTCATGGCCGATATGAAAGGTGACCTCTCGGGCATCAGCCAGCCCGGCAGGCTATCGGGTTTCATCGAGAAGAGGCTGCCCGAGTTCGGCATGAACCAGGAAGACCTCACCTTTGAAGGCTGCCCGGTTAGGTTCTATGACGTCTTTGGCGAGCAAGGCATCTCGATGCGCTCGACCATCGGCGAGATGGGACCCGACCTGATGGCACGCATCCTCGGCCTGAACGACACCCAGGCGGGCGTGCTCAACATCCTGTACCGCATCCTCGACGAGAAGGGCATCCTGCTCGACGATGTCAAGGACCTGCGCAGCGCCCTCGACTGGCTCTCACGCCACGCCAAGGAATACACGACTCAATATGGCAACGTCTCGACCGCCAGCATCGGAGCCATCCAGCGGGCATTGCTTCATCTCGAGAACCAGGGCGCCGACAAGTTTTTCGGCATCCCGTCGTTCGACATCATGGACCTGCTGGCCACTAAGGACGGCAAGGGAATCCTGAGCGTCCTCGCTGCCGACAAACTGATGCTGCAGCCCAAACTCTATTCCACCTTCCTGCTGTGGCTGCTGAGCGAACTCTACAGCACCCTGCCCGAGGTGGGCGACCTGGAGAAACCCAAGCTGGTCTTCTTCTTCGACGAGGCTCACATGCTGTTCGAGGACACGAGCAAGGCCCTTACCGACAAGATTGAGCAGGTCATCCGACTCATCCGCAGTAAGGGTGTGGGCATCTTCTTCATTTCGCAGCTGCCCACCGATATTCCCGACGTGATCCTGGGCCAGCTGGGTAACCGCGTCCAGCATGCCCTGCGCGCCTACACGCCGCGCGACCAGAAGGCCGTCAAGGTGGCTGCCGAGACCTTCCGTGCCAATCCCGAATTCAAGACCGAGGACGCCATCCTGCAACTGGAAACCGGTGAGGCCCTGGTATCGTTCCTTGACGAGAAGGGAGCCCCCAGCGTTGTTGAACGGGCCAAGGTGCTCTTCCCGCTGAGCCAGATCGGTGCCATCACCGATGGGCAGCGCCTCGACATCATGAACGAGGGCAGGGACATCAACTCCAAGTACAAGGAGGTGCAGGACCGCGAGAGCGTGTTCGAGGTCTTTGCACGTGAGGCAGAAGCCGAGGCCAAGGCTGCCGAGGAGGCCGCTGCCGCCAAAGAAGCCGAGAAAGAAGAGAAGTCCAAGAAGAAAGAAAAAACGCTCTGGTCCAAGATTTGGAAATCGGTGGTAACCGCCGTCACCGGCACACTGGCCACCATCGTGGGCAAGACCGTAGCCGATTCCATCACGGGCAAGAAGAGCAAGAAGGGCACCACCGTCAAGGATGCCGCAGGGCGCGCAGTGAAAAATGCCACCACCGCCGCCGGTCGACAGATCTTGCGCGACATTCTGGGCAACGTCGTCAAGTAACACCGCACTTGCCCTGAGGGCATCAACTTGAAAAGGCAATAGGGCAGAATCTCTAACAACACTATTGACCTGGAAGTCTAAAAAGGCAATCGGCCTGGGGAACATCCCTGGGCCGATTGCTTGCTTAAATGGTTTAGATGTGCTGTAATGGTTGTTTTTTACTATTTCTTCTTCAGTTGTTCACTCACAGGCTTGCCGGCTGCCCTTACGATAGCAATGGTTTGAATTTTTCTGGTATTTGGGTGTTTTATTATTAATGTGCGGCAAAAGTCGTTGTCTTAAGTGTTGTGACAGCCGGCAAAGCCAAGTGAATGAAATATCAACATTATTACATTATTATTCAGTATCATTTTTACGCTGGCTCGAATCTTTCGAAGCGGCCATCGCTGTAAAACACAAAGATATTGACCACATGACGGTCATCATCGCCCGAGCCGTTGCGCTTGCTGGCACGTCCCACAGCATTGGCACTGGCGCTGCGCATCATGCTCTCCAGGGCGGCCGAGCTCATCGAGGCAGGGTTAGAAACCCGTTGCGACTGCTTGGAGCCTGAACCACGATAAGACATCGACGCGTCGTCTTCGAACGAGATCGCACGCTGACCTTTATCATCTTCGTGCGACTCATTATTAATATGGCCCGACCCGTTCACGCCATTAACGACACTCATGGGGTCGGCTCCATTAGACAGCATCTCTCCATCACCAAACATGAGCCACATGATATTCAACGACGGATAGGCACGATGTATCTTGCCGATCACCTCGTCGCTCACTTTCTTGTTGCGACCATTCAGCAACTGCGAGAGTGTCGGACGGGGGATATCGCAAGTGTCGGCAAACTGGGAATTGGAAATCCCGGCTTGCTCAAGAAACATCTTTAACCTCGTTACAATATCCATTTAAGAACAATTTTACAGTGACGCTCAAGTGAGCGAGAAAGCCATATCTACGAGCCAAAAATTTTCTGACTCAAAACTGCGATCCGGGAAACACCCCAAAATCGCCCCAAATGTCAAAAAAACGCTGTTTGCGATTTTTAATTTTGGGATTGCAAATTTAACTTGAATTTTTGAACTGACCAAATTTAAAAACGAAAATTTTCAAATTTGCAATTAAATTTTCCAAAAACAGGCAATTTAGTCCTAATTTCAAAAGTAAATAAAATTATTTGTACTAAAACTTTATAGTTTATATTATATAATGCTATAATTTAGGTATTTATGTATTTGAAAAATACACAACAAACACCTGCATCGGTACATGTCGCCATTATATATAGCACAACTAGAGACTTTTTCTATATTTTATTGATTTTCAGTTATTTGTAGCATAGTTTAAGAAATGTTAATGCGAATATTTGATGATTTTGCAAACTTTACGGTCGCAAATTGTGGGTTCTTAAATGCTCTGCACAAATGCAAACTCTGTCTGGAGCCTGAAAACTGCCGATTTCGCTTCCCGACCGCCCGTTTGAAAACGCAAACCAGGACCCGTTCACAATGCCGAATCGGGCGTTGGTAAATTACCATTTTGGGTTTTCTGGATGCTCCACTCGATTTCCTTGCGATTTTCTCCAGCCCACCCTAGATCTAGCCGAAATTTTGAAGTTTAGGCAATTCTAGGAGACTTACATATTTTCCATAAATTGACAAGTAGTGCTTATTTACAATGGTTTACGCAATAAATCATACTTCAAAAACTGTCATGGATCGGTCTTCAGAAAAAGTCAAAATCGGTGATTTTTCCGCCATTTTTCTGGTTTTTCGACTTTTGGACCCAAAATCAGGAAAAAAGCGACATTTAGACCAATTTTTGGCCTCTTGGAATCCAGGCTTAAGGCTGCTTTTCTAGCCCACCCTTCAGGAGGTTACAACAAAAAAGAGCCCCATCATGGGAGGAAATTTTTCTCAATTATTTGCTACAACATTCCCGACTTCTACCCTAGCTGAGGCCCTGAATCGTCAAATTTTCTGACCCAAATTCGGTGTGATTTTCAAAAAAATGGCCCTCCACCCCATTTCGGGCATCAAAAAATCGGCTTGCTGCACCCAGAAAATTGTAGCAAAACGACTACGGTTTTCTGTCAAACCTTCCACCCTAGTCCACACTCATCTTTAAAAACCTATAGGCAAAAGTGCGGATCAAAATCCGCCAAAGATTCATGCCAAGATAATCATGAGAATTATGGCAAGAGAAATATGGCAGAGATTCCATCATGCCGTCATGCCCTCCCTTCAAAGGAAAAACCTGGAAGTACTTTTACCGGCACACTGGCATTATCATCTCGATCCTTATCCTGCTAACCCACCCTGCTAAGATTTGGAGAAGATTCCCCGACTCGAGGAGCAGATGGATACAGTCATCGCTATACCCGCCCATCATGCATCAGGGGGTGTCACATCGACTGTAACACCCCCTGTCATGAGTCAGAAAAAATGTATAATTATTGTATGAGTTCCCGCTTGAGAAAACGGCCCGTGATGGACTTTTCGGCACATGCCACTTGCTCGGGTGTTCCGCTGGCGACAACCTCACCTCCACCCCGTCCACCCTCGGGACCCATGTCGATGATATAGTCGGCACACTTGATCACATCCAGATTGTGCTCGATGACAATGACCGTGTTGCCCTTATCGACAAGACGATTGAGCACTCCCAGCAGCACCTTGATGTCCTCGAAGTGCAAACCCGTGGTGGGCTCATCGAGAATATAGACCGTCTTGCCCGTGTCTTTCTTGGCGAGTTCACATGCCAACTTCACACGCTGGCACTCACCACCCGACAAAGTGCTCGACGGCTGGCCCAACTTGATGTAACCCAGTCCCACGTCCTGCAAGACCTTAATCTTGCGGAGAATCGACGGCACAGCGTCAAAGAATTCTACGGCCTGGTTGATGGTCATGTCCAGCACATCGGCAATGGACTTGCCCTTGAACTTGACCTCGAGGGTCTCGCGGTTGTAGCGCTTGCCGCCACATTCCTCACAGGGGACCAGCACATCGGGCAGGAAATTCATCTCCACAGCCTTATAACCGTTTCCGTTGCATTTCTCGCAACGGCCGCCACTGGTGTTGAAGGAGAAACGACCGGGTTTATAGGCACGGATCTTGGATTCGGGCAAGTTCACGAACAAACTGCGGATGTCGGTAAACACGCCGGTATAGGTGGCCGCATTGGAACGCGGCGTGCGTCCCAGCGGTGACTGATCGACGGTAACCACCTTGTCCACGTTTTCCAGCCCCCGAACCGTATCATAGGACATCGGGGCAGTGTGGGAACGATACAAGCGCTGACTGAGGATAGGTTGCAACGTGGCGTTGACCAGCGTAGATTTGCCGCTGCCGCTCACTCCCGTCACACAGATGAAGGTCCCGAGAGGAAACTCGACGGCCACATCCCTGAGGTTATTGCCCCTGCAGCCTGTCAGCACCAGACGCTTGCCGTTGCCCTCGCGGCGCACGGCGGGCACCTCGATGGAGCGGGTACCGTTCAGGTAATCGGCTGTGAGCGTGTGCTGCTTGATGAGTTCAGCAGGCGTTCCGGCAAACACGACATTGCCACCCTTGCGGCCTGCCAGCGGACCGATATCGATGACATAGTCGGCTTGCAGCATCATGTCCTTGTCATGCTCCACCACTAGGATGGTATTGCCATCGTCACGCAAGGTCTTCAACGCATCCAGCAGACGCTGGTTGTCGCGCTGATGAAGACCGATGGACGGCTCATCGAGGATGTATAGCACGTTGACCAGTCGCGAACCTATCTGGGTCGCCAGCCTGATGCGTTGACTCTCGCCACCCGACAATGAAGCCGAGTTGCGGTTCAGAGACATGTAATCCAAGCCCACCTCGATGAGGAAGTCAAGTCTAGACCCAATTTCCTTGACGATTTCGCGAGCGATTTCCCATTGCGTGGGCGTCACGTGATTGTGAAGGTCTTGAATCCAGTCGCGCAGCTCGCTGATGTCCATCGCAGCCAGCTGCGAAATGTTCTTGTCGTTGAGCCTGAAATGAAGCGCCTCGCGGTTCAGGCGGGCACCACCGCACTCGGGGCACACGGCCCGCGAGAAGAACTGGCCGGCCCACTTCTGGGCGGCACTTGTCGCGGTGTCGTCCTGCTGCATCTCGATATACTTGACCAGACCATCGAAAGTGAGGAAATAGTTGCTCGTGCTCAGTGTTTCGGTGCGCAGACTCAAGCGCTCGTTGGTGCCGTTGAGGATATCGCTCAGGGCCTCCTCGGGCAACTCGTCGAGCGGCGTGTCGAGTGTGCAACCGTATTTTTCACAAATGGCTGATATCTGCCAGAATATCTGCACGTTCTTGTATTTGCCGAGGGGGACGATGCCGCCATTCCTGATCGACAGTGACATGTCGGGCATGATCTTGCTGCGGTCGATGATGTTGACATAGCCCAGGCCCTTGCAATGCGGGCAGGCTCCCAGCGGCGAATTGAAAGAGAAATTGTGGGGTGCCGGCTCCAGGTAGGAAAGCCCCGTGGCCGGATCCATCAGCGAGCGGCTGTAGTAGCCCACCTCGTCGGTCTCAGCATCCAGTATCATCAATTGGCCGTTACCCTGCTTGAAAGCGAGGTCGGCCGTGTCGGCAAGGCGTTTGAGGTCTTTCTCGGCGACTTTCAGCCGGTCGACAACCAGTTCCACACTGTGGTTGACATAGCGGTCAAGCTTCATGCCGAAGGTGATCTCGCGCAACACGCCATCCACCCTCACGTTGATATACCCTTTCTTGCGCAGGTTCTCGAACAAATCCTTGTAATGGCCCTTACGGTTCTTGACCAACGGAGCAAGAACGTAAATCTTGCGGCCCTGATAACGCTCGAGAATGAGGCTCAGGATTTTGTCGGTCGTGTATTTGACCATGCGCTCGCCCGACAAGTAGGAATAAGCATCGGCCGCACGGGCATACAGCAATCGCAGGTAGTCATAGACCTCGGTCGTCGTGCCCACAGTACTGCGCGGATTGCGGTTGACGGTCTTCTGTCCTATCGAGATGACGGGACACAAACCCGAAATCTTGTCCACATTGGGGCGTTCGAGAATCCCCATCATGTTGCGGGCATAGGACGAGAACGTCTCCAGATAACGGCGCTGCCCCTCGGCAAACACCGTGTCAAACGCCAACGACGTCTTGCCGCTCCCACTCAGGCCGGTGATGACCGTGAGCTTGTAATGCGGTATCTCCACATCGATGTCCTTGAGGTTATGGACCCTTGCGCCCAGCACCTCAACGCAATCTATATCCTGCCCGTTAATTTTCATTCTACAACAAGGATAAATACCTTATAATCAATAAATTAATTATCTTAATCCCTAACAACTGAATGCTTAATCCACAACCCACTCCTTGTTATACACGCTGTAAGAACGCTTGCTGCGGTACAGCTCGCTCTGCTTGGGCACGCGCACCTTGTAGGTCTTGCCGCCGGCGTTGGTCAATTTGGTGGAACGTATCCACGGATTGGCTTCACGCAGTTGGGCATAGGTGATGCCCTTGCCCTTGGCCCAATCAATCCAGCTGGGCACTGAACCGCTGACATCCACGGTGGTGTAATCCACTGGTTGCCACAGGTTTTTGCGCGAGAAACGGTAACCATAGCGCTTGGGGGATTCCATCACTAGTTTATAAGCGATGATGCGGAAGACATAGCGCGACGTCTCCTGCACCAGGTACAGGTCAAATGAGTTGTCCACTTTCTGCTTTGACAACTCGCCGGAGATTTTCTGCATCCCGGCATTATAGCTTGCAGCCACAGTGGGCCAGTGGCCATATTTCTTGTAAGCGGCCTTGAGGTACTTGCAGGCGGCAACCGTCGATTTCTCGGGGTCAAAACGCTCATCCACCTCGTCGCCCACCTCAAGACCGTAGTCGCGGCCAGTTCCTGCCAACAACTGCCACATACCGGCAGCTTTGGCGCTCGAATAGGCATTATAGTCCATCGAACTCTCGGTCACGGCCAGATACAGGAAGTCGAGAGGCACCCCCTGCTCCTTCAGTATCTTGGCCAAAGCCGGGAAATAGCGGTTGGCGCGCTTGAAACACAACTCGGTGGTCGTTTGGCCGTAGATGATTCCCGTCAACTCACGGTCCAGTCGCTCGGCCATATCCAGGCGATCAAAGCTCACTTTTTCGCCGGCAAATGTTACACTCATCGGTATATCGGGGCTGGCCGTCACACTGAACACCGGTGACGACGATGTCGTGTTCTTGCTGTACTCCCTCTTGAGCTGTGCCTGTCCCGGGATCGATGCCGCCAGCAGCAACACAGCCATCAATATCATCTTTTTCATATTCTGATTTCCACTCGCTATTCTCCTATCTCTAATCAACAAATTGCGGCATATAGCCGCAATTTGTTTTATTATAAACCACCTGTTTCGGGGTTCGTGGTGCCAGTGCCACCCCTCTTGTAGTGCAGGACAGTGATGTCGCCACGTTTCTTGTACTTCACGCCATCGCTGCCTGTGGCTGTCACCACATAATAGTAAACACCCGTATCAACCTGCTTGCCATGATAGGTGCCGTCCCAGCCAAGGTCGGGATCGGTGAACTCAAACACCAGAGTGCCCCAACGGTTAAAAATCCAGCAATGGAACTCAACAAGAGACTTATAGGAGACTTTCCAAACTCCCTCGGTCGAACCTGGAGCGAACACGTTGGGAAGGTCACCTCGTGGTCCGATTCCCAGCTGACTCTCGCTCACGTTGATCTGGTAGGTATCGCTATAGGCCTCGCAGGAACCCGCGGCATTAGCTACCATATAGCGTATGTAATAGGTGTTCGCATCATTGAGTGTGTAATCCACCTCGTCCTGGTTGTATTGCAGGATCACTTCCTCAAAGTCGGCATCAGTCGCTATTTCCCACTTGCGATAGACCACAGCATCGGTGGGAGAGCCGACGAGCAGGAGGTGAACAGGAGCCGAACCTCCATTCAACGAGCCTTCCAGTTTCTTCTTGTTGCCATGGTTGTCCACAAGATAGACGTTAGAGCCACAGCCCACAGCCTGTGTCTTGATATAGTAATCAGGGTCATTAAGGCGTTCAGGGATACCCCATTGCTCCAGGAAGCGGTCTCCCGTGAGCGTGTAGGCTGTATTGCACAAGGGAGGCTCTATGGCGATTTCCTGTTCCAGGCTCTCGAAGGTCTCGACAACCGGTTTTTCTTCCCAGATCGAGTCATTTTCCCACTGCAGCGTATTGTAAGACAGTTTGATCTCACGATCCAGATACCGGGTGTTACCGGTGATGGTGGAATAGGGTATTTTGGGCGCAGTACCGTCAACCATGAAGCGAAGCATCGTACAAGGGTTGTCTTCGACATATCCTATGTCGAAGAGTTCCATGGGAAAATCGGCATAATTGACCACCCAGCAATAAAAGGGGCTTTCGGAACCCACCTCAATCTTGTAACCCTTATTGGGAATCACCTGGTCCAGTGTAGTCAAATTACCGACTAAAACCGTATCGGGATGACCCCAATTAGTCTGGTCAAAGCAGGTCCATGTTGCAGGGCCGGTCATGGGGCCGGAGTAGGACATCCCCACCCCCTGGGTGTCATAAATCACATAGATCTTATTCAGACCGGTGTTTGCATCGGGGGTCAACTCGATAGGGGCATGCCCGACCGCACCGGGGAACGTCACCTGAGCGCCCGCCGACAACAAAGCCAGCGCGGCCGCCATGAGCGAAATCAATCTCTTGTTCATAGTGCGCACTTGATATCTTTTTACATTCTATATATATAACGTGAGCACCGCCTCGCTTATTGTCACAGCACATAATAAAAAAACCACACTCGTCCAATGCCATGTCGGGCGAATGAGTTACCTTTGCAGTAAACATTCACATTATTATATATAAAAGATGGAACAAAACGAGATGATCGACAACATGCCTCGTCGCGAACGGGCAGTGATGTACAAACGCAACTACAACTGTTGTCAGGCCGTACTGATGGCCTTTGCACCCGAACTGGGGTTACCCGAAGAGCGCTTGCTGGCTATGGGTGCCTGCTTCGGCAGCGGCATGGGCTGCATGGAAGAGGCCTGCGGTGCCCTGTGCGGTGCCCAGATGGCGCAGGGGATGCTCAAGTATGACAACCGGCGCATGAACCCACAGGCCAGCCAGCTGCGAACCGAGTTCGAACAGCGGTGCGGCGCAACGCGTTGCAAGGATCTGAAGGGTGTGGGCAGCGACCACGGCGTGCTGTGTTCATGCGAGGACTGCGTGCGCCATGCGGTGGACGCACTCGAAGGAATGCTATAGGTTTCAAGGCAGAAACCCAAGAAAAAAACTACATTAAAACATAGTAGTAGTTTGGTGAGATTTTAGTAACTTTGCAGCCCGATTAATAAGAGATATTTCGCTAGATATTCACAACTAACTATCAAACATACAGATAACAATCATGGGATGGTTTTCATTCACTCAGGAAATCGCTGTCGATTTAGGAACAGCCAACACCATTATCATCCATAACGACCGCATCGTCATCGACGAGCCGTCGGTTGTAGCTCTTGATTCCAAGACCAACAAGCCCATCGCAGTGGGTGAACGCGCACGCGAGATGCACGGCAAGGCCCACGAGGGCATCCGCACTGTAAGGCCCTTGAGCGACGGTGTCATCGCCGACTTCAATGCCGCCGAGCACATGATTCGCGGCATGATCAAGAAAGTGAGTGCCAAGAATCACTGGTTCTCACCCTCGTTGCGTATGGTCGTTTGCGTCCCCTCGGGATCGACCGAGGTCGAGATCCGCGCCGTCCGCGACTCGGCTGAGCACGCCGGTGGACGTGACGTTTACATGATTTATGAGCCCATGGCAGCAGCCCTGGGTATCGGCCTTGACGTGCTGGCCCCCGAGGGCAACATGATCGTTGACATCGGTGGCGGTACTACCGAAATCGCCGTGATTTCGCTGGGCGGTATCGTGAGCAACAAGAGCATCCGCACCGCCGGTGACGACCTCACCGAGGACATCCAGGAACACATGCGTCGCGCACACAACGTCCGCGTGGGTGAGCGCACCGCCGAGGCCATCAAGATCAACGTGGGTTCGGCATTGACCGACCTGGGCCCCGATGCTCCCGAGGATTTCATCATCCACGGCCCCAACCAGGTGAACTCGCTTCCCCTTGAGGTTCCCGTTACCTATCAGGAGGTGTGCCACTGCATCGAGAAGTCCATCTCCAAGATCGAGGCAGCTGTGTTGAGCGCCTTGGAGCAGACTCCTCCCGAGCTGTATCAGGACATCGTTCACAACGGTATCTTCCTCACCGGTGGCGGCGCCCTGCTGCGCGGTCTCGACCGTCGCTTGACCGACAAGATCGGCATCGAGTTCCATGTCGCTGAGGATCCCCTGCATGCCGTTGCCAAGGGTACCGGCATTGCGCTCAAGAACATCAAGCACTTCAAGTTCCTCATGCGTTGATTCTTAGGCATTAGTTGGTAGCTGTCAAGGAGCTAACGACTAAAAGCTAATAGCTAACAGCTGATAGCTAAAAGCTTATGCGATGAATAATCTGCTCAACTTTTTCATCAAACACAGTGCGTGGTTCATTTTCGCTATCTATGTGATTTTGAGCCTCGTGCTGCTGTTTAAGGACAATCCTTACCAGCAGAGCGTCTATTTGACCTCGGCCAACCGAGTGAGTGCCGCGGTCTATAAGGCGTTCAACGGCGTGACGTCCTATTTTCACCTGCGCGACATTAACGAGAGTCTGCAGGAGCGCAACGCCGCGCTGGAGATGGAACTGATTGAGCTGCGCAACCAGATGGCCGACATGGCACTCGCCTCGCCCGACTCGTTGCACCAGCCGGCATTGAAGCAGTACAGCTTTGTCATGGCCCAGGTCATCAGCAACAGCATCGCCAACCCCAACAACTACATCACCATCAACCGGGGTTACCTCGATGGAGTCAACCCAGAGATGGGTGTCATCGACCAGAACGGCGTGGTGGGCATCGTGAACGTGGCGGGACCGCATGCAGCACGCGTCATCTCGCTGCTCAACCCGCACATGAGGCTATCGTGTAAACTCAGGGACAGCGGCTTCTACGGCAGTCTGGTCTGGGATGGCAAGAGCCCGCAGTTCGCCGTGCTCGAGGAGCTGCCCAAGCACATCACCTATCACAAGGGTGACACGATTGTCACCAGCGGTTACTCGGCAGTATTCCCCGAAGGCATCATTGTGGGCACCGTCGATGGTCTGGCACGCGGCATGACCGACAGTTTTGTGTCGTTACGCATCAGGCTGACGACCAACTTCAGCCAGCTGAGCAGCGTGCGTGTGATCACCAACAGCATGAAGGATCAGATTGACGCCATGCTCAGGGCCGAGCAGAGCATTGACACTGCTGCCAATATCCAGACCCGCCCCGAAATCAAGCCCGAGATCATCGATGTGCTTCCCGACGAGGCCAAGACCAAGAAGCCTGCCAAGCAGCCCGCCGACAAGCCCTCGCAACCGGCTCAACCGGTTCAGCAGCCTGTGCTGCCGGCTCAGCCTGTTCCTTCGCCCGAACAACCCGATAACCAAGCAGGAGAGCAGCCATGACCAAGACCGTGATACAATTCATCGTGCTGTTTCTTGCACTGTTGGTGCTGCAGCTGGTGTGCAACAAGATCGTCTTGTTCAACATCGCCATGCCTGTAGTGTTCATCTACCTCATCCTCAGGCTCCCCGTGAATCTGCACGGCGGGTGGGTGTTGACCATCGCGTTTTTCTCGGGACTGATCGTTGACATCTTCAACAACACCCCGGGCATGAATGCGCTGGCCTGCACACTGATGGCCGCGGTGCGACGTCCCGTGTTCAACCTATTCGTCTCGCGCGAGAACGACATGAACATCCCCATCCCCTCGGTGGATTCGATGGGCGTCAGCGACTACTTCAAGTACATGGCGACTCTGGTGACGGGATACTGTGCCCTCATTTTTATCATTCAGGCTTTCTCCTTGCACAACTTCGTGCTCACGCTGGCCCGCATCGCAGGCAGCAGCGTTCTGTCGGTTATCATCATCTTTGGATTGGACTCTTTAGTGAGCACGCGCCGTGAGAAAAGATTATAACCTCGAGAAACGTAAACTTGTCATCGGAGGATTCATTGTAGCGATTGTCATCATCTACATCATCCGCCTGGTGCAGTTGCAGGTGATGGACTCGACCTACAAGGCCAATGCCGACAGCAATGCCTTCATGGAAAAGGTCATCTATCCCTCGCGAGGCCTCATCTATGACCGTAACGACTCGCTAGTGGTGTATAACGTGCCCGAATACGACCTGGTGATGATCCCTAAGGATGTCATCCCGTTCGACACCATTGACCTGTGCAACACACTGCAAATCAGCAAAGAAGAATTCGAACATCGCTTGGAGGAGATGCGAAAAGGGCGCAGCTACTCGGCATTCACCCAGCAGGTGCTCATGAATCACCTCACCCCCGAGGACTATGGCCGGTTGCAGGAAAAACTGTACCGTTTCCCCGGATTCTATGTCGTGCAGCGCATCCTCAGGCAATACAACTACCATGTTGCGGCCAACGTCCTGGGAGACATCCGCGAGGTCAATGCGCGTGACATCGAGAACGATGACTATTACCGTCCCGGTGACTACACCGGCGACCTGGGCATCGAGAAGAGCTACGAGAAATGGCTGCGCGGCGTCAAGGGCAAGGAAATCCTCATCCGCGACGCGACCGGCAAAATCAAGGGACACTACAACGACGGAGCCGACGACGTGTCGCCCCTTGCCGGCAACAACCTGAAACTGAGCATCGACATCGGGCTGCAGGAGTACGGCGAATTGCTCATGCAGGGCAAGGTGGGTGCCATCGTAGCCATCGAGCCCAAGACGGGCGAGATTCTGGCCCTCGTGTCAAGTCCTACCTTCGACCCGGCCCTGCTCATGGGTAAAGAGCGAGGGAAAAACTACCGCGACCTGGTGAACAACCGCCTCAAGCCGTTGTATGACCGCTCCATCATGGCGGCCTATCCTCCCGGCTCGACCTTCAAGCCGTCTCAAGGCTTGATTTTCCTTCAAGAAGGCATCATCACCACGAGCACCCTCTTTCCGTGCCGCCGCGGCTATGTCAATGCCGGACTGCGTGTGGGCTGCCACGGCCACGGCTCCCCCATCCCGCTCAAGCCCGCATTACAGACGTCGTGCAACGCCTACTTCTGCTGGGGCTTCAAGTACATGATGGACAAGCGGTCCAAGTATGGCTCCACGGGCAAGGCTTTCGAGGTGTGGAAAAACCACATGGTGTCGATGGGCTACGGCTATAAACTGGGCATCGACATGCCTGGCGAGAGCCGCGGCTTCATCCCCAACACGGCTTTCTACGACAAGATTTACGGCGAAGGCAAATGGGTGGGACAGACCATCATCAGCGACGCCATCGGTCAAGGTGAAATCCTCGCCACGCCGTTACAGATTGCCAACTTGAGCGCCACGATAGCCAACCGCGGATACTACATCACGCCCCATGTGGTGAAGAACATCGAGGGTGTGGGTGTGCTCAAGAAAAGCCTCGAGCGCCACGATACCGACATCGACAAGCGTTACTACAACGACATCGTCGAGGGCATGCGCATGGCTGTGCTGGGCGGCACCTGCACGCGCGCCAACATTCCTGGCCTTGACGTGTGCGGCAAGACAGGAACGGCCCAGAACCCGCACGGCCGCGACCACTCGGTGTTCATGGGCTTTGCCCCGATGAACGACCCCAAAATCGCCATCTGCGTGTATGTTGAAAACGCAGGTTTCGGCGCCGCCTTCGGCGTTCCCATCGGCGCATTGATGATTCAGCGTTACCTGCGAGGCAACTCTCCCGGCTTGCAAGCCCAGGGACGCGCGATGGCCAGCCGCCACACCATCACCTATCCCAAGGCGAAAAAAACGACTTCCGGCACCCAGGCCGACAAGAATAAGACCAAATCCACAAAACCCGTGACAAGCGATGGAAATCAGGAATGAAGATGAGAATACCAACCTGTTGAGGTCGGTGGACTGGTTCACTATCGTCCTTTACCTCATCATGGTCGTTGCCGGCGCAGTGAGCATCTATGCCGCCACCTACGACTATGACCGCGCGAGCATGTTTGACCTGAGCGAGTTCTCGGGCAAGCAGTTCCTGTGGGCTGGCCTCTCGTTCCTGATTGGTTTCTCGCTGCTGCTGATCGACAGACGCATCTATGAGGCCTATGCCTATCCGCTTTACGGGTTCATGATCATACTGCTGATTGTCACCGTCTTTGTCGCCCCCGACATCAAGGGGTCGCGATCGTGGCTGGTATTCGGGCCTGTGAGCCTGCAACCCGCCGAATTTGCCAAGACAGCGACAGCACTGGCGCTGGCTAAGTTGTTCAGCACCTATGGTTTCCAACTCAACGGGTGGCGCAACTATGCTATCGCCATCGGCATCATCCTGCTCCCCATCCTGTGTATCATCCTGGAACGCGAAACAGGTTCGGCGCTGGTCTATACGGCACTCATTTTTGTCCTCTACCGCGAGGGCATGTCGGGCTTCGTGCTGTTCGCCGCATTGATGGCTGTGGTCTATTTTGTCGTGGTTTTGAAGTTCGCCGCCATCACTTTCATGGGCATTCCGCTGGGCATGGCCATCGCCTTCATCATGGTGATGGCACTCATCGTGGCCATGCTACTGATCTATTGCCGCTCGTGGATTCTGGGGCGCAACGTGATGATCGGGTATCTGGTGGCAGGTGCCATTGCCGGAGGACTCACGCTGGCCGGTGTCAAGGTCAACGCCTACGCTTTCTTCCTGCCAGTCATCATCTTGTCGCTGCTGTATCTGCTCTACGGCATGTTGCACGAGATTCACCTCAAGAAGGTGCTCATGACCATCTGCTTTGCCGCGGTGTCGGTCATGTTCATGTTCATGGTGAATATCGCGTTCAACAATGTGCTTGAGCCCCACCAGCAGCAACGCATCAAGGTCACACTGGGCATCGAGGAGGACTTGCGCGGTGCGGGCTACAACGTCAATCAGAGCAAGATCGCCATCGGCAGCGGCGGTGTCACCGGCAAGGGTTTCCTGCAAGGCACCCAAACCAAACTGAAGTATGTCCCCGAGCAGCACACCGACTTCATCTTCTGCACCATCGGCGAGGAGCAGGGCTTCATCGGCAGCGTGGCTGTGCTCATCCTCTTCTTGACACTCATCCTGCGCATCATCACCCTGGCCGAACGCAATCATTCGACTTTTGCCCGCGTGTATGCTTACAGTGTCGCGTCCTATCTCATTTTCCACCTCGCTATCAACATCGGCATGGTCATCGGACTGTGCCCGGTCATCGGCATTCCCCTGCCCTTCTTCAGCTACGGCGGTTCTTCGCTGTGGGGTTTCACCATCCTGCTGTTCATCCTCCTGCGCATCGACGCCGACCGCGGCAACTACGGCTCTTGGTAAACATTTCTATAAATTATCACAGTCATTGTAGTTTCCCTAAAAGGACACTACGGTGACAAATAACATTTGCGCATCGAATCTGTCCACGGGAAAATAGCACCACAGCCTGTGTAGAAGATGTCGTTTCAGCAACATGTTTATTCTTTGCTGCCAGCCATGAGCAGGGCTACGCAGATGAAGAAATGAATGACCAGGTACAAGGCAGTGACCAGGACATTGGGGCGTGCATCGGCACCGAGTCCCACATCGTGAATTTCCTCGATAATGGGCGGTAGGGACTCTACTCGATAGAGCGGGTCATTCAAGTACTGGGATGAGTTTTCCACCGCATTGACATACTTGTCATATCTCCCGTGATTGTAGGCAAAGATGCGGCGATAGGTGCGGCATCGCTTGTCATAGTGCTGATCAGAAACCTTTTCTCGCAGTCTTGCCCTGGCATCACCATCGGCCTCTTCAATCTCATCGCTACTTTTCCACCGGGTTTTATAGTACTCCCTCTCCTTGAAGGCCAAGTAAACGCCATGGCTATCCCTGATCGGAGCGACAACACGTGCTGTTAAGGCAACCCTTCCTCTCCTCCTGCGCTCGCTACTCACATCATAGCCCCGGCAATTATCCATCACATCGATTTCCTGCTCACTCATGATATACTCGGCATCGCCGATGCTCTCGCGGGTGATACTCTTACAGTGAAGATAGGACGAGGTGGCCCGGTGGACATATTGATCAATGCCCAAAAGCCCGCCGCCAATGCTCATGCCGAAAAAGAGATATGCTACAAAGCGATAGTTGTCCTTTTTAGTTATCACACTGAACTGTTTTCTCAGGAGGAAAACCGTCAGCACCACCCACGCTAAACCGACAAAGAAACCCATCGAGTTCCTTTGATACTTCAAGTCGGTGCTATTCACGCCCCAACACAGCAATGCGAACAAGGCCACCGACAACAATGAGCCCAGCGTGACAGCCAGGACCCTTCGCCACCCCTGTGGCCAATCATGTCTCTTTCTTCCCATGGTAAAAAATATGAATGATATTACTAGCGCTTGAGCCAGAGGGCAAAGAATCGGTCATAGACCTGATAAGCGCCTTGGGCGTCCAAAACCAGTTCCTTTTCTACCAACGTCTTGATAGCTGAGCTGATTGTGCTGGTCGCTCCCAGTTGATATTGACTGATAAAAGATTGACCTAAAGCTTGCTGCACTGATCCCTCTTTAGCTATCGCTCTGAGCAGTTTAGCTTGAGCAGGTGTCACCAAGCGCATGAATGTCTGGAATGTAGCTTCGTTTTCATCAACAATACTCGTCAAAACTTTATCAACGACTTCCCGTGAGACCAACGGATCTCCAGACTCATACACGCGGTTCAGCGACATCTGAACATACCATGTGTGACCAGCAAGTTTTTGATATAGGAACCCAAACACATCAGCATTCAGCTGCTGCCGATGAGCTGCCAGCTTTTCTTTTGCAAATTCATAATAAAACTGTTCTTGTATCTCATAGAGGTTCAAAATCTGAGTGCTCTGATAAAACGGACGGTTAGCCGAAGCAAACATGTTTTCCAGTACATGGCGTTGGCTGCCCGAGAAGACGAAATGTACAGATGTGAGCTGCTGGATGTGGGATCGCAGCAATGCTTCCACATTCTTGTCACCATAATCAGCAATAGACTGAAATTCGTCCATAGCAACGACACATTCCTGGCCCGACTGCTCCATATAAGAAAAAATCTCAGCCAGGGAGTGCTCAGCCAATTCCGGCTTGACATCAACCATGAATGTCGGTGCACCCGTCAAGGTATCATAGCTAAATAACGGACGCAGAGATTTGAAAAACGTAGTAACTTGCCTTACTATCTTGCTTTTAGCCGTGTCCAATGATCCCAACACGACATTAGCTAACTGTTCAACAAGAGAGGCCAAACTATCGGTTTTATACAAATCTACATAGTAACATCTTGTTTGTTTATCGGCCCTTAAACGATGAAAAACATGGTGAATTAGGCCCGTTTTTCCCATTCGGCGAGGACTTATCAGGGTCACATTTCTTCCATTTCGTAATGCAGAAACCAGTTTATTGGATTCTTGCTCTCTGTCACAGAAATAAACTGGAGATATATAACCTGTTAAAAGAAACGGATTTAAAGGATTTTTCTTATTATTCATAATATCATTAATTCAAAATATATTGCGAAAATTTCGTTACGTATTTTTCGTTACGTATTTTTCGTAATGCAAAAGTACACCATATTATTATTATAGCCAAATTTTCAGACGAAAAAAGGGACATACTTGATCGGATGAGAAGGTCGATGACATGCGACCATTAGCGGACACGAATATTATTATATATATGGTGCAAATCTGACATTTAAAATATTGGTATTATCTTTGCAAAACTATTGATGATCAATGCAACGATTGTTGAAGACATATCTGACGGTATTGTGCGCCCTGTGTGCTACGGGGACGCTTGAAGCTGTGCCCCAGCTGCCGTTACCTGCCGCACCGATCCAGGCTCAAGAGCAGGAGGACTCGGTGCGCGTGAGCCTCGTCACGTTCTATCCAGGCAGCGAGCCGCACAACATCTGGGGACACAGCGAGATACGTGTCCAGCAAGGCCCTATCGATCTGTATTTCAACTACGGGGTGTTTGATTTTCAGGCACCTGCGTTCATGTGGCGCTTCATGCTGGGCGAGACCGACTATATGTGCCAGCCCGTACCCCGAGTCTATGCCACCCTGGGTATGGAGGAGCGACGCATGGTTGAGCAGGAACTCAATCTGCCTCAGGACAGGGCTATCGCCGTGAGAGACTTCCTGTGGAACAACGCACAACCCGAAAACCGCACCTATCGTTATAAATTCCTGAGCGACAACTGCTCTACCCGCCCCCGCGACATCATCGAAATAGCAGCGGGCGACGGACTGCAATATCCCGCGATGGCTGACACGACTGTCACCTATCGTGACATCTTGTCACACTATTGCCGCAACTACGCGTGGGAACGCTTCGGCATTGATCTGGTGCTGGGTTGGGATACCGACACGGTGCTCGACCAGCGCGCCACGATGTTCATCCCCATGATTCTCATGGATGCTGTTGCGGGAGCAACCATCAAGACCGACAGCGTGACCCTGCCGCTGGTCAAGGCGACAACCGTCCCCATCGACAAGAGCACCGAGGGCAACGTGAGACCACCGACGCCCTGGTATCTATCCCCCATGACCGTAGCGCTGCTCGTACTGGCACTGACACTGCTCGTAACCTGCCGTGACTGGCGCCGCCACGACGTGTCACGCTGGTTTGACACCGTGCTGTTCACTATCGGCGGACTGGCAGGTTGCCTGCTGTTTTTCCTCATTTTCTTCTCGACCCATGAGGCCACCTCGCCCAACATCAACATCGTGTGGTTACACCCCGTGTTGCTGTTGCTTGCCGTGCTGCCCTGGTTCAAGAAAACCCGCAATGCTGCCCGCTGGCTCCATGCCCTCAACGCACTGGTTGTGGCCATGCTCATGCTGGCATGGCCGTGGCAACCCCAAGTGGGCAACATCGCCTTCTTCCCGCTGATGACGGCCCTGGTGGTACGCTCGTTGACCAACGCCTTCCTGATCAGCCAGCCCACCCGTGGCCCCACTGGCCGACGGTGAGGAGTGAGGAATTAGAGGTCAGGAGTTCACGACCTTGAAGTTCTTACCGCCAAATCCCCAAAAAACCAAAAATCGCTGTATCATTGCAGCTAATCGGCTAAAAAAGTGTATCTTTGCCGTTTGAATGACTGAGATGCAAGATTTTGCGTCTCCACAAAAAACGAAAAAACTAAAATCAGATATATAAATAAAAAATGGGACTTAGTGACATTTTGAAATCCATGTTTGGCAATAAGTCAACCCGTGACCTGAAGAAGATCACACCTATTGTCAATCAAATCAAAGCGATTTATCCCGAGATCGATGCTCTGGACATCGACAGCCTGCGCCAGCGCACTGCCGACATCCGTCAACAGCTCAACGACTCGGTACAGGACAAGCGCGACGAAATCGAACGCATCAAAGCTGAAATCGAGACCCTCGACTACGAGGAGCGCGAGCCGCTGTGGAAGAAGGTCGATGATATCCAGAAGGAGATTCTCGACATCCTCGAGGACAAGCTCAACGAAGTGCTGCCCACCGTGTTCGCCATCGTGAAATCGACAGCCCGCCGCTTTGCCGAGAACGAAACCATTGTTGTAAACGCCACCCAACTCGACCGCGACCTGGCCGCTCAAGGCAAGGACTTCGTGAGCATCGAGGGCGACAAGGCCATCTACACCAACCACTGGATTGCCGGCGGTAACGAAATCACCTGGGACATGGTGCACTATGACGTGCAGCTCATCGGTGGTATCGTGTTGCACCAAGGCAAAATCGCCGAGATGGCGACCGGTGAAGGTAAAACCCTGGTGGCTACCCTGCCCGTCTTCCTCAACGGCTTGACCGGCAACGGTGTGCACGTGGTGACCGTCAACGACTACCTGGCCAAGCGCGATAGCGAGTGGATGGGTCCCTTGTACATGTTCCACGGCATGACCGTGGCTTGCATCGACAAGACCGAGCCCAACTCACAGCAGCGCCGCGATGCCTACAACTGCGACATCACCTTCGGTACCAACAGTGAGTTCGGTTTCGACTACCTGCGCGACAATATGGCCATGCGCCCCGAGGACATGGTGCAGCGCCCCCACAACTTCGCCATCGTCGATGAGGTCGACAGTGTGCTCATTGATGATGCCCGTACCCCGTTGATCATTTCAGGTCCCGTGCCCAAGGGCGAGGACCAGATGTTCAACGACTTCAAGCCCAACGTGGAGCGTGTGTATAACGCTCAGCGCCAATTGGTGACCAGCTTGCTCGCCGATGCCAAGAAGATGATGGCCAGCGACGACCAGGACACCGTCAAGGAAGGTACCTTGAGGCTCTACCGCGCCTTCAAGGGTCTGCCCAAGTACAAGCCCTTAATCAAGTACCTGAGTGAGGAAGGCGTGAAGAACGCCATGCTCAAGACCGAGGCCTACTATATGGCAGACAATAACCGCGAGATGCCCACCGTCACCGACCCCCTGTTCTTCATCATCGATGAGAAGAACAACACCGTCGAGATGACCGATAAGGGTATCGACGTGCTTACCAAGGGCACCGATGACCCCGAATTCTTCATTCTGCCCGATATCGCCGCACAGCTGTCGGCCGTGACCAACGAGCCGCTGAGCGATGAGGAGAAGACCAACAAGAAGGACGAACTGCTCGCCAACTACTCGGTCAAGGCCGAGCGCGTGCACACCGTCACCCAGTTGTTGAAGGCCTATACCCTGTTCAACCGCGACGACGAGTATATCGTCGATGGCGAGGGCAAGGTAAAGATCGTCGATGAGCAGACGGGCCGTGTCATGGAAGGCCGCCGCTACAGCGATGGTCTGCACCAGGCTATCGAGGCCAAGGAGGGCGTGAACGTCGAGGCCGCTACCCAGACGTTCGCCACCATCACGTTGCAGAACTACTTCCGCATGTACCACAAGCTGGCCGGTATGACCGGTACCGCCGAGACCGAGGCTGGTGAGTTCTGGGACATCTACAAGCTGGATGTCGTTACCATTCCCACCAACAAGCCCGTTATCCGCAACGATATGCCCGACCGCGTTTACAAGACGCAGAAGGAGAAATTTAATGCCGTCATTGCCGAGATCGAGGCCATGCGCAATTCGGGACGTCCTACCCTGGTGGGTACCACCAGCGTCGAGATCAGTGAGATGCTGAGCCGAATGCTCAACCTGCGCCACATCCCGCACAACGTCCTCAATGCCAAGCTGCACCAGAAGGAGGCAGACATTGTTGCCCAAGCCGGTCAATCGATCGACGGCAAGGGTGTCGTGACCATCGCCACCAACATGGCCGGTCGTGGTACCGATATCAAACTGTCGCCCGCAGTAAAGGCGGCCGGCGGTCTGGCCATCATCGGTACCGAGCGCCACGAGTCACGCCGTGTTGACCGCCAGCTGCGAGGTCGTGCCGGTCGTCAAGGTGACCCGGGTTCATCGGTATTCTTCGTGTCGTTCGAGGACAAGCTGATGCGTCTGTTCGCCAGCGAGAGCGTTGTCAAGACGCTTGACCGTCTGGGGCTGAAGGATGGCGAGGCCATCGAGAGCAACATGGTGACTAAGAGCATCGAGAACGCCCAGAAGCGCGTCGAGGAGAACAACTTCGGTATCCGTAAGCACCTGCTCGAGTATGACGACGTAATGAACGCCCAGCGTAAGGTGATTTACACCCGTCGCCACCACGCCCTCATCGGTGAGCGCATCGGACTGGACATCATCAACACCCTCTACGACAGCGTGGAGGACATCGTCGAGAAGCACGGTCCTGATGACTTCGAGGACTTCAAGATGCAGGTACTCAAAACCTACGCTATCGAGTCACCGTTCGATGAGGAGGAATTCCGCCGCATGGACGACGGCAAGAAGCAGGAAATCCTGTATGACAACGTGCTCAAGGCCTTCAACCGCAAGATGGACCGCCTCGGCGAGGTTGCCGACCCCATCATCCAGCAAATCGTTGCCGACCAGGAAGCACAGGGCTTGGAGCCTCAAGGCCTCATCCGCGTGCCCATCACCGACGGCAAGCGCGGCTACGGCATCGTCATCGACATCAAGGAGGCTGCCGAGACCCACTGCAAATCGCTGACCAAGGCATGGCAAAAAGCAGTCATGCTGCTCACCATCGACGACAACTGGAAAGAGCACCTGCGTGAGATGGACCAGTTGCGCCAGAGTGTGCAGAACGCCAGCTATGAGCAGAAAGACCCGCTGGTCATCTACAAGACCGAAGCCTTCAACATGTTCAAGCAGATGGTCGGCATCATGAACGGCAAGTCCATTGCCATCCTGATGCGTGGTCAGATTCCTGAGGCAGCGCCTCAACAGAACGTGTCGCAGAATGAGCCTCAGCCTCGCCAGCAACGCTACAGCGAGAGTCGCGGCGGTCAGCCCGACCCCAGCCGTCCCAATGCTCCCGTCGGCCCGAGGCCTCAAGGTCCCCAAGGTCCCATCCGCAACGAGGGCCCGAAGATCGGCCGCAACGATCCCTGCCCGTGCGGCAGCGGCAAGAAGTACAAGAACTGCCACGGCCGCGGTCTGGCATAAGGCCCAAGCCGTTAGAAAATACAAGCGTGTTAACCGCAATGGTTAACACGCTTGTTGTTTTAAAAACTCGCCATCACAATATTATTTTTGAATTCTTTGTTTAAAAACAGGGATGCTATGTGTTATAGTAGTGTAACAGCAATACAAACAACGAGAAATTGATGACGATAGATGCATTTAACCATCAAGCACCACAGCTCAGGCAACTGGCGCTGAAGGCGGCCGCCGCGGCGGGTGCCGACAGTGACACAGCCGAGGACGTCGCCCAGGAGACGATGCTGCGCTTGTGGCAAATGCATGACGATCCCCGCCTCTACAATCCCGAGGGCTACGCCTCGACGATTGCACGCCACCTGGCAGTGAACCAGCTGCGCCGCAAGTCCCCGTTACCGCTCGACGAGCGCCAAGCCGCTGACCTGACGGTTCCCTCCCCACTGGACTTGATGCTGCAACGGGAAGATGAGCGATGGCTCAGGCAACGCATCCGCAACCTGCCCTACACCCAGCACGCCATCCTCAGGCTGCGACAGGTCGAACACCGCTCCACCGAGGAGATTGCCCACATCCTGGGAATCCAGCCATCAAGCGTCAACACGCTGCTGGCCAGGGCAAGACGGCAACTGCTCAACGAAATCCAACAACAACGCAACAAAGACAGACAATGAAACGGTATTCACAACAACAAATCAAGGCACTGCTCGACAAGTTCATGGACGGGCAGACCACCGTGGAGGAAGAGGCCCAGTTGGCCGACTACTTCCGCAGCGCCGACGTGCCCGCCGAGTGGGAGGATTACCGCGTCATGTTTGACTACTTCGACAGCGGTATGGAGGACTACCCGGTAACCGTGGAGCAACCCCGCCCGACGTTGACACGGCAGATGGGGCGCCGCTGGTGGGGCATCGCGGCAGCAGCCTGCATCACGGCCGCCATCGTGGCAACCGTCGTGCTGCACCAGCCGACGGCCACCATGACTGTGCCCGAGACACCCCCAGTCGCTTCAAATGAGTCCACGCCTATCGGGGAGACGCAAGATTTTGCGTCTCTACAAACGACGGAACAATCACCAGAAACGTCCATCACACGACCTGTAGAGACGCAAAATCTTGCGTCTCAGGCCCGTCCAGCCCGTTCTATCCGTTCTACCCGTCGCTTGCAAGCCGAGAACAAAAAACTCGCCGAGGAGAACGAGCGCTTGCAACGCGAGTTGGCCGACCTGAAGCGCCGCGCCTTCATCATTGACCTGGAAGCCAACGGATTCCGTGCCGTGCAGAACGAAGACGGCAGCATCGTACTCATCGACCTCGAGCAAGAGATCGAAAACGAATTGAACAATCAATTGAACAACCAACCCACCACCAATATCCCAGCATTATGAATACAACCAACCATATCATCATCGCGACGCTCATCGCCCTGCTCGTGCCTGCAACGGCCAGCGCCAACGTCTATGAGGACCGCCTGAAGGAAGCGTTCAACGACATCATCAATGCCGTGCCTCATGAGGGCCTAAGTCAGATGCACACCACCTATACCGACCCCGAAACCGGAGTCAAGGAAGGCCAACTCGACGTGTACAAGTTCACCATCGACAGCGGAAACGTGGGCCTGATCAACAATGCCAAAGAGGCCTATGAGCAACTCAATGGCAACAGCAACACAGACGTCTACACCCTGTGGTGGAACGACAACGATGACGGTACCTTCCAGGGCTACCGACTCTATTACAGCCCCGAGCAAACCATCGTCGTGGGTCTGGCCTGTGACCACTGCTATACCGTGGGCTTTTTAACCCCCGATGACAAGCAGCACCGCAAAACGTATACCCTGGAGTGGAGCAAGAACGACGACAGCGACAGTATCAGCGGGCGCCTCATCACCACCTATGCCCCCATCAAGGCTAAAGCAACCGAAGGCCAAAGGATCAGTTCTGTGGTCATCAGCTCTGACGACTACGACAAGTACATGGAGAAATTCCAGCAAGGCATGGAAGAGTATCAACAAGGCATGGAGAAATATCGGGCTGCAATGGAGAAGGCCCAAGGATCTCTAGACAAGGCCCAGGGAGCGCTATCTGATTTATCGGACGGACAAAGTCATTCCTTCTCTTTTTCATCCTCCAGTTCTTCCTCCTCCAGCCATGGCAATGCCAAAGACTGGATGAAGAAATTGCTCTTTTACGTCGAGAAACTGCAAGACGACGGCAGTGCACACTACATTTATCTATCCAAACTCTACGAACTGTGCAAGGACACCGAAGGCCTGGACCAGATGGACCTGAAAATCGGCATGCAGCAACTGGCATCGGTTTATAAACAACTCAAAGAGAAGAAAAAACTCAAGGAAAGTGAACTCCTCTTTCTCGAGAGCATGGTCGATCTCCTCGAGAACAAAACCAAGAGTATACACTCCTGGAATCCAGATTAAATTAGACTAAAGTTTAACCTACTGTTTCATGTGAGTCATCGCATGAAACAGCCATAACTATGCTCTATCGTGAAATACTACTTTGCAATTATCTTATTGATATTCAGTGTTTTATCGTCAAATTCCGATATTATCAGCGGTCGCGTCATCGACACCGACACCCGGGAGACCCTGCCTGGGGCAACGGTTCAGTACATGAAGCAAATCAATGAAACCAGCTATTCGGGCAGCACCGTGATAGCCGACTCGCTTGGCCGATTCACGTTTTTTACCGACGGACGTGTCGAGTTGACCGTGTCTATGCTGGGCTATTACCAGAAAAAGAAAAATGTCATGGCGCTGACTGACAGTCGCAAAGATACGCTCAACATCGGCGCCATCGAACTGAAGATGTCCTCACAGATGTTGCAGATGGTCGAAGTCACGGGGCATGCAAAAAGGTTCACCATACACGGCGACACCATCGTGTTCAATCCGTCGGCCTTCAGGCTGCAAGAAGGTGCCCGCCTCGACGAACTCATCAAGCAACTACCTGGTGTTGAGACGGATGCCAATGGCAAACTCTGGTGGAACGGCAAGCCCATCCGCCTGACGATGGATGGCGAAAGCCTCTTTGGCGGCAATGATCTGGTGAGCCAACTGCCCGCAGAGGCGGTGCAGAACATCAAGGCCTATAACAAGGCGTCGGAACTCAAGGAACATACCGGCAATGACGACGGCAGCGAGGACATGGTGCTGGACTTGAGCATCAAACCGGGATTTCTCGACCGCTGGTATGGCGACGCCACGGCAGGCTACAGGACCCGCGACCACTATGAGGCTGAGGTCGAGATGAACCGTCTCTCCAAGAATGACCCGGTCATGGTATTCGGTGATGTCAATAATATGGCCAAGCGACACAGACGATACAGAGGCCAATATACGCTGAGTTCGGGTAACGGCTTTGGCCAGGAGCAAGGCATTTCGGGCGGATATCAGCACAACTGGAGCCGCGAGCAGGGCAAAAAGACGCTGAAAAGTTACTACAGCATCAGCGGAGGACTGGCGCATGACGACCGATGGAAAAATTCGGGCATCGAGACCAAGAATTACTTCCCCGGCGAAGCGCAAAGTTATAACAAGACCACGGGCTTTGACCGCAGCCACTCGCTGAACCCGACAATCCTGGGCATGATGCGATGGAGGCCCGACACAACCAACACATTTTTCCTGTGGGCACAACTCAAATACGACAACAACCGTTCCAGCAACCGACGCGAGACGGATCAGTCGGTCGATTCAGGCAACGGCTATACCCCTACGATCAATCAACAGGTGAATACGCTCAACCGAGGACACGAAACCAAACTTATCGCTACAGGTGACTGGACGCATCTTTTCAAAAACGGCTCCCTCAAAATTGCCGGAAGGCTAAACTATAGCGACAGCAAGAACAAGCAGTGGACCGACCGCGCCATCACCGACTATCAGAGCGACTTCTCATCGACGCTCAGCCAGTATGCCATTGAGCCTTCATCAAAGCTTGCATTAAACGGCAGTATGACCTATCAGCACTGGCTGACCAAACAATGGATGCTCAACATGGTCTATCAATTGGATTATAACAACAATCGCATTGACCGTGAATTCACTACCAACGGCATGGCCGATGCCGCCAACTCGTTCAACAACCGCTACCACAGCACGGGCCACACCGTCACTGCAGGATCGACAATCAACATCGGCCAGGTGCAGCTGCTGCCCAGTGCGGTCTTGAATTGGAACCGAGAGCATCAGGACTACCGTCGGGCCATACTCGACACCACCGCCGTGAGGAACAGTTTCAAGATTGAGCCCTCGTTCAAGTTCTCATGGAAAATGAACAGCGGCATGAATATTGAGTTGAATTACAGCTACAAGACCGTGCGTCCCGATTTGCTCCAGACCATCGGCTACCGTGACTTGAGTGATCCCTTGTTCATTACCGAAGGTAATCCTTATCTGAAGGATAGCCACGCCAATGAGTTCCAGTTGGCTTACAAGGCTGTGGTACCCAGCCGCCAACTGTCCATCGGCTTCAACGCCAAATACAGCATATCAGACTACAGCAACATCACGGCGCTCAGTTATGATCCGGCTACCAACGTCTATACCAGTCGTCCCGAGTCGGTGCCCGGTAGCCGCACATGGGAAGTGAATCTCAACTATGACCACGGCCTGGGCAACTACTTCCGCTTGCAGAACGACCTGAAAGTCACGGGAGGACGCTATTACGGTTACTTGACCATGCTGCCCACTCACGAGGAGCGCATCCTGAACCGCCAGACAAGCGTTCACCCCAAGGACAAACTGACCGTGTCGTTTGACCATAACTGGATCAAGGCCTCGGTCTTTGCCGAACTTAATGCCGACCGATTGCGTTTCTCGCAGTCTCCAATCCAGAACACGACATTGTGGAACAACAACTACGGCATGGAGTTTGAGGCCAACTACCGCAACTTCGTGTTTGAGACATCCCTCACCGAGGCCATGCGGCGCGGCTATGCCTCCAGCGGCATGAACCGTAACCGCCTGCTTTGGGACGCTTCCATAACTTGGAAAATCTTGAAGAACAAGGGCAATGTCAAGCTCTTTGCCGATGACATCCTCAACCAGGATGACTGGCGCTGGAGCAGCCAGACCGCCTATCAGCAGACCAACGAGTGGCAAGACACCCTGCACCACTACATCGGCATCTCATTCACCTACCACCTCGATGCCAAAAAGAAAGATAACTAAATCAATTGGATAGTGTGTCATAATTCGATGGCGTAACATTTATCCGTGCTACGCACGGGAAATTAAACAAATTATATTTAAAATTTACAAACCGTTGTGCTGTGAATTTTAATTTAAAAATTTGTTTAATTTCCCGCCCGAAAGGGCGGTTTAATGATACAGGCAAAACAATTCTGTCACAACTAGGGGAGCTGGTCGTCGATGATGAGGCGGAGCCATTGGGCGGTGGTTAGGGGGATGGGGCCGGCGGGCTGGGTGGACATCAGGCGTTCGTTGAGTTCCAGCAGCAGGGGGCGGGCATCGCTCTCCCCCGCCCGCTCGATGATAGCATGGGCCTCAGGCATAGCGCGCTCCATCACCGCCAATGACGAGGGGCGCAACAGGAAGCTGCGCCAGTAGAGCCAGTAAGCATAGTCATAGATGCGCCTGGCGTCCAGCGGGTTGTCCAGATCCACCTCGCTGGCAATGCAGAACTGCCGTGGCACGGGGGCCTGCTCATATTCCTCGTCCAGCAACTTGTGGAATGCCATCGCCAAGGCTTCAAGTTCCTTGTCATGGGGGTCAAGCGCTTCACTGCCCATCTCTCCGGCAATGGTCCACCACATCACATAGCGCACATCCTCCACATTGAGTTCATAGTCGATATAGTCCTCGCCGAGGCCATAGTGAGGCAACGGACTGCCGAAACGCTCACTGTGCAGACGCGTGAAGGAACGCCAGAGTCCGCCGTCGGCGACAACATCCTGGTAGTAACCAGTCACAGCGAGCACTACGTCACGGCGCACGTCATCTTCAAGATTTCGCAGCCACGGTGACTCGTCCCACAACTTGGCCAGCCGCAGGGCAATCCACAAGTAGAACTGATCGGTCTCGGCTACCTTGGGACTTCCCGGTTGCCGTTCCATATAGTCTTTAACGGTGATTTCCATACTGTTCAAAATCAAAAAAAACGGGAAAACATCATTGTCTTCCCGTCGTGGTGGAGCCGCGAGCGGGACTCGAACCCGCGACCTTTTCGTTACGAATGAAATGCTCTACCGACTGAGCTATTGCGGCTTGGTGCACTGCGATGATTTGCAATGCGGGTGCAAAGGTAGCACTATTTTTCTAATCTCGCAAACTTTAATCCACAATTTGTTTGCTGTAGGTCATCTTTAGCTTCGCCTTATCCAGCCGTAAGCGCACTATTGCGGGACGTGAAACCATGGGCGAAATCTTAGTCACAATCGAGCTGGCAGCCGAGCTGTAATAGTAGGAATAGGACGCCGGATAGGTATAATTCACCACATCAACAGGCGTGATGGTGAAGTTGAAATCGTCCTCGGTGGCAATGCCTCCCTGGTTGTTGATGATGTTGATGATATAGTCGCGCAGGCCTGTGAACTCGTACTCTTTATCTGCCGCATCATAGATGGCATAGAAGGAGTCCTTGTTGTTGGTCAGGCTGTCACCGTTGATGAAGTTGTCTTTCTTGGACGTCTTGACCATCAACAGATAGGTGGGCGGCTGGATGTTGTACTCGGTCTCAGGAACACTGACGGGCAACGTGAGCGTCAAGTTGTTGATAACGGACTGATTGCTGCCGACGTTGGTCTGATACTTGTCGATGAGCTCCTGGATGGGGAAACGCACCTGCACCTCATATCCGGCGGGAGCGACAATCAGGGCCTCGCCGTTGTTCACCATCGAGGTGACGGCATCGTCGATGTCGAAGTTGATGATGTTGTCGGAAATCACCTCGGGTGTCGAGGCCAGGTAGGACTGGCACTTGGCAGGATAAATGGTATCGGTCGTTTCGGTCAACTGCGCGTGCTGGCGGTAGTACACATCGAGCTCGATAGCCTTGATGTTCACCACATGGCCGCTACCGTAGCTGTTGTTGATGTAGATGCCGGGGAAGAACTCGGCAAACCGCTTGGGTGCAGCGAACAACGAGGGGTCTTCCTTAAAGGCATCGAACAACTCGCGACCAAGTTCAACAGGAACTGGAACCGAGATCACACGCACGGTATCTTGCTGAGCGCTGCCGGTCAAATAGGAGACGCTCGTCTCGATCCGACCTGACGTGGGAGAATAAGACTCACTGGCCAGCAAGTCGTCGCTATCGTAGTAGTCCGTCGGGTCAAAGTCACTGTAGATGGGGCTGGGCAGCTGCTTGTTCAAGCGATATACGCTCAAGCGCATGGGAGCCAACGAGTTGCCGGTGTAGCCGTTGCGCACGGGCATGCGCAGCTTCAGGCGGCAGGAATCTATCCACTCTGATTTCACGCCGCTGGTGTCGATCTCCACAGCGGGCATCCACATGGTCACGGCCTCGGCCTGAAGCGAACCGAAACCGTCGGCACTGAGCGAGCCCAGCATCTTGGTGCTGGTTCGCATCTGCACGCGGTCGTTGCGCACCGAGTGACCTGTGATTACAAACGAAGAATCCTCAATAATCGACGAGACACTGTCGGTGATACTCACACCGATGGTCTCATCAGTACATGCGAACAGGCCGAGCAGCGCAGCCACTGCCAGTGTCACATATAAGAAATGCTTCATATTCTCGAAATGATGATATAAAACGATTTAAGAATATCGAAAAAGCGGATTGACAAACGATGTTTACAGCGAAGCGTAGAAATCCCTCACCTTGCTCGCATCATCGTCACCGATGAACTGCAGCCTGGGCAGGGTGCCGGCAGCCTCAAGCACCTTCTCGCTCACGCCTTCCTCACACTCGATGACGGCGTCGGCATACTTCAGCGAGTAGGCCATCAGGCTCTCGTAATCGAGTTCCTTGCCGTTGATGGGCTTGAGCGCGTTCTTGGGGATGCCGTCCATGTGCATCTTCTCGGCCAAGCGTGCATCCAGCGGACCAGCAATCTGCTCATTGAACAAAGCGGTCACGATCTTGGCATCGCGGAACGACGGGTCGTCACCGTAGAGCGTGCGGATGTAAACAGGTGCCAGGGCCGAGATCCATCCCGTGCACTGAATGATGTCGGGGATCCATCTCATCTTGCGTATTGACTCGATGACGGCGCGCACAAAGAACATGCTGCGCTCATCATTATCCTCAGGCGAGCAATTCATCTCCAACTCGTCGATGCGACTGCTGGCGAAATAATCCTCATTATAGATGAAATACACCTGAAAATGAGCCTGTTGCAGGGTTGCCACCTTGATAATCAAGGGATGGTCGGTATCATCGATGATCACGTTCATACCCGACAGCCTGATCATCTCGTGCAGCTGGTTGCTGCGCTCGGCGATCATACCATACTTGGGCATGAATGTGCGCTCCTCGATGCCTTGTTCCTTGACGCCTTGAGGCAGAATGCGGCCAATCTGGGACAAACGTCGCTCGGGCACGTAAGGCGCAATCTCTTGCGATATGAATAAGACTTTCTTTACATCCATGTTGCGTTAGTGTTATTTGAAATGCAAAGATAGCATTTTTTTTTCATTTTCCTGTTATCATGACCCACTCAATCAGTCTTTTTTAAGTAAAATTTAGACTTTATCCCGTGACGATGGGCCTGCTATGAAAGCACCTGGAGCAAGAAGCAGTCACCGATGCAAAACGAAAGGAGAGCACTTCCTTCAAACAGGAAACACCCTCCACTTTCAAAACACACACACGATTAAATCATTTCATCTTCAGTTTACCTGTTGTTCACTTGTCTTGCAGGTACAGTCCTTACAGCCACGGTCATGTCCTCTCTTGGTACCGTCGCCAGGCCCTCGGCGGCCCTTGTCATGGCCGTGCCTGGGTCCACGTTTGCCTTCGTGTTTTTTCATCTCGGCAAACTTGGCTGACTGTTCCGGAGTCAACAAAGCCTCGATTTTGGCATTGGTGGCGTCACGGCGAGCCTTCATCTGCTCGCGATGGGCCTGCATTGCTGCTTCATCAGGCTTCTCGTCCTTGTCCATTCGCACAGGTCTTTCCTTGTGCATGGTCTTCATCTCCTCGGTGTAAATTTGAGTAATCTGAGCCTTCTGGTCGGCAGTCAGGCCCAACATCTTGTCCATGCGTTCTACTCTCATTTCCACCATCTGTTCAGGAGTCATGTCCGAGCGGCGAGGCGGCTGTGCATTCATCACATACGTGCCTATCAAGGCAAGCGTCAATACTAAAACAATCTTTTTCATCTTTCGTTGTGTTTTGAAATTAATATTACCTATTATCACATTGGTTCCATACACTTGAACTCAATGTTACGCTTACAAAGGAATAAAGTTTTTTTCAAACAAAAAAACGCCAAACAGCCACTTCGTGACCAATCAATAAATCACGTTGACAAACAAGCGAATCATCAAGACAAAAACCATGTTGGCAAAAACACAGAAAAAGGCGAAATCTCAAAATTTTTGTCAAGAAATCAAAAAAAATGTAACGACATTGTGCAACCTATCAAAAAACTGCGTATATTTGCCAAATTGTAAGGCAAAAAAGATTGTAATGTTGACGCAGATTTACAACGGTCACGTGCTCACCCCCGAGGGGTGGATCAACGGCGGTTCGGTCATTATCGAGGACTGCCGCATCAAGGAAGTGAGCAAGAGCAGCCGCCAGTTGGAGGGTGTGGACAAGGCCATCGACGCACATGGAATGCATGTGGTGCCCGGTGGCATTGACCTGCATTGCCATGGTGGTGGCGGTTGTGATTTCCAGGAGTGCACCCCCGAGGCGTTCCAGACCGCTGCGTTGACCCACCTCAAGCACGGCACGACAGCCATCTATGCCACCCTGTCATCGTCCCCGCTCGACATGATGGAAAGGGCCTGCCAGACCTGCGACACCCTGATGAAGGAACCCAAGTCCACCATCATGGGCATGCACATGGAAGGGCCGTATTTCAACCCCAGCAAGGCCGGTGCTCAGATGCCCGAGGTGATACGCATCCCGGACCCCAACGAGTACATCCACATCGTCGAGGACTTTGACTGCATGCGCCGCTGGGACACCGCACCCGAGCTGCCCGGCTCGATCGAGATGGGTAAGTACATCACCGGCAAGGGCATCGTTGCCGCTATCGGACACACAGCCGCCGAGTATCCTCACGTCAAGGAGGCCTGGGACGCCGGTTATACCCTTGCAACCCACTTCTATAACGGCATGCCGGGTTTCCACAACGTGCGCGAGTTCAAGCACGCCGGCACCGTCGAGAGCATCTACCTGCTGGAGGACATGGCCGTCGAGGTCATTGCCGACGGCATCCACGTGCCATCCACACTGCTCAACCTGGTGTATCACATCAAGGGCGTGGAGCGCACCGCCCTGTGCACCGATGCCCTCGCCGTCACCGACAGCGACAGCGAGCACGCCTTCGACCCGCGCGTCATCATCGAGGACGGCGTGTGCAAGCTCTCTGACCGCAGTGCCCTGGCAGGCAGCATCGCCACGATGGACCGCCTGATCAAGACCATGGTGCGCGTCGTCAATGTGCCGCTCAACGATGCCGTGCGCATGGCCAGCGAGACGCCGGCGAGAATCATGGGCATCTATGACCGCAAGGGGTCCATCCAGCGCGGCAAGGATGCCGACCTGCTGCTGTTCGACAGCGACATCAACCTGCGTGGCGTATATTCCCTGGGCGACTTTGTCAAGGGTAGCGACCGCATTGCTCCGGCCGAAATCGTTGACCGGTAAAAAGCACTGCGCTTAACCCTCATGAAAGAAAAAATCAAAGAATTTTGACATAATTCTTGCACAAGAACAAAAATGGTATTATCTTTGCACCCGCATTTCAAGGAAAATGCCATACATGGTGGACGTAGCTCAGCTGGTTAGAGCGTCGGATTGTGGTTCCGAAGGTCGTGGGTTCGAGCCCCATCTTCCACCCAAGTGAATAAAAACCTGCATCGCAAATTGCGATGCAGGTTTTCTTGTTTTTTACTGTCCTGCCAACGGCACTAGAGGCCGAGGATGGCTTTGACTACCGGCATGAGGTCGACAGTGCTGTGGCCAGTATAGGCAACAGGGGTTACAGCGGTGTCGAACACCAGGTCGAACTCGCCTTGTTCTCCGGCCTGGCGGATAGCGGCCTGGATTTTGTCGGTGAGCGGTTTGGTCAGGGCCTCGCGGCGAGCGTTGATCTCGTCGGCGACACGACGCTCAAACTCACGCATTTTCTTGTCGCTCTCCTGCAGTTCCTGCACGCGGCGCTCCTTGATGGTCTCGGGCATCGAGGCATCGGCAGCCACGGTCTGATAGTCGGCATACTTCTTGTCAAAGTCGCGCTGCAGCATTTCATATTCGGCATGATACCTGTCGCTCAAGGTCTTGAGCTGTGCCTCGGCAGCTGCCTTCTCGGGCATGAGGTCAAACAGTTCCTGCGAGTTCACGATGCCAATCCTGGCCTGGGCCAACAACACGAGCGGCAACATTGCCACTGCTATCATGAGAATTCTCTTCATAGTAGTTTCCTGTTATTCATTAATGACTTTTGTTACGGCAAAGGTAGTGTTTTTTTCAATACCTTACAAGCAAGTGGCAGCAATCAAAACTTCACCCCACCAAAAACCATAATCTGTTTATCTTGAATTGAATGATTAAATTGTCGCTTTAATAATATTACTTATATTTGTGGCGTAAAAAAAAAGGATAGTTTGTCAACATCGAACGACTAAAGCCTAAAACCAAAATTCAACATTCATAACCAAGATTCAAATGAAAAAGATTTGTATTTCTTTGATGCTGCTGTTCTGCTGTGTATTTGCAGCAGTGGCAATGCCCGCTAAACCCGGCTGGCACACATTAAAACAGAGTGACGGCACCACCCTGACGGTGCAGGCCGTAGGTAACGCATTCAACCATGCCCTGCTCACGAGCGATGGCTTAATGGTCGCCCTGGGAGACGACGGTGATTTCTACTACAGGTCGTCATTGACGGGCTTGACCAGCGTGCGTGCACATGAGGCCAAAGACCGCACTGCCGCTGAAAATGCGTTCATCGCCGCTCAACGCAGCAACCTGACGATGCAACAAAGGGTTTTCACACCTAAGAAGGGCGTGCCCACTTTAGGCGTCGGAGGCAGCAACGCTGATGCTGACGTGCCCGCACAGGGAACCCGCAAGGTGCCCATCATTCTTGTCGAATTCAAGGACAAGAAGTTCAAAAATACCCGCGAGCAGCTCATCCAAGCCATGCTAACGGGTAACACCAGTGTCCAGCAGTACTTCAAGGACCAGTCCAACGGAAAATATGACCCCGACTTTGAGGTGTTCGGCATCTACGAGCTGTCCCAGAACCGCCAGTACTATGGCGGCAATGACTCGGGCGGTAACGACCAGCGCCTGGGCTCAATGGTTACCGAGGCCTGCCAGATGGCTGCTGCCGACGGGGTTTCCTTCAGTCCTTTTGACACCAACAACGACAACTATTGTGACGTGGTCATCGTCATCTACGCCGGCGTAGGCGAGGCTCAAGCCTCTTACTCCGTTCCCAGCGCCATCTGGCCCTGCAACTGGAATCTCCAGTCGGCCTCCTACTATGGCCTGGGTGGTAACGGTGCCTTCCGCCCCAATGGCAGCGGCCCTTACGTGAACAACTTCGCTGTGTTCAACGAGGTGCACGGCAGCAGTGACAACGGCTCGACCATCGACGGTATCGGTACCTTCTGCCACGAGTTCGGTCACTGCCTGGGTCTGCCCGACTTCTATGACACGAACTATGGCGGCCACTATGGCATGGGCTACTGGGACATCATGGACACCGGTTGCTATGCCGACGACACCTATACTCCCGTGGGCTACTCGGCCTATGAGAAGAACTTCATGGGTTGGATTGACTACGTCATTCCCAATCCCGGAACCTACTACACCTTGCCCATCTGGAACCAGAAGAATGAAGAGACCGACAAGGCTTTGTTCATCCAGAGCGACATCAACGGCAACGAGTTCTTCATCATCGAGAACCGCCGTCAACAGGGATGGGACAGGTATCTGCCCGCACAGGGTATGCTGATCCACCACATCACCTACAGCGCCAGCCGCTGGCAGCAGAACACGCCCAATAACCAGAACATCCAGCTGATCACCATCATGCCTGCCGACAACACCTTGTCGACCAACAACGAGAGCGGCGACACCTGGCCCAGGAATGGCAAAACCGAGTTCACCGACAACTCGACTCCCGCCGCCAAGCTCAACATGACAGCCAACGGAAACATCTCGGGCAATGCCGGCTATCTGGGCAAACCCGTGACCGAGATGGTCATCAACAACGACGGCACGGCAAGCTTCTGGTACATGAAGGGCGCCATTACCGATCCCACCATCGAGGTGTCGGCCGAAAACGTCGACTGCGGTGCAACACCCGTGAACAGCAGCATTACCAAGACTTTCACCGTCACTGGTCTGGCATTGACTGACAATGTGACGCTGACGCTCAACGATCCCAACAATGTGTTCGCTGTCAATCCCACCGTCATCAACCGCAACAATGCCGCTAATGGTGTGACCGTGACGGTGACCTTCTCACCGAAGGCAGTACAAAACTACAACGCCACCTTGACGCTTGCCAGCGTTGGAGCTGAGAATGTGACCGTGAACTTGACGGGACAGGGTCTCATCGAGAGCTATACTCCCGTGATGCTGCCCGCCGATGAGGAGTACATCAACTTGACCCAGTTCCGCGCCGACTGGACCGACCAGACCCCGGCCGAGAACGTGATAAGCTACACCCTCGAAGTGATGACCAAACCCGATGGCCCCGAACCTGTCGAGGGTGGTGTCTGCGATCTGACGGACGTCGAGGCAGTGACCAATGATAACGGCAGCTTGCCCAACGTGGCCACTACAGCAACCGACTATCTGCCCGATGGCTGGAGTGCCGAGAACTACCTGTTTGTCAACGAAGGCTTTGTCATCACTGGCGCGTCCAGCAGTTGGTGGAGCACTACCTATGGCGCCATTGTGAGCCCGACGCTTGACCTGACAGGCAACAGCCAGGTGACCGTGGTCGTCAGGGTTAAATCCTATTATCCCTCCAACTACGGCGTGGGTCAAGTCAGGGTATCCACCGGCTCGCAAAGTCGTGACTATACGTTAGGCTCCTCGGACGAGGACGACTTCCAGGAGATCACCGTTGTGCTGAACTGCTCATCGAGTGACCGCGTGCGTGTACAGGCCCGCAGCAACTACATCGCTATCCAGAGCGTGTACATCTATCCCGGTGACATCACTGCCAACGCTAAGCTTAACGCCGTTGAGTATGGTGACGACACCTACCGCCTCGTTACTGACATCACCGACCAGTTCTACACCGTGGCAGGTCTTGTGGCCGAGGGCACTTATCTTTATAAGGTGAAAGCCCTGTATTCTGACGGCAGCGAGAGCGCTTGGAGTAACACCCAGGAAGTGACGCTGTTCCAGAACGGACAAGTACATAAGCCCGGTGATGTTAACCATGACGGACTAGTGAACATCAGCGATGTGACACTATTGATCAGCAGCCTCATGAGTGAAGACTTGTCCAGCATCTGTGAGGATTGCGCCGACGTTAATCAAGATCATGCGATTAACATCTCGGATGCAACTGCTCTCATCAACATCTTAATGTCGGCTGACTGATTCTATCAGTTAATCACCATCAATGTCCGCTAGAACCCTGTTGAGCGGATGAAAGAAATGGCTGAACCTCGCAATGAGGTTCGGCCATTTCCTTTTATTTGACGTGAGCTTGATGAATTTGTCGTTTGCCAATCAGGGCGTTAGCAACTCCCCCTCTTAGATAAGAGGGGGTGCCGCTGGAGCGGCGGGGGCGTTGATATTATCTAAGAATATAATTAGAGGACTGATCATACTCATCCGGCGCACTCCCCCTCCTCCGCCCTATCGGGCACCTCCCCCCAGGCGGGGGAGGAATCCACCTCCCCTATCGTAAGAGAGGAGTTGATAGGCAACACTTTATTAGCGTCAAATTCACATTATTTACATCCACAAGAGAGTCGGCCTAAGTATCCGCGCAATGTGAGTCCCTGAAAAAGCACTGCCGCCGGTGCGGATTTCCCACACTGGCGGCAGCCTATGGTCTTGCGGCAGTTAACTGCCAACCGTCATGATCACTTGATACCCAATTTAGCCTTTACCTTAGCAGTGATATCCTCGGCACCGGTACCGGTATAAAGAATCGTCATGCTGCTCATGTCAAAGATGAAGGTATAACCGCCCTCGGCACCAACGGCCTGAATGGCGTTCTGGAGCTTCTGAGTGATGGGGGCAAGCAAGGTGTCCTGCTGGCGCTGAATATCCTGGGAAGCGGTCTGCTGGAAGTTCTGGATCTTCATGTAATCATCCTGCAACTCCTGGTTGTGGCGATCCTTGATAGCCTGAGGGGTCGAAGGATCCTTGTCAGCAGCCTCATAGTCATTCATCTTCTTCTGGAAAGCATCCTGCAAGTTCTTGAACTCGGTCTCATACTTCTCACTCACCTGCTTGAGGGTATTCTCGGCGGTAACCTTGTCGGGCATCACGTTGAAGATCTCACTGGTGTTGACGTAACCGAATTTCTGAGCTTGTGCGGCAAAGCACATCATAGTAGCCGTAATGGCTAAGAGCATAAATCTTTTAAACATGTCTAAAAATGATTTTCGTTGTTATTATAATTGTCCTTTTTCTTAATAAAACACTCGTGATCTGTGACCTGAAAGCCTAAAACCTAAGGTCTGAAATCTTACTTGTAACCCATCTTCTCCAGCACCTCGTTGCTCACGTCGATGCGCGGCGAGGCAAAGATGATGCTCTGGCTGCTGGCGCGATCAAAGATGACTTGGAAGCCACGCTCCTCACACACCTTCTTGCAGGCGTTATAAACGTCGTCCTGAATGGGCTTGATGAGCGACTGGCGCTTCTTGAACAGCTCGCCCTGGGGGCCGAAGTACTTGTATTGCAGCTGCTGAGCCTCTTTCTCCTTCTCGGTGATCTCGGCTTCTTTCTTCTGCTTCTGGTCGTCGGTCAGGAAGACCATGTCGGCCTGGTAGTTCTTGTACATGTTGTCGGCCTCTTTCTTGAGTTCGTCAACCTCGCGCTGCCAGCGCTGCGACACCTGGTTCAATTGCTCATTGGCCATCTCGTAGGCAGGGATGTTCTTCAGAATATACTCCATGTCAACGAGGGCGAACTTCTGCGCGTTGGCGGCCATGAAGCCGGCAACAAGCGCTACTGCGATTAAAGCGATTCGTTTCATATCTTTTCTATTATTTTGTTGTTAAAATTCGACTCTTAGACTGCAGGATCGGCAATAAGTTTATTTGATTAACTTAATTTGGTTAAAATTCCTGACCAAGCACGAAGTGGAAATTGCTGCCACCCTTCTCGCCGAAGACCCTGTCGAAACCGTAACCACAGTCGATACCCATCATACCGATCATCGGCAGGAAGATGCGGGCACCCACACCAGCCGAGCGCTTGACGTTGAACGGGTTGAAGTCCTTGACGCTGGTCCAGGCGTTACCAGCCTCGACAAACACGAGCGGATAGATGGTGGCACTCTGCGAGAGCATCAGCGGGAAGTGCAGCTCGAGGGCGAAGCGGTCATAGGCATAACCCTCGGAACCGTAAGGCGTGAACGCACCGTTCTCATAGCCACGCAGGGCGATGGTCTCGGTAGCATAGGTGTAAGAACCCGACATACCGTCACCACCCACATAGAAGGTCTCGAACGGCGACTTCAGCCACTTGTTCCAGCTACCCAGCAGACCGAATTCGGCGCGGGTCATCAGCACCAGTGTCCAGCGGCCATCAGGGTCGGTGAGCGGCGTGTAGGTCTTGGCCTGGAACTTGAGTTTCCAGTACTCGATCCACTTATAGAGATCCTTCTTGGACTGCTCGGTAGTGCTCTTGCTCAACGCTTCCCAATTCTTCTTGCCGAACAGGCTGGCGGGAGGCGTGGCATTGAAGCTCAAGGTGAAAGAGCTACCCTTACGGGTATATAACGGGTTATCGATACTGTTGCGCGACAGGGTCAAGCCCAGCACAAACGAGTTGGACACACCGTTCTTCATATAATAAAGGTACTCCCAATTCTTGAGGCTGTACCACTGGTAGCTCAAGCTGGCCATGAAGGTGAAGTAGTCATCGGGCCACTTCAGGCGCTTACCGAAGCCCACGGTCACACCGGCCATCTGCAGGTACTTGTTGGGGTCGTAAGCGTTCTCGTAGTAGTTGTAGCCGCCATAGCCCCCGTAACCGCCGTAACCATAGCCGCCATAACCGTAACCGTAGCCGTACATCGAGTTGGCGTAGTTGTACATGGCATTCTGGTACAACTGGCTGTAATAGGACGAGTTGATACCCGTCTGACGGCTGTAGAAGGCCGAAATCGACAGCGAGTTGGGACGCTTGCCGCCAAACCACGGGTCAAGGAACGACACGCTGTAGGCCTGATAGTACTTGGCGTTGGTCTGGGCGCTGATGGTGAAGGTCTGGCCCTCGCCCTGAGGAATCAGTCCCCTGTAGGACGACGGATGCAGCAGGTTCTGCATCGAGAAGTTGGTGAACTTCAACGAGGCCTTGAGGATGACACCGGTCTGTCCCCAACCAGCGCTCAGCTCGACTTGGTCGTTGGCCTTGCTCTCGAGGTTGAGAATGATATCTACGGTACCGTTATCGGGATTGGGTTCGGGGCGGATGTCCATCTTCTCGGGGTCGAAGTGTCCCGTCTGGGCAATCTCACGAGCCGAACGCATCAGGTCCTCCTTGGAGAACAGGTCACCGGGGCGCACACGCAACTCACGGCGCACCACCTTCTCATACAGGCGGTCGTTACCGTTGATGACCACCTTGTTGATGCGGGCCTGCTTGCCCTCATACATGCGCATCTCCAGGTCAATGCTGTCGCCCTCGATCTTGGTCTCGATGGGGATGAGCTGGTAGAACAGGTAACCATTGTTGAGGTAGAGGTTGGACACCGCGTCATCGTCTTCCTGGGTGCGCTTGTTGAGCAGTTTCTGATTATAGACGTCACCCTTCTTGATACCAAGTATCTCGTTGAGAATCACCGACGGATAAACCGTGTTACCCACCCAGTTGATGCCCGAGATGTAGTAGCGCTTGCCCTCGTCGACCTTGAGGTAAACGTCAACACTCTTCTCGTCGTAGGGGACCACGCTGTCGCTCAAGATGACGGCATCGCGGTAGCCCTTCTCGTTATACTTGTCGATGATGAGCTGCTTGTCGTCCTCATAGTCGCTCTGGACGAACTTCTTCTGTGAGAAAATTTTCCAGATGTCCTTCTTCTCGTTGGTCTTCTTCATGGTGCGCTTGATCTTGCGGTCGCTCAGCACCTCATTACCGTCGATGTAGATCTTGTGCACCTTGATTTTCTCGTGCTTGTCAACGTTGATGTTGACGATGACCTCGTTCTGCTTGCTCAGATCGGGAATCTGCACGACCTCGCAGGTAGCTTGACCGAAGCCCTTGTTGGCATAGTATTTCTCGACAATGATCTTGATGCGGTCGGCGATGTTGGGCGTCATCTGGCTACCCGGCTGGAAACTCAGACGCTCGATGATGTCTTTCTTCTCACCACCTTTCATGCCGTTGTAATTGACTTGCGACACACGGGGTTGCTGACGCAGGTTGAATACGAGCCATGCCTGGTCCTGATAGATCTTCTCGACCTGAATCTGCACCTTGGAGAACAAGCCTTGACGCCAGAATCGCTTGGCTGCCGACTTGATGTCTTCACCAGGGATATCAACACGTTGTCCGACGGCCAAACCCGAGTAACCGATGATGATATCCTCATCATAGTTGTCCACACCCTCGACACGGATGCCGGCAATGAGATACTGCGTCGGCGAAGCCGTGAAGACGACTTTGGGATTATAGATGGTGTCATTAGAAGTATAGCTCATCTGGGCGTGCACTGCGGCGGGGGCCAGCAATGCCACGGCCAGTGTGGCCAACAACTTATGCTTGATGCTCTTCATTGACAATTTACTCTTCATTATCTTGATTTACCTGTTCGCTCGTTTTACCGTAGCGGCGCTCACGGGCCTGGAAGTCGGCTATCGCCTCGACAAAGTCTTCCTTGGTAAAATCGGGCCAATATTTAGAAGTGAAGTAGAGTTCGCTATAGGCTATCTGCCACAGCAGATAGTTGCTCACACGCAGGTCGCCACCGGTGCGGATGAGCAGATCGGGGTCGGGCATATCGGCGGTGGCGAGCCGCGCCGACAACATTGCGTCATCGATCTCGTCGGGGTTCAGTTTGCCGGCAACCGCCTCACGGGCCAGACGACGGCAAGCCTCGACAATCTCCCAACGTGACGAGTAGCTCAATGCCAGACACAGCACCAGTCCGGTGCAGTGGCCTGTATCCTGCATGCACTTGCGCAGGCGGTTGGCGGCGAATTCGGGCATGCGGTTCATGTCGCCGATGGTCGTGAGCCTCACGTTATTCTTAATCAAGTCGGGGGTCTGTTGCTCGATGCTTACCACGATGAGGTTCATCAAGGCATCCACCTCGTCTTGAGGACGATCCCAATTCTCGGTCGAGAAAGTGTAGAGCGTCAGGAATTTGACACCCACCTCGCTCGCGATCTCGGTCACTTGACGAACCGTCGAGACACCGTTCTCGTGGCCGAAACTGCGTTCCTGACCATGTTGTTTGGCCCAACGGCCGTTGCCGTCCATGATGATGGCGACATGGCTGGGAATACGCTGTTGATCCAGTTGCTGTATTTTATCGCTGAGTGATGACATGGCCATTTATTCTATATAATTACACTTAATACAACGCTTGCCGAACTCGAACGACGCCGTGAACATGGCGAACGAGTACCAATCGGTGTTCTTGGCAAATGAGTGCTTGATATCGAACAAGTCACTGTAACCATCGATGCGGTCACTGAACTCCTTGCGCATGGTGAACTCAAACCCCAGATTGACTTTCTCCTTGAGTTTGTATTTCACACCGATGCCCAGGGGGATGGTGAACGAGGCCTGGTTGTGCCCGTCGCACATGGCGAACACAAAGCCCACGCCAGCCACCATATAGGGCGAAATAGGCTTATATTTCTTGTAAGCGGGGCCACGTCCGTAGTTCAGGAAATTGAACTCGGCGGTGAAACCTACGTCTATGAGGTTTGACGTGAACTTGTAGTTGGCGCCATCGGGATACCAGGACTCATCGTACATGCTGTCGCCACGCAGGTTGGCATAGTTAAGGTTGGCCTTGAAAGCCCAACGGCTGTTGTGGTTGTAACGGAAAATACCGCCAACGGTGAAACTCGGGTGCTTGAACAGATTGCCGTTATTACTCTCGCCCAAGTATCCTGTCATACCCAAAGCGGGACCCACTTCATACTTATATTGCTGCGCCACGGCAGGAACCACGGCGAGCAACATGAGCAGCGTTATGAACAATGTTTTCTTCATCCGGAGATCAATAAACAGGATAATTGGTCATGCGGTTGTACACTCCACGCCACACGTAGGGCAGCAAGTTGCCCTGCTCGTTATAGCCGCCGAACAAATAGATGAAGGGACAATCCCAAGTCGTTACCGCGGTCGAAACCCGACGGGGACCGGCAGTGAGTGTCTCGCTGCTCACAAATGCCTGTGCTCCGTAGAACTTGGGCATGAAAGCAGGCTGGGCCATCGTGGAATCGCCCTTGGTCCAAGTGATACCCTGGGTATCGGACAGATAGATATTGCTGTTGAGCGTGCCGTCGGCAAGGCGTCCACCCATGACATACCACGTCTCCTGCTTGTTGTAACGGCGAACGCCGCTCGCGGCCTTGTAGGTATAGTAGGGGAACAGGGTTGCATCACTCAGGGCAGGCAGGGTGCTGTTGTTATTGTTGATTTTGCCCCAACGCGAGCCGTCATAGCCCCACACGTCGGCAATCACCTTGCCCTCGCTGTCGATGCCACCCACCAGCATGGCTTGCTGGGAAGTGGTCCAGCTGTTGTCGGTCTCGATCATGCCCGACGAGTGGCTTACAGGGAAACCTTCCTCGACAACCTGGGCAGTGAAGCCCACGCTACGGGGATACTCGTCGTGGTAATAGGTGCCGTCGCTGGAAATGATGCCCAGCAAACGATCCTCGTAGGAACCCAACAGGCTGTACCAGTTCACGCCACATGACGTCCATGACAAGCCGTCGGGCGAGGTATAGAGCGTGCCGTCGTCGGCCAGCACATACAAATCGTGTTCGGTGGCCGTCAATGAGGGAACCTGGGGAGTGAACGGCAACACAACCGTCTGTTTCTCCCAAGTGGCCTGAGTAATCGATTGTGCAGTCCAGATATTGCACTCCACACCGTTATAGACCATGATACGGTAAACATCGCCCTGCTGCACGGCCTTGTGGCCGATGGCACTGTGCCTGTATCCCGGCAGGTCACGGCGCCACGATTCATTCCACACCAGAGAATCGGGGTTGAACTTGTGAACCAGCACCTTGACTTCATAATCCTTGGTACGGGTTTGGTCGGCCGAGGTTACTTTCAATATCGTCTTACCGGTGAAGTCGATGCTCTTGGTCATCGACGTGGTGTAGTTGATGGTCGTGTCGGCCTGCACAGTGGCGTCCGAGATAGTGAATACCGCCGAGTTCACGGTGTTCAGGAACTCAACCGACACCTTCAAGGCACTGATGTCGGTACCCACGGGCAGCGAGTCGGCGTTATAGATCAAACCGTTGTCGTAATCGATCGTGAAGTGCACCGAGTCCAGGTTGGCCAACACACTATTGTCGGCTTGCAGGCCAAAGGCCTTGACCAGGGTTGTTTCGGTGCTGGTGCTGTAGGAGTAAACATCGTTGTCGTCCTTCTTATCGTTGCACGAGGTCAACAGTGATAACGACGACAGCATGACTACTACCGTAAATATTGAATATAGCGATGTTCGTTTTATCATTATCGTTTTTAATGTTCTTCTGCAGTATAACAAACGGCAAAATTATAAAAAAATTGGGTACCCTTCTCAATTTTCCCTATAAATAATGAGAAAGACCGTCATTTTGGGGCGTAAAGATACTACTTCACGGGCACTCGGGACACACCCGTTAAATATAATAAACGGTAAAACGCGGTTTTTTACACCTTTTTAACGTCAACAATGGTCTTTTGTAAATATTCAGCTTGCCACACGCCAAGACTATATAGCAGGCATCCGCGCGACTTGCCCCACACCAAGGCGCGAAGACGCGTAGTTTTTTTAGACAACCTGAACTGCCTTTTCAGGTATCCACTTCCTTTTATTGTCGGCGGATTATGGGGATTGAACGGATTGGCTGACGCAGCTTGGGGGGATAGCCTTGACGGAATAGCGTGGGCGGCAAGGGTTACGCTTTATCGGGGTCGAAGGTAAATGATGGTGTTGCCATCGATCTCATGGCGAGCCGTGGGGTGGCCATCGATGATCGGGGCTTTGACACCCTGCCCCACTTGTCGAGGACTGACCTCGATGCGCGCTTCATCCCAAGCGGCTGCGGCTAAAAGGCTTTCCAGAACGCGCAATCCACCCTCGACCATGACACTGGTCACTCCACGGCGGTACAAGTCCTCAAGCCACGACTGGGGGTCATCAGAATCAATCTTGACATACTCAACGACACCACAAGTTTCGTTTTTCACTGAGTTATAGACGATTGTGGGAAGTCCGTCGGTCAGCAAATTGAGATTGCCGGATAACGACAATTGACGCGACAGGACGACCCGTAGCGGAGACTTGCCGGGCCAGTAGCGGGTGGTGAGCGACGGATTGTCGATGCGTGCGGTGGCCGCTCCCACGACGATGGCATCGCACAGCGAACGTTGACGGTGCATCAGCTTCATCGTCACGGGGGTGGACATGTGCAGGGGATTCTCGCCGGCTTCAGGCGGCAGGGCGATATAACCGTCGGCGGTCTGAGCCCACTTGAGTTGCACCCATGGACGCCCAGCGGTGTGAGCCGTCATGAATCGGCGGTTCAGTTCACGACATTCTTGTTCCAGTACACCCGTAACCACCTCAACGCCAGCCTCGCGTAGCATTTCCACCCCGCGTCCGGCCACCTTGACAAAGGGGTCAAGACAACCCACCACCACACGGGGGATGCCCCGCTCGATAATCATGCGGGCACACGGCGGTGTCTTTCCATAGTGGGAGCAAGGTTCCAGCGTGACATATATAGTGCTGTTTTTCAATAGGTTGTCATCTTTCACCGAGGCCACGGCATTGACTTCGGCATGGCCCTCACCGCACCGGCGGTGCCATCCCTCGCCGATGATGCTCCCGTCGGGACCCACAATCACCGCGCCCACCATGGGATTGGGCGCGGTGTGCCCTGCTCCCAGACGGGCCAACTGCAACGCGCGGCGCATGTATTTCTCGTCGATCATCATTAGCTCTCAGCTGTTGGGACCTTAAGGACCCTAAGGTAGTTAAAGCCTGATGGCTGCGGCAAAGCGTGTGTTGCCGAAGCTGTCCTCGAGAATGCGCACCTCATCAAAGCCGGCGTCCTCAAGCAACTGCTTGACCTCGGCTCCAAAGCGCTGATTGATTTCAAGATACAGACGGCCGCCACGCTCCAGCGATTGAGCTGCGTAAGGGGCTATCGCCTTATAGAACAACAACGGGTCGTTGTCGGGCACGAACAAGGCCTGTCCCGGCTCATAATCCTTGACATTGCGCTCCATGGCTTCGCGCTCGCTCCAGCACACATAGGGCGGGTTGCTCACGATGATATCGTAGCGGGCTGCAGGCTGTGGCAAGAGCATATCGCTCTCAAAGAAGCGCACTTTCACCTTGAGTTCAGCAGCATTCTCGCGAGCCACAACGAGGGCATCGCGCGACACATCCAGGGCATCGACTTGGGCGAACTTCAGTGCCCTGGCCAGCGAGATGGCGATGCAACCGCTGCCGGTGCCCATGTCGAGGACACGCAGGTCGCTGCCCTGATTCTCGTCGATGATCAGGTCAACGAGTTGCTCGGTCTCGGGACGCGGAATGAGCACCGAGGGCGTCACCTTGAACTTGTGGCCATGGAATCGCGCAAAGCCCACAATGTATTGCAGCGGCTCTGCCTGGCGCAAACGCGAGATGATGTCGGCGATGCGCCGAGGTGCAAATTCAGGCAATTCGCTGTCCTGACGCAACGACACATCCACCTGGTCGTAGTTAAAAACATCTTCACACACGATGCGTATGATCGCCTGTGCTTCGCGGGGCTCCACCACGCCGTTGAGCCCATTCTTGAGTTGTTCTATGGCTTCCTTAAGTATCATGCCACAAAGGTAGTGCAAGCTGAGTGGAAAGACAAACAAAAACGAGTTTTTGTTTGCTTTCCCGAGGCGCAGCCTACTTTAGACCGAAGGTCAAAGTAGTGCAAGCCGAAGACAATGCCAAATTTATTTGAGCATTGTTGAGGCGAAGCCTACCTTCGACCGAAGGTCAACGGTAGTGCAAGCCAAGTGAAAAGACAAACAAAAATCTCTTTTATTTATTCGTAATACCACGGGCACCAACAATATATTAAATCGGAAAATAAGGGGGAAAAATAGTGTTTTTTGGATGCTCAGTAAGTCTAAATGATGCAAGATGTAAAGTTTTTTTTAAAAAAATCTTATAATTTGTCAACTTTTAAAGAAATTTGTTGTATCTTTGTGGCGTCGCTATTGTGAAACGTGTTTTTCAGTATTCACATTACGACCCTCTAGAATAACTAACGTGTTCTGTATTTTAAGCATACACATTAAAACTATAAATTATGGCAACAAAACTTGATTCACTCGATTACAAAATCTTGAAAATGCTGTCGCTGAATGCGCGCAAGCCCTATCTGGAAATCGCACGTGCCTGCAATGTGTCGGGTGCGGCTATTCACCAGCGTATCCAGAAACTCTACAACATGGGAGTCATCCGCGGCTCCATCTCGTTGATTGACCCAGCATCGGTGGGCTATCAGACCTGTGCCTACATCGGTTTCTTCCTCAACGATCCTTCCAAGTTTGACGAGGTGGTGGCCAGGCTCAAGACAGTCCCCGAGGTTGTTGAGTGCTACTTCACTACAGGCAAATATGACTTGTTCATCAAGCTCTATGCCCAGAACAACGACCACCTGCTGCAAGTTATCCATGACCGCTTCATGAAGATGGGCCTGGGACGCAGCGAGACGCTCATCACCTTCAAGGAGGTATTCAAACGCCAAATCCCCATCGACCCTGATGGCGAAGAGGTGAAAGAATGACAAGATTTCATGGAAGGGAGCGATAATCGCTCCCTTCTTATTAATAATACACAGGTTTCAAACACAGGTAAAAAAGATTATTATGGAAAAGAATGAAAAAACACGACCGGGCGAATTATCGCCTGAGGAGCAACTATGGCTGACAACGGCCCGGCAGATGGCGCACGAGGCGGGCGAGGTGCTAAAGCACCACTTTCGTCGCCGTGACCTTGACATCGAGGACAAGGGCAACGCATTTGACATCGTGACCGAGGCCGACAAGGGCAGCGAGCGTATCATCATAGACACTATTCACGCCAGGTTCCCTGACCATGCCATCTTGAGCGAGGAGAGTGGGGATGACCATCGGCAAGCCCGCTTCCAGTGGGTCATCGACCCGCTGGACGGCACAGTGAACTACAGTGCTGGCATTACTACCCACTGTATATCCATCGGGTTGAAAGTGGATGGAGAGACACGGTTCGGTTATGTATATGCTCCAAAACTCGACGAGGAGTTCTGGGCTCTCAAGGGCAAGGGCGCTTATGGCCCTTATGGGCGCTTGCAGGCCAAGGCAACTACCGAGCTGCAGCGCGCCGTCATTTCCACAGGTTTCCCCTACGATAAGGCGACCAACTCCGACAACAACTTTGATACCTTGGGCCGTGTGATGCCTCGGGTGAGGGGAGTCAGGCGCCTGGGCTCAGCGGCCATGGATATGTGCTATGTCGCAGCAGGATGGCTCGACGGCTACTGGGAACTCAATCTCAAGGAGTGGGATGCCTGCGCCGGCGAACTCATCGCCCTCGAGGCTGGAGCCTTCGTCAAGCGTTACCGTGAGGACCACGGTATCTGCATTCTGGCGGCATGTCCCGGCATCGCCGGTGCCCTGCTCGACTTGGTAGAATGAGGCGTTAAAAGGGAGCTGCTGACTAAAAACTGGGGACTAGGGACTAGAAACTAAAAACTATTTCGTACCTTTGCAGCCATTAAAATTAAAAATACAAAAAATCAGAATATGGATAACAAGAAGATTGTTTTAAGCGGAATCCGCCCCACTGGACAGTTGCACTTGGGTAACTACCTGGGCGCATTGAGTAACTTTGTAAAGATGCAGAACGAGGGCAAGTATGACAGTTACTACTTCATCGCCGACCTGCACGCCCTCACGACCAACCCTGACCCCAAGGAACTGCACACCAACGTGCGTCACATCCTTGCCGAGTACCTCGCCGCAGGATTGGACCCTGAGAAATCGACCATCTTTGTTCAGAGCGATATCCCCGAGGTGAGCGAGATGTACCTGCTGCTCAACATGCACGTGGGCATCGGCGAACTGATGCGCACCGCCGCCTTTAAGGATAAGGCCCGCAAGGCGCTCGGCATTACCGCCCCCACCCAGGGCGATGACGACGAGGACGTGGCCAAGGAAATCATCGGTGCCAGCACCAACAAGCGCGTGAACGCCGGTCTGTTAACCTACCCCACTCTCATGGCTGTGGACATCCTCATCCAGCGCGCCGACTTCGTGCCCGTGGGCAAGGATCAGGAGCAGCACTTGGAGTTGACGCGCCGTTTCGCACGCCGCTTCAACTCGTTCTACAAGACCGAATATTTCAACGAGCCGCAGAACTTCAACTTCGGCAGCGCACCCGTCAAGGTGCCCGGCCTGGACGGCAGCGGCAAGATGGGCAAGAGCGAGGGCAACTGCATCTATCTGGTGGATGACGAGAAGACCATCCGCAAGAAGGTGATGCGCGCCGTGACCGACGGCGGCCCCACCGAGCCCAATATGCCTATGGCTGAGCCTGTTCAGAACCTGTTCACGATCCTGAAACTCGTCGGTACCCCCGACAAGGTGGAGTTCTTCACCGAGGCCTACAACAACTGCTCTATCCGTTACGGCGACCTCAAGAAGGAGATTGCCGAGGATATCGTGGCAATGACCACGCCCATCCGCGAGCGCATCCTCGACATCGAGAACGACAGTGCCTATCTGCATCGTGTCCTCGAGATGGGTGCCGAGCGTGCCCGCGCCCGTGCCGGCAAGACGCTGGCCGACGTGCGCGAGATCATGGGCATCACCAAGTTCTAGACACAGCAATAGAAAAGGAAGACAATAAGTACAATAAATACAATTCTTTGATTGCGAAGGCATTGTAATTATTGTATTTATTGTTTTCATTTTGAATGATGAAGGGGCACATCGAGGACAAGGAATTCGGAAAAATCTATGTGGAACTGCGCCGGGGCATGACCTCGGTGCGGTTCACTTATCACCCCGACGGCACCCTGCTGATGCGGGCTCCTTTGGGCGTAACGGTGGCTGAGTTGCAGCGCATGGTGGACAGCAGCAGGGAGCGATTGCGGAACTTGCCGCGGCCCGAGGCCATTACGTTTCAGGTCGGGCAAGTCATCGAGTGTTTCCACTGTCGTGTTGTCATCGGCGTCCAAAGCCGAATGCCCGGCTACATCCTCAATCACTGGGAGGGCGATGTGCTTCATCTGCAGATACATGAAAATGTCGATCTCAACGACGATGGCGTCAAGCGCACGCTATCGACAGTCATTGCCCGTGCCATGGATGTGCAGGCTCATGCCCTATTGTTACCCTTCGCCCGTCAGGTCGCTGACGAGTTGGGCCTGAATCCCGCCGGCTTTGAAATCGGGCGCGGGATGCGCAAATTAGGCCATTGCACATCCAAGAAGGTCATACAACTATCCCGCAACCTCATGTTCCTGCCCGAAGAACTCATCCGTTACATCATCTGCCACGAGCTGGCCCACCTCACCCACATGAACCACTCATCGCAGTTCCACGCCCTGTGCAACCAGTACTGCGGCGGCAAGGAAAAAGAACTGGAACGCCAACTGCGCCAATTCCGTTTTCCTATCCGGAAATAGATATAAGGAAAACAATAAGTACAATAAATACAAGTTACTGGTAATCAGATAATTGTACTTATTGTATTTATTGTTTTCTTTTTAATTATCCAGTTTGGATTGTCTTCGTTTTGAGGTCAGTGGATGGTGACCTGGGTGGCGCCGAAGCCGTACTCGCGGAAGCTGGCGTCCTGGGCCGTGCAGCGCGGATAACGGCGCTTGAGCTCGCTCAACAGGTGCTGGCGCAGCTTGCCCTCGCCCTTGCCGTGGATGAAGACGATGCGCTGGCCATGCTTACTCAGGTTGGCGTCCATCACCTCACGGAACTTGTCCATCTGGTACTCGAGGATAGCGCCGGGCGTCATGCCATTGAGGTTGTCGAGCAGCGAGGTGATGTGCAGGTCCTGCACGATGATGCCGTTGCTGTCGGTTTTCTTCTGGACGGGCTTGCGCTGCGGGCGATCCATGCGTTTTTTCTCCTTCATGGCGCGTTCCAGGTCGCCGCTGTCGATGCGCATCATGCGAGCGGGACGGTCATTGGTCACAATCTCGACTGCAATGACGGGCACGTCAAAATAGGGGTTCTCGTGGAAGCAATGCAACTTGTAGAACTTGGTCACGTCGAGGCGTTGCTCAACGAGGGCGGGATTCTTGAGTTTGAAACCCTTACCCTGCTTGAAGGCGACATACTGCACAGCGATGTGCGTCATGGCGTTCAGGTCATCATGGCCGAACTCCTCGAGTTGCACCTGGATATTGGGCTCCACGATGCCGTGATAGCGGGTCACCCACTCGCCGTCACCGTCGCCGCGCGTCATATAAGTGAAATACAGGAAATAGTTCGAGTCGTTGACCAGCGAGGCATAGAAAGTGGTGGTGTTCAGGTGCTTGATCTCGCGGGCTTCGTAGCCCAGCACCACGTTGAGCACCTCGCCCTCGGGGGTTTCCTCGATGGGCAATGTTATCTCAGGTTCCACTTTAGGTCTGGGTGCGGGTTTGTCGGGCTCGACCTGACGGGTGCGGATGTCGAGCGGGCGCTCATAGGCCGACGCCTTGGTACCGGCCTGTCCCACGACGACCAGGTCACGCTCCAGCGCGGGGCGCTCAAAGCCATCCTCATCCTCCACATAGACGGTCTTGCCGTCAATCCTTGTCACGCGGCCACCTCCCACATCGTTGAGGAACCGCACGATATCGTTAACCTTTACATTCATGATTAAGTGTCGTTTTTTTTGTTTTTCAGGCTGCGAAGATACAAAAAAGTTATCATTCACCAGTTTTTTTATACTTCAAACAATCATCAGACAACATCAACAACCCTGTTGACAATTATTGACAACATTCATGAAGCTAAATGCTAACAGCTTAGTCATAAAAGTATCAGTGGCATCCGTTGTTGAAGTGGGTGCCACTGATGAATTTGATTCAGCTATGCCTATTCTTACTTCTTGGGAAGGGGGATAATGACAGCCTTCTCCACGCCCCATCCGTCATCACCATTGAAACTAACATAGATGTGTGGGTCGTCAACTTTATCGACATGGCGTTCATGTCCATCCAGAATCACTGTTTCTGTATAACTTTTTTTGTCGGGATTGAGTTTGAAGTCGACAATCCTGTGATAACCCCATACCACATAGACGGTCCATTCGGCAATCATCTCGGGAGGCAGTCCCCGTTTGTCGTTCTTGTAAAGCTCTTTGATGTGGTCAATGACAATTTGTGAATCGAACAATGCTGCATCATCATTATCGCCATCATTGTCGCCATCGTTGCCGCCGTTGTTTCCGCCGCCGTTGTTTCCGCCGTTAGTGCCACTGGCGTTGCTGCCAATTGAACTGCTGCCGCCACTGGCACTGGTACCTGCACTTGAGCTGGCGCTCTGCTTTCCTCCAAGGTCACTTGTTCCACCCTTGTGCTGTTGATTGATTATCTCGACGGCTTCTTCGATGGTCTTGCCGTTGTCAAGAAGGGTTTTCGCCAACTCCAGCCGCCACGCTTGAGCGTCGCGGTTGTCTGCCTTCAACTTGCGGTATTTTTCCAACTGCCACTTATAAACGAGATCACTCCACTCGTTTGTCCATTCCTTGTAATTCTCGAATATACTGTTCACGGCTGCATCCTTCAGGCGGTCGGCAACAGACTTGTTAAGGTTGGAGGCTATTTCCAGTGCCTGGAGGTCGTTGATGGGAATGATGGAGTTTTCGGTGGCCTTGCCGGCTTCAAGTGCTTGGGCAAAGCAGGCACCGATGGGATTTTCCAGCATGTCGATGACAGAGCCAATGATGCCACCCACCAATTTTGCACCACCGCCAGCCAGAAATTGGTCGATTTGGTCCAAAGTGGATGGGTTTTGCTTGTATTGCTGATATTCGGCACGATAGTTTGTTACAGCGCCGTCAGGCATAGCCAGTTTGTCTGTTCTGCTCTCGCCATTGACCTGCTGAGTGACGGTCACCGACTGCGTGCCAGCCCAACTGAGTGACATCGTGGCGTAGTCATTCACTACTTCAGTCGGCATCCCTTGTCCATTCAGCGAGATGGTGGTCTGGACTTCTCCTGCCACAGTGATATTGTCAACACTGTTGCCATAACCGTAATGTACCGTGGTCAGGGTGTTGTTATCCTTGTTGTATCCTACTACATTGTGCGGTGGCTGTGCCGTTACTGCCATAGTCATCAACAGCAGTGTGCACACGCCCATTGCTTTTTTTCTTATCATCATAATATTTTATTGTAAGTTAATCAGCGCTAACAGTCAAAAGCTAAAAGCTAACAGCTAATTGCTAAAAGCTAACAGCTCATTAATACTTCTCGTCCGTATGGTCGAGTTCGTCGCTGGTGAGTTTGCGGTGGTCCATCTTGTACCAGCAGTAGGCGATATAGGCCAGGACGAAGGGCACGAGGATGCTGACGATGCTCATCACGGTGAGGGTGAACTCGCTGGACGAGCTGTTGCGCAGCGTGAGTGAACTCTGCACGTCGAGCAACGAGGGCAGATAGGCGGTGTTGTTGTAGCCCACCACCCAGAAGAGGGTCATTACCACCAGGACGGTGCCGATGCCTGCGGGCCAGATGCCCTGCTTGTAATCGCCCTTCATCAACGTCTTGCCGACACCGAAGAGCACCATCACCACGCCGATGAGCAGGATCACCAATGCCCACCACATCGACAAGTAGTTGTGCAGATACTTATAGGCTACCCACTGGGCATTGCCGCTGTCGTCGTAACCCACGCCGGCCGAGGTGAGGATAACCACCACAACAGCAAGGAACAAGGGCACGAACACACCGGCATTGATCAACAGCAGATGGCGCTGACTGGCATCCACCTCATCATCATTGATGTTGTTGATGAAATAGAGCGACGCCAAGGTTCGGGCGAGGAAAAACACCATCACGCCGAACAGCAGGTTCTTCCAGTTGAAGATCGCCTCGATGCCGTGCTGAGGCCCCCACTGCGAGATGGACGAGCCCTGCACGTTGAGGATGTTGTTCTTGGTCACCGTGAACTCGGCGCCAAAGAACATCGTCGCCACAGCCACACCCAGCAGGACGGGGCCCACGATACCGTTGATCAGCAGCAATGTGTCGTAGAAGCGCGAGCCGTAGATGTTGCCTGGCTTGGAACGGTATTCGTAGCTGATGGCCTGAATCACAAAGCTGAACAGGATAAGCATCCACAGCCAGTAGGCGCCGCCAAAGCTCGTGCTGTAGAACAACGGGAACGAAGCGAAGAAAGCACCGCCAAAGGTCACCAGTGTCGTATAGGTCAGTTCCCACTTGCGGCCCATCGAGTTGATGAGCAAGGCGCGCTTGTCAGGTTTGCCGTAGTGGATGAGCATCGACTGGCCGCCCTGCACCATGAGCAGGAACACCAGCAAGGCTCCCAGCACCGACATGATGAGCCACCAGTAATTCTGTAACAAATTATATGTTGTCATGACTTGGGTCCTCCTTTCAATTAATCTTTAACAGTGTTTAAATCGGTCTGAGACTTCTTGGAAATCTGCTTGCAGATGATGCCGATGTCGGCAATCAGCAAGGCGGTGAATACCACCGCAAAGATCCAGAAGGTCGTCTGCACATAGCCTGCACTCAGGTCGCTGATGGCCACCTTGTTGGGCATCAAGTCCTGGATGGTCCACGGCTGGCGTCCCACCTCGGCGACAATCCATCCGCTGGCACTGCACAGGTAGGTCAACGGCACGGTGATGATGGCCAGAATGTGCCACCACTTGGCCCACTTGGCCTTGTTGAGGATGTTGGGCTTATAGACGAACAGCAGGGCCAACAACAGGAACAGCAACAGGAAGCCGCCCACGGTCACCATGAAGTGGAATGTGTAGAACGTCAAGGGCACATTGGGAACGGCCTCCTCGGGCTTGTCGAGATAAGCGTAGCCGAAGTGCTTGAAATCGGCGTTGATGATGTTCTTGAGACTGTCCTGCAGCAGCGTGTTGCCACTGTTCATCGCAGCACTGTACTGCGAGAGCATTTCCTGCAGCTGCTTGCCGCGCTCCATGCGCTCGGCATAGGAGACAGTGTTGATTTCATTGCCCTCGTTGTCATAGCTCTTGCCGTTGATGATATCCTCGATACCGGGCACAAAGGCCTTGAAATCGTGGGTGGCAAGGAACGACAATCCGTAAGGGATGCTGATATCAAACAGGAAGGGATCCTTGTCATCAAAGGCCTGCTTGGACGGATTCAGGATACCGAATGCCACGATAGACTGCTCGTGGTTGCCCTTGTACAAGCCTTCCATCGCAGCCAGTTTCATGGGCTGATACTTGGCCACAGTCACGGCGCTCGTGTCACCGGTGATCATCGTGAGCACAATGCCGATGACGCCCACCCAAGCGCCCACCTTGAGACTGCGCCAGCAGTGGTCCAGATTGCGCTTCTTGAGCATCATCCAGCCGCACACGCCACACACGAACACGCCACCCAACGTCCAGGCACTCAGCACGGTGTGGAAAAACTTGTTGATCGCCATGGGCGAGAGCGCCACGGCGGCAAAACTCGTCATCTCGTTGCGCATCGTGGCGGGATTGAACTCGCAGCCCGTGGGATACTGCATCCACGCATTGGCTACGAGAATCCACAAGGCCGACAAACTGGCACCGATGGCGGTGAGCCAGGTGGCAGCCAGGTGGAACTTGGGACTCACCTTGTTCCAACCGAAGAACATCACGGCGATGAAGGTCGATTCCATGAAGAAGGCCAAGATGCCCTCAACGGCAAGCGGCGCGCCGAAGATGTCGCCTACAAACCAACTGTAGTTAGACCAATTGGTTCCGAACTCAAACTCCAGAATGATGCCCGTGGCAACGCCGATGGCAAAATTCACTCCGAAGATGGTCATCCAGAACTTGGTTGTCGCCAACCATTTCTCGCTTTTGGTCTTGTAGTAAATCGTCTCCATGATGGCGATGATAACGCCCAGACCCAGCGTCAACGGCACGAACAGCCAATGATAGATAGCCGTGAGTGCGAATTGTGCTCGCGACCAGTCAACAACATTGATTAATTCTTCCATATCACGTAGTTTTTAAGTTGTAAGTTTATAGTCTTAAATTAGATTCTTTATCACCTAACGTTCATCGGTGAGCTGATGGCGCACGTACTCGGATTTCTCCTGCTCGGTGTCACACTTGGTGTTCAGGAAGTTGGGGAAGAAAATCATCTTGATGATGACAAAGAAGATAAACAGCTTGATGCCTATGATGAGCCACAGTGTCTTGCCCACAGTCATGCTGCGGAATCCATCGTAGTAGAGATGGAACACGCGTGACCAAAATCCCTGATTATTTTCGGGAACACTACTCATAGTCTGAAGATTAAATCTTTTAATCAATTGGCAAAAATAATGAAAAAAAACATTTTTGCAAATTTATGACCGCAATTTTTGCCATTCATTAAGGAAAAATCGGGTAATCGCACGATTATATCAACAAAACACTATATCTGCCCTATCTTTCACTTGTTGAATTCACATGGTCAACACCTGGATGATGAGACAATGACCAGACAACTGTTTTTCAAGACATTTTAACTTTATGAAGCAATAGAGAAAAGATATTACAATTTATTCTATTACAGCACTTTAACTGTTAAACATCCTGATTCTTCTCTCAGGTGTGCCAATTCTCTTTTTCAAATAATGTGACTAAAGTGGATGGAATTTGGTCAAAAACATTTATCTTTGCCTTTTAAAACCAACCATTTTGAGTAATAACATGGAGTTCAGGACTACTGTCAAGACGGGCGAGAATCGCAGCTGGCTGCACCACAGCGACAATGTGGTGTTGCTGGGCTCTTGTTTCAGCGACAACATCGGCGCTAAGATGCGTGGTGCCTTCATCCACGCTACCGTCAACCCCATGGGAACACTCTACAACCCCATGAGTATCGCACGTGCAGTGGACCGCCTGATTGACTGCAAACCGGTGGCGGGAATGGATTTGTTCATGCAAAGCGGCGTGTGGAACAGCTATGATTTCCACTCACGGCACTCGATGGCCGACAAACAAGCGACCATCGACCACATGAACAAGTGCATCACCATCGGTCACGAAGCCCTGAAACAGGCCGCGTTGCTCACCATCACACTGGGTACCGCGATCGTGTATCGCCTGAAAGCGACAGGCGAGGTGGTAGCCAACTGCCACAAGGTGCCTCAGCACGAATTCGAGCGCAAGATGGCGTCGGTAAGCGAGATGACGCGTGAACTCGACACGATGCTCACCAAGCTGCACGAGTTCAACCCCGAGCTTCGCATCATTCTCACCGTCAGCCCCATACGGCACATTGCCGACGGCCTGGACACCAACTCCTTGAGCAAAGCGGCACTGCGCGTCGCCATCCAAGAGTCGCTGGCACGTCATCGTGACTACTGCGACTATTTTCCTGCCTTTGAAATCATGATCGACGACCTGCGGGACTACCGTTTCTATTCCAGCGACATGATTCATCCCAGCGATGTAGCGGTGGAATACATCTGGCAGGCCTTCCAGGCCACCTATCTCGATGACCGCAGCGCCCTGGCCCTGGCCCGCTGCGAGCGCATCAACAAGCGGTTGCAGCACCGCCCCATGAGCGCCAGCCGTGAGACTGTCGATCGTTTCAATGCCGATACCGCCGGCATCGTACGCAACCTGATCAAGGAATATCCATATCTGTCAACAAACCCTGAACTTCAAAAAGCACTTGACCGCTAATGAACTATTCAATCACCGAAATATGCAACGTGCTGGAGCCGACAGGCGGGCACATCATTGACGAGGACGCCATCGTGAGCCAACTGCTCACCGACTCGCGCTCGCTCACCATGCCGCAAGAGACCATCTTCTTTGCCCTGCGCACCGATGCCGGCGATGGCCACAATTACATTCCTGACCTGTTCAGCAAGGGAGTGCGCAACTTTGTGGTCACCAACGACTATTTCCCGTTGCCCGAGTGCACCGGCGCCAACTACCTGGCAGTGGACTCTCCGCTCGACGCCTTGCAGACGCTGGCCACCTTCCACCGTCGCCGTTTCCGTGAACTGCCGGTCATCGGCATCACAGGTAGCCGCGGCAAGACCACCGTCAAGGAGTGGTTGTACCAGCTGTTGAAGGACGATTACCGCATCGTTCGCTCACCGCGCAGCTACAACTCACAGATCGGTGTGCCCCTGTCGTTGTGGGAAATCGACGTCAACACCGACCTTGCCATCATCGAGGCCGGCATCTCGACTACGGGCGAGATGGACAATCTGCAATCGATGATACGTCCCACCATAGGCATCATCACCAACCTGGGCAGCGAGCACAACGACGGCTTTGTCTCGATGGAACAGAAAGCCCAAGAGAAGGCCAAGATACTGTACAACTGCGAGAGTGTCGTGTTCTGTGCCGACGACCCGCTGGTGACCCACACCATCGCGCCGCTGGTCGAGAGCGACGTGGCCACCGCCATGTCATGGTCGCGCAACCACTGCGAGGCCCCCTTGCAGGTAGAGCGCACCGAGCGCACCGATAACTACACGACCCTGCGTTACACCTACAACGGCGAGCAGGGCGAGGTGACCATTCCCTTTACCGCCGACCGCGACCTGGACAATGCCATCACCTGCCTGGCAGTCATGTTGCAACTGGATGTCGAGCGATACGTCATCGCCAACCGCATGGCGATGCTTACCCCCGTGGGTACACGGCTCAATGTCATCGAGGGTGTGAACGACTGCACCGTCATTGTTGACAGTTACACCAGCGACTACTACTCACTCACCCCTGCCCTTAACTTCATGACGCGCCGCGCCGGCAACAGGCCCTGCACCGTCATCCTGAGCGACCTGGCCACCGAGAGCTATAGCGGTGACGAGTTGTACATCCGCGTGAGTGAACTGCTCAAGACCAAACGCGTGAACCGGCTCGTGGGCATCGGTAAGGAAATGTGCCGCTACTGCCATTACTTTGACGACCTGCCCCATTCGCGTTGCTACAACGACACCCAGGAGTTCTTGAATGATTTTGCCAAGGGCGACTTTGACGACGAGACCATCCTCATCAAGGGAGACCCGCGTTTCGGTTTCAGCCAGATCATCGACTTGCTCGAGGCCAAGCAGCACATGACGGTCATGGAAGTTGACCTCAATGCCCTGGCCCATAATTTCAAGTTCTTCAAGTCGCTCATCAAGCCCGAGACCAAGACCGTGGGCATGGTCAAGGCCAGCGGCTACGGCGCCGGCAGCTATGAGATCGCCAAGACGCTGCAGGACTGCGGCTGCGACTATCTGGCTGTCGCTGTCCATGACGAGGGCGTGGAGTTGCGCAAGGCCGGCATCACCACCATGCCTATCATTGTCCTGAATCCCAACGGCATCAACTACAAGGCCATGTTCCAGTACCGCTTGGAACCTGAGCTCTACTGTATGGAGATGGCACGTGAACTCATCAAGGAAGGCAAGAAATACGGTGTCAAGTCGTTCCCCGTCCACATCAAGATTGACAGCGGCATGCACCGCTTGGGTTTCACCCGGGAGCAGTTGCCTGAACTCATCGAGTTCCTCAAGGGGCAGGACATCATCACGCCGGCATCGGTGTTCTCTCACCTGAGTGTGGCCGACGACACCACCCAGGACGACTATACCCGTGGCCAGTTCGACTACTTCGATCAATGCTGCGAAATGCTACAGCAGTCGTTCGACCACTATATCATGCGTCACATCCTCAACACCAGCGGCATCGTGCGTTTTCCCGACAAGCAGTACGACATGGTGCGCATCGGCATCGGACTGTACGGCATCCGCACCCTATTCGACGGCAGTGAAGATGCGCTCAAACCCGTGTCGGCGTTGAGGTCTATCATCATCAGCATCAAGGATTGGCCCGCCGGCACCACTGTGGGTTACGGCCGTCGCGGCGTGTTGCAGCGCGACAGCCGCATCGCGACCATCACCATCGGCTATGCCGACGGCTTTGACCGCCACTTCGGCAACGGAGCCGTGAGCATGTGGGTCAACGGCAAGTTGTGTCCCACCGTGGGCACCGTGTGCATGGATGCCGTGATGATTGATGTGACCGATGTTCCCTGCAAGGTGGGCGACACGGTCGAGATCTTCGGCGAGCACGTGCCTGTCGAGAACTTGAGCGATGCCCGCGGGACCATCCCCTACGAGATTCTGACCAGCGTTTCGCCCCGCGTGAAACGTGTTTACTATCGTGAATGATTCATGAAACGATTCAGATACATATTGTTGCTGGCAGTTGCGCTGACAGGGTGCGCCATGAGTGGCCGTGCCCAGGACATCATAGCCAACGGCATATTCTATAACATCATCAGCGACACTCAAGTGGCCGTTGCGCCCGCCTACTATGACGGCGCGAATCACTACGAGGGTTGCATCATCCTGCCTGAGAAAGTCTATTGCGACGGGGTGAACTATGATGTCGCAGCCATCGCTCCCAGAGCTTTTTGGAAGTCGAATGTGACCCAGATACAGATTCCCAACAGCGTCACCATGATCGGCGAGGCCGCCTTTGCCGATGCCGACCAATTGACCGACATCACCCTGCCGCTGGGGCTCACCGCCATCAGCCGCTATATGCTGGCCGGCACCGCCGTGACCAATCTGGTGCTGCCCGAGGGCGTTACCGACATCGGTATGGGCGCCTTTGAAGACTGTGACCAGTTGCACACCATTTTCCTGCCCTACTCGCTGCAAACGATTGGAGATAAGGCATTTGCCTACTGCATCAACCTCAACGAGGTGTACAGCGATGCCGCCACCCCACCCCTGACGATGAGCGACGCGGCCTTTGAGGGCTGCAACAACATCCACGTGATGCTGCCCGACGCCGCCACCACGCGCCACTACGAGAACGACGGCATCTGGGGCGACGAGGACCAGTTCACCTTGTGGATTGACGAGGGACTGGCCGTAATACCGAGCATGGAACAGGAGAACGTGGGCCAAAGCTGGACGGCACTCACTCTGGGTAACAGCCTGGCCTATAAAATCTATGGCCCTGACGGTTATCTTGTCGCCGTTACGGCAGCCGACCGCTATTTCCTCCCCATCGGAGCACAAAGGACCGACTATCTGGTCGTGCCCACCACCCTGATGCGCGATGAGGAAGACCTGCAACTCGTCGCCACAGCCGAGCCCGACGCCATTGAGGAAATCGAGGAGGATGACGAGCCCAAACTCACCATCGTAGGCCTTGACGGCACCATCTACATCGGCGGCGACACCCATGGCATGTGGACATTCATCTATGACGTCTATGGCAACCTGTGGTATGAGCGTCCCGCTGTCAACAACTGGATCAGCCTGCCGGGACCGCGCGTGTATATCGTGCGCGTCGGCAAGACAGTCCGCAAAGTGTTCCTGAATTGATGAAAACCGAGGAAATCGACATCAAATATATGCGCATGGCGCTCGACGAGGCCCACAAGGCGCTCGAACGCGACGAGGTGCCCATCGGGGCCGTCATCGTGAGCAAGGGACGCGTCATCGGGCGCGGCCACAACCTGACCGAGGCGCTCACCGACGTCACCGCCCATGCCGAGATGCAGGCCATCACGGCAGCAGCCTCTACTCTGGGCGGCAAATACCTGACCGACTGCACGTTGTATGTCACTGTGGAACCTTGCCTGATGTGTGCTGGAGCGCTGGCGTGGAGCCAGATTCCGCGCATCGTCTATGGCGCCAGCGACGACAAGCGCGGCTATCACACGATGTGTGCATCGCCTTTCCACCCCAAGACGACAGTCACCGCCGGGGTGCTCGGCGACGAATGCGCCAAGTTGATGACCGATTTTTTCAAGAAAAAGCGACCTCTTAAAACCAAGGAGAAATGAAGAAGACTTTGATGAAACCGATTCTGCTGTTGGCCGTCCTGCTGTTCATGGCCACGAACGCTTGTGCCCATCCTTCATCACAGCGTGAACAATTGCCCTTGCCCCCGCAAGCCGACACCATCGAGGTGATGAGCCAGGCAATGGCCCGTAACATCAAGAATGTGGTCATCGTGCCCGAAAAATATTTCGTCGATAGCCTGCAAGACGCTCATTACCCTGTGCTCTACCTGCTGCACGGTGCAATGGGCTGCTACAGCGACTGGACTGATAGGGGTGACATTGATGCGCTGGCTAACAGGTATGACTGCATCATCGTGTGCCCCGACGGCCAGGACAGCTGGTACCTGGACTCGCCTGTGGATCCCAAGATGCAGTTCGAGACCTACGTCAGCAAGGAACTCGTCGAGTACATCGACAGCCACTACCGCTCCATCGCCAACCGCTATATGCGCGCCATCACGGGCCTGAGCATGGGCGGTCACGGTGCCCTGTCGCTGGCATGGAAACACCCCGACGTGTTCTGGTCCTGCGGCAGCATGAGCGGATGCACCGATATCACCAACTATCCTGACAGCTGGCGCATCAAGGAGCGCTTGGGCGTGTATGCCGAGAACCAACAGCGCTGGAAGGAACACTCGGTGTACTATCTAGCCAGCAAACTGAAATCCAGTCCCCTCAAACCCGCCCAGAACATCATCATCGACGACGGCCTGAAGGACATCTTCATCAAGGACAATATCGTCCTGCATGACTACCTTGTCGAGCAAGGCATCGACCACGACTTCATCGTGCGTCCCGGCCGTCACAGTTGGGACTACTGGGTCAACGCGCTCGACTACCACATGGTGTTCTTCTCCAAGGCATTCGCTCGTGGCCTTAAACTGATGGAGCAAGAAGCAACCGACAAAAACAATTAACCTGATAATACCTTACCACAATGAAACGGCCCAAGATACTGATTATCTATACCGGCGGCACCATCGGCATGATCGAAAATCCTGAGACTCATGCCTTGCAACCTTTTGACTTCTCACACTTGATGGACAATGTGCCCAAGGTCAAGAAACTGGACTATGACATCGACAACATCCAGTTCAACCCGCCCATCGACAGCAGCAACATGGACCCGTCGCACTGGCGCGAGATCGCGCTGGCCATCGAGGAGCATTACGACCGCTATGACGGTTTCGTCGTGCTGCACGGCACCGACACGATGGCGTTTACGGCCTCGGCACTTAGTTTCATGCTCGAGAACCTGAGTAAGCCCGTCATCATCACCGGCTCGCAACTGCCCATCGGCGAGGTGCGCACCGACGGCGAGGAGAACCTCATCACCGCCCTGCAGGTGGCTGCTGCCATCGACGAGAGAGGACGTCCTCGCGTGCAGGAAGTTGCCATCCTGTTCGAGAACTACCTGTGGCGGGGCAACCGTGCCACCAAGATGAGCGCCGACAACTTCAACGCCTTCAAGAGTTTCAATTATCCCGAGTTGGCCGAAATCGGGCTTGACATCGAGTACAACGAGGCCAGCCTCAGGAGGATGCCGCCGCGCCCCTTGAGGGTTTGCACCGACATGGATACCAACGTCATGTTCCTCGAGCTCAACCCCGGCATGACCGAACAGACTCTCGACTACCTGTTGCACACACCCGACATCAAGGGCATCGTCCTCAAGACCTACGGCGCTGGCAACACACCCAACCACCCCTGGTTCATCAAGTGCATCAAGGAAGCAGTTGACCGCGGCGTGGTCATCGTCAACGTGACCCAGTGCGTCAATGGCGGCGTGAACTGCTCGCTTTATGAGACAGGAAAAACATTGCTCGACGCAGGCGTCATCGGTGGCGCTGACATGACCAGCGAGGCCGCCATCACCAAGCTGATGTTCCTCTTCGGAATGAAATATTCCCCCAGCATGGTCAAGAAATACATGATCAGCGATCTGTGCGGCGAAGTCTCCATCCCCGAGTAACACAAGATCGATATCATCATACGGCAAGCCGCCGGGACCATATTGGAATCCCGGCGGCTTGTTTAGGTTGACAGAAAAACTTGAATCAATAGGTCATGCGGGGCTCAAGCTCCTTGGCCTGGTCAATCATCTTCTGAATCTCGGCCTCGGCGGGCACGCGGCCGCACAGGTGCTTCTCCTCATTGACCTCGGCTACCTTAGCAGCGAGGTTGGCGGCAACGCGGTGACGCAGCTCCTTGACAGTGTCAACGCCGGAAGCCTCCAGCAACTCGGCAAACTGCGGGCCGATGCCGTTGATGCGGAACAGGTCGGCATGGTTGGTCCACTTCAGAATCAGTTTCTCGCTGATGCCGGTCTTCTCGGCAATCATTTTACGTCCCACAGGACCACAGCAAGCGTCAAGCAGCTGCTCAACGGTCTCAATACCCTCGGCAATCAGTTTAGGAGCATAAACGTCTCCAATACCCTCAATGTCAATAATCTTGTAATTCATAATGCAATGTGATTTATAGGATTGATAATAAAAAAGTCAAATTTTATGGCGCTATAAAATTACAAACAATCCCTCAAACCAACAAATTATTCACATTTTTTAGCAAGACAACTGGGAATCCGCACATACGGGGGGGCATGCCAAATTACCGTGAATGATAAAAATGCGGCTTTTCACACGATTCACGGTTAATTTCGGTTTTAGAAATTTTGGGGATTCAGAATAATCCTCTATATTTGTGGATATTAACTCCTAAATCCACAATATATATGAAACAGTTATTCAATATCACTCTAGTGTTTCTCGCTCTCCTGCTGCCGGCGACAGCCGCCGCCCACGACATCGAAGTCGACGGCATCTATTATAACATCAACGGCAACCAAGCCACAGTAACCTTCAGGGGAGGAACTTTCACGGCATACTCCGATGAGTACTCTGGCGACGTGACAATTCCCGGTACAGTGACCTACGAGGGCAGGACCTATACCGTCAGCGCTATCGCCCAATATGCATTCCGTGGATGCAGCGGAATTACCAGTCTGACACTCGGTAACGCTGTCGCATCAATCGGCGACCTGGCATTCTTGAACTGCACCGAGATGACCAGCATTTCAGTGGACAGCGACAACCCGTACTACGATTCCCGCAACAACTGTAATGCCATTATCGAAACTGAGAGCAACACGCTGGTTTTGGGCTGTATGAACACCGTCATCCCCAACTCCGTCGCCACAATCGGCGGTTACTCATTCTATGGATGCATCGCCCTCACCAGCGTCAACCTTCCCAACTCTGTCACCTCCATCGGCGACCACTCATTCTATCGATGCACCGGAATAACCAGCTTCACCATTCCCAATTCCGTCACCGCCATCGGTGATTGGGCGCTTTCCACGTGCAGCAGCCTGACCGACATCAACATTCCCAACTCAGTCACTACCATCGGCGAAAATGCATTCAGCGGTTGCGGCTTGACAAGTGTGAACATCCCTAACTCCGTCACATCCATTGGCAAATTTGCGTTTTCTGGCTGCAGAGACTTGGCCAGCGTCAGCCTCCCCAACTCCATCACTTCAATCAGCGCCTTTGTCTTTCACAACTGTACAAGCCTGGACAATGTCGATATCCCCAACACCGTCACATCCATTGGCAATGAAGCGTTCCGTGGCTGCACCAGCCTGACCAACATCAACCTCCCCAACTCCGTCACCTTACTCGATAATATGGCATTTCAGGGCTGCACCAACCTGACCAGCATCGACATCCCAAATTCCGTCATCACAATCAACAGTAGGGCGTTCGATAGCAGCGGACTGATTGATGTCACCATACCCAACTCCGTCACTTCTATCGGCGAATACGCGTTTGCCTACTGCACCGGCCTGACCAATATCGCCCTCAGTAACAGCATCACATCCATCGAGAACAATACGTTCTCTAGTTGCCTCAGTCTTGCAAACATCAACATCCCCAACTCCGTCACTTCCATCGGCGACGGTGCGTTCACTCGTTGCAACAGCCTGACTAACGTCACCATACCCAACTCCGTCACTTCTATTGGCATTGTGGTCTTCCAGAGTTGCAGCGGACTGACCAGCGTGACCATTGGCAACTCAGTTACATCCATCGGCAACTCTGCGTTCAGTTACTGTCCCAGATTGATCAGCGTCACCAGTTTGGCGACAATACCTCCATCCATCCAATCCAGCACCTTCCCAAGCGATGTCACCAACCAAGCAACGCTATATGTCCCGGCAACATCATTAACCGCTTATCAGAATGCCGACTACTGGAGGAACTTCTTCAGCATACAAGCGAACGCCTCTTCAGAACCGGGCGACGTGAACGGTGACGGTGTTCTTAACGTCAGCGATGTAACCGTATTGATCAATTTCTTGATGGGATATGATTCAACACTAACAGGCCACGAACAATTCGATGTCAACGGCGACGGCGAGTGCAATGTCACCGATGCAATCGTGCTCATCAATATGTTGATCAACTCTATTTAGCCCCTAAGCGTGCAGTTATCATTCCTGATGTAAAGACACATCTTTAACCCATAATACAAAGGGGAGCGACAGAACGCCGCTCCTCCTTTGATTTGGTTGGATTCTGATTGATTAGTCTTCGACCTTCTTGTCGCAGTTGCAGTCGATGATCTTCCAGATCAGGGCAGCCAAAGCACCGCCGACAAACGGGCCGATGATGAACACCCACAACTGATTCAATGCATCACCACCCTCGAACAAGGCCGGGCCGATGGAACGGGCCGGGTTAACCGAGGTGCCGGTAAAGTGGATACCCACCAGGTGGATGAGAATCAGCGACAAACCGATGGCCAAACCAGCGAAATTGTTGGTGGCGCCATTGGTCTTGGCGGTTGCACCCAGGACAACAAGCACAAAGATCATAGTGAGCACAATCTCGACGATCAGGCCATTGGTCACGCCGAAAGCGCAGGCATTGGCGCCTGTCTTGGTCGTGATGACTGCCTCGGGGGCAGTGCCAACGATACCAGCCAGCACAGCAGCAGCAAGGATGGCACCGATTACCTGGAAGACAATGTACATACCACAGTCCTTGGCAGTCATGCGGCCGCTCAAGAAGCATCCCAGTGTAATCGCAGGATTGATGTGGCAACCGCTAATGCCTCCAATCGTGTAGGCCATAGCCACTACAGCGAGACCGAATGCAAAGGCCGTGCCCACAATCGATGCGGTATCAGCACCACAACCCAATGCGACAGCAGCGCCGCATCCCAGGAACGTCAGTACAAATGTACCCACTAATTCAGCTAAATACTTTTTCATAGTGTAATTAGTTATTAAGTTAAACAAGTAATTTTCATTCTTGGATAATTAGCTGTCTTTTGAAATGGCAAACTTAGCATTTTTTAATGGAAAGAGCAAGAAAAAACGATAAAAACTTTCTATATTTGCAGATTGATTACAATCGCAAACCAACAACAAAAGAATAATAGCACTATGAACGTTTCAATCGTAGGAACAGGATATGTCGGTCTGGTGAGCGGAACCTGCTTCGCCGACCTGGGTGTGACTGTGACTTGTGTGGATCGGGATAGCCAGAAGATCAACCGTCTCGTGTATGGCGCAATTCCCATCTACGAGCCGGGTTTGGACAACATGATCAACCGCAATGTCACCGACAAGCGTCTCACCTTCTCGAGCGACTACAAGCAGGGATTCATCGATCAGGATTTCGTCTTCTGCGCCATCGACACAACGGCCGATGCCGACGGCTTGACCGACTTGGGCCCGATTCTTGACATCGCCAAGGACTTCGGCCAATACATCACCCGCTACAGCGTGTTTGTCATCAAATCGACAGTCCCCGTGGGCACCGCACAACACGTGACCAAGATCATCAGCGAGACTCTGGAGCAGCGCAAGGCCGACATCAAGTTTGACGTGGCCAGCAACCCCGACTTCCTCACCGAGGGTAACGGCATCAAGGATTTCATGAAGCCTGACCGCATTGTCATCGGCACCGAGACAGCCTCTGCACGTCAAGCCATGGAGCGCCTGTACCGCACCATCCTGATGCACAACAACCGCACGGTCATCTACACCGACACCCGCACGGCCGAGATGATCAAGTATGCCGCCACTTCGATGCTCGCCACCCGCGTGAGCTTCATGAACGAGATTGCCAACCTGTGCGAGATCGTGGGCGCCGACGTCAACGTGGTTCGCCACGGCGTGGGCACCGACAGCCGCATCGGTCCTAAGTACATCTTCCCGGGTTGCGGCTACGGCGGCACACTGTTCCCCCAGGACATCAACGACCTGATCAAGATCGGCAGCGAGCACAATCACGATATGGAAATCCTCAAGGCCGTGGAGAACGTGAACAATCGCCAGAAGCGCATCTTGTACAAGAAACTCTACAATCACTATAAGGGAGAGCTGGCAGGAAAGACCGTCGCCCTGTGGGGACTGAGTTTCAAACCCGAGACCGACGACATGACCGCCGCTCCGGCCATCGACACCATCAATCTGCTGATGGATGCCGGTTGCAATGTGCGCGTCTATGACCCGGTAGCGATGAACGCCACCAAGCGCCGCTGGAGCAATGTGTATTGCGGACTGGACATGTATGATGCCGTGAAAGGTGCCGACGCCGTATTGCTGCTCACCGAGTGGCGGCAATTCCGCATCCCCGCCTGGCATACCGTCAAAAGCCTGATGAAAACTCCCGTCGTCATCGACGGCCGCAATGTCTATGACGGTAACGAGCTGCAGGATATGGGCTTTACCTATTACTGCATCGGCCGCTAAACAGGTTGTGCCATCATTGTTTCGGCTGTTTGTATTAACCGCCCTGGCGGGCGGGAAATTTATCAAATTATATAATATTTGGTTATATTCCCGATATTTAGCTACAGGCTGGCAAGGCGGCATTGTATCCTTAACCATTCAGCGGATTTAGTCTTTCATATTTCTTCTGCTTCTTTTATTTTTGCAATAAGTTCGGCACGTATTTCCTGGCTTGTGCCATGAACGGCATAGCGGACAATTCCCATTTTATCAACAACCACTGTAAAGGGAAAGCCTTCGGTCCCAATCCAGGACATCATATCCTTGGCTTCAACGAGGTGTGTCCATGTGAAATGGTGCTTTTCAGTTATCTTTTGGACAACCTCTGCATCATGGTAGGTAGCAGAGAAAAACATGACATCAGGGAATTGTTCCTTCCACGTTGATAGTTCAGGCATTTCGGCACGGCACGGTCCACAACCAGAATACCACAGGTTAAGCACCACCACATGACCTTTTACACTGTCGTTTGTCCATCTGCGTCCATCTAAATCTACTTCGTTAAATGGTGGGAATGGCTCACCTGCCTTAGGTGAGTAGAAAGTGCCATCATCTTTTACACCTGCTTGAGCCAATTCCAACATCGTTGCCATCATATTTGCACCATTCAGGAACTGATTGGCATTGTGCACTTGTTCTAGGGGTATTGCCTTGCTGATGACAGATTCAGGTAAATCGACATCAAGTCCAATGGCAAGTATCTTGTTCCCTTCTGAATCTTTCAGTCGTGTGTAAGTTGGATTCGCATTATCTGGGAGATTTGGTAGCTCACGAAAAAAATAGCCGTTGATTAAGAACTTTGGGATAATTATATCTGTTCTTTGCTCTTGGGCTACCGCCATGAGAGTTGTTAGGGCAACAAGGGTGATTATTGCAAATCTAAGTGGTCTCATTTCAGCAGATTACTATTATTGTCATTTTATATCTTTCACTTCATTGTTATGCTCATTGTCCATCAAGGGGAATTCAGTTCGGTAAGGCAACTCTTTGCCGAACGCTTCAAGTTCAGTCTCAAGAATTGGATTGCGAACACCAAGGAAACCGAGGTTGTAACTACTACGGAAGACTTCATCAGCAAGTTGGGCTTGTCCTGTCGGCAAAGTCAATACAAAGTTATTGTCTGTTGATTCGCTTTTCCGTAAGTGCATCTGCATACTGATAGCATTGGTCAACAAGTCTCTGCTCCAGCCTTTAGATGTAGTTTCCTGAGCGTAATAGAGGATAGCCTCATCATCGTTTCCGAACTTCTGCATCAACTTCAAGGTGTGTCCCCATGGCAAAAGTGCGACAGCCTGTCGCAGTTTTGGATCACTTTCAGAAAACCTCTCATAGAATCCCTTCATATACCATAAGTTGCGGGGCGACATGCCCATTTGGGGATAGCGTTCTTTCAAGTCTGCAGCCAAGCGTCTAACCACTCTACTGCCATGAGTGCTCTCCGCTTACGGTCATGCAAGAGTTTTCCTAACTCCCAGTGTGCTGTTCCAATTGCGGCACACACGCTTTTGGTGACAACATTTCTAGTCTTGTCAATAACTGCAACAGCCTGTTGCAGAATTGAACTGTATTCTGACTCGGGAACTTGAATTGTTATATCTGCCACGGTATTGTTATCTTTGTCGTTCATGTTGTCTTGGTTTGTCTGACAACAAGACTATAAGTTTAATACTGGTAGTCGGTGTCGAGGACGGTGAACTCGGTGCGCCGGTTGATCTGGTCGGCGGCTTCCTGATCCTCCTTGCTCAGCGTCTTGATGAATTCCTCGTTGAGCGTTACACCTTCCTCGAACTGGGGATACTGGCTGTGGATGCGTTTGGTGACCGTCTTGGGGCGGGACTCGCCATAGCCGGCAGGCTTGAGTCGCTCACGCGGAATACCGTTCTCGATCAGGTAGTCCACAACACTCTGAGCACGGCGCTGCGACAGTCCCTGATTGTATTTCGCACTACCCACGCGGTCGGTGTGCGAGGCCATCTCGATGACGATGTTGGGATGATCCTTGAGCAGCATCACCATGCTGTCAAGGGCCAGTTTGGACTCGTCACGCAGCACGGCCTTGTCGAAGTCGTAGAAGATGTTCTCAACCACCTGAGCCTTGAACATTGCAGCGAGGATGAAGTCCACATTATACTCGGCATCCTCCTCGACGCTATCGCTCTCAAACTCCTGACGGGCATTGAGGTAACCGTCGGCACTGGCCAGCATGGCATACTTGACGCCACGCTGCAAGTCGAAACGGAAGGAGCCGTCGGGCTTGGAGGCGGTCTTCTGGTTGCTGCCGTCGTCGCCCACGATGCGGATGACCGCGTTGGGGACAGGTTCATCGTCCTTATCGACGACATAGCCCGAAATCCATATCTGCAGGTCGGGCTTGATGAAGCTGAAGATGTGGTCATAGCCACGGGCATCACCGCGGTTGCTGGAGAAGAAACCGCTCTCGCCCTGACCGAAAGTGATGCCGAAGTCGTCGGCAGCCGAGTTCATCGGCACACCCATATTCTCAATCACCCAGCGGTCCATCGAGACGTTGTCGCCTTCTTCACGGGGTTGCAATTTGGCCACGAACAGGTCAAGACCACCCATGCCGGGATGACCGTCGCTGGCAAAGTACAAGAGGCTGTCGGTGCGCACGTTGGGATAACGCTCGTTGCCCTTGGTATTGATTTGCGGACCCAGGTTCTCCAGGGTACCATGCTTGTCCTTGAGGTTGATGCGCCAGATGTCGGTACCGCCTTGACCACCGGGAATATCGCTGGTGAAATACAGCCATTGTCCGTCGGGGCTGACAAAGGGGTCGGCATAGTTGCTCAGGGTGTCGCCGGTGATTTCATACTTTTGCGGTGCACTCCACTTGGCCTCGCTGCGCGTGCTGGTGTAGATTTCGACAACGGTAGGCCAATCCTGGCGCACGGCACGGGCCAGATACATCGTCGAGCCGTCGGGCGAGAATGCGGGCGCACCCTCGTCGTGCTCGGTGTTCAAGCCACCGTCAACGACCTCGGGGCGTGTCCACTTGCCCTTATCGTCCTTCTTGGAGAAGTAGATGTCGCCCTTCTTGGTGCCGGTGATCTCGCTGCGCAGTTCACCCGTCGATTTCTCGTTGGTCGAGGTATAATAGATGTACTCCAGGTTCTTGTCAAGGTACATGGGGCAATAGTCGGCGCGGCGCGAGTTGAACAGTTTGTCCTGCTTGACGATGTAACGCGAGCCTTCCTCTTTCAACTGAGGCGCCAGTTCACAACCCTGGATACCCACCTTAGCTTCCCAACTGTCGGGGGCGATCTCAAGATACTCGTTGTAGCTGTTAATGGCAGCGGCATATTGGCCCTCGCGCTGCTGGGCCTGACCCAGACGCAGCATGAGCGTCGTGTCCTCGTACTCGTAACGGATGGCGTTCTGGAACGCGGCAGTAGCACGGTTACCCTGATTAAGTTTCAGGTGGCACATACCCAGCTGGAAAGCCAGTTCACCACGCAACCAGGCGTCCTCCTTGCGGTTATAGCGATTGTAGAGTTTACGGTAGATAGTCGCGGCATCAAAGTATTCGCCACGGTCGTAGGCCTCGTCGGCCTCCTTGAGTTTCGGGCCCTTGCATGACGCCAATGACAGCACCACCGATGCCATCATCAAGCCCACCACGATATATAGTATCCGTTTCATGAAATTGCGTTGCTATTTCATTATTAACGAGAAACCCGCGCGGTTTATTGTCAATACCAGTCAGTTTCTGACCGCCAGCCCAATGTAGCCATCACTCAGCATAGCTGCGTGTAACCGTCATCTGGTGCTTGCCGTCGAGGGCGACAGTGACGCGGGTATAGCGTCCGTGGGTGTCGATATCGTAGTCGAAGGTGCGCACATGCACCACCTCGGTGCCCTTCAGTTCCTCGATGGAAATCAAGAACTTCTTTCCTGTTGCCGTGTCAAAGTCGTAGTGGTAGCGGAAAGCCTTGCCACCGGTTTCCTCACGCACGACATAGCCCCCTTGATAGAGCAACGTGCGCTTGTCGCCTTTCGCGGGGTTGATGACAAGTTTTGCCAGATGTCCCTGTTCGTTGTAGAAATAGTCCTGACGCTGGCCGTTGCTGCCCTTGATGGACTCGCGACGCCCATGCTCGCCGTAGATGGGCGCATAGTTGATGGTGCGGCTCTTGCTCTTGCTCTGCTTGATGGTGTAGCCCAGCACTGGATCATAGGAATAGGTGTAGTCCACCACCGTCTTGTTGCCCTTACTGCCTTGGATAGTGGATTGGGTGAGCAGCCCTTTCTCGTTGAAGATGAAGATGTTGTCACGACGAGTTCCGTCGGCCATGACCACCTTCTCGTCAACACGGCCCGTGCATCCGTTGAAACCCAAGTCCAGATGCTCGATGCGGTAGCTGTGGGTGGGATTGTTCACCAGGTTGGTATAGAACAGCTTGACACTCGGTTCCACATTTCGAGTGGTATCGATGTAGGCTGCAAGCTCATCAAGGGTAACCTGCTCGCTGCAATAGGCATTCTGGGCATTCACCGCTCCTATCGTCAGGAGGGCAACCATTATCGGTAATAAGATTCTTTTGATCATCATTGTCATGCAGTGTTAAAATGATTTGATGCGCAAAGATAGTAAAAAACACAGATTTTCGCCCATCGGTGGTGACGGTTTGTTGATTTTTGCCTATCTTCGCAGTTTGTTAACCCGATTAAAAACATTACCAATTAAATAGTATCAAGTTTTTATGAAAGACGAAGAAATCATTGTTCAACAACAGCAAGACGAGATGTCGTTGCCCGAGAACGCCGCGCGCGAGCTCAAGCCTGGGGAGAAGTATGTCCCCATCCTGAAGCCCGACAAGACGTATCCCGAGATCACGCCATACTCGGTCTCGCTGGGTCTGATTATGGCGGTCATCTTCAGTGCCGCAGCAGCCTATTTGGGCCTCAAGGTGGGCCAGGTGTTTGAGGCTGCCATCCCCATCGCCATCATTGCCGCCGGCATTGGTGCAGCGACCAAGCGCAAGAACTCGCTGGGCGAGAATGTCATTATCCAGTCCATCGGTGCCGCATCGGGCATCATCGTGGCCGGTGCCATCTTCACCCTGCCTGCCCTCTACATCCTGCAGGCCGAGTATCCCGAAATCACGGTAAACTTCCTGGAAGTCTTTCTCAGCTCTCTGCTGGGTGGCTGCTTGGGAATTTTGTTCTTCATCCCCTTCCGCAAGTACTTCGTGAGCGACATGCACGGCAAGTTCCCGTTCCCCGAGGCTACGGCGACCACCCAGGTGCTCGTCAGCGGTCAGAAGGGCGGCGACCAGGCGCGTCCCCTGCTCATCGCTGGTATCGTGGGCGGTCTGTATGACTTCCTGCTCTCTACCTTCGGTTGGTGGAAAGAGGTGCTTACCACCCAAGCCATCCCTGCAATGGAGAACTTCACCAACAATGTGAAGATGATCTTCAAGATCAACACCGGTGCCGCTGTACTGGGTCTGGGCTACATCATCGGCCTGCCCTATGCCTTCATCATCTTTGCAGGTAGTGCTTTCATCTGGTGGATTATCGTTCCCCTCATGGGCATGAATCCCGAGTTTGCCCAGATGGCTCCCGATGAGATTTTCGCTGGCGGTGCACGTTACATCGGTATCGGCGGTATCGCCATGAGCGGTATCATCGGCATCGTCAAGTCGTGGGGTGTCATCAAGAACGCTGCCGGTCTCGCCGGACAGGCCTTCAAGGGTCAGGCTCAGAACGTGGAGGTGGAGCGTCACCAGCGCGACATCTCGATGAAGGTGCTCGTGTTTGCCCTGTTGGCAGCCCTGCTGGTAACCTTCGTGTTCTTCTACATCGGCGTGATTCACAACCTTTTGCAGACCATCGTCGCCTTCCTCGTTGTCCTGGTTATCGCCTTCCTGTTCACCACCGTGGCCGCTAACGCTATTGCTATCGTGGGCAGCAACCCCGTGTCGGGTATGACCCTGATGACCCTCATCGTGGCCAGCGTCATCTTTGTTGCTATCGGCCTCGAAGGCTCCAAAGGCATCGTTGCCGCCATGGTCATTGGTGGTGTGGTCTGCACCGCACTCTCGATGGCTGGTGGTATGGTCACCGATATGAAGATCGGTTACTGGATCGGTACCACACCCGCCAAGCAGCAGACGTGGAAATTTGTCGGCACCCTTGTGTCGGCAGCCACCGTCGGCGGTGTGATGATGATCCTCAACAAGGCTTACGGCTTTACCGGTCCCAACGCCATGGTTGCTCCCCAGGCCAACGCTATGGCAGCGGTCATCAAGCCTCTGATGATGGGTGGCGAGACCCCCTGGTTACTCTATGGCGTGGGTGCTATCCTCGCCCTCTTGCTCAACTGGCTCAAGGTGCCTGCCCTGCCCTTCTCGCTGGGTATGTTCATCCCCTTGCAGTTGAACGCCCCGCTGCTCGTCGGCGCCATCATCAGTTGGTTCGTCGGCAGCCGCAGCAAGGATGAGGCTGTTAACAAGGCTCGCAAGGAGCGTGGTACCCTGTTGGCATCTGGTTTCATTGCCGGTGGTGCCCTCATGGGCGTTGTCAGTGCAGCCATGATCTTCTTCGGCTTCAAGTACGTCAGCCCCTTGAGCGAAAGTGCCAGCAACTGGCTCGCCATCGTGATGTACATCGCCCTGATTCTCTTCCTGGCCGTCTCCTGCCTCCGCGCCAAGAAAGACAGCAAGTAATCTATCAACGAGCCGGTGGCTCGCACTACTACAACAGCAACCCATCCTAGTTGCGGCAAGAGTTGCAGTAGTGCAGGCCACCGGCCTGTTTATCATTCCAGCAGTATAACAAGTACCAGGTCCACATGAGCAACCAGAGGCACGACCGCGACGAGCGACGCAGGCAGTGGTGGAAAGACCATCATGAGGGCTTCCAAGTCAACCGTTCCATGAAGCGGCGCAACGCCTGGCACGATTACCACAGCCGCTGCATCTATATGGTGACCATGGCAGTGGAAGGACGCAAGCCTGTCCTCGGAGAGCTCTGCGCTCCCAATGACAATCACCCCATGCCCTGGGTGCTTCCTAGCGCATTAGGCGAGCAGGTGCTCAACTGCTGGCAATCCATCACAACCCATTATCCCGAAGTGCAATTGTTGGACATCCAGTTGATGCCCGACCACTTGCATGGAGTCCTCTTTGTTACCCGCCAGGTCCCCTACCACCTGGGCAATGTGGTGAACGGTTTCAAGGCAGGATGCAATGCCGCCGCACGGGAATTGTTGGGAACAACCCTCTGGGAAGAGGGTTACCATGACAGAATTCTCATCAACAAAGGGCAATTGGAAACCATGCTGAACTACTTGCATGACAATCCACGCCGACTATGGACCAAACGCTACCATCCGGAATTCTTTACCATCCAACAAGACATTACTTTAGGAAACACCCAAGTCGCCATTGCCGGCAACCGATTCCTGCTCGACCATCCTTTCAAGGTCATCGTGCAATGCTCGCGAAGCATCAATACCGACGAGGCCATAGCACATGAGGTCAACCGCTACATGGCGATGGCTCGTGATGGCGCCGTCTTGGTCTCACCATGCATCAGCCCTTGCGAGAAAGCTGTGATGAGAACCGCCTTTGAAGCAGGGATACGGGAAATCATTTTGCTCGAGAACGGTTTCTCCCCCATGTGGAAGCCAGGCGGCCAGCAGTTTGATGCCTGTGCACGAGGGCAATTACTCTTCGTCGCCCCATGGCCCTATCACAGCGAGAGAAAAAGAATCACCCGCGAGCAGTGCCTGCAACTCAACAGCCTGGCAAAGGCTATAGCCACCCTATCATCCAAGTAACACAATCCATCACCCCACTCCAGTAGTGCTGGCCATTGGCCTGTACAATAATTTTGAATAATTATAGCAAATTTGTTGCGTGTTTTGGTAATTTGTCAGAAAAACACTACTTTTGTCCCCGTTTTTCAGGGTGTTTACTAGCATTCTGCCACCATGATAACAATTTGACAATAACTATATACCAAATTATGAGAACAAGCATCAAAACCGCACTTCTCTCCTTGACAATCCTATTGCCGGCACTTGCTTCGGCCCACGACTTTGAAGTCGATGGCATCTATTACAACCTTAATGGCAACGAGGCCACTGTGACTTACCAAGGGTTGAATCCCACTCAAAATGATGAGTACAGCGGTCAAGTCGTGATTCCCGAAACCGTCACTCATGACGGCGTCACCTATCCTGTTACGGCTATCGGCCTTTACGCATTTGAGCACAGCGCCAACCTCACGGGCGTTGAAATGCCCAACTCGATTACCTCCATCGGCAACTACGCCTTCTCTTACTGCAGCAGGTTGGAGAGCATCCATATCGGCAATTCGGTCACCTCGATCGGCAGCGGGGCATTCTCCTACTGCGACGCTCTGTCGGATTTAACCATCGGCAATGCCGTCCACACCATCGGCACTTGGGCATTCAACAGCTGCTCCTGTCTGACGACTTTGACCATCCCTAACTCGGTCATCTCAATTGGTGAATCTGCCTTCAACAGATGCAATGGACTCACGAGTGTGACCATGGGTAATGCCGTCACCACCGTGGGCAAGGACGCGTTTGTGGGTTGTTCAGCCCTGCAGCGTGTCAACGTCGACAATCTTGCCGGCTGGTCCAAGACCAATTATGAAAACGAGAAAGCCAACCCGCTGTATTATGCCCATCATCTCTACCTGAACGGTACCGAGGTCCAGAACGTGACCATTCCCGGCTATTTCAATGCCATCGGCAGTTATGCATTCGTTGGAGCCACTAATCTGACGAGCGTCACTATCCCTAACTCCGTCACCACGATTGGCAACGGTGCCTTTAACAGTTGTTCCAACCTGACGAGTGTGACTATTCCCAACTCGGTCACCGCCATCGGCAAGAGCGTCTTCTCGGGCTGCAGCAGTCTGATGAGCGTGGTCATCCCCAACTCGGTCGTTACCTTAGGCTCAGCCGCATTTGCCGATTGTAGCAATTTGGCGAGTGTGACCCTCAGCAACGCTCTCACCGCGATTAACGACATGACTTTCTGCCGTTGCCGTGCTTTGACGGGCGTCACCATCCCTAACACCGTCACCTCCATCGGCAGCAACGCCTTTGCAGGATGCAGTAACTTGGCCGATGTGACCTTCGGTAATTCGGTCACTTCGATTGGTTCTGCCGCATTCAGCAGTTGCAAAAGTCTCACAAGCGTCACCCTCCCCGAGGGTGTCACCAGCATCGGCAGCAACGCATTCCAATACTGCTCCGGCATAACAAGTTTCCTCATCCCCAGCACTGTCAAGACCATCGGCTCCAATGCTTTTACAGACTGCAAGATGTTAACAAGTATCAAGGTCCCCGACTCGGTGACATCCTTGGGTAACAGCGCGTTCAATGGCTGCTCCAGCTTGACAAGCGCGACCCTCAGCAATGCCATCCCCACGATTGGTTACAGTTTATTCCATGGTTGTAGCAGCCTGACGAGTGTGATAATCCCCGGCTCCGTCACTTCAATCGGCAGCAACGCATTCAACGGCTGCAGCGCCCTCACGGGCATGATCATCCCCAACTCGGTAACCACCATTGGCTTCAGCGCATTCCAGAATTGCAGTTCCATGACCAGCATCACCCTGAGCAATGCCCTCACAACCATTGAGGAAAGCACATTTGATGGCTGTTCGTCCCTGGAGAGTGTTGTTATCCCTAATTCCGTCTCTACGGTAGGCTATCATGCCTTCAACAACTGCTATGGCTTGGCAAGCGTGACGCTTCCCACTTCGGTCACATCCCTGGCTTACTATGCATTTGAGGGCTGCTTTCACATTTCCCACATCACACTCAGTGGTGAAGGAGAATGGAGAGGCGGAACAATCATGATTCAGAGGCCAGTCGAGGTGTACATCAACGGCCAGATTACGGGAGTTAAAGGCATGTACATCAAGCCGTCTCATGTTTATTGCGCAGCGATGACGCCTCCCGTGTGCGACGATAATTCATTCACTGATTATTCAGGCACCCTGCACGTTCCCGCTTCATCGCTGGCTGCATACCGAGCCGCTGATTATTGGAAGAATTTCGCACAAATTGTTGGTGATGCAGGTGAGTTTGGCGATGTGAACATGGACGGCTCGGTGAACATCAGCGACGTTATCAGCATTATTAATTATCTGATGAGCGATAACTCCACCGGCATCAATATCGCTAATGCCGACATGAACAACGATGGCGACATCACTATCACCGACGTGACCGGTCTCATCAACATGATTCTCTACGCAAACAACTAAGAGATAAAGCAATACATCTTGTTGATTATAACAAAAAGAAGAAAGGCGGCAGTAACTGTCGCCTTTCTTCTTGCGGAGTGACCGAGATTCGAACTCGGGATACGCTTTTGACGTATACACGCTTTCCAGGCGTGCCTCTTCAGCCACTCGAGCATCACTCCATTCGTCAAATGCGCGGCAAAGGTAATACAATTTGGCGGAAAAACGCAAAAAATCGCATCTTTTTTGTTATTTTTGTGCCATGAACAACAATGACCGACTGCAGAGTTACAGCAATACCGGGGGTGCCGACCGCCAAGATCCGCGCGTGAAACAACTCGCCGTGGACGTGCTGCGGTGGCTGCCTTATGACCCGAACGATGACCAGATGCTGGTTATCGTGGCGCTGGCCCATTTCCTGCTGTATGCACCCGAGCGGTCGGTGTTCATCCTGGGCGGCTATGCGGGAACAGGCAAAACCTCGCTCACGGGCGCCATCGTCAAGGCGTTGCACCAGCAGGGCAAGAAGAGTGTGCTGATGGCACCCACGGGACGTGCGGCGCACATCTTCAGCGACTACTCGGGCCACCCGGCCTACACCATCCACCGCAAGATCTACCGCCAGCAGGGCTACGGCATCGATGCCTTCGGCCTGGCCGAGAACAAGCACACCGACACGGTTTTCATCGTCGACGAGGCATCGATGATCAGCAACGCCAATGACGGTTCCATCTTCGGCAGCGGCAGGCTGCTCGAGGACCTCATCGGCTATGTTTATAACGGCCTGGGGTGCAAAATGGTGCTCATGGGCGACAATGCGCAGTTACCGCCTGTAGGCCAGTTGGTGAGTCCCGCCCTCGATGACGAAATCCTGCGGTCGCTGGGGTTGACAACCTACGGCGTGTTCCTGCGGCAAATCGCGCGACAGGCCGAGGAGAGCGGCATCCTGCACAACGCAACGCTGCTGCGCCAAGCGATGGAAGACGGCACATTGGGCCGGCCACGGTTCGACCTCAACGGCATGGAGGACATCGGCAGCGTGTCGAGCGAATTCCTGCTGGAGACCATCAGCGACTGCTACGACCGCGACGGCATGGGCGAGACGATCATCGTGACCCGCAGCAACAAGCGCGCCACATTATTTAATATGGGCGTGCGCAACTCGATTCTCTACCGCGAGGACTTGCTGGTTAACGACGACATGCTGCTGGTGGCCAAGAACAACTACTACTGGGCCCGTGACTATGACGAGCTGGACTTCATCGCCAATGGCGACGTGTGCCGCGTGCGACGCGTGTGGGGCGAGATCGAGCACAAGTATGGGCTGCGCTTTGCCAACGTCACCGTCGAGTTTCCTGACCACGACGGCGTGGAGATGGACTGCAAAATCGTGGTGGACTGCCTGCTGAGCGACACCCCTGCCCTGAACCGCGAGCAGAGCGACCGCCTGTACAACGAGGTGTGGGCCGAACTGACGGGCGACAAGCGCGAGCGCTTCAAGCAGATGAAGGAGCACCCCTACTTCAACGCCCTGCAAGTCAAATATGCCTATGCCGTGACCTGCCACAAGGCCCAGGGTGGCCAATGGCGCAACGTGTTCATCGACATGGGCGGCATCATGCCCGACGCGATGCAGTCGATGGACTTCTACCGCTGGCTCTACACCGCCATGACGCGTGCCCGCGACCGCGTCTATCTGATCAACTGGGTCAACGACCCCGACTAGAGGTTAAATAAACCGAAAACTGAAATTCAAGGTACAAAAACCAGAAACTTTATATTACCTTTGTGGCTCAGAATCAATAAATCACGCAATTATGATGAAGAGATTAACCCGCATACTCATGGCCGCTGTAGCCGTCACTGCATGGATGACCGCCCAGGCTACCATTCCCGCCGGCTATTACAACTCGCTCGAGGGCAAGAGTGGCGAAGCGTTGAAAAACGCCATCCACGATCTGGCGATGCAACACACCGTGCTCAGCTATAACAGCCTGTGGAACTATTTCCCCGAGACCGACTGCTATCCTGACGACCCTGGTAGGGTCTGGGACATGTACAGTGACTACGTTTACCGCTTCGGTGCCACCTGGGGCATGAACCGCGAGCATTCGGTCCCCAAGAGCTGGTGGGCCCCGTCAGGTCAAAACAACAACGTGAACCTGTATCCCAGTTATACCGACATCAACCACCTGTATCCCTCTGATGCCGATGCCAATGAAGCCAAGCTGAATTGGCCGTTGGGCGAGGTGTCCCAAACGACATTTGACAACGGTGTGACCAAAGTGGGTTACCCCAAGATCGGTCAAGGCGGCGGTGCCAGCGAGGTGTTCGAGCCCGACGACCGTTACAAGGGCGACTTTGCGCGCACCTATTTCTATATGGCTTGCACCTACCAGCACTACATCTGGCGTTATACTTTCATGCTCACCAACAACAACTGGAAAACGCTCAACGACTGGTCGGTAGAACTGCTGTGCCGCTGGGCCCGCAACGACGCCGTGAGCGACAAGGAGGTGGACCGGAACGATGCTGTGCAGAAGTGCCAGAACAACCGCAACCCGTTCATCGACATTCCTCAGTTGTTTGAGTACATCTGGGGCAACCGTCAAGGCGAGGTCTTCTACCTGAGCGAAGCCGGCATGAGCAGTGACACGACAACCTATAGCGGCGAACCCGAGCTCATTGCCCCCACCCAGGGCACAGTGCTCGACTTCGGTGAGGTGGCAATCGGCAAGTCGCTGGAATACACCCTTTACATCAAGGGACACGGCCTGAACAACCCGCTGTCGGTTAAAGTGTATCTCTATGACAAAGACATGTTCAGCATTCCCGTCAACATGGTGAGCCGCAGCATGGCCAACAGTGCCGAAGGCTACCCTTTGACCATCACCTACACGCCCACCGCCGTCGGCGACCACACGTCGCGATTGCTCATTTCGGACGGTGGCTTGGTTGGCAGCGTGGGAGTGGAATTGCGCGCCCGCTGCGCTGAAGTACCCGTATTGACCACGTTGACCGCACTCGATGCCTCGAACATCACCGGCAGCAGCTACACCGCCAACTGGAAAGCCCCCGAGGAGAAAGTTGACTACTACATGATCACCCGCACCATCTATAAACATGACAGCGGGGAGACCTTGACCGATGTGTTCACCACCGAGAACGGCGAAGAAACGAGTTACAACTTCAACGACCGCCACAGCAACGAGACGCACACCTACAGCGTGCAGTCCTACCGCCTGGGCTACATCAGCGAACCGTCGAATGTCATCACCATCGACGCCACCGGACTGACAGGCATCCAGGCCGATAAGCCGCTGCAAGTCATCGCCATGGAAGGCGGCATCCTCGTCAAGTGCAGCGAGAATGTGGGACAGGCCATCGTGTATAATGTGTCGGGGCAGGAGATGTGCCGCATCGATGAGCTCAAGGACAACACCGTCATCGAGCTGCCTCGCGGCATCTACCTGCTGAAGACAGCCTCCAGCCGTCAGGCGTGGAAAATCGCAGTGCGGTAAGACGGACATAACGGATATAACGAAACAAACGGTTGACCCATTGGGCCAACCGTTTGTTGTTATTGGATTGTGTTACAATTACTCCTTGATGAGGTTGCCACCTTCCTTCAGAGCCTCCTCGTTGAGGGGGATGAGGTGCCAGTGACGCTCGGGAAGAGTCTTCTTGAGGGCCTTGAGCACGCTCTCGATGGTCACCATGGGGCGTACCTTGAGCATCGAACCCAGGACGATCATGTTGAAGGTCTTGGAGTTCTTCATCTCGATAGACTTCTCGGTAGCATCGATAGGATAAATCTTGATATCGGTGCGGGTGGGTTTCTTGTGGATGCCATAGGTGTCATACATCAGGATACCACCGGGCTTTACCTTGCTCTCGAACTTGTCGAGTGACTGCTGGTTGAGGACAACCACCACATCATAGGTATTGAGCACGGGCGAGCTGATGCGCTCATCGCTCACGATAACAGTCACGTTGGCGGTACCGCCGCGCTGTTCGGGACCATAAGAGGGCAGCCAGCAGACTTCCTTGTCTTCCATCAGGCCAGAGTAGGCAAGAATCTTACCCATTGACAGTACACCCTGTCCGCCGAAACCGGCAATAACTATTTCGTTAATCATAGTGTCTTCTAAATTTTAGCGTTGAATACCATCTTTCAAGTCCTTCAAGTCTCCCAGGGGATACTTGGCGAACATATTCTCTTCCATCCACTTGTTGGCCTTCTCGGGAGTGAGTTTCCAACCGGTGTTGCAGGCGCTGACGATCTCGACAACCGAGGTGCCCTTGCAGTTGATGCTGTTCTCAAAGGCTTTCTTCAAAGCGGCTTTGGTCTTGCGCACGTTGGCAGCGGTGTGAACGCTCTGACGGGTCACGTAGCAAGTACCGTCGAGTTGTGCCAGCAGCGGAGTGATGGCCAGGGGATAACCATTGAGGTCCGGACGGCGGCCGTAGGGGCAGGTAGCGGTCTTCTGACCCAGCAGGGTCGTGGGAGCCATCTGACCACCGGTCATACCGTAGATAGCGTTGTTGATGAAGATGATAACGATGTTCTCGCCACGGTTGCAAGCGTGAATCGACTCGCAAGTACCGATAGCCGAGAAGTCACCGTCGCCCTGATAGGTGAATACCAGGTTCTCGGGCCACAGGCGCTTTACAGCGGTAGCCAGAGCGGTAGCGCGGCCGTGAGGAGCCTCCTCCCAGTCCACGTCGATGTAGTTGTAGGCAAATACTGCGCAACCAACGGGCGAAACGCCTACGGTCTTCTCAGCAACACCCATTTCCTCGATGACCTGTGCAACGAGTTTGTGTACAACGCCATGGCTGCAACCAGGGCAGTAGTGCATATGAACCCTATTCAATAATTTAGGCTCAGCATAGACCTTGTTCTCAGGTTTAATGATATCGTTAAGTTCCATTGCGTTCTTTACTTGTTAATGAGTTTCTCTTTCAGTACGTTCAACAGCTCGTCGGGAGTGGGCACGTTGCCACCGAAACGACCATAGTGCTCAACCGGCATCTTGCATTCAACGGCAAGCTTCACATCCTCGACCATCTGGCCGGCGTTGAGCTCAACGCACAGGATGCCCTTGACGTTCTTGGCGGCCTCACGGAGTTGCTTCTCGGGGAAGGGCCACAGGGTGATGGGACGGAACATACCGACCTTGATACCCTCGGCGCGGGCCAGTTCCATCGTCTTCATAGCGACGCGGGCGGTGGTACCGAAGGCGGTGATCAGGTAGTCGCAGTCCTCGACATCGATGAGCTCGCAACGGGTCTCGTTCTTCTCGATCTCGCGGTAGCAAGCCTGGAAACGCCAGTTGTTCTCCTCCATCTTGTCGTCGTCGAGCTCAAGGCTGGTAACGACGTTGCTGGGGCGCATGCCCTTGCGACCGTTAACGGCCCACGGGCACTGCTCGCGGATCTCGTCGTCGGTGCGACGCGGACGCTGCTCGGGCAGGACAACCTTCTCCATGAGCTGACCGATGGTACCATCGGCGAGGATCATCGACACGCAGCGATACTTGAATGCCAGGTCAAAGCCCAGGGCGACCATGTCGGCCATCTCCTGAACGCTGCTGGGAGCGAGCACAATCATGTGATAGTCACCGTGACCGCCACCCTTACAAGCCTGGAAGTAGTCGGCCTGTGAAGCGTGGATGGTACCCAGACCGGGGCCACCGCGCTGAACGTTGATCAGCAATGCGGGAACCTCGCTGGCAGCGAGATAGGACACACCCTCCTGCATGAGGCTGAAACCAGGGCTGGAGGTAGAGGTGCAGACAGCCTTACCGGTCATGGCACCGCCATAAACCATGTTGATGGCAGCGACCTCACTCTCGGCCTGCAGCACAACCATACCAGTAGTTTCCCAAGGCATTTCTTCCTCGAGTTTCTCAAGCACCTCACTCTGCGGAGTGATCGGGTATCCGAAATATCCGTCGGCGCCGTAGCGAATCATAGCCATGGCGAGGGCTTCGTTACCCTTCATCAATGTTACTTTATCGTTCATATTGTTCGACAGTAATTTAAATGGTTAGTCACTATTGTTATTCTGACGCACGATATACCTCGATGCAGGCATCGGGGCAAACCATTGCACAACTCTGGCAACCGATGCAAGCCTCGGGTTGCTCCATGTAAGCGAAATGATATCCGCGGTCATTTACCTCTTTCTCCTTGAGGTTCAGTACATTGCAGGGACAAGCCACAACACACAGGCGGCATCCCTTGCATCGTTCCGTATTCACTACTACGGCTCCATGAAATTTTGCCATAAAAGAAATAGTTTAAAGTTTAAAAGGTTATTAATCTTAAGTTCGTCTAATTACCCACAAAAATACTCCTTTTTGGGGACATAGCAAGCAAAAATGAATGATTATTTACCAATATTTAGTGATTTTTTTGTCACTCTCCTCCAAAAACAAGACACAAATCCTTCCACTGGCAGTGTAAGATATCTTCCATTGCCAGTGTAAGAAACGATATTGAATGATTGAAATCAGGTGGGGCGGGAGTGTTGATGGCTATTAACTGCTCTGAGATACAGATACTTGCTGCTCGTGTAGACGCGGGAAAAAAGGCAAAGCGTGGTCATGGTTTAAAAAACTCACCGCTGTGGGCTGTCCTGAGGTAACAGGAGAGGACAACTGTTTTTTCGGGTACAATGCAAAGGCATGCAACACCAGGACACACAACTTGGTTTCTCCTAATTGAAGTCAAGGGGGATTCTGATGATATATGTTGTGAAATAGAAACAAAGTATAAAAAATCACAAAAATAGCAGATATTTATATGAATTCTTATATCTTTGCAGAAAAACATCATAAAAAGGTATTGTATTATGAAAACGTTTGTCTTACTTCTCGTCTCATTTATGCCATTTGTTTTGTTTTCGCAAAGCAAATCCAACAACGTGGATATTAAAAAGCCCATGCCCTCAAATATAGTTATTGCTCCTGAATCTTCTGAGAATGTACTTTCACAAAACACGCTTAACTTAGAGGTACGTTTAATAGATAAGAGCAAAAGTAATGATCAACTATATTCTATCAGATTGTCCGGATTTCGCACCAGATCTGATAGAAGTAGAAGGCTGCTTTTGGTGGAAGCACAGCCCATTTTCCTGACATTAAGTAATGGTAAAGTTTTGGAATTTAATACTGTTGGCGCGGGCATTAAAGAAGTCAACAATTCACATTCAAAATCCCACGGCATTGATGACGACCTCGTCTTTCAGGTTTCTCGTGAACAAATCAACGAAATCATACAAGGTAGAATTGTAAATGTACGTTTCACGCTTAACGGTACAATGATGATAGACTATAAGGTCGAGAACAATCGTTTCTCGGAAGCCTTGAGTCAACAGCTTGAAGTTCTTGATGGCAATGAAAACCCACTTGTTGGTGACATTGACAGATACCTTGTGCCACTGCAAATTGTTGGTTCGGAAAGGTAACCAGCTAAACCTGCTGTTACAAGACATATAAAAACTATGCAAGGCGGCTGGACGTTGTGTGGTATCCAGCCGCCTTGACGGTATTTGACGGGGGCTCGCGCCCTTGTAAAGTTTCTAGTCCTTAGTTTCTAGTCCTTAGTTTCTAGTCCCTAGTTGTTACTTCTTGTTGTAGGCGTCGAGGATGTTCTCGATGGTGTCATCGATGCGCATCTTGTAGAACGAGCGCCAAACGAAGAAGATAGCCACGAGCACGAAGACGATACCTACCCAAGGAGCAAATTCACGGAAGTTGTCGCTGATAGCCATCTCCATGGCAAGCAGACCGAACAGGGTGGTGAACTTGATGATGGGGTTCAAGGAAACTGAAGAAGTGTCCTTGAAGGGGTCACCCACGGTGTCACCCACAACCGATGCGTCGTGCAGGTCGGTTCCCTTGAGGTCAAGGTCAACCTCAACCACCTTCTTACTGTTGTCCCAGCTACCACCGGCATTGGCCATGAACACAGCCTGGAACAGACCGAACAGGGCAATCGAGATGAGGTAGGAAACGAACAGCGAAACGGCATTGTTGCCACCCACGCTACCCGGCGATGCCAAGCAGGCGAAACCGAGGGCGAAGAAGAAGATAGCCAAGAAGATGTTGAACATACCCTTCTGGGCATACTGGGTGCAAATCTTCACTACCTCGACCGACGACTTGGTGTCGGCCTTCTTGGGAGCATTGGGATCGAGCTTGATGTGGTCCTTGATGAAGGCCACGGCACGGTTAGCACCAACGGTAACAGCCTGGGTCGAAGCACCGGTGAACCAGTATATGACACAGCCACCCAGCAGGAAGCCGATGATGGTGTAAGGATTCAACAGGTTCAGCAGCGCAGCGGGATCGACGCCGAGGGTCTTCTGGATCACGAGGATGATCGAGAAAATCATCGTGGTAGCACCAACGACAGCGGTACCGATGAGCACGGGCTTGGCAGTTGCCTTGAAGGTGTTGCCGGCACCATCGTTCTCCTCCAGATAGTGCTTTGACTTCTCCCAGTCGGGCTTGAAGCCGAAGTCACGCTCGATTTCCTCGTCCTTGTTGGGCACCTCCTCGATGAGCGAGAGCTCATAGACGCTCTGTGCGTTGTCGGTCACGGGGCCGTAGCTATCCACAGCGATGGTCACAGGACCCATACCCAGCATACCGAAGGCCACCAGACCAAAGGCGAAGATGGCGGGATAGGACATGAGTGCCTCAGGAATATCAATAGAGAAGGCATAGCCGACAAACATCAGCAGCACGAAGGCCAAACCGGTCCAGAAACCCGAGAAGTTACCTGCCACAAAACCACTGAGGATGTTCAGTGAGGCACCACCATGGTGTGAAGCCTTCACAACCTCCATCACGTGGCCGCTCTTGGGCGAGGTGAAGATCTTGGTAATCTCGGGGATAAGGGCAGCGCCCAGGGTACCCATCGAGATGATGCTTGCCAATTGCCACCACAGGTTGGGCTGTCCATCGATATTGCCCAGCTGCATGTAGGAAACAATATAGGTCACAGCGATACTGAGCACGCTGGCAAACCAAACGAGGGAGGTAAGGGGTTTCTCAAAGTCAAGGCTGTCCTTGCCTGCATACTTGGCCTTGCAGAAAGCCTTGTTCACCCAGTAAGCCACCACGCTGGTGATGACCATGAGGATACGCATCGAGAAGATCCACACGAGCAGATTCTTCTGCATCTCGGGGTCCTTGACTGCGAGCAGGATGAACGATACCAGAGCGACACCGGTCACACCGTAGGTCTCAAAACCGTCGGCCGTGGGACCAACGCTGTCACCAGCGTTGTCACCGGTACAGTCGGCAATCACACCGGGGTTGCGCGGGTCGTCCTCACCGATCTTGAAGACCACCTTCATCAGGTCACTGCCGATGTCGGCAATCTTGGTGAAGATACCACCGGCGATACGCAGGGCGCTGGCACCGAGGCTCTCACCGATAGCAAAGCCGATGAGACATACACCAGCCAGATGCACGGGGACAAAGAGCAGGATGACCAGCATGATAATCAGCTCAACGCACACCAGCATCACGCCGATCGACATACCCGCATTCAAGGGGATGTTGAGCAGGCGCAGCGGGTCACGGCGCAACGAAGCGAAGGCCATGCGGGCGTTAGCATAGGTGTTCATGCGGATACCATAGGCTGCCACGGCATAGGAGCCGAGCATACCGATTACAGTCGATAACAGGATGATGAGCACCTCACCCACCGTCATGTGGCTCAGTCCACCAAAATAGAAGGCAACCACCACACCGATGAAGACAAACAGGATGGCCAGGAAACGGCCCTGCTGCTTGAGGTAGGTTGAGCAAGTCTTGTAAATCACCTCACCAATCTCGCGCATCGCGGGATGAACAGGAAGACTCTTGGTCTTCATGAAGTGATACACACCGAAAAGCATACCCAACACGCACACCAGGAAGCCCCAGTGCAGGAAGCTGAACTCATGCAACGAAGTCGGCATCACCAGGTCGGCTTCACTGGCCTTCATAGCCAGAGATGACGCTAATGCCAACAAGAAAACTAATGATTTCTTCATAGATGCAAATTACTTGTATTGATGTTGATTGTTAATATTCTCAGGGTTTTCATGTGGTTTTCAAGAGAACTGTCCCCTTAAAAACGCCCGCAAAGATACTACCATTTTTTTTAATAGGTGTAATAATATTGAGAATTTAACACCATCAAGCCAAAAAAAATATTTCAAAGGTTGCCAAATGTGCAAAAAAGATGGCAAAAAAGCCGGATTTTTTCGGTTTTAACTGACAAAATGCCGACACTTTTGCCAAAACTGTGGCAAATTCCTAAATTACAATCTGTAATTTTACGGGCAATTATTCAAACACATAATTAAGGAAATCGTGCAATGGTTTGAGAGGTTGTAAGTCGCTGGCGACACGCTCGACCCAATCCTCACAATCGAAATAATCCTCGTCGAGATTCATCACCAGCAAGTACTCCTTCATCTTGAGGTACTGAGCCAGCGGATGCTCCTTGGGATAACCCTTGGGCATCGTCTTGAGCGAACGCGACATCCACCGGTAGCGCGAGGTGATGGCAGGAGCATTGATGATGGCCAGGAACTCGTCGGACTCGGCATCGATGAGCAGGCGCAGCTGCTCCAGCAATGGTTTTTCGGGCCACCAGATGCCGCCGCACAGCATCAGTTCCTCGACCCCGAAGTGGGCATAGTAGCACGACTGCACCGTGTGCCGCCCACCCTTGCCGATCACGCCCGAGAAATAATCCTTGAAGGGACGCTTGTCATGGGAGAAACGGATGTCGCGGTAGATGCGGTAAACACTGTCCTTGACCGCGAGGCCACGCGCCTGGGGGTCGTAGTCGGCCACCAGGCCGATGAGACGTTCCATGTCCTGCTCCCACGATTTGCGCAGGACGTCGAAGCGGTCCTTGTGCGCCTTGAACCACGTGCGGTCGTTGTTGATGGCGAGCTGGCGCAGGAAGGCCAGCACCTCATGCATATTGCTTGCTGATTTCATAAGCCTATTCTTTCATGTTGTAGTGCAAAGATACTCATTTTGAGCCAAACGGGCAAAAATTCCATATCATATCCCGAATGTTGAGTTCAAATGAAAAACCTCACGCTACAGAAGTCAACATAAAAATGTTATACAGATAAAAAATGCCACCTTTGCTTGCAAGACTCGTTTCAGACCAGTACCTTTGTGGAGTGGTCTGAAAACTACATGCATCACAAACCTATACACTATTTACAAACAATCATATTTCAATCCCAAAGACTTATGAAGAAATTACTATATCTCCTGACAGCCGCCTTCACAGCGATGTCCCTCTCGGCCCAAGAACCAGCTTCCATTGATGACATCTACCAGTTTGTTTCCTGGGACATGGGAGCCATGAGTGTGTACCAAGAAGGGGAAATTGTCGTCATCCAAGACGCTCAAGGCTCCCTGACACTATGCCTGGAGCCAATAGGGAACGGCGTTTATCAAGAGATATCAGTGGATAGGGAAATGATAGGCCAAGGCGCACGGTTCGTTGCCGAGAAAGTGGGTGACGTGATAACACTGACGGCATACCAGGACCAGATGATGCTCTTTTCACTGATCAGTTGCGAAGACCTGGAGGCATACCGCGACAGGGCCTACCGCCGTATTCTGAAAAGCCGGTTTGAGCCAACTGATGACGGCCTCATCACCATCACCGATGACACGATGAGCGGTCCCATCCTTCCCGACAGCCCCGACATGGACTACTTCTTCGTCGAGGATGGCAATGGGGACCTGACAAACATCATCCGCCTCTCACCAGGGCGTTTCCATCTGGCCTTCTCCCCGGCAGACAAGGGCCTCAACCTGCACTTTTGCAGTATCAATCCCCAGACAGGCGACATCGAGGTCAACTACGAACGTGAGAATACTATCATCTTGCGTTACGCCCAAGACCCGGGCTGGCCATGGCTCAGCACAGATGTCCTTGACACAGGTTTCATCATCTACAACTTCGAGAAACCCTACTGGCAGGTCATGCTGAACAAACTGAATGCCAAAAAACAGCCCAACGATGTGGAAAAATGGAACCGAAAACTGATTGAGAACCTCTTAAAATACAACGATCCTTACACAGGCCTCGAAAGTACTGATTATTAAGGCGGGAACTAGAATAAAAACGAAAAGTTCTCCCCAAGAGGCCATCATTAAAGACTCATAAAACGCCTCAATAACAAATCAACCCGAGAAAGCCATGATTGCGATCGTGGCTTTCTGTTTGGCCACAGGCACACCCTCTAACTGTCGATTCCTTGCGATCAAGCTATCATGGCAACGCCACGCACAGGACGACACAACGCTTGTTGTGCGCCTTGAACCACGTGCGGTCGTTGTTGATGGCGAGCCGGCGCAGGAAGGCCAGCACCTCATGCATGTTACTTGCTGATTTCATCTTCGCCACATTTTAAATAAATACCACAATAAATCCCACAAAGACCAGATATACTTCAACAAACTCCAAAAATATACACATTGGAGGGCGAGACACATTTCTGAGAAATTAACAGTTGTAACGCGCAAAATGCGACAATCCATCAAGCCCAAAAATCAGAAAAATAAAAAAATATTATCAAAAATGCTTGTTTAATTAAAAAATCGTCATTACCTTTGGCGCATTAAAACTACCATAAGACTAATCATAATTAATTTTAACCTTAATATTTATCACTTAATTACAGGCTTATGAAGAAATTATTCTTTTTCCTGACCGCCACAATACTGGCGATGTCATCATTAGCCGCTCCTGTTGACCAGGCAACGGCTACACGTAAAGCGCAAAGCTTCTTAACAGACCAGTTTTACGCAGGTAGATTAATGGCTCCGGCAGCTACCAGACCAGTACTGCTCAAGGCCGAGTTAGGCAGCGTTAAATTAAACGAACCTGTCTATTACATCTTCAACACCTCGACTACCTTTATCGTAGTTGCCGGTGACGACCGCGCTGAGGAAATCCTCATGGTCGGTGACCGCCCCTTGAGGGACATCAACAACCTGCCCTTGGGTATGCAAGACATGCTCGGACAGTACAAGGATCAGATCATGTTCCTGCAGGAGCACCCGGGACTGGAACCCACGAGCGTTCAGACACCTCCCCAGAAATTGAATGCCACCACCTACGGCCCGCTGCTGACCTGCAACTGGGACCAGGAGGCACCTTACTACAACCAGTGTAAGTTCGGCAACTATCAGTGCTTGACCGGCTGTCCCGCCACGTCGGCCTCGATGGTGTTCTACTTCTGGAAATACCCCACTGCTGCAACCCCCGCCGTTCCCGGCTACAAGTCCACCATCAGCTACTCGAGCTACGGTTCGAGGAGCTACACCCACTCGGCACTTCCTTCAACGACGTTCGACTGGGCCAACATGCTGGACAGCTACACCGGCAGCTACACGACTGCTCAAGGTACTGCAGTGGCCACGCTGATGCACTATGTGGGTCAGGCCGAGCGTATGGGCTATGGTACGAGCGCTGCAGGTGGTAGCGGTGTGAGTGTTGACAGTGTGTGCAACATTCGCGACGCTTTCACCTTCTTCGGCTACGACGCAAGCACCACACGTTTTGTCAAGAAGACCAGTGCCTACAGTGGCGGTTCCACCCTGTATACCGACTCACAGTGGGCAGCCCTTATCCAGGAGGAGATGGCTGCAGGACGTCCCATCGTCTTCTGCGCTGTGAGCAGCAACGCCGGTGGTCACGCCTTCAACGTCGACGGTTACAACAGCAGCACCAACAAGTACCACATCAACTTCGGTTGGAGCGGTGACGGTAACGCCTGGTGCTCGCTGAACTCGTTCGGTTACAGCAGCTACAACTTCAATGTATATCAGCAGATGGTTATCGGTATCCAGCCGCCCAGTGGCACCAGTGCCACCCCGACGCTGACTGTTAGCCCCACCTCACTGTCGTTCAGCACCACCGCTGGCCAGAGCGTGAGCAAGACCTTCACCGTTACCGGTAGCAACCTCACCGGCAACGTGACCTTGACCAAGACCGACGCCAACAGTGCTTACACCATTTCGCCCACGACCATCAGCGCCAGCGCAGCCGCCAGCGGTGCCACCGTTACCGTGACCTACAATCCCACGGCAGCCGGTACCCACACGGGCAGCATCGCTATTGCCAGCAGCGGAGCCACCAGCAAGACCGTTTCCCTGTCGGGCACCGCAACCGCTGCTGCTTTGACGACCTACACGCCCGTGATGAGCGCCGCCAACAGCAACTACATCACCAGCTCGAGCTTCCGTGCCGACTGGACCGACCAGACCACCAGCTCCAACGTATCGAGCTACACCCTGCAAGTGAACAAACAGGGCAGCTCGACACCGACCACGACGACCCTGCTGGGCACCATCAACGGCAGCAACTACACCGGCAGCTACAAGACCATCACGCTGAGTTCGCCCTGGGGCGGCACCAACGTGAAGGGTGGTAACAACGCCGTTTACTTCACCAAGAGCGGTAATATCACCTTTACCATTCCCACTGGTTACAGCAACGCCACCTTCAGTGTCAAGATCACCACAGTCAGTGGCACCTATGGCACGGGTAACGTTACCGTGAAGTCGGCCAAGACCTCGGCTGTGGGCCACACCTTCAGCAAGGGTGAGACCTACACCTGGATTGTAACCGGTAGCGCTGGTGAAAAGATTACCCTGACCACCACCGACAGCAGCTACTCGCCCGACATGTCGCTGATTCAGGTTTATGCCGGCAATACCAACCTCAACGCCAGCGAGAGCGGTGACGCCGACTCACGCACCATCACCGGCATCACCAACAAGTATTACACCGTCAGCAACCTGACTGCAGGCGCCACCTATACTTATAAGGTGAAAGCCCTGTACACCGATGGCACATCGAGTGATTGGAGTAACGAACAGAGCGTAACCCTCAGCGAGGAGTCAACCGCTGCTACTCCCACGCTGACAGTAACTCCCACCAGCCTGAACATGAGCGCCAAGGTTGACGGTACCGCAACCGCTACCTTCAAGGTAACGGGTGCCGACCTGACCGGCAATGTAACGCTCAGCGTGAGCGGCTCTGATGTCTTCACCATCTCCACCTCGAGCATCACGGCAGCCAATGCCGCCAACGGTGTAAACGTGACCGTAACCTACAAGCCCACCGCTTATGGCACCCAGACCGCTACGGTAACCGTAGCCAGCTCCGGCGCAACGAGCAAGACCGTTTCCATCACCGGTAACGCTACGCTTGACAAGGCCAATCCCGTGATGAATGCAGCCACCGTCGTTTCCAGCACCAGCTTCACCGCTAACTGGACCCACGATGTATCGACATCGTCGGTATCGAGCTACACGATGTATGGCACGCTGACCGCACAACCCAGCGGTGGTGACGAGCCCTCGACGACTCTGCTGGGAGCCCTTGACGGCAGCAACTACACCGGCAGCTACGCCAGCATCACGCTGACCTCGCCGTGGGGCGGCAGCAACGTGAAGGCAGGTAACGGTGCTTTCTACACCAAGAACAGTTCTTCATGGTGGAGCACCAGCTATGGCAACATCACCTACACTGTTCCCTCGGGTTACAGCAATGCCACCTTCACTGTTCAGATCACCACTGCCAACTCCAGCTATGGTTCCGGTACCATCACCGTGAAGTCGGCCAAGACCTCGGCTGTGAAACTCAGCGTCTCGCAAGGCGGCACCTATACCTGGACCGTGACCGCAAGTGCAGGTGACAAGATCACCATCTACTCGACCGACAGCAGCTACTCGCCCGATATGGCTTACATCGCCATCTATGCAGGCACGATGAACCTCAACGCTACTGCTACCGGTGACAACACCGACTTTGTCATCACCGACATCGACGCCAGCAGCCGAGGCCTCACCTTGAGCAACCTGGTTGAGGGTGGTACCTACAGCATCTACATCGTTGCCAACTATGTGGACGGCACCACCGCTACCAGCAACACCCAGGAGGTAACCCTCGTCACCGTGAACATGGGCGGCCAGACCGCTATCAACTCGATTGCCGCCGATGGCGATGAGATCGAGTCGGTAACCTATGTGAACATGGCCGGTGTTCAGAGCAAGCAGCCGTTCGATGGCGTCAACATTGTGGTAACCCGTTACCGCAGCGGCGCTGTGAAGAGCAGCAAGGTACGTTTTTAAGCCTTAGAATTCACTGATTCCAATCACTGATAGTGAGGGCGGCCTTTGAGCCGCCCTCATTTTTTTGCTTTGACAAAGAAAAAACCAAGAAAACTTTTGGAGTTTTGAAAGTTTTCTATAATTTTGCACCCCAAAACAACTAATGTATAACAAACCATTCTAATGGATACTAGAGAACGTGTTATTAGTGAGGGCAGTAAACTGCTGATGAGCGTCGGACCATCATCGATGACGATGGATGATGTGGCGCGTGCCTGCGGTATCTCCAAGCGCACCCTCTATGAGACATTCCCCGACAAACGCACACTCATCGGGGAGTGCATGCACCGTCATCACGAAATCAAAAATGCCGCGGTCAAGGAAATCTTTGACACGGCGAGCAATTGCTTCGAAGCGATGTATCGCGTGTATCAGCGCGCCCGCGAGATGTACAAGAGCACCTCGGTGGTTTTCATCAACGACATTAAGCGCCTGTATCCCGACATCTTTGATCAGCACATGGAGAGCGAGAAAGTCACCATGAACGGTCTTGCCAATGTGTTGCGCAAAGCCCAGGACGAAGGTCTAGTCATCAAGCGCATCAATCCCGAGATTGCCGCCTACCTGTTCTTACTGTCGATGCGGGAGCTGCACGAGAAAGCCAACACCAACAAATATGGTTTTAAGGATACCGACCTGTTTGACCATATATTCGTCAGCTTCCTGCGTGGTGTGGCAACCATCAAGGGCATCGAGATGATCGAGTACCTCGAGAAACAGCAACAAGCACAGCATAATCAATAAAACTACACAATACAATGTTCAACCACAAGTACTTTTACATTATCTTATTAATGTTGATCGGCGGCACAGTGAGCGCTCAGGCCCAACTGTGGCTGTCGCTCGACGAGTGCATCCGCATCGCCTTGAACGAGAATCCCACCATCAAGGTGCAGGAGATGGAAATCACGCGTGTGGACTACAGCCACAAGGAGGCTCTGGGACAGTTGCTCCCGACCATCAATCTGGCAGGCCAGTACCAGCGCAACCTGTCGCTGCAGACGATGTACATGGACACCGGGCAAGGCACGATGGCCATCAAGATGGGTAGCGACAACACCCATGCCGGAGGTTTCCAGGCTCAAATCCCGCTGATCGTGCCCCAGTTGTGGAAATCCATCAAACTGAGCGAGAACCAGATTCTGCAGAACGTGGAGAAAGCCCGCGCCAACAAGCTGTCGCTGGTCAACCAGGTGGAAAAGGCCTACTATGCCCTGCTGCTGGCTCAAGACAGCAAACGCGTGATTGAAGAGAACCACGCCACCGCCAAGTTGAATGCCGACATCTTCCAGAAGAAGTTTGAGTTGGGAGCTGCTTCGGAGTATGACGTGCTGCGTGCCAATGTCGCCGTGACCAATCTGGAGCCCTCTATCATGGAGGCCGAGAACTCCATCACAGCCTTGTTGCTCCAGTTGAAGGTGCTCATGGGCATGGACGTGCGCACAGAGATTGCTCCGAGCCAGCAACTGAATGACTTCAGGGGCGAGATGTATGCCCGCACAATGAGCAACACACTGGGTGCCGACACAACGCTGGCCAACAACACCAGCCTGAAGGCCCTTGACCTGCAGACCGATTATCTGAAAAAGGCACTCGACGTGCAGAAGATGGCCTGGTACCCCACCCTGACCGGTAGCGCCAGCCTGATGTGGCACTCGATGAACAACGGCAGCCCCTTCAGTGGACTGCGATGGAGCCGTGCATCCAATGTGGGTCTGGCCATCGCATTCCCCATTTTCCAGGGCGGTCAGCGCTATTACAAGCAGAAACAAGCCCAAATCGCCGTCGAGGAGATGAAATGGCAACGTGAAAACCTGGAACGCAGCCTTCACATGCAGGTAGCGACCCAGAACGACGTCATCGTCAAGAACCTCAAGCAAATCGAGACCAACGAGGCTGGTGTCAACATGGCCGAGAAGGCTAACGACATCATGCAGCAGAGTTTCAAGATCGGTGCCGCATCGTTCATCCAGTTGCGTGACACCGAGGATGCCCTGATGGCAGCGCGTCTTGCCTATTACCAGGCCATCTACAACTATCTGGTTGCCGAGAGCGACCTGGAATATGTGCTGGGCAACACCCACTATGTGAGATAACCAATCACAGTTCCTATAGTCACTATAGCCACTATAGAAATCAGGAAGAAAATAAAAAACAACAAGATAAATAACTGAAAAATGAAGACAAAGAAATTTTTACCGATTGCATTGCTCGTGCTGGCATTGGCATCCTGCTCCAGCAAGGACGACAAGAAGACAACTCAGGTCAAGGAAGAACTGCCCATCGTCGAGGTAGTGACCATCGGCCAGGAGGCAGTGAAACAGACCAGTGAGTACACGGGTACCGTCGAGGCCTTCAAGACCAACAACATCTCGTCGAACAGCGGTGCGCGCATCAAGCGCATCCTCGTTGATGTGGGTTCACGCGTGGCCCGCGGTCAGCGTCTGGTCATCCTTGATGACGTGAACATCGCCCAGCAGCAGATCGCGCTCGCCAACACGAAGCGTGAACTGGACCGTGCCCGCGAACTGGTGAAGATCGGCGGCGGCACACAGCAGGCAGTGGACCAGCTGCAGGCACAGTACGACGCCACGGCCCGTGCCATCCGCACCATGCAGGAGAATACGGTGCTCACCTCACCCGTCAGCGGCGTAGTGACCGCCAAGAACTATGATGCCGGCGACCTGCCCGCAGGACTTCCCGTGCTCACTATCGAGCAGCAGAATCCCCTCAAGGTCATTGTCAACGTCAACGAGACCGAGTATCCCCACGTGAAGCGCGGCATGCCCGTTACCGTGAAGTTCGACACCTACGGCGACGAGGTCTTCAACGGTCAGGTTTACCTCATCCATCCCACTGTTGACGCCACAAGCCGCACCTTCCAGGTCGAAGTGGCCATCACCAACCGCAGCGACAAGGTGCGTACCGGTATGTTTGCCCGCGTGAACTTTAACTACGGCACGGTCACCAGCGTTGTCGTTCCCGACCGCGCCGTGCAGAAGCAGGTGGGCTCGGGCGTGCGCTACGTCTGGGTTTATCAGGGAGGTGAAGTCGAGTTGCGCGAGGTTGAGCTGGGTCAGCGTCTTGAGGACCGTTACGAGGTCAAGGGCGGTCTGGTGCCTGGCAGCCAAGTGGTTATCGCCGGGGTATCACGCTTGCAGGACGGCGCTAAAGTTCAACTCAAGAAGTAACATTCAAGGTTCGCAACCAGTTGCGGACCTAGAGGTTTAGAGTTTAGTGTTTATAGTTTAGAGAGACTAAACAAATAGCATTCAATTATGAGTTTATATTCCAGTTCAGTAAAACGACCGGTGACCACGATTCTCGTGTTCGTGGCGCTGATTGTGCTGGGTCTGTTCTCGCTCAGGAGCCTGCCCATTGACCTGTTCCCCGACGTGGAAACCAACACCATCATGGTGATGACCAGTTATGCGGGAACCAGTGCATCGGACATCGAGCAGAACGTGACCCGTCCGCTCGAGAACACGCTCAACTCGGTGGAACACCTGAAGCACATCACTTCAACCAGCCGCGAGAATGTGTCGGTCGTGACTCTTGAGTTTGAATACGGTTACGACATCGAGTCATTGACCAACGATGTGCGAGACAAACTCGACATGGTGTCGAGTACGTTGCCCGATGATGCCAACACACCCGTCATCTTCAAGTTCAGCAGCGACATGATTCCCATCGTGCTGCTGTCGGTACAGGCATCGCAAAGTATGCCCGGCTTGTACAAGATCCTTGACGAGAATGTCGCCAACCCGCTGGCTCGTGTCGATGGTGTGGGTTCGGTTTCCATCGCCGGTGCCCCCAAGCGTGAAGTTCACGTCTATCTGGACCCCCTGCGCATGGAGGCCTACAACCTGAGTGTGGAGACTGTTGCCTCCCTCATCGGCGCCGAGAACCGCAACATCCCCGGTGGTACCTTCGATATCGGTAACGAGACCTACCCCCTGCGTGTGCAGGGCGAATTCAGCGACCCGCAGCAGATGGGTAACATCGTCGTGGGCATGTCGCCCTCGGGCGGTGTGGTTCACCTCAGGGACGTGGCGCGCATCGACGACTCACTCGAGGAGCGTGCCCAGGAGAGCTACAGCAACGGCCAGAAGGGTGCCATGATCATTGTTCAGAAGCAATCTGGTGCCAACTCGGTACAGATTTCAGAAAAGATTGCCAAGGAGTTGCCTAAGATTCAGAAGAACCTGCCCAGTGATGTCAAGTTGGGCTACATTGTCGATACGAGCGACAACATCCGCAACACCATCGGCTCGCTGGTCGAGACCGTGTTGTTCGCGCTGTTGTTCGTAGGTATCGTGGTATTTGTGTTCTTGGGACGCTGGCGTGCCACTGTTATTGTACTGGTGACCATTCCTATCTCACTGATTGCTTCGTTCATCTACCTGTATGCGACCGGCAATTCACTGAATATCGTGTCACTCTCGGCCTTGTCTATCGCTATCGGTATGGTGGTCGATGACGCCATTGTGGTACTGGAGAACGTGACAACCCACATCGAGCGCGGTTCCGCCCCGATGCAGGCTGCCGTGAACGGCACCAACGAGGTGGCCTTGTCGGTAATGGCATCGACATTGACACTGATTGCCGTGTTCTTCCCCCTGACGCTGGTCAAGGGTATGACCGGTGTGCTGTTCAAGCAGCTGGGTTGGATGGTGACCATCATGATGGTGCTGTCACTGATCTGCGCCTTGATGCTGACGCCCATGCTGTGCTCGCGCATGTTGCGCCTCAACGTGGGTGACACCAAAATCTTCCAGAAGGTTTATGGTCCCATCCTCAAGGTGCTCAACAAGATCGACGACATTTATGCCAGAATCCTTGACAAGTGTGTGGCCCACCGCTGGATTACCACAGCAACGGCATTGGGTGTATTTATCGCCTCGATGTTCCTGATGAAGTTCATCGGTACTGAGTTCTTCCCCACCAATGATAACAGCCGTCTGGGTGTGCAACTGGAGTTGCCTATCGGTTCTCGTGTGGATTTGGCCAAGGACGTCAGCGAGCGACTCTATAAGGAGTGGACTGTGAAATACCCCGAAATCAAGGTGTTTAACTACCGTGTGGGCCAAGCAAGCAGCGACAACATGTTTGCCTCGATGCAGGACAACGGTTCCCACATCATCTCGATGAACATCACCCTGGTGGATGCCGACAAGCGTAAACGCGGCATCGTCGAGATTGCAGGTATGATGCGTGAAGATTTGAAGAACTATCCCGAGTTGAAGAAAGCCATGGTAAACGTCGGCGGTTCGCGTGGTGGCGGCATGAGCGGCCAGAACATGCTGAGCTATGAGATTTATGGCTATGACTTCACCAAGACCGACAGCGTGGCACAGCGCCTGAAACGCATTCTCCAGACTGTTCCCGGTGCTGCCGACATCAATATCAGCCGCAGCGACTACCAGCCGGAGTACCATGTTGACTTTGACCGCGAGAAGCTGGCGATGTACGGCCTTAACCTGAGCACTGCTGCCACGGCCTTGCGTAACCGCATCAACGGTACGACGGCAAGCTACTTCCGTGAGGACGGTATGGAGTATGACATCAAGGTGATGTATGACCCCGAACACCGCCGCAGCATCAGTGACATCGAGAACATCATGCTCTATAATGCGATGGGTACGGGTGTCCGCCTCAAGGAGGTAGGTACCGTCACCGAGCAGTTCTACCCGCCCAACATTGAGCGTAAGGACCGCGAGCGCATCATCACCGTATCGACGGTAGTTCAAGACCGCCCGATGAGTGAAGTCATCGCCGATGCTCAACCGTTGATCGACAAGATGGACAAGCCCAGCGAGGTCATTATCCAGCTGAGCGGTAGCTACGAGGACCAGCAAGACTCGTTCGGCGACCTGGGAATGCTGGGTCTGCTCATCATCCTGCTCGTGTACATGGTGATGGCTGGTCAGTTTGAATCGTTCACCTATCCCGGCATCATCATGACGTCCATCATGTTCGCCTTCTCGGGTATCGTGATCATCCTGTTGCTGACGGGCACCAACTTGAACATCATGTCGATGATCGGTGGTATCATGCTGATTGGTATTGTAGTGAAAAACGGTATTGTGCTCATTGACTACATCAACCTGAACCGAGAACGAGGCATGAGCATACGCCGTGCAGTAATCAACGGCGGACACTCGCGTCTGCGCCCCGTGCTCATGACCTCAATGACCACCATCCTGGGTATGGTGCCGATGGCTGTGGGTACCGGTGTGGGTAGTGAGATGTGGCGCCCGATGGGTACCGCCGTGATCGGTGGTCTGGCCATGTCGACGCTGATGACCCTGCTGTTCGTGCCCACGATGTACACCATCTTTGCACTGACCGGCATCCGCCGCACCCGCAAGAAAATGAGTAAAGAACACGCTAAGAAATAAATAATCAGATATCAGTTATAAGTTTTAAGGTGATGAAGTCAGTAATCACACTTAAAACTTATAACTTAAAACTTAAAACCTACGAGTAATGAAAGCGATATTTATAGCCTTTGATGAGGCCTATTATGACCGCATTGTCGAGATGCTGCAACTGCTCAACTGCCGTGGTTTCACGGGCTGGCGCGAAGTGCAGGGACGCGGCAGCAAGACCGGTGAGCCGCACTATGCCACCCATGCATGGCCCTCGATTGCCTCGGCAATCTTAACCGTCGTGGATGACCGCCGCGTTGATGTTGTCCTCGATGAATTGCACCAGATGGACTTGGCGACGCCCAAATTGGGTCTGCGAGCCTTTGTCCTGCCCGTTGAGCGCACGATCTGATCGCCACAATCTCACAATGAATCATCAAGGCTTGCCTTACCCATCAGGCAAGCCTTGCTTGATTAAAAAAAATACAGTACCTTTGCGACTCAATAATCATGAAAAGATTTCTGATCATACTGGCTCTGGTGGCCACAGTAACAAGTTTCGCTGTGGCCCAACCTAACATCCAGGAGCTCTCCAAGCAGCCCGCCAAGTCAAAAAAGCAGCGGGTGGAACCGTCATTTGCCTGGAGCGTGAGTGAGCCGTTGGGACTGCACTACCCGTCAACCATCGACACCATTCACCTTGACTACCACCGCACGATGGTGCCGTCGATGGTGAGCGACGCGTGGCTGACGACGGGCAACTACGGCTCTCCGGGACAGAACCAGATTTTCTTTGAACGGCCCTTGACCAGCGAATTCTTCTTTGAGGATGCCATCGAGGCATGGATGCACAACACCGGCACGATGCGCTTCTACAACACACGCATCCCCATGACGCTGCTCAGCCACTCGACCGGTGGCGACAAGTACAGCAATCTGGATCGCACCCAGCTGGAATTCTCGGGCAACGTGAACCGCAAGACCCAGGTGGGCGGTGGCATCGACTACATCTACTCTAAGGGCTCCTATGACGCGCAGGCCGACAAGGACTTCACCTGGCGCCTGTTCGGTTCCCACATGGGTGACCGCTACGAGATGCAGACGTTCTTCAACCACTACAACTACACCACCAAGGAGAGCGGCGGCATCACCGACGACCGCTACATCACCGACCCTGCCGAGGTGCAGGGCGGTGAAACCCGCGTCGATAACAAGAGCATCCCCACCCTGCTGAGCAACACCCAAAACCATCTGGAGGGCAGCCAGCTATGGCTCAACCAGCGCTACAAGGTGGGCTTCTACCGCTACCGCCGCGACAGTGTGACCGACACCATCATCGACCGCACCTATGTGCCCGTGACGAGTTTCATCTGGACCCTCGACTTCAAGCACGCCAAGCATCAGTTCTTGAACAGGTCGGCCAGCGAGGACAAGAATTACTTTGAACATACTTATCTGGGCTTGGGCGGTACCGACGAGACGACGAGTTACTGGCGGTTGCGCAACACCGTCGGCGTGTCGATGCTCGAGGGCTTCAACAAGTATGCTAAATTCGGTTTCTCGGTCTATGGTACCCATGAGGTGAGACGCTACACCCAAGTCATCGACAGCGTAACGGGCACCATTTTGCCCGAGGGACTCGAGGTCGTGCCTGCCGTCGTGCCGCACCGCACGACTCAGAACCTGCTGTGGTTGGGCGGCCAGTTGACCAAACAGCGAGGCTCGCTGCTGCGCTACAACGCCACGGCACAATTCGGCGTGCTGGGCGATGCCGTCGGCGAGATTGACCTGACGGGCGACGTGACCACGCGCTTCAAGATGCTGGGCGATACCGTGAGCATCAAGGGCTACGGCTACTTCAAGAACCTGGCGGTGCCTTACCTGCTGAAAAACTTCGTCTCTAACCACTTCGTTTGGGAGAACGACTTCTCCAAGACCAAACGCGTGCGCGTGGGCGGCGAGTTGGACATTCCCTTCTCATGGACCAATGTCAACGTGGGCTATGAGACCTTGACCGACTACATCTATTGGGACAACGAAGGGTTGCCCGCCCAGCACAGCGGTGCCATCCACGTGCTGAGCGCCCGATTGCGCCAAGGTCTGCACTTCAAGGCCTTCAACTGGGATAACAGCGTGACCTTGCAGACCAGCAGCAACGAGCAAGTGTTGCCGTTGCCCAAATTCGCCATCTACAGCAACCTGTATGCCACCTTCACCATCGCCCACGTGTTGCATGTGCAGATGGGTGTTGACGGCAACTACTACACCAAGTACCACGCACCCGTCTATAACCCCGCTACGATGACCTTCTGCAGCCAGCAGGAGATGGAATGCGGCAACTTCGCCATCATGAACCTGTATGCCAACTTCAAGATGAAGCAGGCTCGTTTCTTCGTCGCCTGGACCCACTTCAACCAGAAAATCAAGAGCGGCGATGCCTACTTCGCCACCCCTCACTATCCGTTGAACCCGGCCCGTCTGCAAGTCGGCGTGAGCGTCAACTTCGTCAACTAAAAAGACCCACGCCACGGGGACGGGAATCCCCTCATGGCGTGAGTTAACGAAAAATGAAACAGGTGTAATCTTTTAGAGTCTTTCCTTCTCGCTGGCGCCGGCACCGGTGCCCTTGTACTTGCTCTGGGCGGCATTGAACTTGTAGTGCACGGTGAGTTCCACTTGCCGAGAGTCGTTGCGGTTGTTCTGCCAGAGGGTATGCTCACCATAGTTCAACCTGTAGTGCTCCCGTGAATTCAGCAGGTTGTGCCCTTTGATCCTCACCGACAGTCGGTCATTGAGGAACGTCTTGGTGACGCCTAGGTCAAGCACGCATGTTGCTTTGGTGAGTGACACATTCTCTTGGTCACCCTTGCTGGTGAGCGAGAAATCAGCACTGGCGGTGAGAGTGGAAGCCAACTGGAAGTTGTTGTTGAACTGCACAAGGTAGATGGGACGCTCAGGACTGATGAAACCTGTGGGAGAAGGGATCTTCATCCATTCCTTCAACATAGCCATCGTGAGTGAGGGCTCATACAGGCCGAAACGCGGACTGAGTATCATAACCAGTTGTATGGCATCCTCGTTATCTACATTCTCGCGGTAGAGCCAAGTTACCGACTCGTTGCCCGGCACCTCCTTTCCGACGTTGACGATGATGTCATCGGTATGCTTATATTCCAGCATCAAGGTCACCCAGCGGTATCTGGCCATGAGCGAGGCGTCGTGGCGGATGGACGGTTTGAGCAACGGGTTGCCGCTCTGCCATGTAAAACGGTTTGCATAGGTCACACTATTGCTCAACTCGTGGTAATAAGGTCGCTTGATTTTCACTGCATAGTTGGCCATCAACTGCACCTGTCCGGCAGCAGCCATCAGTCCCACGCTGGGGAACAGATGGTGGTAATTGCGGCTCTGCTCGTCGATGCGCACACCCTGGTTGTAGTATTTGGTGGTCACATTCTCGTTGCGCAGGCCGACCTTCATCTGGCCGAAGGACAACGGATGGGCATACTCGGCGAACAGGATATAGTTGTTTTCGCGTTGCTCGGTGAAGGACGTGGGTACGATGTGCTCGGGATTGATGTAGTCATCGTTGCGGCGTGTGTGGTCAAACTCGGTGCCCACCTGCAGATTGCCACCCCACAGATTCCATGAAAGCACGAGTTTGGTGGCACACAACTGATTGCGAACAACGCTCTGGCTGGTTACCGTGCGGCTCTGCTGCTCCTGGCTCACCTCATCATTATATTGCCTCCCGCGGGTTTTGGAGAAGACATAGTCGGTATTGAAATCGATGGAGGTGCCGCCAACTTTGCCGCTGTAATAGGCATTGAGCGTGTGGGGCATATTGTGTTTGCTGGAATCATAGAGGCTGTTTTCCAAGTGGTCATAGAACTGTCCGTTGGCGGTCACATCGGCCATGAAGGTGCCACGGGTGCGGTTCAGGAAATGGGCCTTGGTGTCATAGCGGAATCCCATCGCATGGTTATCGTTGAAGATGTAGTTCATGCCCAATGAGGTGTAGAGCGAGTTTTGGTGGGTTTTTACATCCAACAACTGATCCATGTGCCATATCGTGTCGGCTTTGACGGCGAGAATCACGTCATCCTTCTGCATATAGCGGTCATCGTTGTACCACACGCTGCCGAATGCGTCGAATCCCTTGTGGCGGTAGTTCCAGTTCACGCCGAGCGCCAAGTCGGGACACTTGCTCGCGTAGTAACTCGCTTGGGTGTTGGCACTGAAACCCTCACCCTGGGGGCGCTTGGTCTTGATGAGGATGACCGACTCGACCGTGGCATCGTACTTCGCCCCGGGGCTGGTAATCAGTTCCACGCTCTGGATGTCCTCGCTGCTGATTTGGTCCAGTTCGGTCTGGTTTTGGAGTTTGCGGCCGTTGATGTAGATGAGCGGCGTGCCCTTGCCGAAGACTTCCAGCCCGTCCTTCTTGCGCTGCACGCCCGGCAGGTTCTCAAGCACAGCCTTAGCAGTGCCCACTTTGCTCAACAGCGTATTCTCGACATCGGTCTTTAGGCCCTCGGTCGTCAATTTGAAGGCGGGGCGCTGGCCCTTGACGACGACTTCGCCCAGCATGGTTGTTTCGGGTTCCAGCACGATGGTGCCCAGGTCGCTGCCTGCTGCTTCCAGCACTCGCGTTTGGTATCCCAGATAGGAAATCTTGATGAGTGGCCTTACAGCATTGCCTGAGAGCGAGAATGAGCCGTCGGTGCCAGTTGTCGTTCCGGCAACAAAGGCGCTGTCGCTACTGTTAAGCAGCACCACATTAGCAAAGGGGACCGGAGCCTGAGTCTCATCGACCACTCGTCCTGTAAACGTGTCGGCTGCTACCGTCATCACGGCCAGCACTGCCATCATCATCGTGAAAAAGTATCTTCTCATTTATCTATAGGTTTTATTGAGTTATCATCTTGTCGGCAGCAAAACATCCTACCGTTTTCCCTATAGACGCACACCAATGGGTAAAAAGTTGCACATAGCATTATTTTTCACCCTTTAGTGAGTAAAATGCCCGCAACAGAGCCAGAATGGGCCGCGGCAGAGCCGCGACACGGAGGACCTGGCCAAGTGACAACAGGGGGCAGGAGAGGTTCCCCGTGCCGGGGCTGCGCCCCGGCTTGAGTGGATTTCTTTCAAAATGCTTGCCTGGGCGGGGCAATTGGGGTAAATTTGCGTGATGGATTGGGAGAGGTATAAGAGCAAGAAGCAGTGGGCTGGTGACTTGAAGCCGTCGATGAAACGGCGCCGCGTGGGGCATGATTACCAGAGCCGTTGCATCTATATGGTCACGCTGGTCGTCAAGGAGCGGAGGCCGCTGCTCGGCACGCTCACGGGCAACGGGGAGACGATACCGGCCATCGTGGAGCCCTCTCCGCTGGGGCAGGCCGTGATTCAAAACCTTGTCAACATTCCCTCATTCTATCCCGAGATTGAGATTTGGACCTTCCAGTTGATGCCAGACCACCTGCATGCGGTTTTCTTTGTCAAGGAGCGGATTCCTGTGCATCTGGGCAAGGTAATCAATGGCTTCAAGGTGGGTTGTAATCGTGTGTATAAAGAACTTGTGAAAAGTGACCTGCCCGGGTTGTGGGAGGATGGCTATAACGATGTCATTCTTGATCAAGAAGGACAACTGCAGCGCATGAAGACATACATCCTTGACAACCCGCGCCGCCTGGCCATCAAGCGCACTCACCCCGACCTGTTCCAGGTCCAAAGAGATATCAAGGTTGGAGATTTCACCTTTGCGGCGCTGGGGAATGTCTTCTTGTTGGATGCCCCGTGCCTGATGCAGGTGCAATGTACCCGCAAACTCACGACACAGCAAATTCACGACACCGTGCAGCAGTTCCTGTCACATGCCCAAAACGGGGCGATTCTCGTTTCGCCGAGCATCAGCCCTGGTGAAAAGGCAGTGATGAAAGCGGCATTTGAACATGGATTTCCCGTCATCGTGCTCCAAGAGAACGGCTTCGCGCCCCCGGCCAAGCCCGGCGGCCGCCGGTTCAACGCCTGCGCTGAAGGGCGGCTGCTCATGCTCGCCCCTTGGGAGCATCACAACGACAAGCGAGTCATCAAGCGCAGCCAGTGCCTAGACCTCAACGAGATGGCGAAGACCATTTGCAGCACACGACAGCCATAACAGCCCGCGGCAGAGCCGCGACACGGAGGACTTGAGGAAACTGGAGTCGACCGAGAGGCAATACATCGGGCTTGTGTTTGTTGTTTGAAAAAAAAAGTGTAATTTTGTCGGCTGAAATTAATAACTTCAAATATCATTATCAAATTAATCAAGCAATTCAATTATGCCTAAATTATCAGAACGCAGCGTGAAGATGCCGGCATCGCCCATCCGCAAGCTTGCTCCGTTTGCCGCCGAAGCCAAGAAGCGCGGTATCAAAGTGTATCACCTCAACATCGGTCAGCCCGATATCCACACCCCCGAAGAAGGTCTGGAGGCAATCAAGCACGTGGACCGCAAGGTGCTGGAATACTCGCCCTCGCAGGGCATTCCCAGCTACGTGGAGAAGCTGGTAGGTTACTACAAGCGCTATAACATCGACCTGAGTGTTGACGACATCATCGTGACCTGCGGTGGCAGTGAGGCTGTGCAGATGGCCTTCATGGTATGCCTGAACCCTGGTGACGAAGTCATCATTCCCGAGCCCGCTTATGCCAACTACATGGGCTTTGCCTGCGAGACCGGTGCTGTGGTTCGCACCATCACCACCCATATCGAGGACGGCTTTGCTCTGCCTCCCGTCGAGGAGTTTGAGAAAGTGATCAACGAGCGCACCCGCGCCATCATGATCTGCAACCCCAACAACCCGACCGGCACGCTCTACAGCCGCGAGGAGCTGATGCGCCTGCGTGACCTGGTGAAGAAATACGACCTGTTCCTGTTCGCCGACGAGGTTTACCGCGAGTTCATCTACAGCGATGCGCCCTACACCAGCGCCATGCACCTCGAGGGTATCGAGAACAACGTCATCATGATCGACAGCGTGTCGAAACGCTACAGCGAGTGCGGTATCCGTATCGGCGCCTTCATCACCCGCAACAAGGAAGTGCGCGCTGCTGCCATGAAGTTGGCTCAGGCCCGTCTGAGTCCTCCCCTGCTCGGCCAACTCGTTGCCGAGGCATCGCTCGACGCTCCCCAGGCCTACCACCAGGGCGTGTATGACGAGTACATCGCTCGCCGTAAATGCCTGGTCGAGGGTCTGAACAAGATTCCCGGCGTCTTCTGCCCGATGCCCATGGGTGCTTTCTACACCGTGAGCAGACTGCCGGTAGAGGATATCGACGACTTCTGCCGCTGGTGCCTTGAGGAGTTCAACTACGAGGGCGAGACCGTGATGATGGCGCCTGCCAGCGGTTTCTATGCTACTCCCGGTCTGGGCAAGAATGAGGTGCGCATGGCCTATGTGCTCAAGATTGAGGACCTGAAGCGTGCCCTGGTAGTGCTCGAGAAAGCGCTCGAAGCCTATAACGCCCGCTAAACGTCACATTCTATCATCAAGACAGCCGCCGGTCCTCGCACTGGCGGCTGTTTCTTGTCCAACAAAGGTCCGACAGAGGTCTGACAAAAGTCTGACAAAGTCCGACGACTGTCCCGACAAATTCCCTTTGCTGGTATGACAAGAATATAGTAACTTTGTGGTCCAGAAAAAACGCCGACTAGATAATGAGACAACAACAGCCCGCCAAACGGGGACAAATGATACTCTACCTGACATTGCTCGCCGTGGTTGTGGCGTGCATGGTCGCCTTGAGCATGTGTGACAAGCCGCTTGAGACTCCTGGAACGCAAGCCAGCGGCGGCGACACGCTCGATATCGCCATCGAATACTCGCCGGTGACCTATTACACCTATGACGACACCCTGGGTGGCTACAACTACGACCTGCTGCGACTGATGTCGGAAAAGAACGGTTGCCCCATGAAGTTTCACCCGATAGTGACACTTGAGAAAGCCATCGCCGGACTTGCCGACGGGCGCTACGATGTGCTGGTGGCCCAGTTCCCCATGACAGCCGGCGACACGTCACGATTTGCGTTCACCGATCCCATCTACATCGATCAGCAGGTGCTGGTGCAGCGCCGCAACAGTCAAGCCATCCACTCGCAACTGGACTTGGCCGGCGACACGGTGTGGGTTGTCAAAGGTTCGCCCATGATACAACGCATCGCCAGCTTGAGCCGTGAGATTGGCGACACAATCTATGTTCACGTCGATGAGCTTTACGGCCCCGAGCAACTGATGATGATGGTTTCGGGCGGCGAAATCCGCTATGCTGTCGTCAACCGCTCCATTGCCCGCGCGATGTCTTCACGATTACCCAATCTGGACCGCTCGGTGGCCATCAGCCTGTCACAATTCCAATCATGGATGGTGGCCAAAAACCGTCACGGCCTATGCGACAGCCTGAATGCCTGGCACAACCAGATGAAACTTGACACAGCCGCCTATTTGGGCTTGCAGCGTCGCTACTTTGGCGGCACCTTTCCCACCTTGGCACGATAATATCTAATTATCGGAGGCACCTCTGTCATGGCGTTCGGTTGGCACGATAATTGCAGTGTTCAAGTACATTTTACCCGCATCACACAACAAATTAACACCTCATCAAGCTATGTTCATCAGGAAAAAACAAGGATCCGTCACCAAAGACTTTGAGCGCTTCCTCAAAGAGACCAACTGTACCTATACGGTGACCAAAGAAGATGATTCCACCACTATCCCATTTGAGTTCCAAGCAGCACACTTCATCGCCTCGATACGCAAGCAAGACGACTGCATCGAGGTGACTTACCCCGCCATGGCCTGTGCTCCCCTGAGCCAGCTTCACCTGGTTCGCTCCAAATGCAATGAGCGCAACAACAGCAACATCCTGTTCAAGTTCACCTACACCCTCGACCACAAGGAGAACGAGGTCAATGTTCACATGTCGTTCTTCAACAACCAAGTCACCAGCGAGAGCATGGCCCACCAGCTCAAGGCCGCCTTCCACTTCCAGCGCGAGTGGCAGCACGACTATGACGAGGCCGTCTCTACCGCCAAGGACAGTGATAGCAGTGACCTGGAAAGCGAGATTTACAAGCATGAACGCGAGATGTTCATGCTGCGCCGCCTGGAACTGGCTCACCAGATGGACACGAGTGTCGCCAGCATCGCCGCCGGCATCGGCAGCCTGCCATTGTGGCAACTGCTGGACACCGTCAGCCCGCTGCTGGACTGCAAGCTGCTGTTCATGACCGTGAACACCGTGAGCGGCCAGGAACGCATCGAGGACGAAACGGCCATCCGCAACTATGACCTGCGCCACGCTCTGGTTGAGGGCGAAGGCAAGGCTGCACGTCTCACGCGCGACTATGCCGTGCTTGACCTTCACTATAAGCAGGGCCGCGACGAGAAGCCGATGATGGCGACCATCAGCATCACCGCCGAGGGTGAGGATAACCACAGCATCTACAGCCGCGTTACCGTCACTATACCGCCCCGCAACGCCAGCCGCCTGAACTCGTTGAGCAACGAGGGCCGCCAGCCCCACAGCGTGAGCCTGCTCATCGCCCTGGACCGCAGCGATGACAAGCAGCGGCAGCAGGAGTTCGAGTACATGTGGAGCGACGCCCAGCTCAAGGCCCGCAACGGCGAGAAAGACAGCCTGTCCGATGACCAACTGCTACTGGGCCAAGTCAGGGTCGCCGACGTGGCCTACAACATGTATTGGGGAGTGCAGATGTTCAATAGCGAACGCTACTATGAGGCGATACTGTATCTGGAGAACGTGTTCAACAGCTACCGATGCGACTTCTTTGAGATGGGTCCCGAGGACAAGCGCCTCTTCTTGGAAATGGCCTACAAGCTGGGATTCTGCTACAACGAACTTGGCCAACCCAAATTGGCCTTCTATTATCTCGACCTGATGGCCAGCGACGGCAACATCCGTCACACGATGGAGTTGGTCAACTCGATGGCCAACAGCAAGGACCTGCGCCTGTTCTCCTACACCGAGGGCGTCATGGATGAAGTGAAACGCAACTTCAGTGACGACGAGGAGTTGCCTGACAACATCAGGCAGGTCATCAACTTCATGCGCCGTCGCCGCGGTTATGCCTACATCGACTTCAACCAGCTCGACCAAGCGGAAAAAATCTTCACCCAGATGCTGGATGAAGAAGAGAATGCCGACTATGCCATCAACGAACTGGCATATATCAAGAGGTTGCGCCAACAACGCGGCGAGAAATCAACCGATCAAGACGGTGACTATCCATATATAGGCCCCACCGACGCTCCTCCGTTCTGACAAAGCGACTCGCCAAGAAAGAAAACAATGAGTGCGACAAGAATGTTTTTGTCGCACTCATTGTTTTTCTTTTATCTCAACTTCGCTGTTTCAGGATTTGTGGTGAAGGGCGGTGCCGAAGAACCGAGGAATCGGGGTTTCGAACTCCAAGGCTTCGCCTGTAACCGGATGATGGAACGCCAGGCGGAAGGCATGCAGGCACATGCGGCTACCCGGATCGTCCTGGTGGCCATACTTGCCGTCACCCACGACAGGGTGCCCGATGTCGGCCATGTGGACGCGAATCTGGTTCTTGCGCCCCGTGAGCAGATGCAGGAACAGGAGCGCACGGTCCTCGGCCTGTTCCACCAGTTCCCACTCGGTAGCGGCCCACTTGCCGCCGTCGTCAACGGGACTGCTCACAACGACCATGCGGTCGGTGTCGTGCAGCCAACTCTCGACTTTGCCCGCCGGCTGCTCCATGACACCCTCGACCACTGCCACATAACGGCGGTCGATGATGGTGGCATGCCAGTCGGCAGTCATCTGCTGCTGAATGTCAACACTCTTGGCATAGACCATGAGGCCTGACGTGCGCACATCCAGACGATGCACCACATGGGCGGTGCAACGCTGATGCGTCTCGGTGAAATGACGGTCGAGCAAGGTCTTCATGTTGAGACTTCCTGCTCCTACAGGCATCGACAAGACACCTTGCTGCTTATCGACCACGACGATCCAGCGGTCTTCATAGACGATGCGGAAGTTCTTGTTGTTGGCCGATGAGGGGCGCGCATGACGACGTATTTTCACGATGCTGCCCTCGTCAAGGGGATAGTCCACATGGGACTGCACACGATCGTCGACGGTGACGCCACCGTGAACGAGGATGGATTTGGCCTTGTTGCGGCTGATGCCATCAAGGGTCTGCATAACAAAATCAAGCAACTTGGCAGGCTGCTTCACTTCACGCACAACAGCTTTGTCGTCGTTGCGTGGCACACGGTGGTCGTGACGGCGTGGCATAATTCAGTGATCAGTTAATAGTTAATAGTTAACAGTGAACAGTGAACAGTTATTATATTCTTTTATTAGTCAAAGATGTGACGCAAGCGAGAGAAGATGCGGCTCTTGTCGCTATCGCTGGGCTTGACATGCTCGCCACTGTTCTGGAGCATGGTGATGGCCTCTTTCTCCTTCTCGTTGAGCTTCTCGGGCATATAGACCATGACGTTGATGAGCAGGTCGCCGGTGCCATAGCGCTCGGGCGAGGGCAAGCCCTTGCCACGCAGGCGCAAGATACTGCCAGGCTGAGTACCGGGCTTGATGGTGACACGTGCCTTGCCGTCAACGGTGGGCACCTCGACCTTGCCGCCGAGCACTGCAGTGGGTATATCAAGCATCAAGTTGTAAATCAGGTCGTTGCCGTCGCGGGTGAGATGTGCATCACGCACCTCCTCAATCACCACGAGCAAATCGCCGGGCACGCCGCCACCAGGGGCATCGTTGCCTTGACGGCCCATCCTCAAGGTCATGCCATCGGCCACGCCGGCAGGAATGCTGATGCTGACCACATCCTCCTTGCGCACCAGACCTTTACCGCTGCAATGCGGACAGGTCTCCTTGATGCGTTTGCCGCTGCCACCACAAGTGTGGCACACGCTCTGGGACTGCATCGTGCCGAACATCGTGCGCTGCATGCGCACTTCCACGCCCGAACCGTGGCAGGTGGGACACGTCTCGAGTGCCGTGCCGTCCTTGGCGCCTGTGCCGTGGCAATGGTCACAGGACTTCATGCGGGGGATGCGCAGCTTTTTCTCGGCACCCTTGGCAATCTCGGGCAAGGTCATCTTGACGCGGACGCGCAGGTCGGTGCCGCGCTTCACGCGCTGAGCCTGACCACCGCCGCCACCGAAGATGTCACCAAAACCGCCGAAGCCTCCAAAGCCGCCGAACAGGTCGCCGAACTGCCTGAGGATGTCTTCCATCGACATGCCGCCGCCATATCCGCCGCCACCCATCTGCTCGCCTGCAAAACCGAACTGGTCATAGCGGGCGCGCTTATCGGGGTCGCTGAGCACATTATAGGCCTCGGCAGCCTCCTTGAATTTCTCCTCGGCAGCCTTTTTCTCGGCATCGCTCTTGCCTTGCTGCTTGTCAGGGTGATACTGGATGGCAAGTTTACGGTAGGCCTTCTTCAAGTCATCGGCCGTGGCATTCTTGTCCACTCCCAGCACCTCGTAATAATCTCTCTTTTGAGCCATTTTATTTTAGTTTCTAGTCCTTAGTTCTTAGTCCCTGGTTCTGAATATCTCAGGTCCGTTTATCAGCTGCCGACAACCACTTTGGCATGTCGCAGCACCTTGTCGTTGATCATGTAACCCTTGATGGTCGTGTCAATGACTTTGCCCTTCATCGAGGGGTCAGGAGCAGGGAACATGGTCACTGCCTCGTGAACATCGGTGTCGAAGTCCTTACCCGTTGAATCAATGGCCATGACATGCTGACTCTCAAGGTATTTCACGAATTTATTGTAGATGAGATCCACGCCTTCCTTAAGACTGTCCAAGTCACCGCCCTTGTTGATGGCATCAAGGGCGCGCTCCAGGTCGTCCACTACAGGCAACAGATCACGCATGGCACTTTCGGCACCGTTCTTGATCAGATCGGCCTTCTCCTTGAGGGTGCGTTTGCGGAAGTTTTCAAAATCAGCCATGAGAAACAGGTATTCCTTCTTCTCATGCTCGAGAGCGGCCTCCAAATCGGCAATCTTCTTTTCGGGGTCGTCGGGTTCGGGGTTCACTGTCTCTTGGGTCTGCTCGACGGTCTCCTCGTTGAGAACCTCTTCCTGAGCAGCCTTAGGTTCGTCGTTTTGATTCTTTTTGTTCTTTTTAGACATATCGTAGTTGTGTTAAAAGCGTATTACCTTACCGATTCCTGCAAAAACCAGTCCAAGGCATCCATGTCACAGATGCAGGACAAAGGTGGCGCAATCGGCAAAAGTGTCAGCCGCGGTCTCTGCCAGTTTGTCACTGTTGAAAATACCGAAAACAGTGGAACCCGAGCCTGACATCGCGGCATACTGCGCACCGGCATCCATCAGCTGTGCCTTGATGAGCCACAACTGGGGCAAGGCGGCAAACACACTGGGCTCAAAATCGTTGACCAGCAGACCGTCCCAAGACTCGACAGGTTGAGCGATGGTATGAGCAAAATCGACCGTAGGCTTAGCGGGAACGACGCGACTGTAGGCAGTGCGGGTATCCACACCGACAGGAGGCTTGACCAGCAACAGCGTCTTGCCCTTGAGGTTCACATCGAGCGGCGACAGCACGTCGCCAATGCCAGTGGCCATCATCGGGCGATTGTAAACAAAGAAAGCGCAATCGGCTCCCAAAGTCACAGCCATCGCGGCCAAGTCGGCATCGCTGATGCCCAACTCAAACACCTTGTTGAGCATCACCAGGACATGGGCTGCATCACTGGAACCTCCACCCAGGCCGGCCCCGTCGGGGATGTGCTTGTACAAGTGTATCTCGACGGGCTGGATGCCGTAGCGCTCCTGCATGAGGCGATAGGCCTTCATCACCAGATTTTTCTCGACAGGACAATCAACGGGGTTGCCATAGCACTGGAGCGTTGTCTCGCCGTCACGAGCGGGAACGATTTCCAGCACGTCGTTGAGCGGTATAGGGTAAAACACGGTCTCGATATTGTGATAACCGTCGGGACGGCGCTCCACAATGTTCAAGCCCAGATTGATTTTTGCGTTAGGGAAAGTGATCATGTTATCGTGAAGTTACAAGATGGGGCTGATCAAGCGAACGATCGACTCAAGAGCCTTTTGCATCAACGGACGCTGTTTCCACTTGCTCAACAACAGGCGTGTGCATTGCTCCATATCGCTCTCGAAGATGCCCTTCATCTTCTCGTTGAATTCCTTACTGTAAACCAGGGTGTTGACTTCGAAGTTGTGCTCAAAACTGCGGAAGTCGAAGTTAGTCGAGCCGGCCGTGACAAACTCGTCATCGACAATCACCACCTTGGCGTGCATGATGGTGGGCTCATAGAGGTAGATCTTGATACCTGACAACAGGCACTCCTTGTAGTAGGAGCCTGTGGCCAAACGCAACATCGCCGAGTCGGACTGCCGGGGAATCATCAACCGCACGTCAACACCGGCAAGCGCCGCACTCTGCAAGGCCTTGAGGAGGGAATCGCTGGGGAGGAAATAGGGCGACTGGATATAAACACACCGCTTGGCAAGGGTAATGGCTTTGAGGAAGACAAACGAGATGTTGTTCCAGCGGTTGGTGGGGCCACTGGTCATCATCTGCACCAGATAATCGCGACTTGCCGGGGCGGTGTCATAGTGCATCGTGGTTGAATTGAGCAACTCTCGGGTGGTGAAGTCCCAGTCGATAGCAAAAGAATACTGCAAAGCCGCCACCGCCTCGCCATGAATGCGCAGATGGGTGTCGCGCCAGGGCGCCCAATTCTTGTCGCCGATGACATAGCGATCGGCCATGTTCATGCCGCCCAAGTAGCCGAATTTGCCGTCAATGACAACAATCTTGCGGTGGTTGCGCCAGTTGACACGGTTAGCAAACTGCGTGAAAGTCAGCTTGAGGAACGGATGCACATCAATGCCTGCTTCACGCATCCGACGCAGCACACGAGGCCTGAAGTAGAACGAGCCCACATAGTCGTACAGCACCTTGACCTGCACGCCCTCGCGGGCTTTTTCCATGAGCAGCGCCAGGAACTCTGAACCTGTCTTGTCGTCCTCGATAATGAAATATTGAACATGGATGTAATGGCGTGCTTCCCTGATGTCACGCATCAGAGCCTCGAATTTTTCTTTTCCTGTAGTGAACACATCGATATTGTTGCCCACAAACAGGTGCGGTCTGGACAATTTGCTGGTCAGCGATATGAGTTGTTGAGACTCTTCGGACAAGCCTGTAACCGATTCAGGATCATACTCTGGGGGATTATGCATGCGGCGCAGTTCGCGCAAGTGGGAACGGGAAATCAGACTGATACCTTTCAAGCTGCGGCCGAAGATGAGATAGATCACCAATCCCACGACCGGCAGCAGCAGCAACACGAGCACCCACGCCATCGATTTGACCGGGTTGCGGTTCTCGCTCAGCACCACGACGATCACCGTGAGCACAGTGAGGAAATACAACACCAGGAACACGTTGTACACGATATCGGCATATGGAAACAACTCGGCGAGAAACATACTCACATACATCAATGGCTAGAAGCTATCTAAACAATAACGGACGTGACAACGGCCACGCCCATTTCTTCTACATTACGGGAACAAGGGATAACACGTGCATCAACCGCGCATCAGCGAACCACCACCTTGCGCGACCACTGGTTGCTGCATCTAACGATGTAAAATCCCTTGGGGAAGTCAACGGTGACGCGTTGATCGGCACTCACACGGACAATCTTGATCTGCTGACCCGTGATGGAGTACACGTTGAACACCGCGTCGCTGTTGCCAGCGGTGAAGACGATGCGCCCCTCAGCACCCTGGGCTGCAGGCCCGGTTGCTGCGGTCTCGATGCGCTGCGGCAAGAAATTGTCGGGCGCCGGCGTTGCTTGGCCGACTCCAACCGCCAACAGGCAAACTACTATGTAGAGCACACGCTTCATCTTGTGACTTCGTTCCGTTTCAATCTGCAAAGATAGTGCTTTTTTATCAAAAGTCAACTATTTTGCACCATTTTTTGTTGATTAGACTGCAAGACAAGCAAATAGTTTGCCCGCACCACTATAAATTAACAAGAATTAATACCTAAAAACTTAGCATCTTAATGCAACCTGTGGTGCAGATATACCCTGATTCTGGACATGGCGGCCGACAGACCAGCACCTCCCAAGAAACGATACCGTTTCAGTGTCCATAACGGAGCTTTACTCATCCTTTTCCAGAACAGGTCATAGCCGTCGGGGCGGACGGCGCTATGGGCCAGCGCAGGATTATATTTCACGACTTCGCTGTAGTCAACAGTCTGGGAATCAGCCACACACTGCTCTACCAGCTGGTGCCCTCGATCAGAACGCACAATCACAGCACTCATTCCCTTGTTATCGTCTCGACGCGACAATATCCTGTCACAGCCCCACAAGTCGGCCAGGGTAATGTCGGCCCCGCTGCTGCCGTTCTTGGACGGGCAGTTGAAGCAGGAAGGACGCAGGTTGTAGTTGTCCAGGAAGGTGACCATGTAGTCATCATCGTCGTGATGCCGCCTGTTCTCCCCTATCAACACCGAATACCCTCTCCAGCCCGTGGACTTGTCACGGAAGTTGACATGCTGCACTGTCTTCCCGCCCGAACACTTCTTGAGCCAAGTGCGCCACACCCCGGGGCTAGGCACGCCATGGCAAGCGACCTCGACAGTAATCAAGTGCTCTTGAGGGTCCCCCAGGAACAACCTCAAGCCGGCGATTTGGCACGGGGTGCCGGTAAACATCACCATTCGACCTTGTTGCAGGAATTCTTTAGCGCGCCTGTAGCTGTCACCGATGACCGACTGAACATACTTGCTGGTGCAGAAAGGCGCCAAATCCTCGAGCGTCTCGGCCGCATCGTGAACGACATCCCATGCATCGTTGAAACGGGCTCCGAACACCACACCGCCCTGCTCAATGACGCGACTGGCAAGCATCATGAACAATCCTCCCGAAGAGGCGTTCTTACGCTGAGTTTCGTCTGGATTGGCGGCGGCAAGGCAAATCACGGGTTCCTGCGCCTCTTGCCGATTCAAGAACGGGCACACCTGCTCACAGGCACGGCAACCGACACAAGCATCGACATCGACCTGCGGGTACAGGAAGCCATTCTCATCCTCCCGCATCGTGATGCAGGACACGGGACATCGCTGGGCACAAGCCCCGCAGCCACAACACTGTGATTTGTCTTTGACGTCAATCATGTTTCCCTATTATGCGTTTAATGTACGGAGTAATTGGCCTGAGGAAACAACGCAGGTTGTTCATCATCACCATTTTGTCATATTGCCTGTTGATGCGGCGGCAGTAGTCGGTCAACTCGTCGGCCGGCATCGACGGAATCTTCTTGAGGGTAGCCAGAATCGTGTTACGGTAGCCGTTGTACTGCCGATTGACCTGCTTGCGGGTCGCGTATTGGCCACGGCTGTGCGACGTGCTGCGGGTGAGCACCGAATACATGACCTGGGGTATCGTTAAACAGCGATGGGTATAGAGCACCGGCAACATCAGCTGCCAGTTCTGGCCGGCATCATGTTCGGTGTAGATTTCGAGATCGGGAATCCCTGCCTTCAAGACAGCAGTCTTGACCATATAGCCACCGGCGCAATACCAGAAGCCGTTGATCTTGAACAGGCAGTCCTCAAACAGGCGATCACTGTAAGGTCCGGGCTGATTCAATCCGCGGGCAAGCGTCAGGTCATCCTCCTTGAGATACTCCAGCAGCACCCGCGTCATGCCCACATCGTCGGGCGAGTTCTTCAACGAATCCACCATCGCCTCGATGGCGTTATCGGTCTTGTAGAAATCATCGGCATCGGGCCACACCAGGTATTCTCCCTTGATCAATTTCAGGCCGTCGTTGATGGCTCCCGACTGACCCTGATTCGCGTTGTAGCTGTAATGCAGGGAGTAGCCTTTTTTCTCAAACCGGAGGACATAGCTGTCGATGACCGACTTGGTATCGTCGGTGCTGCCGTCGTCCATCACATACATTTCGATGGCAGGATAGGTCTGCTTCAAGACCGAATCCAACAGACGGTGTATATATTTGCCGCAATTATATGTCGGTGTTAGAACGCTTACCAAATCTGACATAAGATGAAACTTTCTTTTTGATGAATTGTTTTATCGGCTCGTCGGCCGTGAAATAAGTCAACGAGAGCACGGCGACCGTTGAAATCAAGCCAACCAGCAGGAATCTGGTCCAACCCTCCTCGAGATACAACTTCGGAATATAGGAAACCGCCATGACTATCACACTGATGATCAAAACGGGAATCAGCACCTTGCGGATGAATTTCATCAAGGAAATCTGCTGCACCGACAGACTCAGCGTGTACACGTTGCACAGGCAGCCGATCAATACCGCAATCACGTTAAAGACATAGGCGCTGTAGATGCTGCCCGACATCTTGTAGGCGATATAAGTGAACGGCAACACACTCAGGTACAGCGTGCCGTTGATGAGGCTGATGCGCTTGACTTTGCCGGTAGCGTGAATTCCCATGGCCATCACGATGGACATCTGGGCAAAGAAATTGAACAAAATCATGTACCTCACGAACCATTCGGCGTATTTCGGCACGATCTTGAGCCATACCTTGAGCACGAAATGCGGTTCTATCAGGATGGGCACCGAGACCAACAAGAGCAGGAGGTACAGGTAGCGGGAACCCACATAAATCAGCGTTGACATCCTGTCGTGGTCCCCGACCGAATAGCTCTTCACCACCTGGGGGCGCACCGCCGTCGAGATATTGACCGAGAACTGCATCAGGACCGCTTGAACGGTCGAGGCGACACCCACGGCAGCATTGGCAGCGGCACCGAAGAACATGTTCACGAGCATGTTCACACCCTGGGTGCGGGCCATGTTGCTGGCGTTGCCATACAGGTCCCATCCCGAGAACGACAGCATGGGCTTGATGATGGACGGTTTCCAGATCCACCGGAACCGCGAAGCCGGATAATTGACGAGACAGTAAATGACATAAATCGCCATGATGATGACGGTCACGGCCAGGTGCAGAATCGCATACAAGATCAGCTTGTCGAAGTTGCCTATCATCAACAGATAAACAATCACAAGTTTCAAAATCACATTCAGGATTTCGAGATAGGCATAGATGCTCATCCTCTCGTAAGCGATCACCATGGCGCTGTAGGGCACCTGTATCATGCCCAGCATGGCGCTCAGTATGCTCATTTGATAAACCCAAAGAGCTGCTGTCATACGCCCAGGCGGAATGACGAGTTTATGCGTCACGAACCACAGGCCCACAGTCTCGGCAATCAAACAGATCACCAGAGCCAGCGCGATATGGATGATCAAGGCACTGGAGAAAGTCTCGGACAAGCGCTCATGGTCCTCCCGACCGAGCTCAAAAGCCAGAAAACGGCTGGTCGCACCACTCATCGACGCCGTCAAGAAACCCAGCATCGAAACCACACCGCCAACGACGCCATACACACCGAAGTCGTCCACGCCAAGGGTGTTGAGCACAACCCTGGAGGTGTAGAACCCCACCAGCATCGACAAGATCATCCTGAGATACAGCATGATGGAATTCTTGGCAATGAGCCGGTTATTGGAGATGTTTCCTGATGGCTTATCTCTATTTACAGGTTGCTCGCTCATGTTACTTAGGTGCGGTTCTCAAACAAAAGGTCATACGATCCTGCCCTCCCCCTCCTTGAGGAATTACAGACAGCAGGATTCCATGCCGTGGCTGGGGCTGTGTCATGAATCGTGTCGCAATGCCAGGACGGACTTACCGCCGATTTCTGTTGCGTCTAACAGATGATGACATACCTTCAGCGCACGGACAAAGGTAGCCACAGATAACGAATTGACAAAATGTTTTCTTCAAAAAAACCGGCGGAGCCTTGGAGGTCCCGCGCCCAAACAAGTGGCCGCATCAGGTTTTCCCTGATGCGGCCACTTGTTCTATACAGTCACGCAACGCGTGAAATCGATCATAAAGTGGAGATGTAATTGAGCAGCATTGTCACATCGTTGATGTTGACAGCGCCATCCTCATTGAAGTCGGCAGCCTCCATATTAATCGAAGAGAAGTCCTCGCTGAGCAGTGCCGTAATCAACAAGGTAACATCAGTCAGCTCAACCTGGCCATCACCGTCCACGTCGCCGCGGAGAATCTGACCCTCCTTGAGGAGAACCTCCTTGGTGTTACTCCACGAGCTCTCGGTACCGTTCACATAGTAAGCCTTCACGCGATACAAGTAAGGAGTTGCGGGCATGAGGCCGGTCACGGTATAGAACTTATCGGGGGTAATACCCTCGATCAGGTGATAATCGTCGTCACCATCTGCACGCAGGGCGAAGGGCTCGGGATCGGTGATTTCACCACCATAAATCTTGATGCTCTGGATCTCGGGGTAATAACCCGTTTTGATCTTGACATAACCATCGTCGCCCACCGGGAGCACTACCAGATAGGTGCTGAAATCCTGGGCCAGCATGATCGTCCTTGTAGCCTCATCGGTCATGACATCCAACGTCGTGTTCTTGCCCTTGGAATAAGCTCTGGCTTTGATGATGACACTCACCGTGGAGTAGCCTGTCAAGTCACAGTTCGGATCCAAAATATTGTTACGGTTTGCCGAGATGCAACCGCCGTCAAGGTAGAAGTGGTCACCGGTGAAAGTCCAGCCATCGGGAAGATAGTTGGCAACATCCGAAGCATGGTTGGTGCTCTCCTCGGGCACACCGCTCCAGTCGGCCTCGGTCAGCAAGACCACATCAGGCTTCACGCGCACCTCAAGAGAGTAGCTCGTGACATTCTCGGCAGGAGTGTTGTCGGTCCAGTCGGCACGGAACGAGGTGGCAGTGATAGCCTGCTCATCGGCATCCAGCATGACGGGACGATAAAGCTCATATTGCGATGCACCGTGCAGGGTGATGACAATGTCATCGACGCCGGGCGTGCTGCAAGTCAGCGTGGCAGTGTACTCGCCCTCGGCCTTGGGAGAATAGGTCACTTCGACGGTACGCTCAAGCCTGTGCTCCTCGTTGGGAGCAAACGAGTTTTCAACAATGCTGAACACGCCGTTCTCGTCGTTGAGGGTCAGCGTGACGTTGTCCTCAAGATTGCGTCCGGTGATTGTGAAGCTGGCCACATCGGTCTGGTTCTTGAAGCATTCCATCGACAACTCGCTCTTGTCGGCGCGCAGGCGCGGCGAGGTGAGAGGAGGCTGGATGCCAATCACCATCTGCTGGTACTGGTTGAAGGTCGAACCATCTCCATTGAAGGCATTGAGGGCATAATAGTTGTTGGATGAGCCACTCCAACCGAAGTTGATGTGGTACTTGTTGGTATTGGCATCATAGCCGTCGACGTTGAAGGCATGACCGCCACCGAAGAAACCACCTGCGATGGCACAGAACACGATGGGACGTTCCTCAATGAGTTCCTCCTGAATCATTGCAGCCCATTCAGCATCGGTATAGAGGGTGGTACCACCGCTATAGGAAGTGGTCTTTTTCACCATGCGAACAGTTTCCTCATCATAACCGAAGAGTTTGAATGCATTGACAATCAAGATAACACTGTCGGCAGCCACACCGCTACCGCCAGCAGCACTGGTACCATATTCCATGCGCTCGGCCTGGCCCACATAACGCATCAGCGTTGCAACGGCATTGGCTTCCTCGGTTATATAGTTGCTGGTGTATGTGTCTCTCATGTGTTCCCAGTCAAATACCACAGGGGGCAAAGCGGCTACATTCACACTCTGGGTTGAATAGTAGCCCGTGCTCAGCGTGCACTTGTAACCGGGTACCTCGGGAGTCATGAAGTCAGGATATTTCCAGTAGTGGAACACCATGGCAGCCGACGTGGCAGGGCAACCTGTCAAGCACTGGTAATTGTTAATCTTACACATGTTCCAGTAGGGTGCCTCCTGATCCCACAAAGCGGTCAACAGCGGAGCAACACTGGGAATGCGCAACGACGGATCCATCATCGACGGCGTCTTGACCTGCATGCCCTCATGGGCCTGAAGATACTCGATCTGCTCCTTGTAGGTAGCCAGCCAGGCCTTCATGTTGCAAGGAATCGTGTTGAAGTCCAACACGCCATCACCGTAACCCAGGATTTCCTCGGCACGGTCGTCACCCGAAACGATGACATAGCCGTTACTGGAATTGAAGATGTAGAATACGGCACGGTCCAGCTTCTGGGAATTCATTTCGGTATGCGTCAGTGTCATTCTCCCGCTGAGAGGAGCCCTTAAAACGCCACCATACATGTGCTGCTGCACAAAGTTTTGCGCCCTGGCCTGCGCTGTTGCTACATCAACAGGGGCAGCCGAAAGCTGAATCGCCGCAAACAAGACTGCGACACAGAATAAGAATCTTTTCATAAGCTATTAATGTTATTAAACGATTGTTTGCTCCAGGACAAAAAAATACCTTACAAGACGTTGCGACATGCAATGACTCATAAGCGTGGCAAAAGTAGTCTAATTTCAGCGAAAATACAACATTTTTAACCAATTTTATTACGAAATCAAACAATCTGCCACCTCCCAAAAACAAAGTGCCCCCTATGACACCAGTATTTCCTGAACTCCAGCGTAGCAGGGAACGTCTTTTAAGTTACTTATTTTCAGTGATTTATCTCACAATATCAATTGGCACTGAGCACTGCATTGATCAGCATTGTGACAACGATGATATTGACAGCCTTGTCGTAGTTCACGTCGTCAGTCTCGTAGGTGTGACCGCCTTCGGCAACTTTTTTTCGGTAAATATGCAAAAAACAACATAACACAATGGAGACGCAAACATTTGCGTCTCCATTGTGAGGTGGCTTCGCGAACTGAACCTTAGCTGGTTATCGCGATGCCGATATTGGCTTAGGGCTTACACCCTATCACTGGGCGCTCATGATCATGTTGATCAACATGATTACGTCCGTGACATTGACTGCCTCGTCTCCATTGATGTCAGAGCAGATGGGACAGGGCTCAGCATTGGCCATCAGGGCGTTGATGAGGGCGGTCACGTCGGTAACGGTTACAAAGCCGTCGTGATTCACGTCGCCGAGCTCATAGGCATGAGCATCACCGAACAGGGTTACCTGCTCAACGTTGCTCCACTCGCTCTCGGTACCATCGCTGTAAACGGTCTTCACCTTGTACAGGAAAGTACCGCCTGCTTCCAGGTTGTTCACAACGTAGGACTTGTCGGTAATGCCGGTGATGAGGCGATAGTTAGCGTCACCGCTTGCAACCTGGCCACCATAGATCTTAATGTTCTTGAAGCCGGGATAGCTGTTCGTGCCGGTGAAGGTCACACGGTCGGTAGCGCTGCAGTTAAGTTCAACCACATAGTCGGTCATCGTGTTGGTCATGTTGATTGACTTAGAATCCACGCTGGTCGATACAGTCAGCGATGCAGTGCTGCCGCTGGCGGTGCGTCCGGTGAACTCAACCTTCACCTTGCCGCAACCTGTCAAATCGAGATTGGGCGAGAGGATCTTACTGCTGTAATTGATCGAGATGTAACCACCTTCCTTCCACAGACCTGAACCATTGAACTCCCAATCAGCAGGAATTACCTGTGAGGGGTTATTATAGATATTGGTGGAGGAATAGGAAACGTCGCTCCAGTCGGCTTCGGCCATGAGGTTATAAACAGGCTGTGCGTTCACCTCGAGCGTGTAGCTGTCGACCAGTTGAGCCGGGGTGCGGTCACTCCAGTCGGCACGGAACGAAGTCAGCGTGATGGCATCCTCGTTGGCGGGGAGCATCTGGGGTTCATACTTCACCAGAGGAGCTGCTTCGGCCTCACCATAGAAGTAAACATCCACGGGCTCAGCACCGGGGCTGCTCAAGGTGATATAACCCATGAAACTTCCCTCCTGTTGCGGGGTAACATACACCGTCAAGAGTTTGTAATGAGCGGGATCCTGATTGAGTTCAGCGAGGCTGATGGTGGAGGTTGCAGGAACGATAAGACCGTCCTGGTCATGCGCGGTCACCGTGATGTCGCCAGTCAAGTCAGCACCGATCACATGCACGTTCACAGGAATGTTCCAACCTACATAGTTGCCCTCATCACCCATTGAATTATACAACATGTTGGCAATGATGCGCGGGGGAAGTGCGACGCCCTCGGGATTGGGCTTCACATCAACGAACATCAACTGGAAGTACTTATACACGGTGATACCATAGCCGAATGCGTTGAATGCATACCAGCCGTTCCTCTCCTCGGACTGGCCGAAGTTCACATGATAGGTGTCATCGTCGGCGTTGTAGCCATCGACATTGAAAGCGTGGCCGTAGAAGCTGTCGCCAGAACTCGTCGATGAGTAAGCACAATACATCAGAGGACGGCCCTCGATCAACTCGGTCTGCATCATGGTCGTCCACTCATCATCATTGTAGTTCTCGGTCATGGCCTGATCATAATTGTTCTTGAGCACATAGTGTGCACTGGGATCAAAACCGAAGAGCTTGATGGCATTCATCATCTGGTCCTCGTCGGCACCGCTCATCTGGGGATTATAGTCCATGAACAATGCACCACCCACATAACGCATCAGGTTAGAGATAGCGTCACGCTGAGCCTCGGTCCAGTTTTCGTTTTTGTAGGAGTCGAGCATGTTAGCCCAGTCAAAGGTGATGGGCGGCAGAGCAGATGCAGTGACACCTCTTTCACCCGTGTACTCGGGAAGGGCGGGAGAACCTGCAGGATAATTCCAGAACTTCATCACCTGAGACAGAGAAACGGCAGCGCATCCCACGAGGCAATACATACCACCTGACTGCGGGCACAACCTGTTATAGGGCGACCTGCCGTTGTTGCTACCCTGCTGCCACAGCGTGGACAACATCGGCTGAATCGTCTGTCCAAGGTTGGCGTTGCGAAGCTTGATCGGCTGGTCGGGGTGAGCCAGGAAGTACTCCATCTCGGCCTTGTACATATCCAGGAAGAACTGCATGTTCTCGGGGATATCGTTCATGTTCTCGAGAGAACCGTCGCCATAGGCGAGAATCTGGCGTGCACGGTCGTCACCGGAAACGATGACGTAGCCACGGTCGGTGTTCACGATGTAGTAAGCAGCCTGAGCAGCGTTACTTGAGGTCTTCACCTCGTGGGTCCACTTGATGGCGGGAGCCGAGGTCATGAAACGGCCCTTAGCGGCCTGAGTCATCAAAAAACGTTGGGCGGACTGCTGGGCAGTAGCCAGGTCCACATTGGCGGCAGTAACTTGCAAGGCGGCAAGCACCAGCGCAGCGAGGAATAAAATCTTCTTCATAAAAAACAGTTAATATTAATTGATAATAGTGATTTGTTATCAGTTTGTGCTGCTCATGATCATATTGATCAACATGATCACATCGGTGACATTGACTGCTTGGTCTCCATTGATGTCGGAGCAAATGGGACAGGGCTCAACATTGGCCATCAGTGCATTGATGAGGGCGGTCACGTCGGTAACGGTTACAAAGCCGTCGTGATTCACGTCGCCGAGCTCATAGACATGGGCATCGCCGAACAGCCTTACCTGCTCGATGTTGCTCCACGCGCTCTCGGTACCGTCGGTATACTGGGTCTTCACCTTGTAGAAGAAAGTGCCTCCAGCGCTCAGGTTGGTCACCTTGTAAGACTTATCGAGGATGCCGGTGATGATGCGGTGGTTCTCATCGCCGCTCTCGGTAGCGCGAAGGTTGGATTCCTCCTGGCCGGCATAGATCTGCATATTCAAGAAGTAGGGGTTACCGCTCTTGTTGGTAATCGTCACCTTGTCAAGATCGGCACAGTCCAGAACGACTGTAAACTGCGTGAATGACCTGTCGGTGACAGAAACGACCTTCTCGTCGACACTTGTCGAAACCGTGACACTTGATGCAGTGTAACCCGACTTGGCAGTAAACACTACAGTCGCTTTCTTCTCATCGGCCAGATTATAGGTCGGTGACGAGAAGCTGAAGTTACCGCTGATCGAGATACAGCCATCTTCGGCCCACAGGTCATTACCGGCGAAGGACCAACCAGCAGGGAAATAATTGGCTGCATCGGCGGTCACAGCCGAGAAACCACCCTCGCTCACGTTGCTCCAGTCTGCTTCTCCAATGAGATAGTAAGTGGGCTTCAGTTCCACATCGAGGGTATAACCGGCAACATTAGCGTCAGGAGTCTCGTCGGTCCAGTCAGCACGGAACGATGTCAGGGTAATGGCGCTCGGATCGGCGGGCTGCATCACGGGATCGGCGATTTCCATATCGGCCGTACCGTTCAGCGTGATCACCTTATCCTCGGCGCCGGGGCTGCTCAAAGTTACTGTTGCTGAATGGTTTCCCACGACATCGGGGTCATAGGTCACAATGATCCACTTGTAGTAACCGTAATCCTCGGGCGTCAACGTGGTTGTACTGAGGGTAAACACGCCGTCAGGGTCATTCAACGTCAAGGTGATGTCATCGGTGAGCAGTTTACCCTTGACAGTGAACATCTTGGTCACGGGCCTACCGACACGCGTGGCCATATTCAGTTGCTCCGGATCCATGATGATGGTCGGAACCTGGGCTACCGAGGGATAGATGTTCTTCACGATGCGCTGCCCCAGGTGGTAGTTGGAACCCTGGTTGGCAAACTCATTCATGGCAAAATAGCCATTACCGGTGCCACTCCAGCCCCAGTTGATATGGAAGTGGCCATCCGAGGCCCTGTAACCATCCACGTTAAAGGCATGGCCAACGTAGTTATGATTAGCGTTAACGTAATCAAAAGCGCAGAACACCATCGGGCGACCAGCCTGGAGTTCGCCCAAGATTTCTGCCAACCAGTCTTCGTCGTTGATATAGGTCGTCTCCTCGTCGGTGTCGAAGTTGATCGTGCTCTTGTACACAGGGACAGCCTCCTCATAGCCCAAGAGGTCACAGGCCCTGGCGATGTCATCTTCCCAAGCATCACTGCCATCCACGCCGTAGTTCATTTCCTCGGCTTGTCCGATGTAGCGCATCAACTGGGCCACGGCTGTGGCATTGGCGTCATTATATTGGCCATACCAATATGTTGGAAGCATGTTCGCCCAGTCAAATGTCACCGAAGGCAAATCCGGGAGCGTGAACTGCCCGTTACGCGTCGTGTAGCCGGGAATGACAGGCGTGGGGCTGGTGGGAGATTTCCAGAAGTAAAAGACCTGGGCCAGCGATGTAGTGGCACAGCCTGTCATCGCATGCGTTCCACCTGTACCCGGGCACTGGTTGTAGTAGGGAGTACCCTGATCCCACTTGGCTTCGATCATCGGTGCAATGTCGACGCCATCCCTTAACGCGGTCTTGCGGGCCTTGAGGTCGGGATTCTGCTGCAGGTACTCGATCTGTCTTGCATAGTAACTGAGCCAGAACTTCATGTTCTCGGGCATGGTGTTCATGTCGAGGGTGCCTTCGCCATAGGCCAGAATCTCCTCGGCACGATCATCACCGGCAACGATGACAAATGAATTGTCGGCATTGAAGATGTAATAAGCGGGAGTAGCCAAGCGGGTTTCGCCGGTCTCGGCATACAACAATTTGAGATTGCTTACCGGTGCGCCATTCAAGCGATTAGCGTTATTACTTTGCAAGAAATGCATTGCCTTGGCTTGGGCCTGAGTCAAACTCACTTGCTCAGCAAAAGCCTGTGTCGCCGCCAATAAAAGTACGGCAAGAAACAGAATTTTTTTCATAATCCGTTGGTTTACAGTTGGTTAAGGCTATCTTAGATTGATACAACTTGACTTCACTTGTTCAGTGGTCAATGGACGCGACAAAGTTAAGGAAAAAATTTGTAAAAAAAATGCATAATGCCCAAAACTTAAGGGCACAAAACTACTGGAGGCGCCAAAGTTAACGTCTCACTTAGACTGAAGATAATGTTGAGAAAGGATCAGGAGATCAAAGCCTGAAGTTGATCGGGAGCACGACACGAACGGGAACGGCATGATTGCCGACCTTGCCCACACTCCACTTGGGCATCTTCTCGATGACACGGATAGCCTCGCGGTTCAGGCTGTCGTCGCCGGAACCTCGTATCACGCGCACATCGTTCACCTTGCCGTCAACACCTACGATAAAACTGCACAGGACACGGCCCTGAATGCGTTTCTTATAGGCATGGTAGGGATACTCTCGAGTCTTGTTGATGAAATTGATCAGGCCGCGCTCGCCACCGGGAAACTGGGGTTGGATGTCCACATAGTCAAACTCATAGACCTCCATGTAGGACTGCTTGGACAGGGGATTGACAGTAGTGACATGACGCACCTGCGCTGCCATCGGCAACACGGCGGCCAACGTCATCACAGCTAACAATACCAAGCGTAATTGTTTGAGCATAAGCCGTTTTTGATTCAATATCAGTTACAATACAGGGGTTTACCCCAATTATCAGTGGCGCAAATATAGAGTTACAATTGCAAACAACAAAATGATTTAATTCGATTTTGTAAACTATTAGCATTGTTTTATTCTTTTTGACTAAAACAAGCAGATTTCAAAAAAAATGTAAATATTTTCATTTCATTCCCAAGCTATTAGAATTCCGGGGTACATTCCAGCGTCATATTTTCACCTGTTGCAGGATGAATGAAAGTGATGGACTGGGCATGCAGCATCAGGCGATTACCGGCCTTGCCGTAAAGACGGTCGCCCACGATGGGGCAATTCAGCCCCTTGATGTGCGAGGCATGTACACGCAACTGGTGTGTGCGGCCCGTGAAAGGTTCAAATGCCACGCGCGACAGGCCGTTCTTGCGCTCCAGCACCCGGTAACGTGTCACAGCACGCTTGCCCAGCTCATAGTCCACGCACTGACGGGGCCGGTCATCCACGTCGGGTCTGAGGGGCAAGTCGATGATACCCTCATCCTGGGGTACGAGGCCGTCAAGCAGGGCGATGTAGCGTTTCTTGATGGTATGGGCCTCGAATTGCTGCTGCAAAGCCTTGTGGGTTTCCTTGTCCTTGGCAAACACGACAAGTCCCGATGTCTCTTGATCCAGACGGTGCACCACAATGGGGCCAGCGGCCTCGGGGTGGGCATCTTGATAACGTGTCAACAAACTGTCCTCCAACAGTTTGCCCGGAACGGTCAACATTCCTGAAGGTTTGTTGACTACCGTGAGCCACCGGTCATCATAGACGATGTCCAGTGCGCTGTCATCCAGGGCGACGCCCAAAAGGTTATCTTCCACGTCAAGCCCTTGCAGCATAAACTCAAGGATGGGCTTGCACTTGCTGCGGCAAGCAGGATAGAAATGACCGTGATGGCGCACCTCGCCCACGGGTGACGCTCCCCACCAGAACTCGGCCATGCACACAGGGTGCAAGTCGTTGTTGAAAGCGTAGTTGAGCAACCGCGGGGCACAGCACTCCCCTGCCCCTGACGGCGGCAGGGTGCCCAGCGGCTTGAACACCTCGACCAGGTCGCGGCGCTCACCACGGGCATTGCTCACGACAAACAGCCTGAAGATGCGCTCCTGCAGGGCCTCGCTCATTGCCTTGCGGCGGGCTTTCAGCGTGTTGATGTGTTGACGGTGAAGGTTGATTTCATCGTTGACTTGCTGCAATTCGGCTTCAAAACGCTGGCGAAGGCGTTTCAACTCAGCCTTTTCAAAGCGGCTCTGATTCAAGAGCGCTTCCTGCTCCTCGGGGGCGAGGTTCGCATGTGCTCGACGTTCATCGCGCTGGCGCTTGTGTTGCTGCATCAGTGACTTGAAGCCGTTGATTTCATCGCACATCTTCTGCTTCACTTCGGCTTCGCGCCTGTGCAATGAGAGCAGTTCGGGAGCATGCTCCAGCCGCTCCACCTCATGGTTGATGGCGGTAATCTGAGCCTCGCCCTGCTTGAACTCGCCTTGTGGATCCAGCAGGTCATAGACAGGAGGCACGAAAAAGTCGTGGTGCACGCTGCCTGCCAGATTGCCCGAGAAGGCGGCAAGGTAGCCCAATCGCCCCTCGCTGTCGCTCACAACGAGTACGCCAAGCATTTTGCCCGATGCCAGTTCATCGGCCCAATCGGCACGCGAGGCGACATAGCGTTGCACCTGTTCCACCGCCATGAGTGCCAACCCATGCGGCTCATAGCAGAAGGGGCACGTGAACTGCTGCGGCAACTCGGTAGTCGCCACATCAAGGTCGAGCGGATGGAACTTGCCATTCATTGCCACAAAATTACAATTTTTTCAACCATTGTGGCCATTTGACCCGATAATTGCACTATATTTGCAACCTAATAAACAACACTCACGACACATCACTATGAAACTATCGGACGATCCCTACATGAAATCGCAACAAGTGAACATGATGCTCAAAGCCAACGATATGGACTTGGAGACTTTCTGCCTGAGCGCGGGCATCAACATGATTTCACTGCAATGTGAATTGGGTCGAGCCGGTATTTCCTATGATCCCGTGACACGACAATTCAGAACATAAAAACATCTCGCTATGAAGTTTATCTCATGGAATGTGAACGGCTTGAGGGCCGTGGTGGGTAAAGGGTTCGGTGACATCTTCAAGGAACTGGACGCCGACTTCTTCTGCCTGCAGGAGACCAAGATGCAAGAGGGGCAGCTCGACCTGGAATTTGAGGGTTACCGTTCCTATTGGAACTATGCCGAGAAGAAAGGCTACTCAGGCACCGCCATCTACAGCCGTCACGAGCCGCTGAGCGTGACCTACGGCATCGGCATCGAGGAACACGACCATGAGGGCCGCGTCATCACCCTTGAGATGCCCGATTTCTATCTCGTGACCTGCTACACGCCCAACAGTCAGGACGGCCTGCGCCGCCTGGACTATCGCATGACGTGGGAAGACGCTTTCCGCGCCTATCTGCTGGAACTGGACAAGAAGAAGCCCGTCATCGTGTGCGGCGACCTTAATGTGGCGCATCAGGAAATCGACCTCAAGAATCCCAAGACCAACCGCAAGAATGCCGGTTTCACCGACGAGGAGCGCGAGAAAATGACCGTATTGCTGGGGGCAGGCTTCACCGACACCTGGCGCTTTTTCAACCCCGATGTGGCCGACGTGTACTCGTGGTGGAGTTACCGCTTCAAAGCCCGCGAGAAGAACGCCGGCTGGCGCATCGACTACTTCCTGGTGAGCGACCGCCTGCAAGGACAACTCACCGACGCCAAGATCCACACCGGCATCTACGGCAGCGACCATTGCCCTGTCGAGGTGGACATCAACTTCTAACTATAATTCTGCACATCCAGCTATGTCACAGACAGTACAACAACAAAAGAAATATGACTTCGATCGTGTGGTGAGGCTCGTGCTCACCATCGTCAGCGTGGCTATAGGCGTATGGCTCGTCAATTATCTGAGCCCCGTGTTGATGCCGTTTGTCGTGGGTTTCATCCTGGCCTATATCATCGAACCGCTGGTCGAGTGGCTGCAACGCAAAGCCCGCATCAAGGCCCGTAGCCTTGCCGTAGTACTGGCGCTCATCATCGTCATCGCGGTCATCGTAGGCCTGTGCTGGCTCGTCATTCCCTACTTAATCGATGAGTTCAGCGTGATGTCCAAGCAGCTGGCGGCCTATGCCAAGTCATCGTTGCGCATCCCCTATGTCCCCTCCGAAATCAACGAGTTCATCCAGCGCTACATCGACCTTAACAAGATCAACGAGATCTTCTCCAAGCAGCAATGGATGGAAATCATCAACAAGGCGGCATCGGGAGCATGGTCGGTGGTGGGTGGCACCATGAGCGTCATCTTCAGCATCGTGTCATGGTTCATCGTGCTGCTGTACATGTTCTTCATCCTGCTGGACTTCAATAAGTTGTCGCATGCATTCAAGGGCGCTATCCCTGCCCGCTATCGCCGCATGGCATTGCGCATCTTCGGCGACGTGGCCGACACCATGAGCCGCTACTTTCGTGGACAGGCAGCAGTATCGTTCTTCGTGGGCGTGATTTTCGCCATCGAGTTCTACATCATCGGTTTGCCCATGGCGATAGCCTTCGGCTTGTTTGTTGGCATACTGAATATGGTGCCTTATCTGCAACTCATCTCCATCCCCATCGCCGCATTCCTGTGCCTGGTGGCAACAGCAGCTACAGGAGCTAGTTTCTGGGTGATGTTCGCCTGGGTCATTGTGGCCTACATCATCTGCCAGGTCATTCAGGACATGGTACTTATTCCCATTATCATGAAGAACCAGATGGGCTTGAATCCCGCCATCATCTTCTTGTCATTGTCGTTGTGGGTCTATGTCTTGGGCTTCATCGGACTGATCATCGGACTACCGCTCACGACACTCATCATCTCATACTATTGTGAGTTTGTGCTGCACCAGCCCAACCCGCTTCACAAAACCAAGAAAAAGGAGATACAAGACCACAAGGCGCCCTTGACCTTGACCTCATCGTTCCTCAACATGTACCGCAACGGGGACAAAAAAGACAATCAGGAATCAGATACCTGAGATGGACAAGACGTTGATTGTCATCACGGGGCCCACGGGTGTGGGCAAGACCGCGGCAGCCATCACGCTGGCGCAGCGACTGCATTGCGACATCATCAACGCCGATTCCCGCCAAATCTATCGTGGCATCCCCATCTGCACTGCGGCCCCCACGCCCGATGAGCTGGCTGCCGCCCGCCATCATTTCGTGGCTTTCAAGGACCTGGAGGAGAGCTACAGCGCCGCTCAGTTCGAGACCGACGTGCTGGCCCTGCTGCCCGCGCTGTGGCAGCAAGGCGACTATGCTGTGATGTGCGGAGGTTCGATGCTCTATGTCGATGCCGTGTGCCGCGGCATTGACCAGTTGCCCGATATCTCGCCCGAGGTGCGTGCAGCGGTCAAACAAAAGCTTCATGACGAAGGGTTGGAAAGCCTCATGGAGGAATTGGAGCAATTAGACCCGCAATATGCCGCGACAATCGACCGCAAGAACACCAGCCGCGTGTGCCACGGTGTGGAAATCTGCCGTCAAGCGGGCGTGCCCTACTCCACCCTGCGCACCGGCACCGCCAAACAACGCGATTTCAATATCATCAAGCTGGCCCTCAACATCGAACGTGAGCAGCTGTTTGCCCGCATCAACCGCCGCGTGGACCGCATGATCGAGGCCGGGCTGGAACAGGAGGCCCGTTCGGTCTATCACCTGCGCCACCTCAACTCGCTCAATACCGTGGGCATGAAGGAGATGTTCGCCATCTTTGACGGCACGATGGACCGCCACACCGCCATCGAACGCATGAAGAAAAACACGCGCGTCTATGCCAAAAAGCAGCTCACCTGGTACCGTCGCGACCCCGATATCACCTGGGTCACCCCCGACGAGGCCATCCCCACCGCCCTCGACATGCTGAAAGCGTGACAAGGAGAGACACCTCCCTGCCACGCTCATTTTTTCTTGGTTTCCCCTTGTCTTATTTGAGTATGAAGTCGATGAGTGCGTTGACGTCGGCGATGTTCACTTCACCGTCACCGTTCACATCGGCAGCAGACAAATCAGCGCCTGCAAGAATCACATCCAGGATGGTGTTGACATCGGCAATGTTGATTTCGCCGTCATAGTTCACGTCACCCACATTATCGACATAATACAGCGTCACGTCATCGACATAGGTCGAGCCAGTGCCACCGGCAACCATGGCGATGCGGAATTTAACCGGCTTGTTGGCCGAAAGATTAAGCAACCACAAAGCGTTGACCTCGCTCTTCTCGGGCACTTCGGCAGCATTGGCATCCTCGATGGTGTTGGCCTTTTGCCATGTGGCACCGTCGTCATGTGAATACTCCAGCGTGTACTTGGCCAGCGTTGAAGATTGGTTGAAGAAGGTTGCCCGAGCCATGAAGAAGCCGTGGCTCAGAGACTCGGCAGTGTACAATGTGCTGGCCTTTTTCAACATCACAGAATTGGTGCCGTTGCAGCGACCCTCGCCCGGAGCGCGCACGCCACTCTTGGAAAAGTTCCAAGTGGTGAAGTTACCCTGCACATTCTTGTCGCTGGTGCTGCTGTTGGCTGTCATGGACTCAAAGTCCTCGACAAGAATTTCGCAGACAGGCACCACAAACAGGCGAGACACAACGACTTCGCCGCTCTGATACCAGTCTCCGGCTGACATCATGTGGTTACCGCTCTCATCATTCAGCATCAATTCATAGCGTCCCCATTCGGCAGGTGCTGTTATCTGCATCTGATAGGTCGTGGGCTGATTGCTGCGCATCTGCACTTCATACAACTGGCTGTGCGACACCTCTTCGCCATCCTTCACTATCGACAGATAGACATTGCCCAGAGGGCCCTGCTGGGTTGACCACCAGGTTCTGTAAGACATATTCACATCGACATCGATGGTCTGGTTGACCATGATGTCACCAGGCACAACCAGTTCATCCACAGTATAAGTGTTAGACAGGAAACAGTCCGACAAATAGGCCGTATTGTCGCGCACAATCATCTTGACATACAGTTCCTTGCCGCTGAAATCCAGCACGGGCTTATCGTAGGTCACACCGCCATCCTCGGAATAAGCCATCTTGAACTTGTACTCGCCATCCTCGAGCGATGAGGGCAAGTTGAAGTACAGGTTCTGTCCCGATGCCCATGAATCAAATTCATGGGTGTAAATGAAATTCATGCTTTGGCGTTCAACGCCTTCACTGTCAAATATCGACAACGATAACGGAATCTCGGCATAGTAAGTGACATAGTTGCCAGATTGATAGTAACCGGCCGTGTCCAGCTTGTTGCCATCGACCGTGAAGTTGTCCATGTCAAACTCAATTCTTGAGCCCATCGCTGCCGATGATACCTTGGGTACCAGCTGGCTGTGAACATACATAACACGCTCGACCTCATTGGCACGGTAGTTGGGCACGAGGCCGAAGATACCGTCTTGCATGTGCTTGAAATCCATGCCTGAACCTGGCGCGAGAACCGAAACGAGGAAATAGCCGTCGGAACTGCCGCCCCAGCCCCAGTTGACATGGAAATAGCCGTCGGCATCAAACCCGTCGAGCACAAAGGCGTGGCCGCTGGTCTCGGTGGCCGAAACGGTGTATCCGCAATAGATGATAGGCCTGCGGGCACTGATTTCATCCACAAGAATCTGATCCCACTCATCGGCACCAAAATAATCGCGGTTCAATAAATAGCAATTGGTGTTGTACTTGAAATAACGGCCCATCGACTCCATGGCGACCCTCTCCGAAGCGCCGCTGCTGCTGCCGTAACCCATATCCATCGAGATGCCCACATCCGACATCAGTTTGGCGACAGCCTCACACGACTCGGGGCTGCTGTTGTTGTCATATCGGTCGAGCATCAGGTCCCAACGATAGACCGACTGGCTGAAGTCGGCACTCAACTGAGTGGGTGTGTTATCGTTCACGTTGCACGTATAGGAATGGCTGCCTGTTCCCACATCGGGCCACTTGTAATAGTTCATCACCTGGGCAAAGGCGGTGGCTACGCATCCCGTCACAGCATGCTTGGGGTCGCCATTGCCGTCGGGATAAGTGGGACACTGGTCATTAAAGGGAGCACCCTGGTCCCAAATCGTTGACAAGAGCGGATTGACGACATTGGCACGCTTAGCGGGCACATGCGCCGCCACATTGCCATGCGACTGCAAGTAAGCAATCTGCCTGTTCATCTCGTCCATCCAGTAGCGCATGGAAGGAGGCACGACCGTCGCATTGAAATCACCCGATTCACCGTAGCCCAACACCTGCGGCAAACGGTCATCACCGGCCACGACCACAAACCCGTTGTTACGGCCGCGGTCATAGACATAAAAACGGCCCTGCTCGGCCGTATAGGCAAGGCGCGTCATTGACTGACCAACTGCTGAATTCAGTCGCAAAGACTTAGCCGCAAAAAAACTGTCGGCAACTTGACGGGCATCCGTCTCACTGATTTGGGCCGCCCTGAGGCCACCAACGGTTGTCATTGTGATGGCTAAGAAGAATAGTATTCGTTTCATATTCTGGTTCCAATAAAAGCAATGTGCTTGAAATATCGCGCAAAGGTAAGTTAAAGCATCAACAATCGCAAAAAAACTACACAAAATCCAATAAAAATGAAAATTCAACGCCGCACTTCACACCAGAAGGGCATAAATGCCGACGGGATCACGAGACGATCAGTCAAGAAGCTGGGCGATGGTATCCTTCACACGGCGCGCCGTGGTGTAGTCAAGGGCAGCCTCGTTGGCTCCGGGACGGCCCATGTAAAGGTTGGGGTTGACATATTGCATGGCGCTGGGACGGGGTTCACGTCCCGAAAAATGGAACTCGTGCAGGTCGGTAGCCTCATACAGTTCACGGATGTTCTGCTCGGTGACTCCGCTGCCTGCCATCAGGATGATGCGACCGGCAGCCTGACGGTTGAGTTTTGCGAGCAATTCAGCCCCCTGGATAGCCTTGGGTTGCTGTCCCGAGGTGAGGATGCGGTCAAATCCCAAGTCAATGACAGTTTCCAGCGCCTGCTCAGGATTGACGGCACGGTCAAAGGCACGGTGACAGGTCACACTCATCCCCTTGCTGCACGCCATCAGATAACGGTTGCGCTCGACATCGAAGGTGCCGTCGGCATTCAGGCAGCCGAACACCACTCCGTCGACGCCCAATTCACGACACACAGCGATATCAGCCGCCATGCGCTCCACTTCCAGGTCGCTGTAGAGGAAGTCACCGCCACGGGGACGGATAATCACATGCAGTCGAGTCGTCGTGAGCACACGGCGAGCCACCTTGATTTCACCGTAACTGGGCGTCGTACCGCCCTCGGGGATGCCGGCGCACAGTTCCACGCGGTCGGCCCCACCTTCCTGTGCCGCAATGCATGACTCGACGCCGTTGGCACACACTTCCACCATAAACTCTTCTCGCTTCATAGATATCTAATTTAAGTTGTCGATTAAATGTTAAACTAACGACTGACCATAAATGAGTCACGAATAAAACTATCCATGAGTCATTTATGGCCATTCGTTTCTACGCTCTCAAGTGAGGATGAGCGCAATCAAGGCATTCACATCAGCGATGTTGATCTCGCCGTCGCCGTTCACGTCGGCAGTGGGCATGATGCCACCTTCCAGAATCAGGTCGATAACCGTGTTGACATCGGCGATATTCACCTCACCGTCGCGGTTCACGTCGCCCGTGATGTGCTCTTCGTGAGGCACATTGGCATAGACGAGTTCCATGCCCGGTATCTTGAGGCTGTACTGCTGACCCGTGGAGACCGCATTATAAGTGATGTAGTAATACACCAGATGCAGCGGGAAGTTGCCCAGGTCGGCAGCGTTACAAATATCGGTGACAGGAGCATCGACGGTAACACGGCCATCGGTCAAGGCATCGGCGGGATACTCCACCGTGACGCGCTCGCCGTAGGCATTCTCAAGCAGCATCTTGACCGTCTTGAGCTGGATGTCACCGGGGATGATGCGCATCCGCAAGGTGTCAGGTAATCCCCAGAGTTGTACAGGTTTGGCAATCTTGATGTAGGGATTGCGAGACGAGGAACCCGTGAAATCGATCTGCATGCCGTTGTCCAGCGCCGTCACGACGCGGTCCTTGCCGCCACTCTGGGCAATGTCCCAAGTGGCAGGGTCAATAGGAGCATTCTCCACCGTGGTCACTCGCCGTTTGGGGTTCTCGACACGAATCAGCAGCGAGTCGGCCAACAACGGATGGCTTGAGCCGACAAAGGTCTGTCCGTCGGCCACGGCAGTGACAACGCCACGGTCGTCAACGGCGCAGACGCTCTCATCGGCCGAGGTCCACGCCACTACCGAAGGGTCCACCTTATCCAGTCCATAGCCGCTGATGCCGTTGATGTTGATGGCATAAGGATGATAGCTGTCAATGACCACGCTGTCGCTTACCAACTGCCACTGCGCCTCCATGACGGTAATGGGCTGAGTGGCCGTGATGCCGTTGTAATGCACATACAGGTTGCCCGACGCGGGGGTTGAAACAGCATGGAAAACGCCCTCGTCGTCGAATTGGCCCACTTGGGGGTCGCACGAGAAGGTGCAACCCTGCAGGTTGCGCGTCTTGAGTACGCCATACTGGTTGTAGCCCCAAACCCCGAAGGATGTGGTGGCCGAAATCGACAGGTTATAGCACCGCGGCTCAAAATTGATGATGCCGATCTCGTTATCCTCGGGGGCGGTCGATACAAACAGGCAACCATTGCCCACGGCACGCACCGGGCCGTCGCTGGGATGGTTCATCACCTCGTCGTTGACCAAAATGCACGACGAGCCACCGCCGTCCAGGTTCACCGCATGGACAGCACCCAAGGCGTCGAAAATGCCCTTCATTTCACGCAGCGTCACGCCCGTTGACGTCAGGTGGCGCCCATCGACCACGACAAAGTAAAGCCGCGTGCTGTCGGCATTCACACCGATGGCGGTGCGGGGATGCCGCTCAGCCCAATCCTCCATGAACTGGCCGTTCTGCATGATGATGTGGTTGCTGCCGCCGATGAGCTGATGAATATTCACATCATGGCCCTCGTTGTTGAGCGTGAACCTGAATGTGATGCTGACCTCATCGCCCACGTTGAGCGCGTCGCTGTAGTTGGCATAGGTACCCTTGAGCCACAGGATGGCCTTGCCATCGGGGATGGTCCTCGAGCCCTGGGCGTCAAAGATGTCCTCGACGATGCACTGCTCCACACCATTGGCATTCCACTTGAAGGGATCGCCGGCAGGACGAAGCAGCACCATCTTGCCCGAAGTGGAGCCGTCATAGGTCACGGGGCCGTAGCTGCGGGTGAACAGAATCGACTGATTAGTCGCGATGTTCTCATAGGCATAGCGCATGCGGTTCACCAGATTGAGGGCGAACGACGTCTCGCCGCTGGTGACCGTTCCCGTAAAGGTCAGTCGGTCGATATAGGGCCGGTTGTTGTCGTCCAGCACCAGACAGGCGCGGTTGTGACCGCTGAGCACCAGTTCGTCGTTACGCACCTGACCGCTCAAGGGCAGTCCCACCTCGTTAGTGGGCGACGTCATGAAGAAGTCGCCGTTGACAGCACCCACCACCTCGTGGCCAGGCCGCGTGTTGCGCGTCGCCATATTCACCGGAGTCTCGCAAGCCACCGATTTCTCGCCGCCCAAGCAAGTTTCCATCACGATGTAGGGGTTGGTCAAGTCCATCTCGACCACACTTACCTTGAGGGGCAAGGCGGGGATGTCGTACTTGGCCGCTATCACACCGGGACCAGCCAGATGCGGAAAGATGAGCGTATCCACCTCGTAGGCCTTGTCACCGATCACCCACTGGTCACGAGGTGACGCTGATGCCAGCGCCCCCGTCAAGGCGAGCGCCAGCAATATGAGCCAGCGCGATTTCATGACTGCAAGATGAGGTCAATGACAGTGTTGACATCGGCGATATTCACCTCGCCGTCGCCGTTCACATCGCCCGAGTCTTCGGTCTTTCCTGACAGGATCATGTCGATGACCGCATTCACGTCGGCAATGTTCACCTCACCGTCGCCGTTCACGTCACCGACAACACCAGGCTGCGGTTGAGCGCTGTCCACGTTGCGTCCAATCTTATAGACTGCCATGCCGTTATAGGCCTTGAAGGTCAACAGCGTCACCTCCTCAAAGCCCTCGCTGTCAACGCCATATTCCACTGCAAAGCAGTGCACGCGCAGACCGCTGTCGTTGACCTTGCCGAGACTGTCGGCAGGAATCTTCCAGTACTTGGTCATGCCGCCCAGCGACTGACCCTCGCCCAACTCGCAGATGTTGGCCTGGCAGCCATGTCCGTTACCGTTCATGTCGGCATTGACATACACGAGGAAGTCGCGGCCCTCCAGCTTGAACTCAATGCAGCCGTTGGGGGTTGCCTGAGGCCACAATTCGGGGTCAGTGTCCTCAAACGAGTCGATGACCGAGCCCGAGTAGTCATAGACTACCGGTGCCGTGTCAAAGCAGTCGATATAGAAAAACTCGCCGCTGTAACGTGACTCCTCGTCGGGACCCTCGATCATCTTGATGACCGGAGCCAGCGAGAAACCGGTCTTGGTCTCGGGATAGAAGTTGATGATGTCCATATAGGGGTCACCCTCAAAACCGCCTTCCCAATCACCGCCCTGGTCGGCATGCATGCGGTAAATCGTGGGGAAGCCCGGGTCGGCAGTCGAGCCGGCTACGGTCATGATGTTGCACTCGGCCTGCTCAAGCGTGATGTCACCCATGACATCAAGATAGTCGGTGCGCTGGAGGGCATCGCCCTTGTCCATTTCCACGATAAGCGTCATTTCGCCAGTCTCGGTATCCACCATATAGACGGGGACATATTGCTGGACATTGCTTGTCATGGGAGCTACCCAGATGTGGTGGAAACTGTCCTTACCGATGCTGGCCACGCCCAGGAAACGGCTATAAGGGGCTCCGTCAAGCGTCAGGGGCAAGTCCTCGAGCTGAGAGCCGTCGGCCGCGCTGAAACGGTGAATAACCGACTGCATGATGGAGTCATTGCCCACGACAACGAGTTTTTCCTCGCTGCGAGCCACATAGATGATGCCCTGGTCCATCGTCGCCGTGCGGGCACGCTGGTTGCAGATGTCGTTACTCGTGTAAGCCGTGCCACAATGCACACGGTCAAAGATCCACTGGTTCACGATCTTGATGTCGTTGACAGCGGGATAAGTCTGTCCGTCGGTAACGGCGGCAACATTGAGTGCCGCAGCCATCAAAGTGATAAAAAGAAGTACTGATTTTTTCATATTCTGATTCTTTTTTGCAGAGACACCGTATCAGGCATCCCCAAGTTTTAAGATTATTTGTCCAGTTGACTGCTGCTTTTTTAAGCAAGAGCCGTGGATTGACGCGGAAGTGGTAACATTCCGTGTGCAATCCGCGGCTCAGATTTATTTTAAGTTAAGCTATGACAGGTTATGATTAACCCAGGATCAGGTCAATGATCGAATTCACGTCGGCAATGTTCACCTCGCCGTCGCCGTTCACGTCGCCCGAAGCCGAAGCGTTACCCGATAGAATCATGTCGATAACGGCATTGACGTCGGCGATGTTCACCTCACCGTCACCGTTCACGTCACCAGTCAGGCCACCGGGCTCGTCGGCATCAACGTTGGTGCCAATCTTGTAAACGGCCATACCGTTATAGCACTTGAAGATGAACAGCGTCACCTCCTCGTTACCCTCGGCATCGGTGCTGTACTCAACGTTCATGCTCTCAACACGGGTACCGCCGTCACTGGTCGTTCCCAGTGCATCGGGCACCATCCAGTAGCGCTGCATGCCGCCCAGCGTCATACCTTCGCCCAGCTCACAGATGTTCACCTGGCAGGCACGGTTCACGCCAGTCTCCTCGTTCAATCCCGAGTACTGTGCAGTGACATAGACGATGAAGTTACGACCCTCGAGGGTGAACTCGCACACACCGTTGGCACCGACCTCCAGAGGCAAGAGCTCAGGATCCACATCCTCGAAGCTCTCGACCAGCGTACCCGTCTCGTCGTAGAGGATGGGTGCTGAGTGGAAACCGTCGACATAGAACAGGGTGCCGCTGTAACGTGAATCCTCGTCCTCGCCGAGCACCATCTTCACCACGGGAGCGTAGCCCCAGTTGGTGACACTCTCGGGATAGAAGTCATAGATGGCAATGTAGGGATCGCCCTCAAAGCCGCCCTCAAAGTCACCGCCCTGGTCAGCGTGCCAGCGATAGATATACTCCGAACTTGCACCCACCGTCATGATGTTGCACTCGGCCTCCTCGCGGGTGATGTCACCCATCAGGTCGATATAGTCGCAGCGTTGAACCACATCGCCCTTGTCAAGGACAGCCATCAGCGTGAGTTCGCCGGTCTCCTTGTCCACCATATAGACGGGCTGCTCGTTGTTCAGCTCACTGGTATAGGGGGCCATGTACAGGTGGCCGAAAGCGTCCACACCCACCGTGTTGCAGCTCAGTACAGCACCGCCATAGATGGCACCGTCGAGTGTCAACTGCAGTTCCTTGATCATCTCGCCGGTTGCGGCATCCAGTTTGTAGATGACACTCTGGGACAAGGTGTCGGTACCTTGAATCACCGTGTTGGCATTGGAACGTGCGATGTAGATGCAGCCGTCTTTCATCACAGCAGTGCGGGCACTGGTGTTGCAATAAGGCTTGTTGCTCCACACGTCCATCGTGTGGGCACGGTCCTGAATCCACAGGTTCTTGATCTTGATGTCGTTAACGGCATCATAGGTCACGCCGTCGGTCACTGCCAGAGCCGAGGCAATGCCCGATAACAACATAACAGACAATAGTAAAAATTTCTTCATAATTGATTGGTTATTAGGTTATTAATTATTTTTCTTGTTTTTTATTTCGCTTTAACTTAGCAAAGTAACTAAATTTTTCTTTACCCTCAAAGCGACAAGAACAATAATTTCAAAAAAATGAATGGATAGAATGCCCGGACTGGCCGTCCTGTCTATCCATGCATAACTCTTTCAATTTAAGAACTGATTACCAAATCGATGAGGGCGTTCACATCGGCGATGTTGATTTCGCCGTCGCCGTTCACATCGGCAGCAGGTAAGTAGCCGCCTGTCAAAATCAAGTCGATGACAGCATTGACGTCGGCAATGTTCACTTCGCCGTCACCGTTCACGTCGCCGGGGATGTCTTGGGGCGCGTCAGGGTCAAATCCCAGTTGCTCGTCCATCCACTCGATGCGGTCACGGAGCCATGACTTGAGATAGGCGATCTCGTCGGCATAATCGGCGGCAATATAGTAGTTGGGCCACACATACGATCCCCACCTGGGATAAGCCAAAGAGTTGCGCTGCTCAGCGCCACCCACGGTAAGCAAATTGTAGATTGAGTCGATTTTGGCCTCTACAGCCTCGTCGCTCAGGTTGCTGCGACGATACTGAGCCCAACGCTGCTTGAGTTGGGCAACATATTGCGGGTCGTTATTGAGCTGGCGCCACCAGAAGGGAATCAGGTTCTCTATCGTATGGGCGACAAGCAGATCATTGTATTGGTAAATCCAACCCTCGGTGTACCACCCTTCATAGTAGTTGACGTTACCATAGGCGATATTGAAATCCCACAGCACGAGTTTGAAACGAGGATCGACGCTGTCACGATTCTTGTAAATCTTGCAGCTCAATCGGTAGCCGTCCACATTATGGGACAGCTCTTGAGCCAGCTGGTAGTCGATGAACGACATGACGTCGAGGTAGCGGCGGTAACCCGTCTCGGGATTGCAGTAGTCGTCGGCAGCCAAGGCGTCTTCCATACGGTCAACAGCACTCTTGATATAGGCCAACTGATCGGGAGTCATGTCCTCATAGTCAGGGAACTTATACTGAAAAATGATGTAGCGGATTCCCACCCGTGAGCCATCGTTGCGCAGGGGCTTATATTTTGAAACGAAGTAGTGATCTTCATCCTTGCGGTCGATTTCCAGCAGATAGCCACCCGTGAGTTCATCACCCTCGCCGCCCGGGTCTTTCAGGTTCAGTCGAGATTTGCCCTCAGACACTTGCTCAACGAGCACAAAGATGCCGTAATACACGCCATCGACCAGCACCTCGCAGTAGCGGCCGTCGGGCGAGTATTCCATCCACGGGCGCGCGAATTCAAAGGCCAGCATGTCCCGCATCAGACTCTTGTCGTTGTAGGGGGCAAGCAGAATCCACTTGCTGTCCTTGCCCATGCCCAGCAATGACACCTTCTTCCATGAGCCGCCATCCTCGAGTGGGCGGTCAATCGGGCGGAAGGAGTAGGGCTTTTTGAGACTTCTGTCGTAAGATGAATTGCCACGATAACGCAGGCCTACATAGCCGTCATACTCCACATGCTGACCCGGATGGGCTGTCGTGTCGGTGTAATTGAGACGGCCATCACCGTTGTGAATGATCTTCATCGTCGCCGTCACGCGGGTGGTGAGGTTCACCGTCTGGCCATTCGTTGATATCCACACGATGGGTAAGTTGGTGGAGTCCAACTTCACCGTCTTGTTATATGGCGCATAAGAGGGCAAGCCTTGAGCCAAGACTCCCATCAGCGACATGAACGCCAGCAATATCAAGAATAACCTTCTCATATCAATAGGCAAAGATACAAAAAACATCCTGAATGCGGCTTATATCGCAAAAAAACAACGATAAATGCACGCAATCAGGATGCTTATGGCCTGAATCAACCTGAAAACCCGGCAATCAATTGCTCAGGATGAAGTCGATGACAGCATTCACGTCGGCGATGTTCACCTCGCCGTCACCGTTCACGTCGTCCATCGCAGTGGCTGCAGCAGCATCGCTCAATATCACCCCGATGACGGCATTCACATCGGCGATATTCACCTCGCCGTCACCGTTCACGTCACCCCTCACCGTCTCGTGATAAACGAAGGTGCGGATGTCGCAGTAGTCGGTATATTGGACGGTGCTGCCCGTTGCCAGCGTGTGATAAGCGTAACGGGCACGGGCATAATAGAGCTTGCCGTCAACCAGTTTGCCTGCACCCTTGATGGTGCCCAAGGCGGGAGTTTCAAACGATCCCTCGAGCGTACCCGAATAGGAGGTGCGGGTCGGGAAGGTCTCTGAAGTGCTGATCTGCACCCTCAACGAGGCGGCTCCCTCGACAGGCTGGAAACGCACCACATCGGTCGAATACAGCGCCACGCCATCCACAGCCGGCGTCATGAACACCGGCACGGGAGGAATGACCTCGACCGTGGTGAACGACGATACCGGAGTCACCACGGTAGCACTGCCGTAGGTGGCTGTCACGCGAGCGTAGTAGGTGGTGGCACCTGCAAACCTGTAGGCAGGTACTTGCCACCTCGCTTCGGCGGTGAGAATTGTGTCAGGGTTGTTCATGGATGCCGTGGTGGAGATTTCCAGCACATAGGTCGTACCCGGCGCTCCCGGTGTCCACGTGATTGCGGGTGTCAAGGGCACCGACGTAGCAGCTGCTGCAGGCGAGGTGATACGCATCTGCCCCAGCGTGAAGCGACGCAAGTCACTGGCATTGTCCCACTGGTTGAGGCCGCGTGCCACCACGCGCCACCAGTAAGTGCCGCTGGGCAGACCGGGCACCTTGGTCAAGGGGCAGTCGGTCACATCGGTCTCGACCTGAGCCACCAGCGAGTCCATCTGCTCGTCGGCATAGACCTGCACCATATAGGTGGCCCCATCGCCTTGCCATTGCAGGAATGAAAGTTCGGGGACCTCGGCACCGTCGTCAGGGTAAAGCAAAACGGGCTTAGCGGCCTGAACGGGCTCGACACCCGGAGTCACGGGAGCATACTCGTTCTCCCACCTGTCAAGAATGGTGACCGCATAGCGGTAGCCCTCACGCTTGGCAGCGGGCAGGCTGTAGGATGCCCAATAGCTCACTGCCTCGATATACTGGGCCTGGCAATGGAAATCCTTGTCCTCCACTCCATCGGGGATAGTGTAAATGACATAGCGCACGTTGGGAATGCTGTCCCAAGAGAGTTTACCGTCACTGCACGCAAGATTGGTCACAGTGTGATAGGTCTGATCAGGCCTGAGCCATGCTGGAGCCGGATTGAGGGCCACTGTCGAGTAGAGGCTGTCCTTGAGCCACGTGCGCAACTGGCGCACCTTGCCGTCGATGACCTCCTTCTTGTTGCGCCACGTGTTGTAGCGGAAGTAAACCATACCCGGATTGCCGCCGGCTTCCATCGCAGCGCGCATCACATGTCCCTGCTTGACAAACTCGGCCAGCGTCCAGCCTTCCTCGTCAGGAATCCATTGACTGATAAAGATATGACGGTTGAACCGGTCTGCTATCTTGCCCCACCAGTTGGTGACACCGGTAAACGTGCCCGTTGTCTTCCAATAGACCTGAGGCGCCAAGAAATCGATCGTACCGCGCGTCACCCATGCCATGGGGTCGCTGTAAATCTGGTTATACTGCCAGTCGTTGCCCGGACTGGGCTCGACTCCATACTGGTTGGCCACAGCCTGAGAAGAACAGGCCACACCGGCCGGGCCGATGCCGAAGCGCACCCACGGCTTGGTCGCCTTGACCATGTCGTTCACGTCCTTGACCATCTGGTTGACGTTCTCACGCCGCCAGTCGCCCTGTGACATCGTGCCGCCATTGGCCCTGTAGGCATTATACAGGTCGGCGTCGAGCGAGAACGACGGATTGTCCTGGTTGTAGAAATAGTCATCAAAAACCAGTCCATCAACGTCATATTTCACCAGAATGTCCTTGCACACGTCAACTACACGTTGCCGCACCTCGGGAATACCGGGGTTGAGCACCGTCTCATAGCTGGTAGTCAGCAACCACTCGGGGTGGGTGTAGATGTAATCGCGGTCGCTCTGGCCCCACATGTTGTCGCCATGGCCATAGCGGTAGGGGTTGACCCAGGCATAGACCTCGATGCCACGCTTGTGGGCCTCCTGAACGAGGTACTCAAACGGGTCGAACGCCGGAGCCACACCACGGGTTCCCGAAACGTAGCTCGACCACGGCTCATAAGCCGAATTATACATGGCGTCGCACATCGCCCTGACATGGAAATACACCACGTTCATGTGGTTAACACGCATCGTGTCGAGCATCTTACGACAGGCATTTTGCATGATGGGCGTGTTGCTCGTCGTGATGGCACCGCTGGGCCAGTCACTCAAGTAGGCCGTCATCCAGATGCCGCGTTGCTCGCGTTTGGGTGGCACATCGCTGGCCGAAATGGCAAAACTGGCGACAAACGCCACCAGTAATGCCATTATGGTTATACTTCTCTTCATAGCTCAAAATTTTGTAGAGACGCAAAATTTTGCGTCTCTACTTTCTATGGCCTTAGAACAAGTTGGTCAGGCGCGGATTGATGCACACACCCAGGATCTTGTCCTTGTTGCCGTTGAAGTTATAGACCTTGCCATCGGCAGGATTGAAGTAATACAGACCGGTGGTGTAGGTCTTCTCACTGGTTGCGGCACGGAAACCGAAGTAAACGTAGTGCGTCTGGGCATCCACGGCCATCTGGGTGGTATAGACGCCCTCGGCATCGGTCGTGTTGATGGGATCGGCCTCCATGGTGATGAAGTTGACATACTTGTCATAGGTCACCGTGGCATTCTCGGCCGGTATCTGATACTGGGTGAAGCCCACACCAGGCGTGGTGCCCTTGGTCATCCACACATACAGGTAACCCAGGTCCTCGTCGAGCGTGAAGCCGCGCGGCTGAGTGGTCTCGAGCACGATGGGATGAGGAATGGGAATACCGGTTCCCGTCTTGCCGATATCGCTGGGCCTGAAGCGGTAGATACCGTTACCCGAGTAGTTCTTGCCCCACCAGAACATGCCGGTCTTGTCCAGGTACAATCCCGTGTGGATGGCACCGTAGGCAATACCCTGACCGTAGTAACTCAACTGGTTGTTGATTACAAAGTAACCGGCAGTGCTCGTGTAGTTGGTCTGCTCGGTCTCGCCACGGGTAGTCAGCGGAATGCGGCGGACACCCGTGTTGCGGTCGGTGTAATACAGGCTGGTACCGTCGGTGCAACCCTGGAAGGGGTCGTTGAAGGCGGGACCGCCCACATTGGTGATCATCACATTGGTGGTCAAGCCGTCGGCACTCATGACAGTAATCTTGCCATCGCCCAGGTTACCGGCCTCGTCGTTGATGTAGTAATACTGCTTGCCGCAGTCCAGGATATAGACGTTGTCCTGCTCGATGGTGGCGCTGTCGGTCACCGTCTTCTCGCAGGCAAACACCAGTGTGGTGGGCATGTTGCCCGAGCTCACGCCCATGTCAAACGGCAGGTTCTTGGTACCGGCGGGAAGTTGGCTCAAATCCACCAGTTTCACCGCCATGATGTTACCACCCAGAGTTGCGTAATAGAGCGTGGGGGCAGGTATCGATGAGCCCACCTGGACATTGACATAGCTGTCCTCCAAGCGGCGGTTCTCGCCGTTGATGTCAAACCAGGTCTGCAGCGTGATCTTCTGCGAACCGATGTTGCTGAAGGTCAACTTGCCGGGATTGTCGATTGTACCGTCGGCATGGCTGTAGCCCTCGAAGGTGGAAATCAGGTTACCCTGGGCGTCACGGGTGCCGTCGGGGAAAGTCCACACATACTTGCACACCAGATTCTCGGGGTTGGGCAACTCGATGTCGAGTTTCACATCCACGTCGTTGATGACCACGGGGGTTGCGCTCTGCTCGACAACGCTCAGCACAGGAGCAATGTCATAAATGAGCAGAGGATAGGTGCGGCTGCCCACACCGTCAACCGTCAAGGTCACCTGATAGATGCCCGCCTTTTCATACTTGTGCGAGGGATTCATCTCGGTTGACGATGTGCCGTCACCGAAGTCCCATGTCACCGCACCCGACTTGGATGAAGTGTTGGTGAACTCCACGGTCGAGACCACATAGAAGTCCAGGCCGTAGCGGTCGTCATCCACCCTGTAGGTGAAATCCACATCACGAGTGGGGAAGTTGTCATAGTCGGGCGTCTTGTCAACACACGACACGGCCATCATCGCCATCATGAAAATGAATGCTATTTTATTGAATGTTTTCATATTCATCATCAGTTAGTTAATTCCTAATTCCTAACTTCTAATTCCTAATTGAGTGTAACTTCTTTGTTGTCGGTAGTCACACCCACCTTGCCGTCGGTGTCATACACACGGAACTCGGGCTCCAGATAGTAGGTGCGGTTGAAATTCACCGTGTAGGCCTTGTCGGCCGTGTTGTAAATCCACGACGTGAAAGGAATCGTCTCGATCATGCTCTTGAAGTAGGGCATGTACTGACGACGCACCGTGGTGATCTTGCCACCCGTGTCATCGCTGTAGCGTGAGAACAGCCAGAAGGCCGACTTGTACACCGCTTGCACATTGGCGCCCGCGGGGGCAGCGCTCTCCTCGGCAATCTCATGATAGACGGCAGTACCGTCCTCGGCCACAGTGATGTAGTAGTAGTGGTCCACCTCGTCGGTGGTGAACCAGTTGTTGGACTTGTCGGCCGTGATCGTGTCGGTGGGGAAGTCGATGCCGTACTGGGCATTCAACTGCTCAAACAGACTGAGGGGGAAGTTGTAGTTGATATAGACGTTGCGCAGGTCGTTGTAATAGGTGCTGTCCTTGGTCAACGCATTGACCATATAAGCCATAAACTCCTCCTGGAACGTCGAGGGATAATAACTGTCGAACTTCTCCTGGTCCCACTCGCTGGGATTCACCCAGGTCACCGGGGCCAGCGTGCGCGAAGTGGGGAAACTGTCGGCCAAGACATACTCATAACCGTCCCACTCTGCCTTGCTGTGGGCATAGGTGGCTACCATCTGGCTGGAGCGCACGGTGTCGGTCAAGGAATAGTTCTTGGTATAAGCGAGCGATGTCGTCAACTTGCTGGTCGCTGTGGCAGTCTGCTCACGCTTGATGAGGCACCACACCTCGCTGTGGTCGATGGCCTTCTCGGCAGTGGTGTAGTATTTGCCCTTGAAGGTGGCATAGCGGCCCGCCTTGACCACCGTGGAGCCCTGCTCCCAGTCCACAGTGGGCAACACCTGACCAAGTTCGCCGTTGTCGGCAAACGGGTCATGTATCGCACACGATGTCGCGAGCAATGCTACTAGAGCTATCAGTCCATATAATCTATATCGTTTCATAATCTTCTTTCTTTTCTTTATAAGGTCCTTAAGGTCCTTAAGGTCTCTAAAGTCCTTAAGGTCATTATTCTTGCGTCAACGAGGTGACTTCACCATAGTTATGGGCCCAAATCATGGGTTCCTGCAACCACTTGTAGTTCTTGTAGGCTCCCAGTCGCTCGAGCTCGGCGCGGTTATACTTCTCCTCGGTCTCGGGGTCGTAGTTGATGCGCTGGATCCAGGTGTTCTCCTTCTGCTCCTCGGTCAGACCGTCGATCCAATAGGCTGCGTACAGGTTGTAGGGCCTGCGCAGGGTCGGATAGACGATTTCCTGATTGTCGCCGATGCCGTAGTGGTTGCGGTTGTTGCTGTAGTGGTAACGGCGCATGTCGGTCCACTGCTCGGGCTGCAGGTACATGGAGATGTACTTCTGCTGCATCAGGTCGCTCAGCGAGAATTCGCTGGGATTGAAGAACCAGTGCCTGTTGCCGCGGTCGGTCACCTTGTGGGGCGACAACCTCGTGCCGTGGTAGTACTCCTCGTTGTCAAGGAAGGCGTTCACTTGGGCAAACCAGTACTCGGCAGGCTCATAACCGGGCTTGCCGCCGGCGACAGCGTTGCCGGGGTACTTGTTGTCGGTGTTGGCGTTGTAATTCGGGTTGGGATAGTTACGCAGGAAGGCGGCCAGATGGCGCTGAATGTTCCACTGCGTGGCTTCCTTGGCCAGGGCACACGCCTCGGTCTTGTTACCCATCCAGTACAGGGCCTCGGCCTTGATGAAGTAGAGTTCCTCCATCGTGAAGATCGGGTTGTAGGAGTCGGCAGTGCCGGCATAAGCACCCATGTACAGGTTGGGGTAATTGGCAATCTTGAAGGATGTACCCATACCGATGTTGTTCTCCAGATAGCGCATCTTGATACGTTCATTGGTGGTCGATGCACTGGCGGGGCCGGTGCGGGCTATCATCAGCAGGCCGCAGCGCGGGTCGTTGGCAAAGCCGTCATACGAACCCTCGCCGCCAAAGGTGCCGCTGGTCATCTCGTTATCGGGTTTGCTCAGGCCCAACAGGTCAACCATGAAGAACTTGCTGGGAATAGCGCTACCCAGGAGGTTACCACGCGACTCCCACGAGTTGATGATGGGCTGAGCGACGCTCCACACGGCATTCTGCGTGCCGGTTCCGCCCTCCCAATAGTAGCGAGGCTCGTTACCGAACCAGGCGTCGCGACTGCCCTGGTAATCAAAGATGTCGCCCTTGCGCCACTGATTGATGGCAGCATCGGCTGCTGCGATAATCTGCTGGCACATGGCGGGGCTGCGATCCACGTTGGGGATATTGCGCAGCAGCAGGCGGGCCTTGATGGCATAAACCAGACCTTTCCACTTCTCGAGGTCACCGGCATAGACGCGGTCCTCTTTGGCGGTCAACGGCTGGTTGTCGGGGTTATTGACAATGGCGGGATCCTCATACATGGTAATGAGGTCTTCACACTCCTGCATCATCCAGGCGTAAACCGAGGCTTGGGTATCATACTTGGGAGCGATGCTCTGATAGGCCTCGCTTTGGGGAATGTCACCAAAGGCATCGGTCGTCAACTGAGTGGACATCAGTTTGATGGTGCGTCCGATGAGTTCATAGTTGGGCGAATTAATGGCCTTGGAATTGTTGATGAGATTGACGGTGTTCTTGCCGATATCATAGAAGTGGCGGCGCCACATCGGGTGACGGTTCATCGTCAGCATCTCCCACTCGCACTTGTAGCTGTAGGCACCCACCGAACTCTTACCGCCGGTGGTGAGCATCTGCGAGAAGTAGGCGTAGTATTCGCTGTGGTCATATACAATCTGCTGGGCATAGTAGATGACAACCGGCAGACCGTCCTTGGCATCAATGGCATGGGCCCTGTCGGGGTTGACGTTATCGTCGAGGATATCGTTGCAGCTCACCGACACCAGGCCAACCAGCATCAATAATGCTATAAATTTGATCTTTTTCATAGTGCGTTGGCCTTTTAGAATGTTGCTTTAAGTGTGAAATTGAAACTGCGCGTGCTGGGCACGTTGTAATTGTCGATGCCAGCACCGCCGGTACCACCTGCAGTCGATGCCAGTACAGCGGGATCGTTGCCGCGGTACTTGGTGAGCAGGAACAGGTTGCGGGCCGTAGCCGTGAGTGACAAGCCCTTGATGGGCCAGGTGCTCTTGAAGTGATTGCCGAAGTCGTAGCTCAGCGTCACATAGCTCAAGCGGATATAGGAACCGTCCTCGATGAAGTTGGACGATACAGTCGAGTAATAGGTGTTGATGAAATAGGAGTCAAGCACGATGGGCGTCGTGTTCTTGACATAGGTTGTCGTTCCGTCAGGACCGGGCACTGCCTGCACACCATTGATGATGTACTCGCGGTTGCGGTACTTGTCATAGAGGCTGCTCATGCCGTTGGTAATCTGGCTGCGGCCCGTGACGTTGACCACGTCACCGCCCTTGCGACCGTCGAACAGGAACGACAGCGTGGCGTTCTTGTAACGCAACGTGCTGCCCAAACCCAACAGCCAGTCGGGCTCACGATTACCGATGTAAAGTCCCTTGGCGGCGTTGATGATGGGATAACCGTTCTCGTCACAGATGACGTTACCGTCCGGGTCACGCACATAGTCCTTACCCGAGATACCCGTCGAGGATTCACCCAAGCGAGCCACGGGGAAGATGTCACCGTACTGCGTACCCTGAATCTCGGTGATGTCGTTGGGCAGGTAGAGCACCTTGCTGCGGTTGAACGAGAAGTTGGCAAACGCGCTCCACGAGAAGTCGGTAGCCTTGATGAGGTCCTGGTTCAACGAGATTTCCATACCGTGATTCTTCAGGCTACCCTCGTTGCGGGTCTGCAGGATAGTACCCGAAGCAGGCGACACGCGCACACTCACAATCTGATTATCGACCGTGGTCGAGTAGTAGGCGATGTCGAGTCGGGTCCAATTGTGGAAGAAGCGCAGGTCGGCGCCAATCTCCCACGACTTGGTCATCTCGGGCTCCAGGTCGATGGCGCGCGATGTGGTGGGATCCACACCGTAGCCGCCGTCGGGGAACAGGGTCCACTGCTTGTAGGTATCGGTGAACAGGTAGCGGGGACTGTCCTTACCCACCTTGGCCCAGTTGCCACGCAACTTACCGTAGCTGAACCAGTCGTTGGTCAGGTGGAACAACTCGCTGAAGATGATACCAGCGGTAACCGAAGGATAGAAATAGTTGGTCTTGGAGGCCTGTTTGAAGGCCGATGAACCGTCCATACGGCCCGTTACCGACAACTGTGCCATGCCCTTGTAGTCGAAGCGCAACTCGCCGAAGTGGCCATACTTGTTGTACTTCGAGTGATACAGGGTGGGATGGTTGCTGATGAGCAGGTCACCATTGGTGAAGTCGGTGTTGTTGAAGCTGTAGAACTCACCGCCCAGCTGGAAGTGCTCGTTATAGATCGAGGATTCAAGGCCCTTGGTCTCCTTGAACTCGACACCGTAGAGGGCACTCACGGTGTAATCCTCGGCAAAGGTGTGCTGGTAGGTGGCCAGCAGCTGCATATTCAGCAGCGCGCCGCGCGAGGGCTGGAAACTGTAGGAGCCATAACGGTCCTGCATATCCGACAACTTGGTCTGCACATCCTCGGCAGTGGGATCCACCAGGTCACCGTCATAGAGGCGGGGCACCGTATAGGAGTCATACATCGAGTAGCTCTTGTCATAACCCATCTTGCCAGTAAACACCAGGTTCTTGATGGGCTCATAGCTGACCTGGCCATTGATGACGAAGCGGTTGCCCTCGGTCTGGCTCCAGTCCATGTAGCGGCCGAAGTAGGGCGACACGGCACCGTTGATGCGCTCGGTGTCGAGCAGATTCTCCCAGTGGTCGTAGTAGGCCCACCAGTTGACGTGCCCCTCAAGGGTGCGGTAGTCGCTCATGTTCTTATTGATACCCCAGTTGTAGATGCTGGACATCGAGTTGCCGAAGCCGCGCGACGTGCGGTTCATGAAGTTGGCGCTCAACTGCATCGTCACCTTGTCGCTGGGCTTGTAGATACCCTTGAGCAGGACATTGATCTGCTTGCGGTAGTCCTTGGGAACGATACCCTTGTTGTCGGTATAAGAAACCGAAGCATAGGACGAGAATTTCTCGGTTCCACCGCTCACGCTCACGTCATACTTCTGCAGGATACCCGTCTTGAGGAAGTCCTTCAGGTTGTTATAATAGGTGTCGTTCTCGCTCATGTAGGGGCCCCAGCCGCCGCTGCCCATGTTCTCCTTGTACATACCCTTGGCACCGGGAATGAAGGTGCTCTGGATCTTGGGCAGACGGGCAGGTGTGTTGAGCTCAAGCGTTGCCGATGCCGTGACGGTGATCTCACCGTTGCGGCCACCGTTCTTGGTGGTGATCATGATGACACCGTTGGCACCTTCCTGGCCGTAGAGCGCCGATGCGGCAGCACCCTTGAGCACGGTGATGTTCTCGATGTCGTTGGGGTTGAGGTCGGCCAGGGTCGATGCACCGCCCCTGATGGCCATACCGTCAACAATCATCAGCGGCTCGTTGCTCTGGGAGTTGTTCATCGACGAGATGGCGCGGATGATGACCTGGGTCGATGAGTTGGGCGAGCTACCGCCGGTGCTCACCTGCAAACCGGCGATTTTGCCCTGCAGCGAGTTGGCGAAGTTGGTGGAACCGCCAGCGGTCACTGCCTCCTCGTCAAGGGTCTGAACAGCGAAGTTCAGTTTCTTTTTCTCCTGGGTCTGGCCCATGGCGGTCACCACGACCTCACCCAGCACTTGAGCGTTGTCGTCAAGGGCGATGTTGACCACGGTCTGCCCCGGGGCAATCTTCACGCTCTTGGGATTCATGCCCACGTAACTCACGTCGAGCACGTCGCCGTCGCTTGCCTCAATCGAGAAACGGCCGTCGAAGTCGGTCGCGGTGCCGCGCGTCGTGCCGTGCACCTTGACCGACGCGCCGATAATCGGCTCGCCGTCGCTCGACTGCGTCACCACACCTGTCACCACACGGGCCAGTCCCGGCAGCGACAAGAGGCTTAGGCAGAGTAGCAATAGTAACTGTTTTCTCATTCTCTAGTAGGTTTTATTGATTAGGTAATATTGAATATCAAAGGTGATTTCGGAATGAATTACAAACATACACATTATTTTTCAATTATTAAAACCATTCCCCATTTTTAACACTCATAATGCTAATTATTTTGTATTTAACAACACTTTTTCAACTATCTTCACAAATTACTCAAGCAGACGAATAGACCAAAAAGAAAACAATAAGTACAATAAATACAATGCTATCCTGTTTTCCGCACTGGTATTTTGCTGAATCAATTTTGTCTGATATTCAATGATTTAACGTTTTGATTTTAGCAAAAAGGCGTGTCCCGCGCTGTTTTTATCTGACAAAAAAGGTCGGAGACCTTGACAAGGCCAGCGGCCTTGAATTGAGCCAACCCCATGGCGTACAGGCCGATAGGTCTGTGCGGCATGGGGAAATAGCGTCTAAAGGGAAAGGGCCTCGAAGAGGGCCACACACTTCAGGCTAAGGAAATGTCTCGGTTAGTGGCCCCTTTCAGGGCCCGTTTTTACCTTCTTGCCAGCCCCCAGGCTACACAGACCTCCGGCCTGTGCACCCTGGGGTTAATGCAATTCAAGGCCTTTGGCCTAGTGCAGGCCTTCGACCTGCTTGTACACAACAATTGCTCTGAATGATTTAACTGCGTGTCCCAATGCGGAAAACACCAAAAAGAAAACAATAAGTACAATAAATACAATGCTATCCAGCGCGCGGTTACCGCTGAGCAACCATTGTATTTATTGTACTTATTGTCTTCCTTCTATCGTTGTGAAAGCGTTACTTGAAGAGGTAGGTCGTCACGCTCTCATGGCCCAGGTAGAATGTCTTGGCCTTGATGACCTGGGGCTGGTTCTTGACCGTCACGGGGCCAGTCCAGCGGGCAGACTCGATGGTGGGTTCGCTGCCGTCGAGGGTGTAGGTCACCAGTTCGTCGGGGTACTGGGTGTTGATAAGCAATTGGCCGTCAACCCACTTGATGCCCGGAGGCCCCACGCGGAAGTTGTAGCCCATACCATGCAACAGAGGCAACTCACGGGTACCGATCTTGAGGTTATACTGGTGGCATGCCTCGTTATAGGCCTTGACATCGGTCAGGTCCTTGCTCCACTCGGGCACCGAGGTCCATGCACGCTCACTCACGCCCATCATCTTGGGCAGCATCATGTACTGCACCTCATCAAAGCTGCGCAACGTCTCGCCCCACAACTGGGCTTGCACACCGATGATGTTCTCGGGCTTCTCCAGTTTCACCTTGCCATCGCCGGCAGTGGTGATGTTGATGGGGGAGCCGTCAACAGCTGTGCGGGCAGTGGCATAGATGTTGGCGGGCAGTGCGCTCCAGGCGTCAAACTCATCAACCTTACCGCCCCAGTGCAGACCTTGCTCGTTCTGGTGCCAGCTGTAGCCCATGTCCATATAGAAGTTGGTCACATTCGACAGAATGACGGGGTAGCCGTCGTTGGCCAAGCGGTAAGGCACGTCGGCACGTGAGCCCACGGTGCTCCAGGCATTCACACCAGCCACGCGGGGTGCAAGCACAGCATTGAACTCGGGCTTGTGGTCAAGAGCCACCTCTTGCCAACCCTCGATGCGGATTTTGCGAGCCTCGAGCAGGGCGCTGATGCGCTTGATATAGTACTCGCTCACCTCGTGCTGCGTCGTGAGGTGCTCGCGCTGCATGAGCGCCTGCACGTCGGGACTCTTGGACCACGCGTTAGCAGGCACCTCGTCACCGCCCAGATGGACGATTTCGAGTTTCAAACCAGCTTCCTTGTACATCAACTGTAACTCGGCAACCACACGGTCAATGAAGCGGTACACGTCGTCGCTGGCAACATTGAGCACGTTGTCATGGTAGTTCTGGGCCGAGGTATAGACGCTCTCGTTCTTCTCGTCCCACAGGCGGAATTGCTCGGCCGTGGGATTGGAGATGGCGCGGTTTTTCATCGCCACGATGGCGGCACGGGCATGGCCAGGTGTCTCAATCTCGGGGATGATGCGGATACCGCGCTGCCAGGCATAGCGCAGCAGGTCGATGAACTCGGCACGGGTGATGAAGCCGTTGGCACACTGCAACAAGTCGTCGGGGTTACCGTTACCGTCGAAAATCTGAGCCAGATAGCCCTTCTCGTCAAGCGTGGCACCGCGGCGCGAAGCCACCTGCGTCAACTCGGGGAAACCGGGAATTTCCAATCGCCAAGCCTCATCGTCGGCAAAATGGAACTGGATGACATTGAACTTGTAATAAGCCAGCAGGTCGATGAAACGTTTCATCTGCTCGGGATTCACGACATTGTTGCGGGCGATGTCGAGCATCACGCCACGATAACCGAAGTCGGGCCAGTCGATGACGAAGCAATTCTGCAAGCGATGCCCCTTGCTGTGGTCCAGCGCTGAAACCAGCGTCTTCACGCCATTGATGAGGGCAGCCTGAGTCCTGCCCAGGATGGTGATTTCTCCATTGTGGACACGCAGGCTGTAGTACTCGCGGTTTTCACTCATTTTCTTGTCCAGCAACAGTCGGATGACGGTTTTTTGGCCACTGGTGGCGTAGATGCCGCGCTTTTGCAACTCATTGGTGAGCAGTTTCTTGGCGCGACGATAGCCGCCCCACTGGAACAATTTTCCGGTCTTGATGGTCACGAGGCTGCCCACCGTTGTGAAACCGTCCTCGATGTCCACCTGCTTGGGCTTGGGGAAAATGTCATAGTCATTGCCCGTGTAACCGTCACCGAAGCCGTTGATGGCCTCATTGTAGCTGTACATGTAGTTGCCATCGGGGTAAGCCTTGTGGTCACGCCACTGGCCGGGCTTGTCGAGCGGGGCCCGGTTGATGTTCACTGCCAGCGGGTGAGCCATGTCACCGTTCAGCACCACATGTCCGCCTGCGGGCATGTAATTCTTGTTGACGAGCGTGCCGCCCATCACCATGTCAATCACCAGCGAGTCGCCGGCAGCCAGGGCCTTGTAATTGGCGTTGGGCCTGATGCGGTAATAAGTGGTGGAAATTTCTTCTACATCCACGGGGCAACCGGCCGGCAAGGTCACCGAACGTGAAAACTGGTTGAAAAAGAATTGCCAGTCGCTGCCCAAGGGTTGCTTGGACACGTTCTTGATGACAAAACGCGAACTGTAGTTGCTCGCGGCAGTGTTGTTCTGCCCCATCTGCCAGTCCACGGCAATCGGTGACTGGGCACTCATCGTCAGGGCGACGACGGCAAGGGCCAAAGTAGTCAATAGTTTGAATCTTTTCATTTCGATATATGGTTATGTTTAATTATCTGATCCAACAAGTTCTCGCAGGAGTCTTCCAGCAGGTCGAGCACCAGTTCAAAGCCCTCACTGCCCTCGTAGTAAGGGTCGGGCACATAGTCGTAGTTAGGAAACTGACGGATGTAGTCACCCATCATCACCACCTTGTCCTGCTGCTCGATGGTCGCAGCCAGGTAACGCAGGTCATCGACGTTGGCGGCATCCATGCCGACAATCAGGTCAAAGTCCTCAAAGTCAGATGCCTGCACCTTGCGGGCGCGATGAGTCAGTTCATAGCCACGAGGGCGGGCATGCACCCGCATGCGCTTGTCGGGCAGGTCGCCGATATGCCAACCTCCCGTGCCCGCCGAGTCGATGTAAAAGCGGTCACTCAACCCCCGCTCGTCCACCATGTGCTGCATCACCGCCTGGGCAGCCGGTGACCGGCAAATGTTCCCCAGACACACGAAAAGGACACTGTATTTTCCTGTTTCCTTCATTTTGAAGGTGCAATATTACAAAAAATGTGGCAAATTTGATGTGCTCAAGTGGGGTTTTTTCGTTATTTATTTATATCTTTGCTACCTCAAACAAGAAATGATTACCACCGCATGGTGGTCTCTATATAAATCTAGACAGATGAATCTGAACATCTTGCGCTTGCTGCCATTGCTGTTGCTGATGGGCCTGGCCCTGGCAAGCATCACCTCGTGCGGGCATGGCAACAAGGAGCAACAAGATACCACGGCATGGGACTACAAGGCGCCGCCGGCCATGCCCATCAACCGCAGCATCACCGGTGACAGCATGGGGCTGATTGCCGATGCTGAAATTCATCGTCTGCCCACCTACATCGAGCAACGTCCGCTCAAGGAAATCTTCAACGACACCAATGCGCTGCAGCTTGTCGCTGCCGAGAAGAACGGTTTCAAGCCCATCTCGAGCTTGAGCGATGCCTATCACATCGACAAGCCGCTGATCAGGATTTTCTCCTGCGACGCCTATATGCTCGACGACTTGAGTGCGTCGGTACCTTACCTCGTTCCCAAGGCGGCACAGCTGCTCAAGGAAATCGGCTATGCCTTCCAGGACAGCGTGCGCAAGCGCGGCGGCAAGGCCTACCGCATCAAGGTGACCAGTGTGACGCGCACCGAATACAGCGTATCGAAACTCATGCGCCGCAACCGCGCCGCAACCGAGAATTCGTGCCACCGCTACGGCACCACAGTCGATATCAGTTGGGTGAAATTCGATTGCCTGGACCCGACGATGGTGGTTTCGCTCGAAGACTTGAAAAACATCCTCGCCGAGGTGGTTCAGGACTTCAGGCGTCAAGGCCGGTGCTATGCCATCTTTGAACGCAAGTCGGGATGCCTGCACATCACAGTGAGATAGAAATCATTTATCTATAATCTATAACAACCTAAAACCAATGACCTTACAACAGACGATAGCCGAGTACCTGAAATATACAGGACAAAAAGGCTTAGACATCAGCGCCGCACTCATCGACTGCGACGGCGTACTCTATGATTCAATGAAGTATCACACCCAAGCATGGGTGAAACTCATGAAGAAGAACGGCATCAAGTGCACCCGCGACGAGTTCTACGAACTGGAAGGCATGACTGGCAGCGAAATCATCAAGATGAAATTCAAACAGGGAGCCGGCAAGAACATTACCGACGACGAGGCTCACGCACTGTACGGCGTGAAGACCCGCTATTTTACCGAACTGGGCGAAGCGCCCGTGATGCCCGGCGCCAAGCGCGTGCTTGAGACGCTCAAGGATGCCGACGTGGAACGCGTGCTGGTGACCGGTTCGCAGCAAGACGTCCTGCTGGAACGCATCGAGAATGATTTTCCCGGACTCTTCGGCGAAGTGAAAGTCACGGGCCATGATGTGCGCAAGGGCAAACCCAACCCCGAGCCGTTCCTCAAGGCCATGACCAAGGCCGAGAAGAAACCCAACCAGTGCATCGTCATCGAGAACGCTCCCCTGGGTGTGCAGGCTGCTCATGCCGCCGGTTGCTTCACCATCGGCGTGACCACGGGTCCCATCCCCGAGAAAGACTTGTACAAGGCTGGTGCAGATCTCGTTTACAAGAATATGGACGAACTGGCTGCCGCCCTGCCTTCGCTGCTCGTGGCGCTGTCTCTCGTCAAAGCGTAAACAATTCTCAACTACGAATTACGCGAATTATACGAATAACCGGTTTTTTAATATTTGTGTAATTCGCGTAATTCGTAGTTTTTCAGATCATGCAACAGAATCTCATCTTCACCAACGACGTCGAGGAGGCCATCGAACGCATCAAAACATGCTTGGCCCCCAACATGACCGTGTATATCGCTGATATCAACACGGCCCGCTTTGCATTTGGCAAAGAGCGGCTCATCGTCATTCCTGACGGCGATGAGAACAAGACACTCGAGACTGTAAAGCATGTGTGGGACGAGATGGAGCGCATGGGCGTGACACGCCGGTCGCTGGCCATCAACCTGGGCGGCGGCATGGTATGTGACCTGGGGGGATTTGCCGCAGCCACTTTCAAGCGCGGCATGAGGTTCATCAATGTGCCCACCACCCTGTTGGGTGTCGTTGATGCTGCCGTGGGCGGCAAGACGGGATTCAACTACAACGGTCTGAAAAACGAGATCGGCGCTTTTGCCCCAGCCAGCGATGTCGTCATCTCGACTTGCTTCTTTGACACACTCCCCTTGCAGGAAATGAAGTCAGGTTTTGCCGAGGTGCTCAAGCATGCCATGCTCAGCGACCGCGACGAGTTCCTGCGCCTGCTTAACCATGATTTCCACGCTCCCATCGACCACAACGACCTGCTGGAGAGGCTGCGCCGCTCAGTTCAGGTCAAAGTGGACATTGTTGCCCGAGACCCCAACGAACAAGGTGAGCGTAAAGCACTTAACTTGGGACATACCGTGGGACATGCCTTCGAGAGCCTGGCCATGAAACGGGGCAAACCCGTACCTCACGGCTATGCCGTGGCCTGGGGACTGGTGACCGAAGCCGTCCTCTCGCATCTGCTGCTGAAATTCCCCAGCGAGGATGTGCACTACCTGGGCAACTTCGTGCGCGACAACTACCGCGATTTCCCCTTCACCTGTGACGACTATGACGAATTGCTGGAGTTGATGCACCACGACAAGAAAAGCCGCAACGGCGAAATCACCTGCACCCTGCTAGCCGCCATCGGCGACTACCGCATCGACCAAACCGTTACACCCGACGACATCACCGCTACCCTCGACATCCTGCGCGACATCTTGGGCGTCTAATACATCTTTACTTATTTATCGGATTTTGCTCTGGCAAGACACGTCATTTCCAGTGCCAAAGGCGGGAAACGGCGTGGGTGATGGTGCGCAGATGAAGGTCTTTGCCCAGGACGACGAGCATCACAGCGAAGAGGATGAAGAGGATGCCGGCAATGAGGCGAGGCGTCAACATTTCACCGAATACCAGAACACCGATCGCCACAGCCGTCAACGGCTCCAACGCGCCAAGGATAGCAGTGGGTGTGGCGCCGACATGATGGACAGCCACAGTCATGAATACCAGCGACAAGATTGTGGGCACGATGCTCAACCACACGGCAAACGACCACGCACGGGCCGACGGCAAGGCGTGAAGATACAATTCGGGCGAGGTAAAGGAGTACAGTATTAATGTGATTTCACACACCAGCATGGCATAGAACGTGACCTTGAATGACGACATCTTGATGCTCGACTGATTCACCACGATGATGTAGATGGCATAGGCCAACGAGGAGAGAATGCACAGAACTATACCCATGGCACTCAGCGAGGCACCCGTCTCACCCTTGTAGAGCAAGCCGATACCCACTAGCGATAGCACAATGGCAATGACCGTCATGGCTGTGACGCGTTCCTTAAAGAATAAGGCCATAATCACCGCCACCATCACGGGATAGACGAACAGGATGGTCGAAGCGATGCCGGCATCCATGAAGTGAAAACTCTGGTAATAGGTGATGCTCGATGCGGCGAACAGGATGCCCAACGAGAACAGCACCTTGAACTCATGGCGCGTGACCTTGAATTTCTCGCGCTTGATGAGCATCACTATGGCCAGCAGGATAACCGCCAACCCAAAACGGTGGGCCAGTACCGTGGCCGTGTTCACCCCTTCTTCATAGAGCGGCAAAGCGCCGAACGGGTTCGTGCCATAGCACACGGCCGACAGAATTGCACACAGGATGCCGATGGATTTGTTCTTCTTCATGTGTATTTAGACTTAAAGCATTGTTCGCTACTAACGCTTGAAGCGACTCATCTCGTACAGGGCAGGCAGCGCCTGACCATTGGCACTGTTGAACAAGCCACGGTTCAGCCCCCAACTGCTATTCTCCCAACGGGTGCCGTAGCGGTTCTCCTCGGGATACCACCAGAAGAGCCCCGTCACATTGTCGTGGCGATTCAATTCATTGACCAATTGGGCAGTAAATTCACGCTGTCCCTCGATGGTACCTGGCAGACAATGAGAAAAATCTTCCTCACCACGATTCACGCCGTCGTGCAAATAGTAATAGGCAGCTTCAACAATCATCACGGGCTTGCCAGGAAAACGTTCAGCCAGCCGGTCAAGCGTCAGACCCAGATTGGGAATCGTGCCGTGCCACATGGGATAATAACTCAAGCCGATGATATCGTAGTCCAAGCCGGCTGCCGCCAAGCGGTCATAATAGTTCTGAGTCATTTCCCAAATGCCGGCTTTCTCGGTATGGATGATGATGCCAGCGTCGGGACACACCTCGCGGCAAGCTTTACAGCCAGCCTTAAGCAAACCGGTAAAGACGTCCCAGTTGTCGGCCGTCATCGGGTCAACACGCCCCACGGGCCAGTCCATACCGAAGGTGATCTCGTTGCCCACCTGAATCGTCGCGGGCACGACACCGGCGGCCTTCATGGCCATGAGACAATGACGCGTGTAGCGGTAGATGCTGTCGGCCAACTGTTTAGCGTCCAACCCTTCCCAACGCTTGGGCGTGAATTGCTTGGCGGGATCGGCCCACGTGTCGCTGTAGTGGAAATCCAGCATCACCTCAAAACCGCGCGCCTTGATGGTGCGGCACAGGTCAATGACATAATCCAGATCCTGGCACACGCCCTCGTCATGATGCCGACCGGGAGCATTCTGCGGATCGACGAACAAGCGCACGCGCATCATGTTCCACCCCTGCTGCTTGAACAGGTCATAAGGATCCACGGTCACACCGCACGAGTCCTTGTAAATCACACCGTTGCTGGCATTGGATGTCATCATCGAGATGTCACCACCCAGCCATGATTGCGCCCAAGCCGATATCGCTGCTGCCAGCACGACCAACAATAAAAACACACGCCTCTTCATCTCCATATATTCTCTATCAGTATTATTCGCCGAATATTAAAAAAGTGCCGATAATCAATGACTATCAGCACTCTTTTGCGTTGTCGGGGTGACTAGATTCGAACTAGCGACCCCACGCCCCCCAGACGCGTACTCTAACCGGACTGAGCTACACCCCGAACGCACTTGCCGAAACGCACTTGTTTCGTAAAGCGGTGCAAAGGTAATATCAATTTATATACTGACCAAATTTTTGAGCGACTTTTTTTGTCTCAAAATTTGGCTATACATTCCAAATCACTGATTATCAACAAAATAATAGAGACGCAAAATTTTGCGTCTCTACATTGTCCCAATTCAGTAAAAAGGGATTTTCGATGGATGCATTTACTCGGCCTTGCCGTCGCTACCCAGCACCTCAATGATTTTGTGCTTGTAGAGCTTGGTCATCTCGTCACGGGCGGGACCGCAGTACTTGCGGGGGTCAAACTCACCGGGCTTCTCGGCAAACACCTTGCGAACGGCAGCGGTGAAGGCCAGACGGCTGTCGCTGTCGATGTTGATCTTGCAAACGGCGCTCTTGGCAGCCTTGCGCAGCTGATCCTCGGGAATACCTACGGCATCGGGCAGGTTGCCGCCATGAGTGTTGATGATGTCAACATACTCCTGGGGAACGCTCGACGAACCGTGCAGCACGATGGGGAAGCCGGGGAGCTTCTTCTCGATTTCCTCAAGCACGTCAAATGCCAGGGGAGGAGGAACGAGCTTGCCGGTCTGCGGGTCACGGGTACACTGCTCGGGTTTGAACTTGTAAGCACCGTGGCTGGTGCCAATGCTGATGGCCAGCGAGTCACAGCCAGTGCGGGTGGCGAAGTCAATCACCTCCTCGGGCTTGGTGTAGTGCGATTCCTCGGCTACAACGTCATCCTCAACGCCGGCGAGAACGCCCAGCTCGGCCTCAACGGTAACGTCATACTGGTGAGCATAGTCCACGACCTTCTTGGTCAGGGCGATGTTCTCCTCATAGGGGAGCGACGAACCGTCGATCATTACCGACGAGAAACCGAAGTCTACACACGACTTGCACAATTCAAAGGTGTCACCATGGTCAAGATGGAGGCAAATCTGGGGATGCTCCCAGCCCAACTCCTTGGCATACTCCACAGCACCCTCGGCCATGTAACGCAGCAGCGTCTGGTTGGCATACTTGCGGGCACCACTCGATACCTGCAGGATGACGGGCGACTTGGTTTCGGCACAAGCCTTGATGATGGCCTGCAACTGCTCCATGTTGTTGAAGTTGAACGCGGGGATGGCATAGCCGCCATCGACTGCCTTAGCAAACATCTCGCGAGTGTTCACGAGACCTAAATCCTTGTAATTTACCATAATTCAGAATTAAAAATATTGGGTCAAAACGATGTTATTATTTTGCTGCAAAGATAAGTGTTTTTTGCGGGTGAGCAAAGTCCAGCAGTAATTTTTTTCAACTATTTGCCAGCAATCCCGGCTGACGCCCAAGGCCTGAATTACAGTTTATCATAAGAAGCTACCAAAAACAATTACATTCCAGACAAAAAAACGTGTTTTCCTTTGATTGTTTTGGTTTTTTGCCTATATTTGCGACAACAAATTGACTGACGTTTCAGGAAAGATAAAGTTATTGTTCTAACCGTATATATTAACTTAACATTTCAACTGCATTATGAAGAAACTATTACTGATTGCTGCAATGGCAGCACTGGCCCTCGGAGCTAGCGCCGACGGCTACAAGATTGAACAGGTTTGGAACCTGCAGAATCCCCAGGCAGTGACTGGCATGGACCGCATGGAAATTCGCCAAGGATTCGGCATGAACGGCAAGTTCTATGTGAACTGCAAGAAAATCGTTGTTGATACGATTGATGGTGTCCCCACAGTGACCACAGCACCTGTAATTTATGAGATTGACCAAAACGGATTGACCGGCGTGACCTTCCCGGGTGGCAAGAACTGCGGCATCGGCCGTGACGAGGCCGGCAACATCGTTGTCAGCATGACGCAATTCCCCAACTCGTGGTCCGAAGGCCTACGTGTCATCAATCCCGAAACCGGCAACTACATTGAGCTTGACATTCCCGAGGATGCCGCCATCATGGGCCGTTGCGACTTCCTTGGCTTTGCTAAGGGCAACCTTATGGAGGACGGTGAAATCTGGCTCAACGGCAGTACCCAAGGAACCAGCATCTCACATATAGCCGTTGCTGGCGGTGAGGTCGACCCCGACAACTGCTATTATATGGTGGGTAACGGCATTGTCACAACCACCTGCCTTACCATTATGCCTTACACCGACATCAACGGTGAGGATGCGTTGTTATACTGGGCCAGGAACGGTAACCCCGAGAAGTTGTTATATACCGACAATCAATACACCGCTACCGCTCTGCTTCTCCAGAACCGTGCCAACACCAATGGCATGTTCCCCCTGGTTTGGGACGGCAAAGAGTTCTTCATCTACTCCACCATTGAAGGAACCACCCACTATTATGACGGCTTCGCTATCGCCGAGTCGGGCGGTGAACCCATCGTGAACGTGCCCAAAACATCTACATCGGTCAATGGTTTCCAGAGCCAATGGCTCAATGCCGAGGTTGATGAGGACGGTGTTACCATCTATCAGTATTTCCCCGGAAACGACTATGGTCACTTCACCGTATGGCGCCTGACCAAGGATGAGCCCACTCCCGAATATCCCCCTGTTTACATCCTGGGCGAGGTGAACGATCAGAGCTGGGCGCCCAATGCCGGCACCCTGATGGACTATGACGCCGAGAACAATGTTTACACCGCTACTGTCACCCTTGACGGTCGTGGCGAGAACAACGAGAACTACTTCAGCTTCACCACCGAGCTCGCCAATGACAACGACGAGGGCGGCTGGGCCTACATCGATCAATTCCGCTTCGGTGCCGTCAGTGAGGGCGACTTCTGGTACAGTGACCCGATGGCTGAGTGGCCCCTGGAGCTCACCGACGAGAACGGTCAGGCCTTCCGTGCCGAGGCTGGTGAGTATGAGCTGACGCTGGATAAGGAGAACATGAAACTCTACATCAAGAAAGTGGGCCAGACTATGCTGCGTGGCGACGTGAACGGCGACGGTACTGTCAACATCACCGACGTCACCATCCTGATCAACGCCGTGATGAGCGAGAACTTCAACAACATCTACATGCGCAATGCCGACCTTGACGACAGCGGCATCCACAACATCACCGACGTGACAATGCTGATCACTGCAGTGATGAGCAACTGATTGTTGAACTGAAACCAATTATCATCCAGGCAGGATCCATCCCGACTCGGGGAAAGGGTCCTGCCCTGTTTTTTGCCCGTTTTAGCGACCGAGGCCAGAAATTAGCGAGCGGTTTATTGCCGTTACCGAGAAATATGGTTATCTTTGCGCTCACAATTTTAGCCGCATTGTATAACAAACTTAAAATACCAAGCCGTGTCAGCAATCAATAAATGGCGCATCGAGGATAGCGCCGAACTTTACAACATCGGAGGCTGGGGCCTCAAGTACTTCTCCATCAACGAGAACGGTCATGTCACCGTCACGCCCAAGAGTTCTTGTGTGCCCGTTGACCTGGCAGACGTGATGGACGAGCTGCATTCCCGCAAGGTGACCGCCCCCGTGCTGTTGCGTTTCCCCGACATCCTTGACAACCGCATCGACAAGATTTCCAGTTGTTTCAAGAAAGCCGCCAAGGAATATGAGTACCAGGGCGCCAATTTCATCGTCTATCCTATTAAGGTGAACCAGATGAGACAGGTCGTGGAGGAGATCATCGGGCACGGCAAGAAATTCAACATCGGTCTGGAAGCCGGCAGCAAGCCCGAGTTGCATGCTGTGCTGGCCAGCAACATGACCGACCTGAACGCCAATCCCGTCATCATCTGCAACGGCTACAAGGACGAGGGCTACATCGAGCTGGCACTGCTGGCCCAGAAGATGGGACGTCGCATCTTTGTCGTTGTCGAGAAACTCAGTGAGCTGGAACTCATCGACCGCGTGGCTAAGCGCTTGCACATCAGGCCCAACATCGGTTTCCGCATCAAGCTGTCGAGCAGCGGCAGCGGCAAGTGGGAAGAAAGTGGCGGCGACAGCAGCAAGTTCGGACTGAACACGAGCGAGCTGTTCAGCGCCATTGATTATATGCACGAGCACAAGCTCGATGATTGCCTCAAGCTCATCCACTTCCACATCGGTAGCCAAGTCACCAAGATCCGCCGCATCAAGAATGCCCTGCGCGAGGCGGCACAGTTCTACGTCCAGCTCGCCAAATTGGGCTTCGAGGTGGAGTATGTTGACATCGGTGGCGGCCTGGGTGTGGACTATGACGGCACGCGCTCCAGCGGCAGTGGCCACTCGATGAACTACAGCATCCAGGAGTATGTCAACGACGCGGTCTATACGCTCGTGGACGCCAGCAACAAGAACGGCCTCAAGCATCCCAACATCATCAACGAGAGCGGACGCTCACTCACGGCCCATCACTCGGTGCTCGTCGTGGATGTGCTCGAGACCACCACCCTGCCCGAGTGGGACGACAAGGTGGATACCGTCAGCGAGAACGATGACGAACTGGTGCGCGACATCTACGAGATCTGGGACAAGATCAACCAGGCACGACTGCTCGAGGACTGGCACGACGCGCTGCAAATCCGTGACGAGGCCCTGGACCGCTTCTCACTGGGACTGATCGACCTGCGCACTCGCGCCATGGTCGAGAAACTCTTCTGGTCCATCGCCCGCGACGTGGACAACATCGTGCGCAACATGAAGCATGCCCCCGACGAGTTGCGCTCGGTGAGCCGCATGCTGCCCGACAAATACTTCTGCAACTTCTCGTTGTTCCAGTCGTTGCCCGACGCTTGGGCTATCGACCAGGTATTCCCCGTGATTCCCATCGACCGGCTGACCGAGCGTCCCACCCGCTTTGCCACACTGCAGGACATGACCTGCGACAGCGACGGCAAGTTGACCAACTTCATCTCGTCGCAGGGTGTTGCCCACTCGCTGCCCGTCCACAAACTCAAACCCGGCCAGCACTATTACCTGGGCATCTTCCTTGTGGGTGCTTATCAGGAAATCCTGGGCGACATGCACAACCTGTTCGGTGACACCAATGCGGTACATATCAACGTCTTCAAGGATCACTACGAGATTGACCAGGTGATCGACGGCGAGACCGTGGCCGAGGTGCTCGACTACGTCGAGTTCAACCCCAAGCAGCTCGTGCGCAACGTCGAGACCTGGGTGAGCGAATCCATCCGCTCGGGCAAGATCACCAGCGAAGAGGGCAACGAGTTCGTACGCAACTTCCGCAGCGGCCTCTACGGCTACACCTACTTGGAAAAGTAGTCCTTAGTCCTTAGTTTTTAGTCCTTAGTTGTAGGTTTGTCATGAAATCCAGTGCATTTAGAGACCTGATAGCTTGGCAAAAAGCTATGGATCTAACGGTTGAAATCTATAGATTGACCAAACTCCTTCCCAAAGAAGAAACTTATGGTCTATCTGACCAAATGAGAAGAGCAGCCGTGTCTATACCTTCAAATATAGCAGAGGGAAAAGGTCGAATAACTGCAAAAGAATTCATTCGATTCCTGGCTATGGCTCGAGGTTCGCTTTGCGAATTATCCACTCAACTAGAGTTATGTGAAAGATTAGAATATCTAAACCCATCTATGACATCTTTGTCTCAAAACCTCATAGTTGAAATCACTAAAATGATAAATGCACTCTCAAAGTCGGTATCAGACATAGGGTTATAAACTAAGGACTAAGGACTAAAAACTAAGGACTAATACTGATGCGCTACTTTATCAGATTGGGTTACAAGGGTGCGGCCTACCATGGATGGCAGGTTCAGCCCCACGACACCTCGGTGCAACAGGTCATCGAGGAAGCTATGGCCACGTTGCTGCGTGTGCCCACGCCCGTGACGGGCGCTGGCCGCACCGACGCCGGCGTGAATGCCCGCCTGATGGTGGCCCACTTTGATGCAGAGCCGCCCATTGCCGACCTTGACCGCCTGGTCCACAGCCTCAATGCCCTGCTGCCGCCCGACATCGCCATCTACGGCATCACGCCCGTCCATGACGATGCCCACGCCCGCTTTGACGCCACCAGCCGCACCTACAAGTACTTCGCCGTTACCTGCAAGGATCCCTTCCGCTACCCCTTGAGCTGGAAATGTCCGCCCGACTTGGATTTTGACTTGATGAATCAAGCCGCAGCCCGATTGTTGGACTATACTGACTTCACCTCATTCTCCAAGCTGCACACCGATGTCAAGACCAACAACTGCCGCGTCACCCACGCCCAGTGGGAACGTGAGGATGACGACCAATGGATATTCACCATCACTGCCGACCGTTTCCTGCGCAACATGGTGCGTGCCATCGTCGGCACCCTCGTTGAGGTGGGCCGCCACAAGATGACGGTCGAAGAATTCTGCCAAGTCATCGAGCGCAAAGACCGCTGCGCCGCCGGCACCTCCATGCCCGGCCACGCTCTCTTCCTCTGGGACATCACCTATCCCTACAATTTGTTAGACGGGTATCCAAGAACAAAATAAACCACAATAACATCTAAAAAACTGTCCTCATTAAATCCGAGACTAATAATCTTTATAGTCCAAGGACATAATGCTACCAATTCCTCACGCTAGTTGCGTCTTGCATGACCAACTTATTGGGCAAATCTACTCTTTGCAATTAGCCTAAATAGTAGTTATATATAATTGACTTGTTGCATTTTTGGCATTGACAACACAAATAATCTTCATCAGCAGCTTGCACATTATAATGGGTTGGTGAAAAGTCGTATTGAAGTCGTTGCAGGATAGCATCTGGCACTTCAAGCAACTGGCCACAGTAAGGACACACTGCACTTGGGCGGTCATTCCATTGGTGCTTTTCGTGTCTCCAGCATCGTATGGCCGTAGTATTCCCATATTGATTAATTTTCCGCTGGACGGACTCCTTAGGAGTTAGCATGAATAATTTGCCATGCTTGTCTGCTACAGCGAGACCCGAGCCAGTGCTGATCATTGATACCTCTGATGTATTGGTTCGGGCCATTACATCGGCAGAGTGTGACTGGACTAACAGTATATCGTCATTATCCAGACGAACATAAAAATAGTCATCGTTGAGGGTACACACTACATCTTCGGCATTCCAAGGATAAAACTTCTTGGTTAAGTCAGCGAGGTCTATTCGCATTAGATATAATTGTTTACCATCACCTCTTGAATACAGATAGCGCCCAGAAGGAGATATGGCTAGCAAAGTGCCAACACTATCAACGACCTTTTTTGATTCAATTCTATTGTGAGTATAATTGAATACAAATAAATTCAACTCAATATTGATAAATGCATATCGACCAGAGGGATGCATCAAGAAGTTGTTTATCACATCATTGTTATATGGAATTTCGTACAACGCTTGTTCTCCAGTCTCTAGATCAACGTAGCTAACATCATAACTGATACGTACAGCATAACGGTTATTGGGCGAAAACAAAGTTGTATACCCCAAACCCAGTTCTGATGAAAGAATGCTTTTCAAATAATCACCATTTCTATTAAAAAGATGAAGATGGGGATGTGAATCTGAAATGTCATGCCAAGTTGCACCTATGATATAACTGCTGTCTTGTGACCAAATAAAGGCTCTAATAGCATTCCAGTATGCAGCACCAAGGTACTCGTCAGAATCTTCATGTTCTTCTTTAGTGTGGGGATTCTTCTCATTGAGTACTGCTTTTGGCAAGAACAGGTACCGATGTCTATTAAAATCACGATCCATTAGCAATAAATGAAGTGAATCTGCATCAAATGATGATAATGCGCACAAGCGGCCATCAGGTGATAATGATGACGAGATTGTTGCAAAGATTCCATCATCGGTATACGGCGGAATACCAACACGTGAATGAGCAATATGATTTTCATCAATTATCACAGATGCAATTTGAAAGTCCTTCTGCCTTAATAGATCACGACCTCCTGAGCATAACACCCATGTTCCGTCATTGCTACTTGACATACTGCTCAATCCGACATTAATCAGTCCACCACTTATGCTTTGGGTCTCAATCTGATAATTATTAATGCATATTCTAATATCGTACACTATACCATCAAATCCTAAGCCGTACTTCAAATCACGTGAAATCATAAACATGGTAGCGACATTATCAGGCTGCGTTACAATGTCTCTTTGAATTTGCCATAGCAGGTCATCTGATGAGGCAAATAACTCGCCGCGGTCATTGAAAGCAGCGTAGATATCTCTAGAAGAGCCCATAGATCTGCTTAATTGTTTTGGCCTGTAAATCGACATATCATCATTCTCTTTAATTCTTAGATGAATTGGTCCCCAAGGCTGATCAATTAAGCATTGTCGGTCAGTTGCTGCCAATAACCTTGAATCAATTTCTTTTGAGAGTAAATCAGACATTTCCCAACTCCACACAACATTTTGGTTGATTACGAATAAAGTTATGTTTGGCCTATTCACTAACCACAACGAATTACTCGTATTCGAGAACAACAGAGATGAGATTTTTTCATCTGTGTTCTCATTGTAAATCCACTGGTTTTCATCAATGCTCCAGATGCAATATTGTTTCTCTAATGATATTGCTACAAGGTTACCGTCAGGCGAGATTGAGATACAATCTATCTTGGAACCGCCTGAAAAACCAATAATCACGTTCCTATCATCTATTGAGTACACTTTGACGCTATTATCTGAAAAAAGTACTGCAACTCGTGTTATGGTTTCATCAACACAAATATGAGAAATCTTTCCGGACAATATAATAATTGATTTCTTCCAGTTAGCTCTATTAATATAAATGAGTTCTTGATGATTCTTAGCAATATTATATTGTTTGATGTACAAAACCCGCATGGAATCCTGGCTCATGCCGATTGGGCTGAAATCTTCGTCGGGATAATAGAGGACTGTATCTTTACCAATGGTATTGCGAAACAGGTTGGTAAATGAATCCTCACAAATTGAACCATCAATATAACATCGTCTTATTGGTGAATCATCAGCTTCGTTGAGGGATTGGAGCATAATTTGTTCATGTCCCATACCAGAGCGAGCAAAAAGCCAATTCCTGATTTGCTGCAGGATAGTTCTATCCTGAGCCTCAATAAAGGCTTGCCCAAAGCCGGCTGGATGATTGAGAATAATGTCAAATAATAATCCAATGTGATGGCCATAATGCTCTGTAACCCTGCTTGTGTAGCGCAGGTCAAAAGCCAACCTCAATAATTCTCTTAATCCTTCGATTGAATCTTCACCATAATAGGAGAGGATGAAATTGGGCATGTCGTACAATGCTCTCAAGTTTTCCTTTATCCATCGACTTTTATAGTAGTTGTATTGAAGTTCGACCACCCTTTGATATAATGTCGTTTTCCCAACAGTCCTTTTATGGGCATATTCTATAACCCTATCTTTAATGTCGACGTTCTGAAACTGATTGGTTTCACCATATGGGGCGCTATAGTAGTTTACCAATTCGCCGATGTCATGTGAGAGCCTATACCAAAAAATAGGAGATAATTTCTTTTCAGTTGGACCCATCATTATGTCATGCAGTTCGTGGTCAAGAGCCAAAATCTCGATTAATTCGCTATCATTGATTCCATGTGTTAAGGCAATTAGCGTTAGAACGCGCCATACGAAATCTTCATTGTGATACTGGTCTTTAATAATTGTGTTGATAATTTTGAGTAGAATGTCCTCATTGGGGCATGGTAAATTCTCAGCTATTGTCCAACTATAGACAAAGTGTGTTAAAAAATACCCCATTAATTCAAGACTTGTTCCAGTGTAGTGTGTAGCATTAAGCCATTGTGACACTTTTTGCTCTTGAGGATGGGTAAGTGTTCTATCCTTATTTTCAAGTATATTCTTGATGATCATCTTTCCTTCAACAGGGTCGAATGGTTCCAAATGCATAATCTCAATTCCATCAGATGGATTGAAATCAGCATCTAGATGGTCAGTAGTGAATACAAATTTGATGAAAGCCGCATTTGGTGACATCCATGGTATTGTGAACAGCTTTTCTTGTTCTTTAGATGATAAACAATCGATTCCGTCAATTATCACAACTACAGGATCATCATAATGCTTAGCTATATCGTCAAATAGGTATTTTATAAAATGATAGTGTTGTTTATAAATACCCGTCGACGTGCCGTCATAGTCAGCATTATCCGATTCCAACAAAATGGGTGTTGTTAATCTAGGATGTATTTTTCCAGAATTATTATAGCAAGAAAAAACCATGGCATGAAGCACGTTGACGATACGAATCGCAATCTGAGAGACAGAAGTCAACCCACATCTAATATAAAAGGCATTGACTTGCCTTTGAATATTGGAGGCACTGTTCAGTTCCTGAACAATTTCAGGGATAAAGGACGCTAGTGTGCTCTTGCCCACTCCTCTCATACCCGTAATCCATAGTGTGTGTGCACAGTCAGTATTGATAAAACCTTTAACCCTTTCAATCTCTTCTTTACGAGCAAATAAACCATAAGATTTAGACAATCGATACTCTTCTTGTTGGATCACCTCCTTCTGCAATAGTGTTGGCTCATCCATTGATGCACGTTCTATTTCTTCATCTATCATTTTTCGAATCAATCCTTCCATCTTTTGTATGAAATGGTCGGCATACTCTTGGCAATTGTACTTTTCAAAGGTAAGGTTCTCTTGAAGAAGATGCTCCATGGGTAGACGCTCTTTTAATCTCTTTTCCAAATCCTTGATTTTACTTTCATACTTCTTTTCGGATTTAAATAATGCTTGTTTTTCGATGGGCAAATCGGTCAATTTCCTAAAGTAGCCGATAACATGTTCTTGAGGATCAGTAGCATAAAATACGCCGTCTATAATTTCTTTTTCTGTAGCCGAACCATAAAGTTCAGACGATTTTTCTTTCTCATACTTTAAAATCTGTTTTGCCCTGCGAGACAATAAATCTCGTAGGGTATCGCTGTCTTTTTCAAGATGGTCAGTACAAATTTCATGAACAGGTCTTAATGACCATGGTGATGTTCCACAGGCATGAATCAACTTTTTTACAATCCATGGCGCATTATTGTAGTAATTTTTATAACTAATATCATTTTCATCTTGGCGATAGAATTCAAAGAACTGATCCGAGTTATGAAGCAAAGCGCCCATTACGGGGTTGATAGTTTCAGGTAGTGGCACCCAGCCATAACGCTCTCCCAATAAAAAAATAAAGTTGGGACGAGGTGACAATCGTTGACATTGCGCTATTTGGGCTTTACAGATTGACATGGTTTTATTATCGCGACCAGCTTCCAGAGAAACTCCCCATCGCAGATCTACATATTCAACAATCCATCCTTTTTCTCGTTGATATTCTTCGCCAAGACGATGAAAAATATTGGCAAGCCAGTCTCTTTCGTATTTCATGTCATCAAATGTAGATGATATGAAAAACCTAATATAGTGTTTGCGTAAAGTGCCCATAATTAAAATACTATTTTGGTAATAATTCTGCTATAATGATAAGTGGCGGTGTTGAGTTTAGCAGCCTCGAAGTACCCTGCTCAACAATATGAATGTTACACTCAACATCATGTATTAATGCCTCATATGCAAACCGATTGATGCAAAAATACTACAAAAAAAGCGAAACCGCAAAGTGTTGGCCGGATTAAAAAGTATACAACAATATTCTCTATTGGCATTTTACGCAAATAAGTCAAAAAATCATCTTTAGTTGCTTGTCAGTTCGGGAAAATGTATTACCTTTGCACCCGCATTAGTGCCCAGCAGGCCTAAGAAAGCGTTGGATAATTGATGCCAGCCGCCTGTGGGACAGTTATTTAAACTACAAGATTAAACAAATGTACGCAATTGTAGAGATTCAGGGACAGCAGTTCCGTGTCGAGACCGGCAAGAAGTTGTATGTCCACTACCTCGGCGACGAGCGCAAGGAAGGTGACTCTGTAGAGTTCGACCGCGTCCTTCTCGTGGATGCCGACGGTGCCGTTAAGGTTGGCGCACCTACCGTCGAAGGTGCAAAGGTTGTTTGCGAGGTAAAGACTCCCCTCGTGAAAGGTGAACACATCATCGTTTTCAAGAAGAAACGTCGCAAAGGCTATCGCCGCTTGAACGGCCATCGCCAGCAGTTCACTCAGCTTGAGATTAAAGAAGTCATTGCTTAATTAACCATTTAAAAATCACAACTCTAGATTATGGCACATAAAAAAGGTGTCGGCAGTTCTAAGAACGGCCGCGAGAGCGAAAGCAAACGCCTCGGCGTGAAGATTTTTGGTGGTCAGTTTGCCAAGGCCGGTAACATCATCCGCCGTCAGCGCGGAACTCAGCATCGTCCCGGCGTTAATGTTGGCATGGGCAAGGACCACACTCTGTATGCTCTGGTTGACGGCACTGTAGAGTTCCAGCACCGCGCTGGTCACACCTACATCAACGTGATCCAGGAGACTCCCAAGGAGGAACAGAACTAAGGAACAAATCCCAACCCTAAGGGAATGAGGGTGAGCACCATCAATGGTTGCTCACCCTTGTTTTTTTGACGCTTTTTTTGGTAGTTCATCCAAAAATTCTTATTTTTGCCCATGACATTCAGGATGAGCATCACTACAGATGACATTTCTACTCGTAATAACAATAACTCTTAAAACAGATCTAATTATGAAAACGAAAACTATCAAGACATTACTTGTTGCAGCCATCACGCTGGCTGCCATGAGTGTTCCCGCAACGGCTAACGCCCAGTTGGGCGGCCTGGTCAAGAAGGCCAAAGACAAGGCTGGACAAGTCGTTGACAAGAAGAAAGATGAGGCCAAGAAAAAGGGCAAAGAGATCAAGGAAGAGGCCAAGATGAAGGCCCTCGAGACCCAGCGTCCTCCCCTGCCCTGGCCTATGAGCGAGAATCCCCAGTACAACGGCAAGAGCGTTGAAGAATACTTGAAAGGTATCGCCGACGTACCCGATGAGGAGGTCAAGGCCCTGCGCGAACAATTGGATGCCCGCTTCAAGCACAACTGCCAACTCAACAAAATCAATTCCGGGCCAGATTATGACGTAAAACTATGGGAGAGCATTAACAAAGAGAATGAGAACTGGTGGAAATTCTATGGTGCATTGGCACTAATCACCAGAACTGCACTGGACGGCGTCTATTCCGATCCGGACGGCACCCTCCACACCGAGAATCAAAGTTACTTCCTCAACGGCCGTGGTGGCGGCCCCCGCGGCATCAGGATTGAGAGGCACGACGGCAAGTTCAAGTTCTGCAGCCTGGCCCACCAAGCCATCTTCCTCAACGAAGAGGAGGTGGCATCGGCCATCGATGCCGCCAAGCGCAGCCGCAAGTTCCAGATTCTGACCCTCGCCATCCACAAGATGCTGGACGAAGTCGGCGAGAAATATGACTATGATGACCGCTACATGTACAATTATGCGGGCATGCTTGCCAAGGCCATCGAGGAGGCACTCGAGGGCAACAAGCCTGAGAACATCGAGTACCGCGCCATGCCCAAGGCTGGCGCTATGCACGCCAAGTTCAAAGCCGAGGCACTTGCTATCGCCAAGGCCGAGGAGCCTGGAGTCATCGATGTCATCATCACCAGCGACGACTGGGATGTGAAGATGAAGGGCTTGGTACCCGAAAAACGCAACATCTATGGCTACTACATCACCCAAGACAAGAACGGCAAAATCTGCAAAGACCGCATGTGGACCCAGAAGTATCAGGGTGACGGCAAGTACGGTAAGCTGAAAGCCGGCGGTGTGGGCGTCTCCAGCGACTTCTATGTGAAATAAGGTATAGTCACTATAAGTCGCTATAGATATTATAAAGGCTATAGGGGATGAGTCCTCTATAGCCTCTTTTTTTAGAATTCCTCGGCCTCGACGTCAATGACGTGCGGGGCATTGGGGTTGTAATGCTGGTTGGTGAGGTCGAATTCCTCGCCCTCCTCGGGGCCGAACCATTCACGCAATCGTTCACGGGCCTTACGCTCGATCTCGGGCGTGATGTACTGCTTCATCTTGAACAAGGCCCACGCCAGGGCGGCAAGATCGTCGGTGAAGCCGAGACCCAGAATGGCATCGGGAATGAAATCCAGCGGCAGGATGAAGTAACCCAAGGCTCCCAGTATCTTGAGTTTCATGCCCGATGGAACGGCAGGGTCACGCGCCACATAGTAGAGCACAAGCACGTAATAGACTGCTTTGCGACCAGCCTTTCGGGCCACCTTCTTGAGTTTCCTCCATAACCTGCTGTCGTTGAAGTACTGGGCGTAATCGTCAAGGTTGATGTTGTTATTAGCCATCTCTAGTATCATGAATTGGTTTTACTGCAACATGATACGGCAAATCGCGTGCCAAAAGGGCACCCGATGAAGCAATGCCTAAAAATAACAAGGAATTAAACAGCTGATAACTAACAGCTAAATGCCAAAAGCAAAGAAAATCACTCCTCACGCATCGTGACCTTGACCTTGGCGATGCGGTACTTGATGACCTTGATAACCGTGAAGGTGAATCGACCGTGCTCAACCACCTCTTTCTCCTTGAGGAACTCGCCCTTGAGGTCAAGCAGGAATCCGGCGATGGTCTCGGCCTCCTCGGCATGCTCGCCCAATTCCTCCTCATCGATGTCAAGCACGCGGGCAAAATCGCTCAACAGCGTCTTGCCGTCAAACACCCAGGTGTCCTTGCTGATGCGGTTATAGAATTTCTCCTCGGTGTCGTACTCGTCGTTGATTTCGCCAACGATCTCCTCAAGCACGTCCTCGAGGGTGGCGATACCCTGGGTACAGCCATACTCGTCGACGATGATGGCCATGTGCATCTTCTTGCGGCGGAAATCTTCGAGCAGGTCGTCGAGCATACGCGTCTCGGGAACAAAATAGGCAGGACGCATGAGTTTCTGCCACTTGAAGGAGGCACCACGGTTGCCGATATAGGGCAGCAGGTCCTTGGCATAGAGGATGCCCTTGATGTTGTCGGGGGTCTCCTCATAGACCGGCATGCGTGAGTAACCCGTCTCGATGACCTTAGCGACAACCTCGTCGAAGGTGTCATCCTGATCGATGTCCACCACATCGACGCGAGGGCGCATGATGTCGCTCACAGTCTTGTCGCCAAAAGAGAGAATGCCCTCGAGCAACTCCTTCTCGTCGGGGTTCTTGACCTCGCTCACCTCAAGGGCTCGCGTGAGGTCATCGACCGACAATTCCTCGGTCTGAGCGGGAACGACCTTGTTGACGATGCGCGTGCTGCGCACCAGCAAGGCAGTGATCGGGGTAAACAGCTTGACGGCAGCCTTGAGGGGCGCCGATGCCATGGCCGCAAACTTGACGTTGAAGTTGGTGGCATACAGCTTGGGGATCACCTCGCCGAAGAGCAAGATGAGGAAAGTCAAAATAATCGTCTGGACAATGAAACTGACCACACCACTGTGGAAATTGAAAATCTGGTTCATCGCAAAGTTCAGCACGATGGCAATCATGACGTTGACCAGATTGTTACCCACCAGAATGGTCGCCAGGAGCTTCTCGGGATTAGCAAGCAACTCCTTCACGCGTTCGCGGCGATGCGTGTCCTCGATGTCATCAACATCGTCGGGGCGCAACGAAAAATAGGCAATCTCGCTGCCCGAGTTGAAAGCCGAGAGGAACAATCCCAATACGGCGACTAAGATGGCGATGATGCTACCCGCTGTGGGCGCGTTGAAAGTAACAAGCGGATGTCCGCTCACTGAACAAAGTACCGATAAAAGGCACGATAACGGGTCAGGGTCCAAAATAAATTTAGTGTTGTTGAATAATGCGACAAAGATACTGCAAGCCTAACACAAAAACAAATTTTATTTGACTTTTGTTGTTGGTGCAGGCTATCCGATCATAGGAAAACAATAAGTACAATAAATACAAACCAGTCTATTCCCATCAATTGTAATTATTGTACTTATTGTTTTCTATTTATCCTTAGGTATCGGTTGTTACTGCATGGGCTCGACGGTATAGCCGCGGTCGCGCAGCAGCTGCAGCAGACCCTGGTCGCCGAGCAGGTGGCCGGCACCGACATAGACAAGACAAGATTGCTCGGGAATCATCTTGTCGAGCTTCTCGATCCAATTGAGGTTACGTTCATTGATACGGAGCGCACCAATTGCTTCGGCATCAACAATGTCAGGATCACTCACGAATGCATGAACCTTTGGGAGATCCTGAGCCATATAGGCCTTGAGAATTGCCAAAGCCTGAGCAAATTGAACCTTGAGGATGTCAGGATTTTTACAAAAGTCCAGCAGACTTCTGGCCTGCTTGCTTATGGGAATCCGAAGCATGTCAAGCTGTTCCTCGATGGATTCCAGAGCAACCGACTGACGGCCCATTTTTTCGCCGCGTTTTTGTATAGCCCTATCCATGCCACTGCCCTTTGCGACAGCAAGATCTTGCCCGCCTGCCAAATCTCTTAACTCTTGGAATTCTGGGTAATTCAGCGAATCTTTCACCATCCTCATCGCCATTATCATGACTCTGACGATGTTTGGAGTATGTTCATTATACACTTGCAGATTCATACCTATGTCGCCGAAATATTTATTGAACTCCTGTTCTACAAGCGCATACTCCTCATCAGTGAGCAACTTGTCGAGTGTGCTATCGGGCGGCGCGAACATGAATTCAGCCATAGCCGTTTGGAACTCTTCTTTCATCATCGCTTCATTATCAATCTCACCCACAACGATGTCACAATCCTCGAAGGCTTGCTCCATGCCCGGAATCTTATCTATCATTGACTCGGTCGCTAAATGAAAAGTGCCCAAAACATAACTGGGTTTCTCCAATCCGTTGCCTGAAACCTTCCACAGCAACTGTGCCGAAGAAGATAATGCAATCAGTGTCAGAACAACAAATAAAAAAGGTCTTCTCATATTTCAAATCATTAAGTCCTCAATGTCATTGCATGGGCTCAACGGTATAGCCGCGGTCACGCAGCAGCTGCAGCAGGCCCTGGTCACCGGGAAGGTGGCCGACACCCACACATACCAGTGCAGCACGCTCGGGCATCATCTTGTGGAGTTTCTCAGCCCAGTTGCGGTTGCGGTTATAAATGAGGGCATCCATCGCCTCGGCATCCTCACCACCGAGCTCGGGATCAGTGAAAATGGCCTCGATCCGATTGAGGTCTTGAGCCATATAGGCCTCGACAATCGCCGAAGACTGAACCGTGAAAAGATCATCCTTCTTGCATGCGTCGAGCAGCCCCTCGGCCTGCTCGGTCAACGGGCCGTTAAAGAGCAAATCAGTTTGCTCCTCGATGGTCTCCAATCCGATGGATGGGCGTCCCATCTCGTTGGCAGTAGTCTGAACAGCCATATCAATGACTTCGCTCTCGTTGAAGTTGGGGAAATACTTCACCGCCTGCATGGCCTGCATCTGCAAACTGATTGCACTGGGCTTGAGCATGTTCATCTGGCTGAGTTTCACGCCCATCGCCCCAAAGTACTTATTGAACACTTGCTCGACGATGGCATAATCCTCGGGGGAGAACAACTTGTCGAGCGTGCTGTCGGCCGGCGCCATCATCGCTTGGGCCATGAGCATCTGTGATTCGGGGTTCAAAAGGCTTTCCTTTTCAATTTCGCCCACAACGACATCACACCCCTCGAGCGCCTGTTGCATACCGGGGATCTTCTCCATCATCGACGCGGGGGCAAAGTGATAGGTGCCCATGATGTAGCTGGGACGACTCAGTCCGTTACCGCTTACTTTCCACAAGAGTTGAGCCTGTGATGCAAATGCGAGCATCATCAAGGCAAAAAGCAATAAGATCTTTTTCATAATCGCTAGGTTTAAGTAGTTTTCATTTACAAAAATACAATACATTATCATCACTGCATCAAGAAAAAACGAGAAAAACGGCTAAAAACCACAAAAAACACATTTTCTGTTAAAAAAATGGACATCAGCCAGTCCTTTCTTTAATGCCCAAAACCGGTAACCATTAAAAAAACGCCACACGACACCATACTCTCGGATTATATTATTAATTTTGCCACGTCAGCCAGCTGCTCTCGGCTGGACCTGCAGCACCAGTGCCGAAAGAATGCTGACAAGTCGACCTTCTGTTCATCCACTTGCTGTCCAGATCGTTATGAAAACCAACCCTATCGTGTGCTGCAGTTTTTTAGGAATCATGAGTTCTAAATCGCCTATCGTCAACTTTGTGTCAAAAGTTTGGGGAAACCGGATTTTCCTGACGCTCCTTGTGTTCAACATTCTGTGCAACAGCACAGCCATAGCGGTATATCACGATGCATGGTCAATATTCATGATCCTGTGCATCTCGGCCTTAGCAGCCACCATCGAGTCTTTGATCTGCCGCATGTTCGGCAACAAGACGTTGCGCAAGTGCGTGCTGGGTGTTTTCCTGTTCCTGCACCTGTGGATTGCCATTGTCGACATCTTCCTCATCGCCAACTTCAACTTGATATTCACGCACGATTCCATCGGCATCATGGCCGAAACGACAGCCGAGGAAATCAGGTCGTTCTTTGCGACTTACCTGACTGTCCCCAACATCTTGATGCTCCTGGGAGCCATTCTTTTCGTCATCGGGGCGGCCATCTGGATTGCACGCAAGCTGGTCGGCAACAAGGTAATGGCCTTCATATCAATGATACTGACTGTCCTCGGTGCGTCAATCTATCTGTTCATGATTTATAACCACACCGCCAATGGCGAGGGTGGCGCATCGGTGTCACAACTGCACTCGTTCACTCGAACTGGATATGCATTCATGAGTGCCAAGAGCACTTATCAGAACATACAGCACATGCGCGAAGTCAATCGCGGTGTCAGCGCCAGCCGGCAGCAGGAAGATGCCCCCTCGGTCATCGTGATCATCGGCGAGAGTTTCAGCCGTTACCATTCTTCACTTTACGGTTACTCCAAGCCGACGAATCCCTTGCTGGCGATGAGGGCCAATGACAGTTCACTGGTGGTGTTTGACAATGTGGTGTCGGGCAGCGATCACACCGGCGTGGTGTTGAAGAATGTATTCCGCACAACCGGCTCCAGCGAGCCTAACGCCAACGAAGTGCTCTTCCCTGCTTTGTTCAAGAAGGCCGGTTACAAGACCGCCTTGCTTGATAACCAGTACTTTGTGAACAAGGGATTCTCGTGGATTACCGACAAAGGCTTGTCAGACCTCATGTTTGACTATCGTAACCCCGAGACTGTGGGCCACGACATCAATCTGATTCCACTGATACCTGATTTCGCCGATCCCCAGATGATCATGCTGCACCTGTTCGGCCAGCATTTCACCTACGATACCCGCTATCCATCGGATTTCAAGCGCTTCAAGGCCATAGATTACACCAATGGCCTGAGCGAGGAAGAACGCGAGGTGATCGCTCACTACGACAACGCCACGCTCTACAACGACTTTATCGTTGACAGCATCATCAAGAAATATGAGGACAAGAACTGCCTGGTCATCTATTTCTCGGATCACGGCGAGGAAATCTACGAGATTGACGACTTCATGGGGCACGGCAATGCGGCACAGAGACCTACCATCGATTACCAGATCAAGGTGCCGTTCATGATCTGGACTTCTAACTCTTTCCAGGCAAAGTACCCTGACATCGTCGCGCGAATCAAGGCCTCAAAGCACAGACCGATCATCACCGATGATTTCCCTCACTTCCTGTTTGATGCCGCAGGCATTGAGACGAAGTATTTCTGCCCTGAACTGAGTTTCATCAACGACAAGTATCAGATGTCCAATCCGAGAATCGTCCTCGGTGACATCAACTACGAGAAATATAGGCCGGATCCTGGCTTCAAACCCCGATACTGATAACTGATTCTGGTGAAAATCCCCCAAAATGATGATGCAATGCGCGAAAAATGGCCGATTTTAGCGATTGTACACCCTCATGAGCAGCAGTAATTTTGCAGCATGAGAAAGTGAATTAGTTATTAGTTGATTCTAAAAAAAGTGAGTAAACAGATAAAAATGCCGCACCGATGAGATATCGATGCGGCTTTTTAGTTTCAGTCTTTAGATGTTAGACCGTCAGACTTTATTTTTCATCTAACCATACAGGCTCTTCAACTTTCAAGCGGTCGCCGCCGTTGGGGCCCTTGATGAGCATGTCATAGTACTCCTGGGTGTAACCGCCATAGGTGGGCGATGCGGGCGTACCGTAGTCGTTGCGCAGGAACTTGCCGTCCTTCTCCTTCTTGATATTGCCGTCAAGGTACTTCACGAACAGGTATTCGCCTAACTTCCTGTAGCGAGCCGTAGCGTCCTGACCGGCATTGACCGAGTAGTTGGTCAGCAGGCGGACAGCAGCATCACGGTCGGTGGTGAGCAACGACGTGGCCTGAGCCTCGATGACCGACTGCTGCTTGGCGAAGTTGTCCTCGATGGCACCCTGCACCTTGCGGATGTCGCCAATCATCTGGGAATAGCGGTGATAGGCCTGGTTAGCCACCCAGTTGTTCACCCAGAAGGCGCAATCCCAGTCGAGGGTGTACATGTCGGCCTTGCCCTGGCGATAGCTCTCGGGCACCTGAGTGATACAGCAATACATGGGCACGAACACAGCCGTGTTGGCATCATCGACGCCGAACCAGAAGCAGCCGCCCACCTCGTCGGGCAGCCATGAACGCATCTGCGCGGCAAACACCCAACCGGTCTGCTGCGTGGCGATAGCACGCTCCTGGCTGTACTTCACGCCATCAACCTCAAAGTCCATGGGGCGCCAACGGTAAGGCACACCATAGGCCATCGTGGCACCGGGATCCTTGGTCATGTCAAAGGGGGTTCCCTCGAAGTGGTCACGCATCATGTTCTGCAAGTCACGCACGCTGAGTTTACGGTCGGGCTTGACGTACAGGGGCATCACATCGGCATCGGCACGGGTCTTGCCGTAGATGAAGGGCAGATAAGCGTCCATACCCTTGTGGAAACGGTTGAAGTAGCTCCACACGCGGGCGTCGCAGCCGCGCAGGGCACCAGCGTCAAACTTCTGGTAAACAGGAGCAAAGGCGAAGTCGGCATCCTTGCCGCTGTAGAGGCCCTTCTTCTTGGCGAAGGTGATCACGTCCTTGCTGTACATGACGTTCTTCTTGTCCTTCATGTCAAATTTCCAGATACGGGGATTGTTGGCATGGCCGGCGATGCAGTCATCGGGGATGCGGATGGCTACCCAAACGGCACCGATTTCGCCGGGACCTTTACCGATCATGTCCATAATCCAGATTTCGTTGGGGTCACCGATCGAGAACGACTCACCCTCGCTGGCATAGCCATACTGGGCAACCAGGTCGGTCATCCACTTGATGGCCTCGCGGGCAGTCTTGGAACGCTGCAGGGCGATGTACATCAGGCTACCGTAGTCGATGATGGAATTGCCGGTGGTGTCCCACAGTTCCTCACGACCACCCCAAGTACTCTCGGCAATGGTCACCTGGTGCTCGTTCATGTTGCCCACAACAGCATAGGTGTGAGGCACCTCGGGGATAGCACCCATGCGCTTACCGCTGTCCCAGTCGATAACCTCGCGCATGGCGCCCTTGGGATGATCGGCAGCGGGCAGGAATTGCAGGTCACCGTACAGCGTGTGACTGTCGGCGGCATAGGTGATGATGGTCGAGCCATCGACACTGGCGTTCTTACCCACCAACAGGTTGGTGCAGGCATCGGCGGCCGTCCAGCCGACGAGTGCCATCGCAACCAACGATAACAATTTAATTGACAGATGTTTCATTCTTCTTTTTTTATTAGTGTATATAATGAATTATTGTGATTTCTTGTCAGTTGCCCACCGGAATGTCATAGCCCGTGAGGCGGAAGGCCACCTTGAAAGGTGTGGCCTGTTTGCGGGGCTGCGGCCCGGCATAATAGTAGAACAGGCGCTGCACATCAAACGACTTGATGCTGACCAGTTTGGTCTCGCCCGGCTTCAGACTTACCGGCACGGTGACCTGACGCTGGGTGAGCATCTCGCCGTTCATCGTGGTGTAGCGCAACAGCAGGCGCACTGCACTCATGCGGTGGCCCGTATTGTTGGTGATGAAGAACGACTCCTTGCTGTCGCTGGCACGCTTACTGTAGCCCTTGAGCGTTACGGCATTTGGGTCAATGGCCTGAAGGCTGTCGGGCAAGAGGCCGTCGCTTGACTCAAGTGCCATGACGGGCACCTCGACCGAGCGCAGATTCTTGCGGGTAGTGCGCGTGCGAGCGTCTATCGTGTTGACACACAGCGCCAACAACAAGACCGACAACAGGAAACGAAGGGTTAAACTATGTTTATTTCTGATTCTCATCACAGGTAACGTATCTGGTTAAAAGGTTTGCCATCACCACCCTCGGGGTAGATTTTACGGAACCCGACAGGCAGTTTTTCGCCCGACTTCTCGGGGATGATGCTCACCCCCTGGAACAACGAGGGCAGGAAACGTGCGATATTAACACGCACCTTGACCTTCCAGTGCGGCGGGTCGAAGGTGAGCGAGGTAGCCGACTGGTTTAGCGTGGCCACGCACTCCAGCGGCTTGATGAGCGTGATGCGGTCGCGCTGGCTGTAAAGCCACAACTGGTACTTGTTATCCACCGCGCTGGCGGCGATATAGCCGATGACAGTACCCGGAATCACATTGATGTCGGGCGACTCGAGCAGGATAATGCGATAGCCGATGTTGTGTTCGCCGCGATAACGCTCGATGCCCAGTGTCATTTCCTCGTTGGGATAATACCAGATGCCCTCAAGCGGCTGCATGTCGCTCTCATCGAGGCGCACACGCATCGAGTCCAGGTCAAGCCCGTCGAGAATGACCGATTTGGATGGCACACCTTTGACGGCCAGTGCCGTCATCGGCACGACCAGCATCAGCAATATGAGCGCGGCTTGCCTCATCAGGTCAGCATCAGTTCACCGTTGCAAAGCGATAGACCACGCCGAGGCTCAGGATCTCCTTGAACTGCCAGTAGTTCCAGTCATCGTCACGAGCACGAGAGCGGTCAAAGCGCAGGTGGGTATAGAACTGGGTGGTCAAGTACTTGCCGATAGACAAATCAAGCGTGTTTTCCCAATCGCCCTGCACATACTCATAGTTGGTGAACATGTAGAGACGCGACGTGAACATCACTGTGGGCGAGAAGCGCCACAGCCACTTGGCCTCGAAGTTGCTACCCACGGTGCTCTTGCTGTGGTGACCGGCATCGATGCCGAATCGTGTGGGATCGATGTCGGTGATGTTGCGGCAATACTTCAGGTTATAGGAGATCGGCGCGATGGCCAGCGTGAACACGCGGTCATCGGCCTTCTTGTAGTTGTAGGTCATACCGAGACCGATGTTCAGCTCGGCAGGCGACAGGAAAGCGGCGGTCATGTTGCGGGTATTGACCTTGTAGTTGTTCAGGAACTGGGTCGTGAACTGCAGCATGGCACTGTAGTACCAATTCTTCACGGCCTTGTAACCCAACTGCGAAGTGAACAGGAAATTGTCCTCGTTGATCATATACTTGCGGATGCTGTCGCCGTGAGTGGTAGCAATACCCAATTTATAGGACAACGCATTGTTGAACAACCAGTTGGGATGAATATCCTGATTGAGGTTGCAGTTCCAGTTGATGCTACCCAACAGGGCCAGGTTGTTTTCACCGCCCTGATACCAGTTGCCGCTGATGTAGGCCTGGGTGAACTGCAGCGACGCGTTGAACACGTGGAGCCAGTTGTGGAGGGGAGGTGCGGGAGCCTCGGGAGGCGTGACATCCTCGACAACCACCTGGGGCGGCGCTACTGACAGCATGCCCTGGCGCGGATCGCTGGGGATGACACCCTCGGGGGGAGCCTCGGGCAAGCGGTTGGCGTTATAGGCCACGAGCTGGGGATTGTCGATCATGGCGCGCTGGCGCACGCGGTGAGTGCGCGACGAATTGTCCATCGCATCGCGCAGCCACTGGTCGCCGGCATCCAGGCTGTACAGTCCATTGCTTGTGTTAGCGGGATGTGCCGTTGCCTCGGGGGCATAATTATCATAGACCAGCGGAGCGTAAAGCATACTGCTCTCCACATCAGGGCCGTTGCCCTCATGGGCGGCCATCGTCAGACTCATCGCCGCCAGTGCTGCGATAGCCAGACAAATTCGGAGTGAACAAATCTTTTTCATTGGCTATATCGGTTTTTTGTTGATGGGTTAAGCGTCGTAGAGTTTTTCCTTTCTTGCAGGCTGTTGCTGCTGCTCTTGCTGCTTTTTGGCCTTCTGCTTTTCCTGATCGGCCTTCTGCTTGGACTGCACTTTCTGCCGCTTGCGGTCATGGTTGGGCTGTTGCTTCTTGTTCTCGGCAAAGCTCTTGATCATGTCCTCCACGATCTCGCGGTTACCGTACAGATACACCACCGTCACCTCGACAATGAGGTTCTGGTGCTTCGACACCAGGTCGGCAATGATGGCACGGGAGCCGTCGGGCATCGTTCCGTCGATGCTGTAGGTCTTCTTGAAACCCTTGACCTTGATCTTGCCGTTGTGCAGGTCATACATGTTGTAGCCCAACGCCTTGCGCTGCAGGTTCTCGGTGAGCAGCTTCTTCTCGTTGCCCTTGTCCTGGCTGTAGAGTTGCACGGTCATCACCATGTCCTCCCACTGCACTTCAAATCGCGTGGGACTGTTGAAGGTCACGAAGCCGTCGTCGGGGGTCTCAAACGAGAGGTCATACCTGCTCCAGTTATAGACCGTCGCACCGGCATCCATGCTGCCCGTGAGCAGCAGGATGGCCATCAGGGCCTGTAGTACTATGAATCTCAGCTTTTTCATCATGCGTGAGCGTTATTGCGGTTGTTTCACTTGGTCAAGGTAGCGGTTCCACTCGCGCTTGCTGCCGCGGAACACGTTCAGATCGACTTTTCCCGTCACGCCGGCCACCTTGCCCTCGTGGCTGTACTGCTGGATGAGGTGCGGCACGTCAGGCAACAGGTCGGGTGCAGTGAACGAACAGAGCCACAGGTCACAATCGACCAGCATGTCCCTGTAGTACTTCTCATAGCCGTCGAAGTTGGTGTAAATCATCACGCTGTAACCCTTGTCCTTCAAGCACTTGATCATCTCCAGCACGCGCTGGATGGCTGTGGAGCGGTTCACGGTCGCCCCGTTGCCCCAATCGTCCTCAAGGTCGATGACCAGCGGCAGGTCGAGGGTCTTTCCCTTCACCACAGCGAGCAGATTGTCGGCCTGCTCCTGCCCCGTGCGGTTCTTGCGGAAGAAGTGGTAGGCGCCCACTTTCAGTCCGGCAGCACGTGCCGCCTTGTAATTGGTCTCGAAGGCGTCGTCCTTGTAGGTTTTGCCCTCGCTCGCCTTGATGAACACGAACTGATAGTCATCGTCGCACACCTGCTTGAAGTCGATCTCGCCGTTGTGCTTCGACACGTCGATTCCTGCCACGGGATAGCGGAAACGATCCACCGTCACCGAGTGCGGCAGGACATAGTTCCAAACCAGATAAGCACCGATAACCGCGACAAATGCCGCCACTCCGAGGAGCAGCAGCCATTTGATGAAGTCGGGTCTGGTCGGCACTTGTCGTTTACCCATAGGCAGTCAGGGTGCTAGAATAACGGGACATTGGACGGGCAATTCACCCACTTGCGCTCAAATTCCTCCTGCGTCGAAGTGAAGAACAGCACACCCTGAATGATGGACACAATGGTAGTTATTGTGGCAAAAATACCACACGAGCAGATGGCGATGAGCAGGAACAACACACCTGCCGAGCTCTTGCCGATGTAGAAGTAGTGCAGTCCGCACCACCCCATCAGGATGGCGAGCAAGCCGGCGATGCCGCGGCTCTTGCCCGAAGGACCGTTGTTGAACACGCTATCGAGGGCTTCGGATGCCTGGTTGCTGAACTGGCGCCACTGCTCCTGATAGTTAGGTTGCTGCTCGCTATAGGATACGTTGGTCTCAGCGCCGCAATAAGGGCACTTTACACGGTTAACCTTCTCTTGAGTGCTGTACTGTTTCCCGCACTCGGGGCACTGATGTATGTACATATTCTTACTTATTTAATGATTAGTAACTTGTACCCTTTAGACGAACGGTACACTCAAAAAGTTGCAACAATCGTACCAATTCTTCTAAAAACTCTCATTTTAACCGTGCGAACTCTCCTCTCAACGGCGGCGCTTGGTGTTACCACCCTTGGCCTGCTGGCGCTGCTGTTGCTGCTGCAACTTCTGAGCTTCCTCGAGGCGCTGCATCCACTTGGATTTCTTCTTGGGCTTGGTGGCATTGGCAGCCATGGTTGCACGCACCTTCTCCTCGCTGACGAACAAGCGGCTCAGGTAGGTCTGCAGGATGGTGAACAACGTGAACAGGAAGTAGTAGTAGCTCAGACCCGATGCGTAGTTGTTGAAGAAGAACAGGAACATCAGCGGCATGAGATACATCATCGCCTTCATGCCCGGCATCGAGTTGGACGAGGGCTGCGACTTGGTGGTGAGCCACGTGTAGATGATATTGGTGGCGGTCATCAGCAAGCAGAAGAGGCTCAAGTGGTTACCGAACAGACTCGACAGGATGGGAATATTACCGCCCCACTCCAAAATCTTATCTGGGGCGCTCAAGTCATTGGCCCACAGGAACGACTGCCCTCTCAGCTCGATACATGAGGGGAAGAAGGTGAACATCGCGAACAGGATAGGCATCTGCAGCAACATGGGCATACAGCCGCCCATCGGGTTGGCACCTGCCTGACGATAAAGCTCCATCGTCTTCTGCTGCTTCTTGATGGCATCCTCCTGGTTGGGATACTGCTCATTGATCTTGGCGATATCGGGAGCAAGGATGCGCATCTTGGCCTGCGAGATGTAGGTCTTGAAGGTGAGCGGCGACAAGACGAGCTTGATGAGGATGGTGAGCACCAGGATGATGAGTCCGTAGTTGGTCATGAACTTGCCCAGCCAGTTGAACACGGGGATGATGATACCCGTATTGATCCAGCGGAAGAACTTCCAACCCAGCGGAATCAGGTGCGTGAGCTTAAGGTCCTCCTTGGGAGAATACTTGTCATAGCTCGACAACAGCTTGTAGCGGTTGGGACCCAGGTAGAAATAGAACGACGCCGGAGTGGGCTGCGAGCTCGAATAGGGAATCATCGTGTGGATGTTGACATCCTTGAGGTACTTCTCGTAGTCGGGCGTGTCCTTGGTATCGACACTGGTCATCGTGGCGGTACTCATCACACTGTCGCAGATGAGGACGGTCGAGAAGAACTGGTTCTTGGCGCTCACCCATTTGAGTTTCTCCTTCACCTCATCCTCGTCGCTGCCGTTCTCGCTGGTGTGCTTCACATCACCGCCCTTGCCGGCAAACTTGTAGTAGATGCCGCTGTTGCGCTCCTCGAACTGCTTGCCAAACTCGTGACGCGAGATTTTCTGATGCCAGTCGAGGTCCACCAGATTGATGTTGGAGGGAATGATGCGCGACATGCTCTGCTGCACCATCTCCATGCGCACCATGTAGCTGCCGGGCACGAGGGTGTATTTGAGACCCCACTGGGCGCCACCCTCGAGCTGCAAGCTCATCAGCACCGTGCTGTCGTTGAGTCGTTTAGGCTCAAAGAAGAAGTTCTTGGTCTCGAAACGCTGCGTGTTGTTGCTCAGGGTGAAGCTGTAGTCGTTGTCACCCTTGTCGAACAGGACGAGCTGCGGCGTCTTGTAGGTTGAATAGCCCTTGAGCGTGGCGCGGGCGATGATGCCGCCCTTGGTGCTGAGTTCCACCTTGACCGAGTCGTTCTCGAGGGTCACCAGCTCCTCGGTACCTGTCAACGAAGCAGCAAACGAGCCGTTCTTGGCATACATGTCGAGGGCACGCTGCACGGCTTGGATAGCCAGGTTGTGCACGGCGGGGTTAGCGCTGGTGGCGGCAGTCACCTCGTCCCACTGGACGGTGGTGTCGGCCACGGTGACCGTGCCGGCAATCTTGCCGTCCTTGAGGGAAATCATCACACCCTCGTTATTGATGACGGCATTGTCCTGGGGCATATTCTCGAGCACGCTCTGCAGTTGTGCCAGCTCGCTGCTGCTCAGGGTGTCCACGGCACCGGCAGCGATGTCGCGGGCCTGTTCAGCCTTCTGAACCGCCGCGATAGAGTCGATTTGTCGCTGACGCTCAGCGAGTTCGGCCTCGCTGGGCTGCTGGAGCCACATGAATCCGAAGATCACGAGTCCCATCAGCAACATTCCAATTACAGTGTTTTTATCCATTTATTTAGTTATTAGTTTTTATTTTTCAGTTTCAAATTATATCCGTGCTACGCACTGAGAAATCAAACAAAACTTTTACTCAATAACTCGGCTGTAAGGCCGAACTTAAAACTATATTATTGCGGTTTTTGACCTATGGCTGCTTCGATGAAGGACATGAAGAGCGGGTGGGGATTGAGCACGGTGCTGGAGTACTCGGGATGGTACTGCGTGCCGATGTACCAGCGGTTTGACGAGAGCTCAATCACCTCGGCGAGGTTGCTCTCGGGGTTGACGCCGGCAATGATCATACCCGCCTTCTCAAAGCGCTCGCGGTACTCGTCGTTGAACTCGAAGCGGTGGCGGTGACGCTCCTCGATGTCGGTCACGCCATAGGCTTTGGCCACCTTGGTGCCGGGCTTGACGGTGCAGGCATAGGCGCCCAGTCGCATCGTGCCGCCCATGTTGGTGACGGTCTTCTGGTCCTCCATGAGATCGATGACGTTGTGGGTAGTCTTGGCGTCCATCTCGGTGCTGTTGGCATCGGTGAGGCCCAGCACGTTGCGGGCGAACTCAATGACCATGCACTGCATACCCAGGCAGATGCCGAAGGTGGGCATGTCGTGCTCGCGGCACCACCTGAGGGCGATGAACTTACCCTCGACACCTCGCTGCCCGAATCCCGGTGCGACAACGATGCCGTCGTGTCCGGCCAGCAGTTTCTCGACGTTGCCGTCGTTGATGTGCTCGCTGTTGATGTAGTCGAGCTTAAGGCGGCGGTCATGGTAGGCACAGGCGTGCAAGAGGCTTTCGTCAATGCTCTTGTAGGCATCCTGGAGCGACACATACTTGCCGACGAGGCCGATGTGCACCTCCTGGGTAGCGCCCTTGAGCTTGGCGAGGAATTCGTTCCACTTCGCCATATCGGGCTCGCCGTCGCTCGAGAGTCCCGTCTTCTCGAGGATGATGTTGTCGAGACGCTGCTCGTGCATCTTGAGGGGTACCTCATAGATCGTGGGCACGTCAAGGCTCTGTACCACGGCGTCGGCGCTCACGTTGCAGAACTGGGCCACCTTTTTCATCATCGTGGGAGGAAGCTGATGCTCGGTGCGCAGCACGAGCACGTCGGGCTGGATACCTTCCTGCTGCAACAGCTTGACGCTGTGCTGTGTGGGCTTGGTCTTGAGCTCCTTGGCAGCGCTGATATAGGGAACATAGGTCAGATGGACGCAGATGCAGCGTCTGCCCAATTCCCAACGCAACTGACGGATGGCCTCGATGAACGGCAGGGCCTCGATGTCACCCACGGTGCCGCCAATCTCGGTGATGACGAAGTCATACTTGCCGGTGGTGCCCAGCAACTTGACGTCGCGCTTGATCTCGTCGGTGATGTGCGGGATGATTTGGACCGTCTTGCCCAGGTAGTCGCCACGGCGCTCCTTGTCGATCACGCTCTGATAGACGCGACCGGTGGTGACATTGTTGGCGCGGGTGGTCTTGATGTTGGTAAAGCGCTCGTAATGACCTAGATCCAAGTCGGCCTCGTGACCGTCAACAGTGACGTAGCACTCGCCGTGCTCATAGGGGTTGAGCGTGCCCGGATCGATGTTGATATAGGGGTCAAACTTTTGACAGGTGACGCGGTAGCCGCGCGAGAGCAGCAAGCGCGCGATGCTCGACGCGATGATGCCCTTACCCAGCGACGAAACGACGCCTCCAGTGACAAAGATGTATCTTGTTTCCACTTTTTAATTCATTGATGATTTAATAACCTGCAAAGGTAATCATTTTTTCCCAATTCCCAAAAACAAAAATCGCCCCACAAGGGAGCGGCAGGCGGGACACTTCAACAGATGGGTCGGGAGCGGCCACGTTAGGGGGAACGGGAACCGAAGCGGCCACGCTGGCAGGACACAGGGCGGCCACGCCAAGGCGAGGCCCTACAGCACAGCGCCAGCAGTGCAGCAGGGATTGGAGAGGGCATAAGAAAGGAAAAGAGATATCAGTTGGCCCAAACCCTGCCGGGCTAATGCGAACCTTTAGCTCGGCGTAGCCAATTTCACTAATTAACGTGAGTCCGACGAAAATAAAGTACTGATAATCAATTCCTCCCCTAGGGGAGGTGGGATTCCTCCCCCGCCTGGGGGGAGGTGCCCGTTAGGGCGGAGGAGGGGGAGTGCGCCGGAGGAGTATGATTTGTCCTTAATTTATATTATCAGGTAGTATCAACGCCACCGCCGCTCACGCGGCACCCCCTCTTATCAAAGAGGGGAAGTTGCTAACGCACTGAATTACAGTGAACTTTTTCGTCGAGCTTACACTAACTAAACTAAAAAAAAGGACGAAATGATTATTAATATTGTTCGTGAAATTCGTATGATTAGCGAAATTGGCATTGAAATCTTTCATGGGCCAACATCTATATCACTGCATAAAAAAAAGGCGGCCCGTGAGGGTCGCCCTTTTTTAGATCAGTTGTGAAGCTTGATTACTTCATAACCTTTACGGCGCTGGTGGTGCCGTCGGTGTAGGTGGTAACGACGATGGTCATGCCGTTAGCCTCCTGCATCTCCTGACCAGCCATGTTGAAGTAGCGTACGCCAGCAACGGTCTTGCCACCCATGAGCTCGTTGAGAGCGGTCTCAACGGTGAACTCATAAGCTGCAACGTCACTCCTGTTCTCGCCTACGTAAGCGTAAGCCTCAACGCGTACCTTCTCACCATTGTTCTCGAACCAGATCTCCTTCTCGGCACCGGTGTACGGGGTCCAGTCGTTCCTTACGGTCCACTCCTCGGTAACGGGATCCCATACCAGAACGCGATACATGATGTCGGCATCGGCGGGAACGCTCGGGAAGATGTAAACACCATAACCGGTTACACCGTCAACGGTGTAGCCCTGGAAGGTGGGCTGACCTACGTTGTCAGGATTAACGGGCTGTGCAGCGGGAACGATGATGTCCTCGATAGCATAGTCGCTGACTACCTTGCCTTCCTCCTGTGCGTTAGCGCTTACGGTAACCTCCTGATCATCGGCGGTCGATGCGAGGAAGTAGGTGTAGGGGCCAGCACCAGTGTAGGTGATAACATCGCCATCACCATAACCGTCGATGAGTACATTCAGAGTACCATTGCCGGTTACAGTAACCTGAACACCACCATCAACCTCTTCGTAGGTGATTACGGGCTTAGCGGTCTTGGCGGGGATCACGATGAAGTTCTCGGAAGCGGCGCCGGCAACTACATTGTCACCAGGCAGCAGAGCGGTAGCATTAACGTTAGCCATATCCTCATACTCACCGGGATAGAGCGTGATGACGATCTCGCCGTCACCATCCTCATCGGTGTAGTTGGTGGTGCCGGCGCCAGTGGTTACGCTAGCGGTTACGGTACCCTGACCTTTAACGGTGATGGTAACAACACCAGTCTCGGGATCGGTATCAACGTTGATGGTGGGATCGGGAGTTACCGTGGGAGGAACAATACCCTCAATCACGATAGCATCGGGAGCAGACACAGCACTTACGGTGGTGGTGGGAGAAACTGCGGTAGCAGTCCAGGTGTGGTTGTAACCAGCCTCGGTGTCAACCATGATGGGCATCTCGCCAGTGTACTCAACACCGTCGCAGTACAGCGTGTAGGTTACGTTCTCCTCGGTGCAGCCATAAGCCCAAACATTGAGCTCGCCAGTGTTGGGATCGTAGCTGTGGGTAACGCTCGGGGTGCTGTTCTGCTGCTTAACCTTAGCGGGCAGGTTGTAGGTCTCGGTCTTCTCGGCTGCAATGTAGGGATAGCCAGGATCGTTCTTGGCATAAACCTCAATTGACTGAGCCTTGTCGTAAACCTTCTCTACATAAGCATAGTCCTCGTTGCGCTGTTGAACGATTTCACCGTCAACCTTAACGGTGTACTCGGTGAAGTTCTCGATGGTGATCATCACACCACTGCCATCCTCATCGAAGGTGATAACGGGCTCGTCAGCGGTGGGCTGATCCTGAGCCTGGAAGGTGTAGCTGCCGCTAACCTCAGCGCTGGTCTGGTCACCCAGTACCGACTGAGCGGTTACGTTAACAACCTGCTCGGCATAGATGTCATCGTGAGCAACAGTGTAGGTGTAGGGGTTGCCCTCTACAGCCACGCCGTTAACGATCAGGGTAGCACCCTCGGTCTCGCAGCTAACGGTTACGGTCAGAACGTTGTTCTCCTCGGCGAAAGCGATAACGGGATCAGCCAGGGTCACGGGAGCAACATAGTTGGCGTTCTTGATCATCAGGACGCAGTCCTCGGTGTTGCTAGCCTCCTCAAATACGTTGGGGTCGTCACCGGGGCACTGGTTCCACAGGGTGTAAGCCTTGTCGAACTCGAAAGTAGCATACTCATCAGCCCAGTCTTCGCTGGTACGGATGGTGAACTTACCGAATACGGCGGGGCAAGTGGGGTTGCCATCAGCGTCATCATGGAAGAATACACGGTTGTACTTGGTGTTCGTACCCATTACACGGTAAACGTTAGCATAGGGAACCTCGTTGGACAGAGATACACCGTCGAAACCGCCGGCGTTCTCATCGCTGGTACCGATACCTACGGCATTCAGCCAGCCCTTAACGCGGCCACCATAAACCTTCGGGCAGAATACCTTTGCGTCGGTTGCAAAGTCGATGTTGGCGTGGCTTGCGTCGAACATCTTCCACTGGGTCTGGAAACCAGATACCATGTAAACCT
>JAFQZK010000014.1 GCA_017405965.1 Muribaculaceae bacterium | reverse complement strand
TCCAAGTCGAGCCTCTGCCTTCCATCACCTTTGATTGGGACAATATGATTGACGACTACCTGAATGGTTATACTGATGCCCAGGCCGATGCTGTGGCTTGGTTGATGCGTTACATCGGTCAGGAAGAGGAGATGGATTACTCCCCAACCGGCAGTGGTGCCTATGGTAGCGATATCTTGCGTGCAGTGAAATTCTTTGGTTACAACTCCAGTATGGCTCAACTTTACTACAAGTATTCCTACAGCGACAGTCGCTGGGTTGGCATGATTCAGGAGGAGTTGGCGAACAACCGCCCCATTGTGTATTGTGCTTACGATAGTAATGCTGGTGGCCATGCCTTCAATGTCGATGGCTATGATTCAACCAACGATACCTACCACATTAACTGGGGTTGGAGTGGCGATGGCAACTGCTATTGCGTGCTCAATGACTTCACTGACGGTCACTACACGTTCGATGACAATCAGCAGATGATTATCGGTATCCAGCCTCCTTATATGGGACCGACTATCGTGCCCAGTGTCAAGAATATGGCTATCGAGTCCTATGCCGAGAAAACTGCTACCGATGTTCTCACGGTTTACGGCTATTATCTGGAGAATGACGTGACGTTGACATTGAATGATCCTAATGGCGTCTTCTCGATTGATGCTGACCATGTGTCGTTGAGTGATGCGGATGCTGGCAAAGACATCAATGTGACCTATTCTCCCCAGGAACTGGGTACGCACAGTGCAACCATCACTATGCACAGCGAGGGGGCTGAGGATGTGGTGGTTAACTTGACGGGTACCTCTATCTTTGAAACTCATAATCCCGTAATGCTCGATGCAAATGAAGACTATATCAAATTAACCGAATTCCGTGCCGATTGGACAGACGAGACGCCTGCTAAGAATGTGGAGAGTTATACCTTGGAGGTGAAGAACAAATCGATTATTATGGAGTTGGGCGAGGCCGACTTCAGTGACTGCTATTATCAGGGCTCTAGTGTCATTTCACATTGGCAGGATTACTTCCCTGAGGGTTGGGTTTACAATGGAGATCAGTTATTTACTGGAAACGGTTGCATCCAGTTGGACTCAGAGGGTGAAATTCTCACACCCGAGTATGATCTGGCTGGCTATGACAAGATTACCGTTAAGATAAAAGCCAAGAGTTATAAATCATGGTATCAATCAGGTATTACGATCTCGACCAGTCTCCAGTCAATTCACGTTGATCTGGAACCCGATTTTACCGACTACGTGTTTGTGCTTGACTGTGCAGACGTAGACCAGGTGTCCATCAAGGGTGATAATTATCCGAACGACTATGGATCGATCGCAAACATCCAAATCCTAGCAGGTGATGCTAGCGAGCCTTCAAAACTCAAAGCCGTCAACGAGGAAGGAGATGCTGATTATCGTTTGATTACCGGTATCACCCCCGACAAGTTCTACACTGTAAGGAACTTGACTGCTGGCGGCACATACTTCTACAGGGTGAAGGCCCATTACACCGATGACAATTGGAGCGCTTGGAGTAAGGCCAAGACCGTTACTCTTCATGGAGAAGACGTCCACGGCTATGAGCTTGGTGATGTCAACCATGACCGCAATGTAAATATCTCAGACATAACCGCACTCATAAGCTACTTGTTAGGAACTGGTGAAATATGTGAAATCTGTGCTGATTTAAATGCTGACAATGACGTGAATATCAGTGATGTGACATTACTTATTAATATGCTGCTTCAACAAGAGTAATTAGCGTTATTGTTACATGAGGTTGGGGCTCAAGCGTGGCCCATCCATGCTTGAGCCTTTGATTGTAACCTGAACTATGAGAGGCACTGCCGTGCGGCAGTGCCTCTCATAAGTATAAAAAAGTGATGAAATGACTTACTTTACTTCCTGGCCCTGGAGGAAGGTCCTCGCGATGATGGGCGTGGTGTAGGAGTAGGGGATGAAGTCGATCGAGGGAATCGGGTCGGTGATGAAGAAGTTGGCGACCTTGCCCTGGGCGATGCTGCCGTAGTCCTTGCTCAGGTCCATGGCAGCAGCCGTGTTGATGGTGGCGGCGTTGATAGCCTCGGCTGGCAGCAGACGCATCTTGATGCAGGCCAGGGAAACGACAAACTTCATGTCACCACTGGGCGTCGAGCCGGGGTTGTAGTCACTGGCGGTGGCTACAGGCAGACCGGCCTCGATCATCTTGCGGGCGGGAGCGAACGGCATGTTCAGGAAGAACGAGGTGCCGGGCAGGCCCGTCGGGATGGTGTTGGTGCCCTTGAGCATCTCGATGTCCTCGTCAATCATGCTCTCCAGGTGGTCAACCGAGACGGCGTTGTGCTTCACGCCCACCTCGACACCGCCTGACGGTGCCAATTCCTGGACGTGGATCTTGGGTCTCATTCCCCACTTGGCGCCCTCCTCAAGGATGCGTGAGGTTTCGTCAGGGGTGAAGAAGCCCTCGTCACAGAAGACGTCAATGAAGTCGGCCAACTGTTGCTTGCCCACCTCGGGAATCATTTCACGAATCAGCATATCGACATACTCGCCTTGGCGACCTGTGTATTCACGACCCACGGCATGGGCTCCCAGGAAGGTGCTGACCACCTTGATGGGCGCGGTTTCGCTGATGCGACGGATGACGCGCAGCATCTTGAGTTCGTCCTCGGTATTCAGGCCATAGCCGCTCTTGATCTCGACGGCACCGGTACCCTTGGCGATGATTTCACGCACACGACGCATAGCTTGTTCGTAGAGCTCTTCTTCACTCAAGAGGTGCAGACGGTCGGCCGAGTTCAAAATACCGCCACCACGACGCGCAATCTCGGCATAAGAGAGGCCACGGATCTTGTCCACGAACTCGCCCTCACGGCTGCCGGCATACACGATGTGAGTGTGGCTGTCACACCACGAGGGCAGCACTGTGCCACCCTGGGCATCGATGACTTCCCAATCGTCCTCAGGCTGTGGCATGGAAGCCATTTCGCCCCACGAGTCGAAGCGGTCGCCGTCAACAAGCAACCAGGCGTTCTGGATGCAGTTGAGCGTTGCCATCTCGCTGCCTCGCAGGCAATGTTTCCTGTCGGAATCAATGCCTGCCAGACAAGCGATGTTCTTAATCAATCTTTTCATTCTGTCAGAATGCGATTAGTCAATCTTGTTATTCTGCAAGAACTCTACCGACTTGGCGATGTGCGGATACATGGGCTGGTCCTCGTTGACGAAGGGAACCACCTTGCGGTAGTCGGCGAAGACGTGCTCGAGGATGGCCGATGACTTCAACGGACGGCGGAACTCCAGTGCCTGGGCGGCGTTGAACAACTCGATGGCCAGCACGCGCTCGGTGTTCTCAACCACCTTGCACAGTTTCACACCGGCATTGGCACCCATGCTCACGTGGTCTTCCTGACCCTGCGAGGTGGGGATGGTGTCGGCCGATGAAGGCATACACAGCGTCTTGCTCTGGCTGGCGATGGCTGCAGCGGTGTACTGCGGAATCATGAAACCGCTGTTCACACCGGGCTGTGCCACGAGGAAGCTGGGCAGGTCACGGGTGCCGGACACGAGCTTGTAGGTGCGGCGCTCCGAGATGTTGCTCAGTTCAGCCATAGCGATGCACAGGAAGTCCATGGGCATGGCGATGGGCTCACCGTGGAAGTTGCCGGCCGAGATGATGAGGTCCTCGTCGGGGCAAACGGTGGGATTATCGGTAGCCGAGTTGATCTCGGTGTCGATGACCGAACCCACATAGCGGATGGTATCCTTGACCGAACCGTGAACCTGAGGGATGCAGCGGAACGAGTAGGGATCCTGCACGTTGACCTTGGGTTGGCGGATGAGTTCGCTGCCTTCGAGCAACTGACGCATGCGTGCAGCGGTGTCGATCTGACCCTGATGGGGGCGTACGGCGTGCACAGCGTGGGTGAACGGCTCGATGCGACCGTCATAAGCCTCCAGCGAGATAGCAGCGATGACATCGGCCCACTTGCTCAGGTGCTCGGCCTTGATGAGAGCCCACACGGCGTGAGCGCTCATGTTCTGGGTGCCGTTGAGCAGCGCCAGACCTTCCTTGGAACCCAATTTCACGGGTTCCCAACCCATCTTCTTGCACAGTTCGGCTCCACTCATGAGTTCGCCCTTATACTCAACCTCTCCCAGGCCCACGATGGGCAGGCACAGGTGAGCCAGCGGCACGAGGTCGCCCGAGGCACCGACCGAACCTTGCTTATAGACCACGGGATAAACGTCGTTGTTAAACAGGTCGATGAGTCGCTCCACGGTATCGAGTTTCACGCCCGAATAGCCGTAGCTCAAGGATTGCACCTTGAGAAGAATCATGATCTTGACGATGTCGTTGGGCACGCGTTCGCCCACGCCGCAGGCGTGAGACATCATTAGGTTGATTTGCAGCTGGGACAACTGGTCGTTGCTGATGGAAATCTTGCACAGCGAGCCGAAGCCTGTGGTCACACCGTAGATGGGCTTCTCGCTCTCGGCAATCTTCTTGTCAAGGTATTCGCGGCAGTGGGTGATGCGTTTAACGGCATCGGTACTGAGTTTCAGCGTATGATGGCCTTCGATGATCTCGGCGATCTTCTGAATCGTGAGATGCTCGGCACTGATTTGATGTGTCATAAAAGTATTGTTGGTTTTTTAGATTAGTCAATGTATCAGAAAATGCTCACAGCGTTGTCAATCACATCGTCGTCAACGAGGTTGGGCATAGTGACGGTCAACTCGGGAGTGCGCTCCATTTCGCGACGGATGGCATCCATCGAACCCTTGTTGCGAGCCCAGCTGCGGCGGGCAATACCGTTGTTCACGTCCCAGAAGAGCATTTCGCGGATGTGACGTGCCGAGTCCTCGCTGCCGTCGATAGCCATACCGAAGCCACCGTTGATGACCTCGCCCCAGCCTACACCGCCACCGTTGTGGATGCTTACCCACGTGGCACCGCGGAAGGAGTCGCCGATGACGTTCTGCACGGCCATGTCGGCACAGAATTGCGAACCGTCATAGATGTTGCTGGTCTCACGGAAGGGAGAGTCGGTACCCGAAACGTCGTGGTGGTCACGACCCAGCACCACGGGAGCGCTCAGCTCACCACTGCGGATAGCGTCGTTGAATGCCAAGGCAATCTTGGCGCGACCTTCGGCGTCGGCATATAGGATGCGGGCCTGTGAACCCACTACCAGGTGGTTGGGACCGGCTTCCTTGATCCAGTGGATGTTGTCGTCCATCTGGCCCTGGATGTCCTCGGGAGCGTCCTTGCGGATTTCCTCAAGCACTTGAGCGGCCAGGCGGTCGGTGGTCTCCAAATCCTTGGGATCGCCAGAGGTGCAAACCCAGCGGAAGGGACCGAAGCCGTAGTCAAAGAACATCGGGCCCATGATATCCTGAACGTAGGACGGATAGCGGAACTTGCCTTCGGGCGTCATGATGTCGGCGCCAGCACGGCTCGACTCGAGCAGGAAGGCGTTGCCATAGTCAAAGAAGTACATGCCCTTGTCGGCCAGCTTGTTGATGGCGGCGCACTGGCGGCGCAGCGACTCGCGAACACATTCTTTGAATTTATCGGGGTCTTCGGCCATCATCTGCTTGCTCTCCTCGAGGGTCAGGCCCACGGGATAATAACCACCAGCCCAGGGGTTGTGCAGCGAGGTCTGGTCGCTACCCAAGTCAACGTGCATATCCTCGGCAGCAAGGCGCTCCCACAGGTCAACCACATTGCCCACATAGGCCATCGAAACGGTCCTCTTGTCGGCGACAGCCTTGCGGATGGCGGGAATCAACTCATCGAGGTTGTTGTGCAGTTCATCCACCCAACCCTGCTCGTAGCGCTTCTCGGCGGCGAGGGGGTTGATCTCGGCGGTGACGCTTACCACACCGGCGATGTTACCGGCCTTGGGCTGAGCACCTGACATGCCGCCCAAACCGGCGGTCACGAACAGCATACCGTGGATGTCGCCACCCTTCTGGCCGCGTTTCACGAGTTGCTTGCGGGCAGCATTGAGCACCGTGATGGTCGTGCCGTGCACGATACCCTGCGGGCCGATGTACATATAGGAGCCGGCGGTCATCTGACCATATTGGCTTACGCCCAGGGCGTTGTCACGCTCCCAGTCGTCGGGTTTGCTGTAGTTGGGGATGACCATACCGTTGGTAACCACCACGCGGGGCGCGTTCTTGTGCGAGGGGAACAGACCCAGGGGGTGTCCCGAGTACATGACGAGCGTCTGCTCATCGGTCATCTCGCTCAGGTACTTCATTACCAGGCGGTATTGTGCCCAGTTCTGGAAGATGGCGCCGTTGCCACCGTAGATGATGAGCTCGTGGGGGTGCTGTGCTACGCGAGGATCCAGGTTGTTCTGAATCATCAGCATGATGGCGGCAGCCTGACGCGAGCGTGCAGGATACTCGTCGATAGGACGGGCATACATCTCATAGGTGGGACGATAGCGGTACATATAGATGCGGCCATACTTCTTCAACTCCTCGGCAAACTCGGGAGCGAGTGCTGCGTGGAGGTGCTTGGGGAAGTAACGCAAGGCGTTCCTGATGGCGAGCTTCTTCTGCTCGGGGGTGAGGATGTCCTTGCGCTTGGGCGCATGGTTAATCTCGGTGTCGTAGGGCTGCAACTCGGGCAGTTCCTGAGGGATGCCACCGCGAATGTCGGCAATGAATTCTTCTCTAGTCATTTTATGTTAGTTTTTAGTTTCTAGTCCTTAGTCCTTAGTTTTTAGATGTTCTCTAAACTAAGCCGCTGGCTTACTTGATTTTTTCTTCTACCATTGCGGTGATTTCGGCTTCCTCGGCATTGGCCTTGGCAACCAGTTCGTTGGCCTCGGCGATGAGTGCCTCGGCGACGTTACGGTCGGTAAGGCTCGAAGCATTGATCTTCACGTTCATGCCGGCACCGATAACGGCGGCACGAGCAGCGAGAGCACCCACGCCAGCGTCGGTAACGCTGTTGGGATTACCGGTCTCGACCATGGCACGGCAGATCTCGAACGTCTTGAACGAGGCCTTCATCGTGCGCAGGGGCACCTGGGTGGCATACAGCGTAGCGTCCTGGATGGCAGCAGTGCGTGCAGCCTTGTCCTCCTCGGTCTTCTTGGGCATGCCGAAGGCGGCCATGATGCGGTTGAAGGCGTCGGTGTCCTCGTCAACGAGGTGCAGCAACTCGACCTTGAGCGCCTGGCCCTTGTCGGCCCACACGCTGAACTCGTTCCAACGGTCGTCCCAGCCGGGCTTGTGGCTCGACAGGTTGGCGACCATCGTACCCAGCGATGCTGCCAGGGCACCCATATAGGCGCTGATGGAACCGCCACCGGGAGCGGGCGATTCGCGCGAGGTCTCGTCGGCAAAACCGGTCACGGTGAGGTCAACCAGACGGTTGTTGGTCTTATTGTCGGCCTCGAGCATGAATTCGATGACCTTCTCGTTGGGATCAAACGGCTTCAAGTCGTCCAGACCCATCGAGTGGATGGCGATGTTGATGATGTCCTCTTCGGGGATACCCGTCGAGCGCTGCTGCTTCTCCAGGAAGTACTTGCCGGCCTCGATAAGGCAACGCTTGGGCATGAGACCCACGATCTCGGTACCCGTCACGCGGATGCCGCGGTTCTGGGCGCAACGGCACACCTCGTCAAAGGCCACGTGCAGCGGCGTCACGTTGATGTTGGTGATGTTCATCGACACCTGAGCGATCTTGTACTCGTCGATGTACCAGCCGATGGCCTTGGTGCCCTTGAGGGTACCGGGCTTCATCACGTTGTTGCCGTTCTCGTCCTTGACGATCTTGCCGGTGATGGGGTTACCCTCACGCACGGGGCGGCCCTTCTCGCGCACGTCAAAGGCGATGGCGTTGGCCCTGCGGGTCGAGGTGGTGTTCAGGTTGTAGTTCACTGCGATGAGGAAGTCGCGGGCACCCACTGCGGTGCAACCCGTGCGGGCCACGCCCTCGTCAAAGGGACGGTCTCCGAAGTCGGGGCCTTTCTCGGGGTTACCCATCTTCTCGGGCAGTGCCTCATATTCGCCGGCGCGGCACACGGCCAGGTTCTGGCGACCGGGCTTCATGGCTGCAGCCTCATAGCAGTAGCAGGGGATATTGTGTTCGCGGGCGATGCGCTCGGCCAGTTTGTGGGCGAGTTCGGCACACTCTTCCAGGGTGATGCCGGCCACGGGGATGAGCGGGCACACGTCGGTGGCACCCATGCGCGGGTGTGCACCGTGATGACCTCGCATGTCGATGAGTTGACCGGCCTTGCCCACTGCCTGGAAAGCGGCTTCAAGCACGGCGTCGGGTTCGCCCACGAAGGTCACCACTGTGCGGTTAGTGGCTTCTCCGGGATCCACGTCAAGCAGTTTCACGCCCTTGACACGTTCAATCTCATCGGTGATTTGTTTGATAATGGCCATATTGCGTCCCTCACTGAAGTTAGGCACGCATTCCACGATTTTCTTTACCATACTCATTTGATAGTTAGATGTTTAAGTTGTTTTTTTATATATAAAGGTTAATTTTACGCCAAAATTACTGCTTTCCTGCCGACTGCACAAGCCTAGCGAGAATTTTTTATTTTTTTTAATGTAGAGGTATTGAAACTCTCATTTTTTTGAGTTCAGTGTCAGCGATTCTTGTTACCTTTGCATGTTGAACAAAACCTCTACAGCATTATGAAGACCTATCTCGTGACCGGAGCAGCCGGTTTTATCGGTTCTAATTTCGTGAAATATATCCTCAACAAGTATGGCGACAATATCGAGGTCATCATTCTCGATGCGCTGACCTATGCCGGCAACCTGGCCTCGATCAAGGACGAGTTGGACAGGCCCAATGTCACTTTCTATCGCGGTGATGTGGGCGACCGTGAACTGGTGCAGGACATCATGCGGGATTTTGATGTGGACTACATCGTCAACTTTGCCGCCGAGAGCCATGTGGACCGCAGCATCACCAATCCGCGCCTCTTCCTCGAGACCAACATCCTGGGCACGCAGAACATGCTCGACTGCGCCCGCGAAGCCTGGTTCACCGGCAAGGACGCCCAGGGTCATAACACCTATGCTCCCGGGAAAAAGTACCTCCAGATTTCGACCGACGAGGTCTATGGTTCGCTCAGCAAGGACTTTGATGAGCCCCAGCCGCTCGAGGTGAGCGACGACGTGCGCGAGGTGATCGAGGGTCGCACCGACCTCAAGACCTATGGCCGCCGTTTCTTCACCGAGGAGACGCCGCTGGCACCGCGTTCGCCCTATTCGGCCAGCAAGACCAGTGCCGACCTCATCACGATGGCCTATCACGAGACCTACGGTCTGCCCGTCAACATCACCCGTTGCAGCAACAACTACGGTCCCTATCACTTCCCCGAGAAACTCATCCCGCTGATCATAAAAAACATCCTTGAAGGCAAGAAACTCCCCGTCTATGGCAAGGGCGAGAACGTGCGCGACTGGCTCTATGTCGAGGACCACTGCAAGGGCATCGACCTGGTGCTGCGTCAGGGCACCGTCGGCGAGGTGTATAACATCGGCGGCTTCAACGAGGAAAGCAACATCAACATCGTCAAGCAGATCATTGCCATCATCGCCCGCATCATGCGCGAGGAGCCCGAATACCAGCAGTTGCTCAAGTGTGACCTCGATGTCATCAACAATGACCTCATTGAGTTTGTCACCGACCGTCCCGGCCACGACATGCGCTACGCCATTGATCCCGGCAAGATTGCCCGCGAACTCGGCTGGTACCCCGAGACCCCCTTCACCCAGGGCATTGAGAAAACCATCCGTTGGAACCTCGACAACCAAGCATGGGTGCAGAGCGTCACCAGCGGCGACTACCAGCGCTACTACGAGGAAATGTACGGCAACCGATAGCTCCTTTTGATTTTTATTGAAAAAGAGAAACAAAAAGCCTTTTTCTCACTCAATATCAGTACGATATGAAACGATTACTTTTATTAATGATGTGGTTGCCTCTATTGGCAACCGCTCAGTTTCAACAGGGTAAGGTCAGGACCATTGGCACTGAAAAGAACATCAATGGAACCCCACTGGCCGGAGTCGTAGTAAAATCCCAAGGAAGAACAAATCAGTCCAAAAGTGACAAGTATGGGAAGGTTGAAATTAGAGTAGAGAGCAATAAAGAAGGACACGCTTACCAGCTTGCAAGTGTCTATAAAAAAGGATATGAGCTGAACGATAAGGCCTTGATAGGACGTAAACTTGCGTATTCTTCTAAGACTCCTATTGAGATTGTATTGGTTTCAAGTCAAGAACTGAATCGCGTAAAAACTGAGATAGAAGAGAAGGTTTATCAACAAGTACAAGGGAAGTATTCTGAAGCTATTGCTGCGCTTAATGATTCGTTGCAAACGGGGGCTGTGACATTGCAAAAATATCGAGAAAGAGTGGAACTCTTAGGTAAACAGCGTGACCTGTTTGAGCCTCTCATCGCTGTAATGGCTGATCGCTATGCCCATACAGATTTTGCTCATCTTGATAGCATTGAAAGAAGAATCAATGGTTATATCATTGCTGGAGAGATGGAGAAAGCCGATTTGCTCATTGCAGAAAAAGGAAACATGGATGAACGCATCGCTGCAATACAACGACGAAAGGAACTATATGGCCAGGCTGATACACTAGTGATGAAACTCAGTGAGGCTCTACAGGAACAGCGGGAGAAATACGAGAAAGAGAGGGAAGATATCTCAAATGACCTGTATCATAAGTATGCCATCGCACTTGCACAGTTTGATCCGCAATCTGCAGGAGAGTATATCTTACTAAGGGCCGAGCTGGATACAACAAATATAGACAATCAACTTGAAGCTGGCGCTTTTGCCTTAGATTACTTGACCGACATTAACCAAGCAGAAACCTATTACAATAGGGCCCTTAATCAGGCAGAGAAAAAGAATGGCCATCAGAGTGAAATGGTGGCACTCTGTTTGAATCATCTTGGGGGGCTTTTCTTGGAAGCAAGCAGATTTAAAGAATCTTTGGCATGCAGGAGAGAGGCACTGGAAATACGTAAGAATCTATACGGCGAGTTTCACACAGGAGTGGCAGCTTGCTACAACAACCTTGCAAACATATATTATGGCATGGAGAAATTTGATGAAGCACAACATTGTGCCGATTCAGCCATCAATGTCTACTTGCAAAATGATGAAACCAATCTTTCTGATTTGGCAGATGCCTATACAACAAAGGGCGGCATTGAGATAGCAAAGGGCAATTTGTCTGAAGCCTTGTCGTTCTATGAGTTGTCAGTCTCAATAACAGACAGCATCTACGGTGCAGAGAACACGCATTCTGCTACAACGATTAATAATATTGGTATCATCAAGGATTATATGAATCAACGCGAGGGTGCCGCACAATGCTATAAGCGAGCATTGGGACTTTTCCAGAAGATTTATGGAGAAAAGCATCCTAATGTAGCTGCAGTGTATTCAAACCTTGGAATGTTGTATCAAGATATGGGTAAAATTGACTCATCCATGATCTGTCACGAAAAAGCGTTGGAGATGCGTCTTGATTTGTTGGGTGAGTATCATGAGGACGTAGCAATCAGCTTAAACAATATCGGGTCGCTCTTTTCTTCGATGAAACAATATGATGTGGCAATAGACTTTTATGGCAAAGCATTAACTGTCATTGATGTCATCTTAGGGAATAACACGATGCGATTTGCCACCACTTTGGGAAATATAGGCGTTGCTTATTACAGACAACAGAATTATCTTCAGGCAATCGACTATTTTGACGAGGCTCTGAAAGTGTATATTCAATATCCAGAGCAAGCAAAGAAGGAGATAAGAACTATGGCTAAACAGGAGAAGATGAGCTATGAGGCTTTGTTGGCATCACATGTTCTGACAGAAGAAGGAAAAAAGTTGGCTCAGAAGGATTATGAACAGCTGTTGATTGATTATCAATCTTATCTGACAAATGAGTAAAGGCGCAAATTATATATTGGGTTTATGCATGTTTTTCTTTTTGGGACTACCCGTTTTCGCGCAGTCTCAAGAGGGATATGTCCGCACAGAGAAAGGAACTGCACTAAGCGGAGTAACACTGAGACCTATTGGAAACAGAAATACAGTGACGAGTGATCAAAGAGGTCATTTTGTCATGGAACTGGGCGGGAACTTTAAAGAAGGAGACAGTTTTCGGTTTTCTTATGTACATAAAAATGGATATGAACCATTAGACAAAGGATTGCTGGACCGTCAATTTGTAGTGTCATCAAGTGTTCCTGTTGAAATCGTGTTAATCTCATCTAAACATTTGATAAAAACAAAAGAAAAAGTTGAACGACAAGCCAGAAAAAATGCTGAAAGAGAGTATAATAAGCAGCTGAAAAATTTGCGCAAGCAACTTGATAATCAGAAAATTTCAATAAATGATTATTATACAGAGAAACGGAGGTTGGATTGGCAGATGGCGTCTTTTGAGACTCTTATTGCTGCCATGGCTGAACATTATGCGCGAACTGACTATGAACATCTTGATTCCCTAAATGCTGCTATCAACGACTGTATTATTAAGGGAGAGTTGGAAAAGGCTGATTCTCTGATAAATACAAAAGGTGATGTGATAAATCGAGCATATGAGAATATAGAGAAGGGTAAAAGACTTCATGAAGCAGAAGTCTTGCTTGACAGCATTGGCAGTGTTATAAATGGTGAGTTGGATTGTATAAGAAAGAAAGGTGAACAAGAATAGGGTGTTGAAAAGCGCAATACCCCATTATTGGGTGTAATCGACTCTTTTTTTCATGCTAAAAATTTATTCACTCCAAAGGAAAAACCGATATTATCTGATTCTATGACTGTTATGTGTTTTTGCATCATGGCTGAATTGTCAAATTGAAAGATTATTGTGAACTATGAAGTTTCAAGTGGTTTTTGAATATCAGACCGAGGACGGCGCGATGAGCGACGTGTACAATTGCAGTGACGAGAAACAGGCACAGGAGAAATTCGACGAGTTGCGCGACAGCCTAGCTCATGTCATCGATCCTGCCCGCTGCAAGGTGGTGGACGAGCCCACGCTCTACAGTGTCATCAACCGCGAGGTGGGCCTCTTCGGCTATGTGCGTCTGCTTGCTGACTGACGCGGCTGGTGATTAATGCTGTATCAGCAAATTGATGATGCCGATGATGTCGCTGATGTTGATGTCCCCGTCCTTGTTGTAATCGGCTTGATAAGTGTTGATGGTCCCTTGTTGCGGCCCTAGCAGGTAGCTGATGAGGGTTGTGACATCGGTGACGTTGACATCGCGGTCAAAGTTCATGTCACCAGCAGGATAGGGGAGGAAAACATTACTGTCGAGATAGGCAATGTGACGTGTCCACCAGTCGCGCAGGTACTCCAATTCCGTATTAAAATTCAATTCGTGGCCCGCCAGGTCGGTGCCGCGGCTCCATCGTGCAATCTCTCGCTGGTCGGCTCCACAACGCCTCATCTCGTCAAAGTAGGCCTCGTAGCGTGCCAGGATGCTGTCGGGGTTGAAAGTCGTGCCGCGCAGTTCCCAATAACGCTCGGTCGCCAGCCCGTGGAATGACGGGTCAAGGTTCCACAGGCGGTAGTACAGTTTGTGGCTGCTCAGTTGGTCGGCTCTGAAATCGACCTCGGGCCCCACGATGGCGTGATGATAATAGCTGCCCGTGTTGATGTAGAACTGACCTTGGGTGCAGTCCAGGTCCCACACGGCCACTGTCAGACGCTTGTCGGCAGCGGCGTCATAGCAGGCATAATAGACGTTCTTGCCCACATTGTCGGGGGCCTGCAGCAAGATCATGAACAGGTAATAGTCGCGAATCACCGGAATGTCGAAGTAGTAACGAACGCTGTCAAGGAATGCTTCATCACTGGAATTTAAAGTGAATTTTATTGCGTCATATAATGTTTGAAAATTAGTCGGGTTCACATCATCGATGTTGGGATATTTCACATAGAAATTATCCCAGGTCTTCTTGGTGGCGTCAATCGTCGGCAGATTCTGGAATACAGTGGTGTAGCTCCAAGTCATCGGTTTCCACAAGCCTCCGTGAAACTCGCAGTTTTCATAGTCATACTGCTTGAGTTTGAGCTGCTGGCGGTCCATGTGCTCGTTCAGGCTGTAAATGCCCATGTACTCGTCGTTAAGGAACACTTCGACAAAATCACCGCGCACGTAGTTGCGGGCCGTTTTAGGCTCGTAGGCAGCATAGTAGGGCGCATGGGCAAAATCGGTCCAGATGTCCTTGGAGACGCGGTTGCGCACGCGTGCAAAATCCACTTGCCCGGCATCCAGGCGCCAATGGAAATCGTGACGAAGACCGAAGAATGACATTTCCTTCTTGCTGCCGTCCTCGTTGTAGAATTTCAAGTGAAAATTGTGCTTCTTGCGGTCGTTGCCGGCAGTCGAGCTACCTGCCCAGCGTACGCGCGACCTGATGTCCTCTTGCATCGATGAATCGGGATGAGTAATGATTACCCTGCCCTCATAATATGGTCTCTTGACATAGTTTCCATGTATCTGAATGACAGGCCAGTAAGTGAACTGGATGTTGGCTTCGACGACTTCCTGATTGATTGTTGCCTGCAGGTGATAGGTGGCTCCAGGCTGGATGTTGCCGAAGGTGTGGCTGTCGGTCACTTGGGCCCCGTCGATGACGCACCTCGTCACCGTCTCGTCGAGCGAAATGGCTGCAGTGTAATCGCTGCCGAAGCACCGCTCGGGAACCGTAATCAGCCAGGTGCCTGTCAAGTTGTCAACGGCGGCTTTTTTCCCGTCAAACAGTATTTGGGCCGAGGCTGCCATGGTCATCATCATGAGTGCAGCCAGTGTTGCAATGAGTCTACCAGTTTTCATCATCGACAAATATCAGTTATTGATTATCGTCTGGCAAAGGTAAGCATAAAATGATGATTTCACAAGAACGGTAGTGCTCGTGACAAGATCTCTTGATGAACTATCCTCACATGCCCCGGAGTGAATAAATGACAACGAGCACCGGGAACTGTTGCCCCGGTGCTCGTTATTGTACTTTAATAACTAAAGGTTGAGTTTATTGATGTTGTGTTCAAGGCTCCTGTGCAGGTTTCTCGTCACCCTGTAGCTTGAAAACGATGGGCAGGGTGTACCATACCGCTACTGGCTTGCCGTCTTGGCGGCCGGGCTCAAACCTGGGCAGCATCTTGGCAACGCGAACGGCCTCGGCGTCAAGTTCTTCATCAACCGAGCGGGCAACCTTGACATCGCTCACCTGGCCGGTCTTGTCAACGATGAATTGCACTAGCACTCGTCCCTCGATGTTTTTCTTGACGGCATTCTCAGGGTAATGAACGTTGCTGCTCAAGAAATCAATCAGTGCTTCAATACCACCGGGGAACTCCGGCAACTGCTCGACAGTTTCATAGACCTTGTTTGACTGGCTGACAGGCTCTTGAGGAGTCTGTGCCTCGGTGTTCGTCTCGACAGTCACGGGTGCGGTCTCGGCCTTGACGGGTTCGGACGATGGCATTTCGGACTGGACGGCATTATTTTGCTGAACACTCGCCGTCACTACTGCTGCTACACTCTTGGGGTTGGCAAAGGCCAACAGCGCCAATGCTATCACGGGCACCACAGCCAGCGCACGCAAAGTTTTCCATCGGCTGCTTTTGTTAATCGTCATCATACGGATTCGTTTTTTTAATGATTGGTAATTGAAGCTATTTGCCATCGAGAATAGCTGGTTCCCGACGGACTTTCGTATCAGCAGCAATTGATACTGCTTCGCGTCGACGCCTTGGTTAAGAACGGCCGCATCGGCCTCGTATTCATGCACTTGCCTCAGCTCGTGGCCCAGCAACCAAGCGGCCGGATTCCACCACTGGAACAAAGTCACAATGTTCATGAACACTACGTCCAGCGAATGGTGCAGCCCGATGTGGGCCTGCTCGTGAATGAGAATCTCGCGCGGGTTGTCACGGTAATCCTGCTCGTTGATCACGATGTGCTTGAAGTAGCTGAACGGAGGTGTATTGTCGGGGAGCACATGCAGGGTGAATCCGCCGGGAAGGACCTCGGTGCGTCCCTTCTTGAGCCGACGGCGCAGGTTCCACTGGCTGTGCAGCAGCCACACCAGCGCCAGTGCCATCCCGATGAAATAGATCACGGTGGCAATACTCGTCGCGTTCCATGACGAGCTTGCCTGATGGACTGTGGCTGTACCATTGGGCGAGACAAGCAGGTCTTCCAGCACCACCATCGGCTGGGCGACGGCAGCGGGGGTGTCCAGAGTCAACTTTACCCACGGCAGCACCAGTGCAAGGGCCATGACCACCAGCAGCGCCACCCGGTTGAACCGGTGGAACGTCTCACGGCTGAGCAGCAACTTCCACAACAGGTAGAAGGCGATGAGGCACAAGCCCACTTTGATTTGATAAATGAGTAACATGGCGGTTGGCGGTTTTACTGTTGGTTGTTCTCTTCCACTTCACGGATGAGTTCCTTCAGGTCATCCACGCTGATTTTCTCGCTCTTGACAAGAGCCGAGACGGCGCTCAGGTAGGACTTGCCGAAGAACTTGTTGACCACGTTGGCCAACGAGCCGCCGCGGTACTCCTCGCGGCTGATGCGGGCAAAATACTGGAAGCAGCGGGCCGTGATGGCCTTGTGGCCCAGGAATCCTTTCTCCTCCAATATCTTCATCAATGTTGCCAGAGTATTCACATGGGGGCGGGGCTCGTCGTAGCAGGCCTGCAGTTCACGCACCAGCATGGGGCCATGATCCCACATGCGCTCCATGATTTCCTCTTCCTTTTGTGTCAATTGTTTCATGATTTGAGCCTTTTTTAAGTTTCACGATGCAAATTAACTAAATATATTAGTTATAAAACAAATTATTTTAGTTAAAAAACTAAAAATTTTAGTTTTATGCTTGCTTGCGCACGATTTTCCTGCCTTTTTTGGTTTTTTCGACCTCATCCTTTCGCCGAGGAGTGAACGATTGCTGCCAGGCAAAAGAATTGTCAGTCATGGGTGACGATTTGTCACCTTATTATATGATGGCATGTTATTTGAGGTGGAGTGGGGTGATGCCTCCCTCAGCAAGATGCGGCCACGCCAAGGCGAGACCCAACAAGATATGGCCACATCAAGGCGAGACCCAACAATGATTAACAACTTAAACATTATAATAAAGGTATGCCAAAAGGAACAATTGGGGTAACGACTAACAACATCTTCCCCGTTATCAAGAAATTTTTGTACAGTGATCACGAGATTTTTCTGCGCGAGCTCGTGAGCAATGCCGTCGATGCCACGCAGAAGCTCAAAACCCTCTCGGGAGCCGGTGAATTCAAAGGCTCGACCGAAGGTTTGCGCGTGACCATCGCCGTCGATAAGGAGGCCGGCACGTTGACCGTGAGCGACAGCGGCATCGGCATGACAGCCGAGGAAATCGACAAGTACATCAACCAGATCGCCTTCTCGGGAGCCGAGGAGTTTCTCGAGAAATACAAGGATAACGCCAACGCCATTATCGGCCACTTCGGCCTGGGTTTCTATTCGGCCTTCATGGTGGCCAAGAAAGTGGAAATCCGCACCCTGAGTTGGCAAGAGGGCGCACAGGCCGTGCACTGGTCGTGCGACGGTTCGCCCGAGTTCGAGATGGAGGACTGTGACAAGGCCGAGCGCGGCACCGACATCATCCTGACGCTCGACGACGACGAGAAGGAATTCCTCGAGACCGCCCGCATCGAGGGCCTGCTGAAGAAATATTGCCGTTTCCTGCCCGTGCCCATCATCTTCGGCAAGGAACAGGAGTGGAAAGACGGCAAGTATGTCGACACCGACAAGGACAAGGTCATCAACGACATCGAGCCCCTGTGGTCGCGCATGCCCGCTGACCTCAAGGACGAGGACTACCTGAAGTTCTACCACGCCATCGAGCCGATGCAGGACGACCCCTTGTTCTGGATTCACCTCAACGTGGACTATCCCTTCACCTTGACGGGTATCCTCTACTTCCCCAAGATCAAGAACAACCTTGACATCCGCAAGGACCGCATCCAGCTCTATTGCAACCAGGTCTATGTCACCGACAGTGTCGAGGGCGTCGTCCCCGACTGGCTGATGCTGCTGCAGGGTGTCATCGACAGCCCTGACATCCCGCTGAACGTGTCGCGCAGCTACCTGCAGAGCGACCGCGCCGTGAAGAAGATTTCGACCTACATTACCAAGAAGGTCGCTGCCCGTCTCGAGGAGATCGCCAAGAACCAGCCCGAGGAATTCGAGAAGAAGTGGAACGACATCAAGATCTTCATCGAGTACGGCATGTTGAGCGACGAGAAGTTCTGCGAGTCGGGCCTCAAGTTCGCCCTGCTCGAGAATACCGACGGCAAGTACTTCAAGCTCGAGGACTACCGCAAGCTCATCGAGGGCGAGCAGACCGACAAGGAGGGCAACCTCATCTGCCTGTATGCCACCGACAAGGAGGCACAGTATGCCTACATCAAGGCGGCTACCGACAAGGGCTATGACGTGCTGTTGATGAACGGCGAACTTGACGTGCCCTTCGCCAGTATGCTGGAGCAGAAGCAGGAGAAGATGCGCTTTGTGCGCGTTGACAGCGATGTGCTCGATAACCTCATCCGCAAGCAGGACGAGAACAAGCCGCAGTTCACGATGGAACAACAGGAGATCACGCAGACCTTGTTCAAGTCCCAGATACCGCCAGTCGAAAAGGCCGAGTTCATGATCACATTCGCCGCCATGTCGCCCGACGATAAGCCCGTGGTCATCACCCAAGCCGAGTATATGCGCCGCATGAAGGACATGGCTCGCTTCCAGCCTGGCATGAGTTTCTATGGCGAGATGCCCAACATGTACAGCATGGTGCTCAACACCAAGCACCCGCTCGTCCAGAAGATCGTCGAGCAAGCCGAGCAGGCCCTAGATGCCGAGCTCAAGCCCGTGAACGAGGAAATCAACGCCACCCAGAACGTGATTAAGGCGCTGCGCGACCTCAAGAAGGATGACAAACCGCTGCCCGACGATAAGAAGAAAGAACTCGAGGACAACGAGCATCAGCTCGAAGATCTGCGCAAGAAGAAAGAGGGCTTCATCACGACCTATGCCGCCGGCGAGAGCCGCGTCCATCAGCTCATCGACATCGCCTTGCTGAGCAACAACATGCTCAAGGGCGAAGGCCTGGACCGCTTCCTGAAGCGTTCAATCGGCTTGCTCAAGTAGAGACCGTACCAATTTCAATATATAATATGTGCTGATTTATATTTTAAATAATTAGCACATTTTTGTTGTATATCGGATTTTTTTTGTACTTTTGCGACATCATCAACTTGTGGCTATTCATAACGATTTGAAATTCACCTTTTATTCGTATCATTAATAACTTTAATTCAATCAATTATGAAGAAGTTTTTTACTTTAATTGCTGTGGCCGCTATGGCATTTGCCGCTCAGGCCAATGAACTCACCGTTTGTGACCTGAACGAGAATTCTTATGGTTACATTCCCGTTTACGGCTACTGGTTTGATGCTGAGGGTATGACTCAGCAGATCTATCCCGCCGAGATGCTTACCGACATGGCTGGTGGCAAGATCACTGCCCTGAAGTTCTACACCGCCGCAACTTGGGGCGAGGGCTTTGAGGATTACACTATCGCATTTGACGGTGGTGAAATTTTGCTCTCCCTCAAGGAGGTTGACCAGACTGCATTTGCCGATGAGGATCCCATGATCGGCGGCGCTACTGTTGTAGCTCATGCAGTAGCCGAGGCCGGTAGCATGTACCTGACTTTCGAGCTGGACGAGCCCTATGAGTACAATGGTGGCAACCTGCTCGTCGAGTGCTACTGGGATGGTGAAGGCGAATGGGGCCGCACCTACTTTGTTGGCCAGGAGTTTGACTACAACTGCTGCTATTATGGCTATGACTACTATGGTGATTGGACGGAGTATACCAATACCCTTCTGAACATGTGCACCTTCACCTATGAGGCTGGCACAACTCCCGTTGAACCTGTTACTGTAGGCGCTCCCGTCTTCCAGGGCTACACCATCGACGGCGTTACCGGTTACGGCGTTGGCATCACCCCGATTACCGAGGGTAGCGAGATCATGTACCGCGTCCTGATCTGGGATCCCGTTGCCGAGGAGTGGGTTCTGAGGACCGACTGGACCCTGTACGAGGGCACCGAGGGTGAAATCTGGTTCGAGAACAACGGTGAGAAGGTTCGCATCGAGGCTTACGCCTTCATCGGTGAGAGCAGGAGCGAAGATGTGGCTTATGAGTTCACTGTAGCTACCGCTCTGGATGAGCTGATGAGCGGCAAGACCGTTGCCGGCGTTCGCTACTTCAACATGGCTGGCCAGGAGATGCAGCAGGCCGAGGGTCTGACCATCGTGGTTACCACCTACACCGACGGCACCACCAACGCTGTTAAGGTTGTGAAGTAAGCTATTAGCTGTTAGCTGACACTTACGGCTAATGATGAAAAAAAGAGGCGTTTTTGCGCCTCTTTTTTTGTGGCCTTGATAAATCTTATTATTTTTGCCACTGTAAAAAGGATGTTCATTTATTCCACGTATCTGATAGTATATTTTTATTAACTTTTTAAAATGTTTTTATCATGAAGAAACTATTTACTTTAATCGCTGTGGCCGTTTTGGCATTTGCTGCTCAGGCAGCGACATTGACTGTTGCCGATGGTACAAACTACAACGGTCATTATCCCTTCTACGGTCTGTATTATGACACCCAGGGCACAACCAGCCAGGTGATTTATCCTGCCTATATGCTCACCGATATGGTTGGCAAGGAGATTACCAAGTTAGAGTTCTATGCAACCGAACCCATTGGAGTTACCGGCGGCAATCTGGAGTATGCTCTTGATGTCGTTGAAGAGTCTGAATTTGCAACTGCTACTCCTTTCGAGCTGAGTGGCAACGCCCAATTTGGCCATTGCGTTCCTGTTAATGGCGAGACCATGTTTGTGATTGACCTTGAAGAACCTTTCATGTATGAGGGTGGCAATCTGCTGCTTCAGACTGTTGTTGAAGAAGCAGGCGGCTACAGGTCAGTTTACTTCTATGGCGAGAATACTGGTCTTTATGGCGCCTTCTATCAGTATCAAGGCTGGTATGGTGTGAATGCCTACACCGATGCTTTCCTGCCCAAGTGCACCTTCACCTTTGAAGAAAGCACGACTCCCGTTGAACCTCCCGTTGAGCCCGTTACTGTAGGCGCTCCCGTCTTCCAGGGTTACACCATCGACGGTATCACCGGTTACGGTGTCGGCATTACCCCGACCACCGAGGGTAGCGAGATCATGTACCGCGTCCTGATTTGGGATCCCGTTGCCGAGGAGTGGGTTCTGAGGACCGACTGGACCCTGTACGAGGGCACCGAGGGTGAGATCTGGTTCGAGAACAACGGTGAGAAG
>JAFQZK010000013.1 GCA_017405965.1 Muribaculaceae bacterium | reverse complement strand
TGTTTGTGTCCGCATGGTCGTCGGCTGATGCTCAGCACCCGCTCTACTCTTTCGTCTCTGAGGCATTCCATCAAGATTCCTTCGCCCACGAATCCTGTGGCTCCTGTCAAAATAATCTTCATATTACTTGATGATTTTTTTGCCGTTTTGAATCACAATTCCCTTGTGTCCCGTCTGTGCCACCGTGCCTTGCAGCGTGTAAGCCTTTGACGAAGTCCCGTCGGCCTGCACACGGCTGATGCCCGTAGGGTCGCTCACCGACAGCGTCACGCTGATATTACTCTCGCCAGCCTTGAGGAACGTCCGTAAATCACTCTCCGTCAGCCCGTCAATCTTGCCCAGACGGGTATAACTGTACGAGTTGGAACCATAGAAGATGCAGATATACTGTCCGCTATAAAGGACAATGTCGCCCGGCTGAGCGTTAATCTGTTCATTGCTTGTGGGCAGCGAGAACCCCAGCGAGCCCCAAATCTCAAAATGGTTGTCGTTCAGCGTCACCGTCACAGGCGCCTCCTGCAGTCTCGCCACCAGTTCCCGCGTCGCCGCGTTATCGACCAGTGTAGCCGTCATGGTTATGCCGCCGATAGTGATATACATAGTCTGATTCATATTGTTCATAGAGTTATTCTCCGCCTTCACCTCGCTGTCCGACGAGCAGCACGTCAGCAGAAATGTTATCATTAGTAATAAGAAATGTCTCATACCTTACTCCATTGAATGTTCCCAACCTCCACGAGTGTCTATTCCAGTAGCATCGGCCAACGCTTCGAGACGTGCCACTTCCTCGGCGGTCAACTGAATCTTGGCAGCCTCTGCGGCCTCGATGACGTGGCGCTCCTTAGTGGCTCCGATGATGGGCAGCGTACCCTTGGCGATGGCCCAGGCGATGCCGATCTGCGAACAGGAGGCACCGTATTTCCGTCCGATGGCGGTCATCTCGCTGGTGAGAGCTTCGAGTTGCTCCAGCACGGGGTTGTACTTCTTGCCGCGGTCGCTCTCGGCGGGCAGCGGGTGGGTCTTATCGTACTTGCCCGAGAGCGCGCCCTGCTCCAGCACCATGTAGGCCCAGAACTCGATACCGTTCTCCTTGCAGTAATCCAGCACACCGCCCTTCTCGCTCGAACGGTAGAGCAGCGAGAAGTGGTTCTGCACGGCCGAGACCTTGAAGCCGGCCTCGCCCAGAATCTCGTTGGCACGCTGAATCTCCCTGATGTTGTGGTTCGACACGCCCACGCGCTTCACCTTACCACTCTTCAGCAGGGGAATCAGTCCGGGTGTCCAACGCTCCACGTCCATCGGGTTGTGAATCCAGTAGATGTCAATATAGTCGCATCCCATGCGCTCAATAGAGGCATCAGCCATCTTCTCTACAGAATTCTCGAACACCTCGGCAATCTGCGGCGTGAACTTCGTGGAAATCTGAACGTCTTCACGCTTATATTCCTTAGCCAGTTTGCCAAGTATTCTTTCCGATTCGCCCATGCCATATGCCGTAGCCGTGTCCCACAGGCTCAAACCAGCCTTCATCGCCGCATCGAATACGGGTTTCAGGTTCTCCACGTCGGTCTTGCTGCCGAATACCTTGTCTCCTCCAAATGCTCCTGCGCCCCAAGCCCAGGTGCCTAATGCAATCTTTGCCATATTATTCTTTTGTTTTATTAATTTGTTTAACTGGGTGCAAAGGTACGGCGAAAATGCTGTCATATTGTTAATTAAAACACGGATTGTTCTACCAAATCCACGGAATCTGCAAAAAAATGTGTAACTTTGCAGCCGCAATGAATAAAATACTGAAGGTACACAGCGTCAATGACTATGCCCGATACATCGGCGCACCAATACTGCATCCGCTCGTTTCCGTCATCCACTACGATGAGTTGGAACACTGCCGCCATTCGCTCAACAACTACGATGTCTATGGCATCTTCATCGGTGACGAGACCTTGGAGGATCTTACCTATGGACTGACCACCTATGACCTTCACCGCCATGCCCTGATGTGTGTCTCACCTGGTCAGATTGGAGGCAAGGCCGATACCGGCAAAGAGATACAGACCAAAGGATGGGCATTGCTCTTCGACCCAGAACTGCTGCACGGCACTGACCTTGAACGTCGGCTGCCAACATATACCTACTTCTCTTACAACACCAACGAGGCCCTGCTGATGAGTGAACAGCAGCGGCAAACCATTGTCAACCTGTTAGAGGCAATGCGCACGGAACTCTTGGAAAATGATGGCCATACTCAGCATATTGTCGTGGCACACCTCCAGCTTATTTTGGAATACATAGCCAGATTCTATGCCTGCCAGCTCTCATTGCAGACAAAATCATCAAGCGATCTTCTCACACGCTTCGAGAATCTGCTCCAGCGTTATTATGATGAAGGTCTGCAACGGACTCATGGACTTCCTACCGTCAAGTACTGCGCTCAGGAGCTTTTTCTTTCCACCAACTATTTCGGGGATCTCATACGACAGATGACGGATGATACTGCCGGCAACATCATCCGTCGTTTTGTGATGCAAATGGCTCAGAAACTACTTATCAGTGGAGTTGGTATTACGGGAACAGCTGAGCAGTTAGGTTTTGAATACCCTCAGCATTTTACACGAATGTTTAAAAAACATTTTGGTGAGTCACCGACTCAATACCTCAATCGTAAACGATAGCATGCCATTTTTCTAATGATGTACCATCACAGGTGCTATTAATCCGTTATTCTTTAATTTAACTTTAGTTTAAGGTTCTATTTTCAACCGAATTGCTTTAATTGGTAATTCCAGGACTTATCATGTCCAATTGAGATGATATAGCTTCGCCCCACACCATGAAGCCAAGCCCAGTCCCATTAACAGAGTCTTTATTTTTGGGAAACACACCCTCATTTTTTGGGAAACATTTGCCCCTTTTTTGCCAACTTATTCTGCATTTAGAACGTGCAAAACATGCACAAAAAGAACAAGGGCAAGTACCTGTTTCCCAGATACTTGCCCTGTATGTAGCTAATTTTCAGCACTTTCCGTTTATTCTTCTACGGCTGCCTGGGCGGCGGCGAGGCGTGCGATGGGCACGCGGTAGGGGCTGCAGGAGACGTAGTTCATGCCCAGGCGGGCGCAGAACTTCACCGACGAGGGTTCACCACCGTGCTCACCGCAGATGCCCACGTTGAGTTCGGGCTTGGTCTGGCGACCCTTGATGGTGCCCATCTCCACGAGTTGGCCCACGCCTTCCTGGTCGAGGACGGCAAACGGGTCGGTCTTGATGATGCCCAACTTCTTGTAGAAGCCCAGGAACTTGGGAGCGTCGTCGCGCGAGTAGCCAAACGTCATCTGCGTCAGGTCGTTGGTGCCGAACGAGAAGAAGTCGGCCACCTTGGCGATTTGGTCGGCCACCAGAGCGGCACGCGGCACCTCAATCATTGTGCCGATCTTGTAGGCCACGGTCTTGCCGCGCTCGGCAAACACCTTCTGCGCCGTGCGGTTGATAATCTCGGCCTGCAACTCAATCTCCTTGAGCACGCCCACCAGAGGCACCATAATCTTGGGATGCACTGTGATGCCGCGCTCCTGCACGTTGATGGCGGCCTCGATGATGGCGCGAGCCTGCATCTCGGTAATCTCGGGATAGGTGTTGCCCAAGCGGCAGCCGCGATGACCCAGCATCGGGTTGAACTCCTCGAGGTTGGCGCAGATGTTCTTCACCTCGTCGAGGGTCATGCCCACTTGCTCGGCGAGTTCCTTCTGGGTAGCGAGTTGGTGGGGCACAAACTCGTGCAGAGGCGGGTCGAGCAGACGGATGGTCACCTCGTAGCCGTCCATGGCCTCGAAGATGCCCTCGAAGTCGCCACGTTG
>JAFQZK010000012.1 GCA_017405965.1 Muribaculaceae bacterium | reverse complement strand
TAATTGGCATCCGCGCACGGGGCCCCACGCAAAGACGCTAAGACGCTAAGATATTGGGATTGCTCGCTTGGGCTCGCAAGAAATTAAACAAATCTCTTTTTAATTGGCATCCGCGCACGGGGCCCCACGCTAAGGCGCTAAGACGCTAAGAAATTGGGATTGCTCGCTTGGGCTCGCAAGAAATTAAACAAAATAGGCAATGAGATGGCTGTTGGGCCAAACCCCTGCGGGGCTAATGCGAATTACGCGAATTTAACTAATATAACATGAGTTCGACGGAAGTATCAATGAGTTAGCCATCTGAGACCTGTAGAGACGCAAAATTTTGCGTCTCAAGGGTAGCATAATGGTAATTTCTTCCGATTGGAGACGCAAAATTTTGCGTCTCTACAGACCAGAAGCATTGAGCATCAGTACTTTACTTTCGTCGAACTCACGTTAATAGATTACGAATGTGCTTGTGACAAGAAGACGAGAACCGGGGGATAGGTAGCCGCCGGTTCTTGGTTTTTTCAGGCTTGGGAGTGAAGTTGGTGGCCGAAAGTGTAAAAAAAATAGACAATTCAGTGTCTAATAATTAGACAAACGGCATTTTTGTCATAAAAATGTTTGTCAGATAGTTGCGGCGACTTTAATTTTGTAACAGCGAAACGGAAATCAGGCTTTTCCGATACCGCCAGACAACAAAACAAATGACCACTTAATATTTATATCATTATGGAACCGCAATTATGTATCGTAACAATCACCGCGATCGCCATCGCCGTCATCAGTATCATCTCGTCGGTGGTTTTGTCGCTGTTTTGAGCGGCGTAGGCAGCAGTGAGGAAGACTCGCCATCGAGCCGTTTCACTCGATGTAAGGAATACTGAATTATAATCTAAACATCTGTCCAACTCCCAAACCAACGAAGCGTCATGACTGAGAACAAGAAACATATTCTGTCAAGGGGGCTGTTCATCGTCACATTGATCTTATTAGCCCTGGACGTATGGAACACCTTTGGGCATGCACCCGAAGCCCTCGCCAAGTTTGAGGTGTTCTTTAATCGGCTCATCTTCGTGCTGATCCTGAGCAACGCAGCCCTTGAATACTTCAACGGGCAGGTCAGCCGATTCACTCGCATCGGACTCATAGCAGGTTGTTTGCTGGTATTTATCAGTGCCCTCGGCGGTTTTGTCTTGAAATCCCTCATGGATAACCCCGCTCACGACGCGAATCATTTGTTCAACACGTTGAATGATGTCAATACGGCTATTTTCTATATCGGATTAATTTGGTATGCCTTGATGATCGTGAGATGCAACAACGAGAAAAAGCAACAGGAAATAAAGAGTTAGGAGAAAAGTAATCTCTGTAAAATATTGCCTCGGCTGTCATTGTCCAATAAGGATTAATGGCAGCCGGGGCAATTTTTCTTGATTTTTTTGTAGTTTTTTGCCCCTAAAGTGCATCTAAGGGACAAAAGCAGTTATCATTGTGAACATGCAATTGTCAACCAATGACTGAAAACAGAAACTAAATACAATACATTATGGCTTATTTAGACATTAACAACGTGGTGAAACGCTATGAGGGGCATACCGCCCTGGCCGGCGTTTCGATGCAGGTTGAGCAGGGCTGCATCTACGGCTTGCTGGGTCCCAACGGCGCCGGCAAGAGCACCCTGATCCGCATCATCAACCGCATCCTCGCTGCCGACGAGGGCACCGTGCTGCTCAACGGCAAGAAGATGACCGATGCCGACATCACCCACATCGGCTACCTGCCCGAGGAGCGCGGCCTGTACAAGAAAATGAAGGTGGGCGACCACATCGTGTATCTCGGGCGCCTCAAGGGCATGACCAAGGCCGACGCCGTGGCCTCGATGCACTGGTGGCTCGACCGTTTTAACCTCAAGGAGTGGGAAAACAAGAAGGTGGAGAACCTGTCCAAGGGTATGCAGCAGAAGGTGCAGTTCATCGGCACCGTCATCCACCGCCCGCCGCTGCTGATCTTCGACGAGCCGTTTTCGGGCTTTGACCCGGTGAACGCCGAGCAGCTGAAGGTCGAGATCCTGGCCCTGCGCGACCAGGGCAGCACCATCCTGTTCTCGACGCACAACATGTCGTCGGTCGAGGAGGTGTGCCAGCAGATCACCCTGCTGAACCATGCCCAGGTGGTGCTCACCGGCAGCGTTGCCCAGGTGAAGCAGCAGCACAAGAAGAACATCATCGCGGTGCAGACGCCCGACAAGATCGAGCCCAACGCCTCGCTGTTCAGCCTGTTGCCCCCCGACCCCGTCAAGAAAGATGACATACGCATCAAGCTTGCCGAGGGTGTGCAGGTGCGCGACGCCATCGCCTGGCTCAACGAGCATTACCGCCTGACTGGCTTCACCGAGGTGTTGCCCAGCATGAACGAGATATTTATCGAGACCGTTAAATCCAATAATATTGAACAACAATGAATAAGCTTCGCCTCATCATCGCCCGTGAATATATGTCGATTGTCGGGCGCAAGTCATTCATATTGATGACATTGGGTATGCCGCTGCTGATTTTCATCATCGGCGCAGTCCCCATGTTACTCGGCTACCTCAACGATAAGGGCAGCGACGTCCAGCAGGTTTCGGTCGTTGACGAAACCGGTCGCTACGGCGCTGCGCTGCACAGCGACGAGATGTACAACTTTGTGATTGAGAAGGATCTCACCATGACTAATGCCCGCGACTTCTACAGCAAGGCCGAAGACGGCATCGACGCCATGGTCATCATCCCGCGCGATGTGGACAGCACAGGTACGGTCGACATCTTGAGTAAAGGAACCATCACGCCCGCGCTGGTATCGGCCGTGCGCAGTGCCATTGCCGACACCATCGAGAGTGCCCGCCTCGCCTCGATGGGCATTCCCAACCTGCAACAGATGGTTGACAAGGCCCACGTCGATGTTGACGTGCGCTCCATCAAGTTGAGTGAAGAGGGAGAGAAGGAGTCTTCGACCGATCTGGCCATGGGCTTGGGTCTGGTTCTGTCGCTGTTCACCTATATGTTTGTGCTCATGTATGGCGCAATGATCATGAACAGCGTCATCGAGGAGAAGACCAACCGCATTGTCGAGGTGATCGTGAGCAGTTGCCGACCTTTCCAGCTGATGTTGGGCAAAATCATCGGTGTGGGCCTCGTGGGCCTGACGCAGATGGCCATCTGGCTGGTGCTCTTTGTTATCGTCGGTATGATTGCCGGTGGAGCCCTGGGTATCAGTGGAATGGGTTCCACTGAGGCGATGGCAGCTGCAGGCGCTTCGGCCGATACGGGAGTCATGGATGGCATCATGAAGGAACTGTATTCCATCAACTTCTTGCCCATCATCCTCTATTTCATCCTGTACTTCCTGGGAGGTTATCTGCTTTACAGTTCGCTTTTCGCGGGTTTGGGTTCGGCAGTGGATCAGCCCAGCGACTCGTCACAGTTCATGACGCCCGTGATGCTGATCATGATCATTGCCTTGTATGCCGGCATGTTCTGCATGGAGAATCCTTCGGGACCCACGGCGGTGTGGTGCTCCATCATTCCGTTCACCTCACCTGTGGTAATGATGGTCAGGTTACCCTTCGGCGTGCCCGCTTGGCAGATGCTGCTGAGTTTGGCCCTGCTGTTCGGTACGGCGTTGGGCATCACCTGGATTGCAGCCCGCATCTATCGCCGAGGCATCCTGCACTATGGCAAGAAGGCTTCCTTCGGCGACCTGTTCAAGTGGATAAAATAAGAGCGGGCTGGCGCCCGCTGGTTAAAGGTTAAGGGTTAAGGGTTAAAGGTTAAGGGTTAAAGGTTAAAGATTAAAGAGGGTAACTCGCCTTGTCCTTGACGAATTACTGGAAATTGAACTATGAGAATTGTGATACAACGAGTGACCGAGGCTTCGGTCACCATCGACGGACAAGTGCACAGCACCATCGGCCCCGGGCTGATGGTGCTGGTGGGCGTCCGTGAGGGCGACACCATGGACGATATGCGCTGGCTGGCGCAGAAGACCGTGAACCTGCGCATATTTGACGACGAGCAGGGTGTGATGAACCGCAGCATCATCGACGCGGGTGGTGAAGTCCTGGCCGTGAGCCAGTTCACCCTCAACGCCTCGACCAAGAAGGGGAATCGCCCCAGCTATATCCATGCTGCGGGCCACGACCTGGCCGTGCCGCTGTACGAGGCCTATTGCGACGAATTGGCCGCATTGCTGGGCAAGCCGACCAAGAAGGGCGTGTTCGGCGCCGAGATGCAGGTGGCGCTCGTCAACGACGGCCCCGTGACCATCATCATCGACTCCCGCCTCAAGGAGTAGTATGAGAACTGTAATCGGCCTTGCGGCCGAGAAATCTATATAAAAAACTGTTGAGACAACCCCTGCGGGGCTAATGTGAACCTTTAGTTCGGAGAAGCCAATTTCACGAATAGATTTTTTTCGTGAAATCAGTCTAATTGGCGTAATTGGCATTAAAAAATGCTTTCAGCTTTAACTTCATGTATCGTTCCCTTGAGTTCTGAGGGAACGTTACATGAAGTTGTTGCTTTTAATTCTGAATGTAAATCATCTTGGGATTGAAAAATATTCCGAAAAAACGTTTGCAAAGAAAAAAAACATTATCTTTGCAATCGGATGATGAAATACCTGATTCATATCTGGCTTATAATAATGGTTCTGGCGGGTGTCCTCGCCAGTTGTATTCGTGTACCTGACTATGATCGTCGCCTGACGAGTGCCGACAGCTTGATGTATACTCAGTTCGACACGGCCCTTGCACGGTTGACTTCCATCGATCCTAACTCCCTCAACAAGAGCGCCGACCGCGCCTATTACTCCCTGCTGCTCACTCAAGCGCGCTACATGAACTACATCCCGATCTCGGGCGACAGCAATGCCATCAATGCCTCTATCGAGTTCTTTGAGCATCATAACGCTGAGCATGAGAAGCTTGCGCGCGCCTACCTCTATAACGGCGCCCGGCTTGAGGAGGACAGCAAACCCGACAGCGCCATGCTTTTCTACAAGAAAGCCGAGGTTACAGCCAGTGAAAACGGTGATTACTTCAATAAGGGCTATTCCTTGTTGAGGATGAGCAAGTTATACACCAGCCACAATGCCCTTGACGGTCGTGACCTCGAGAAGTTGGAGCAGGCTGTGGAATGCTTTGAGCGCGTCAAGGACACGACCTATCAGATCCTGTGCCTGAAGGAGTTAGGCGCGCAGTATCGTTCACGCAATGCCGATGTCGCCGAGAATAAGCTGAAACAGGCTATCTCGCTGGCCGAGGTCAAGAAAGATACCGGCAACCTGATCAGTTGCCACAATATCCTGGCCTATCTGTATTTCATGCAGGGGCAAAAGGATAAGTTCTATAACACAATGGCTTACAGGCAATTGCAGCGCATCAAGCCGTTGGGCCTCTATGGCCTGAACGACAATGTGTATACCACGTTTGCCAACGTTTATGCCAGCCTGGGGATGCCGGATTCCGCTATGTGGTACCTGCAACTTGCGCAGCAGGGCCGCGAGAGGGATTCCACATATTTCAAGTCCAACAATTACCTGGAGCCCCTCAGCCTGATTGCGAAAGCCCGAGGCGAGGAACTTAACTTCCTCAAGCTCAGCCTTGAATGTGACAGCATCTCGTTCTCGTCGTTCAACGATCCCGAGATTGTCAACATCATGTACGCCGAGTTGAGCTTCGACGAGCAGTACAAGAATCAGCAAGATCAGGCCCGCCGTACCCGTAACTACATCTATTGGGCCATCGCTGCCGCCGTGATTCTGTCGCTGCTGCTGCTGGCGTTGCTGTTCTACCGCCGTTCGCACCACTACGACAAACTCGTGCTTGAGCTCAAGGACCGTTCCCAGAGTCAGAACAATGACTTGGCCGATTTGCAGGTCAACATCAATGAGCTGAAAATCAACGACGAACGCCTCAAGGGCTTTATCGCGTCGCACATGGGTATGTTGAGCGACATCATCGAGGCCTGTTACCACGAGCCCAACAACCGCATTGCCGAGAACATGAAGCGCATTGTCAAGTTCCAGGACAGCAACCGTGACAACTGGGTCAAGCTGTATGACTACATCGACCTGGAGCATGACAACATCATGACGCGCACGCGCGAGAACTACCCCCAGCTCAACGATCGCGAGTTGCTGCTGCTTGCTCTCACCTGCATGGGCTATTCCTACATCCACATCGCCATCATCATGGGTTACTCCAACGCCACCAGTGTGAGCGTGATCAAGCAGCGACTTGTCAAGAAGATGGGATTGGACTGCTCGCTCAACGAGTACATCCAGAACAACGGAAAGGTGTAAATTGACCGAAAAAAGTCAAAAATGGCCGTTTTCGGCACCAAAATTCGATGCCCCGAAACGTGTATTAAAAAAAATTTTTTATCACCTTGATTTACAGAGAATTAAAATCCCCGTGTATTACGAAAAAATTTGGTAATTTCAAATATTGGCTGTAATTTTGCGTCGGAAATCTAAACATACTATCGTTGAATCTAAACATTTTGGAATTATGAAACGTTATATTATCGCTATACTCATCACCATCTGCGGCATGACCGCGATGGCTCAAAATAGACCTGACATGACCCACCAGTCGACTGGTAGGGATCGAATCGAGGTGAAGCTGTATGCTGATCAGCCTGAATTGGTCTATGACAACACGACGAACGAGATTGCTGTTTATGGCAACGAGTGTGAGTACTACTATGTGACGATCACATCGTCATCGACTCTTCAAGTTGTCTTCAGTTCAATAATAAGCGGCGATTACGACATCATAGATGCCAGCATCATGTCCAGCGGGACATACTACCTGTCCTTGTTGAGTTCCCATGGCAACAACTACCAGTGGACGTTTAATCAAGGTTTGCAAGGAACAGGCGCATACGGCATCGCTGATAGATTCGGCGACAGAATGAATTGGCTAAACGATTTCGGCCTGACGCCATTTGACTTTTGAGAGAAATGTTTAGATTTTAAATAATTAGGTATTCCTTAAATTGAGAGAAACACACATCATCCAAACTGCTGCCCGCCACCATCCATGGCGGGCGGTTGTTTTTTAAACGGTAAATATCAAAAGGCTGCCACAGGCACCTGTCAACATTTTCAGTAATAACCGCCCTGGCGGGCGGGAAATTAAACAAATTAGAAAAAATTATTCAAATGTGAGTTTAATGAGGGTGGGGTGCTGATTACCAGCTCATCCTGTAGCATCAACGCCCCCGCCCTGACGGGCACCCCCTCTTAGAGGGAGAGTTGCTGGCGCGAATTGTTTCGCTTGTAAGAATAACCGCCCTGGCGGGCGGGAAATTAAACAAATTAGAAAAGAATTATTCAGATGTGAGTTTGGTGAGGGTAAGGGGGCTGATTATCAGATCTTCCTGTAGCATCAACGCCCCCGCCCTGACGGGCACCCCCTCTTGGCTAAGAGGGGGAGTTGCTGGCGCGAATTGTTTCGCTTGTAAGAATAACCGCCCTGGCGGGCGGGAAATTAAGCAAATTAGAAATAAAAAATTCAAATGTGAGTTTGGTGAGGGTAGGGGGCTGATTGCCAGATCTTTCTGTGGCATCAACGCCCCCTCTAGTTGCTCCCCCTCCTCCGCCCTTCGGGCACCTCCCCCAGGCGGGGGAGGAGTTGGGAGCGCTGGCTGGCCCCGCGTGATGTGATTCAGTTGGCTTTCATCTAGTTGGTCACATCACATGGGGTTACTCAAGTGACCGCCCTTCGGGCGTTTGTGGCAGTGTATTGATTGCATTTTGAGTTTTTAGGGGGGAGGTGGTGGGGTGTTGCGCTTTTTTTGTTAATTTTGCGACTTGAAGAGAACTAACCGATAGATACCACTGTCATGAAAAGAATCATCGTTATCGTGTGTTTGGCGTTGGTGGGGGTGCTGTCCCTCACGGCCGGAGTTCGCGAGGATTTCAAGGCGAATCCGAAGCTGAGCGCCAACAATTACCAGGCCTATCCTGCCTACGGTTTCCCGGCTATCACGCCAGCTCCTGCAGGCTATGCGCCGTTTTTCATCAACCATTACGGTCGTCACGGCAGCCGCTGGCTGATCAACGACAAGAAGTACTCCTATCCGTTGCAGATGCTGGAAAAAGGGGAGCGTTACGGCAAGCTCACCCGTCGAGGCCAGGAGGTGCTGGACACGCTTCGCCTGGTGTATGAAGCCAGCCATGGTCGCCTGGGCGAGTTGAGTGACCTGGGTCACGAACAGCACCAGGGCATCGCGCGCCGCATGTTCCAGAATTTCCCGCAGGTGTTTGTTGACGGAGCGCCGGTTGTCGCCCGCTCGACGGTCGTGATACGCTGCATCCTGTCGATGCAGAACGAGGTGGACATGCTTGCCTCGCTGAATCCGCGGTTGAAGATCTCGACCGATGCCAGCCAGTCCACAATGTACTATATGAACTACAGCGACAGTGTGGCGAAGCAGCTGCGACAAAAGATGGCTCCCGTGCGCGATGATCTCATGAAGAAATGGCTGAAACCCAAGGGCATGCTGAAGAAGCTGTTTAACGACCAGGAATTCGCCCGCGACAGTGTCAGCGACCCTTATCGGCTGATGTTGTACATGTTTGAGGTGTGTGGCAATATGCAGAGCCACCACCAGTTTGAGGGTGTGAACTGGTATGACCTGTTCAGCGCCGACGATATTTACAGCGTGTGGCGCTACAATAACATGTACTGGTACATCAATTCGGGCGAGACGCCGTTGACGCAGTGCCGTGTGGACTATATGGAGGCCAACCTGCTGCGCAACTTCATCCAGGACGCCGACCGCGCCATCACGGGCGACGACCAGTCGCCGGGCGCGTCGCTGCGGTTTGGCCACGAGAGCGTGGTGCTGCCGTTGTGCTGCCTAATGGGCTTGAACGGAGCCGATTACCGCACGACCGACCTCGAGACACTGGACCGCTACTGGCAGACGTACAAGATCTTCCCGATGGCTGCCAACATCCAGTTCGTGTACTTCCGCAAGGCCGGCAGCGACGACATCCTGATGTTGCCGTTGCTCAACGAGCGCGAGGCCACGCTGCCAGTCGAGACCGATGTCGCCCCCTATTACCACTGGAGCGACGTGCGCGACTACTTTATCGATAAACTTTCCCGTCAACCCATCGTTAAATAATTGTGAGGTTCAGGTTTCTGGAACCGTGGCAGAGCCACGGTCCACAGGACACTGAAGAGGAACAAGGACTGATTAATGATAACTTGAAATGAAACGCATTACATTAATATATCTGTTAGTGGCACTGGTTGGAATGACCGCCATGGCCGCCACGCCCCGCAAGCAGGTCATCAACAACTTTGACCGCTCGGCCAGCAACCATTATGCCTACCCCTATGGCACCGACCTGAAGGTGCCCGAGCTCACGCCTCCCCCCGCTGGCTATGAGCCGTTCCACATCGACCACTACGGCCGTCACGGCAGCCGCTGGCTGACCAATGCGCGGACCTATGAGCGCCCGCTCAAGCAACTGAACAAAGCCAAGGATGCCGGCATGCTGAACCTGCAGGGCGAGTTGCTGCTGCGTCAACTCACGCTGGTGTGCGAGACCTCGAAGCAGCGCGTGGGCGACTTGAGTGACGAGGGTGCCGAGCAGCTCCAGGCGATAGCCGAGCGCATGTTCAGGAATTTTCCTGAGGTGTTTGCCGGCGATGCGCGCGTCGATGCCCGCTCGACCGTAGTCATCCGTTGCATCCTGTCGATGCAGAACGAGACGATGCGCCTGCGTTCGCTCAATCCCGACCTGCGCATCAGCACCGATGCCAGCTACCACGACATGTACTACATGGGGTGGGGTTACGGCGAGGACACGCTGGCCAACGACCTGCGCAAGAGTGTAGATCCCATCTCCAACGGGATGTATGAGAAATACCTGAATCCCGAGCGTTTCATCGCCCAGCTGGTGAACGACCCGGCCTGGGCTGCCGCCAACCTGGACGGGCGTCAGCTGATGCGCGACGTGTTTGACATTGCGGGTTCACTCCAAGGTCATCACTGGTTCAACGACATCAGCCTGTATCACTACTTCGACAACAGCGAGATTTTTGAGCTGTGGCGCCTGAAGAACATCTACTGGTACATCCACTGGGCCAATGCGCCCCAGAACGGTAACCGCATGCCCTATATCGAACGCGCCCTGCTCCGCGACATGATTGAGAAGGCCGACAAGGCCATCGCCACGGGTGAACGCGGCGCGAATCTGCGCTTCGGCCACGAGACTTGCGTGTTGCCGCTGGCATGCCTGATGGAGATCGACAGCGTCAACTACAGTTGCGAGAACCTTGACGAACTGCACGAGCATTGGCAAGACTACAACACCATTCCCAAGGCCTGCAACATCCAGATGGTGTTCTACCGACCGACGGGCACGGTGGGTAACAAGATGACCGATGTGCTGGTCAAGGTGCTCTTTAACGAGCACGAGGCAATGCTGCCGGTTGAGCCGGTTGCGGGACCGTATTACCAGTGGAGTGACCTCAAGCAGTACTATGAACGCAAACTGAAGAAGGTTATCAACTGGGGAGTTTAGAAAAAATGCCGCGATTGCGGCATTTTTTTTAGTTAGGAGTTAGGATTGAGGGCTGATTGGTAGATGGAGAGGTAGCGGGTGGCGGCGACTGACTGGCTGTAGGTGGCAAGGGCGGCGGCTCGTGCGGCGGCGCTCAGGGCGGGATGGCGTTCGGGGTTGAGGCACCAGGCGATACCTTGAGCGAAGTCCAGGCTGTCGCAATAATCTGCTACATACCCATCCTGCTTGTGGTTGATCATCTCGGGGATGCCGCCGACGTCGAAGCCCACGCAGGGCGTGCCGCATGACATTGCCTCGACGATGGTGTTGGGGAGGTTGTCTTGAAGCGAGGGTGTGACGAACAAATCTACTGCATTATACAATTGGGCGATGTCGGCCTCGTTGCTGAGGTAATTGACGATGTGGACAGGGAGGGGCAGGAGTTCCTTGACACTCTGGGCGTCGCCACCAAGCACGACTACCTCGAGTTGGCCCGGCAGGGTGGGGTGATGCATGCTGATGTGTTCACAAGCCTCGACGAGGAAGTCGAAGCCCTTGCGCTTGTCGGTGATGCGCTGTGCTCCGAATAGCAGCAGTTTTTTGTCCATCGGCAGATTGTGTCGCCGGCGTGCTTCTAGCTTGTCCATCGGTTTGAAGACATCGGTGTCGATGGCATTGGGGATGTTGGTGACGGTGTGTCCCCGGGTGAGGCTGCTCTTGCGGGCCAGGTCGGCCATCCAGCGGCTGCAGCCCACGAAGGTGATGTTGCGTCCCTCGTAGATCGCCCGCTTGCGGTTATAGACCCGTCGTGCCAGGTCAGAGCCGTGCCCCTTGAGCATGGGGCATTTCTCGCATTGCGTCCGGTACTTGTCGCAGTTGCTCGAGTAGTGGCAGATGCCCGTGAAATACCACTGGTCGTGCAGTGTCATGACCACGGGTTTGCCGCTGGCGCAGATGCGTTCCAGATTCTTTAACGAGAGGAAGCCCTGGTTGACCCAGTGCAGGTGGATGACGTCGGCCTGCTGGAACGCAGGCAGGGTGGTGATGTCGGTACCGGCATTTGCGATGTCGACCTGGAAGATGCCTTGCTTGCTCAAGCCGTTATTCAGCCAGATGACACCGCGTTCCCACAGGAAGTTGGCCTTGAGGCGCCACGACTGCGGGATGCTCACCACCTCGGGGGCTTCGGTCTTGCGGTCCCGCACGAGCATTTGCGCCTCGACCCCGTTGCGGTTCAAGGCGTGCATCAGGCGATTGGCGGCGATGGCTGCCCCGCCTGTTCTCTCGGCAGTGTTGACAATCAGTACACGCATATCACGATGACAAAAGTACAAAAAAGTTGCATCAATCAGGCTGACATTGATGTAACTTTTTCTGATAGATAGGGTTATTGCTTGTAAATCAGGCTAAAAAAAGAGAGCGACTCCCAATCGGGAACCGCTCTCAGAAATATAGAAATGTTTTATTATTTCCTTGGGCTTAGAGCTGGGGACCAGCAGCTACGAGCGCCTTACCTGCCTCGTTGTCCTCGTACTTGACGAAGTTCTTGATGAAGCGGGAAGCCAGATCCTTGGCCTTCTCCTCCCACTGTGCGGGATCGGCATAGGTGTCGCGCGGGTCGAGGATGCCGGTGTCAACGCCCTCGAGCAGGGTGGGAACAGTGAAGTTGAAGTAAGGAATCACCTTGGTGGGCGCGTTGTCGATGCTGTGGTTGAGGATAGCGTCGATGATGCCGCGGGTGTCGCGGATCGAGATACGCTTGCCAGTACCATTCCAACCGGTGTTCACCAAATAAGCCTTGGCACCGCTCATCTCCATGCGCTTAACGAGTTCCTCGGCATACTTCGTGGGATGCAACTCCAGGAATGCCTGGCCGAAGCAAGCACTGAAGGTGGGGGTGGGCTCGGTGATGCCGCGCTCGGTACCTGCCAACTTGGCGGTGAAGCCGCTCAGGAAGTAGTACTTGGTCTGCTCAGAGTCGAGAATCGAAACGGGAGGCAGCACGCCGAAAGCGTCGGCACTCAAGAAGATCACCTGCTTGGCTGCGGGCGCATGGCTGATGGGGCGCACGATGTTCTTGATGTGGTAGATGGGATAGCTGACGCGGGTGTTCTCGGTCACGCTCTTGTCGGCGAAGTCGATCTTGCCGTTCTCATCAACGGTGACGTTCTCGAGCAGCGCGTCGCGGTGGATGGCGTTGTAGATGTCGGGCTCAGCGTCCTTGTCCAGGTTGATGACCTTGGCATAGCAGCCACCCTCGAAGTTGAAGATACCGTTGTCGTCCCAGCCGTGCTCGTCGTCACCGATGAGTTTACGCTTGGGGTCGGTGCTCAGGGTGGTCTTGCCGGTGCCGGACAGACCGAAGAAGATAGCGGTGTTCTCGCCGTTCATGTCGCAGTTGGCCGAGCAGTGCATGGCAGCAATACCCTTCAGGGGCAGGAAGTAGTTCATCATCGAGAACATACCCTTCTTCATCTCACCACCGTACCAGGTGTTGAGGATGACCTGCTCGTTGCTGGTCACGTTGAAGACAACGGCGGTGTCGCTGTTCAGACCGAGTTCCTTGTAGTTGTCCACCTTGGCCTTGCTGGCGCAATAAACGGTGAAGTCGGGCTCCTGGTCAAATTCCTCCTCGTTCTGGGGACGGATGAACATGTTGGTCACGAAGTGAGCCTGCCATGCCACCTCCATGATGAAGCGCACCTTCATGCGGGTGTCCTTGTTGGCACCGCAGAAGCCGTCAACCACAAACAGACGCTTGCCGCTGAGCTGCTTTACAGCGAGGTCCTTGAGTGCGGCCCAAGTGTCCTCGGTCACGGGCTTGTTGTCGTTGGGATAGCCGGGGGTAGTCCACCATACCTTGTCGTGACTGTTGGCATCGTCAACGATGAATTTGTCCTTGGGCGAACGGCCGGTGTAGATACCGGTCATCACGTTGATGGCACCCAGCTCGGTCTCCTGACCCTTGTCAAAGCCCTCGAGCTCGGGCCTCATCTCCTCGTTGAACAACACCTCATAGGTGGGGTTGTAAAGCACCTCGGTAACGCCAGTGATACCGTACTTCTCTGCTAAGATAGCCTTATCAAATCTTGCCATAATAAATATTTAGTTATTAATGATTTAGAAATTCTCTGCTATTTGAAACACGGTGCAAAATTACACATAAATTTATAATGTGCAAGGCTAATTAAAGAAAAATTTCCGTAATTGTTGCCTTATTATAAATTTTTAGCATAACTTGACCTTTTTCAAACAACTAAGACAACGTGATAACAACTTAAACAACAATTAGATAATGCAAGTTGTCATGGTTGATCAACGATGTTGTCCCTGTTGTTTGATCAGTGGAGTTAGCAGCCGCCGCAGCCGCAGTCGCAGCCGTTGCTGTGGTCGTGGCCACAGTCACCGCCGCCGCATTCTTCACAGCCGCATCCGCAACCGTGATGCTTGGGGTTGAGCTCCTCGGGGGTGGCGTCGCGCACGAGCTGTACAAAACCGGTGTAGCGCACCGTCTCGCCAGCGAGCTGGTGGTTGAAGTCCATGAACACCTTCTCGTCGGTGACCTTGACGACCTGTCCCTCGATGCGCATGCCTTCCTGCGTCATCATGGGCACGCGGGCACCCGGGCGGATGTTCTCGGCGTCAAACTTGCCGTCGATGTGGAAAATTTCCTTTTCGAGTTCATAGATGAGTTCGGGGTTCTTCATTCCGAAGGCTTCATGAGGTTGGAGGGTGAAATCAAACTTGTCGCCTTGCTCCAGTCCCATGATGTGATTCTGGAAACCCTCGATGAGGGACAGGTCGACGCCAAATACAAAGGCATCGGGATGTTCCTTGTTGAACTTGAACACACTGGTCTGTTCTTCACCGTTGACGACAAAGATCTCATAAACGAGCTCCACGTATTTACCTGCTTCGATTTTCATTCTTTTGTTTTTTTGTTACGGGTTATCATTGAAGGCGGAAGTGCCGCCTCGTTCGTTAATTGTGATTGCAAAATTACTGCAAATGTTTTGACAAAAGGGGTAGTTCAGCCTAAAAAAGCAGCGATTTACAGAATCTGATATGTTTTTTTGGGCTTTTTTTCTAGACAATTGACAAAAAACATCTATTTTTGCCGACAACAAGTATATATGTAGTCAATGCCGAAACAAAATGTTCAATCCTGTTTATGCCTCCATGATCATGATGGCGTAATTCACATGGTTTTCAGTCACTGAGAGCCAGGGTAGACATTTTCATGAATAACCAAAATCAAGTTTATTGTTTGTAAATCTATTTTAACTCATACTACTTTTTTATGAAATCTGTTTCAAAACATCTGTTGATGTTCGCTTTGCTATTCATTGCAGGGTGGACATCGGCTGCGGGTCAGCCTCGGTCGTCCAGTGAGCCATTCCGCTTGTTGCTGGTCGACAACATCAGCCACTACACTACAGTGGGTGAGGTAAACAACTATGACAACCGCTTCAGGTTGCAGAATGTCAGTCTCACCGCCGCCGATCTGCGTGTTGGCGAAAACATCTTTGCTTTTTACCGCACGGCGGCCAACGGCACCTCGCATGTGTTTGCCGAGTTGGTATTGCAAACCACCAGTCTTGATGCGCCACTGACAGTGACGCCGTCAATCCGTTATTATGACGAGAACGGCGACTTGACCTCGGCAGGAGGCAACACCACGCTCAACTACACCAGCAAGACCTATGCGGCGGGTGACACGCTCGACTTGTATGGTGTCATTAATTATGTGAATGACGTGTTCAGCGAGAGTGTGGTTGGCAACCTGCATCCTGACGCCTACACCTATTATGTCACCTTTAACGAGGAAGAGCCTGTTACTTATAACGTTGGTGATGTTCTGGGCAGCCTTGATCTCAGCACCCTGGCGAGCGGCAATAATACGCTCACTTCGCCTTGGGGAGGAGTGTTGAATAAATCCGCAGCGGGGAGTTACGCTACTATCGACATTAACCAGAGCATTACTTTTAGAGTTCCTTGGGGTATAACCAATGAATCTGTCACAGTTGCAATCACAACCCATAGTTCCTCTCAAGGTGCGGGTACTTTTATTATTAATGGAACACCTTATCAGGCAAAACGGAATACAACTAATTATTTTGAAGTAGCTAATGTAAGCAGTGGAGACTTGATTACGATATCAGGCGGAAGTAATGCGGCTTCTCCTAGAATATCTAAGACTTCTACTATCTATATTTATTATGGCAATTACAATGGTAATTAAAGCCTAACAGTCGTTAAGAGTATAGTCTATTGATAATAAAACAAATCATCATATGAAAACGATAGTAAACAAATTGCGCTTTGTGCTGCTGTTGGGTTTTGTGGCCACCACGATGGTAGCATGGGGCCAAATAGCAAATGTCGAAAAAATGTCTATCTCGACCCAGATGTTTCTCGACGAATTGGCTGGGAGAATCAGTTTGGATCCACCTGCTCCCACTACGAAAAGCTCTGGCGAAATCGACAACCCCAATGTGCGTCCTTACCAACGCCCGATAGCCAGCCCAGAAACTGTCGATGGCGTGAAGTACATTTCCTCATATATTTGTGTTACTGATGAGTCAGTTATCAGTGAGCTTGAAGCACTTGGTGTAATCATTGAATGTCGCTTTGTCAACGGAATTTTGACAACCCTCATACCAATTGAAAAGATTGAGGAAGTCGCAGCCCTTGATGGCGTCAAGGGCATTGAAGTTTCGGAGGTCATGTACCCGACTACCGACAATGCTCGCCAGACGACCAATACCGATGATGTGCTCACGCTGTCGAATGATGCCTTGACCGCCGGTCTTTCGAAAGTCTATGACGGAACCGGTGTCATCGTGGGTGTTATTGACACCGGAATCGACTTCCAGCACATCGCTTTTAAGGATAAAGACGGCAATTCACGTATCGTGGGCGTCTATTGCTGTACTACATCTGATAATCCTGATTATGATTGGACGGGGAGCGGCACGCTGCCCACAACCGATAAGACAACCGGTGAGCATGGTTCCCACACCAGCTCGATTGCAGCAGGATCAAGCGTAATCGTGAACGGCACCAATGTGACCGTGACCGACGATCATGCCAATGCTACTTATGGCGGCATGGCACCTGGTGCCGACCTCTATCTTGCTGGTCTAGGCACGCTCTATCATACCCGCATCAGCAATGCAATGCAGTCGATGGTCAACTATGCTGCCAATCAAGGTCAACCCCTTGTCATCAACAACAGCTACGGTAGTACTAGCGGTCCCCATGTGGGTACAGCAAGCTATTATGGTCAAATCGTTAACTCCTATTTCGGCGATGACCATCCTAACAATATCTGCGTTTATTCGGCTGGTAACGAATCTGGAAATGCCGATGAAACAGAAGGTGGCGGTTGCCATGTTTATGGCTCGGCTAGCAGTTCCAGCCCGCTCAGCACGATACTGCGCAGTGCTGCATACTCCAATCGAGACGGTGGATTCTTCTATACGGGTACCCTTGCTAATGCCTGGTGTCGTTCCACGAGCGTGACCAGCATGACTTGCCGCGTGATGGTCATTGATGTTCGCACAGGGTCTGTCCTGAAAACGGTCACTGTCACTCCCACATCAACTTCTGGCACCACAGTTAGCGGATTGAGCACTTACTACTCAGGCACGCTCACGGCATCCAAGTACACGAGCGATGGCAGGACGTGTATCAGGCTCACGGCATCCTCAGACATGACGACTAAGAGCTACAACGACTTGGGTAACAACTACTATTCAAGCAACTACACCCTGGCAGTACAGTTTTATCCCGCGAACGGCAGTTCTGTAATCGACGTTTGGGGTGGCTCATACAGCTATTTTACTGATTATTTGGCTGTTAACGGTTACAATTGGACCAACGGTAGCGACGACATGAGTGCCAATGACTTCGCCAACAATCTCAATACCATCGTTGTCGGATCGTACGTGTCTCGCCAAAGGTCTACGGGCAATAGTTTGGGCGATATCAGCAAGTTTTCCAGCTATGCCACTCCTGAAGCTAATCCCATGGGAATCCAGCATCCGTGGATTACCGCTCCCGGCGAAGTCGTCATCGCTGCCTATAATCATCTCTATACTTCACGTACTTCCTCTCATGTGGTTGTCGTCGATAACGACACCTATCCTTACGGACAGATGTCTGGTACGTCGATGGCGGCACCGTGTGTCACCGGCATAGTTGCATTGTGGCTGCAAGCTGCGAACGAATGCGGCAAGACACTTTCCTTGAGTGAGGTTAAAAACATTATGGCCACAACTGCCATTAGGGATTCATGGGTAACTAGTGGGGCCAATGCCAGTCATTTCGGTAATGGCAAAATTGATGCGTTGGCCGGAATACAATACATTCTAGATAATTACGGTCCTGTGCCGGCGTTGTCGGTTGATTTGGCAGAGGTGAATATTGAGGACGGGACTGGTGATGACAGGACCAGTGAGACCATAACAGTGACCTATGAGAATCTGACAGACCAGCTGTCGACCAGCGCTTCCTACCATTGGGACGCATCGTTGCTGCGTGACGCGGCCAGCATGAAGGTGACCTACAACGGCAAGGCCTTGCATCAAGTGGGCTCGGCGAGTGTACACAGCTACGCCGATGACCTGCATGCCAGCGTTGCTGCTGACTACTTATACACCGGCCCGATTTACATTTTGGGCAACGCCAACCCGTGGACTGCCAATAACGGCATCCTGATGACGCGTGACCCCGAGACCGGAATCTACACGGCCACGTTCACCGCCCAGAACAGCGGTGACGGCTATGCCTATGTGGGCTTCACCAAGCGCTTGGGCAGCAATGCCAATGACTGGAACAGCATCGAGAATTACCGCTTCGGTCCCGTGAGCAATGATGCTAACTGGGCATTGTATAACCAGTGGGCCGATAACCGTGACGTGTTCTGTCCTCTTGACACTACTGGTGGTTACGCCACCATCCAAGTGCCGATGGGAACCTGGCGCGTGACGATAGATTCCTATAATAACCAGTTCAAGTTTACCGAGTTGTTCGTCAGCTCCAGCGTGACTCCCTCGGAGGGCATCTTGGACTTCGGCTCGGTTTACACGGGCAGCAGCACGACGCAGACCATCACTATCACCAACGATGGTGACCTGCCCTTCACTCCTGACCTGAGCAACTTACCTGCTCCGTTCAGCACCGACTATGTTCCCGGTGAATTGGCTCCGGGCGAATCGGTAACCATCACGATTACCTACAGTCCGACCGTGAGCGGCAGCGACAGCCAGACGTTCACCGTGAGCGACGGTGTGCACACTTACACCTGGACACTCACCGGAACCGCTGTCACGCCTGTGATCCACGGCTATGTCGATGAGAATGATGAACTTGTTGACTTCGGCGAGAAGTCGCTGAACACGACTCATACCTTGCCGGTGCGTATCTATAACGACGGCAACGTGGCCATTGAGCCCACCATCGACGTGACCGGCCTTGACGGCGTCTTCGCTGTCAGTCCCACTACGGGTGTCACGATTGCCCCGGGTGAGTACTATGACCTGACGGTTAGCTTCACTCCCACCGAGGAAGGCAGCTACAGCAGCACCTTCGTCGTCATCATCAACGGCGAACCCACGACGGTGACCGTCATCGGTAGCGGTAGTGAGTCGGCTCTGCCCGATGACGTCATCCACAGTAACAGGATTACCGTTCCTGTTTACAAGACCGAGATTGACGTGCTGTCGCCCTTCTCGCTCGAGGAGATTGACAACGACATTAATCACAGTCTGCCCATCAACATCACCAACAGTGACGTGATTGTCAAGGTGGCTCGTCCCGACGCTATCACGCGTTATGACGTTTACCACCACGAGGAATCCAAGGTGGATGATGAGAACTGGGCAACCGGTCAGATTGATGACGCAGTGGCCTATGCCGTCCATGACCAACAGACGGGTTCTTATGTTCCCTATGTTTTGGATCAGGAATACTGGACCAACTGGGTTGTTCAACCCGTTGTATCGTGGGCTGATGCAGAGTCGCCCTACATGTGGGTACATCTCAATGACTATGCCGAGGTTCGAGGTGCCGACACGTGGTATGTGCCCGTTGTCGTTGCCGACGGCAAGGTGAGTCAGGACAACACCTATGGCGCACCCATTCTGGCCAGTCCCATGTGTCAGGTGACGATACAGGTGTTCTATGACCGCACCGACATGGCAAACGAGTACCATAACGCAAGGACCTACACCGACGAAGTCACTGGTGAGACCTACTACTACATGACTGCCGAGGTGGATTTGACCTGTACGGCTCCTCAGGCTCCTGAGGGTGCCAAGTATCACTACGAGTGCTACAAGGCCCGTGCATGGCGCACGTGGACGCCTTATGTGATCGGTGAGGGCGCTAAGCCTCGCATCGAGACCTATATGGGCGAGAAATTGCTTGACGGCGCTACCGACTTTGCCGTTATCGGCTGCAAGGACTTTACCCGTGACGAGAACAACAATTGGAACTATTCTGAGCCCGCCTTCTGCTCGCCCTCAGGTGCTGAAGTCGAGTTCTTGGCCCGATTCTACTACAGGCGCGTTGACAACGCTACTGGTGCTACCCTCCGCGATG
>JAFQZK010000011.1 GCA_017405965.1 Muribaculaceae bacterium | reverse complement strand
GGTGGCGGCGGCGGTGGCGGCGGTGCCCCCGGCCCCGGTGGCATGACCGGCACTACCGACATTGGCGCCGACAGGACCGTTGTTGACGTGATGTACGTCAACCCGCTGGGTATGAAGTCCGACCGTCCGTTCGACGGCGTGAACATCATCGTCACCCGTTACAGCGACGGCACCGTCACTACGACCAAAGTCCTTAAATAAAGAGAAGACAATTCACTAAGAATAACTCTTTGCATTTTTCAGCAAGGGTCCGCCATTGAAGGCGTGCCCTTGCTTTTTGTTTGCGCTCCGCTTCGCGTTACCAAAATAATTCCTGATTCCTGGCCCCTAATTCCTAATTCTGTTGTACCTTTGCAGTGTAAAAAAGATGATTGAACATGATGACCGACAAATTTGACATGGTGGCGAAGACCTTCCTCGGACTGGAAGGTGTGCTCGCCGATGAGTTGCGCAATCTGGGCGCCGATGATGTTGCCGAAGGTAACCGCGTGGTTTACTTCAAGGGAGACAAAGAGATGCTCTACCGGGCGAATTTCGCCTGTCGCACTGCGGTGCGTGTGCTTAAACCGTTCCTCACATTGCGCTCCAACAGTGCCGATGACCTGTATGAGCAACTCAAGTCCTTCGACTGGGAACAGCTGATGACGGTAAAAACGACGTTTGCCATCGATGCCACCGTCTATAGTGAGAACTTCAACAACTCCCGATTTGTCACCTATCGTGTCAAGGACGCCATCGCCGACTTTTTCAACGAGAAGTACGGCAAGCGCCCCAGCATCCGCATCGACAATCCAGAAATCCGTTTTGATGTGCACATCTCGGGCCGCGATGTGACCTTGTCGCTCGACAGCAGCGGTGAGCCGCTGTTCAAGCGCGGCTGGCGTGTTGCGCAGACCGATGCGCCCATCAACGAGGTGCTGGCTGCCGGCATCATCTTGCTGAGCGGCTGGAAGGGAGAAACCGACCTGGTTGACCCCATGTGCGGTTCGGGCACGTTCCTGATCGAGGCTGCGCTCATCGCCGCCAACATCGCTCCCGGTGTTTACCGTGACAACTTTGCTTTCCAGCAGTGGCCCGACTATGATGCCGAGCTGTTTGACAAGATTTACAACGATGACAGTGCCGAGCGTGAGTTCACCCACAAGATCTACGGCAGTGACATCGAGGGCAAGGCCATCGCCATCGCCCGTGCCAATGTCAAGAATGCCGGATTGAACAAGTATGTCGAACTCGAGCGTCGTGACATCAACGACATCAACGAGGTGCCTGCCGGTGGCACGCTCATCAGCAATCCCCCCTACGGCGAGCGTCTCAACATGGAAGACATCGAGCAGCTGTACAGCGACCTGGGTTACAAGTTCAAGCACACTTTCCAGGGCTACAACGTGTGGCTCATCTGCTTTAACGAGGAACTGTATCACAAGGTGGGCCTGAAGCCGTCGGTACGCTACAAGCTCAATAACGGCGGATTGGATTGCGAGTTGCTGCAATATGTCATTTTTGACGGCCGCTATAACGAGATGCGCGAGCGTGGAGAGCATATCCGCAACGAGGGTTTCCGCGCCAGCGAGCGCAGTAAGGGCAATTATCAGTCCCGCAAGATCGAGGCGGGGGATGAGCGCCGTCCCGGCCGTCCCGGGCGTGAGCGTCGTGACGACCATGGCGACCGTCCGCGTCGCCGCTTTGATGATGACCGTCGCCGTGATGACCGTCCTCGCCGTCGTCATGATGATGACCGCCGTCCTGACGCCGGTCCCATCAGTGACGAGGAGCGTCAGCGTCGCGCAGCCATTGCTCGCGATCGCCGCATGATGTCGGATGTGGATAATCGTGACCGTCGAGGCCGCTATGATGACGACTTTGACCAGGAGTTCCGCCACAGCGAGGCTTTTGCCAAGCGCATCCTGCGTGGCCGCCAGCCGACCTTGGGCGATGACAAGGAAGTGCCCATCGTTCATGGCCGTCGCAAGAGCTGGAAACGTCGCGACCTGGATGAGCCGAAGGAGGAATAATTTAGCTTTTAGCTGTCAGCAATCAACTGTTAGCTGTTGGGGTTTGAGATGACCAAGAGCGAACACATCAACGAGTATTACAACGGGCGTTCTTTCATGCTGCTGTGTGCCTTGGCGATGGTGGCTGCTACCGTTGTTGCCCTGTGGATGGGAGTCAAACCCGTTGGTAATCAGGGCTCGGGCATCTTTTTTTCATTACAAGGCGAACTTTTTGATGGCGGAGCGCTGTCGGCAGGTGTTAACCTGTTGTGTCTGCTGGTGACGGGTGCCATCGTCCTGGCGGTGAACAAGGTATATACCTTTGTTCGCTCGATGACCCATCTGTTCGTTTCGTCGTTTTTCCTGTTGCAAACGGCCCATCCGTCGGGACTCGTGGCGTTGAATGCCGGCACCCTGCTGTCGCTGGTGACGGCGATATCGGTGCTGCCGCTGTTCGCGTCCTATCAGGACAAGCATGCCCAACGCAGCATTTTCCTTATTTTTGCCATTGTGGCGACAGGCAGTATGTTCCATTATGCTTTTTTGGCGTTGCTGCCGGCCTATCTGCTGTGTTTCCTCAATATGGGGGCGCTCAATCTCAAGGGCGTGCTGGCCATGCTCTTTGGCCTGTTCACCCCATTCTGGATCGTGCTGGGCCTGGGCATCGTGTCGCCGTCGGACTTCGCCATACCATCGGTCAACGGCATTTGGAACCTGTCGTTCACACCCCAGACCAATGTGGTGCTCACGCTGGCGGTAATCACCGCCGTAATGGGCATCGTACTGGCCGTGATGAATCTGATGACCATCATGAACTACCGGATGCAGACGCGCGTGTATAACGCATTCTTTGTCTTTGTCCTCGTCATGACGGTCATTGCACTTTGCATCGATTACAGCGATGTGGCTGTTTTCCTGCCCGTGCTCAACCTCATGGTGGGTGTGCAAGTGGCTCATGCCCATACCCTGCGCACCACCAACCACCACCGCTATCTGTTTATTGTGCTGCTGATTGTGGGCTGTTGTGCTTTTTGTGCCGCTAGCATCTTGTTGCCATGAGAATAATTGTCGATAGCCATATTCCGAACATCCAGGGGTTGATTGAGCCTCGTGCCGAGGTGCTGTATCTGGAGCCGAGTGACATCACTCGCGATGTCGTGCGTGATGCCGATGCGCTGGTCGTGCGCACCCGCACGCGTTGCGATGCCGCCTTGCTTGAAGGCAGTCGCGTGCGCTTCATCGGCTCGGCGACCATCGGCACCGACCACATCGACCTTGATTACTGTGCCAGCCACGGGATTACAGTGCGCAATGCGCCCGGCTGCAACGCACCGGCAGTGGCACAGTGGGTGTTTAGTGCCATCGCCGCCTGGATGCGCGCCCGTGGCATCGTCTCGCCCGACGGACTCGCCCTGGGTGTCGTGGGTGTGGGCCATATCGGCTCCATCGTTGCCCGCTGGGGCAGGGCACTGGGATTTACTGTCCTGCTCAACGACCCTCCCCGGGAGATGGCGGAGAAAACTGAGGGAACGGAGAGGTCTTCTTTTAATGGTGGCTTCCTTCCGCTGGAGGAGTTGCAGCGGCGCTGCGACATCATCACGTTCCACACGCCGTTGACGCGTGGCGGACAGTGGCCCACGTGGCATCTGTGTGACCAGGCATTTCTTGACGGGCTGGCTCATTGCCGCCTGATTGTGGACGCTGCCCGTGGCGCGATTGCCGATAACGAGGCCTTGCTCGGCTGGAAGGGCGATGTCGCCCTCGACTGCTGGGAAAATGAGCCCCAGATCTCCCGTGACTTGCTGGAAAAAGCGATTGTCGCAACCCCCCATATCGCCGGCTACAGCCGTGAGGGCAAGCAGCGTGGCACAGCCATGATGCTTGAGGCGTTAAATGACTACTACGGCTGGGACATTCCCGTGCCGACGATTGACAGCCCCGCCACAGGCGCGGCACAGGTGACCCTTGACGGCGTCGCCGCCAGCTACGACATCCTGGCCGATACCGCTGCCCTGAAAGCCACACCTGCTGCGTTTGAATCCCTGCGCAACCACTACCCTCACCGTCAGGAATACCGTGGGTGAAATTGAGCGCTGGAAGATTTTCGGTAAAATTGTTCTGGGGATTTTGAAGAGTGTAAAATTGTTGCTAATTTTGCACAATCATCAAACATCAATTAATCACTAATTATCGCTTATCACAATGAAAGAGTTGAAAGGAACCAAGACCGAGAAGAACCTGATGGAAGCCTTTGCCGGCGAGTCACAGGCCCGTAACAAGTACACCTACTATGCCTCCAAGGCCAAGAAGGACGGCTATGTGCAGATCGCTGCCATCTTTGAGGAGACCGCCAATCAGGAGAAGGAGCACGCCAAGCTGTGGTTCAAGCATCTGCAGGGTGGTGCCGTGAAGGGTACCCTCGAGAACCTGGAGGATGCCGCTGCCGGTGAGAACTTCGAGTGGACCGACATGTACAAGCGCATGGCCGAAGAGGCCCGCGAGGAAGGCTTTATCGAGATCGCCGCGCAGATGGAAGGCGTTGCCGCCATCGAGAAGCTGCACGAGGAGCGCTACCTGAAGCTGTTGAACAACATCAAGGAAGGCATCGTGTTCTCGCGCGACGGTGACACCATCTGGCAGTGCAGCAACTGCGGCCATGTTGTCATCGGCAAGAAGGCACCCGAGATGTGCCCCGTGTGCAACCATCCTCAGGCCTACTTCCAGATCAAGGCCGAGAACTATTGATATCAGCTATCGGCAAACAGCCGTCAGCTGAAAAAAGACGTTGAAACAGTCGGCGAAGCGTATTCGTTTCGCCGACGTTTTTTTTGTATCGTTTCGAAAAAAATGGCACAAGAATTGCAAGGTATTGCAAGGTTATTACTAAATTTGCCATTTGTTCAGAATAATATTATTCACCTTTAAATATTTAAGACAATGAAAAAAGGATGTTTTGGACTTACCGGATGCCTCATCATGGTTGCTCTGGTAGTTTTGGTTTTAGCTTTGTGGGCAGTGCCCAAGTACAATGGTTTGGTTAAGTCCCAGCAGAGCGTTGAGAGCCAATGGGGTAATGTGGAGAACGTGTATCAGCGCCGTGCTGACCTGATTCCCAATCTGGTCGAGACCGTCAAGGGCTATGCCAAGCATGAGCAGGAGACTCTGGAGGGCGTGATTGAGGCCCGTGCCAACGCCACCAAGGTCACCATCGATCCCACCAACATGACCCCCGAGGATCTGCAGAAGTATCAGGTCGCACAGGGTGACGTGACCAATGCACTGAGCCGCCTTATCGCTGTGGCCGAGAATTATCCTGACCTGAAAGCGAACCAGAACTTCTTGGAGCTGCAGAGTCAACTGGAGGGTACCGAGAACCGCATCACTGTTGAGCGCAACAAGTTCAACGAGGTGGCTAAAGAGTACAACACCAAGCGCCGCACCTTCCCCACCAACATCATCGCCAGCATCTTCAACTTCGACGAGAAGCCTTACTTCAAGGCCCAAGAGGGTGCTGATGTGGCTCCCAAGGTAGACTTCGGAACCAGCGAGAGTAAGTAACCAATGGCTCTGGTCGATTTCATACCACCTGCAGGTCAGCGGCAGATTGCCGACGCCATTACCGCAGCCGAGCGTCACACGACGGGCGAGATATGCGTCCATGTGACGCCCCGTTGCCGCGGCAATGTGGTGAAGCGTGCCACTAAGACCTTCAACAGGTTGCACTTGTACACGACCAAGCGCCGCAATGCCGTGCTGATTTTTGTCGCCTACGAGGACCGCAAGTTCGCCATCCTGGGCGACACAGCCATCCACAATGCAGTGCCCGAGGGCTTCTGGGACGGCGAGGTCGAGGAACTGGGTCGCTACCTCAAAGCTGGGCGTCCCGTTGACGGCCTGTGTGAAATCATCGCCCGAATAGGCGATCGCCTGTCGCAGTATTTCCCCGGAGAACGAGACGACGAGAACGAGTTGAGCAACGAGGTCACCTTTGATGACCTTGACGATGACCTACTTGATGACCACAACGATGACTATGGCAACATGGAATAAAGCGATATTGCGCCTGACGGCCGCTTTGCTGCTGTGCCTGACGGCCGTGACCGCGCTGGCACAGGTGCCGCCGCGGCCCGATCCACCGCGTCTGGTCAACGACTTTGCCGGCATTCTGGGCGACTGCCAATGGCTCGAGGACTCTCTCGAAAAGATCGCCATGGAGACGAGCAACCAGATCTGTGTGGTCACGATGGATGACTTCGGTGGCTATGACAAGGCCATGATGGCTTATAGCATCGGACAGAAATGGGGCGTGGGTAACAAGGATAACCGCAACGGTGTCGTTATCCTCATTAAACCCAAGACCGAGCACAGCAAGGGTGAGGCGTTCATCGCCACGGGCTACGGCCTCGAAGGCGCCATCACCGATGCCACCAGCACCCGCATCGTCAACCAGGAGATGATACCTTATTTCAAGGAGAATGACTACCTGGGTGGCGTGTGGGCCGGAGCGCAGGTCGTTCGCGACTTGGCTGTTGGCGAGTACAATGAGGAGGACTATGCCCAGCAAGGTGGTGACGACGCGTTGTTCGCGTTGATCATGTTCATCCTCATCTTTGCCTTCTTCATGTACCTTGCCCACAAGAGCAACAACGGCAACGGCGGTAACCGCAACAACCGTGACACGGGCACTTGGGGCGGACCCATCATCATCACCGGCGGCAGCGACTGGGGTCGCGGCGGCTCCTCATGGGGAGGCGGCGGCTCGTTCGGCGGCGGCTGGGGCGGCTTCGGCGGCGGCTCGTTCGGCGGCGGCGGTGGCGGCGGCAGCTGGTGATTGGTTCCCGAGATACCGTGGCGGAGCCACGGCCCACGGGACAGCACGGCCCACGGGACAGCACGGCCCACGTGACAACACGGCCCACGTGACAACACGGCCCACGTGACAGCACGGTCCACTGGGCTGCACGGTGCATGGGACACCGCGATGCACGAGACAATAGACAATAGGGGCTTGGGGCCTCTATTGTTTTTTATACGAAGAGTTGCTTGAGGATGTCGGGCGAGCGCAGGGTGCCGATGGCGGCATTGTGCAGGCGATAGTAATTGATGATCACGTCGAGCATGCGGTTGCGCTCCTCCCGGGTAAAGCGGAAGACGGCCATATTACTGAATGTCATGCGCGACAGCAGGTGGATGACCTGTGCCTCCTGGGGTTGCAGCAGGGCATGTCCCCGCACTGCCGCCGGGACAAAAACGCCCTCGGTCATGTCAAACCAGTAGTCCTTGCTGTAACTCTCGAGATTGGGCTGGATGCCCAGGTGTGCGCCCAGGTGATAAAGGAAGCAGATGTGGAAATTGGCGACTTGCCCGTGCATCTGCTCCAGCAGTTGCACCGCCTGCTCGATGTAGCTGAACAGGTAGGGATTGCCCTCGGGCTCCTGGATGACGTGTGCGAGCAGTTCGCTGATGAACAGGGCGATGGCGTTTTTCACGGGGTCGCTGTAGATCGAGGCCAGGGGGTAGTTGCGCTGGAGCTCACGCATGCGGGCCAGGTCACGACCGTTGGTCACGGCCGCTTCCAGACTGACCAGCGAGAGCGGCATGAGCATGGCGTTGCGCATGCGTGCCGCTTGCGTCTTGCCGATGGGGACTGCAAATGACATCAAGCCGCGCCCATCGGTGTAGATGTGCACGATATTGTGCTTGTCGCTGTAGCGTATGGTATTGAGCACAATGCCCCTTAGTTTCTCATACATGCCGCTAATTTACTCATTATTTGGCAATCAGCAACAAAAAAAAGAGCGAAAAAGGCAACTTTTTGCGCTTTTCGCGATATTAAATTTTGCCAATTCAAAAAATAGTTCTAATTTTGCAGTCGCTTTTGCGGAAAAATTTCACAATCGGCCCATTCGTCTATCGGCTAGGACGCAAGATTTTCATTCTTGAAAGAGCAGTTCGATTCTGCTATGGGCTACAATTAACAACGTAAATATCAAAGTTTTATATTAAATTATGGCAAACCATAAATCAGCAATTAAGAGAATCCGTCAGAGCGAGGCCCGTCGTCTTCGCAACCGTTATTACAGCAAGACCATGCGCAATGCTGTTCGCAACATTCGCAAAATGACCGACGCAAAGGAAGCCGCCGAGGCTATGCCCAAGGTAGTTGCCATGCTCGACAAGCTTGCCGGTAAGAACGTGATCAGCAAGAACAAGGCTGGTAACCTGAAGTCGAAGCTCGCTCAGCACATCAACAAGCTGAACAAGGCCTAAGCAATTAGGCTTGGCACTCCGGTGCCATGTTCAGCTAAGGTATGGCCCATTCGTCTATCGGCTAGGACGCAAGATTTTCATTCTTGAAAGAGCAGTTCGATTCTGCTATGGGCTACCGCCGCAAAGCGTTAACCATATTGGTTTAACGCTTTGCCTTGTGTTGTTATAGCATGACCCGAGGTGGCAGCGATGGCATCGCTGCATACTGGACGGCACTGCGGGCGGCTGTGGCGACGTGACGGCAGCGATGCCATCGCTGCGTACTCGACAGCACTGCTGGCGGCTGGTGAGGCGACGTGACGGCAGCGATGCCATCGCTGCGTACTGGACAGCACTGCGGGCGGCTGGTGAGGCGACGTGACGCGGGGTGGCAGCGATGCCATCGCTGCATACTGGACAGCACTGCGGGTTGGTGAGGCGCGGGGTGGCAGCGATGGCATCGCTGCTTACTGGACAGCACTGCGGGCGGCTGGACAGCACAAAATGCTGGATGGTGCTGCGTCGCGGGGTGGACGGTAGAATGAGGGGGCTGCTGGTGGGTGGCTTTATTGTAAAACAAGAAAGGAGGTGGACATTGCGTCCATCTCCTTTTCTTGTGGTTGCCTTGCCCGGACTCGAACCAGGAAATGCGGCACCAAAAACCGTTGTGTTACCATTACACTACAAGGCAATCCTCGTGTCAACTGAACGGTTACCCGCTCAAATTGCGGTGCAAAATTACTGCTTTTTTTTTGAATTACAACCTTTTTATCGCGTTTTTTTGCGATGTGAGTGCCAAATTACTTGACAATCAGCAGGAAGTAGTTCTTCTTGCCTTTCTGGGCAAGGATGTACTTGTCGTTGAGCAGCAGGTCGGCGCTGGCCGGCATGTTGGGGTCGGCGAGCTTCTCCTTGTTGATGCTCACACCGCCGCCCTGGGTCAACTTGCGCATCTCACCCTTGCTGGGGAAGACGGCAGCCACATCGGTCAACAGTGAAATCATAGGAGTGCCCTCGGCGATGGCGCTGCGGGGAACCTCGAACTGGGGAACACCCTCAAACACGTTGAGCAGGGTCTGCTCGTCGATCTTGTGGAGGATGTCCTTGGCCTTGTTCGAGAAAAGGATCTGAGAGGCCTCGACAGCCATATCATAGTCCTCGGCGCTGTGTACCATGGTGGTGATCTCCTTGGCGAGGCGCTTCTGCAGCGGGCGCAGGCCGGGATCCTTCTCCTGCTCGGCGATCAGCTCTTCGATCTCGTCCTGGGGCAGGGCGGTGAAGATCTTGATGTACTTCTTGGCATCCTCGTCGCTCACGTTGATCCAGAACTGGTAGAACTTGTAGGGTGAGGTGCGCTTGGGGTCGAGCCACACGTTGCCGCCCTCGGTCTTGCCGAACTTGGTGCCGTCGCTCTTGGTGATGAGCGGGCAGGTGATGGCGTAGGCCTCGCCGCCGTTGATGCGGCGAATGAGCTCGGTGCCGGTGGTGATGTTGCCCCACTGGTCACTGCCGCCCATCTGGAGCTTGCAGCCCTCGTGCTCGTAGAGGTACAGGAAGTCGTAACCCTGCAGCAACTGATAGGAGAACTCGGTGAACGACATGCCATGGTCGGCATTGGCAGCCAGGCGTTTCTTGACGCTGTCCTTGGCCATCATGTAGTTGACGGTGATGTGCTTGCCGATGTCGCGGATGAAGCTCAGGAAAGTGAAATTCTTCATCCAGTCATAGTTGTTGACCACGATGGCGTGGTTGGGGGCATCGCTGTCAAAGTCCAGGAACTTGGCCAGTTGCTTGCGGATGCACTCCTGGTTGTGGCGAAGGGTCTCCTCGTCGATGAGCTTGCGCTCCTGTGACTTCATCGAGGGGTCGCCGATCATGCCGGTTGCACCGCCGATCAGAGCGATGGGACGATGGCCTGCGCGCTGCAGGTGCTTGAGCATCATCACGCCCACGAGGTGGCCGATGTGCAGAGAGTCGGCGGTGGGGTCGATTCCCACGTATCCACTGGTCATTTCCTTGTTGAGTTGTTCCTCGGCACCGGGCATGATGTCATTGATCATTCCGCGCCATTTCAGTTCTTCTACAAAATTCATTGTCTTTATTGTTATTGATGAGTTATATGCGATTTGAACGGCAAAGGTAATAATTTTTTGTAGAGGTGCAAAATTTTGCCTCTCTACAAACTTTTTGTACCTTTGTAGTTCAATTAAAAATGCAGCGAAAGAGATGGCCAAGGACCCGTTGAATACGCCGATGATGAAGCAATTTGTCGAGATGAAAGCCAAGCATCCCGACGCTGTGCTGCTGTTTCGTGTTGGAGACTTCTATGAGACATACCTGGAGGATGCCGTGACGGCCAGCGAGATCCTGGGCATCACACTCACGCGGCGCAGCAACGGCGCCGCCGCAGCGACCGAGATGGCCGGTTTCCCGCATCATGCACTGGACACCTACCTGCCCAAGCTGGTGCGTGCCGGCAAGCGGGTCGCCATCTGCGACCAGCTGGAGGATCCCAAGTTGACCAAGAAACTTGTGAAGCGCGGCATCACCGAGCTGGTGACGCCCGGTGTGGTCGTGGGCGGCACGATGCTCGACCGCAAGGAGAACAACTGGCTGGCGTCGGTTCACTTCGGCAAGAAGTTGCTGGGCGTGTCGTTCCTCGACATCAGCACGGGCGAGTTCCTCACTGCCGAGGGCAACGAAGAATACGTCGATAAGCTGCTGGTCAATTTCTCGCCCAAAGAGGTGCTCATTGAGCGCAGCAACCGCCAACGGTTTGCCGCCACTTTCTCGTCGAGATACCTGACGTTTGAGCTCGAGGACTGGGTGTTCACTTTTGAATCGGCCCACGACCGCCTGTTGAAGCATTTCGAGACCCAGAACCTCAAGGGCTTCGGCATCACGAGCATGGACAATGCCATCATCGCCAGCGGTGCCATCCTGCATTATCTTGACATCACCCAGCACACCCAGTTGGGGCATATCACCCACCTGTCACGCATCGAGGCCGAGCGCTATGTGCGTCTGGACAAATTCACCATCCGCAACCTGGAGCTTGTGGCACCCATGAGCGACGACGGCAAATCGTTGCTCGACGTCATTGACCGCACCATCTCGCCGATGGGCGGCCGCATGATGCGTCGCTGGGTACTGTTCCCCTTGCAAGACGTGAAGGCCATCAACCGTCGCCTCGACGTGGTGGAGCAATTCATGCGCGACCCCGACGGGCGGGAACTCATCAGGGAACGACTTGAGCTTATCGGTGACTTGGAGCGCCTGACGTCAAAGGCCGCTGTGGGTCGCATCACACCGCGCGAGCTGGTGCAGCTCAAGAGTGCCTTGCAGGCCATCGAACCCATCAAGCAGTACTGCAGCCAGTCGCCGTGCGACGTGCTGCGCAGCCTGGGCGAGCAGTTGAATCCCTGCACCCTGATACGCGACCGCATCGAGCGCGAAATCAACCCCGATGCACCCAACCAGACCAACAGAGGCAACATCATCTGCCGTGGCGTGGATGCCCAACTCGACGAGTTGCGCGACATCTCCAGCAGCGGCAAGGACTACCTGGTGGCCATGCAGCGGTCGCTGAGTGACCAGACCGGCATTCCCAGCCTGAAGATAGCCTACAACAACGTGTTCGGCTACTATATCGAGGTGCGCAACACCCACAAGGACAAAGTGCCCGAGGACTGGATACGCAAGCAGACGCTGGTCAATGCCGAGCGCTATGTGACGCAGGAGCTCAAGGAATATGAGGAGAAGATCTTGGGCGCCGAGGAGAAGATACTCATCATCGAAGGCCGTCTGTTCAACGAACTGGTGACCGCAGTGACCGAATATATCCCCGCTATCCAGAACGACAGCGCCATCATCGCCCAGCTCGACTGCCTGAACGCCTTGACGCGCGTGGCGATGGAAAACCGCTATAACCGTCCCGTGCTCGACGACAGTCTGGACATCGACATTGCCATGGGCCGCCATCCCGTCATCGAGTGCCAGTTGCCGCCGGGCGAGACCTATGTGCCCAACAGCATCCGCTTGAGCAACGATGACCAGCAGATCATCATCATCACCGGTCCCAACATGGCCGGTAAGTCGGCGTTGCTGCGCCAGACGGCGCTCATCACGCTGATGGCGCAGATGGGCAGCTTCGTGCCCGCCCAGCAGGCCCGCATCGGCGTGGTGGACAAGATATTCACCCGAGTGGGGGCCAGCGACAACATCTCGCTGGGCGAATCCACCTTCATGGTCGAGATGACCGAGGCTGCCGCCATCCTGAACAACATGAGCCAGCGGAGCCTTATCCTGTTTGACGAGTTGGGCCGTGGCACGAGTACCTATGACGGCATCAGCATCGCCTGGAGCATCGTCGAACACATCCACGAACACGCCGCACGCCCCAAGACGCTGTTTGCCACTCACTATCATGAGTTGAACGAGATGGAGAAGTCCTTCAAGCGCATCGTGAATTACAACGTGAGCGTGAAGGAAATCAACGGTAAGGTGGTGTTCGTGCGTCAGCTGGTCAAGGGCGGCAGCGAGCACAGCTTCGGTATCCATGTCGCCAAACTGGCGGGTATGCCGCCGTCGATCGTCAAGCGGGCCAATGAAGTGCTCAAGCAGCTCGAGACCAACAACCGCAACGACGCGGCCATCACCAAGGACCTGGGCGACGTGGCCAGTAGCCGGTCGGGTTACCAGTTGTCGATTTTCCAGCTCGATGACCCCGTGCTGACCCAGATACGTGACGAGATTCTTACCATCGACATCAACAACCTCACGCCCATGGAGGCCCTGAACAAACTGTACGACATCAAGGGCATCCTCACCGGCAAGAAAGAGAGATAACCACAGTCCTAAAGGTCTTTAGGGACCTTAAAGTTCTTAAAGACATAAAGACCTAAGAAACTGATAACAATGAATCGATCTGATTTTGAGATTATGGCCCCTGTGGGCTCTTGGGAATCACTGTATGCCGCCCATCAGGGGGGCGCCGATGCCATCTACTTCGGCATCGAGGGGCTGAACATGCGTTCGCGCTCGAGTGTTAATTTCACGCTCGAGGACTTGCGCACGATAGCCGAGTGGTGCCACGAGCACGGCATGAAGAGCTACCTGACGGTCAACACTATCGTCTATGACGAGGACATGGACTACATGAAGCAGATTGTCACTGCCGCCCGTAACGCCAAGGTGAGCGCCATCATCGCCAGCGACATGGCGACCATCCTGTTTGCGCGTTCAATCGGCGTGGAGGTACATATCTCCACCCAGGTCAACGTGAGCAACAGCGAGGCGGTGCGCTACTATAGCCAATGGGCCGACGTCATGGTGCTCGCACGCGAGTTGAACCTTGAGCAGGTGACCAAAATCTCCCGTTTCATCGAGGAAAATGACGTGCGGGGCCCGCATGGTGAGCGCGTGAGGCTGGAGATGTTCTGCCACGGCGCGTTGTGCATGGCTGTGAGCGGCAAGTGCTACATGAGCTTGCACCAGGAGAACACCAGTGCCAACCGCGGCGCCTGCCGCCAGATATGCCGTCGCGGCTATCTGGTCACCGACCTGGTCAACGGCGATGAACTTGCCATCGAGAACAAGTATATCATGTCGCCCAAAGACCTGAAGACCATCCACTTCATCAACAAGATGGTGGATGCCGGGGTCACCGTCTTCAAGATCGAGGGCAGGGCACGCGGACCGGAATACGTGCGCACGGTGGTCGGTTGCTATGACGAGGCGTTGAAGGCCATCTGCGACGGCACCTATACCGAGGAGCGCATCGAGGCGTGGAACGAACGACTGGGCAAGGTGTTCAACCGCGGTTTCTGGGACGGCTACTACATGGGTCAAAGGCTGGGCGAGTGGTCGGCCAAATACGGTTCCAGCGCCACGCGCGTCAAGGTCTATGTCGCCAAGGGCATCCGCTACTACAGCAAACTGGGTGTCGCCGAGTTCCTGATGGAAGCCGGCGAACTGCACGTGGGCGACGAAGCCTGGATCATCGGTCCCACGACGGGAGCCATCCCCTTGACCATTGAGGAAATACGCGTCGATCTCAAACCAGTGGAGAAAACTGTCAAGGGCGAACATTTCTCTATCGCGGTGCCTGAGAAAATCCGTCCTAGCGACAAGCTCTACCTGTGGCAGCCCGTGACGCCCAAGCAGTGAAAGCGAGGCAACAGTGGGATGCCATCTTTGCGAAAGATACCTTACTAACCATTATAATGTGTTGCTTATGAAGAAAATTACGTTTGTTTTGCTATTTGCCGCTGTTGCGGTGATGAGCGCTTGGGGACAGGGCTTGACGGCATCATTTGCTGCCGAGGAGGCTTCGGTGCCCTATTACACGATGGGTTGGGACACGCCCAGCGAGTTTGATAGCTGGACCTATGAGGCTACCAGCAGCAGTACCTGGCGACAGGGCAACCCGTCGCAGTCGTTCGGGACCATCGATCTGACCAACGTTGCTTCGATGATCCTCAACTACGGTTCAGGTCAGAACGAGACGGCCACCTCGCCCGCTATCGAGATCAGGCCCAACAGCACGCTCGAGTTCTACTGCTATGCCAGTGGCATTTATCTGGTTTACGGCGCATGGAAACTCTATGCCATCGTCGATGACACGCCCACGCTGCTCATTGACCAGTTCATGTGGGCTCAGGACGCCGGTTATGACGGCCCCAGCTGGGAGCGCTTCACCGTTGACCTTGCCGCGTTTGCCGGCCAGCAAGTGAAGTTCTCGTTTGTCTATGAAGGCAACTATGGCGAGGACGAGGCCATCGACGGTTTCAGGATTCTGCAAGCCGATGCCGGTGATGATGCCGTCATCAACATCAACGAGGGCGAGAGCGTGCACTTCAAGGACATGTCCACAGGCAATGTGACCTCATGGAACTGGACCTTTGAGGGCGGTGAACCCGCTACCAGCACCGAACAGAATCCCGTGGTGACCTACAACCATGCCGGTTCCTATGCCGTGACGCTCACCGTGGGTGACGGTACGGAAACTGCCACTAAGTCGCGTGCCGCATACGTCATTGTTCACGCCGAGGCTCCCGTTGCTCATGTCGGCTTGCCCGACGGCGCCTACCTGTCGCCGTGGGTGATGATGTTTGTTCCCGTCGATGTGCCCTTGACCTTCAAGGACGCCTCTACCGGCAACCCCACCTCGTGGCTGTGGACCTTTGACGGCACCGATATCGCTACCAGTGCCGAGCAGAATCCCACCGTGACCTATCTGCAGGAGGGCACCTACGGCCTGAAACTTGAGGTGGCCAATGAAGTGGGTTCGAGTGTGGATGAGTATGTCAACACGGCTATTCAAGCCGGCGGCGAACAGGAAATCTGGAACATCGCCCCCGAGGAGAACAGTGACTTGACAATGATGGAGATGGGCTGGTATGGCAACTATGCCGGCACCAACTGGCTGGGTATCGGCGAATTTGCCGAGCACTTCGACGCTCCCGCCACCGATGCACAGATCAAGCAAGTGAACGTCTATTTCGGCAAGACCACTGCCACCTCGACCGATGCCGATATCGAGATGAAGATCATGACTGCCGATGCCGACGGCATGCCCGGTGCCGTGTTGGGTACTACCAGGGTGAAGGCCGGCGACCTGGCCTATGACCCGACGACGGTCAACGCCACCGAGTTTGTCTTTGACGAGCCCGTGGTCGTTCCTGCCGGAACCGAGTTCTTTGCAGTCGTGGGTCCCTTCCCCAACGATTACGGTGATGATATCGCCATCCTGCTGTGCCGTCGTGACCCGGGCGAGAAATGCACCGGCTATCACTTCGTGTATGACGAGGAGGGTTATGAGTACCTCGAGACCGGTACTTGGTACAAGAACACCGACGATCCTCTGTCGCTCGCTGTGGCTCCCGTGCTCAGTTTCGTTGCTCCCGCGCCTCCCACCTGCATCGACCAGATTGTGGAGGGCAAGCAGGTGCTCGGTCATACCTATTATAATCTGGCCGGTATGTCAAGCGACGTGCCTTTTGACGGCCTGAACATCGTGGTTACCCGATATAGCGACGGCACCAGCAGCGCCAGCAAGGTGATGAAGTAAGCTTTATTCAGCATTGCGATAATCACCGTTTAACAACAGGGTGTGAAATCAAAGTGATCCCCAAATGCCGAACTCGGCATTTGGGGATCATCTATTTAGATTAGATTTATTATCACTTCTTCTTGGCCGGAGCTTTGCGGGGCGTAGGTTTGCGTTTGGGCGCCTTCATGCGGAGGACTTGGGCGCTGCGGGCGGGCAGATAGAGCTTGAGCCAGCCGAGGTGGGCGTCGGCATAGAGGCCGTCGTGCTCGGTGAGGTGGCTCACGCTGCTGTCAATGTTGCCGTAGCCGCCATAGCGGGCATCGTCGCTGTCGAACACGCCCTGGTACTCGCCCTCGGGGGCCAGCATCGGATAGTCCACATGAGACTGCGTGGGGCTGAAGTTGAACACGAACACGAGGTCGCCGCGCATGTAGGCCAGCACCTGGTCGTCGTCCTTGTCCCAGAGCTTGCGCACGGGCAGTTTCTGGAAGTTCTTCACGCCGCCGACGAGGTGAATCATGTCGTTGTCCCAGTTGTTGAGGAACTGGTACTTGAGGTCCTCGCGGTCCACGAGGTCCCACTGGCGTCGTGCATACTTGTAGCTCCAGCCGTTGCCCTCGCGGGGGAAGTCGATCCACTCGGGATGTCCCCACTCGTTGCCCATGAAGTTGAGGTAGGCACCATTGATGAGGGACAAGGTCACCAGACGAATCATCTTGTGGAGCGCCATGCCGCGGTCCACCGTGCCGTCGTGGTCGCCTGTCATCATGTGCCAGTACATCTCCTTGTCGATGAGGCGGAAGATGATGGTCTTGTCGCCCACGAGTGCCTGGTCGTGGCTCTCGGCATAGGAGACGGTCTTCTCGTCGGCACGACGGTTGGTCAGTTCCCAGAAGATGGACGTGGGCTTCCAGTCCTCGTCCTTGCGCTCCTTGATGGTCTTGATCCAGTAGTCGGGGATGCCCATGGCCATGCGGTAGTCAAAGCCGATGCCGCCGTCCTTGAAAGTGCGTGCCAGACCGGGCATGCCGCTCATCTCCTCGGCGATGGTGATGGCATTGGGATTGACCTCGTGGATCAGGACATTGGCCAGCGTGAGATAGGTGATGGCGTTGGTGTCCTGAGTGCCGTTGTAGTAATCGTCATAGCTGCCGAATGCCTGTCCCAAGCCGTGGCTGTAGTACAGCATCGAGGTCACGCCATCGAAGCGGAATCCGTCGAACTTGTACTCCTCGAGCCAGAACTTGCAGTTGGAGAGCAGGAAGTTGAGCACCGCATTCTTGCCGTAGTCGAAGCACAGCGAGTCCCAAGCGGGATGCTCGCGCTTGTCGTCACCGTAGAAGTAGAGGTCGCCCGTGCCGTCGAAGCAGCCCAAGCCCTCGACCTCGTTCTTCACCGCATGGCTGTGCACGATGTCCATGATGACCGCGATGCCCTGGGCGTGCGCGTCATCGATGAGGTGCTTGAGTTCCTCGGGGGTGCCGAAACGCGACGAGGCGGCATAGAAACTCGACACGTGGTAGCCGAACGAGCCGTAGTAGGGGTGCTCCTGGATGGCCATGATCTGGATGGCGTTGTAGCCGTCGGCGGCGATGCGCGGCAGCACATTCACGCGGAATTCCTCGTAGGTGCCCACGCCCTCGCGGTTCTGAGCCATACCGATGTGGCACTCGTAGATGAGCAGGGGACTCGTGTTGGGCTTGAATTTCGTTGCCTTGAATTTGTAAGGTTCTTCAGGGTCCCACACTTGGGCCGAGAAGATGTAGGTCTTATCGTCCTGAACGACGCGCGTAGCATAAGCGGGAATGCGCTCCCCCTCGCCACCTGGCCAGTGGATGCGCAGCTTGTACAGGTCGCCGTGGTGCAGGGCGCGCTTAGGCAGCTTGATTTCCCAGTTGCCGTCTTTCAAGCGTTTCAGCTTGTAGGGCGCACACTCGCGCCAGTCGTTGAACTGGCCGACGAGATAGACCTCGGTGGCATTGGGTGCCCATTCGCGGAAAACCCATCCACCGTCGGAGGTGTGGTGCAGGCCGTAGTAGTTGTAGGCATTGGCAAACTCCACGAGGTTGCCTGTGCCGCCGGTGAGCTCGTCAATCTTGTTCACGGCGTCCTGGTGACGTCCGTTGATGGCATCGCTGTAGGGCTCCAGCCAGGGGTCATCGTTGATGATCGCAAGATTCTTTTTCTTTCTCATAATTGCGCAGTCGTTGATAGGTGATGAACAATAAAGGAGGCGCAAGTCATCCTTCGCCATTGGCAAAGATACTATTTTACTGACAAATACACTCGCTATGGTCCTCACTTTTTGTCACATGTTATTGAAAACGATTGCAAATCGTTGTCTTATCAGGGTGTTGAATCAGGAAAATGGTTGTACCTTTGCGAAGAAAATCTTTTTAATCTTGAAATTTATATGGAAGACATACTCAATGGTTTGAGTGAATGGATAGTGAGCGTGAGCGACACTGTGTGCGGCTATCCTTACTTCTTCCTCCTGATAGGAGGCGGCTTGTTCCTGTTCCTGTATTCGGGTGCAGTGTCTATCAAGCGGTTGCCGTGGGCGATGCGTGCGTTACGCGACAAGCAGGCCAGTGACCAAGGCAAGCAATCGGGCCAGATCAGTTCGGTGCAGGCGCTGCTGAGTGCCATTGCCGCTACGGTGGGCATGGGCAACATTGCCGGTGTCGCCATCGCCTTGACGATAGGTGGCCCGGGTGTTGTCTTCTGGATGTGGGTGAGTGCCCTTGTGGGCATGTCCACCAAGTTCTTTGAAGGCTCGCTTTCCATCATGTACAAGGGACGCGACAGTGCCGGTGAGGTGCAGGGCGGCCCCATGTATATCATCACCAAGGGTATGGGTGAAAAATGGAAACCGCTGGCAGTGGCCTTCTCGATATTCGGTCTCGTGGGCACCCTGTGCTTCATGCAGGCCAACCAGTTGGTGGAATCGGTGACCACGGTGTTCACCACGCCGATGGGCATCGAGAACACCTTGATGCTGCGTTTCATCATGGGCCTTGTGATGGTTGCCATCGTGGGTGCCGTCATCCTGGGTGGCATCAAACGGATCGCGTTGTTTGCCTCGCGCATCGTGCCGGTGATGGTCATTCTCTATCTGATATTGGTGATCATTATCATGGCGATGCACTTCAGGGAGATTCCCGGCGTGTTCGGCCAGATTTTTGAAGGTGCCTTCAGCATGAAAGCAGGCTTTGGCGCATTTGCGTTCGTGGCCTTGACAGGTGCACGCCGCGCCGCCTTTGTCAATGAGGCCGGTGTGGGTACCGCCTCGATGATGCACGGAGCCAGCAAGAACACCGACCCCATTCGCGAAGGTCTCATCGCCATGCTGGGCCCGGCCATCGACTCGGGTCTGGTGTGCACGTTGACCTCTATTCCCATCATCATCGCCGGGAATTACGTGGGCTTGAGCGACCCCAAGGGCCTCTTTGTCGCCTTGGGTGCGTGGGGCCAGTTGCTGCCCGGCATCGGCCATCTGTTGCTGATGGTGATTGTCTTCTTCTTCGCTTTCTCGACGATGTTCTCCTACAGCTATTACGGTCAGAAGTGTACCAACTACCTCTTCGGCGCCCACAACGTGAAGTGGTATAACTACTACTATCTGGCGATGATTGTCGTAGCTGCGATGATTCCGCTCAAACTCATGGTCAGCATCATGGACCTGGCTTTCGCCCTGATGGCCTGCTGCACGATGTTCACCATCATCAAATTGAGTCCTCGCGTCAAGGAACTGATGAAGAGCTACTTCAAAAAATAACAATCAACGGTTTTGAAACTACGAATTACGCGAATTTAACGAATGGCATCCGCGTACAATTATTACGAATTTAACGAATGGCATCTGTGCTCAAGATGCTTTCTGAACAAATTTTAATTTTAAGATGAAAAAAGTATTGTATTTCCTGTTGATGTTTCTCATGGCGAGCGTAGCCCACGCCATTGAGGTTCCTGACCCCGTCATCACTGTAACCGAGGGGGAAGAATACTACGTCGTTGATGTTGAAGTCGAGGGCGATTATGGGTTGCGTGTGTTCAATGGTAATTGGGAGATAGAAACCCCTTATGTCATCCAACGCCTGGAAGAAGATGTAGAATACCACATCATGGCCTACGCTGAAATATATAGTGAGGGTAGCTGGTACTACAGCAATGTCGTGGACTATTGGCTGCTGGTTCCTGCTCTGGAACAAACGCCATTACCCAGTCCGCCCCCAATGCTTTATTTTGATGTCATAGAAGGAGACGAATATTACACGGTATTTGCTTATAGTGATGATGATCATTTTACAGTGAGTTTGTTCTGTGATGGCGTACCGGTTGATAATCCTTACAGCATCGAGCGTAGTCCCGACGGCGATATGCTATATGAGTTGACGGCATGGGGCCAGGCCGAAGGATACAATGACATAACAGACAAGATAACACTTGTAGTTCCTGGCATTGTGAAGCCGATAACCGGAGACCTGAACGGTGACGGCGAAGTGACCATTGCCGATGTCAATGCAGTGATAGACGCCATCCTGGGTCAGAACAGCGAGAAGAAGTATGACTTTGACGGCGACGGAGAAGTGACCATCTCGGATGTGATGGCTCTGATTAATTTCCTGATGTAATAAAAGCAATCAGCGCAGGGAGCGGGCGAAGTGGGCCATCTTGATGGCTGCTTCGGCTGCTTCGGTGCCCTTGTTGCACAGGGCGCCGCCGGCACGGTCGAGGGCCTGCTGGAGGTCGTCGGTCGTGAGTACGCAGAAGATGATGGGGACATCTTGTGTGGCATTGAGATAGGAGCAACCCTGAGTGGCACTGTCGCAGACGTAGTCGAAGTGGGGCGTTCCTCCACGGATGACGCAACCGATCATGATGACGGCGTCGTAACGGCCGGTGCGTGCCATCTGTGCCGCACCGTAGGTCAGTTCCACGGTTCCGGGCACACGGGCCACGGTGATATCTTCATAGCCTTCTTTTTCAAACAGGTCAAGGGCGCCTTGGAGCAGGGCTCCTGTAATCTGGTCGTTCCACTCGGCGCAGACGATGCCCACGGTGAGGCCGTCCACATGGGGGAGGGTGTGGAGGGCGCTGGTGCCCTCGTTCTTATTTAATTGGGTTGACATTATTGACGATTGTAACGGATGTAACGGAGATAACGGATGTAACGGGGTTACTGGTTCCTCCTATAGTTGTTTGGGGAAGCGGGCGTTGGTGGTGATGAAGTCCACACCGGCGGCTTTTACTCGCTCAAAGTCCTCGACGCGGTCCACGGTCCATACGTTGACCTTGAGTCCTGCGGCATGCATGCGGTCCACGGCTTCCTTGGTGACGAGGGTGTGAACGACGTCAAGGTCCATGTTGTACTCGATGCACCAGTTTACCCATTCGTCGATGGTGCCGTCCTCTTCACCGGCGAGCACCTGCACGGTGACGTCGGGGTAGTGGCGGTGGATGAAGTCCACCACGCCGGGCATGAAGGATATAATGACCACCTTGTCGGTGAGGCCTTTCTGGTCAATCAGGTTGATCAGGGCGGGAATGCCGTCAAAGACGGGCTCGTTCTCGGCCTTGGTGTTGCTGTGGATGGATGTGCACACTTTCACCTCGACGACGGGCACGACTTTGCGCTCGATGCAGATGTCGAGGAATTCGCCCAAGGTGCAAGGATTGCCGGCATAGGTGATGCCGTGTCGCTCGCTGGTCAGCCTGGTGTCGAGTACTTCCTGGGTCGTCATATTGGCGATCTTGGTAGCGGGTCCGCCCAAGCGCTTGTAACTGTCGTCATGGCTGACGACAAAGGTTCCGTCGGCAGTGACGCGGATGTCACACTCCAGGCCCCAAGCCCCGGCTTCTGCGCCGTTGATAAAGGCCGCCCTGGTATTTTCTACACCCCATTGCGAGCCGCGATGTCCTACGATGAGCTGAGCCTGCATGCTCAGTGTGCCCACGATGATGAGGGCAGCGGTGAAAATGCTCTTGAGCAGTGTCATGATGTTCACGTTTTTATTCTTATTGTTCAACAGGTCTTGTATTTCATTCACTTCGGCTACGGCATCCAGTCGCTGGGCTAACGGCAGGAGTGAGCGCAGCAACTGCTCGGCGGCGGCCCTGCGGTTGATGAGTCGCATGAGTGCCTTGGCGAGTCCGATGGACAGTTGCAGGTCTCGGTGGCCCATCTTGTCGCCCAGTTTCTTCTGGTATCGCAGCGCCTTGGTGTAATACTTGACGGCGTTGCGTCCGTTGCCCATCTCGAGCATGATGTCGCCTTGCTTGCCCAGTGTGTCCACCAGATTGGACATCGCCGTGCGAGTGGCATTGGCGTCGCCACTGTTCAACTCGCTCATGTAGAGTTCGCTGGCGGTCTGGTAGTGAGCCAGGACGTTCATCTGCTTGGTCTTGGATTTGATGACCTCGGTCGACGCCTCGACGGCCATGAGCAACATCGCCGAGAATCGGGCTTCGTTGCGCTTGGAAAGTCGTTCCAGCAGTTGCTGCGCCTTGGTCAGCTCCTTGGCCGCGCGGCTGTTGTCGCCCATGTCGTGATGAGCCAGTGCCAGGTTGAAAATCAGAGAGGTGACGATAGCGTTGAAGTCCTCGGTCTTCTTGCCTTGATGGTTGGACAAGACGAGCAGGGTGTTCTCGGCGGCTCCCAGCGAGAGCGACGGGTTGCCGCTGTCGATGAGCAAAGCCATGCGAGCGAGCCACAACCAGGCTGCATACAGTTCGGGCAGGGCCTGCATGATATCGTCGTCATAGATGAACTCCTCGATGACTTGTTCGGCCTCCAGGTCGCGATTGTCGGCAATGAGGTATTCGATGTAGCACATCTTCATCTCGGTGACGATGTCGTTGTCCAGCCCCTTGGTCGAGGGCATGGTGCCGCTGGAGGCCATTTGCGCACGGGCAATGGTCATGTCGTTCTTGAGGTGCGGCAGCGCTATCGTGACGGGAAGCGAGTTCATCTTTTTATCTGACGGGACGGATATGACGGATATTACTGATGGTACGGGACCTCTTAGTATTTAGTGCCCTTGGCGATGCTGCCCAGGTAACCGCCGTGGTGGCGCAGGGCATAGTCCTCCTTGGTGAATCCGGTGGCGCGCATGGTGTTGACCACCAGCACGTCGCCGATGACTGTCATCACTGTGGTCGATGTGGTGGGAGTGAGTCCCAGGGGGCAAACCTCCTTGGTGTTGCCGGTCCAGAGGCAGATGTCGGCCAGATGGGCCAGTTCGCTGTCCTTGTTGCCCGTGATGACCACGATCTTGAGTTGTGGATACAGGTTGTGTGCCAGTGAGACCAAGGCGCAGATTTCGTTGGTGCGTCCCGAGTTGGACAGCAGCAAGAGCACGTCGTGGGGTTGTACAACGCCCAAGTCGCCATGCTGTGCCTCGCTGGGGTGGAGGAAGATGGCGGGAATTCCCGTTGAAGAGAAAGTTGTGGCAATGTTGTCGGCGATTTGGCCGCACTTGCCCATGCCCGAGGTGACCAGCTTGCCCCCCTCGTGCTTGACTTGCTCAACGATGAGTTTCACAGCCTCCTCGTAGGCATCGGTAACAGGTATGTTCAGGACGGCCTTGCTCTCGGCCTCCAGTATTTCGCGCATTGATTGTTTCACGTCCATATATAAAACGGTATAAGATGGTTTTCAACTTGCAAAGGTAGTAAATAGTTTTCAGTTTTTGTTCATTTGTTGTAGGTTTTGGGGGTACAAGTGTGTCTAATGGCAAAAAGAATATTATTTTTGCACTCACAAAAAATGAAACTCAGTGAATATGGTATCATTGAAAGAACAATATGAGCGTTTCAAGCGGTGGCAGCGTCACCCGATTAAATACGACATGAGCAACGAGAAGCATCGTTGCAAGAACTGCGGACACTCATTCACCGGCAATTACTGCCCCTGCTGCTCTCAGAAGGCCGATTTGGGCCGTGTGGGCTGGCGCAGCGTTCATCGTGGCATCATGGACATTTGGGGTTTGGGCACACGGTCGCTGCTCTACAGCCTGTGGCAACTGATATGGCGCCCCGGTTATCTGATCAAGGATTACATCAGCGGCAAGCGTCAAGCGTGTTTCCCGCCCGTGAAAATGCTGTTTATCGTTGCAGTCATTTATTCATTCATCTTCTATTGGTTTTTCCCTCACGTCTTGCATGTCGAACTTGAACCCATAGACCAGGAGAGCATTAATGCTGTCCCTTACCTTGCGTGGCAAAGGAATTATTTCAGCTGGTCAACGTTGATGTTCAGCATTGTGTATATCCTGCCCACATGGTTTTTGTTCCGATATGCGCCTCGTTATCCGCTTCACACGCTACCTGAGGGATTTTTCATCCAGGTTCTGATGAATGTACTGTTTATCGTGCTAGATCTGGTCACTAAATTGTTGTTGTCACAGTACGAAATGATTTACTTATTCATTAATTTTATTGTTCTTGTTGCCTATTACTATATTGCCTATCGTCAATTGTTCGGCTATGGGGTATGGGGAACCATTTGGCGGCAAGTGTTCATGTGGGTAAGCTTCGCGTTCTTGCTTGCAGGAGTGCTTGTGGCGACTGGCGGCATAGTGCTTATTGATGATGCTGTGGGTTCCCCGACCAAGGTTGGATATCAGTTGGGCTTTTCGATGTTTTTCTTTATCTTCTCATTCATTGTCATGGTAGTGGGATTCTTGTTGAATCGATTGGTGACACGCAACCGGTTCAGGAAGAAAAAGGAAGAATTAATCAGGGAAAGAGAAAAATAAGGCCGTGCCATTATTGTGGCTCGGTAATATAACCGTGCTGTCGCACGGGAAATTAAACAAATTTTATAATTAATTTGATTGATTTCCCGCCCGCAGGGCGGTTATAATTCTAGCAGTTGATTATAAAACACCCCTCTGTTTTTTCACTCGCTCATGTCGTGGCCCTCGTAGGCGATGATGGCATCGCGCCACACTTGTGGGATGGGTGAGGGCTGGTTGTTCTCGGGGGCGAGGTTGACCATGACGGTGGCACAGGTGCATTTCACCTCCCGTGTCTCGCTGTTGACCAGGTGCTGGAGCAGCGTGAGGCTCTTGTTGCCCAGACGGGCGCATTGGGTGAGGACCTCGACCTGCTCGTTGAACAGTGTGGGCTTCAGGAAACTGCAGTTCACGTTGGCGATGATGACGGTGGGGCGCCGCCAGTCGATGTCGGCCTGGACTTTCAACCCTTTGAAGTATTGCGTCTTGCCCAGATCAAAGAACTGGAAATAGACCGAGTTGTTGACATGGCCGAGCGCGTCCACGTCGTTGAAACGCAGCTGAAGTGGGGTGGTGCACTTGAACGGGTATTGAGCTTCGATAGCGTGATTCATTTTTTCTTTTATTTTAGGGGCCGAGGCGGAGCCTCGACACGGGGGACCGTTTTTACTTTTGGGGCCGAGGCGGAGCCTCGACACGGGGGACCTTTTTTCTTTTGGGGCCGAGGCAGAGCCTCGACACGGGGGACCGTTTTTACTTTTGGGGCCTTGACATGGGGGACCGTTTTACTTGAAGATGATTTCACGGATGATGTCGCGGCCGATGGCTTCGTTGATGCGCTGGATGATGGATGCGCGGTTGAGCATCAATTCATTGGCCAGTGAGGCCGATGAGAGATGTATCGTCATCACGCCGTCCTTGACATAGCGCCTGATGGTGTAACGGTTGATGCCGTCGCCCACGATTTGGGGCCACAGGGCGCTGGCGCGGTGCTCGTCGAGCGCCACGTCGAGGTTCTCCTGCTTGAGCAGGTCGTTGATGATCTGTCCGATGTTCTTGGCCTCGGTGCGCTTCATGCGGTGTCACCTCCTTTCAGGACGCTGACCACACCGTTCTCGACATGCATCAGGCAGTGGCCGCCGCCGTGACGGGCGACGATTTCGTCGAGGTGGGTGCGGTTGGTATCGGTGATGAAAATCTGGCCGAAGCGGTCGCTTGACACGACATCGACGATGCGCTCGACGCGGCTGGCGTCAAGTTTGTCGAAGATGTCGTCGAGCAGCAGGATGGGCACCGCCGGGTTGTTGGCCTTGAGGAAGTCGAATTGGGCGAAGCGCAGGGCGATGGTGTAGGTCTTGCATTGTCCCTGGCTGCCGGTTCGGCGCATCGGGTAGTCGTTGAGCATGAGCTCGATGTCATCGCGGTGAATGCCGCGCGTGGTGTAGCCGATGATGAGGTCGCGCTCGCGTGTCGCCGCCAGATGCTCGAGCATAGTGGCCTCGTTGAGGTGGCTCTTGTAGTGCAGACTCACGGTCTCGCCCTCGCCAGCCACGGCATTGTAGTAGTACATGAAGATGGGCAGGAACTGCTCGACCCATTGCTTGCGTCGCTGATGCAGCAGGGTGGCATGACGTGCCATCTCCATCTCCACGGTCTCGTAGAGCAGCGGGTCGCTCATCTCTTTCTTGATCATGGCGTTGCGTTGCTCAACGGCCTTGTTGTAGCGGATGAGCGCATCAAGATACTCGCTGTCGTTCTGGGAGATGATTAAGTCCATGAAACGGCGGCGTTCCTCGCCGCTGCCACGCACGAGGTCCCAGTCCATGGGCGACACCATCACCACGGGCAGCAAGCCGATGTGCTGGCTCAAGCGCTGGTATTCCTTGCCGTCGCGGCGCACGACCTTGCGCTTGCCGCGCTGCAGTGCCACGCTCACCTCGAGCGGCGTTTCGCAGCGGGTGTAATTGCCTTGCAGCATCATGTAAGGCTCGCCGTGACGTATGACGGCGCTGTTGTCGCCGGTGGCGGCGTAGGAGCGGCACATACTCAGGTAGTAGATGGCATCGAGCACATTGGTCTTGCCCTGGCCGTTGTTGCCGATCAGGCAATTCAGCTTGGGCGAGAATTCCAGTCGCGCTTCGGCGATGTTCTTGTAGTTGAGTATGGTGGCAGTATTGAGTGTCATGATGACAAAAGTACTGCTTTTTTCCCGATCTATGCCGATGAAATGAGGATAAAATGCTATCTTTGTCATCATGGTGGAACTTTTGACTTTGGATTTCGTGAAGCCCGTTGAGGGTGTAGCTGCGTTCAGCACGACGCGTGGCGAGGTGGATAGGCGTAACGCCTATTCGGGTGTGAACCTGTGTGACTATGTGGGAGATGATGCCCTGCGTGTGCTGGATGCTCGTCTCATGCTGGCGATGCAATTGGGTATCGACCTCGACGACCTGGTGATGCCGCGGCAGACCCACTCGTGCCGCGTGGCCGTCGTCGACGAGGCGTTTCGCACGATGGACATCGACAAGCAGGAGGCAGCGCTCGAAGGGGTGGATGCCCTGGTGACATCGCTCACGGGAGTGGTCATTGGGGTGAACACCGCCGATTGTGTTCCTATCGTCCTTGCCGATGAGCAGGCCGGTGTCATCGCTGTTGCCCATGCGGGTTGGCGGGGAACCGCGGGCTGCATCGCGGGCAAGGTTGTGGAGGAGATGTGCCGTCAAGGCGCGCGTGCCGACCGCATTCAGGCTGCAATGGGCCCAAGCATCTGCCAGGAATGCTTTGAGGTGGGAGATGAGGTGGTCGAGGCTTTCGGGCAGGCGCATTTCGACTTGGATGCCATCGTCAAGCGAAACCCCACCACCGGCAAGGCGCATATCGACCTGCGTGCCGCCAACGAGGCTGTCCTGATTGCCGCAGGAGTGGCAGCGGGGCATATTTCCTTGTCGCAGCATTGCTCCCGCTGTGAACAAAACCGATTCTTCTCGGCTCGCCGCCTGGGCATCAAAAGCGGCCGAACCTTCACCGGAATTTACAGGAAATAATACAAAAACGGGACAAAAGAACTGCTCTTTTGTCCCGTTCCTTGTGATGTTGTGAGTTGATTACAGGGTGGCGTCGCTCTCCTGGAAGGTGGTGGCGCGGCGCACGTCGCCGGTCTGGTAACCGAGCTTGAACCACTTCATGCGCTGTGCGCTGGTGCCGTGGGTGAAGCTCTCAGGCTGTGCGTAACCCTGAGCGCGCTTCTGCAGGTAGTCGTCACCGATCTTCTGAGCGCAGTCGATAGCCTCTTGCAAATCCCTGTCACTGATGGAGTTGAAGTAGCGGTTCTCATAGTGTGCCCACACACCGGCATAGAAGTCGGCCATCAGCTCCAGGCGTACGCTGTACTTGTTGGCATTAGTCTGATTGGTGGCCTGCATCTTGCGATGAGCCTTGTCCAGTGTACCCATCAGGTACTCGATGTGGTGTCCCACCTCATGGGCGATGACGTAAGCCTTAGCGAGGCTGGAATTGTCACCCTTCACGCCGAGTTGCCTGTCCATCGTCTGGAAGAAAGCCAGATCAAGATAAACCTTCTGGTCACCCGAGCAATAGAAGGGGCCCATGGCAGCCTGACCCTGACCACAGGCAGTCTGAGTCGCACCGGTGTAAAGTACCAGTGTGGGAGCGGGGTATTGGCCGATACCATACTCCTTGAAAATCTGTGCCCATATATCCTCGGTGCTGGCAATCACTTGGCTGGCAAATACAGCGAGTTCCTCTTCTTCGGCGGTTGCCTCATGACCGTTTTCGGTCTGGATAGCCGATCCTCCCACCTGTTGCAGCACGTCACCGATATTGCCACCCATCAGCAGGGTGATCAGTCCGGCGATAATCAATCCACCGATACCGCCCAGGCCAATCTTGGTACCTGTGCCCATACCGCGGCGATCTTCAACATTTTCGCTTTCGCGTCTTCCGTCTAATCTCATAATGATAAATATTTTTAGTTTTTAGTCCTTAGTCTTTAGTCTTTAGCTTTTAGTTACTAGTTATTTGTGTAACCTTGAAAGAGTGCAAATATAGGAATTTTTTTAATATTTCATTAAATTCTTGCCATTTTTTTCATTTTGCCCGTTTTCTCAAGGTTGTTTCTTGAGGTGGTAAGCAAAAGTCGTGCCATTGGCATCGGTTTTGGTGAATGTGACCTCTCGCGATGATGTAGTGGTCACCGTGAAGTCGTTGCGGCTCTCCAGACCAGGCATGGTGATGTAAAACGTTGATGGGTCGGGGAAACTGATGGTCATCTTGTCACCGTTCTCTTCCCATGTACCATAGCTGTCGATAAGATGCTCATGGCCATAGACCTGCGATACCCTGAAGACCTTGCTCTGGAACTGGAAGAAGTAGTCACCCTCGACGTTGACGGGCGTGCCGCCGGCGGTGATTTGCTCGACGTGCCAGGTGCCGAACCAGATGCCGATGTCGCCGTGGTTGCGGGTGCAGGCCGATAACAGAATCATAATCGTACAGATGATTGTTATCAACGCCCCCTGGCCCCCTCTAATCTTAGAGGGGGAGTGATTATTATCATATAATGATGTCTTTTTCATCGTTTCTTGACGTTAAAAGGACCACTGTAGGTAATTCCCAGCAATCCGCCCCAGTTGTTGCCGTAGAGCTTGCCGCGGTCCATGGCGAATTGGGCCTTGAATTCCCATCTGTTATGGGTGTGATAGTTGGCTTCGAGTAACATTGAGAAGTCATCGACGCTGCCAGCGCGCGGAATGATAGGAGTACCCCATGCCTTGCGGTAGGAACCTTTCAGGCAGTATGTCCATTCGGGGCTCAAATAGCCCTTCATGGCGACATGAAAACCGCGCAGCACGTTGTCGCGATAGCGCATATAGCCATCTTGATTGTAGAGCGGCGACTTGACAAAGGGTGAGCCGATGGACATGCCGCGGCTCTGGTAGCCGTTGTAGATGTAGTTGTTGTAGTAGTCGTCGGCACCCGACGAGTGGCTGGTGATGGGGGTGCCCTCGTGGTCGTTGGGTGTCCAGTGGATAGGGCCGCTCTGGTTGGTGAAGTCGATGTACTCGATGACTGCGCTTTCAATCAAGGGTTGCCCTACAGCATTGCGGTATTCCAGTCCCCACAGGCCGTCAAAGCCGTTCATTTTGCCGATGCCCGAGCCGTCCTCCCACAGCCACTGGGTGTAGGCGCGCAACTGCTTGCCGTCGTTCAGGTTGCCTTCAAGGGCGATGTCCCAGGTGCCCAGGTGGTTTCCCTCGACAAACGAGTCGCCTGCGCTATTGCCGCCGCTGCCGGCGATGAATGTGCGCCAGAAGGCCTTGGCGTCGGCTTTCATCTTGACCGTGTGATCAAGTTGACCGTCCTTGTAGTATTTGGCCGTGCCGCCGAACTGACAGGCCGACTGGGCACCGATGGTGAACACGACGGGCTGGTCGGGGTTGGTGCGGAAGTGCAGGCTCTTGTAATGCAGCCACAAGCCGGTGGTGATGAAGTGGTTATAGTAGTTATAGTGGTTCTCTAACCACTTGTCATCTAGTTGGCGGAAGTAGCCGAATTCACCGTTTATCTGCACCCATCCCTTGGTGAACGGGATGTTCTGGTAATTGAAGAAACCAGCACACAGCCCCACTGGCGGGCGGGCATTGTTGCTCCACACGAGGTCACCGCTGCTCAACTTACCGTTGACAATAGGTGAGGATTTATACGTTTGGCCCGCCACGGCAAAGATGCTGCGGTACTTGGCTGCCAGGTAGGCTTGTTGGATCCATACCCGTGCAGGATGTTGCTTTTGTACCTCAAACTGGCCATCGCCCTTGTAGCGCTGATAGCCTGCACTGGATGCGTAGCCGCCCCAAACTTCGATGCCCGCTCCCCAAGCAAAACGCTTGTCAGGATCCGTGCTATGAACCAGACTGGCGTTCAGCAGGGCAGAATACTGCTGGGTGATGTTGCCACCGTTGTTGGAGGAAATGTAGTAAGGTGCCAACTCGCTGTTACCGGCGTTAGCAATCATGCCTACTGAGTAGAAGGTCTCGAAAATGCGGGTCTCAACAGGGTCTGATGTGGAATACTTAGTGCTTTTTGCTTGAACACTGTCCACGGGAACCTGCCCCACCACACCCAGGGCAGCGGTGAGCATGATGAGTAATGATAAAGTGCATCTTATCATGATGTATAGGGATGTTATCGTTCGATGTTCGCCAGATAGGAGTCGATGTGACGTCGCTTTTTCTCGTCGGCAATCTCGTCGAGGTTGATGAGAATGCCGGTCTCCTCCACGTCGCCGAACTCGCGGTTGATGGCGGTGCCGAGCAGCAGCATCTTGGGCGACAGCCCCATATAGGCATTGACCAGCGGCGGGATGTTGATGCCGTGATTGCGGATGAAGGTGTTCAACCGCTTGTAGTCCTCACGGAAGTCGTTGCCCACGAATTGAGACATCAGTTCGGGATCGTCGTTGCGTGTGTCGGGCAGCGGGTCGATGGGCACCACCAGCCCCTCCTTGTCCTTGAAGTAGAGGTTGAGGAAGCACAGGAGCATGTCGCGGCAGTCGCGCACGTAGCTCGGATACATCGTCATCTTGCCGAACATGTATTTGACCTTCGGGTAGATGATGGTCAATGCGCCAAGACCGTCCCACAGGTTGTCGAGCGCGAACAGCGCGCGGGCGCCGGCACTGGTGGCTTGGTACTCGGGGCGCACAAACGAACGTCCCAACTCGATGGTCACGGGTAATATCTCGTTCAGGAATCTGTCATTGAACTTGAACAGGTGCCCCGTGGCGATGCGCGGCACGCGGTTCTCGACTTTCACATCCCATCCGCAGATGAAGCGGTAGGCACCGATGATTTCCTTCTTCTCGGGATTCCACACCAGCAGTTGCTGGCATGGCGGATCCATGAGGTCAAATTCATCGATGTCACACTCCTTACCGGTGCCACCACCGGCAGCGCGGAACGTGATTTCACGCAATCGTCCTATTTCACGCATCGTGTTGGGCGCATTGTGGGCGGTGACGACATAGATGTCGTTTTCGGCCTTGTTGGTATGGCGCAACCGACGGTCAGGAGTGAGCTCCTGCTCAATGAGTTGGACGGGGATAGGGTCGATAATAGGTTTCATAGACGTTTTTAGGTTTTTGATGTATTAGGTGCCATGTCGATGACTGCCTGCCGCAGTCGGGCTGCTTCCTGCTTAGGTCGTGAAGCATCAAGCGAAGTCCAGGGAATGGGCTCGCCGATGATGACGCGCAGGGTGGAGCCACACTTCTTGATCATCTCCTTGGGCAGGAAGATGAGTTCGATATTGAACTTGATACCCAACTTCTTGCGCCATTTGGCGAAGCGGTAGAAGAATTTTGAGTTATGAGCATCGAAGAATACCGGGACGACGTCACGCTGATGGGTGGCGGCATGAACGATGGCGGCCTTCTGCCACGGCAGGTCGGCGATGGAGCCATCGGGTTGCATGCGTGAGCACAGGCCGGCGGGGAAGGTGATGAACTGGTTGTCGCTCTTGAGCGCCTCCTCGATCTGGGTGGCTGCTGCACGCGACTGGCTGCCGTACTTGTTCACGGGCAGGAAGACGTCGCGCAGGGGTTCCACGGCCATGAGCAGGTCGTTGACCAGGAATTTGATTTTGTGGTCATAGCGTTGTCCCAGCAGCGATATCAAGGCGAGTCCGTCAAGTCCCCCCAGAGGGTGGTTGGACACGAACATGTAGCGTCCGTCGGGCAGACGGTCCATCCCCTCGGTCTCGATGGTGATGTTCATCTCGTCGAGTGCGGCAATGCTCGCATCCACACCGTCTTTTCCTGCCATCTTGACGAGGATAGCGTTGAGTTTGTCCTGGCAGATGGTGCGTTCGAGCCATCGGACGACAAACCGAGGGATATAGCGGTAGTGCCGGGGCAGTCTAGCCCTGAGCACTTGATCTACATCTATTTTCATTGGCTTGTCGTTCATGTTTTCGTCTTTTCGGTCAGATTAAACATACAAAGTTAGGTATTTTTCATTAAAAAATCACTTCAAGGATAAAAAAAATGCCAATTCAAGTGAAAAGTCCCATTTTCCCATCCTTTGTTCGGTCAAGACGGGTTGCAGCTCGGGAAAATCAAGGCAATGATATAGCTGTTGGCCTAAAACCCTGCGGGGCTAATGCGAAACTTAAGTTCGGCGAAGCCAATTACACGAATTAATCTAATTTACTGCGAATTTTTGATTTTTGACTTTTTTGTTTTTCCGTGAAATTAGTCTCATTGGCGAAATTCTCATTAAAAAAACTTTCAGGACCAACTACTATATCGTTTCCAAAATCAAAATTTATTTTGTTTTCCGCTCGGCTTGCATTACCTTTGCACTCTAGAACCATTATTAATATACCGATTAACTGCTAGGTTGGAACGCTTGAAGAACAGATGGACGATGCCAGGAATGCTGTTGCGCCTGGTAGAGGTGATCGCAGTCGCTGTGCTCGCTATCGTCGCGTCGAGCCATTTCGGCTATGCCGATGGGGCACGCATCACCGCCGCCTATCTCGTCGCCTATCTTATTCCCCTGACCGTTCTCAAGCGCGCCCGCGGCACCAGTCATGCCGCGCATCTGGTATTGCTGCTGATAGCGATTTTCCTGGCCTGGGTGTCGTTTGATTCATTGATGCGATGGGTCAGGCTTGAAGGATACTCGTTGCAGCGCCCCAACCTTGATGGTGATGCGCGCCAGTATTACAAGTGGGCCTTGTATCATTTTGACGGCAGTGTGGAACCCACACAGGTGGTCTTCTCGGGTTTCCCCTTGATGATGGTGGGGCTGTGGAAAATGCTGGGATTGAGTGTCGTGTGGCCTCAAGCCATGAACCAGATGTGCACGTTGACATCGGTGGTGCTTACCGGCATGACCACGCGTCGTGTGCTTGCCGGTCGCGTCTCGCGGTCGCCCGAGGGGCTGGTGCTGGGCGGCATGCTGCTCATGCTCCTGTTGCCCTATTATCTCATGTCGGGCATCTGCATCCTGAAGGAAGGCGTCCTCTTCTTGTCGGTGGCGATGGCCGGCTACTCTCTGGCGTCGATGGTGACCAACGACGAAAACCGTCATCACCTGTGGCGTGATATCGCCCTTTTTGTGGTGGCCTGTCTGCTGATGACCTTCGTTCGCACCACCTTCCTGTATGTGTTGTTGCTGGGTGTGGTGGTGATGACGTTGCCCCACTGGCGTCGCGACTGGGTGCTGTCGTTGTGCCTGATAGGCGTGATTTTCGTGCTGTTGATCGTGGGAAACCATTTCGCGTCTTACTCCTTCGGCCGTCATGCCGAGATCGTGAGCGGCGGCTGGAATATGCAGCGCCTGTTCACGCGCAACACCGAAGCCATCTATAAACGCATCCTCGGCTATTATTTCTTGTACTCGCCATGGCACAAGCTGGCGCTCCTGCCCATTACCATGTCGGTGCAGTTCATCCTGCCCTTGCCATGGTTGCCCGCCTCGGCCGATCCCAACCTGTTGAGCATCTTCTGCCGCGTTTCCTACGGTTGGTACCTGGTGGGCGGCGTTTTCTGGTTCTACGTGCTGTTCATGAGTTGGCGTCGTCACGACAACATCGGCATGTGGGTGTGGTGGCCGGTGATTTACTACATGATTCTGGCCTATATCATGGGCGGGACGACAGTGCGCTATCTGCTGCCCGTCGAGACGATGATGATGCCTGCGGTGGTGTATGTGCTGTGCCGTGTGAGGGAAAGACGATGGCGCCGGCCGTTCGTGTGGTGGATGGGTTGTCTGATAGTGGTGGTGGCCCTGGCACTGCTGGTTTGCCTTGAACTGCAGCGAGGTGTCGTGTCCTCGTTCTTGCATCTCCCGCCCTTATCCCACTATTTCCCCTCGTTGCCTTAGTATCCGTTTTTACATATCAGACAGATAGGACGATTGGTCGCCATCATGTGCGGTTAGTCGTTTTTTGTAGGTCGTTTATCGGTGTGAACTGGCTGCTCATCGTTTATTCAAAACGGTAAGTTAAACTTCAGGGACGTGCTATAGGTCTAAGAGTCAGAAAACAACTACTTAAAACACTACAACGATGAAAAGGACGATTATCTTCAGCTTGATTTGCATGATGCTGGCATTGCCTGCGATTGCACAACCCGGTCGATATTATGGCCGTAGCCCTCAGCCCCGCGTGCAGACTGTAGGCCGTCACGGTAACGAATACATTGCTTGGCACCGCTACTACTTCGGACTGCGAGTGGGCATGAATGCCTCTCACGTGAGCAGTGAGAGCCCTGTGCTGGACGGCAGCAGTGTAAAGACGGGCCTGAACATCGGTCTTGCCGCCGGCACCCAGCTCACCTACCGCGCTCCGCTATTCCTGGAAACCGGTCTCTATTACAGCCAGAAGGGTGGCAAGAGCGGCCGAGGCGCCGACAAATTCACCTACGACCTGAACTATCTTGAAGTCCCCCTGCTCATCAAGTACAAGCATTTTGTGGGCAACCAGACGAGCATCCAGCCCTATGCGGGCGGTTATCTGGCCCTGGGGACCGACGGAGACATCAAGAATTACGGAACACGAACAGCATTCAGCTCCTTTGACAACGGCTATTTCAACCGCTTTGACGGAGGCCTCAAGATCGGTTGCGGCGTAGGCTTCAACATGCTCTACCTGGATGCGAGCTACGATATAGGCTTGTCCAACATCGGGCAAGACAATTTCGACGACACTCACAATGGGTGCTTCACGTTAAACATAGGTGTGAACTTTTAGGCTTTTTTGCCAATGACGTAATCTCTGGGCGGCGCGTGCCGTTAATTCACACCGATGGCACGCGCTTTTTCTGGCAAAAATGTTTAAAATGCCGATTTTATCATTACTTTTGCAACAAGATTAACAATTTAAAAATTCACGCGCTATGAAAAAGATTTACTACATGATGCTTTTAGCATTGGTGTCGATGACAATGACTTCATGTCACGACTGGGATTCTCCCTACTATGTTGACGATATCGTAGGCAGCTGGATTTCCTACTACGGACATGACATGTACGGCGAATACGATATCATGGGTTACGACGCGGTAAGATATGATTTCTATGCCAACTACACTGGCCGTTACACCTACTATTCCTACTACGGCCTGAGCTATGTAGACTTTGACTGGTCGACCTATGGTGACCGCCTGATCATCCACTACTATGATGGTGACAGCGAGTACCTGTACTACGGCTACGATCGCAACGGCGACCTGATCCTGTCGACCGACAGCCGCTTCTACCAGTACACTGCCTACCGTCCCGTCGGCTACTATGATCAAGCCAAGGCGCTGCCTGAGGTTGACAAAGCCGCCAAAGTGGAGAAGACAAGTGCTGTGAAATCGCTCTCTCGCGCCATCAAGGCAAGAGACAAGAAGGAGTAAACAGGATAGACAATCACACCATTGCTGTGTGAGTCAAACCGGCTAAAACAATCAAGCCGCGGGAACGAAACTCCCGCGGCTTGTTGTTGGATTAAGGTTGGTCTTGCCGTTTAGTCGGCGCACTTGGCGCAGATGAACTCGCGGTTCAAGCGGGCGATGTTGCTCAGCTTGATGTTCTTGGGGCACTCGGCGGCACATGCACCGGTGTTGGTGCAGTTACCGAATCCGAGCTCGTCCATCTTGGCCAGCATGGCCTTCACGCGGCGCTTGGCCTCGGCACGTCCCTGGGGCAGCAGAGCGAACTGGCTGACCTTGGCGCTGAGGAACAGCATGGCCGAACCATTCTTGCAAGCAGCAACACAGGCACCGCAGCCGATGCAGGTAGCGCTGTCCATGGCCTCGTCGGCGGCCTCCTTGCTGATGGGGATGGCGTTGGCATCCTGGGCACCGCCAGTCTGGAAGCTGACGTAACCGCCGGCCTGCTGAATCTGATCGAAGGCGTTGCGGTTCACCATCAAGTCCTTGATTACGGGGAATGCAGCCGAGCGCCAGGGCTCAACAGTGATGGTGTCGCCATCCTTGAAGCGACGCATGTAGAGCTGGCAAGTGGTGGCACCCGTTGCGGGACCGTGGGGATGACCGTTCACATAGAGGGAGCACATACCGCAGATACCCTCGCGGCAGTCGTGGTCGAAGGTGACAGGCTCCTCGCCCTTCTCGATGAGTTGCTCGTTGAGGATGTCCATCATCTCGAGGAAGGAGGTGTCGGTGGGAATGTCGCGCATCTCGTAGGTCTCAAAGCGGCCCTCGGCATGAGCGTTGGCCTGACGCCAAACCTTAAGTTTGAAACTTATATTCGTATCCATTGTATTCGATGAATTTTAAAGGGTGGTTGATTATGACTTATAGTTACGCGTCTGGACCTTGATGGCCTCGTAGTGAAGCGGCTCCTTGATGAGGGTGGGAGCGGTCTCATCGTTACCGTTGTACTTCCAGCAAGCGACATAGAAGAAGTTCTCGTCGTCGCGCTTGGCCTCGCCTTCCTCGGTCTGATGCTCCTCGCGGAAGTGGCCACCGCAGCTCTCGTGGCGGTTCAGTGCATCATAGGCGATCAACTCACCCATGGTGATGAAGTCGCGCAGGCGGAATGCCTTGTCGAGCTCGATGTTCATGCCCTCTTGAGTGCCGGGGATGAACAGGTTGGTCTCGAATTCCTTGCGCAGGTCTTTGAGTTTCTCGAGAGCGGTCTCGAGGCTCTCCTTGGTGCGCGCCATGCCCACATAGTCCCACATGACGTTACCCAGCTCCTTGTGGATGCTGTCGACCGAGCGTTTACCCTTGATGCTCATCAGGTGGTCGAGGTTGGCCTGTACCTTCTTCTCGGCAGCGTCAAACTCGGGCGTGTCGGTTGAGAAGTGAGGCACGGTGATCTGGTCGCTCAGGTAGTTCTGGATGGTGTAGGGGAGAACGAAGTAGCCGTCGGCCAGACCCTGCATCAGCGCCGAAGCACCGAGGCGGTTAGCACCGTGGTCACTGAAGTTGCACTCACCGATGGCGAACAGACCCTTGATGCTGGTCTGCAGCTCATAGTCTACCCAGATACCGCCCATCGTGTAGTGGATGGCGGGATAGATCATCATGGGATTGTAGTACTTCACGCCGTTGATCTCGTTGGCGAGCTCGCCGGGATTCACGTCGGTGATTTCCTCATACATGTCGAACAGGTTGCCGTAGCGCTGACGGATCACGTCGATGCCCAGGCGGTTGATGGCCTCGCTGAAGTCGAGGAACACAGCCTTGCCGGTGTTGTTCACGCCGAAGCCCTTGTCGCAGCGCTCCTTGGCGGCGCGGCTGGCCACGTCACGGGGCACGAGGTTACCGAAGGCCGGGTAGCGGCGCTCCAGGTAGTAGTCGCGCTCCTCCTCGGGGATGTCACTGCCCTTGATTTGACCTGCCTGCAGTTTCTTGGCGTCCTCGATGTTCTTGGGCACCCAGATGCGGCCGTCGTTACGCAGCGACTCACTCATCAGCGTCAGCTTGGACTGCTTGTCACCGTGAACGGGAATACAGGTGGGGTGAATCTGCACGTAAGCGGGGTTAGCAAAGTAAGCACCGTGGCGATAGCAAGCCATGGCAGCCGAGCAGTTGCAACCCATAGCGTTGGTGCTCAAGAAGTAGGTGTTACCATAACCACCGGTGGCGATAACCACAGCGTGGGCGGCAAAGCGCTCGAGCTTACCGGTTACCAGATTCTTGGCGATGATACCGCGGGCACGGCCGTCGATGATAACCACGTCGTGCATCTCGTAGCGGTTGTAGCTCTTTACCTTGCCGGCATGGATCATGCGGTTGAGGCTCGAGTAAGCACCGAGCAGCAGCTGCTGGCCGGTCTGACCCTTGGCGTAGAACGTGCGGCTCACCTGAGCGCCACCGAACGAACGGTTGGCCAGCAGACCGCCGTACTCACGAGCGAAGGGAACGCCCTGTGCCACGCACTGGTCGATGATATTGTTCGACACCTCGGCCAGACGGTAAACGTTGGCTTCGCGGGCACGGTAGTCACCACCCTTGACGGTGTCGTAGAACAAGCGGTAAACCGAGTCACCGTCGTTCTGATAATTCTTGGCTGCGTTGATACCACCCTGTGCAGCGATCGAGTGAGCGCGACGGGGTGAATCCTGGATGCAGAAGTTCAGCACGTTGAAGCCCATCTCGCCCAGCGTGGCTGCTGCCGACGCACCTGCCAGACCGGTACCCACGACGATGATGTCGAGGCGGCGCTTGTTGGCGGGGTTGACGAGTTTCTGATGAGCCTTATAGTTAGTCCACTTCTCAGCGATGGGTCCCTCGGGAATCTTGGAATCGATGGGCTGAGCGTTGATTTTAGTTTCTTCCATTTGTGTTACAAATTTTAAAAGGTTAATACTCAGCGATTAGAGGGCAAAGAACCAGGTAAAGTAGCAAGCCTCTACAGCAAACAGGATAAACACGATGGTGGCCCACCACTTGGAGATGCACTGCCAGCGGGGAATCCACTTGTCGTTGGCGGTACCCAGGGTCTGGAAAGCGCTCCAGAAGCCGTGGCTGATGTGGAACCACAGGGCAGCGAACCAAATCAGGTAAACGGGAAGAACCCACAGATGGCTGAAGGTAGCCTGCAGGTAATACGTGCCGTTCATCACATGCTCACCCATCATCTCGGGCAACTGCATCTTGGCCCAGAACTGGGTGAGGTGCAAAACCATGACACCTAAAACGATAATACCCAGAACGAGCATGTTCTGAGAAGCCCACTCTACATCCTTGGGCTTGGAGGTCACAGCATAGCGGTTATTGCCACGTGCCTTGCGGTTCTGGAACGTGAGAATGAACGCGAAGATGATGTGAATTGCAAAGCCGGCGGCGAGCACCAGAGTGCCAGCCACAGCATACCAATTGGCACCGAGGAATTCGCAGATGGCATCATAGTATTCAAACTTGATCAGAGCCACTGCATTCATCAGCGCATGAAATGTGACAAATAGGACAAGGAAAAGGCCGGTTACCGACATGATCACCTTGCGTCCTACAGATGAATTAGTTAACCACATAAAATTGATGATTTTTTAGTTATTAATTGTGTTGTTAAAATTTTGTCAAACAATTATCCTGCAAAGATAAGAAAATATTTTCAATATTTTAATAAATTAACTGAAAACCTTACTTAACATGATTTTGGCAGTGTTACTAATTGTCTTGTAATATGGTATTTTGCCCGTTTGTGGCAAGGAGAATGTGTGGAGAATAAATATAATAATGGCCCGGAATTGCTTTTGCGGCAATTCCGGGCCATGGAAATACGTCTCAGTGGGAGTGCTGCTTAGTCGTTGAGGATGAGCAAGGCGTCGCCGTAGGCGCCGAAGCGGTATTTCTCCTCGATGGCGACACGGTAGGCCTCCATGGTCTCTTCGTAACCGCCGAACGATGCCTGTGCCATGAGCATGATGGAGTAGGGCATGTGGAAGTTGGAAACCAGAGCGTCACATGTCGTGCAGACGTAAGGCGGGAAGAGGAACTTGTTGCTCCAGCCGCCGTAGGGCTTGATGTGACCGTTCATGCCCACGCAGGTCTCGAAGGCGCGCAGCACCGATGTGCCGATGGCGCACACCTTGTTGCCGTCGTCGCGCAGGGTGTTGACTTTCTGTGCCAGTTCGACGCTCACGTCCATTTCCTCGCTGTCCATGCGGTGCTTGCTGAGGTCCTCGACATCAATGTCGCGGTAACTGCCCAGGCTGATGTGCATGGTGAGGAAATCGCTGTCGATGTCGCGGATTTCCATGCGGCGCAACAGTTCGCGCGAGAAGTGGAGTCCGGCTGCGGGAGCCACCACGGCACCTTCCTTGCTGGCGAAGATGGTCTGGTAGCGCTCGGCGTCTTCGGGCTCGGGGTCACGGGGGATGTAATAGGGCAGCGGCGTGTTGCCCAGATTGTAGAGGTCCTTCTTGAACTGGTCATGGTCGCCATCGTACAGGAATCGCAACGTGCGGCCGCGCGACGTGGTGTTGTCGATGACCTCGGCCACCATTGAATCGTCAAGTCCGAAGTACAGTTTGTTGCCGATGCGGATCTTGCGAGCGGGCTCTACAAGCACGTCCCACAACTTGTTGTTGGGGTTGAGCTCACGGAGCAGGAAGACCTCGATGCGTGCACCTGTTTTCTCCTTGTTGCCGAACAACTTGGCCGGGAACACCTGGGTGTCGTTGAAGACGAACAAGTCGTGCGGGTTGAAGTAGTCAATGATTTCCTTGAACACCTTGTGCTCGATTTCGCGGCTCTTCTTGTGAAGCACCATCAGGCGCGATTCATCGCGCACGGGGCTGGGATAGGAGGCAATCAGCTCCTCGGGCATGTGGGTGTTGAATTCTGAGAGTTTCATATCTATCAGTTTTTATGTTTTTGGTCTAGATAATCTAGATGGTCTAGACGTTCTAGAAATTATTGTTTATTTGATCTGCGAGGTGCGCTTGGGCGGCGCGTCACAGCGTTGTTTGGCTTGCTTGCGGGCGGCTTGTTCGGCCTTTTGGCGGGCGGCGCGCTCGCGGTTCTCGATGCGTTCGCGCTCCAGTCGTTCGGCGGCAGCCTGTTCGGGCGAGACATAGGTCTCGTTGTCGAGTTTGTCAACCAGGGCTTCCAGTGTGAGGCATTGGTCGATTGTGACCTCGCCCACGCGGGTGCGGCGCAGGCCCGTCAGGTGCGCTCCGCTACCCAGTGCCACCCCGATGTCGCGTGCCAGGGCGCGGATGTAAGTGCCCTTGCTGCAGACCACGCGCAGCTGCAGGGTGAGCTCGGCCGGGAGACCGCATTGCAGCACTTCAATCTCGTCGATGACCAGGGTCTTGGGCCTGATTTCCACCTCCTGGCCTTTGCGAGCCATCTTGTAGGCGGGCTTGCCGTCGATTTTGCAGGCCGAGAATGAGGGTGGTACCTGCTCGATGCTGCCCGTGAACTGCTCTTGCAGCACGCGGTCGATGAGGTCGCGGTCGATGTGTTGCCACTCGAAGGTGGCATCCACCTCGGTCTCCAGGTCATAACTCGGAGTGGTGGCGCCCAGCCTCAGGTCGGCGATATATTCCTTGACACCAGCCTGCAACTCGTCGATGCGCTTGGTGGCATGGCCGGTGCAGAGCAGCAGCACTCCTGTGGCCAGCGGGTCGAGGGTGCCGGCATGGCCCACCTTGACCTGACGCGTCCCCAGATGAGTGCGTAAGACGGCACGCACTTTCTTGACCGCTGCAAACGAGGTCATCCTCAGCGGCTTGTCGATGCAGAATATTTCGCCTTCTATAGGGTTGAGCATTGGGCTTTTTTAATAGTGGCTATAGTGATTATAGTGGCTATAGTGGGATGTTAAAAGGCGGGGGCGGGCATGAGTTGGGAGAGTGCTATGGCTACAAGACCTGCGATAATGCAGTACACGCCGAACCACAACAGTTTCCCTTTCTTCACGATGTTGATCATCCACTTGCAGGCCAGGCATCCAGCCAGGAAAGCAGCGATGAATCCCACAATCAACGGTAAGGTCTCGATTCCACCGAAGGCTTCCTCGCCCTTGACCACCTTGAGGATGTCGAGCAGGGCCTCGCCCAGGATGGGCGGGATGACCATGAGGAACGAGAACTGTGCCAGTGACTCCTTCTTGTTACCCAGCAGCAGACCCGTGGCGATGGTGCTGCCCGAACGCGACAGTCCAGGCATCACGGCACAAGCCTGGGCGACGCCGATGATGAGCGCGTCTCGCCAGGAGATTCTCTCCTTTTGCCGTGGTTTGGCATAGTAGGAGAAGATGAGCAGTGAGGCTGTCACCAGGAGCATGATGCCCACGATAAGCAGTCCGCTGCCGAAGATTTCCTCCACCTTGTCCTTGAAGCAGAAACCCACGATGGCGATAGGAATCATCGACACCAGGATGTTAAGGAAGTACTTGGTCTCCTCATTCATCTTGAACTTGAACAGGCCCTTCAAAATCCAGTCGATCTCGCTCCAGAGCACGACAAAGGTGCTGAGCACGGTAGCCACGTGGACCAGCACGGTGAATGTGAGGTTGTCGGCCCCGTTGAGTCCGAAGAGATAGCTTCCAATGGCCAGATGGCCACTGCTGCTGACAGGGAGATATTCGGTCAGACCCTGGACAATGCCCAGAATCAACGCTTCAATCCAACTCATTGTGTTTATTCGTTATCCTGATCTGAAGGGTTCTTGTCTTTCTTGCGATAGATGATGGCGAATGCCATGAGCACAAAGCCCAGGAAGGCAATGATGGGACCCACAGTGACGCGGCTGCTCTCGAACAGGTCCTTGTTGAAGGTGTCGCCGACGTTGGCGCTACCGGTCATCAACCAGAAACCTATGATGATGAGCAACAGGCAGATAGCCATGAGGATGAAATTAATCTTACCCAGCGGATAGGTCACATTGCCTTTCGGCTTGTTCTCAACTTGAGTTTTCTTTTCTTGTTTTGCCATTATTCCAGTTCTAATCCTAAATAATATCTTGTTTTGAAGGAGTCGGGCCCAAAGGGGCATACCACCTCAATTTGGTGCAAAATTACTACAATCGGAGCCCTTTGTCAAGACTTTAGCCCCGTTTTTTTAAGATAACGGGTAAAGTGCAATGAAATTTTGTGTCTGAGGCAAAAAATGCTACCTTTGCAGTTTCTTAGTCCTGACAAGAACTATGCAATTCGACACTTACACTTACGCCCTGTTCCTTCCCCTGGTGTTCTTCATCTACTGGGGGTTGCGGCGTCATCTCAAGTGGCAGAACCTGTTCCTGCTTGTAGCCAGCTATGTGTTCTACGGCTGGTGGGACTGGCGTATGTTGTGTCTGATTATCCTCACGTCGGTCACGACATGGGGCAGCGCGATGCTGATGCGTGGCGACCGTTCGCGCGCCGACAAGACGTGGGCTGCGCTGAACATCGTGCTCAATCTGGGCATCCTGTGCATGTTCAAGTATCTGAACTTCCTGCGCGACAGTTTTGTCCACTTCCTGGGACTGTTCGGTGTAAATCCCGATTGGCCCACGCTTTACATCCTGCTGCCGGTGGGTATCTCGTTCTACACGTTCCAGGCCATCAGCTACACGGTTGACGTGTATCGCGGCGACATCAAGCCCACGCGTGACGTGGTGGCGTTCGGGGTGTTCATCGCATTTTTCCCGCAACTGGTAGCCGGCCCTATTGAGCGTGCAACCAATCTGTTGCCGCAGTTCCTGCGCACCAAGACGTTTGACTACGAGACGGCGGTCGTGGGTATGCGTCAAATCCTGTGGGGCCTGGCCAAGAAACTGATCATTGCCGACGGAATGGGCCACTATGTGAACCAGTTGCTCGAGAATCCCTATTATTACTCGGCGTCGAGTATGGTTTGGGCCGGTATCCTGTTCGCGGTGCAGATCTATGCCGACTTCTCGGGTTACAGCGACATCGCCATCGGCTCGGCCCGATTGCTGAACATCAGACTCAAGCCCAACTTCCGTTACCCGTTCTTCTCTCGCGACATGAAGGAATTGTGGCAGCGGTGGCACATCTCGCTGATGACCTGGTTCAGGCACTATGTCTATTTCCCGCTGGGCGGATCCCGTCGGGGCCGCTGGCGCACGGTGTTCAACACGATGGTGGTGTTCTCGCTGTCGGGCTTGTGGCACGGTGCCGACTGGACGTTCGTGATATGGGGCACTGTCAACGGCCTGCTGCTGTTGCCGTTCATCTTCATGCCTCGCAGCAAACGCGTGGATGATGCCCGTTTGCGCGACTTACCCCGCTGCGTGCTGACGTTCCTGATATTCGCGGCCGTGTTCCTCGTGTTCAGGGCCGACGGAATCACCCATCTGGGCCAGATCTGCGACGTGATGATGCACGGGTCGTGGTTGGCTGTTCCGCAGTTCATCGAGGGTCTCTACTATATCGTGCCCTTCTTTGTCATCGAGTGGCTGGGGCGTCATCAGGAGTTCCCGTTGGAGCAGATGCGCATGCCCCGAGTCGCCCGTTGGCTCATCTATTGGGGCTTGCTTGCAGGCATCGCTGTTGCCAGCCTTGACTACAGCACGCAGTTCATCTATTTCCAGTTCTGATCACCCGATTAAAATCATAATCAGGGGACTAGCCAGGAAGTTTACTTAACGTGAATTTCGCTAATGAAGCGAATTAGCCGAAAGAAGTAGAACAATTGCTTGGTATTTTAACATTGCTGTTCGGGGAAAAAGCCCCGTTAGGGGCGACCAGGGTTTAGGCAGGGGTGTAACGAGGCGAAGCCGAGTGTAAGCCCTGCACCAGTTGAGAACACACGTTCAAGCCCCATCGGGGCGGCAGTAAAACATTGAAACACAGCGTGTCGCCCCAATGGGGCTATTGATCATGTGTAACCCTTATTTACAGGGGTTCCGCTTCGCTTCACCCCTGCCTAAGCCCTGACCAGCCCTAATGGGCTTCTTAATGCAAAAACGCCATAATGACATTGATATAGAGGTATTTATAGGAAAGCTTTGGCTATTACCGGACACCCTAATCGTTTATTTAATGTGAGCCGGTCGGAGTTTAATGACAAGGGCGCGACTTTGCTGAGTCGCGCCCTTGCTATCATGTGATGACCTGATAGTTACAGATTATCTGCCGGTTGTGATCAGGTAATTGATGAGGGTAGAAACATCGGTGATGCTGATTGTACCGTCGTTGTTGTAGTCGGCAGCAACCAGGTCGATGTCGTTCACTGTACCCAGCACGTAGCTGATGATGAGTGACACGTCGGTGATGTTGACCAAACCGTCGTGGTTCACGTCGCCGCGCACTACAGTGGGAGCATCCTCGGCAATTTCGTCAAGGACAATCTGCAGCAGTGTGGCGTTGCTGGCCATCACGTCGCCAGCATAGGCTTCGAAGGCATTTACGTTGCCGCTGGCTGCTTTGACGAAGTGACTGCCCTCGCTGTTCAGGAAGTAGGCATCCTGAATGGTCTTTTGGGCAAATTCACCGACTGTCATGTGGTAGGTGCCGCTGGTGATCGCGCTGGGATTGGGCTTCACGGTCACATTGTTGGCGCTGAAGACGAAAGTCTTGCCGCGCATGTCGGTACCGTTGGCACCGTCGTAGGGAGCCACGAAGTAGGGCACGTTGGCCTCGAGCGTGTCGCCCATGTATTCGGCCATGAGCATGGCATCGTCGGCAGTGTCCTCTTCCTCGTTGAAGTTGCAGACCCACAATCCCTTGGCATCGGTCTTGCTGTGCATCCAGTCGATGGCTGTGCCGTCGGCAGTCACACTGGTGGCAGAGAAGGGCAGCACCATGGTGCTCCATCCACCTTCTTGACCGGCGTGACGACCCTTGTTGAACTTGCGCTCATAGCTGATGTTCTCGGCCACGAAGCGGTGGGGTGTGAAGAAGTCATATCCGTGCTTGAGCTCAATGCCGCGGACTGCTGTGTTGTTCTGGATGACATTGCAAGCCTCAAGGCCGGCGGGAATGTATCTCTCGTTGTTGCCGATGAAGTACAGCGTGTTGGGGTTGTCGTTGGGAATGAGCGAGGTGAGGTTCAATCCCTCGAGGCTGACAGCTGCGGCATTCTCGGGAACGCGAATGCCGTTGTAGGGCTTGTAACCCAGACGGTTACCTTGACCATCCCAGACTACCATACCGCGGTCGATGGTATAAATCTTGGAACCACCGGGAGGCACGAGGTTCTTGGTCGAGTCGTTCTCGTTGCGGCCGTAGATGTTGAGAGCGTAGCGCGAGCCTACAGCCAGGTTGTCGAAGTCGAAGTAGAACGTCTGGGTGGTTCCTGCGGGGATGTTGACTGACACGTTCTGGTAGCTGATCATCGTGCCGTGGTTATTCTCATCGACGATGAAGATGGGCGCCAGCAGGTAGCGGGTGTAGTCGCCGTTGGCGTGGTTGGTCACGTCCACCTTGAAGCGGATGAAGCTGTCGTACACGATCATGTTCTCGTCGGCGCCGATGGCGTTGATGTCAACAGTAAGGTTCATGGGCACCATCGCACTCTCGGCGATGCTCACGTTGCCGGTTCCAGGAATAGGATCGGACCAGGTGTTGTCGTAGGTTGACAGATGGGCGGTCTTGTTGCCAGCGTTCTTCGGGGTGAAGTTGAAGGTCACCACCTTGGTTCCGCCAGCGGGAATCTCGGCCTCGATGACCGTGGTGTATTCACCATATTCATCAATCGGCTCGTTCTCGATGTAGAGGAACAGTCGGCCGCTGTAACGGTCGGCGCTGTTGTTCTTGACAGTCACATGGCACTGCTCGGCCGTACCCACTTTCTCGCCGCCAGTGAATTCAAAATTGGTGGCCTGGAGGTTTACGACGGGATGGTCGGCGAAGGTGACCCAATTGCCGTTGAAGGTAGCCTCGACATAATAACGGTCGCTCTCGATCATGGGATCCCACACGTTGCTGGCGGGGAGTGAGCTGACGGGAACAATCTTGTAGGTTCCGCTGGTGATGTTCTTACCGAAGGGATAAGTTGTTGAACCCTGTGCCTCGGGCCAGCTGTCGGTGACTGACAGATAGCTGGCTCCATAGTAAGTCTGGGCGATCAGTTCCACGAAGTTGTCGTTGCTGTCAAAGAGGGCGATACCGCGCAGGTACTTGGTGCCGTCGTCGATGTGGTCCTCGGCCGTCACCTTGATGCGGCGGTTCTTGTTGAGCTTGAAGTTACCGTCGTCGCTGCGCTCAAACGTGCGGGTTCCCGTGTAGTACATGTTCCATACGGTGAGTCGGTGGTCCACTTCCTCGGGCACACCACTGTAGCCGGGTTCAATGCCGATGATGGCCGTCTGGTCGATGTTGTAGCCTTCCATGCTGTGGGCTGCACCCACACCACTGGCATAGGGGTTGAGTACCGACAGGACGAAGTAACCGTCGCCGATGCCTCCCCATCCCCAGTTGATGTGGAAGAGGTCGCCATAAGCATAACCGTCACAAACGAAGGAATGACCACCGCCCGATCCGGCGCGTCCGTTGTAGATCATGGGACGTCCAGCGGCCAGTTCCTGGTAAATCATCTCTTCCCAGTCACCCTGTTCATAGTCGCTGCGGTAAACCAGCTTTGCTTCATAGTTGAAGTACTTGTTCAGTGCCGTGGGGATATAGGGATCGCTGGTGCTCGATGCGTTGACGCCATACTGCATGTGTGCGGCGCAACCGGCGTAGAGCATGAGCCATGCCACAGCATCTTTCTGCTCTTGTGTCTCGGCTCCGGTATAACGGTCCTTCATGTTATCCCAATCAAAGTACATGGGGTACAAGGGTTCGGTGTCAAAGATACCGTATTCCTCGTTCAGATAATAGACTACTTGATAAGATGGAATAGTCTTTGAACAAACCAACGGGAATTTATAATAGTTCATGACCTGGGCCATGGCCGTGGCAACGCATCCGGTGTAGGCCAACTCGCCCACGGTGTCGCCATTCTCGTCGATGTCCATGAACTCGGGGCATTGTCCCCAATAGGGGTCACCCTGATCCCAGTGAGTGGTAATCATCGGTGAGATGCTGTTGCGTGTGGGCTTAGGTGCATTGATGGAATTATACTCCTGGGTGATGCCCAATCGGTCTAATAGGGCGATTTGCTGTTCATAGTTCTCGAGCCATACCTTCATGTTGGCAGGCAGGTTGTCGGCATCGAAGTTGCCGTGGTCGATGTAACCCAGCACGGGAATCGTGCGGTCGTCGCCCGACACGATCACGTAACCATTGTCGCCCGTGGTATTGAAGATGTAGAATGCGGGGTTTTGTGCATTGGAGCAAATACGACCAGTGTTTGCGGGTGTTTTCTGCAGATGGATACCAGTGCGATGTTGTTGCATGAATTGATTTGCGGACTTCATAGCTTTATCAGGCTGGACAGGCGCCGCCGCCATGGTGGCAGCGAAAAGGATCGCTGCTAACATTAAGATTTTTCTCATGTCTCTAGTTTAATGTTAATTAAAGATTAATCAGATGTAATAAAGATCACTTCGTTCATAACCACAGTGAAGCGATGAGATTGCAAAAATATTAATCTTTTTGAAAATATACAATTTTTGGGCGAGAAAAGTGAACTTCTCGCCCAAAATAAGTTAGTTTTTAAGTAAAATCGTGCTAAATGGTTAAGAACTCTAATCTTGTTTAGCGTCAGAATCGGTTGTTGCAGCCTTTTTGGAAGAAACGCGCACCTTCAACTCGTCGAATCCGAAGCCGTACACGCCGTTGACGTTGCTCTGGGTGATGATGGCCTCGCGGTCGGTTTCCTTGATGATACGGAAGATGTTCACGCTCTCGTGCTTGCGGCACATGACCATGACGATCTTGACGGCGTCCTTGGTGTACCAGCCGATACCGTCAAGGATGGTGCATCCACGGTGGGCCACACTATTGATATTGTCGGCAATCTGTTGCCATTTCTTGCTGATGATCATGAATTGCACGCTCTGGCGCGTGTTGTTGATGACGCGGTCGGCAGCCACCGAGTAGATGACCATGTAGATGAGACCGTAAACGATCTTGTCGATCGAGTGGAACAGCAGCCATGAGGAGCAGATGATGAGCACGTCGCAGTACATCATCGTGCGTCCGAACGAAATCGTGCTGTGCTTGGCGACCATGGCAGCGATGATGTCGGTGCCGCCGGTGCTGCCGCCATGGGTGAACACGACGCCCAGTCCCAAGCCGCAAAGCACGGCACCCAGAATCACGTTCATGAACGTCTGTTGCTCGACAATGGGAGTCGGGAACATGGGTTGCAGCACACCGATGAAGAATGTGGCGATAGATGCACCGATGATGGTGCGCAACACGAACTGCTTGCCCACGCTGCGGAAAGCGATGCACAACAGGATGATGTTGATGGCATAGTAGGTGAGCGCCACGTTCCATCCCAACCAGAAGTGTATCAATGAGGACAGACCGGTCACGCTACCAATCACGATCTTCTCGGGCAGGATGAATGCTGTGAAACCGAAGGCATAGGTAAACAAACCCAAGGTGATCATCACGTAGTCCTGGGCCAGCTTGAAGTATTTTCTTGTCTTGTCAGTCATAGTTATATCCTATTTTGGGCCGCAAAATTACTGAATTTTTTCAGTAATTCTTAAATTTTGCCTGATTTTTAGGTGTTTTTAGCAAAAATAACAGTAATTTTAGAGGGCCAAATCAAAGGCTACTTGAATCGACACATTAATATATTATAATAAGTGCATTATGGTAACAAGGTTGATTATTTCGTCGCTCGCCGTGCTCATCACCGCCCTCACGCTTGACGGCGTGACCGTGGACCCCTGGTGGTGGGCTGTGATTATCGCCATTGTGCTTGGATTTGTCAATTCGTGCATCAAGCCGATTGTCAAATTCCTGGCACTTCCCATCAACTTGTTGACGTTGGGGTTGTTCACCTTTGTCATCAACGCCTTGATGGTGATGCTGTGCTCGTGGCTTGTAAGAACCCATTTCGAGGTGGATAGCCTGTGGTGGGCTATGGCCTTCAGCATCGTGCTCACGCTGGTGAGCTGGCTGCTGCACTTGTTTTTCCCGAACAAAAAGAAGAAAAAGTAGCTATCAGCATATAGCTGTTAGCTGTTAGTTGGTGCTATTCGTCTTCGAACTTGATGGCACCGCGTTGCGTGCTCTCGATGCTGCGGTTGCGCCAGCATCGGCGGCACAGTGACACGTACTTGTCGTCGCCGCCGATTTCGACCTGATCACCATCGGTGACGATGTTTCCCGTGCTGTCGATGCGCGCGTTGATGATGGTCTTGCGGCCGCATGAGCATGTGGACTTGATTTCCTCGATGGTGTCGGCCAACTCGAACAGTCGCTTCGAGCCTTCAAAAGCATGAGACTGGAAGTCGGTGCGCAGTCCGTAGCACACCACATTCACGCCATAGTCATCGACGATGCGTGCCAGCTGGTCGATCTGCAGGGTCGAGAGGAACTGGCACTCGTCGATGAGAATCCAGTCCTTGACGTTTTGAGAGTTTTCGAACATCTGCTTGAGCATGGCATAGAGGTCGCTGTCGGGGTAGATCCAGGAGCACTTGCGCTCGATGCCGATGCGTGATCGGATGACGTTATCGTTCTCGCGGTCGTCGATGATGGGTTTCATGCACAGGTATTTCATGCCACGTTCCTCGAAGTTGTAAGCCTGGGTGAGGAGCATAGCCGTCTTGGCCGATCCCATCGTGCCATACTTGAAATATAGTTTACCTACTCTGTTCATATATCGTTCTTGAGGCAGTGCCTTTAATGACTGGTTGATGTGTAGTGGTGATTTGTTAAGTTGTGAGCGACAACAAAGTTAATGCTTTCCCGCAACATCGGCGCGTTTTTCACCTTAAAAAGTTATTAACACAATCTCCAAGCCACGGCCATGATGCTGCCAACCGTGCCATGCGATGAGACGCTGAGGCGCGGTGGGCCGGATAGTGGCTTACAAGGACCGTCCATTGCGGGGCGGGCCGGCTTATTGCTCGAAGGTTTCGGCGACAAGTTTCAGGTTGTCGATGATGTCGATGTGCTGGGGGCACTGGGCCTCACACTGGCCACACTCCAGGCACTCGCTGGCACGGCCGTGGCTCTTGGCGAGCAGGTCGTAGTAAAGTTTGCTGTTGCTCTTAAGACCAGGGAACTGCTGCGTCGTGTTGTAGAGGTTGAAATAGGCCGGGATGGCAATCTGCTGCGGGCATCCGTCACAACAATACTGGCAGGCGGTGCAGGGAATGGCGATGGCATCGCGGATGGTCTGGGTGACTTGGGCGATGATCGCTTGCTCCTCGTCATTGAAAGGTTGGAAGTCCTGCATGTAGGCGGTGTTGTCGTCGATCTGCTCGATGTTGCTCATGCCGCTCAATACCGTTAACACATTGGGCAACGAGGCGCAGTAGCGTATGGCCCAGGATGCAGGGCTGGCCTCGGGGTTATACTCCTTGAACAGGCGACCGACAGCCTCGGGGACGTGGGCCAGTGAACCACCCTTGACGGGTTCCATGACGATGACCGGCTTGCCGTGTTTCTCGCAGAGTTCATAGCACACCTTGGACTCGATGGCCGGGCTGTCCCAGTCCAGATAGTTGATCTGCAACTGCACATATTCCATCTCGGGATGCTTGTCCAGAATCTCGGCCAGCAGTTTTGATTCATCGTGGAACGAGAATCCGATGTGGCGGATTTTGCCCTCATCACGCTTGCTTACCACGAAGCCCCAGCCGTCAACACTGTCGATGGCTGCAACGCGCTCACGGTTTAGGGCGTGGAGCCAGTAATAGTCGAAATAGTCCAAGCCGCACTTCTCCAGCTGCTCGTTGAAGATGCGTTCCATGTCGGCTTCCTCCTTGATGGCCCACACGGGCATCTTGCTGGTGACGGTGAATGATTCGCGGGGATAGCGCTTGACGACAGCCTCGCGCAAGGCTTCCTCACTCTTGCCGCCGTGATAGGGATAGGCGGTGTCGAAGTAGGTGAAGCCACGCTCGATGAACAAGTCGGCCATCTCCTTAAATTTCTCGATGTCGATGCTCGTCTGATCGTCAGGGTTGACCAGGGGCAGACGCATCAGTCCAAATCCAAGCTTTCTCATTGTCGTTTATTTTTTGGGTTTCTAGGGTCCTTAGGGTCTTTAAGGTCTTTAGGGACTTTAAAGACTTTAGGGAGTTTGGGAACCTTAGTAGTTGATTCTCAGGTCGGGGAAGCGTTTCACGCCGCGCAGATAGTGGGCGGTGATGATGTTGACGCGCTCCTCGGGCAGCGCCTTGAGCAGGTTGACCGAGGGTTGCGACTTGTAGTTCTTCCTCTTCTCGCGGAAGTCGCGGTGGGCTCTCACGATGGCCCAGGCATCCTTGAAGTGGAATTTGCCCAGTGCCATGCCGAAGGCCAGCGTGTCCAGCAGGCGCCTGATGAAAAGCAGACGTTTGCCCTCGTCATGAGGCAGATTCTTGTGCAGCAGCAACAGGTTGTTGCGGAAGTTGAGGTAGGTCTTGCGGGGGTTGCCCTGGGGCAGACTGCCGCCGCCCAGGTGATAGACGTGGCTCGTGGGCACCATCATCAGTTCGCTGCCCGCCAAGCGTATGCGCCAGCACAGGTCGATCTCCTCCATGTGGGCGAAGAAATCCTTGTCGAGTCCGCCCACTTGTTGATACAACTGGCTGCGCACCATCAGGCATGCTCCCGTGGCCCAGAAGACGCTCTTGGGGCCGTCGTCGTACTGCCCCTTGTCCTCTTCCAGGTACTCAAAGATGCGTCCCCTGCAATAGGGATAGCCGTGGCAGTCGATATAGCCGCCTGCAGCGCCGGCATATTCAAACATCTGCTTGCCGTCGTCGCGGTCGTGCAACAGTTTGGGCATCACGGCGCCCACGTCGGGATGGTCCTCCATGTATTCCAGCAGCGGGTTGAGCCACCCTTGGGGCGTGCGTACATCGCTGTTGAGCAGGACGGTATAAGGGTACATGGTCTGACGGATGGCCAGGTTGTAACCCTCGGCGAATCCGTAGTTGACGTCAAATTTCAGTACTTTGACTTGCGGGAAGTCCTGTTGGAGCACCTGCAAGCTGTCGTCGGAGCTGCCGTTGTCGGCGACGATAACGTCGGCAATAGTGTCATCGGAGCCCGCAATCACTGTGGGCAGGTAGTGGCGCAGCAGCTTGGCTCCGTTCCAGTTCAATATGATAACAGCTACTTTTTTCATTCCGTTATGACTTGGGCATTGACGCTCAAGTCCTCGTTTAGGGTAAGAAGTTTCACATTCACGATTTGGTTGGCAAGACTCATGTCTGGCTCGACATTGACACGGATGTAGTTGTCGGTGAAGCCGTGCATCAAGCCCTTGCCGCGGCCATGTTCCAGCAAGACGGGGCGCACGGTGCCCAAGTAGCGACGCGTGAAGTCGGCCTGTTTCTCGTCGCTCAGGGCAATCATGCGTGCAGCGCGAGCCTGCTTGTCCTGCTGGGTGACGATATAGGGGATGCGCAGCGCCATCGTGCCGGGGCGCTCGCTATAGGGGAACACGTGCAGGTGTTGCACTTTCAGCCCCTTGATGAATTCATAGCTGTCCTCGAACAGGTCGGGCGTCTCGCCTCGGGTGCCCACCATCACGTCCACCCCGATGAAGCAGTCGGGCATCAGTTCGCGGCAGCGTTGCACCTTGTCGGCGAACAACTGGCGGTTGTAGTGGCGGCGCATGAGTTTGAGGATGGGGTCGCTGCCGCTCTGCAAGGGGATGTGGAAATGCGGCATGAAAGCCCTTGACCGGGCGCACCAGTCGATGATGTCATCGGAGAGCAGGTCGGGCTCGATCGACGAGATGCGGTAGCGCTCAATGCCCTCGATGTCGTCGAGCGCCTTGAGCAGGTCGAGGAAGTCCTCGCCCGTGTTCTTGCCAAAGTCGCCGATGTTCACGCCCGTGATGACGATTTCCTTGCCCCCTTCGGCGGCCACCTCGCGGGCTTGGGCCGTGAGATCGGCAATCGTGCCGCTGCGGCTGCGGCCACGAGCGGCTGGGATGGTGCAGTAGCTGCACCAGTAATCGCAGCCGTCCTGGACCTTGAGCCAGTAGCGCGTGCGGTCACCATGGTCACAGGAGGGCGAGAACGTGTGTATGTCGAGCGAGGGTGTCACCTCGGTGCGCTGTTTGCGGTCCTTGAACCATTGCAGCACATACTGCGCGATCTCGGCCTTGTGCTCACTGCCCAATACGATGTCCACCCCGGGAATCTCGGCGATTTCCTTGCCCTTGAGCTGGGCATAGCAACCTGTTACCACCATCAGGGTGTCGGGGTATTGACGGATGAGGTGGCGTATGTGTTGCCTGCACTTGCTGTCGGCAAGCGCCGTCACGCTGCATGTGTTGACCACGCACACGTCGGGTGCTTCGCCTCTGGCGACAGGAACAATGCCGTGGCGGGCGAGCAGTGACTGCATCGTCGCGGTCTCGGAGAAGTTGAGCTTGCAGCCCAGGGTCTCGAGCTTTACAGTATATTGATGTTCGGCGTTCAATTTTAATCGTTGAGGGTTTTAAAGGGCCTTAAGGACTTTAAGGACTTTAAGGACATTAAGGTCTTTAAGGACATTAAGGACTTTAGGGTCATTAAGGTCTTGAGGGACTTTAGGGGCTATCTTTTGCGGCCGCGGGGTTTGCCTGAGCGGCCGGATTTGCGGCCTATTTTCCCGACTTTGTTGTCACGCACCTCACGGGCCTGACGGCGGGTGCTGTTGCCGCGATTGCCGCGTTGCTGGCGACGTGAGGCACTACCACCCTCGTACTGCATGCGCTGGCGCTCGTCACGCGACAGGCGTCCGCTGGTGCTGCGGCTGTTCTGCTCGGTGATGGGCTCCTTGTCGATGCGGTGGCTGTCGGCAGGGTTCTCCTTATCGACGAGTACAAAGTCGAGCTGTTTCTTGATGAGGTCGGCGCGTGCCACCTGGATGGTGATGGGGTCGCCCAAGCGATAGACGCGGTTGCGGCGACAGCCACGGATGCAATAGTTCTTCTCGTCGAACTCATAGAAGTCGTCATCCAAGCCGCGGATGCCCACCAGACCCTCGCAATGGGTCTCCTCGAGCTCCACATACAGGCCCCACTCGGTCACGCCCGAGATGTGTCCCTTGAACACACCGCCCAGGCGCTGTCCCATGAACTCGACCTCCTTGTACTTGATGGAGGCGCGTTCGGCGTTGGCGGCGAGCTGCTCCTGGGAACTCATGTGCTTGCACTGGTCTTCCAACTTCACGGGATCCACGCTCTTGCCGCCTGCAGCATACACGTCCAGCAAGCGGTGAACCATCAAGTCGGGGTAACGGCGGATGGGTGAGGTGAAATGGGTATAGAAGTCGAATGCCAGTCCGTAGTGGCCGATGTTGGTGGCGCTGTAGATGGCCTTTGCCATCGAACGGATGGCGAGGATGGAGAGCATCTCCTCCTCGGGTTTGCCCTTGGCCTGTTCCAGCATCTTGTTGATGGACCTGTTGATGTCGCGGCCCGACCCCTTGGTACGCACCTTGTAGCCGAAGTGGGCGGCGATGTCGGCGAAGTTCTGGAGTTTGTCCAGATCGGGCTGGTCGTGCACACGATAGACAAAGGACTTGGCGTTCCTGTTCTTGGGCACCTTGCCGATGTGCTCGGCCACCTTGCAGTTGGCCAGGAGCATGAATTCCTCGATGAGTTTGTTGGCGTCCTGGGCCACGTGGACGTGCACAGCGGTGGGCTTGCCCTGCTCGTCGATTTCAAACTTGATTTCCTCGCGGTTGAAAGACACCGAGCCGCCCTCGTCGAAGCGTCGTTTCCTCAGTTGCTTCGCCATCTCGTTAAGGACGGCGAGTTCCTCGGCGAGGTCGCCCTTGCCGGTCTCCAGGATGTGCTGGGCTTCCTCGTAGGAGAAGCGCCTGTCACTGTTGGTGACGGTGTGGCAAATCGAGTATTTCTTCACCTTGGCCTCGGCGTCCATCTCCATGATGACCGAGTGGGTGAGTTTGTCCTCGTGGGGTCGCAGCGAGCAGATGAAATTGCAGAGTTTCTCGGGCAGCATGGGCACGGTGCGGTCCACCAGATAGACCGATGTGGCGCGCTCATAGGCCTCCTTGTCGATGATGGAGCCCGGTGTCACATAGTGGCTCACGTCGGCGATGTGCACGCCGATTTCCCAATTGCCGTTCTTGAGTTTCTCGATCGACAACGCATCGTCAAAGTCCTTGGCGTCGGCAGGGTCGATGGTGAAAGTGGTCACACCGCGCATGTCGCGTCGCTTGGCGATCTCCTCGGGGGTGATGCCGGGGTCAAGGGCCTCGGCGGCCTGTGTGACGTTTTCGGGATACTTGTAAGGCAAGCCGAACTCGGCAAGGATGGCATGGATCTCGGCATTATTCTCGCCAGCCAAGCCCAGCACATCCACCACTTCGCCGATGGGCGAGTTGGCGTCCTCGGGCCAGTCCACGATTTTCACCACCACCTTGTCGCCGGTCTTTCCTCCGGCGAGTTTATCCAGCGGGATGAAGATATCGGTGGCCAAGAACTTGCTGTCGCTGGCCAGTTGTGCGAAGTATTTCAGCACTTGCAGGGTTCCCACGAACACCTGTTCCTTGCGTTCCAGGATTTTCACCACCTCGGCCTCGGGTTCCAGACCGTGGCGTGCGGCACGGATGTGCACCAGCACGCGGTCCCCGTTCAAGGCATGCATCGAGTTGCGCTCGGCAACCATGATTGGTTGTCCGTCATCGCAGGCGGTGTCCACACTGTTCTTGCCGTTGCTGCGACGGATGAAGATGCCCTCGGCGACCGATGACCGGTTCATGGCCTTGAAACTGCCGGGTCCCACCTGTACCAGGAAGCCGTCCACCGCCAGTTGTTCCAGAATATCGACGATGAGTGTACGGCGTTTGGGTGTATTGGCGCCGACGGCAGCCGACACCTGCTTGTAATTGAAGGGAGCCTCTCCCTGCTCATTGAAGAAGTTGATGACGCGGTCGTGGAATTCACGACGTTCCTGTTTCAACGATTGCAATCCGCTTTTTCTAGCCATATATGGTTCGGTTTTGATTCGTAGTGGTTATTGACTCTTGTTAAATCCTACAAAGATAGTGCAAGTCGTGGACAACGGCAAGAAAAAAAGTATTTTTTACTTGGCATTTCGCTTGACATGCACTATCTTTGCAGCCACCTTTTACTCTGACGATAGCAATAGCAATGGTTTTTACACGCATGTACAAGACGATACTATATTCCATTTTAGCGTTTCTTATTTTGCTCCTGCCCCAAGCCGGAGCCGCATCACCGCAGCAGGCCGATATCAACAAGCCTACCCGCGAGCGCGTCAAGAAAGACAGCAAGAAGGCTGACGACAAGAAAGACGCCAATAAAGACACAAAAAAAGATACCAAGAAGGATGATGCCACCAAGAAGGCCCAGCCAAAGGTTGAAACTGCCTCACAGCCTGTCAAAAAGGATGTGAAGAAGGACGACGTCGACAAGAAGAACGCCGAAGTCAAGAAGGCTGACGACAAGAAAGAAGAGACCGTTGAAGAGAAGAAGGAGCAAAAGCCTGCTCCTCCTGCACTCACGCCCGCCAATGTGGTGTATGACGGAATCGACGTGTCGAAACATCAGGGTAAAATCAATTGGGATGCCATCAAGAAGAATTCCCGCATCAAATATGTCTATATCAAGGCGACCGAGGGCAGCGACCTGGTTGACGAATGCTATCAGAGGAACATCCGTGAGGCCCGTCAAGCCGGCTTGAAAGTGGGCAGTTACCATTACTTGAGCAACAGGTCGAGCGTGACGACCCAGTTCAAGAACTTTGCCACCACCGCCAACCGTGACGAGCAGGACCTCATTCCCGTCATTGATGTCGAGGTGTGCAAGCAGTGGAGCGCTCAGCAACTCAGAGACAGCCTGATGGTGTTTGCCCGCATGGTCGAGGACTACTATGGCTGCAAGCCCATCATTTATACCTACGAGACTTTTTTCAAGTCTTACCTGGGAAAGGCGTTCGCCCACTATCCCATCTTTATCGCCAAGTATCCCAAGAATCCTGACGACAAGCCCAACATCAACGGCGTGAAATGGTTGATCTGGCAATTCTCGGAGACCGGCCGCATCAACGGTATCAACGGGTATGTTGACTTGGGCAGGTTCAATACCGGAGTCTCGATCAATGACATCCTGTATCGTCCCCCCAAGGGCAAGCCCAAGATCAGCGTCAAGGATGCCGTGGACCGCAATAAGCCCAAACCCACGACCGTCAACATGAAGGAGGAGCCCAAGACCAAGGAAACTCCGGCACAGACGGCCAAGCAGAAAGAAGAAGCCAACAAGAAGGCCGAGATAGAAAAGAGGAAAGCAGAATCCGATAAGAAGAAGGCTAAGGCCGAGGCCGACGCCAAGGCGAAAGCCGACGCCAAGAACAAGGCCAAAGCCGAAGCCAAAGCCCGTGCTGACGCCAAGGCAAAAGCCGAAGCCGATGCCAAAGCAAAGGCTAAAGCCAAGGCTGAGGCCGAAGCTAAAGCCCGCGCCAAAGCCAAGGCCGAAGCTGACGCCAAGGCGAAAGCCGAGGCTGATGCCAAAGCCAAGCGCAAAGCCGAAGCCAAGAAAAACCGTGAGGCTCAGGCTAAGCAATCCCAAAAGAAGTCAAATTCGACTGTGAGCTTGTACAGCGGCTCGCGAGGCATCTCGCAGACGCAGCGCAACGACAGCATCCGTTCTGCTAAAACCCAAGGCCGTAAAACAAATAAAAGTTCGGCCGACAATGATTAAACGAGACCGTTACATTCACCCGACCTGGTCATTGCAAGCCCTGCTGCTGGCAATGGCCTTGTTGTGTGCATGCAACGGGAATGTGAGCAAGACGCCTGCGTCGAGACAAGTGGAACCCCGCAACCAGGATGCCGTGTATGACGGTATCGACATTTCGAGTTATCAAGGCTACATCGACTGGGAGAAGGTGAGCAGCGACAAGAACATCCGCTTTGTGTATATCAAGGCCACCGAGGGCGCTACTTACCGCTCGCCACACTATGCCCACAACATCACTCAGGCCCGCCGTCACGGCATGCTCGTGGGCAGTTATCATTACCTGACCTCGACATCGACCATCGACAAGCAGTTCGAGAACTTCTCCAAGTTTGCGCTCAAGCAGGTGCAGGACCTTATCCCGATGCTTGACATCGAGACGCGCGGAGAGTGGTCGAGAAGCCAGTTGCAGGACAGCGTGGAGAAGTTCTGTGCACTTGTGGAAAGGGTGTACGGCGTCCAACCCATGATTTACAGCACGATGGGCTTCTACAACAAGAATCTGGCGCCACGTTTCAACCAGCATCGCCTGTACATCGGTCGCTATTCCAATTCCGAGCCCGAAATCAACTGGGAGGGAGAATACACCATCTGGCAATACAGCGAGACAGGCATCATTCCCGGCATCGACGCCTATGTGGACCTGTGCCGCTACCGTAAAGACGGCTGGATCGACGAAATCCTGCTGCCGCCAACCGAAGACAAATAATCAAAACAAGATACAATCATGACTATCATTGACGCCATTATCATCCTGATTGTGCTGGGTGGACTGGTACTGGGATACCGCAAGGGCTTTATCGGGCAGTTGTCGTCGCTCATCTCGTGGGTGGTGGCCATCGTGTTGTGCTATAAATGCGGCGATCTGGTCAGGGACATCTTCTTGTCCATCGTGCCCAGTGCCGCGCAGTGGCCGTTGTCGAGCATCACGGTCAAAACCGTGTCGCTGGCCTTTGCTTTTCTCATCGTGATGGTGATTATCAGGCTGGCCATGCGCCTGTTCAAGGGGGCACTCGACAGCACGAAACTGGGATTTGTCGACAAGTTTGGCGGCTCGCTGCTGTTCATGTTCAAGTATGCGTTTATCCTGAGCATCATACTCAACCTGCTGTATGCCATCAACCCCGACATGGAAACCTTCGGCACCCGTCACATGCTGGACAACAAGCCCTACGAGTTCACACTCGACCTGATGCCCATCGTGCTGGGCAGCGAGCAGATGCCGAGTGATTCCCTCAAGCTCTACCGCGACCTCATCGAACCCGTCCCCGTGGATACAACCTCCTTTGACTAAGGGGGACAGAGGCTGTTCATCCGTGTAAACCTCGTCAATCATGAAACTCAAGCTCACTGCGCCACCTCGTGTGGATGCCACGATAGCGATGCCCACCTCGAAGAGCATCTCGAACCGCGCATTGCTCATTTCAGCGTTGTGCGACGGCGAGTTCCAGGTGATGCATCCCGCCTTGTGCGACGATACCGCTGTCATGATTGAGGCCTTGTCGCATCAAGACCGAGATGTCATCGATGTGGGCGAGGCAGGTACCACGATGCGTTTTCTCACGGCCTATTTCGCGACACGCGAGGGCGTCGTGACCCTTGACGGCGCCGGCCGCATGCGCCAGCGTCCCATCGGCGTGCTGGTCGATGCCCTGCGCACGTTGGGCGCCCGTATCGACTACCTGGGAGAGGATGGTTTTCCGCCGTTGCGCATCCACGGCACTGCCCTGCATGGTGGTGACATCGTGATGCCGGGAGGTGTGAGTTCGCAGTTCATTTCGGCTGTGATGATGATTCTGCCGGTCATCGGTGGCGGCAGTATCACCCTCACGGGCGACATCGTCTCGGCACCTTACATCCACATGACCGCAGCCGTGATGCGTGACATGGGTGCAGACGTGGACATCGCTGGTAATCGGATAGGCATCACTGCCGGTTACAGGGGCGGTGATTATCTCGTCGAGGCCGACTGGAGCGCCGCCGCTCCGTGGTATGCCCTTGCAGCCTTGTTGCCCGAATCGTCGTTGATTCTTCAAGGACTGAATGCTGACAGCATCCAGGGTGATGCCCGGCTTGTTGAGTTGGGCAGGAAACTGGGCCTGGAAACGCGGTTTGACTCGCAAGGTGCAACCTTGGACAACAGCCATTTCATCGGTTGCTGTTGTTCGGCCTTTGCCGACATGACCGCTACGCCCGACCTCGTGCCCTCGTGGGTTGTGCTGCTGTGCTTGCTTGAACGCTCCTTCCGCATGACCGGCGTGAGGACGTTGCGCCTGAAGGAGAGTGACCGCATCGAGACCCTGCGCGAGGAACTGCTCAAGTTGGGTTATGTGTTGAAGATCGAGAGTGATGATGCCATCTCGTGGTATGGCGAGCGTGTCAAGACTGCGCATGAGGCTCCCGTCATCGACCCGCATGGCGATCATCGTCTGGCCATGGCATTCGCTCCCGCCGCAGTCCGTTATCCCGGTCTCATCATCGCCGATGCCCAAGTGGTGTCCAAGTCTTACCCCGCCTATTGGCGTCATCTTGAGCAGGTTGGCTTTGAAATTGAACAATTGGCACAATAAATGCAATAGTGGAAATGATTATGAAAACAAGACTTTTTATCATCATAATGGCAATATCAACACTGTTTGCATTGGATATGTCGGCGCGCGCTACCCGCAACCGCATTGTCGTTATCAGTGATGTGCACTTGCTGAGTCCTGAACTGGTGACGCCCGGTGCCGCCATTGACCGCGCCGATGCCGTCGAAAGCAAGATGATGGCGATGAGCGACGAGATCATGGCTACGCTCACCGACAGCATCATCGACTTGGACCCGGCTATAGTGCTGCTCACCGGCGATTTGACGCACAACGGCGAACGATTGAGCCATGAGCGCATGGCCTGGCACTTGAACCGCCTGAAACAGAAGGGTATTCAGCCGCTGGTCATACCGGGTAATCATGACTGCAACAATCCCAACGCGAGGCGCTTCGACGGCGACCAGACGTTGCCGGCCGCTACCGTCACGCGCGAGGAGTTTGCGCAGATTTACCATGACTTCGGCTACGGTGACTCATCCCTGCGCGACACGGCGTCGCTCAGCTATTGCTGCGAGCCGTTAAAGGGCATCGTTGTCATCGGCATCGACAGCAACATGGATGAATTGAACACGCTCACCTGCCGTGGCGACAGTGCCGATACCTACCACAATGCCGGCAACATCAAGTCCGAGACCCTGCAGTGGATCGTTGACCGTGCCAGCGAAGCTCGGAAACAGGGTAAACAAGTCATTGCCATGATGCATCACCATCTGGTGCCGCATTTTGACAACGAGGACCGTCTGCTGACCAACTACATCGTCAAGCATCATGACGAAGTCGCAAAACAGTTGCTGCAAGCGGGCATCCATACCATCTTCACCGGTCACCTTCATGTGACCGATGTCGCCAAGTTGTATGCCGATGACCGCGCTGACAGCATTGTGGAAATCGCCACCGGTTCGGCCATCTGCTATCCCTTCGCCCTGCGCACCGCGACTGTCAATTACAAGAAAAATACGCTTGACGTGGATACCCGTTGGCTCACAGCCACGGCGGCATGTCCCACCCTGCGTGAATTGGGCCGTCAACGCATCATCAATTCCACTCCCGGTATGGCCGCGATGCTCTCGGGGAAAGCGTGGGACAAGTTGGGTGGCCGCATGAATCAACTCAAGATGATGCTTGAGATGGGTGGCGGCAAAGCCAATCTGCCCGAGACGCCCCAGCAGGCGACACAACTGGCGCTGAGGCACCTGCGCGAGGTGCTCTCCCGTGCCGTCCTTGCCGTGGTCGAGGCAAATGACAGCGAAGCCGATATCGAGGACATCATCAACGAGGGCAAGCAGGGCATACACGCCATGATTGAGGAAGTCGTTCCCGACCAGGCCGACAACCTGTGGGAGTTTTTCTTGAGCGATGTCTATCCCAGGCTGGAGCCCTTCGTTCGCAGTGTCCTGGGTGACGTCAATGCCGCGGGCACCGATATGGAATCCCGTACCGATGACCTGCGTCTTACCGTGAAGTTGTAAAAGGTGCGCTTTTTTAGCCTCGGCAGTCATTGTTAGGCAAAAAAGCGCTATATTTGTGGTCGCTGAAACTTTAACCTCTAGAACAGTGACCACCACAATCATGAACAGACTATCGATTATCCTTGTTGCGCTGGCAATGGCATTGTCGGCAGCAGCTCAGCGCACCCCCACCATGGGCTGGAGCTCATGGAACACCTTTGCCCTCGACATCAACGAGGACCTCATCCGCCAGCAGGCCGACGCCATGCACAACAGCGGGCTGCAGGAGGCCGGATACCGCTACATCAACATCGATGACGGCTACTGGCTGGGGCGTGGCGACGACGGCCGCTTGAAACTGAACCCTGTGCGTTTCCCCGGTGGGATGCGGGCCCTCGTGGACTACATCCACTCGCTGGGTCTCAAAGCGGGCATCTACAGCGATGCAGGCGACAACACCTGTGGCTCTGGCAACCGACAAGCGTGGGGCGTCGGTGTGGGATTTGTCGGACACGAAGAGCAGGACTGCCAGCTCTACTTCCGCGACTGGGACTTTGATTTCATCAAGGTGGACTGGTGTGGCGGCCGCCATCTGGGCCTCAATGAACAGGAGCAATATACCAAGATTTCCAATGCCATACGCAACTGCGGCAAGCAGGACATCGTGTTCAACATCTGCCGCTGGGCCTATCCCGGCAACTGGGTCGCCGATGTCGCCGACTCCTGGCGTACGACGGGTGACATCTATGACAACTGGAAATCGGTCAAGGAAATCCTTGCCGAGAACCTTTGCCTGAGTGCCTACTGCCACGACGGCCACTATAACGACATGGATATGCTCGAGGTGGGCCGCTCCATGTCCCAGACCGAGGACGAGACCCACTTCGGCATGTGGTGCATCATGGCCTCGCCGCTGCTCATCGGTTGTGATATGGCCACCATAAAGCCAACGGCACTCAAGTTGCTCACCAACCGCGACCTCATAGCCCTCAACCAGGACCCCTTGCACCTGCAGGCCTACCTGGCCGCTAAGCAGGGCGAGAGCTTCATTATGGTCAAGGACATCAAGCAACTCTACGGCAAGGAACGCGCCTTTGCGGTCTATAACCCCAGCGACAACGACCAAACCGTCAACCTTGATTTCCAGACCATTGACTTGGGCGGCAAGGTTGAACTATATGACTGCTTTGCACAGAAGGACGCCGGCACAGCCACTGGGTCGATGGTCATCAACGTCCCCGCCCATGGCACCAAGATCTATCGGGCAAAGGCGCAGAAACGCCTCGAGCGCAAGGTCTATGAAGCCGAGAGCGCTTATATGAGCAAATACCAGGAACTGCAATGGTACTACGACTTGTGCACTGCGGTTTATCTTCCCAACGCGGCAGCCTCGGGCGGTTACGCCGCCTGCTACTTGGGCTATCGTCCCGGCAACGACATCCAGTGGCAGAACGTCCGTGTGGATAAGGCCGGACGCCGCACCATGACACTACATTACTTTGTCGGTGATTGGCGCGAAATCCGTGTTGAGGTCAACGGCAAGCAACTCGGGTCCTATTCCGTCAGAGGCACTGACGGGTCTAAGCCTCAGACCATAAGAGTGGACATTGACCTCCAGGAGGGCAACAACGTCATCCGGCTGTGGAACGATGGCGTGTGGCTCCCCGACATCGACAAGATGGAACTGGACTGAGTGAGCGAGTGATGCCGCACGGCACGAAACGGCCCCCGTAGTTGCGGGAGTGTGGGAAAATGTGTACCTTTGCCAGTCAAAATCTGAAATAGCGATATTCATGCCCATGAATTTGAAATATGATGCCCAGGGTGACGCTGCCAAGCGCTTGCTGCTGGAGACCTACGGCTGCCAGATGAACGTGGCCGACAGTGAAGTCGTCGCCACCGTGATGAAGATGGCCGGATACGAGACCTGTGAGGAACTGGACCAGGCCGATGCGATATTCATCAATACCTGCTCGGTGCGCGACAACGCCGAACAGAGGATTTTCTCGCGCCTGAACCAGTTGAACGCTTACCGTCACAAGCGCCAACGCCGGTTGATCATCGGCATCATCGGCTGTATGGCCGAGCGCATGAAGGAAGTGCTCATCAACGAGTATGGCGTGGATGTGGTCGCCGGCCCCGATGCCTATCTGGAATTGCCGTCACTCATCGGCCTGGCCGAGCGCGGCGAGAAAGCCATCAACACCGAGTTGTCCACTACCGAGACCTACCGTGACATCATCCCGTCGCGTGTCGCCGGCAGTAAGGTGAGCGGTTTCATCAGCATCATGAGGGGGTGCAACAACTTCTGCACCTACTGCATCGTGCCTTATACCCGTGGCCGTGAGCGCAGCCGTGAGCCCCAGAGCATCCTCAACGAGTTGGCCGACCTGCGTGAGCGTGGTTTCAAGGAAGTGACCCTGCTGGGACAGAACGTCAATTCCTACCTCTATAAACCCGTCGACGGCAGTGAACCCGTTGACCTGGCGCGCCTGTTGGCAATGGTTGCCGAGGCCGCTCCCGAGATGCGCGTGCGCTTCACGACGAGCAACCCCGAGGACCTGAGCGACGCCATCATCGACACGATGGCCAGCCACGACAACATCTGCAACCACATTCACCTGCCCGTGCAGAGCGGCAGCAACAAGGTGTTGAAACTCATGAACCGCAAATACACCCGCGAGTGGTATCTGGACCGCATTGCCCGCATTCGTGCCGCCATGCCCGACTGCGGCATCTCGACCGACATGTTCACTGGTTTCCATGACGAGACCGAGGAGGATTTCCAGGAAACCCTGTCGCTGATGCGTGAGGTGGGCTTTGACTCGTCGTTCATGTTCAAGTACAGCGAGCGTCCCGGAACTTTCGCGGCCAAGAATCTGCCCGACAACGTCCCCGAGGACGTGAAAATCGACCGCCTCAACCGCATGATTGCCTTGCAGAACGAGTTGTCGCTGTGCAGCAACCGCAAGGACGTGGGCAAGACTTTTGAGGTGCTGGTCGAGGGTTACAGCAAGCGCAGTCGTGACGATATGTTCGGCCGTACGCAGCAGAACAAGGTCATTGTCTTCCCTGCTCATGGAGAGAAGCCCGGTGACAAGGTGATGTGCCGTGTGTTGAGTGCCTCGAGCGCAACTCTCAAGGGTGAGCGAGTAACTGATTATTAACCGATTAACATAAAACCGATGATGGAATTTGCCAATAAGTGCAATGAGATATTTGATCAGACCGTGAAAATCTATCACGTCACCGACGATGTGGATGCCGTGTTCAACAACCCGTTTGACGAAGGGACGATTGAGAGCAGCCTGGCCCGCAAGTGCTGGATTGACGCCGTTCAATGGCACCTCGAGGACATCATCCGCGACGAGGCGATAGACCCCGTCAAGGCCCTTGCCCTGAAACGTCGCATCGACCACAGCAACCAGGATCGCACCGACCTCGTGGAGGAGATTGACGCTTACTTCCGTCGTCAATATGCCGATGTGGACGTCGCTCCTGACGCCACCATCAACACCGAGAGCCCTGCCTGGGCGGTGGACCGCTTGTCGATTCTCGCACTCAAAATCTGGCACATGCGCGAGCAGACCGAGCGTAGTGACGCCGATGCCGCCCATATCGCCAAGTGCCAGGCAAAACTCGATGTGCTGCTTGAGCAGCGTATTGATCTCACGGTCGCCATCAACCAGTTACTCGATGATATCGCGGCTGGCCGTAAGTTCATGAAGGTGTACAAGCAGATGAAGATGTACAACGATCCTGACACCAACCCCGTACTGTATGCCAAAAAGTGAGGCAGCCCCGCGCAACGTGCTCGTCATACGCCTCTCGGCGCTGGGAGACGTGGCGATGACCATTCCCGTGCTGTACCCGGTTTGCCGTGCCAACCCGGGCACACGGTTCGTCATGCTCACCAAGAAATGGCCCGCCTCGATGTTCCACGACCGCCCAGACAACTTGATGGTGGTGGGCATCGACACCAAGGACCATAAGGGCCTCTTCGGCCTGATGAAACTTGCCGGTCGGTTGCGTGGCCAATATAGAATTGATGCTGTTGCCGACCTGCACAATGTGTTGCGTTCACGCATCATCGGTGTTGCGCTCAAGATGCGCGGCATTACGGTCGTGCACCTCGATAAGGAGCGTGCCCGCCGCAAGGCCCTCATCAACCATCGCAGTGACCAGCCTGTCACACCCACCATCGACCGCTATCGTGCGGTATTCACACGGTTAGGGCTGTCGGCACCCGATGATTTCACCCGCCTGTATGACGGCAAGGATGCGCCCGTCAGCCCTCTCATCCTTGACAAGAAACCCGGTCAGCGCTGGATCGCCGTTTCGCCATTTTCGGCTCATGAAGGCAAGGTATATCCCCTGGACCTGATGAGGCAGGTGGTGGCAAGATTGAGCCGCGAGGAGCATTACTGGGTTTTCCTCATGGGTGGGGGTAAGGACGAGAAAATCGCATTGCGCAAGATCGCCCGCGAAAACAAGAATGTCATTTCAATGGCCGAGATCAAGCACGGCTTTGTTGACGAATATGCTCTGCTGGCCAAGTGCGACCTGATGATCACGATGGACTCGGCCAACATGCATCTGGCATCGCTCATGGGCGTGAAGACCGTCACCATCTGGGGCGCTACAGCACCCGAGTGCGGTTTTCAGGGGTATGGACAGACTTCGGACTGTGATGTCCAGCTCGATATGCCGTGTCGTCCGTGTTCCATCTATGGCGAGCGGGAATGCAAGTTCGGCGACTACCGATGCTTGTCAAAAATCACTCCGGAGATGGTGATAAATCAAGTGTTTGACGTTCTCAAGCACAAATAATCGATTAATTGTTGCATATTTTGCCTTTATTGTTTAACTTTGCCATTGAAATCAAATCCTGTGCTTTATGGCAGAGAACAAAAGACCTTTCCGCAACGTGCTCGTCATGCGTCTTTCGGTGCTGGGCAATGTGGCGATGACCATTCCCGTGTTATATCCCGTGTGTAAGGCCAACCCTGACACGCGCTTCATCATGCTGACCAAGAAGTGGCCCGCTTCGATGTTTCATGACCGTCCCGCCAACCTGAAAGTAGTGGACTTTGACGTCCACGAGAATCACAGCGGTCTGTTCGGATTGCTCAAGCTTGCTGCACAGCTGTACAAACTCTATGACATCGACGCTGTAGCCGACCTGCACAACGTGTCAGGCACCTGGATTATCGATGCCTACCTGAGATTGCGTGGCGCTAAGATCGCTCGCATGAACCGTGAGAAGTCTAAACGCAGGGCTCTTGTCAACCACAGGACCAATGAGCCCGTGACGCCCATCCATGAGCGTTACCGCTGGGTGTTCAGGGAGCTGGGTTTTGAAACACCCGATAATTTCACCCATCTGTATGAGGGCCGCGAGATGCCTGACAGCCCCATCGTTCCCAAGAAGGAACCGGGACAGCGCTGGATTGCCATTTCGCCCTTCTCGTCGCACCGCCAGAAAGCATATCCCCTGGAACAGATGGAACAGGTCATCGCCGAGCTCATCAAGCAGGAGAACTACTGGATTTTCCTCATGGGTGGCGGCAAAACCGAGAAAATCGCCTTGCGCTCCATTGCCCGCAAGTACAAGAATGTCGTTTCGATGGCCGAGGTCAAGCACCGGTTCATCGACGAGTATGCCTTGTTGGGCAAGTGTGACCTGATGCTCACGATGGAGTCGGCCAATATGCACCTAGCGTCACTGGTGGATCTACAGGCCATGACGATTTGGGGGCCGACATCGCCCGCCTGCGGTTATCTGGGCTACAATCAAGTGGTGGAAGACGACATCCAGCTTGACATGGATTGCCGCCCGTGCTCCATCACCGGCGACAAGCCGTGCAAGTTCGGTGACTTCCCTTGCCTGAAGAACATCAAGCCCGAGTACGTCGCCGAGCATGTCATCAAGGCTGTGGAGTATAATGTCGAGCATAATACCAAGTTGACCAAGCTGGCCATGGAGCGGAGGAAAGACAATCAATCACTCGATACCAAAGAATGAAGAAGAGCATACTTATCACCGGAGCCGGTGGCTTTATAGGCGGCTTCCTGGTTGAGGCTGCGCTAGAGCGAGGCTATGACACTTGGGCGGCTGTGCGTTCTACCACAAGCCGCGAATTCCTGCAAGACGAGCGCATCCATTTCATCGAACTGGACTATACCGACCAGGACCGCCTGGAGGAAACGCTGCGTGACCACATGGGCGAGTGGGGCAGGTGGGATTATATCGTCCACAACCTGGGCGTAACCAAGAGCACCAATTACCTTGACTTTGAATCGGTCAACTATGGTTACCTGCGCACGTTGGTCGATGCCCTGCAGGAGACCGTGATGACTCCTGACGTGTTCCTGATGATGAGCAGCCTCAGTGTCATGGGGCCTGGCGACGAGAAGACCTATCAGCCGATCAAATCGACCGATATCCCCTTGCCCAACACTTTCTACGGCGTGTCGAAACTCAAGGGCGAGACCTATCTGCAGAGTGTCGAGGGTTTTCCTTATACCATTTTCCGCTGCACGGGAGTCTATGGGCCGCACGAGCGTGATTATTACCTGATGATCAAGAGCATAAAACGCGGTTTTGACTTCAGCGTGGGCTTTAAAAAGCAGATGCTCACCTTCATCTATGTCAAGGACCTGGTGACGGGTGTGATGGACGCGTTGGAGAAGGGCCCGCTGCGCAAAGCCTATTTCATCAGCGAAGACAAGGCATACACACAACAGGAGTTCCGCAAAATCGTGTGTGAGGAACTCGGCAAGAAATTCGTCATTCCGGTGACCTGTCCCTTGTGGCTGGTCAAGATCGTGTGTCATGTGGCCGAGTTTGTGGGCAAGGTGACGATGAAGGCGAGCACCCTGAACCGCGACAAGTTCAAAATCCTGAAACAGCGCAACTGGCAGTGCGACACCAGCGACGCGCAGCGCGACTTCAATTTCCGTCCCAAGTATTCTCTGCGTGACGGCATTCGCGAGGCTGTAGCATGGTACCGCGAGGCGGGATGGCTATGAAACCGGTTTACCTCATTGGCTATATGGGTTGTGGCAAGACCACGCTGGGCGAAGTGCTTGCCCGGCAGATGGGTATGCACTATATCGACCTTGACGAGGTGATTGAAGCCCGTCAAGGCATGTCAATCAACAGCATCTTTGAGGAATTGGGTGAGACTCGTTTCAGGGAATTGGAAATCCAGGCACTGCAAGACACGGCGACGATGACCGATGTCATCATTGGCACCGGTGGCGGCACCCCCTGCCACGGAGACAATATGGCGCTGATGAAACAGGCTGGCATCACCGTTTGGCTCACTACCAGTCCCGAGCGCATCACCGCCCGTCTTCTCGTGCCCGAGCAGAAGTGCAAACGTCCCAAGGTCTGTCATCTCCCTGACGAGGATGTGCTGCCCCTGGTCAAGGCCGAACTGCAAGCCCGAACGCCGTTTTACAGTCAGGCTCAGATGAGATTCGACTCCACCGACATCGAGACTGCCGAGGCCACCGAGCGCACCGCCTGCCGTCTGGCAGCATTGTTGCAGGAGTAGTGGGCGACATCGGCCTCTGGTCCAGTAAATCCCCGGATTTGCCGTTTTCAGAAATTTGATGTAATTTTGTCGTTTCAAGCAATCTGTAGAAAAGGATTCATGTCAAGCGATAAGCACAAGTGGTATGTGGTGTGGCAGGGAACCGAACCTGGCATCTGTGACTCGTGGGCCGAATGCGAGTTGCGTGTCAAGGGGTTTCCCGGTGCCCGCTACAAGGGGTTCAACACTCAGGAAGAGGCCGTTGAGGCTTTCCGCAACGACCCCGGGGAGATGGACATCCTGCGTGCCATTGCCCGTGCGCCGCGCGAGTTCGTAAACTATGACGCCATCCCCGGTGTGGTTCACGACAGCATCGCTGTGGACGGGGCTTGCTCGGGTAATCCCGGCATCATGGAGTACCGTGGTGTGGACGTGCCTACCGGGGCCGAACTGTTCCGACAAGGACCGTTCCCCGATGCCACCAACAATATCGGAGAGTTCCTGGCCATTGTCCATGCCCTGGCGTTGTTCCACAACCAGAAAAATGACCACACGGCCATCTACAGTGACAGCAAGACGGCGTTGTCATGGATCAGGGCAAAGCAATGTCGCACCAAGTTGGCTCGCACCGATGCCAATGCCCGGTTGTTTGAAATCATTGGACGTGCCGAGCGCTGGCTGGCTACCCACACGTGGCCCAACGCTCTGCTCAAGTGGAATACCGCCGAGTGGGGAGAGATTCCGGCCGACTTCGGGCGCAAATGACGATGAAAGCGATGAAGGAAAAACCGATTGTAATGAAATATCGTGATGAATTGGACAAGTGCTACGGCGCAGCTGGCATGGCGCTTGGGTTGGCAGTGTTTGATGCTGAGGATCTGTTTACGGCAGTGTCGCTCGACACCGGTGGCCCGGGATGTATCCAATTCACACCCGAGTACTTCTTTGCCGGCAATCCGCGTCTGTCACCCCGCGGGGCATGGCAGTATATCTTGAGCCATTATCGTATCTCGGTGGGGCTGGCTGTAGCTAACGCCCTGTGTCGCCGCATGATACTTGACAACGAGGCCGTGGACAACGAGTTGCGTGACGAGCTGTTCAATGCCGCCTTTGAGGACGGACGTGACTTCTGTCAGCTCGAGCGTGATGAGGTCGAGCCCATCTTTGACGAGGCGTTCAACAACATGTCGCGTCTGTTTGCCGATTCGCGGGTGCGCAAGGCGATGGACACCTTCGCCGACATGCTGCAGCAACGTCGCACCTTGTCGCATATCGATGTCAATGACATCCTTCAACAGCTGAATTTAGCCTGATTTCCATTTTTTATATTATATATAATGTGTAATACGGCTGACCGCTAGCCATATCACTTAGAACTGAACTTAAAACTAAATAACATGCAGACAGTACTTTTCCATTCGACGATATACGGTCCCATCCACAGCCGCAGGTTGGGAATGTCGCTCGGTATCAACCTCATGCCTAACGACGGCAAGATTTGTTCGTTTGATTGCCTCTACTGCGAGGCGGGTTTCAATGCCCAGGGGCCGGGCAAAGACGGCGTGCCCACAAGAGAAGCCGTGAAAAAACAGTTGCGCCGCAAACTCGAGGAGATGAAAGCCAATGGTCAGACGCTCGACGTCATCACTTTCTCGGGTAACGGTGAGCCCACCCTGCATCCCGAGTTCAAGAAGGTGGTGGAGGACGTGTTGAGGCTGCGCACCGAATTCTTCCCCGATGCCAAGGTGTCGGTGCTGAGCAATTCCACCATGGCAGGAAAAGCTGAGGTGGCCGATGCCCTGCTCAAGGTGGACAACAACATCCTGAAGCTGGACAGCGCAATCGCGCACACCTTCATTGCCATCAATCGCCCCACTTCGCCCAACTGCATCCCCGAGGGCGTCATCGCTGACCTCAAGAAATACAACGGGAAGTGTATCGTGCAGACGATTATGCTCAGGGGAGAGTATGAGGGCAAGCACTTCGACAACACTACCGACGAGGAACTGGACGCCCTGTTGGACGCTTACAAGCAGATCCAACCGCGCGAGGTGATGCTCTACAGCATTGACCGCAAGACGCCTGCCGAGAATCTTGAGAAGGTTTCCAAGGAGGAACTCGAGCGCGTTGCACAGCGATTCCGCGATGCCGGCATCAAAGTCCAGGTGAACGCCTGATAGCAGAGATAGAAAAATAGCCAAAAATGGCGGTGTTTTATTGTTTACCGATAAAACACCGCCATAAATTTGTTAACGTATGTTATTTATTAGATTTTCCTGCCGAAATGTTTTGCCGGTTTGCTCGGCGGCTGTAATTTTGCAACGCTTTTCGGCTCACGAGACTCATGCGATTGAGTGAGCGGTTTTTTTTGACGCCTTGTCTGAAGGGGCCGCGGTCGGGAAGCTCAGTTCTTTGAAATGTTTGCAATGAGGAAAATTGACAGTGCAGAGACAAGGAAGGGAAACTCCCGAGTCCGCGTCAAGATTCCTAAAGACAGGTAGTGACAAAAACGAGCACAGCGAATCCTTGGCGCCC
>JAFQZK010000010.1 GCA_017405965.1 Muribaculaceae bacterium | reverse complement strand
TTGAAGACGACGACGTCGATAGGCGGCAGGTGCACGGGCGGCAACGTCCTCAGCCGAGCCGTACTAATCACCCGAAAGCTTTCTTGGCGCGATCCGCGCGCGGTTGATGGGTTGCGAGTCCCCTTTCGGGGGGTCGGTGGCCGTGTTGACGCGGAGCGGAGAGCATTAAGATACAGGCGTGCATGAGCGCAAGCCCGATTGATCCGGTGATTGTTTGAAGTGAAGTCGCGAGAGATTCCCGCGTTAGCGTTCCCCCGATGGTCTTTTCGAACCATCACAGCCGCGGCACAAGCCAATGCGCCGTAAGGGCTGAAAAAGTAAAGATAAGGTGGTCATAGCGTGAGGGTCCCACCTCTTCCCATTCCGAACAGAGAAGTTAAGCCTCACCACGCCGATGGTACTGCGAAAGTGGGAGAGTAGGTAACCGCCCCCTAAGAGAGGTGATGTCAGCAATGATGTCGCCTCTCGTTTTTTTTTGTTGTTACCTGAGAGCAATGGGAATACTGGGATTAACGGGGAATACAGGGAATGACTTGTAGAGACGCAAAATTTTGCGTCTCCCATCGTTAGGCGTTACTGATATCCTGCCCTTGAGACGCAAAATTTTGCGTCTCTACATGATGGCTAAATAAAAAAGGGCGATGCCGTGGATGGCGCCGCCCTTTTGTGTGATTGTTGTGATTTCTACTTTACATCCCGTTCCTGGCACAGAGCGCTATGCGTCACCACGACAATGTTCAGCGACGTGGGAAGGCGCAGGTAACCGCCCCCTAAGAGGGAGTCGATCGTAAAGGTTGGCTCCCTCGTTTTTTTTGTTGCCTGGAGTGAATAAAACGGATACTGTGGGATTACAGTTCTCGCTGTGCTGGAACTCGGAGATCTCCGTGAGCTCTGAGTTCTCCGAGACCTCCGAGTTCTCTGAGAGCTCAAAGTGGATGGGGTGGTGCTGTGGGCTGGGGGATGATGGTGTGGATTACAATTTTTGTCGGAAAAAAGAAAAATTTCAGTAAAGGTTTGTTTGCTCCGAAAATTAGTACTAATTTTGTTGATTGATTAAAAACGATGAGACGACTGCTGGTCATATTGACGCTATTGCTCTCCCTGGGGCTGGGAAACGTGGCTCAGGGCGAAGTTCAGTGGCGTGAGACCAACCGCGAGGTGCAGGGCAGGACCTGGAATGATCCTCGTTCGAGCGACGGCATCGAGATCTACGGCAGCAGGGGCACCATCACCATCGTCACGCCGCGCCGCATCACAGTGCGCGTCTATACCATTCTGGGACAGATGGTGTCGCAGGCGACCCTTCAGGCTGGTACGAGCGAGTTGCGCCTCGGTACTCGAGGCATCTACCTTGTGAGGATCGCCAATCTGACACAGAAGGTGGCGATATAGCCGATGTGGCTCTCGTTTTCAATAATATGATACTTCAATGAACTAAAAACCATTTAATAACCTTAACTAAACATTAGTAGAAGAATATGACTAATTTAGAGAACATTGATTGGGCACATCTGCCTTTTGGCTACATGAAGACCGATTACAACGTGCGTTGCACGTTCAAGGACGGCAAGTGGGGTGAGATTGAGGTCACCCAGGACGAGACCATTAATCTGCACATGGCTGCAAGCTGTCTGCACTACGGCCAGGAAATCTTTGAGGGTCTGAAGGCCTTCCGCGGCAGTGATGGCAAGATCCGTTTGTTCCGTCCCGATGAGAACGCCAAGCGCCTCCAGAACAGTGCGCGCGGTATTCTCATGGAGCCTCTGCCCGAGGATATCTTCATGGAGATGTGCAAGAAGGTCGTTAAGCTCAATGAGCGTTTCATCCCGCCTTATGGCAGCGGCAGTTCGCTCTATCTGCGTCCCGTTGAGATCGGTATCTCGCCCCGCGTTGGTGTGAGCCCTGCCGAAGAGTATACCGTTATTATCTTTGTAACGCCTGTAGGCCCCTATTTCAAGGAAGGCTTCCACTGCACCAAGGTCGCTGTTTATCGCGAGTATGACCGTGCTGCTCCCTGCGGTACCGGTCGCTGGAAAGTGGGTGGTAACTATGCTGCCGGTATGGGCGCTACCGCTCGTGCCAAGTCGGCTGGCTACAGCGCAGCCCTCTTCCTGGATCCCAAGGAGAAGAAGTACCTCGACGAGTGCGGTCCCGCCAACTTCTTTATCGTGAAGGGCAACACCTACATCACTCCGAAGTCGGGTTCTATCCTGCCTTCGATTACCAACATGAGCCTCCAGCAGATTGCCCGCGACCTGGGTATGGAAGTTGAGGCTCGTCCCATCCCCCTGGAGGAACTGGCCGAGGCCGATGAGGCAGCCGAGTGCGGCACCGCAGCCGTTACCGCTCCCATCAGCGAGGTGGTTGACATGGACAAGGATGTGCATTATGTGATCAGGAAGGACAATAGTGTAGGTCCCAAGGTTACCGCTTTGTATAACCGCCTGCGTGCCATCCAGATGGGTGACTATCCCGATGAGCATGGTTGGGTTGTCTTTGTTGACTGATGCTTGACTGCTTGTCAATAATCCAACGATACTACACACCCGGTAACGACGATTACCGGGTGTTGGTTTCTCATAGCCGCAAGGTGGCCGACTTGGCGATAGCGTTGAGTCAGCGTCTGATCGACAGGGGCACTCCCATCGACATCGAGTTTGTCGAGGAGGCGGCAATGCTTCATGACATCGGCATGTGCCGTACCGACGCTCCCGGCATCCATTGCCACGGAACGGAACCTTACATCCTGCACGGCATCCTCGGCCGCAAGATGCTCGACGGCATGGGACTCTTTCGCCACGGCCGCGTCTGCGAGCGTCACACGGGCGCTGGCATCACTGCCGACGAGATCGTCGCTCAGCATCTGCCCATTGACCCGCCGCGTGATTTGTTGCCCGAGAGCCTGGAAGAGAAGGTGGTCTGCTATGCTGACAAGTTCTTCTCCAAGAGCCGGATCGATGAGCAGCCCAAGAGCCTTGAGCGCGCGCGCAAGTCGCTGGCCAAGTTCGGTGGCGACACGCTAAGCCGCTTCGACGACCTTGTCGCCCTGTTCGGCGATCCCGCCGACCTGTGCAGCAACGTAAAAGAGCAATAAGCATTAGAGACATAAAAATACACCGTCACATCTCGCGATGCGGCGGTGTACTTTAATTGTTTCGTGCGATGATTACTTGCGGATACCAAGCTCCTTCTTAGCGATGAGGGCGCGGTAACGGTTGATGTCCTTGCGCATCAGGTAATCGAGCAATTTGCGACGCTTACCTACCAACATCTTAAGTGCACGCTGAGTCGTATGATCCTTCTTGTTGACCTTCAAGTGCTCGGTCAAGTGGGCAATACGGTATGAGAATAATGCTATCTGGGCCTCGGGAGAACCAGTGTCAGTATTGCTTTTGCCGTAAGTGCCAAAGATCTCTTTCTTTTTCTCTGAATCTAAGTACATTACAATTAGTTTTTAAAAATTATTTCGTAAAAGCGGTGCAAAGATACGACCATTTTTTGAAATGGCAGTGCGAAATCCGAATTATTTTTTTCAAAGCAACGCTTTTTTGTGAGGTTTTCTCAAGAAAACCATGGCACTTTGCATCACCACTGGATCGGGGAGAGGCCGTGCTGCACCAGATAGTCGTTGGCGCGTGAGAAATGATGCGTCCCGAAGAAGCCGCCACGGTTCGCCGACAAGGGCGACGGGTGGGCTGCTGTGAGCACCAGATGTCGTGAGCGGTCGATGAACTCACCTTTGCGCTTGGCATAGGCACCCCACAGCATGAACACCAGGTGCTCGCGTTCACGAGCCAGATGGGCAATCACATGATCGGTGAAAATCTCCCAACCCTTCCCCTGATGTGACAGCGGCTGATGGGCCTGCACAGTCAGTGTCGCGTTCAGCAGCAGGACACCCTGGCGCGCCCATCGTGACAAATCACCGCTTTGGGGAATCGGGGCACCCACATCGTCATGCACTTCCTTGAAGATGTTCAGCAACGACGGAGGCATCGGCACACCCTCATTCACGCTGAAACACAGCCCGTTAGCTTGCCCGACGCCATGATAAGGATCCTGTCCCAGAATCACCACTTTCACCTGCTCGAACGGAGCCGCGTCAAATGCCGCGAAGATTTGTCTGCCAGGCGGGAACACCTGTCGAGTGAGGTACTCCTGACGGACAAAATCAGTCAGTTGCTTAAAGTAAGGCGCCTCCCATTCTCCGGAAAGCACACGATTCCACGAAGGCTCGATGCGTACATTCATAATCTCGTCATTTCAATGCCATTTTCAGGCCATGATAAAGGCAGCAGAGCGGCACAGCGCCCAATTTGCCCAACGAACCTTGCAAAGTTACAAAAAAAACCGTAATTTTGCCCCGCATTTCATCTGAAAGCACCTTGTCAGGTGAAATAAAACACATTCTCCTGCAGAATGCAACTTGGACCCGTAGTTCAATGGATAGAATAAAGGATTCCGGTTCCTTCGATTGGGGTTCGACTCCCCACGGGTTCACGATGTGGAATTGACAATCAGCTGGTTTTCAGTTGGTTGTTTTTTTTTCTTTTGTGCGATAATAGAGCGACAGGCACTCGTTTCTCAATGTTTTGGATGATTGGGTATGGGCTTCTTTTGAGGCAAAAGAATTCTTTTATTACATGAGATAAATGGTCAGGTTTAGATAGAATGTGTTTGGTTTTTGCCACAAAATCAGAATCGACTAGATGTGAGACCATTGTTAAATGTCGGTTTTTGAGAAGAAATACTTACTTTTGCAAACGAAATGAGAACAGTGCTTATGAAAAAATACTTATTTCTGCTATTAGCTGTGTTGGCTGTCATCAGTTGCAGCGAGAACAAGAAGGTGGAGCAGAAAGCTCCTATAAGAGTGGAAACACTGGTGGTGTCGCCCGGTATGATAGACAATGCGCAGACCTATGTGGGCATTGTAGAAGAGCGTGAGGCTACTGCGGTGAGTTTCACCAGCATGGGTGTGGTGAAGCGGATCTTGGTAAAGGAGGGCCAGATGGTGAGACGCGGTCAGTTGTTAGCCGAAATGGATCCGTCCACCTCGAGCAATACTGTGGAGGTGGCGCATGCTTCCCTCGACCAGGCCAAAGACATGGTGAAACAGGCCGAAGCCACCTATAACCAAGCCAAGGATGCATACGACCGCATGAAACTGTTGCATGACAACGGGTCGCTGCCCGAGGTGAAATGGATTGAGGCTGAGACACGTCTCGCTCAGGCCACATCGGCTCTCAATACAGCGCGTTCGAGTGTGGTCTCGGCCACAGCAACCGAGAAGATCGCCCGCAAGGGGCTTGCAGACACCCGCCTCTTTGCCCCTGTCAGTGGCGTCATCGGCAAGAAGCAATTGGTGGCAGGAGAGACAGCGCTGCCCTCACAGGCTGTGGTGAACATACTCGACATCTCCACCGTGAAAGTGAAGGTGGCAGTGCCCGAATCGGAGATTGGCGGCATCAATGCCGGCACGCCAACCGTTATCAGGGTGGATGCCATTGATCGCACTTATAGGGGCGCCAGGATAGAGAAAGGCGTGCAGGCAGATGCACTCACACATACCTATGATATCCGTATCAATGTCGTGAATCGCGACTATAAGCTATTGCCGGGTATGGTGGCAAACGTCAGTTTCATGCCAAATGGATCTCAGGTTGTCGGTCGCATGTCGATTCCCGTGACATCAGTGCAGAAGAAGTCCGACGGCACGCTGTTCGTCTGGACAGTAGACAAGAACAATGCCGCCCACCGCACCAGGGTCTCGATAGGTGCGACACATGGCAACTATGTGACGGTTGTTGATGGACTGGGTGTGGATCAGCGCATCGTGACTGAGGGATACCAGAAACTGAGTGAAGGAACCAAAGTAGTGTACTAGTATGGGACGCAAGATGACATGGCTGAAGTGGCCATTGGAACATTACCCGATTACGCTGCTCATCATCAGCATCTTCTTTGTGCTGGGCATTTTTGGCATGTATGACATGCCCAAGGATGAGTTTCCACATGCTGTTATCCGTCAAGGAGTTGTGGTAGCAGTCTATCCGGGTGCAACGACCGAGGAGGTGGAACAGCAGGTTGCGCGTCCGCTGGAACGTTATCTCTTCACCTATGGAGAGGTCAATCGTGTGAAGACCACCACGACTTCACAGAATGGCATGTGCATCGTGATGGTGAGACTCAACGATGACGTGAACAACAAGGACGAGGTGTGGAGCAAAATCAAGCATGGTCTGAATGGTTTCAAGTCGCAGTTGCCCTCTGGCGTATTGGCCATTGCGGTGAACGATGACTTCGGCAACACCTCGGCATTGCTCATCGCCATCGAGAGCGACCAGCGCAGTTATCGTGAGTTGAAAGAATACAGTGATGAACTGAGCGACCGCCTGCGCAGGATACCTTCGGTAGCCAACGTGAAATTGTTTGGCGAGCAGAAGGAGCAGATATCACTCTATGTCGACCGTCAGCGGCTGCAGGCTTATGGAGTGGGGCAGCAGAGGCTCTTTTCGAGTCTGCAGGCCCAGGGCATCACCACGATGAGTGGCGGTATCGATGACGACGACCAGCAGATACCTATCCACGTAGAGGCCCAGGATAACAGCGAGGCAGAGATTGCCAATCAGATCATCATTTCCGACCCTATAACGGGTAAAGTGGCCCGTGTGAGGGATATTGCCCGTGTGGTCAGGGAATACGAACCTATGTCGAGTCGCATAGAGCAAGACGGTCACCCCTGTGTGCTGCTGTCGATGGAGATGAATCCCGGCAACAACGTGGTGCAGTACGGTCGTGAGGTGGACAAGGTGCTCAATGATTTCCGTACGAACGAACTGCCTGATGACGTGAAGGTTACACGCATTGCCGACAAGCCCAAGGTGGTGAATATCAGTGTCTCTGACTTCCTTCGCGACCTGTTGATAGCGATGCTCGTCATCATCCTGGTGATGATGGTGCTCTTCCCGTTGCGCTCGGCCATCGTGGCATCCATCGCCATTCCGCTGAGCACCTTCGTCTCGGTGGCTTTCATGTACATGTTGGGCATCGAACTGAACATCGTGACGTTGGCTGCACTGATTGTGGTGCTCGGTATGGTGGTCGATAACTCCATTGTGGTGATAGACGGCTATTTGGAATACCTCGGTAAGGGACAGGAACCTAAGCGAGCGGCAATAGAGTCTGCCAAGCAATACTTCATGCCCATGATGCTGGCCACGATTTGCATCTGTGCCATCTTCTATCCTTTCCTGATTACCATGAAGGGCATATTCCGCGATTGTTTGAAGGACTTCCCCATTACCGTCACCATCAACCTGATGGTATCGCTTTTCCTGGCTGTGACAGTGATACCCTTCCTGGAAGTCAGGCTGATTAAGCCAGAGAACGTGAAAACTGACGGGAATGCCATCACCAAATGGGTGCAGAAGACCTATGACAAGGTGCTTGACTTTACCTTCCGGAATCCGTGGGTGACCATTGGTGGCGGCATCGCTGTCATCCTGTTGTCAACGATTATCATCCCGACGCTGAAGATACGACTATTCCCCTATGCCGACCGCGACCAGTTTGCCGTGGAAATCTTCCTGCCCGATGGCAAGGGTCTGGCCGAGACCACAGTGTTGGCCGATTCGGTCCGTCACGTGCTGGCAAAGGACGAGCGTGTCAAGGGTATCACCAGTTTCATCGGCTGTTCCTCACCACGTTTCATGGATGCCTATGCCCCGCAGATGGCAGGTAAAAACTATGCTCAATTGATTGTGAACACACAATCAGACAAGGCAACGCTCGACCTGTTGGCACAATATCAGCCACAGTTGGGAGAAGCCTTCCCCAATGCATATGTGAAATTCAAGCGACTGGACTATCTGGAAGTCACCGAATTGGAGTATCGCTTCTATGGCGACAATCTTGATTCCCTGCATGTGGTGGCCGAGCGGCTGATGGAGCGTATGCGCCAGATGCCGGAGTTGGAATGGGTGCATACCGATTACTTTCAGCCCCAACCCATCATCAACGTCGAGCTTGATCCTGTCGCCTCGGCACAGTTGGGCGTGACGCGTTCCACGGCACAGTTGGCATTGAGTGCCACATCGAGTGACCTGCGTGTGGGACAGATTTGGGAAGGCAATTACGAGTTGCCCATTGTCGTGAAAGACGATGCTGACATCACATTCTCGGATGTCGCTAATCTGGGTGTTTCATCACCGATGTCGATCGTGTCGTCTGGAATCAACCAGAGCAACAGCACCGTTCCCCTTCGGCAGATAGCGAAAGTGTCGCCCCAGTGGAGTGAGAGCCGCATCATACACCGTGGAGGCGAGCGTTGCATCACGGTGACCGGACAATTCGCGCAGGGCGTCTATACGTCTCCCGTCGAGAAGGAGATAGCACGCATCATGCAGCAGGAGATTGAAATGCCTCAGGGCGTACGGTCGGAGGTGGGCGGCGAGATAGAGTACGGCAATGAGGCCTTGCCACAGATATTCGGAGGTATCGTCATCGCTCTGATCATCGTTTTCTTCTTCCTGCTGTTCAACTTCAAGAAGTTCGGCATCACGACGATCTGCATGGTCGCCCTTGCGTTGATGATACCGGGAGCGCTGATCGGATTAGGACTGATGAACCGTTCCCTGGGACTTACCTCCATCTTTGGACTTATCACGTTGATGGGAATGATCATGCGCAACGAGATATTGATTTTTGAGCATGCCATCGACTTGATTAAGAAATATGTGGCCGAACATGGTGATTGGACTGTTGATCGCGAGGGTTACAACAACGCCGTGAAGCAGGCCGCCTATGATGCCGGCAAGCGGCGCATGGTGCCCATCTTCCTCACGACAGCCACAACTGCCGTCGGTGTGGTGCCGATGATCATCGCCCAGAGTTCGTTCTGGATGCCTGTTGGAGTCACTATTTTTGCCGGTGGCATCGGTTCGCTCATCATGGTGGTAACCATGCTGCCCGTTATTTATTGGAAAGTAAGTCTAAAGTGATTTAATTTGCTGTTACATACCCGAATATGATGATGAAAAAGATATTTGCTTTGGTGCTTTGTTCCCTATGTTGTGGCTTTGTGTCGGCCCAAACCTACACTTTGGAACAACTGAAGGATTCAGCCCTTCACAACAACTTCGCCATCCGTTCTGCACAATATGACATGGAGGCCGCCAGCCAGCAGCGCAAGGAGGCCTTTACCAAATATTTCCCTAACGTCAGCGGTACGGGACTGTGGTTTAATGCCAATAAGGCCATGGGGCAGACTACGATCAACCCCTCTGAGATGATACCCCCCGAACTTGGCCCTTCTCTGGCTCAGATGTTCCCTCCTGAAGCCCTTGCCGCACTCGCTAATCCCGTCAGCATTTCGATGATGAAAAATGGGGTCATCGCTGGCGTACAGGCCGTGCAACCGGTTTTTGCCGGTGGGCAGATTGTCAATGGCAACAAGTTGGCCAAGGTGGGCGAAGACGTAAGCAGGCTGCAGATGCAGCTCTCGGAAAACGAGGTGGAGAAAACGGCCGAGCAGTATTTCTGGCAACTGGCCTCCCTGCAGGAGAAGATGAAGACCATCGAGGCGGCAGAGACGCTGCTCAACGACATTTATAAAGATGTGGATGTAGCTGTCCGTGCTGGAGTGGCCATGCGCAACGACTTGCTGCAAGTGCAACTGCGCCAGAATGAAATCGCCAGTCAGCGGCTCAAGTTACGCAACGGCCTCTCTCTGATGCGCATGCTGCTCTCGCAATACTGCGGCCTTCGCGACACATCGTTCGTGATCTCCTATCAGGCAGATGCTGTCTCTCCCATGAGCTCAAAGCAAGACCATCAACAGGCCCTGTTGGGAACAGCCGAGTACAGGTTGTTGGGAAAACAGGTTGAGGCTGCTGACCTGCAGAAGAAGATCGCTATCGGTCAGAATCTCCCGTCGGTCGCTGTTGGAGCTGGTCTTAATTATCATAACCTGTTGGAAAAGAATCACGCGTTCGGGATGATTTTTGCCACCCTCAGCGTGCCCATCTCTGACTGGTGGGGTGGCTCTCACGCCATCAAGCGCAAGAAACTTGAGCAGCAACAGGCCCAGGCGCAACTCGCTGACAATGCCGAACTGTTGAAGATTAAGATGCAGAGTGCGTGGAATAGCGTGGAGGAATCCTATCAGCAACTGCTACTTGCCCAGCGAAGCATCGAACAGGCCGAGGAGAACCTGCGTCTGAACCGTGATTACTACAATGCCGGCATGTCGAAGATGAGCGACCTGCTTGAAGCACAGATGCTCTATCAGCAATCATGCGACAAGCGTACCGATGCCTTCGCCGATTATCAAAACAAACTGCTTGAATACCGCCAAGCCACAGGCCAGTAAAAAGACAATCCTGGACTAGCGATATCCAATCTTCCATAATCTAATGCCGCCAACTTTATTCAATGGTTGTGCAGGTCAGATACAGAATAAAGAGATTATTCATGGTATATGTTGGGTAGTGGTTGTGAGGATGATTTTTCGGGGGATTGCTTGGTGTGTTATGAAAATCGTTGTATCTTCGCAAGATGAAATTGAACCGAGGTTCAATATAACGAGAAAAAGACCATAAGTTATGAAAGGAATTGTGTTAGCAGGAGGCTCAGGGACACGTCTTTACCCGGTAACAAAGGGTATTTCCAAGCAGCTGATCCCTATCTATGACAAGCCGATGGTGTATTATCCTATATCGGTGCTGATGCTCGCGGGCATCCGTGAAATTTTGATTATTTCGACACCTCAGGACCTACCGATGTTCCGTCGTCTACTGGGTGACGGCCGTGATTTGGGTGTGCGCTTTGAATATGTCGAGCAGCCCCGTCCCGAGGGCCTTGCCCAGGCGTTTATTCTGGGAGAGGAGTTCATCGGAAAGGACAACGTGTGCATGGTGCTGGGTGACAACATTTTCTACGGTCAGAGTTTCACTCAGATGCTGATGGATGCCGTGGTGCGTACCGAACAGGAAGATGTGTGCACCTTGTGGGCCTATGCGGTGCAGGATCCCTGCCGTTTTGGTGTAGTGTCTTTCGGCAGTGATGGCAAGGCCGAGACGCTGGAAGAGAAGCCTGAACATCCCAAGAGCAACTATGCTGTGACGGGTTTGTACTTCTATCCCAATGATGTGGTGCAGATTTCCAAGGGCATCAAGCCCAGTGCCCGTGGTGAGCTCGAAATCACGTCGGTGAACCAAGAGTATTTGGCGCAAGGACGCGTGCATGTCCAGACGCTGGGTCGCGGTTTCGCTTGGTTGGATACAGGCACGAGTGATTCGATGAACAAAGCATCGAACTTTATCGGCACCATCGTGAACATGCAGGGAGTACAGGTCGCTGCATTGGAGGAAATCTCGTTCCGCAAGGGCTGGATAACCGCTGACCAGTTGCTGGAACTTGCCGAGCCGATGAAAAATAACAATTACGGACAATACCTTATCCGACTTGCTCATAATGGAGCTGGAAGCAAATAATACAGTTCACATCATTGAGTTGCCCAAGATAAGGGATCCGCGGGGCAACCTTACGTTTATCGAGAGCGGCATTCAGGTGCCGTTCAAGGTACAGCGTAACTATTGGATCTATGATGTGCCCAGCGGAATGTGGCGTGACGGCCATGCCTTCAAGCGTCAGCAGGAGTTTCTGGTGGCCTTGAGCGGCAGCTTTGACGTGGTGGTCAACGATGGCACCGATGAGCAGATATTCCATCTCTCCCGTCCTCAAATAGGACTGTATATTCCCAACTTGACATGGCGTCACATTGATAATTTCTCCACCAATTCGGTCGCCCTGGTGCTGACCAGTACTTTATATGATGCCACCGACTATATAGAGGATTTTGACGAATTTATTACTCTTAAAAATGAAAGAATTGAATAGTATAGACAAGGTTTTGATCCATGGCCAATCGACCCTCAACGATTGCAGGGTTATCACGCTCAGCAAGCATCACCATGCCAATGGTAACCTGACTGCTGTGAACAATGGTGTTGATTTGCCGTTTGACATCCAGCGAACTTTTTACATTTATGATGTGCCTGGTGGTGCCGAACGCGGTGGCCACAGTCATTACACATGTCAGGAATTCATCATCGCCATCAGCGGCAGCTTTGATGTGACCGTCGATGACGGCGTTGATCAATTCACCTACACGCTCAACCGTCCTTACCAGGGATTGCTGGTTGTGCCAGGCATCTGGCGCACGCTGCAGAATTTCTCGTCGGGCTCGGTATGCCTCGCGCTTGCGTCGCACCATTTCGACGAGGACGACTATGTGAGGGATTACGACCAATTCTTGAAATTGAAATCATCTACTAACAAGGAAGAGTAAAACCGACAACCGAAATGAAGCAATATCCATTCCTTGACCTGGCGTTCAGCAATGCGCCCTATATGGAAGAACTCAAGGCTGCAGCCTGTGAGGTCATCGAACGCGGTCGCTATCTGCACAGTGAGCAAACCGAGTTGCTGGAGCAGGAAATCGCCGACGTGTGCCAGACTAGGCATTGTGTCAGCGTGAGCAATGGCCTGGATGCCCTCAGGCTGATACTGCGGGCTTATAAAGAAATGGATTTGCTGACTGACGGTGACGAGGTGATTGTCCCGGCCAACACCTATGTTGCCAGTGTGCTCGCCATCAGCGACAACGGCCTGGTGCCGGTGCTGTGTGACCCTAAAGAGGATACCATGAATCTGGACAGCGACTTGCTTGAAGGGCTCATCACCCCCCGCACGCGAGCGCTGATGCCGGTTCACCTCTATGGCACGCCGTGCTGGGACGAAACCTTGAAACGCGTGGCCCGCGAGCACAATCTGCTCATCATCGAGGACAATGCCCAGGCGATTGGAGCCCGCAGTGCGACAGCTGGCATCCATGGCACATATATCACCGGTGGGCTGGGCCATGTTGCAGGCATCAGTTTTTATCCTACAAAGAATCTGGGCGCCCTGGGCGACGGCGGTGCTGTGGTGACCAACGACGATGAACTGGCAGCGATTGTGCGCGCTTTGGCCAACTATGGCTCTGACCGTCGTTACCACAATATCTACAGGGGCTATAATTGCCGACTTGACGAGATTCAGGCGGCTATGCTCAGGGTGAAACTGCGCCATCTCGACGAGGAGAACGAGAGCCGTAACATTGTGGCTCGCACCTACAGTGAATGCATCACCAATCCGCGTGTCAAGACGCCGGCTTTCTTTGCGGGAATGAAGCAGATTTGGCACCAATATGTGGTGAGGGTAGAGGACCGTGAGCGCTTCCGTGCCTTCCTCGCCGACCACGGCATCGGTACCGATGTCCACTATGCTACGCCCGCCCACATGCAGCCATGTTACAGCGATCTCCCTCATGTGCCGCTGCCCATGACCGAGCGACTTGCTGCCGAGGTGGTATCATTACCGATTGCCCATCCGATAACCCCCGATGACGCCCGCGCCATTGCCGCAGTCATCAACACCTATTGAATCGTGCCGTGACCTCTATGCGCCGTCCTGGAATGAAACGTTTCGTCCTGCTCAGCTTGCTGGCACTGTTGCCAGTGCTGTTGCTTGTGGCGCTTTACGTGGTCAAGGACCCCTTCCATGTCGTGAAGCCATACAAGGGTAGGGTGTACAATCCGGGAGACACGATAGCATTGACCATCAACTGGGGACATGTATCCATAGAGTCTTATAAGTATTTTGATCCTGAGGGGCACTTCGACTCGTTCATCTTCGGCTCGTCGTTGTCAGGCTACTACCGTATCGCGGATTGGCAACGCAACCTGCCCGATGAAGCGCGTCCGTTCCACTTCAACGCCTCCCGAGAGACGTTGTATGGCATTTTGAACAAACTCAAATTCCTCAGGTCGCGGGGTGTGGTCATCAAGAACGCCTTGCTTGTCATCGAGGACGAGATGCTCATGAGGCGACCGCTCGACGGCGATGTGCTCTTCGTTCAGCACCCGCAAACGGCTCCCGAGGTCTCGTGGTGGAATTTCCATCAACTCTATTTCAATGCTTTTCGTCAGCCCGATATAGTGGCCTACCTGTTGTGTCCCGGTCCGATGACCGATCGTGTGCTTGAAGAGGGCTATGCTACGACCGACATCACAGACCGTATTGAGCCCATCAACGAGGGCTACTACGGCCTGGCCGATTCGCTGATTGCCGTCAACCCCGACGCATTTTTCACTCCGAGCCATATTGCACAATATTCCCGCCCCCTCAAGGAATTGCCCTGCGAAGACAAAATCACAGGTCCTGTCGAGGCCCTTTTGAATGCGATTTCCACTATTTTGCGCAAGCAAGGTGCCGATTATCAAGTCATTATTCCTCCGCACTATGGTTATGAGGCCATAGCCAGCAGCGACTTGTACAAGATGGAGATGATTTTCGGGCAGGATCGTGTGCATGACTTCAGCCATGACCCGGATTTGGGCACGAACCTGAGGTATTACTACGACGAGGGGCACCTGATTGCCCAAGAGTGCGGCCGATTGATTGACAGCGCCTACCACGAAGTGACCTTGACCTCACCGTTCCTCAAAAACCACTAATCAAGCCTCTGACAATAATGCATAAATGATCGCGCTGCGCGCAAGAAATTAAATTTAATAATAGAATCACAATAAAATTTTTTTTTAATTTCTCGGCCGTTAGGCCGATTAAAACTGCGTCAAGTGGAGTAAAGCAATAACACAGCCTGCCCGATGAGAGGGCAGGCTGTGTTGCGTTTTGCCTTGTTGTCGATTGTCGTTAGTATTTTTTCAGGTACTCCATCGACTTGATTTGGGCTTTCTTGAGACTAGCCTTGTCTTTGGGATTGATGCCGTATTTCGATGCGGGAGGAATGACCACCCTGGTACCAGGCTTGATGTTGTTCGGGTTGCTGATGATGTCCATGTTTTCCTCGTAGATATATACCCAGAACCACGGGCTGCCGTAATGCTTCTCGGCAAGCGTGGTGAGCACGATCTGAGAGGTGACGACGTCGGTGACAACACCCGATTTTGCCGCAGGTTTGACCTCGGTTTTAGGTTCGGGCTTCACCTCGGCCTTGGGTTCAGCCTTGGGTTCAGCCTTAGGTTCTGGCTTGGGCTCCGGCTTGGGTTCAGGTTTCACCTCGGGCTTCTTTTCGGGCTTGACTTCGGGTTTGGGCTCAGGCTTGACTTCAGGCTTAGCCTCGGTCAGCGAGTCTTCCACAAGGGTGTCGGCAGGAATGGCGACATGCTCTGGCTGATCAGTCTTGTTGCTGCTGCAACCGCGTGCAATCATCCAGAACAGCAGGCCAGCGACCAGCAGACTCAACACGATCCACAGCCAGTTGCGATCCGGCTTGCGGGATGCCTCCTCGATTTGTTCGGGGGTGGGGGTATAGACGTTGCGGGGTTCGGGCCGATAGAAATGCCTGTCGGGCTGCTGCTCCTCGACTTTCTCTTCGCTCGGAACCGGATGGCTGGGGCCGTCGATGGGTCTGCCCACAAGCATGGGTCGCCGTATGGGCTCAGTTTCCTGTTCCTTGACAGGTTCGCTTTCAGCAACGGGTGCCCCGTGATCGATGCTCTTGGCCATTGCCGGTTGAACCGGTTCCACAGGCTTGGGCTCGGCTTTCGGCTCAGGCTTGGGCTCGGGTTTGGGCTCGGGCTTCTGAGGCACTTGTTCAGGCTCTGCCACTGGCTCAAATGGAATGTCATCCAACTCGGGGACAGGTGCCGCTTCGTCAAGTGCCGGCAACTCGAAGGGCAGCGGTGCCATGGGCATATCGGGTTGCTCCAGTTCAGATTCAGGGTCCGGTTCGGGCTGCACAGGGTCCGGTTCGGTCTGCTTCTGGGTTTCCTCCTTGACGTTAGGCAACTCGGTGAATTGCTTGTCGATTTCGGCAAGCTTTTCTTCAGTCACTTCATCGGCGAGGATCACCGACTCAAATTGCGCGAACGGTTGGTTGATGGCTTCGGCCAGCGCTTTCTCGGGAGTGAAGGTCAACTTGCTCTGGCCGGCGTCTTCGGCAGCATCTGCCGAATTGCCGTGCTTATGAGATTTGACCGAAGTGACCTTGAAAGTGCCGATGCCCTTTATCTTCACCGATTCACCATTGATGAGGGCCTGAGAAACGGTGGCGAACAGTTCACGCAGGAACAGTTCGCACATGCGCTGGGAGGTCGATGTGGACTTGGCCATGAGTTTGGCCAGCTCAGGAAATGTGATTTTGGCGTTCATGCTTCTTCCTCCCGTGTTTTATTTAAGTTTTGACTTGAGTACGTTGCTCACCACGAATCCCAAGGTCACTTTAGGCGGTATCAGCATGCGTTTGCCGGTATTGGGCTGAAACATGACTCGCTCGTTGCGTTTCTTAGGTTCAAAGGTGCCAAAGCTGGGCACTACCACACTGTCCATCTCGCTGCATCGGGTGCGTATCACACCAGCCAGGGCCTCGACCAGTTTCTCGACATCCCCGGTCGAACGTCCCAGATTGGCGGCAACCGTCTCTACCAACTTCTTATTGTCCATTTGGTTGTTCTCTTAAGTTTCTATCAACCTGCAAAATTAGCTAAAAATGAAGATAAAAGCAAAAATAATCTTTTGTTTCGCCTAAACATCGTCAAAATCAATCATTTTTTTGTCATGTGATATTTTTCTTTTAATTTTGTGAATCAATAATAATTAATGACTTAGTAAAATGAGAAAGATCGTTATTCTTGACGGATATGCCGGCAACCCCGGCGACCTCTCCTGGGAACCGATGAAGGCTTTGGCCCCTTGTGACATCTACGACTTTGGCACCGCCGACACCGTGCTCGAGCGTTGCCAGGGCGCTGAAATGGTATTGACCAACAAGGTGCCTATCGATGCCGACGCCATAGCACAGTTGCCTGACCTGAAATACATCGGCGTGATGGCAACAGGATTCAATGTAGTGGACAGCGCCGAGGCTGCTCGTCGCGGCATCATCGTGACCAACGTGCCTGCCTACAGCACCGACAGTGTGGCCCAACTTACCATAGCACACCTGCTGAACATCTGCTGGCAGCCTCAGCACTACACCGACGAGGCTCACGACCTGAAGTGGACCAACTGCGGCAGTTACGCTTACTTTAACACGCCTCTTATCGAGTTGGCTGGCAAGCAGATGGGTATCGTTGGTCTGGGTAACATCGGTGGCGCCGTGGCACGCATGGCCCTGGCGATGAATATGCGCGTGATGGCTTACACCAGCAAGAGCCAAGACCAGTTGCCCGAGGGTATCATGAAGGCCGACAACCTGGAGCACCTGTTGCGCACCAGCGACGTGCTCACCATGCACTGCCCGCTCAATGCCGACACTACCGGCATGATCAATGCCGAGGGCCTGGCACTGATGAAGCAAGGTTCCATCGTGCTCAACATGGCTCGTGGCGCCCTCATTGTCGAGCAAGACCTGGCCGATGCTCTGAACAGCGGCCACCTGTATGCCGCCGCCATCGACTGCACGGCTGTCGAGCCTCCTGCAGCCGACCATCCGCTGCTCACTGCCCGCAACTGCTACATTACGCCCCACATCGGCTGGACCAGCTTCGAGGCTCGCGAGCGCCTGATGAATGTCATCACCAGCAACGTCGCCGCCTATCTTGACGGCAAGCCTGTGAATGTCGTAAACAAGTGATGCTCACATGTTTACAACTGATTAGTGATTAGTGATTAGAGATTAGTGACTCAGATAAGAGACATTTGATTAAAGATGGAGAACGAGTTTTTTAAAGATATAGAAGAGGCCCTGGCTTGGGCCGAAGGCACCCATTGTGCCATTACCGTGTGTGACCTGGAGGGAAAAGTGATCTTCATGAACGAGCGCTCGCGTGCCACCTTCGACAAGGAGGGCCGCACCATGCTCGGCCAGAACCTGATGCCCTGCCACAGTGCAAAATCTCAGGAGAAAATCCGCCACATGATCGAGACCGATACCGTCAACTGCTACACCATCGACAAGCAGGGCGTCAAGAAGATGATTTATCAGACCCCGTGGCGTCGCGACGGCAAGGTGTGCGGCATGGTGGAGATCTCGATGGTAATTCCGGCCGAGATGCCCCATTATGTGCGTGGCTGATTGAAGGCTGACAATATGGAACAGTTTACCGACACATTGCTGGCCAACCTGCACCGCTTCCTGCTCAAGCGCGAGGCCGTTGACGAGCGACTGCCCGAATGCCCTGATGTGGAAGGCAAGTGGCCGCCTATTGCCGAGGCCTATCTGCCTGACGGAGCCCGCGAGTTTTCCAACTATCCGGTGGCTTCGCTGGGCTGGATGATGTTCATTGCTATGGCGGTCACCAAGTTCTGGGACGTCGATTGGGAAAAGTATGATAAAATCGAGGACCTGTACCTGTACTTGAGGGACCAGCGCGGATATGACAATCTTGACGAGTATATCCTCGACGAGGTGCTTGACCTGCATGGTGCCGATGCCGAGCAGATGCAGGAACTCGTGGGTGATTGTGCCGAGCGTGTGAAGCGCGACCTCTATGCACTGGATGTCGAGCCGGGTACGGTCGATGCCTTCAAGGCCTATGTCACCTGCCTGCAGGTCATGTACCGGATGGGTATGGCCGTGCAGTTGAAAGCCATGGGCTATCACATGACCAAAATTTAGGTGCATTGTAGCGCAATGGCCCCACCTGTAACAATTAAGAACAAAAAATGCTAAATGATATGAAGAAAGTTTTATTGATTAACGGATCTCCCCACGAGAAAGGCAATACCTATTTTGCCTTGAATGAGGCCGCAAGAACCCTCAACGAGCATGGATTCACGACCGAGATCGTGTGGATCGGAACCAAACCCGTGCGCGGTTGTATCGCGTGCGGCGGCTGTGTGAAAGCCGGAAACGCTCACTGTGTTTTCAACGACGACCTGTGCAACGAGGTCATTGACAAGATGAACGAGGCCGATGGCCTGATTGTGGGCTCTCCCGTCTATTACGGAACTCCCACGGGTAATGTTCTCAACCTGGTACACCGCATGCTGTTTGCCGGTGCTAAGGTGACCGGCAAGCCGGCCGCTGCAGTCGCTGTGTGCCGTCGTGGCGGAGCCACTGCGGCATTCCAGACGTTGCAGATGCCCTTCCAGATGGTGAACATGCCGCTGGTCACTTCACAGTACTGGAACATCGTCTATGGCCGCGAACCAGGCGAGGCTCGTCTTGACGGCGAGGGCATGCAGACGATGAGGACGATGGCCACGAACATGGCTTGGATGATACGCCAACTTGCTACAGGTACCGCTCAACCGCCTAAGTACGAACCCTGGCAGGGAACCCATTTCATCAGATAATGCAAGCCGGGAAAGACCCGATGGGAAGCGCTATCGCCGATTACCATGCCACTGGCAAGGCGGCTCGATTGCGCGTGTTCTCGCCGATGTTCGACGAGGACGAGATTCCTGTAGCTACCCTGTTCCGCAGGTTTGACGAGATGCCCGCCATCGAGCAGGAGGCTCTCAGGACCGCCTGCGGTGCTATTCTTGATGTGGGTGCAGGAGCCGGTTGTCATTCACTGGCCTTGCAGGCGATGGAAAAGCGCGTGAGCGCCATCGACATCTCGCCGCTGGCGGTGGCGACGATGCGCGAGCGCGGCGTCAAGGATGTGCTTGAGCAGGATTTCTTCACTCTCGAAGGCAGCTATGACACCATACTCATGCTGATGAACGGCATCGGCATCGTGGGCACGCTGCGACGTCTGCCCGATTTCTTCTTGCAGGTGGATCGCTTACTGGCCCCTGGTGGGCAATTGCTGTGTGACTCCAGCGACATCTGCTACATCTTTGAGGACGAGGACGGCATCATCGACCTGACCGGCGTCGAGGGCTATTACGGTGAACTCACTTACCAGATGCAATACAAGTCGGTCAAGGGAGAACCGTTTCCCTGGCTATTCATCGACCCCGATACCCTGCGTGAGCAGGCTCTGGCCCACGGTTTCCACTGCGACATCATCGCCCGCGGCGAGCACTACGACTATCTGGCCCGCCTCACCCGAAGAACAATCAGCTGACAACGATAAAAGGGAAACAATAAGTACAATAAATACAATGCCATCCGCTAGGGTGGCATTTCTGAATAACGAGAAAGGCAAGAAGGAACTGTCCCTCTTGCCTTTCTCGTCCTTTGGAGTCAAGTGCCGTCAAGCATTTAATGGTTGTTCATAGTTGTTTGACAAGTGCTGTTGTTTGCTGGAAAAGTGGTTTTCATGGTATCGGGTTTAAGGTTCAAGAGGCTGCTTGAAGGAGGGCGGCGATGGCGTCGGCGGTCTCGGGATTGTCGATGAGATACTGCTTGGCGGCTTCGCGACCTTGTCCCAGGCGCATATCCTGCCAGCTGAACCAGGCTCCGCTTTTCTTGATGATGCCGGCCTCGACGCCCATGTCGATGAGTTCGCCCTCGTGGCTGATGCCGCGGCCGTAGATGACATCGAACTCAGCCTTGCGGAAGGGTGGGGCAACCTTGTTTTTCACAACCTTGACGCGCGTTTGTGCTCCCAGCACGTGTTCGCCGTCCTTGATGTGCGCCAGGCGGCGGATGTCGAGGCGCACGCTGCTGTAGAACTTCAGCGCATTGCCGCCGGTCGTCGTCTCGGGATTGCCGAACATCACGCCCAGTTTCTCGCGCAACTGATTGATGAAGATGCAGCAGGTGCGCGTCTTGGCGATGGTGGCGGTGAGCTTCCTCAGTGCCTGACTCATCAGGCGTGCCTGGAGGCCCATCTTGCTTTCGCCCATCTCGCCCTCGATCTCGGCCTTGGGCGTGAGTGCGGCGACGCTGTCGATGACAATCACGTCGATCGCGGCCGAGCGGATGAGTTGGTCGGCAATCTCAAGGGCCTGCTCGCCGTTGTCGGGCTGGCTGATCCACAGGTTGCGCGTGTTAACGCCGACGGCCTCGGCATAGGAGCGGTCAAAGGCGTGCTCGGCGTCGATATAGGCAGCGATGCCGCCGGCTCGCTGCGCTTGGGCGATGGCATGCAGGGCCAGCGTGGTCTTGCCCGAGGCCTCGGGGCCGTAGATCTCGATGATGCGGCCGCGGGGGTAGCCGCCCACGCCCAGCGCCCTGTCCAGGCCGATCGATCCAGTGGGGATGGCATCCACTTCCTCGATGCAATCATCGTTCATGCGCATGATGGCACAGGCGCCGAAGGTCTTCTCGATCTTAGCTACGGCATTCTGCATCACTTGCAGTTTCATGGGGTCCACTTCGACGACGTGCGGCGTGTGTGGTGCCGTCTCGTTCACGTGGTTGGTCACAATGTCGGGCGTGGCGATGCTCAGTACCTGCTGCCCGTCAATCATCACTTCTTGTTTCAACATTTGCTCAGTCATAGTCGTTTGTATTTAATAGTTAATAAATGTCGGTGAATCATTCTTCGTCTTGCTGGAGCCCGTGCGTTATCGCCTGGCTTTCCTTTCACGATGCAAAGGAACAGTAACGGGGTGCCATTTATTGGCACTGCTAAAATAATGGTTGTTAAAACATCAGAAAAATCGAGAGGATGCGACAATCCATCTGTCGCATCCTCTCGGTTCGTGGGAAGTCGCGGTGATTTCCTGTTTGGTTCAGCAGGTTATCTGGATGACATTACCTTGGAAATGAGCATGGTGACATCGGTCACGTTGAGAATGCCGTCGCCGCTCAAGTCGGAGTTTGTGAAGTTGATGCTACTGTAACTCTCGCTCATCACAGCGCTGATGAGCAACGTGACATCGGTGATGTTCACCACACCGTCGTTGTTCACATCGCCCATAATGCCTTCAGGCTTGCTGATAACAACATTTTGGTTAATGATTGTGTTGCCGTTGGCGTTAACCACGGTACCGTCGCTGTTGAAATAGGCTCCGGCTGGCTGCGTGATTGTCAGGCCGTCGTTGAGTGTAGGCTGCAGGCAATTGATCGAAGCGTAGTTCTGGCCATACGCAGTCAGCTTGGTGCTAGCTCCACTCATGATCAGTCGGCATGTATTGGAGCTACCATAAATGCCATAATACTTACCGTGGAACGTGGCTTGGACACCGCCGCTCAGGGTCAACGTTTTGCCGGCAGTCACCGAACAGCCATAGTAGGAGTCGCTCCAGCAATATAACGTACCCGTGCCCGATATGGAAACAGATTCCCTGGCTCGGAGCGACATATGGTAGCCTGATGTGATTCGGACGTTATTGGTTCCCGTCACTGTGATCTTCAAGCCACTGATTTCGTTCCTGATGTTATCGGTGCTGCTGCTGGTGATGGTTGCATCGCTGAGTTTCAGCGTATTGGTGCCCGGGGTGTAAGTCACTGTACCGCTCACGCCATCGATGACAGCGAGGTTGCCGCAGTTCACGCTTGTTACCTGTTCACCGTTGATCCACAGATTGTAGCGTGTTGCATTGTCCTCGATGTAGACGGTGGGTACATTTATCGAGTTGACATCGCTTGCAGCCAGCTGCACATAAGCCTTGCCGGTACTGATCGACTGCGACGAGGTCACGCGGCTGAACCGGTCGGAACCGTTAAATATGTAGTTCCACGGCCCTGAGGCAGTGTAGGTAAGCGTCTGGGATGCACCGGTCACACCCTTCAGGTAGTTGGTCGTCGGGGTATAATAGGTGTAGTTAGAGACATCTGTTTTGCGCCTGAAGCGGTAAATGGTGCCCACTGTGCCCTTGAGCAGCATACCTGTACCACCCTTAATGCCCTGGTTGTTGTTCAGTTGTTGCTTGACCAGGAATCGGTTCACCAGGTTAAAGCCTGGAGCGATATAGAATTCACCGCTGGAGGGTAGCAGCACATCGTCATCGACAGGAACCGAGATGGGGGTCCACTGGGTGGTGGGTTTCACCCAGGGCAGCAGTTTCTTGCTAGCGACTTCGGGGTTTGAGGAATAAGTGGTGGTCTTTATCTTGGAGTAGAAGTCGTAGAATTGGCTTATCTCGACAAAGCAAGCAAAATTATCTGCGTTATTGCCGTAGAAGACCCTGCCGAACGTGGTGGGTTGGGTCCTGCTCAGGAACAGGCCTTGCAGGCTCGTGCAGTTAAGGAAGGCAGCGGAACCGATGTTGGACAGCGTAGCCGGCATCGTGATTTCTCCTGCCAAAGCCGAACAGTTGCCAAAGCCGCTGCCGCCGATGCTTTCAAGACGGTTGCCCATGGTGAAAGAACTTAGCTTCGTGCAGTCGTAGAACGCATCCTCGCCGATAGTGACAAGGTTGGGAATATTTACCGTTGTCAAAGCCCAACAATAATAGAACGCCTTTTGGCCAATCTTTTTGATGTATTCACCACCCCTGACAATTTTCAGCTCGGTTAAGGTACTGAAGGCTTGATCCTCGATTTCGGTAATCGCGAAGTTAAGAAAGTTATCATCGTAATATCGCATGGGAATATCTATCGTTCCGCTCAGTAAGGAGGGCATATCGCCCCTGACGACTTTCGCTTGGCCATTCGTTGTAAGGGTGCTGACCGCCGGGTCGTTGTAACTGCCCACACTTGTCACTGTAAAGTATAATGTCGTGTTGCCCGTTTCGTCTGGGTCCTTCAGGTCATAAGCCCTGCCATCGAGGCCTCCTGTGAAGGCGCTCGACCATGTGGAATTATTGCGATAGTTGCTGGTGTTGTTATATGGAACGCTCAGCACACATCCACTTTTCAGGCCTGTGAATGACATTCCCGAGGCGGGAGTGGGCTTGTTGTAGTAGAGATGTTCAAGATAGCTCATATAGCTGAGCGCATAGCTGCTAATCGACGTTACCGAACTGGGAATGAGCAGACTTGTGATATTGGCCTCATAGAATGCATAATTGCCAATCGTCGTGACACCATAGGGAATCTTGAGCATCGAGGTCGCGTAGCAACCTGCAAAGCACCAAGGCTTGATGGTCCTGGTGACGTCGTAGAAGCCGCCGTTACCCACCCTGGTGTTGGCTGCACCTACCTGATAGATGGTCTCGTAGTTCTCGCTGCACAGCCAGCCGGCAAAGGTCTCAAAGAGCGTGTTGTTGCTGCTGACACCGAAGTTCTCCAGATTGCTGCACATGGCAAAGGCACCATCTCCATAGTTAGTCAACGACTGCGGGATATATTGGTAGGAGACAGCGGTGCGGGCAAAGCAACGCTCGCCCAGCTTCTGTGTACCATAACTCTCGTTATCCTTGAGGTACAGGTTGACGAGAGCCAAGTTGGAACAATTGTAGAAGGCAAAGTTACCTATTTCCTGGGCCGAAATATTGACCTGGGTCAATGCCTGGCAGTTGTTGAAGGCATAAGCGCCCACCTCCTTGAGACGGAAGTATGAGCCCACGTCGCTGCGCCCGATTGTTCGCAAGGTCGAGTGGCCATAGGCAGCATAGGGTGCAATCTCGGTCCAGTTGCAAAAAATGTAAGAACCGCCACCGTAGGTGCTGTTGGTATAGTCATGGGCCGAAGAGACCATGGGCAGATAGGTTACCCCTGCTTCGATGCCCACCAGCGTGACGTCGACGTTGTTGCTCATTGTACTGGGACTGGTGATGACATAGCACAGGTTGTTCTCGACAAAGTCGTTGGCCTTGGTGCCGCTATAGGAGATCGAGCCGTTGCTGTCGGCAGTCTTCCATGCGGTCACAGCGTTGTAGCTGCTGGTGTTGGTCTGTATCGCTGTGACGATCTCACACGTCCTCATGCCCCCAAAGGCATGGGATGTCAACGTGGGCGGTGTCGGTGCTGCCACGCCCATTTGGGTCATCGATGAGCAATTCTGGAAGGCATAGTCGTAGATCTTCGTCAGCGTGCTGGGCAGAAACACATATTTCAAGCCCGTGCAGCCCGCAAAGGCATAGGGGTAGATCTCCTCCACACCCCATCCCAGGCGCACACGCTGCAGTGTGGTCACGTTCTTGAAGGCCTCGTTGCTGATTGAGGTCACGCGATACTCCCTGCCGTTGTAAGTCACACGACCGGGAATCGTGATGTCGGTCAAGCCATCATAGCCGCCATAATAGGGGCTATCGCGCACCCAGCATGTGCCATCGTTGGCTTGTTCATCGGGCTGATAGTAAAGATCGCCCACCTTGAAGTAGGCACTGGCATGCATCGCCACCAGGGCTAATGTGAGTGTTAGTAGTATCTTTTTCATAGCTCATAATGATTTATAGAGTTAATAATGTGAATTATCGGGAGTTAGTATTTAATTGCAGTTTGCGACAAAGATAATCATTTTTTATATAAATATAAAACAAAAAAACGCATATTTTATAACTTATTCGTGTATTTCGTGCGGACGGTGAAGGGAAAATCGCAGGGCCATGACAAAAAGAGCCGCGGCAGCGGATAGGCTGTCGCGGCTGGCATTAAATTGAAGTATGTCTCGTGTTTACAAAGGAAGATGCCCTCTAAACCCTAAGTCTCGTGTTTACAAAGGCGGATGCCCTCTAAACCCTAAGTCTCGTGTTTACAAAGGCTGATGCCCTCTCTAAACCCTAAACTCAAAACTCTAAACTCCAAGTGAGCCCAGCTCACTTGGACTTAGAACTCAGCATTGTTCGGCGTGCGCGGGAACGGGATGACGTCGCGGATGTTGGCCATGCCGGTCACGAACAGGATCAGGCGCTCGAAGCCCAGACCGAAACCGCTGTGGGGCACGGTGCCGAAGCGGCGCGTGTCGAGGTACCACCACATGTCCTTCATGGGGATGCCGCGGCGCTCGATCTCGCTCATCAGCTTGTCGTAGTCGGCCTCACGCTCGCTGCCGCCGATGATCTCGCCGATCATGGGGAACAGCACGTCCATGGCGCGAACGGTCTTGCCGTCCTCGTTCTGCTTCATGTAGAAGGCCTTGATCTCACGCGGATAGTCGGTGAGGATGACAGGGCGCTTGAAGTGCTCCTCGACGAGGTAGCGCTCGTGTTCGCTCTGCAGGTCCACACCCCAGTCCACGGGGAACTCAAATTTCTTCTTGGCCTGCTTCAGGATCTCGATGCCCTCGGTGTAGGTCAGACGCACGAACGGCTCTTTCAAGACGCTGTGGAGGCGCTCGATCAAGGTGTTGTCATACATCTTGTTCAAGAACTCCAGGTCGCTCTGGCAGTGCTCCAGTGCGTAGTTCACACAATACTTGATGAAATCCTCGGCGAGGTCCATGTTGTCCGTGATGTCATAGAAGGCCATCTCGGGCTCAATCATCCAGAACTCGGCCAGGTGGCGAGGCGTGTTGCTGTTCTCGGCGCGGAAGGTGGGACCGAAGGTGTAGATTTCGCCCAGCGCGGTAGCGCCCAGCTCGCCCTCAAGCTGACCCGATACGGTCAGGCTCGTTGACTTGCCGAAGAAATCCTTTGTGTAGTCGGTCTTGCCGTCCTCGGTCTTGGGCAGGTCGCCCAGGTTGAGGGTGGTCACCTGGAACATGTCACCAGCGCCCTCACAGTCACTGGCGGTGATCAGCGGGGTGTGCAGGTAGAAGAAGCCCTTGTCGTTGAAGAACTTGTGAATGGCAAATGCCAGGTGGTGACGGATGCGGAAGACTGCACCGAAGGTGTTGGTGCGCATGCGCAGGTGAGCCTTGGTGCGCAGGAACTCCAGCGTGTGGCCTTTCTTCTGCATGGGATAGTCGTCGTCACAAGTGCCGTAGATCTCGATCGTCTGGGCCTGAACCTCGACGGTCTGACCCTTGCCCTGGGACTGGACGAGCAGGCCCTCGACGTGCAGGCTGGCGCCTGTGGTGATGGGACGCAACTCATCCTCGCTGAACTTCTCGAGGTCAACGACAATCTGCAGGTTATTGATGGTCGAGCCGTCGTTCAATGCGATGAACTGGACGAACTTGTTACCACGGCGGCTGCGTACCCAGCCCTTGACACACACCTGCTGACCCACCAGAGCGGGATCAAAGATATCAACGATTTTTGTTCGTTTCAAAGCCATTGTTTTTTGTAGTATTGATGTTTAAGCTCCTACACAAGCCTCTCGCTAAGCCGCAATGATGATTATTGTTGTCTTTAATAACACTTGCGTCTTAGCGTGGGGCATTTGAGTGGGATGTGTTGTTATGTTTATTCAAACGAGTTCTGTTTCAAGAAGTTGACCTCTTCCTGAGTCAGGTAACGCCAGCGGCCGCGCGGCAGGTTCTTCTTGGTGAGGCCGGCGAAGTAAACGCGGTCCAACTTCACCACATGATAACCCAGCGCTTCAAAGATGCGGCGCACGATTCGGTTGCGGCCCGAGTGGATCTCGATGCCGGCCTGCTTGCGGTCGGTGGGGGAGACGTAGCTCACGGCGTCGGCGTGGATGGGACCGTCGTCGAGCTCAACGCCGTCGGCGATGTGCTGCATGTCCTCCTCGCTGATGGGCTTGTCGGTCCATACCTGATAGATTTTCTTCTTCACATACTGCGGGTGAGCCAGCTTGGCAGCCAGGTCGCCGTCGTTGGTGAGCAGCAGAACACCGGTCGTGTTGCGGTCCAGACGACCCACGGGGTAGATGCGCTCTTCACAGGCACCCTTGACAAGGTCCATGACGGTCTTGCGGCCGTTGGGATCGTCGCTGGTGGTGACGGTGTCCTTGGGCTTGTTGAGCAGGATGTAGCACTTCTTCTCGGTGGTTACGATTTCCCCGTTATATTCCACGATATCCTTGGGGGTGATCTTCATTCCGAGTTCGGTAACGACATTGCCGTTCACCTTCACGAGGCCCTTCTGGATGTATTCATCGGCCACACGGCGCGAGCAGATGCCGGCGTTGGCCATGAACTTGTTCAGGCGTACCTCCATGTTGGGATCGATAGCAGGCTCCTCGTAGATGACGCGCTGGGGCTTGGGTGTGAAACGCATCTGCGGCTTGGGACCCTGGCGCTTGGGGCGCTGCTGGAATCCGCCTTGACCGCGTTGCTGGTAGCCACCCTGTCCGCGCTGCTGGTAACCGCCTTGTCCGCGCTGCTGGTAACCGCCTTGTCCGCGCTGCTGGTAGCCACCTTGACCACGCTGCTGGTAGCCACCCTGTCCGCGCTGCTGGTAACCGCCTTGTCCACGCTGCTGGTAGCCACCCTGTCCGCGCTGCTGGTAACCGCCCTGATGGGGCTGGTAGCCACCCTGACGCTGCTGATAGCCGCCTTGACGGGGCTGATAGCCGCCCTGACGCTGCTGGTAACCACCCTGACGGGGCTGGTAACCACCCTGGCGAGGCTGATAGCCGCCCTGCTGTTCGGGATTCACGGGATTACCCTCGGCATTAGGTTCCTGTTCGTCTGCAGCCTGGGGCTGCTGATAACGTTGCTGATAACGGGGTTGATAGCCACCTTGGCGTTGCTGATAACGGGGTTGATAGCCGCCCTGACGCTGCTGATAGCCGCCCTGGCGGGGCTGATAGCCCTGACGATGGTAACCCTGACGCTGCTGGTAGCCTTCTTGCTGCTGGTAGTCATCGGACGCAGCATTCTCTTCTCCTTGATTAGGCTCATGGGCGCTATATTCCACTTTTTCATAGCGGCCATTCTCCAAATTTTCATCTAGATTGGCATTGACTTCACCGATTCTAGGCCTTTTCGGTTTCTTGATCTCGTCCATCGTTGTCTGTAATTTTTTGGTTGTTAAATAAAAATGTAATACAACTGTTTAATGGCCTCTCGGCCGGTAGCAATAACAATAAATCTTATTTGTTACAGATGTTCAATTAAACTCAAATAACACTTCTCACGCTCGTCTTTCTTGACGAGTGATACGGGGATCTTAGGGTAAGTCTTGTGACATTTTGTGATTCATAGCACCTGTGATTTAATGGCACCTGAAATAAAAAAATACGCAATAGAACCCTATACTCTCTTTCTCTTTTTGTGGGCAGTGAGGGATTCGAACCCCCGACCCTCTGCTTGTAAGGCAGATGCTCTGAACCAACTGCGCTAACTGCCCGTGTTGGGCTTCTCTCACGAAAAGCACTGCAAAATTACTCTAAACTTTTCGATTCCCCAAATAATTAAGGAAAATTATCACATTAAATACTCGCGGTGCTCGCGGTGGATTGCGCTCGCTGATGCTCGCGGTGGATTGCGCTCGCTGTTGCTCGCGGTGGATTATGCTCGCTGTTGCTCGCGGTGGATTATGCTCGCTGTTGCTCGCGGTGGATTGCGCTCGCTGATGCTCGCGGTGGATTGCGCTCGCGTTGCTCGCGGTGGATTGCGCTCGCGTTGCTCGCGGTGGAGAGTGTAGTGAGGCATCCGCATTGTAGGGCCTCGCCTTGGCGTGGCCGCACC
>JAFQZK010000002.1 GCA_017405965.1 Muribaculaceae bacterium | reverse complement strand
GCAGCTCTTTTCCACTGATTTCGGTCTCACAATACTCCTTGAGTATCTCCAAAATCTCATAATCCGTTCTTCGTTTTACTGTTCTCATTTTAGTCCTGATTTTATCTGACATTTTTGTCAAACTATTTCAGGACGATACATATCCGAGTAGTCAGTAGAAAGAGACAATACTGACGGAACGCTTTATCACAACTTAATACGATTGATCATTTCACGAGATCCAAGTGGTGTGATAACTATTATGAGAAAAACGGCAAGTTAGAAGCCGTTTTTCTTTTTGACTTTTGGAAATCAGTAAGTAAGAAACGACTTTTTGTCAAATGTGGTTTGGTTCATATTGGTTCACAGATACGATAAAGTCGAGTTTTTCGGGAAGTTCAAGTAAAAAAATGCTGCAAAAATAGGCACTATAATAAAATAATGATTATATTTGCGGTTGTTCTTTGGCAGAGGTCCACTACTGACGGTGGTGGGTGCATGGCAGGGGACACATGACATAAAGAAAGGCGTTTACTTAGCGCTTCGTACTTGACAGCTTGGAATCTTGCAAATTCAATTGGTAGTCAAGGATGAAGCAACGGTAGATGTCCTGTGTGGGATATGTATATTTGCTATCGTCGTGTGAACGGCGGGGCATTGAAGCATATTCGGCGTGGGCTTCTGCGTTGCTCGTTCAACTACCAAGGGCAATGCAAGAGCCTCAAGCTGTGGGACGGGTAACAAGTACAGACTCCCACGCTTCTTTTTATGCCTATGCTAGAACACCTTAATGAAAAAAGAACTAAGCTTTGGTTTGGGAATCTCAAAGCTGGGAAAATGAAAAAATGAAAAAATCAGTTTTCATCTTGAGTATTATCCTTTTAGGAATGGCAACATCCTGTAACTTTGGTAATAAGAATCAATCTGCTGAAGATGCTATAGCCGAGGAAGATACCTTTGGTTTACAGCAGTTTGATCTAGACACCATGGACTTTGAAAGTACCATGTCAGAGTCATCAAACTGGAATCGTAAATACTTCGAAGATGACTTTGGCGAAGAAATCCTAACCAAACCATACATTGATTTGTTTCTTGATGGCAATATCGCAATTAATGGAGGAGACTTTGACCATGAAATGGGCTTACATATAGTTATCACAGATTTCTATATTCGTTTAAGCCCTCTCTGTGACTTCCTTTCAGAATTCTATGATAATGAAAGAATAACAGTGAAATTGGAAAATGGAGATCAAATCCCAATATTATATGAAGAAGAGAAAGGCAAGCTATATATTGATGATGAAAGCGTCATGAGCCAGTTAATCCAGGTTTTTGAACATGGCAATTTCACTCTTGCTATAGCCGGAATAAATTTAATGGATGACTCCCATCGTTGCATTTTCAGAGTATTTGATGAAACGCGTGGAGTTAAAGAAGCAATGAAACATTTGGAAAACTCTGATATTCAATAACTTATTATTAATATAAAAACAGCTAATATGAAAAGTAATGTAATTAAAACCTCAATTGTCTACCTTTTGGCCTTGGTAGGTATCATGTTTACCATCAGCTCTTGTGGCGGCAATGTAAATACCAACAAGGACCCCAACTTTGACGACGAAGGAAAGCTGATTCAAAAGCCTGAATTCTTCAGTGTTGAAAAGCCTTCCCTGGTCAAATTCTTTGTTGAGGTGTCGAGCAATACAAACGGCTTCTACAGAACCACTTCACCCACCAAATTGAAGAGTGACGTTTACAATGTCATGTCCAAGCTCGTTCCATTAGAAAGCGAAGTGACAGTCCTCACCTCTGACCGTGGCACATTTGTTAATGGAGGAACAACGGTTGCAAAATTTAAGGATATGATGGACTCGGGTATTTGTTTAAATGACTTCACTTTGGTGACGCCCATTCTGCTGAATGTGATGATCAATGATATCCAAGACGGTTCAACAGCGGTGCTCATTTCTAATATGATTTTCAGTCCCGTAGGCAATGAGTCTCGTTTCGCGTTTTTGGGCGAATATTGCAACAATATTGCGAGAATTTTAGGTGACTCCCATATGGCGGTATCTCTGATTGCTGCCAAATCCGAATTCAAGGGCCCCGGGGGAGACATTATTGTTCAGGAGTCACCATACTACTACCTTGTTATCGGCAAGGATAAAAATGTAGCTTTCGTAAGGAACGCCATTTCGTCCCTGCTTGAGGCTAATGGCTCATTTATTGATAACATAGAAACTGGCTTCGATTACAAACTCCCCTCGTATTCCTTCGGTCCTTGCACAAACGTCCAGCAGTTGGAAGGCCAGCCCACATTCACGTCCTACAATGATTCGGAATCTGGTAAATGTACAGTTAAACTCAAAGTTGATCTTGAAAACTATCGCTGGCTATTGTCAGACAAAAACATGTTCTCAAAGTGCTTTAAAGCCAAGACAACCTATGGCTCGGATTTGAATGTCGGCGACATTAAGATTGATGTTGAGGACTTCGATTTGAAGGAACTTAAACGAAAAGCGACGGCAACAGTTGATTTGCAAGTTAGCAACATGACCTCTGAATCTGAAGTGATAGAATGGTATTTGGACTTGGAGAGCCTGGATACGGATCTTACATTACTGCAACCGTTCCTCGGTGCAACCTCTGAAAACGACAGGTCAAAATCCTACTCAATGGACAGTTTCATCCGTGGCATGTTTGAGGGCATTGGCAAGAACAAAGTGAGTGACAAAAAGAATTACATTCTGATATCAAAAAAAAGCTGATATAAGAATTTTGTGCTTAAGCGCGACGGAACCCTGAGCAACCATGCCAGGAATAGGACTTCGTCGTAAAACGAAAAAACTGGGCGGAGAGAATCCGCCCTATTCTTTTATTGGTTAATACCCAATACAAAGAAGTAAGCCATCAGTAAACCACGTCTTGTGGATTCTTCTGAAAGTTTTCGAAAAATTTGGAGATAGTCTCAGAGAAGTCGGAGAATTCTTTGAGATTTTGAAAATAAGTCTGAGATCGTTGGAGGGTTTTCAGGGTTTGTCATAGGACTGTGTATTCCAACAATCCCATCCACCCAGCCTAGATGAAAAACGCCTCATGTTGTTACAGAATGTATTAACGACAGAAACCCGATTTTTGTGCGCAAACAAGCCAAATGTCATTTTTTCAGATAGATATGGCTGATTTACGCACATTTTTTTGCCATTTCCAGTGTTCTCATTCTTTCGGTGCCTTATTCTCACTCCACGAACAGGTCGTTCATGGTGACGCTTTTCTGGACCACACCGCTGTGCTTGCCGTGGGCGACTCCATAGGTCGTGACCATGGTCAGATGAACGGTCTGCTTGCGGGTTAGTGTTTGCTTGAGCGCTTCAACACGTCGGCGCAGCTTGAGTTCTTCGTCCTTGTCTATCATGTAAACGTCTCCGGCAAACTTCATCTCGCACAGGTTGACCACATTGTCGTTTCTCACAATCAGCAGGTCAATCTGTGATCCGTCATTATTGTCGTCGCCCTGCACCGCCCATGCCGATTGCTTGGAAATAACGCCCTGTATGCCGAGCGCCGATTTTATCTGCTGGATATGGTTCAGGCACACGTCCTCAAAGGCAAATCCCCGCCAGCTGACGATGGCCTGCGAGGAGATGTTGTTGGTCCAAAAATCGGTGTCGATGATGTCATGCTCCATAACAAAGTGGATATAAAAACGGCAGAACGGATCGGTGAGCATGTGATGCTCCTCTCGCTTGCTCTTGCCATAGGGGACGTACTGGCGTGTAAATTCGCTAGCCGCCAACGCCTTGAGCAAGTCAGTCAGTCCACCGCCCAAGTCGATTTTAGATCTTTCAGAAATCTGCTGCCTGGTGAAACCAGCCCGACGGCGGCTCAATGCGATGATAATCTTCTTGATGTCATCTGGGTTGCCGAAGACCGACGATAGCAGCCGGTCAAACTCATCAGCAAGGCGGGCACCCTGTGAGAAAAACAGCTTGTCTATGTTTTGTGGCAGACTTAATCCCGGCTCAAAATATTCCATGTAATAAGGGATCCCACCCAAAATCATATAACTCTGCACGATGTCATAGTCCGACATGCTGATACCCCTGTCCTCGTAGAATGCCTTGCAGTCGGCCAGAGAGAACGGTGTGAGCTTTATCTCCCTTGTCACGCGACCATAGAGCCCGCCATGGTTGTTGATGAGCTTGTCAAGTATCCATGATGTGGCGCTACCGCACACGACCAGCATCAGGTTGTCCCGACTGCAGGCCCATGAGTTCCAGAATCCCTCAAAGGCCGAGATGAAATTGGACCGTGGAGTGTCCATCCATGGCAGCTCATCTAGGAACACGACCTGGCGGGTGCCGTCGTCCTTCTGTTGAAGGAGCTTTTCGAGCATGAAGAACGCCTCGAACCACGATTTGGGGCAGTGGCTTGGCGGCATACCTTGAATCTGCAACGAGAAATAGAACTGCTGCAGCTGCTCCTTCATCAGGTTTCGTTTGCCATGGTCGCCAATGGGAGAAAGGCCGGCATGGTGAAATGTGATCCTGTCCTTGAAGGCCTCGTTCACAAGGAATGTCTTACCGACCCTTCTGCGCCCATATATAACCACGAACTGGGCTTGATTGCGGTTGTATATCTCATGTAACTCCGCAATTTCTTTGTTTCTTCCGATGATTTTAGCCATAATATCAATTTTATTTCTCCGCAAAGGTACAAAAATATCATTTCGCGGAGAAATAAAACGGTGATTTTTTGTTTTAGCATGACAATTTAGCACAAAAACGGACTGATGGCTGCATATTCCTGGGCACCCATTCACTTAATCGCAGAATCTCACTCTACGCACAGATCGTTCATGGTGACTTGGCTTTGGATGTCGTCGGAATAGCCTCCGGGCTGGATGCCATAGGTGGTGATCATCGTCAGGTGTATGGCCTTCGATGTGACGCTTATTATGCCGTTTTTCTTTTGGTCATTTCAAGGATAATCTGTACTTTTGCGCCAAACTCCCGAAAGGAAATACGTCAAACACCCGAAACAAGATACACCAAACTCCCGAACGAACAAATAAAACTTCATGTATATGGCTGATTACAAGGCAAGAATAGTAGATGCCCTATTGGAGCGTAAATTAAAAGGCAAGGGCGCCGTACTGGTGGAAGGCGCCAAGTGGTGCGGAAAGACAACCACCGCTATGCGTAAAGCAAACAGTGTGCTCAAATTAGGCGATACTGGCGTGTTGCGTTCCAGCAGGCAACTTGCAGAGATGAACCCGTCACTGCTGCTGAAAGGAGACACACCTCGGCTGATCGATGAATGGCAGACAATACCGGCGCTGTGGGACAGTGTGCGGTCGGAGGTTGACGAACGCTCCGAACTAGGTCAGTTTATACTGACAGGTTCTGCTGTGCCAGTAAACAAGGATGAAATAGAGCATACGGGGACGGGGCGTATAACCAGGCTATTGATGCGTCCAATGAGCCTCTATGAGTCCGGAGAGTCGTCTGGCGAGATCAGCCTGGGCGACCTATTTGATGCGCCAAAGGAGATTTTTGCGAAGAACAAGATAGATATTGAGCAATTAGCCTACTTGACCTGTCGCGGTGGTTGGCCCCAGGCATCGCTGATGGAAGGTGACATTGCCCTGGATCAGGCTTTGGACTATTACGACGCTGTGGTGCATTACGACATACAACGTGCTGACGGTGTGGATCGTGATCCAGAGCGCGTGAAACTGCTGATGAGGTCTTACGCGAGGCACCAGGGCGCGGCGGTGAACTACAGCGTCATCTGCGCCGACATGAGGGATAACGACAATGCCACTTTAAATGATGACACGGTGGCCTCCTACGTGAAGGCTTTGAAAAGGATCTTTGTCATTGAGGACATGAGGGCATGGAATCCCAACCTGCGCAGCAAGACGGCGATAAGGACGAGCGACACAAGGTATTTCACTGATCCCTCAATCGGTGTCGCTGCATTGGGTATCGGACCGGCGGATTTCCTGAATGACCTGAACACATTTGGCCTTTTCTTTGAGGCCCTGGCTGTGCGTGACCTTCGCGTGTTTGCTGATGTGCTTGACGGCGGCCTGTATCATTATAGGGACAGGAATGGACTGGAGTGTGATGCCGTCTTGCACCGCCGGAACGGAACATACGGCCTGATTGAGATCAAGTTGGGGGGAGACACGTTGATTGAGGAAGGCGCTACCAACTTGAAGTCACTCGCGGCGAAGATAGACACTACAAAAATGAAAGACCCATCATTCCTCATGGTGCTGACCGGTACAGGCGCATATGCATACAGACGGAAGGACGGTGTATATGTTGTCCCAATCGGATGTTTAAGGAACTGAGACGAAAAAAGAAGGCGAGACCGGCACCTCTTCGGTGTCAGCCTCGTTAGCTTCTTTTCCAGACTCGCTGTCGGTTTGATTATGCCGTCTTGAGAGCACGGTCTCCCCGACAGGTGATAACGCCTGGTGATGGCGGTGCTGGGTGACTCTTCGCCGCCCAGCCCATACCATCGGGTTTTATATGTTGTCTTTGCCCCCATGCCGCCAGCGTGCTCAATGTTGCCGGCGGTCCTCTCGGGGGCATGTAATTGTCTATACATATAAGGCTGCTAGGCGATCTCAGACGGACATATTATAAAGTGCGATTTCATATTACTTTTTTGCTGTTAGACTTGTTATATAACACGTATTAGACAGTGTTAACTATATGAATTTTAAACTGTTAACAATCTAACGTGTTAGACGTGTTAGATATTACATTCTCTTCACTCCTGTGTTGCTGAGATAACTGGAATTTGGTGATATGACTTTCATGCGCCTCGCCCGTCATGCCGCTAGGAGCGGCGTTAAGCGCAGATGCTATTTATTTGCGGTAACCAACAATGCTATATAACCCGAGCAACGTGGTCGGTATGCTGGAGGCGCTTGGAACATCATTCACGGGTGAGCGGCCGCACAGCACCGGACAACGTATACCGGCAACGACTAGAAACGGACTCGCAGAGGGCACTACCTTGGCTGGATTGACACTCTAATGGTGGAGCAGATGCGATGATGTCCTATTGCAATGCGAACACCCGCACGGCGAAAGCCAACGGCTAGTACGGCTCCAGCGCCAGGCTGCTAATACTCACCATAAAAAGGCACAAAAAAAAGGAGGTCGATAAACCTCCTTTTCTTAGCAAGTGTCAACCAATAGATGCTACCTACTTCAAGCCCTCTTTCTCCAAGATTCGCGCTACTTGAGCGTCATGCAAATTCAACTCTTGTGCAATTTGATGTTGATTGAGCCCTTCCATCTTGAGACGTATCACATCGACACGGCGTTGCTCCAACTCCTCGTCCTTGGCGGCAGGTGAGTTATAAGGAGCCTGACCGCCTTGTCGGTGTAATCGCTGTCGGGGGACGCGTTCTTTTCTCTTGAAGTTTTGTACCATCTTACTGTGCTCGGCTCCAAACTTCAGTAGATAACGGGACATGCAGTATTCAGCGGCGTAGATTACCATCTGGATAACCTGATCCATCTTCTCCGTGTCGCCATCAGGTTGAATCATCATATGCATAACAATTCCTATATGCATAGCAATGGTGGAAATACGCCAACGGATCAGTTTTCTGACCTCGTCATTGGTCTCTCTGGACAATTCAACCTGCTTCATTTCCCATCGGTTTAATTCTGACATCACATAGTCAAAATCCTTGATCTCTACCAAATCCACGGCAGTGTCCTCACCGTCATCAGTGGTGAATACGTACTTATGCCGATATTCATCGATATGGTCTCTAATGAGTTCAAGTTCTGGGCCCTCATGAAGGCTGATGGGAGCGTCATTGCTATCGCTCATGAGAGGTAACACGCACCAACAAACCCTGGAAGCGCCGCCACCAGCGACAGTGGCTATATTCTTGATGAATGTTTCAACATTTTCATCAGCGCCAGTGAGAGTTATGTTCGCCACAGCTTCGCAAGATCCATTCTGCTCTTTATGCATTCGCCCGCGGCTCACATCATCGTTATCGAAAGCCTTACGCAGAATGACTGAGAGGTCTTTGTTTGTGGCAGTGGCAATTTCACTGTCGAAGATATAGACATGCACGCCTTGGTTGGACTCCAAGATTTGCTGGAGCCTAGCGCTTGAGATGTCTATCCCTACCGTCTGGATAATGAGTTTTTTCTCATTATCTTTGGCTTTTTTGGAATTCAACTTCCGCTTGTCCTCATCGATCACGCGGCGGAATAACATCTGATGCACGTTACGGAACAGACTCTTTCCCATTCCCGGCATGGCTTCGATGACGACCTGGAGGTTGGGGCGGCGTATCTCATCATCTCTCTTCTTGGCTATCACCCGCGAGAAACAATAGGCACCATACATGGAACATAGGTGAAAGAACATTGCGGGAGCAATGTCAGGGTCAGACCCGCTAATCACCGTTGCAAAGTCATCGGGCAGAGCGTCAATCGGGAGAGGGTGATTTCTGTTGAACTCATACAACCACCAATCGTTGTCATCGGGGTCCGAGGAGTCACCGTATGACTGCTGCGAGCATTGGCGTGCTTCCTGTTGCGCTTTGGCCTCAGCTTTGGCTTTCGCCTTAGCTTCAACTACACGGATGTCAGCCTCGGCCTGAGCGTTAATCTTTGCAATGTCAGCTTCTTTCCTGGCATTGATGCGCTTGATCTCTTCCTGGGCTTTCTTGCGGTCTTTCATGTAATTGAACAGACCTTTTACGCCCCTATAGCCAACGACGCTGCCAAAGATAATACCGCCAGCGGTCATACAGATGCGGACGACTTTGCCGAGATTTGACACCGACCCGGTATAGTCAGTTGGGCCGACGCCAATCTTCACGTAGTCGTTGTCTTCTTGCTCGAGTTCGTCGAATGACTTCTCGTCGTCGGGCGGAATGATGTCGTCGAGGCCTCCGCTAAAGATTCTTCCAATATTTCTAAAGAATCTCATGACATTTAATGTCTTAAATTTTTAATAATGTCACAACAGGACTTTCCTGTTGCGGTGTTCCCAGGTCACCTGGGAACAAAAAATGTAAATTAATAAAGCATGGGCGGCGTGAACCGCCCACGCATAATAAAGGATTAGTAGATCAAACGCGGAGTCGGGTAATTGTGATACTCAACACCGCCAAGCAGGTGACCGTTCGCGCTCTTGCTGCGGCGAACGTTGTCAACGCCCCAGCTGCCCCACTGCTTAAAAAAGAAGGTGGTACCGCAGGCATCGGCGAGCTGCTTCAGGTTCATTGCCCATGATTCGTCCATTGGACGCGCTCGTATTCCCCCGCTCTCGCCACCGACAATGATCCAGTCAATGCCGGTAAGGATCAGTCCTTCGTTAGCCAAGTCTCCCAACAGGGGTTCAGCACTCACGAAGCGGACTGGTGCTGCGATATCTCGAAGGTCATCGACTCGGAATATGCTGTCCTTATGTCCGCACGTAACTCCAAGCCAGAGGTTAGGCGCACAACGGCGCTGCGTAAAATACGACTTGAGACGGCCACTGCGCTTGGTCAACAGTTGATAGGTAACGTTCGGTGTCTGCTCGACCACACATATTACCTGATCAATGAAATCATCGGGTACGTCCTTGTGAAAGAGGTCACCCATAGACGGAAGGAAGCACATGACGTTACCTTTCCATCCGAATGGAATATTCAATGCGTCAGGGTGGATGGTCACATTGAACCCATTACGATAATGGGGATGCCCTATACCCTTAAGACGATTTGCCATGACTTCGGCATAGCACAATCGGCATTCAGGAGAAATTTTCTCACACCCAGTACAAGGATTCCACACTTTGTCTGTCCAGTCAATTAAAGTATTGCCCATAAACGGTTGATTATAAATCTGTTATAAATATTAATTTAACAATTGTGAGCATCTGTTCGGTCGATGCTGCTACTGCACCTGCGCGAGCCACGCCACCGGCGTGACTGGCGCGGAGAAAACATATGATCTTCGTCATAGTATCTTAAATTGTGACATTGGATGATTCCAACGCCGTTGATTGAGTGCGCTCGCTTTGCGACAGGGGGAGCGCCAAACCCAGCCGATTTTAGTGATCGGTACACCCACGATGTCAAGGAACGCTTGCTGCCGTTAGGGAAGGGCCGGTAGCTTGCCCCGTGGAATTGGATCTAAGCTGTGCAGTGAGGCGAATAGTCTTCAATGACTTCTTGCCCTGCAAACAGAGACTTTAAGCTTTTTCTGTAACTTCAATTATTAAAGCCCCTCGCCGTCAAGACGGCTTCCCCGCGACGAGGGGCGTGCTTAGTAAATGTTTGTTATTACTTGTTGCGATTGTACAATTCTTCGAGGATGCCGTGGATGACCTGCTCGCGGGTTTGAGACTCGGTCTTCTCTGCGTTGTTGATGCGTTCGCTTTCCTGTGCCGACATGCCGGTAAACATATTGATTACCTTGTCGGCGACATCAATGCGACTATCCTCGTCGGCCTCGTGTATCCTCTTGGCCGTCCAGTTCCAGATAAAGGTGCCTTTGAGGACCTTGTTCTTGATGGGCGCGTCCTTCTCGATGCCGAAACCCTCGCATACGCCCTCGAAAATCATCTGATAGAGCTCGATATCCTCGGTGTCGCCGTCGTTGAAGACGCTGGGCACCTTACCAGCCAAGAGAGCCTGGACATCCGCTTTCTTCACCTCCTTGCCCTTGGTAGCGATGCCAGCAGCTTTAGGGGTAAGTCCACGGTCGATTTTGCCGGCGTAGGCGGCGATAATCTTGTTGGCCTTCTCGGTATCCAAGAAGTCACGAGCGAAATCCTTTGTCTTGGTGGGAACGTTGTCCATGTTGATGTGGCGATACTGGTCCTTGAAGACCTTGGGGTCGGTGATGTGGCGATAAGCGAACGTATACTCGAAGGGCTTCTCTTTTTTGGCATCGTCCTTGCCCTTGGACTTGCGCTTCTCTTCCTTGATGCGCTCAACCTCGGCAAGCCAAGCCCAGAACCTCGTGTTGCCCTCCATGATCACCAGCATGCCGTAGGTCTCCTCACGGTTCTTGACCTCTTCACCCGTGATGGGATTGACAAGCACGTAACCGGCATCGTAGGCTGCGGTCGCGTCGGTGAAGAGGGCGCTAACGAGCATTCCATGCTTACGGCAAGACTTTTGCTTGGCCTTGATCTGCCTGCGATCCCTGCGATTCGACTTGATGACGAAAACCTTACCCAAAGTTTTCTTCTTCAAGGTGTGAATCACACGCTCCTTCATCAGCGGCTTCTGCTCTTGCTCCCCAAGATTGGAGCTGGAATCCAGTTCCTCATGTGCAGGTGCGTCGCCAGCTTCATGCAGGGCGTCTACTTCGCCCTCGCACGCGGGTACATTGTTAACACTCGTAGCTGCGTTGGCAGTTACCTCCTCGTTCAAGGCCTGAGCCTCTACATCGTTTTCGGACAAGCCGAAGTGTTTAGCGATGATGTCGTTCATTTTGTCTAAATTTATAAATATTAATGTTTACATGCTCCGATTATCGGAAAGCGCTGCAAAACTACAGCTATTATTTGAGCTGACAAAATGACGTTAACTATCTTTTACATAGTGTGTTATGAGTAGAAAAAGTACCAATTTTTAGGCCTTGCTTATTTGAATCTTATTTAAAACTTATGTATATATTATTTGAATATTATTTCAGTTTTTTAGAGCAATTAATAAAACGGTTTTCAGAACAAGATTTTTTAAGATATTTTACTTTAATCAACTAGATTTAACAAAATAATCCGCACTAATAGTGGCTTTTGGGAGAAATGAACTTCTCGGCTGCGGGCTTGAGTGGTCTAATTGGACGGTTTCATTGGTTTTCTTGCCGATGTCGGCAAAAATGGGTGTATTTGGAGCGGATCTATGGATTTTTCTTGCCGATAGAACGATAGGGTTTGCCGGTGACTTGAAGATGTTTTACTATCGAGATCACAGATAATGGCCGTGCGTTAAAGTTTTCCTGCTTGACACCTGTCTCATCGTCCAAAATAGCTTCAAAGCCCTTCTTGACTATTTCCACATCAAATACTGTGGCTAACTGTTATTTGTGGACCTTCTCTTCAATAATTTATAATATACCAAAAAATACCCTGAAAATTTGGCGATTTGAATTTTATGTGCTAATTTTGCAGAAAATCTACAAAATTCACGTTAAAATGCTACTCAACATCGAAATAACAAACTTCTTTTCGGTCAAAGAGAAGGTGAGTATTGACTTTCGGGCCGCCAATATCCATACCCAGCGGGCGAAAGAATTAGCTGATAATGTAATCGACTGGAACGGGACTAAAGTCTTAAAGTCTATTGGGCTGTTTGGCCCCAATGCCTCAGGAAAGTCTAGCATTCTAAAGGCCATCACTTTCTGTTGCAGGATGATATTGGACTCTCACCTTTATAACGAAGGCATGAGATTCAATTTCGAGCCTTTCAAATTTGATGGCTGGCAGAACAAGCCGAGTAAGTTCTCGATTGACTTTGTGTGTGAGGATATAGAATATGAGTATTCTTTTGAGCTCACACAGGAGCGAATCCTCAGCGAAAGTCTATACTATTATCCGACTGGAAGGCGGGCAAAAGTTTTTGTTCGGGATGCAGATGGTAAATATAGTTTTGGAACGGGTGTAATGGCTAAACCGTCAGACGTTGCCATTAATACAAGCAATAAGAATCTCTTCCTTAGCCGAGCCAGTTCAATGAATCGCGACATTGCCCAAAGGCTTTATCGTTATTTCATGAACCAATTTCTGCTTGGACTTGTGAATGTCAATGATGTGCTGGTATTGGATAGTTTCAATTCATATAAACGGGTGATTCTTAAAGCCCTTGAAATATGTGATACAGACATAACCGACATTGAGGCAAGAATGGAGCAAACTCCGGCACCAGTGGCAATTCCCGGACAATCAGAGTTGTCATATAAGTTAGTTGATGTTCTCCGTTTCAAGACTTTCCATAGGGATCAAAAAGATGTGATGTTCGATATGGATATGGAAGAGTCTAATGGTACACGCAAACTATTCCAAATCCTTATCCGTTTATTGGATGTAGTAAAGAATAAGAAGGGCATCCTGATGGACGAATTTGACATGGGGCTACATACACGTCTTGCTGATTTTATTCTGGATTTGATTCATGCTTCAGACAGGAGCCAACTCTTGTTTACATCACACAACACAAACCTAATTGATGTGAAGAGGCTTAGGCGTGACCAGATTGTATTCGTCAATAAGTCCGGGCAAGGAGCGACTGAGGTCTATTCCTTATACGATTTCAAGGATTTCCGCGAGAACATGGATGCAGAAAAGGCCTATATCCAAGGCCGGTTTGATGCTGTTCCGTATGTTGAATCTTCTGTGTCAATCATAAAGACTTTATTGGAGGGCTGAAGATGGCAAGAAAGAGAGAAAAGGCTCAACCACGAAGAATGAAAAAAGTAATTCTTGTGGTTTGCGAAGGAGAAACTGAAGCAGCATACGTTGACTTGCTTCGGCAAAACTATCGTTCACCCATCAAGGTCGTACATCGGGTCTCGGGGCATGACGTGAACAAAAGAAAACTCGATGAATTCAGGAAAGCGCTGAAATTGACCAGTAGCGATGATATTAAAACATTCTTAATGTATGATTTGGACATTCAGGGCATCTATGAGAGACTAAATAGTCTTGATGCAACCTTGTTACTGAGCAATCCATGCATTGAACTATGGTTCTTGCTGCATAGCAAGGAACTAAGAGCTGAGATGACATCATCGGAATGCATTAAACGATTACAAGCATCTGACCAGGTGTGGAATGATTATCGTAAACCTCTTCTATCTCCCAAGCAGCGAGAACTGTTGTGGAATAATAAGGAGATTGCGGCTAAAAGGGCAAAATCGCTCAATGATTTCGAGAATCCGTCAAGCACAATCTATAAACTGATTGAGATTTTGGATGCAGAGATAAACTATTAGGAGAAAAAGTAAATTGCGTGTGATTTGTATTAACATTGTTATTATTGGTTCTATGTTTGAGGAATTCAAAAAAATTAAGATTAAAGGTGGCTGTTTTGATAATGAAACAGAACTAGAGCTTTTCAAGAAAGATGCGATAAGTGTTATATATGGACGCAACGGAAGTGGAAAAACAACAATAGCACATTGTGTTGGTGAATTAATTAAAACAGAAGATGAGAAAAGTGTAGAATTCTCGGTGACATCAGAAGCAATTATCCCCGAAGATAAAAAAGGGTCGGTCTATATTTTCGATGAGGACTTTGTTCGAGAGCAGGTAAGGGTGGAAAATGATGGTATTAACACTATTGTGATGCTTGGTGAGCAAGTGGAATTAGACAATCAAATATCTCAAAAGAAGCAAGAACTATCTAAGAAGGAAAAAGAATATGAAGATCTTCTTGAAAAAAAGAGAAAATATGATAGTGCAGAAGAGGTTATTTCTCCTATGTATTATTTTAACCAGATAAGAGATGCGTTACGCGAAGATGGTGGTTGGGCTGATATAGATCGAGATATCAAAGGAAATACAATGAAAAGTCGCATCACCGAAGATGTGATCAATACACTATTGGGGTTGGAAGAGCCAGAAGAAAGTTTTGACCAATTACGAAATCAAGTAATGGCTGACTTGACCTTATACCGTGAGTCAGAGAATGCTCAAGCTGTGGCGTGGACAAAAGCAACTGTGTCATTGCCGGATGACTTGGAATCGTTAGGAAATTTGTTGAAAAAGAACATTGATGCACCTGTATTGAACGAGCGCGAACACAGATTGATTCAAATGTTGTCTGAGTTTCCTCAACACTACACACACGAGACACGACAATTGATTAACGAAGGGTGGAAATTCTGCCCGCTATGCTTGCGTGAGATTGAAGAAAAAGACAAGTCTGACATAGCCCAGACGTTGACCAGAATTCTGAATGATGAGGCTGAAAAATATGACAAAAGTTTAGATAATGCGTTGATGACTTACGCTAAGGTGGATATGGAACTGCCTGTCTTTAGTGGCGACCTCAATAAGAGAGAGCTAAATGCTGCAGTGAATGCTCAAACCACCCTGAACAACATCTTGAATCAGATTAGAGAGAAAATAAGTCAGCGTAAGAGGAATATATATGAAGCGCTTGAGGAGCCTTTTAATGAAGAGTTAAATAAGGCATATATAAAAGCGCTGGCCATATGGAAAAATGGGCAGGACGAGTTGGAAAAGTGTGTAGAACGCTTCAATGATACAGTAAATAAACGAGTTAAATTATTCAATAAGGTTCGAATAGAGAATAATAGTCTGGCTCGCAAGTATTTGTCGACTAGCTTGTTAGGTTACAAAAAAGCATTGGAGAATAGAAATAACAATCAAAACGATTTAGAAGAAAAAGATAAAGAGTGTCGAGATGTAAAAGGTGAAATTGATGCACTTAAGGCTCAGAAAGAGCGTACAGACATAGCTCTAAATTATATCAATCAAGAGTTACAATATGTTTTTTATAGTAAGCGAAAGGTGAAACTAGAACCTGGTGATGGCTGTTATTTGCTAAAAATCAATGGTAAAAAAGTTAAGCCAAAGAAGATAAGTGTAGGAGAAAGAAACGTTCTCGGTTTGTGCTACTTTTTTGCAAAATTGTTTGGTGGTAAAACAGACTCCGCAAAATACGCTTCTGAATATTTAATTGTGATTGATGATCCCGTATCTAGTTTTGACTATGGAAACCGAATAGGTGTAATGTCATTGCTGAGATTTCAGTTTGGGAAAATCATAATGGGAAATACTAATAGTAGGATATTGGTGATGTCTCATGACTTGCGCTCTGTGTTTGATCTTGTGAAAATTCGCAACGAGGTCATCTCTAACTTTAGGGATGGGAACAAATCGTTTATGGAACTCATAAATAACAATTTGGAAGTAAAAACTATGAAGAACGAATATAAAAAATTGCTGGAATTTGTATTTTCTTATGCGGTTAACACAGATGAAAATGATCCAGATGACAGTCAAGAAATGAGCATAGGAAACATTATGCGTCGAATGCTTGAGGCATTTTCCAGCTTCTGTTATAATACTTCATTTGAAAAGATGCTTCGGAAAGAGGATGTTTTAGCGAGTATTCCAGATAATAAAAAAAGTTATTATGGGAATTTCATGTATCGACTCACACTAAATGCAGAAAGTCATATGGAGGAGAGCCTATATTCGTTGAACAGCACTACTTCTATCATCACAAGGGAAGAAAAAGTCAAAACAGCTAAGAGTGTTCTGCTATTTCTATTCTATATTAATAAGCCACACATCTCAGCATATTTGTCAGAGGAGCAGATAACTGAGATTGAAAAGTGGAGCATGGAAGAAGATGAATGGATTTTCTCCTCTTGAATTCAATGGCTCCATGTTATGTACATACTAAACAATTCAAAAACGTTAAATTCCCTTGGTTGAACAAGAAAAATAGCCTAATTTTGTGGTGGCAATTTTTGCACCCTTGGTATGTGTCGAAATCTTTGGAAACCCCGATAAATAAAGGGTTTTTGAGTTCCTCCAAAAATTATGAGTTCGATGGGGGATGTACAAATACCGTGCCAAAGTTGTTTGGGGGGTTGGTTGGATTTCTAAAAAATCATTAATAAGCGTCTGGATTATCAATAATCTCTGTTAATGAAGGGATTGAGGGCGATTTTTAATAATCTTGGTTCATGAGGAGGTTGAAGGCGGTTTTGAGTTCGTCGGCCTTGCGGGCGGCAAAGACTTCGTCGAGTTCGGCGGTTCCCATGATGGACTTGTGGACGCCGCTCTTGCCGTAGTAATAGCGTGTCTCGTCGGTGCTGCCGTCCAGGGCATCATTGCTCTGGAAGAAGAACAGCAAGTCGGACTCTTCCTCGCCGAAAAGGAATTCTTGATAGAACTTGCGGGCAGCCACGTTATAGCTGGTGGAGATGAAGTAGATTTTGTAATAGGTTGTTCCCAAAACGGGATCCTCGCCGAGGGTGAAATAGTAGTGGATGACTTCCTCGGTGGGACCGCAGCCGGGGATGACGTAGTGGCTGACGATTTCCATGTCGCTGCGGGGCTCGTCCTGCTCCTGGGCATGGCTGTTGCGTTCCACTTGCTCTTTGGCGGCGCTATAGGCGGCGCGGATGCTGGCCATCTCGGCTTTAGTCACCTCCTGGGCGTGTGACGGCATGGTCGTCAGCACCACCCATAGCACGATAAATGGGATGAAAAATCTGGTCATGAGCGGTTCGGTCGTTTATTTCCTTGCCTTGAAAGCGTTCTCGATATCTTCCTTGGTCAGCACGGACAGCTCGTCGTCGCTGATGCTGCGTTTAGCCGAAAGACGGTTGGCTTGCTGCTCGACGGCGCGCTCAAAGATGTTGCGCACAAAGCGGGCGTTGCCGAAGTTCTTGGTCTTGTGGGCAACGGCATAGTTCAGGTTGTCCTTGAGCAGTTGGGCAGCATCGTCGGTGATGGTGTACTGGTTCTTGTTCAGGTAGAGGTGGAAGATGTCATACAGTTCCTGCTCGGAGTAGTCCGGGAAGTTGATGTAGCGCGTGAAGCGTGACTGCAGACCCGGGTTGGAGTCAATGAAGCGTTGCATCTCGTCGGGATAGCCGGCAATAATGACCACCAGCTTGTCACGGTCGTCCTCCATGCGCTTGAGCAAGGTGGAGATGGCTTCCTGGCCGTAGTCGCTGCGCGCATCTTCGGGCACCAGGGCATAGGCTTCGTCGATGAACAGCACGCCGTTGAGCGCCGAGTCGATCACGGCGTTTGTCTTGGTGGCGGTTTGTCCCACATACTCGGCCACGAGGCCCGAGCGGTCGGTCTCCACGGTGTGCCCGCTCTTAAGGATTCCCAAGTCCTTGTAGATGCGTGCCACGATGCGCGCCACGGTGGTCTTGCCAGTGCCAGGGCTGCCTGTGAACACGAGATGGAACGACATCTTGGGCACTTTCAGGCCCTGCGCTTTGCGCTGCTGCTGGATTTTGGCGAAGTTGGCGATGGTGTGCACCTCTTCCTTGACCGATTCAAGGCCGATGAGTTCATCCAGTTCCTTGTAGGGGTCACCTTCCATCACCTCGGTGATGACCACGCTGTCCTTAGGCTCGTTGGGCTCCTGGGCAATCTCGGTGATGGGAACGGAGATTTTGGGGACATTCTTGCTCGTCAGCGCTGCCCACAACGCAAAGAAAACCAAGGCCAGCAAAGCCGCACCGCCAAAATATGTCATCTTCTTGGTTAATCTTACCGGTTCACCGGGGCGCAGGAACTTGTACAGCATCACATAGCCCCAGTAGATGAACGGCGACAGGATGGCGACGAACACCAACAGTCCTATTGCTCCGTCAACCCCATCGCCATCGGCACGCATGTCAAACACAGCAACGATGCCCCAGATAATCATCAGGGCCGCAATAGCCAAAACAATGATACCACAACCGCATGAAAGCTCTCGTTTCATAGTCAATCGTTTAGTTTAATGAATCAATTCTCCAGGTACCAGCGGTAGAGGGCCGGTACACCGTCCTCAAGTTCCATGGTATGGTGCCAACCGAGGGCGTGCAACTTGCTCACGTCGGTGAGCTTGCGCAGGGTGCCGTCGGGCTTGGTGGCGTCCCACTCAATGGTGCCGCGGTAGCCGACAGTCGCCTTGACCAATTCGGCCAATTGGCGTATGGTGACCTCCTTGCCGCTGCCGATGTTGATGTGGCAGTTGCGCACCTCCTCGCCCGTGCCGCGCACGTCCTTAAAATCGATGTGCTCCAGGCAGTAGACGCTGGCGTCGGCCATGTCCTCGCTCCACAGGAATTCACGGATGGGCGCTCCAGTGCCCCACAGGCGCAGACGGTCTTTCAGGATACCGTATTTCTCAAGCAGGGCGACGATTGCCTCCTCGGCAGCACTGCCGTCAATCCCCTCGACGGGCCGACGGTCCAGATCGGCGCGGATGCCGTCGTAGTCGCCCTCGTTGAGCAATTTGGCCAGATGCATTTTCCTGATCATGGCCGGCATGACATGGCTGGTCTCGAGGTTGAAATTGTCGCGCGGGCCGTACAGGTTGGTGGGCATCACGGCAATGAAGTTGGTGCCGTACTGCAGATTGAAGCTCTCGCACATCTTCAGGCCCGCAATCTTAGCGATGGCATAGGGCTCGTTGGTATATTCCAGGGGCGACGTCAGCAAGGCTGTCTCGCCGATGGGCTGCGGAGCCTCGCGCGGGTAGATGCAGGTACTGCCTAGGAAGAGCAGCTTCTTGACGGCGTGCCTCCAGCTCTCGCCGATGACGTTCTGCTGGATGACAAGGTTCTGGTAGATGAAGTCGGCGCGGTACTTCAAGTTTGCCATGATGCCGCCCACATGGGCTGCCGCCAGCACGACATACTCGGGCTGCTCCTCGTCAAAGAAGCGCCGCACCGCCACGGCATCCATCAAGTCAAGTTCCTGATGGGTGCAGCCGATGAGTTTGGTGTAGCCCTTGTTTTGCAGGCTGTTCCAGATGGCGCTGCCCACGAGTCCGCGATGGCCGGCCACATATATCTTTGATTCTTTTTCCATGACTGGTTGTTGATTGGGCTAATTGGGCTAAAGGACCGGTTACTGGAGGTGGTAGATCTTCTTGATGTGCTGCATGTCATACTCCATCATGATGCGCACGAGGTCGTTGAACGAGGTTTTGCGCGGGTTCCAGCCCAGGACGTTGCGGGCCTTGGTTGGATCGCCCAACAGCTGGTCCACCTCAGCGGGGCGGAAATACTTCGGGTCCACTTCAACCAGCACCTTGCCGGTAGCCACGTCGATACCCTTCTCGTCAAGCCCCTCGCCTTTCCATTCCAGCTCGATGCCGGCATAGCGGAAAGCCAGTGTGCAGAACTCCCTGACAGAGTGGTACTCGCCCGTGGCGATGACGAAATCATCGGGTTCGGGCTGCTGCAGAATGAGCCACATGCACTCCACATAGTCGCGGGCATAGCCCCAGTCGCGCAGGGCGTTGAGGTTGCCCAGGTAGAGTTTGTCCTGCAGGCCGTGGGCGATGCGTGCCGCGGCAACGGTGATCTTGCGCGTCACGAAGGTCTCGCCGCGGCGCTCACTCTCGTGGTTGAACAGGATGCCGTTGGCGCAGAACATCCCGTAACTCTCGCGGTAGTTCTTCATGATCCAGAACGAGTACAGCTTCGCGCAACCGTAGGGGCTGCGAGGATAGAACGGCGTGGTCTCGCTCTGCGGCACCTCCTGCACCTTGCCATAGAGTTCGCTGGTGCTGGCCTGATAGATGCGCGTCTCTTTTTCCAGACCGGCGATGCGCACCGCCTCGATGAGTCGCAGGGTGCCCACGGCATCGGTCTCGGCCGTGTACTCGGGCACGTCGAACGACACCTTCACATGGCTTTGTGCCGCCAGGTTGTAGATCTCGTCGGGCTTGATCTTCTCGATGATGCGGATGAGCGAACTGCTGTCGGTCATGTCGCCGTAGTGCAGGTTGATGAGGCGGCGCTGCTTCATGTCACGCACCCACTCGTCGAGGTACAGGTGCTCGATGCGCCCCGTGTTGAAGCTGCTGCTGCGGCGCAGGATGCCGTGCACCTCGTAGCCCTTATCCAGCAGGAACTCCGCCAGATAGGAACCATCCTGTCCCGTGATGCCCGTAATGAGGGCGACTCTCTGATTATTCTCGTTCATTGTCGTTCTATAAAGCGTTATCTAGTCTGTTATCATCTTCATCATCGGGGATTTTTTCAATCATCGACGGATGTACGAAGGTGGTTGCGACGGCCACCAGTCCCTCGACGTTGACAACCACGCGACGGTCACCCTTGACGCGGACAAACACGCCCTCGGCACCGGCAAACGTGCCGCCGATGATGCGCACCCGCTCTCCCCTACTGAAATCGCCCGGATTGGATTCAAGGTAGATGAGTTTCTCCTCGTAGGTACCCGCCACCTTGATAAAATTCTCCATCTCGCGGGTAGGCACGATAATGGGTTTGCCCGTCTCGCGGTTCATGATGTAGCGGATGGGCAATTCGGTACTCATCTTGTATTCTTTCATCTCACTGGGCGTGAGGTAGATGAAAATGAGGTTGTGCACGCTGGGCACCAGTCGCTTGACCATCACGCCGCCGCGCTCCTCACGCCGATACTGCATGGGCACAAAGCACTTGATGTCGCGTGCATCGAGGTCTTCCTTGACCTTGAGTTCGCGATTATAGGTCACGCGAATGGCATACCACACCTTCTTTTCGCGACCTTTTTTCTTGATTGTCCTCACTTCCACAAGTGCAAAGTTACATTTTTTTTTGCAATCGGGTACCATTTGGGGTGAATCCTCGTTATTAAAATAGACCAATACCCAATCGCAATGGCAAAGGAGATCAAAAAATGGACCACGCTCGAGAGCCGCTACATCATCCAGCGGCCCTGGCTCACCGCCCGCGTGGACAAGGTGCAGCTGCCCGACGGACGCATCAATCCCGAACACTACGTGCTGGAGTACCCCGAGTGGGTAAACATCATCGCCATCACCCGCGAGGGCGAGTTTGTGATGGTGCGCCAGTACCGTCACGCCATGGACATCGTGCTTGACGAGCTGTGCGCCGGCGTTGTCGAAGAGGGCGAGGCACCCATCGATGCCGCCCGCCGCGAGCTGCTTGAAGAGACAGGTTATGGCGGTGGCACATGGCGCGAAATCATGACCGTGGGCCAGAATCCCAGCATCTGTGACAACATCACACACTGTTTCCTGGCCGAGGGCGTGGAGCGCCTCAGCGACCAGCAGCTCGATGCCAGCGAGGACATTGCGGTGCTGCTCTTGACGCGCGATGAGGTTGAGGCGATGCTCGTCGAGAATCGCCAGTTACAAGCCCTCATGGCAGCACCGCTGTGGCGCTACATGGCCGAGCATCATTATTCATGCCCTTGAAGTGTGTACTTCAAGGGCATGAAGTTTAGAGTTTAGAGTTTAGGGGTTAGGGTTTAGAAGTTAGAAGTTAGAAGTTAGAAGTTAGGAGTTAGGAGTTTTTAGAGTTCAAATCCCAGCCTCAACGTGCTCACCAGCGCATTCTTGGCCCCCACACAACCCATGGGGTTGAGAATCCATTGCAAGTCGGGCGAGACAAAGAAATAGCGTCCCAACTGGTATCGGTAATTCAATTCAAGGGCTGTTTCCCAGCGGTGGCCGTCGAGATGGGCGGTGGCCAATCCTGCGGTCAAAGCATCTGCACCGCTCTTGCTGAATAAAGAGATCAATGAGCACCCCGCGGTGATAGCGGCCGTAGCCGCATCAGTCGCATGAGGAGAATACCCGCCAGTGACAAAAGCATTGATAGCCTGTTCACCCTGCAATCTGAACGTGTTTTCAAATGAGGCGTAATAGCCGCGGTTTTCAAGCCCCGTGTGGTAGTAGGCACCAGCCTTGAGCACCATCGCGTCGGCGGGCATGACATGTGCCTCGCTGACGATGAGGTAGCCCTTGCTGCTGCTCAGTTTGTGCTTGAGGTTGAACCTGTTGCCGTCGTCCAAGCCTATGACGCCGCCATCAAAGACGCCCGCCTGCCACTTGAACGCTTCGCTGACGTTCCACATGGCAGTCACTCCCAGTCCGTTGGTGGGCATGGTGGGGACATTACCGCCCGACATGAACACCACGTTCCCGCCGAAAGCCGTGTTTTGCAGGGGACAGGATGCGTCGCGCGTCGAGTAGGTGTCATTGGCATCTTGAAGACCGGCAAGAATCGTGACTTTGCCGATGGTGTGGCTGTACCATGCGTTGAGGGCAAAGATGTGATCAGCAGCCTCGATATTGTCCATTTCCTGCCAGTCGCCTATCAGTGTACCCGTCGGCAAACCGCCATGGGTCGAGGCTATCGAGAAATTGAACTGGCCATTCTTCCATGGGTTGATTTCCACACCGGCCTCGGCATAGCCTTGATAGACGGTGCCGGTCTTGATTCCGCCATGGGTGTTGACCACAAGGTCGGCGGTATATTTGAGGATGGGAACAAAAGTCTTTGTGGTGTCTTGAGCGTATGCGGAATTCCCTCCCACAGCGATCATAATCGTGAGGATGGCAGAAATGAATGTGTTTTTTGTAATCATATTATGCTATGATAATCTGCTATAATGCGAGTTCGTCTTATTGACGCTGCAAAATTATACCTATTTCTTATGATGCAAAATCCCTTAATCAGGCGAAAAACGGCAGAATCATCATCATTTTTAGGTATAAACAACGAATGCAACATCAATTGACGTTGCATTCGCATGAGATAAATTGTGGTTACAGGGATGTGTGATAACCGCAAAAACGCAAAGTGGCTCGAGTTATCTCACGACCCTGGTGAACTCTGGTGACTTGCCTTTCTCGACAATCACATAGACCTTGATTTCGCTGGCAGGCGGCATATCGGGCTTGTCCTCGCGAGGCTTGTCCATCGCGGTGAACAGGTATTCGGTACCCTCGGGGATGGAGCGTGATGCGACCGTCTTAGCCTTGGCATTGAGCATCGGATAGCCGTTGACTGCGGCGTCAAAGATAGCGGCCTCGTCGGCGCTCACGGGATGCTGCTCGGGGAAGTCAGCTGGCATGAAAACTGATTCTGTCGGTTTATTCTCCTTATTAGCTGGGTCAAATGCAACCATAAGGGCATTATAGCGCTTCAGGAAGTTTTCAAGTTCCTTGGGCATGGCATTCATGCGAGCGGCACGCACGCCGTAACCGGGCAACACCTTGGCATTGGGCTGTTTCTCGGTCAAGTCCTTCACGCTCGATTCCAGACCACCGCTGCCGAAGGTGCAGAACGGCACGACCCACTTGTCACTCAAGTCAATCTTATCGAGCAATGAGGCAATAGGGGGAGCGTATGTGCCGAACCAGATGGGATAGCCGATGAAGATCCTGTCATAATCGGCGATATTCGATTTCAAGGGCTTAATCTCGGGCAAGATGCCTTTCTCGCGGTCGGCCTTGCAGCGGTCAATTGTGGCTTGGAAGGCTGTGTCATAGGGTTCCACGAGGGTGATTTCCTCGATGTCGGCATCGAGACGTGTGGCAATCTCCTGGGCCAAGGTCTTGGTGTTGGACGTCAGGGAGTAATACAATACCAGCACCTTGGATTTGGGAGCCTCTTTCTTCGGGTTGCACGAGGTGGCAACCATCATAGCCAATGCAATGAGCATCATCAATTTAAGAACTTTCATGTCAGTTGGATTTTAATGAGGTTATGATCAATATTGATTAATCGAAATAAGCGTTATTTTGGAGGCATCCAGAAACGGGATGCATCGGTTGTGACGATGTCGGTGGAGTCAATGTGAAAGGGTTCAAAATGCTCGGGAACGATTACAATATCTCCTCTTCCGAAATCCTTATTATCTGTCTGAGAACGATTCTCCTGGTAGAAATGCAGGGTTTCCCAGCACGAGAACCAATAGGTGTTCTTTGCCATGTAGGAATAGTAATAGTCATGCTTTGACGTCGGATTCTCAAAACCAGGATACATCACCATCTGCTCACCGGCAACATACTTCTGACGCATCTCCAGCAGATTGAGCGGAGTGCCTTCCTTATCGGTACAATAGTGCCCGTCCATGTCCGAATCAATGAAAGCCCATTTGCCCAGTTCGGGGAGCCAAACCTCGTTCACTACATGACAGTCCTGGTCATTCCTGTCCTGCGGCAGGCAGGTCACATAACGGGCCGTCAGACCGGCAGCCTGCATCAACTCGTAGTTGAGGATGGCGTGCATGCGGCAGTTGAAACCGGGATTGACTTCCTGTGAATATTTCCACAGGTCAATGGCATTAGGATGCTTGGGGCTATCCTTAGGTTGATCATGAGGAATATTGGTGGCTACAAACTTAGAGATGGCCAACGCCTTTTCCCAAGTCGTGGCATCAGCACGATAGAGCGTGTCGAGCATGAAGTAGTCCATTATCTCGCGGGCACGGGCCGAGTCACAGACTGCAGCGAACTGATACTGAACGGTATCGGGCTTGAACGATGACTGCTTGAGCAATTCGATATTCTCGGCTTCGGCGGCAACAACCGGGTCATAGATGCTGATAAAATAACCATTGGCCGCTATAAAACAATAAGCGATTGTCACCAGCAGGCCGATAACGGCAAAGATGCCCACTACAATGCGAAAAAGATATTTCCAGAATTTTTTCATACCGTTATGCTTTTTGTTAACAATTTAGAGTAAACGGGCGTGGTCGGCGTAGCTGTAGTAGCGGTTGCCGCGGCACACGATGATGTGGTCCACCAACTGGATGTCCATCACCTTGCAGGCCTGGTGCACGCGCTCGGTCAGGCGGTCGTCCTGCACGCTGGGATTGGGATTGTCGCTCGGGTGGTTATGGGCGAGGATGATGCCCGACGACAGGCGCTCGATGGCAGGTCGCAGGATCATCTTGATGTCGGCAACGGTCATGGCGGTGCCGCCGCTACTGATGCGCACGCACTCCTCGACCTGCTTGGCATGGTTGAGCAGCACGACCATGATTTCCTCGTGGTCGAGGTGCTCCATGCGCGAGCGCAGATAGTTGTAGGCGTCGTCACTGCTGGTAATCTTGAAGCGTTCCTGGAATTCCTCCTGCTGGTAGCGACGCGCCAGTTCCAGGGCGGCAAGGATTTCGATGGCCTTGACCTCGCCGATGCCGTGATAGTTCTTCACTAGGTTATTGATGCCCTTGCGGGCGATGAGGTAGAGTTTGTCGTCATTGTCGCGCAGGATGCGTTGGCACAAGTCCACCACCGACTCGCCAGGCGTTCCCACCCGGAGCAGGATGGCCAGCAGTTCGGCTGTGGAGAGACTACCGAAACCATGCTTCTTGGCCTTCTCTCGCGGGCGGTCCTCCTCGGGGACGGTCTCCTTGATGTTGCGAGAGGCCATCTGCTTGCTATTGTCTTTCTCCTCGATCATATCAGAACACTGAACTACTAATTACGCAAATGATACAAATTGGCATCCGCATACATTAAATCTAATTTCACAAATTGTCATATGCTGTGTCGCCTTTGTTTAATTAGCGAAATTCGTAGTTTATAATCACTTCCCTTTTCTCATCGCCACTTCCTCGTTGATGTCACGACCATGCTTCAAGAGGATTTTCCAAACGTAGGCCTTGATGAAGCCCCAGCCGTAGCTGCACAGCTGCGTGAAACTTGATGCCACAGCAAGGCAAGCTATCTTGAGGCTGCGCGTCTTGACAAGAGCGGCAACCCACAACATCGCGGCATAGAGCAGGATGGGCAGCAGGAACCACCACTTCCACAGCGAGAGCAACAGCAGCAGGGCGCACCCGATGGTGAACACTGCGGGCAGGCAATGCACAGCCTTGAGACTGTCAGGATACAGCAGCTTGAGCGTGATGCGCGACATGCCGAAGACGTAGGTCTGGCGCGCGAACTTGCTGAGACTCGTGCGACGCTTGTGATAGACGAATGCAGGGCGGATCAGGCGGATGTCGAAGCCGGCCTGGCGCACGCGGGTGCTCATATCGATGTCCTCGCTGAACATCTCGCGGAAACCGCCCACTTTCTCCCACACCTCGCGCGAATAGCCCATGTTGAACGAACGGGGCACGAATTTCTCCATCTGCACCTTGCCACCACGGATGCCGCCGGTGGTCAAGAACGACGTCATCGAGAAGGATATGGCCTTCTGCACATCGGTAAAGTCGTCGCTGGCCGCATCGGGGCCGCCGAAGCACGGCACATAGTTGTTGGCCAGCTCACGGCCCAACGTCTTGAAATAGTCAGGCGGGATGACGCAGTCGCTGTCAAAGAAGACAAAATACTGGCCCGTGGCGTGCTCCAACCCGTAGTTGCGGGCGATGGAGCGTCCCTCATTTGCTTTATAGAAGTAGCGCAGGTCCAGCTCGGTGCTGTAGCGCAGCGCGATGTCCTCGCAGCGCTCGGTCGAGCCGTCCTCCACCAGAATGATCTCAAAATCCTTGTCGGTCTGCAGGGTGAGGCTCCTCAACAGGTCCTCCACCTCGTCACGCCGGTTATACACCGGTACTATCACTGAAAAATAAGCCATTACAAATTGAGGTTATTTATTTCAACGCACAAAAATAAACAAAAAGATGATAATTGTCCATATCCCCTCGACTATTTTGCACCATAATGGGAGTGCATGGCAAGAATATGGACAATAATCTCTTGGTCATTGACCGTGTAGACGATGCGGTGCTCGCGGTTGATTCGCCTTGACCACATGCCCGCCAGCGAGTATTTCAAGGCTTCGGGCTTTCCGATGCCTGTATAGGGATGCTGGGCGATGTCGGCCAACAGCAGTTTGATGCGGTTCACGATTTTTACATCACCGCTCTTGACGAAGGCATTGTAGTGGTCAATTGCCGTTTGGGTGAGAATTATTCGGTACATGTGACGCGGTCCAATAGCTGGTCTATAGTTTCACCTTCTTGTTGAGCGGTCACACGGCCATAAGCAATATCATCTTCAGCAGCCACTAGTGACTGCAAGAGTTGTGGGCGCCGGAGCACGAACTCCGTCTCCATGATGGCATTGAAGTCCTCTAGACTGATCACGACGACACTCTCGGCACCGGGGCGACTCACAATTAGCGGCTCATTGTCTTCGGCCACAGCATCAAGGTAGCTCTTGAGGTTATTTCTCAAATCCGTATAATTTGTAGTTCTCATAATATCTCAAGTACAATAGTTAATAGTGCAAAGATAGGTACTTTTTTGAGTACTTGCAAATATTTTGCCAAATAATTAATCACATTAAACTTTTTGTTTCAGAGCCTTGCTAAATCCACTTGATTTCTCTAATTTTGCAACTGATTATGGCTTGGATGGCCCTAATCACGACATCGTTGAACAAAAAGAAGCGTATTGCTTTTACTTGTATTGGAAAACGTAGGAAATTTTCTAAAAGACGCAGGTATGGCGATGCGGCTTCACGCTACGGCGTGGGCTGCAGTTTCCATATCTTCGTCTGCTGGTTTTCCTACGACCATCCAATAGAGGTGTGGCGATTCAGTTCACGCTTTCTATATACCATTTAAACCGCCCTTGAGAACTGCACCGGCAATAGGAGACAAATTTGTATGAAAACACTAAACCTAACCTTACGCACCATCCTGCTGGCCCTTGCCCTCGTCAGCTCCATCACTTCGCAAGCCTATAACATTTACATGAATGGTGTTTATTACAACATTATTGATGGCGATAATCTTTCTGTAACTTACATGTCTTATTCCACTACGTATCATGTGGGAAATACCCAATATTCATTATATGGTGTGGATTGCTACAATTATAACAATAAATATAAGAATGATGTGACTATCCCAGAAACAGTAACCTATGATGGAACAACATATACAGTTACTTCTATTGAAAATTATGCTTTTGCAAATTGCTATACGTTAACAGATGTGTCTATTCCGAATACTGTTACTTCAATCGGTAATTATGCGTTCTATGGCTGTAGTGGATTGAATAGTATTATTATTCCAAATTCTGTAGTTGATATTGGTGACTATGCGTTCAGCTATTGTTCTGGAATATCATATGTAACTATTCCAGACTTTGTTATCAATATTGGAAACTCTGCGTTCGCAAATTGCACGAAGTTATATAATGTGACTATTGGTAGATCAGTTAATTCAATTGGTGGAGCATTTGGCAGTTGTCCTCTTCTATCGATAACTTGTTTGGCTACAACACCTCCTTCTGCAAGCGGTTTTCCTAATACTAACACTGCTAAATTATACGTACCAAAGGAATCAGTTGAATTATATCGGACGACTTCAGGTTGGAACTACTTCAAGAATGTCTATGGCTTTGGGAATGATTCTTTTTCTATTCCTGATGAGACGTCATTCCATGGAGACACGATTGTGATTCCTGTGTCTATGCAGAATGAGAGCATAATTACCGCTTTCCAGACAGATATTTATTTGCCTGTGGGATTTGAATTGGTCAATGTGAATGGAGAATATCAGGTGAGTCTTTCTGACCGCAAGGGACGTGACCATGTCATTATGGTAAACGAGGCTGCCGATGGTGCTTTGCGAGTTTTGAGCTATTCTCCGACTTTGAAGGCCTTCAAGAATAACGAGGGTGAGTTGTTCTATATCTCGGTCAAGGTACCTGTTGGCGCAAGTGGCACATTCCCCATTTGGTTAAGAAATACAATTTTGACCTCTACTGATGAAGAAGAACTTTATGCCATTGACGCTTTGAGTAATGTGAGCGTTACTAATATTATCAAGGGCGATGTCAACAACGATGGCATTGTGACGGTTAGTGATGTTGTAACAACCGCCCGTTATATCTTGAATTATAATCCCGAACCGTTTGTGTTCGAGGCTGCGGACATGAATGGTGATAGTAAGATTACCATTACCGATGTGGTGAAAATTGCTAATCTGATTCTTGACCAGGATTATGATGAACCTGAGGACATGCGCATGATGGCACCTAACATGGCAGGAGACTGCACGAGTGGAGAAGCCAAGGGCAACTCTGTAAGCATCAATCTGGACAATGAGGCCGATTACACGGCCATACAAATGGATTTGATTTTGCCCGAGGGCATGACGGCAAGCGATTTTGCACTGACTGAGCGTGCCAGCAACTTGGTTCTTGTCGTAAATGACCGTGGTAACGGCAAAGTACGCGTCCTCGCTTACACTCCTGACTTGAAGACCATTAAAGGCAACGATGGTGCGGTATTGACCTTTAAGGTGGATGGTAATATGGGCGGCGATATCTTTGTTAACCGTATCGAAGTGGTGAACACCAAGGGGGAGAGCGTCCGTTTGGCAGGTTTCAACATTCCTGTCAGCACCCCAACTGCATTGACCGAGATGACCACAAACAAGGCCATCGCCGATGTCAAGTATTTCAATCTTGCAGGCCAGCAAATGACTGAGCCCTCAACAGGTGTGACTCTTGTCGTAACCACTTACAATGACGGAACTCGCACCACCAGCAAAATCATCAGGTAGTATGAAGAGGTGTCTATTCGCAATTCTAACGGCGATGGTAGCGATAAACCTTGTCGCTGCCAACCGTTTTTACCTGCCGGATTTCACCATTGCTCCAGGAGAGACCATGCAAGTGGCAATGGTCCTGGAAAATGACGAACAATTCACGGCATTCCAAACCGATTTGTTGTTACCAGATGGCCTCACAGTAGTTGAGGATGACGGTGAGTTCCTGTTTGACTTGACAGGTCGCAATCCCAGTGACCAAACCATCATCAGCAAACTACGCGATGACGGCGCTTTAAGGATGGTCTCCTTCTGCATGAGCGTTAGACCGTATTCGGGAAATAAAGGCCCAATCGTAGTTATTAATCTGCATGCTGACGATAGTTTTACTGGTCCAGCAACAATCGGTTTGAAATTCACTTTCTTTGCCACTGTAGATGGAACAGAAATCACCCTTCCCGAAGAAAGCGGCAATGTGCAATTGCTTGCACAGCAGCTCAAGGGAGACGCGATTGGTGACGGGCTCGTGAACATCTCCGACGTCACTGCAATCATCAATTACCTGCTTTCAGGCTGCATTTCATCATTTCATACCGAGAATGCCGACATGAATGATGACAGTAACGTAAACATCACTGATGCTACGATGCTGATCAATGCCATAATGCAAGTGTAATAGAAGCGACATAACGTGACACTAGCGGGCTGTGCGGCCCGCTTGTTGTTGTACTCTCTTTTCTCATTCTGCATCTGATTCTTGGCAATTATTGTTGGTGGCAGTGTTCTGCAGAGGCTAAAAGGTGTTCAAAAAAGGGGGGATTGGTTAAAAAATGAGGGCAAACTTTGAGACAAAACGATATTTTGTGTAATTTTGTCGGTTTGAAATCAAGATAGCAATAAATAATGGACAAAATATCATATAGTCTGAAGCACTACTTCACCGTTGTGGCTATAGCCGTTGCCATGATGTTGCTGAACACATCATGCTTTGGCGACGAGCCCGACGGATGCGAGGCCGATATCGAAACCGCGACGCTGCACGTGGCCAATCCTGAGGCCTACTTCTTCCAGCCCACCGACTCGATCCAGGTGGTGCTGTCGACCGACAGTGTCATCACCTTTGCCGTGCGCGGTGATGCCGACGTGAGGGCCTTGTCGCCCGTGTTCACCTTGTCGCCCGGCGCTACGGTGAATCCCGCCAGCGGCAGCACGCACGACTTCAGCCAGGGGCCTGTCTTCTATACCGTCACGTCACAGGACGGCAAGTGGCAGCGCCGTTACCGCGTGAATGTGGTGCCCACGCTCATCACCGTGGCCGACACGCTGCGTTTCGACTTCGAGCACTTTGAACTGGAACCTGCCAGCCAACGCTACTACATCTGGCACAACACCCGGCCCGACGGTTCGTTGGGCAACGACTGGGCGACAGCCAACACGGGCTACCGCATCTCGATGAGTTCGGCCCTGCCCGACGCCTACCCCACCACCCCGCTCCTGAACGGCTATGACGGCGCCGCCGTCTGCCTCAGGACCAGTGACACGGGCCCCTTCGGCAAGATGGCCAACAAGCGCCTTGCCGCGGGCAACATGTTCCTGGGCACCTTCGACATCAGCATCGCGATGAGCGACCACTTGCACGCCACACGCTTCGGCATTCCGTTCACGAGCCGTCCCGGCCGCTTCACGGGTTATTACACCTACGAACCCGGCCCAAGCGTACAGGACTTCTACGGCAACCCCATCGCAGGGCGCACCGACTCGGCCGACGTATATGCCGTGTTCTACCGCAACCATGACGCCGACGGCAACGAGGTGGTGCTCTACGGCGACAATGTGCTGACAAGCGACCTGATTGTGGCCGTTGCCGACATGGGTTACGTCACACCCACCACCCAATGGACAGCGTGGGATGTAGAGTTCGTGTATAAGGAAGAGGTTGACGAGCAGCTGCTGGCCAACCGAGGCTACAGCCTGGCCATCGTGTTCTCGTCGAGCTCGGCAGGCGGTGAGTTCATCGGAGCCATCGGCAGTCGCCTGTGTGTGGACAAGGTGCGACTCATCTGCACCCGTGAGGAGTGAGAAATCAGCATCGTCAAACTGAAAACTGAGAATCAATGATCAACATCAAGCATACAATCGCCATCATCGTCATAGCGGCCCTCACGGCCGTCAGCGGCAATGCATCGGTGCTCGACAGCGTCAATGTGGACGCCCGATTAGGCTACGTCGTGGGCGGAACGATCCCCACCCACATGGGCCGAGAGATCAGGGGTATCAACCGATTTGACCCGGGGCTCAACTTCATGGTTTCGCTCGAGGGCTCGTTGCCGCTCAAGAGCAACTGGTCGATCCACACGGGATTGCGCTACGAGTTGGGCAGCATGGACGTGGACAGCCGCGTCAAGAACTACGACATCGAGGTCGTGCGTGGCGACGAGTCGCTCGCCGGCATCTTTACCGGCAATGTGCGCATCAGGACAACCCAGCGCCGCATCACCCTGCCGATACAGGCACAGTATGACTTCTCCCCGCAATTCAAACTGCGCGGCGGCCTGTTCTTGGGCTGGCTCACCAACCGCCGATTCTGGGGTTGGGCCTATGACGGCTACCTGCGCGAGGGCACTCCCGTGGGCGCCAAGATCGAGATGGGTACCGAACCCGGCGACCGCGGCGACTTTGACTTCGACAAGAACATGCGCCACATGCAGTGGGGTCTTGACGTGGGTGCCGACTGGCAGTTCACCCGCCGTTGGGGCCTGTTCGCCGAGCTTACTTACGGCTTCAGCGGCCTTTTCAAGAGCGATTTCCACTCGGTCCAGACGCTCCGTCCCATGTACGGCAGTCTGGGCATCAGTTACCGAATTAAATAACATTAATTATCATAGTACTACATTTTTACGACAGCAATGAAAAAAGCGATTTTTACATTTTGTATGGCCGTGATGGCCACCCTGGCACTTAATGCCACCGAGAATTATACCGGTCCCATCACTGTCAGCGTAGGCAGCATTACCCGTACCGCCGAGGTTACCGTGACGGTCATCGAACAGGAAAACGGGTTGTATGAACTTGACCTTGAGGTGCCTGTATTCAATTTCGGCACCATGAAGATGTATGACGTGCCTGCAGCCACCAGCGGCGACATCACCGTCTATAGCGCTGAGCGCTACGTGACCACCGCCAGCTATGGCGACCTGCGCACCGTCCTGGTAGCCCGTACCGTGAACGGCATGATGGCCGCCAACGTCACGCTTCCCGACCATAACGGCACCATGTGGTTCAACACCGTGGGCGACCACTTCCAGCTGCCCAACAGCAACCTGGAAGACTGGACCAGCAGCTACGAGAACGAGCCCGCCCGCTGGCATGGATTCAAGAGCGCAACTGGTATGTGGGCATGGGCAGCTCCTGCAGCACTTGAACAGAGCCAGGACATCCATACAGGTGCCACCGGCCAGTACAGCGTACTCATCACTGCCAAGAACGCCCTCGGCACCATCGCTAACGGCACGATGACCAACGGCCGCCTGAATGCCGGTGCCACCAGCGCCACCAGCACCAGCAATAACGCCTCGATGCAAGAGAGCAACGGCAGCGACTTCTATATGCCCCTGGCTGCCAAGCCCGACCAGTTCAAGGTTTGGCTGAAATATGAGCAGGGAACCGCCAATGCCAACAACAAGGCCAACGTGAGCGTGAAGACCTTTAACGGCACTTATTATCAGGAGCCTTGCGACAAGGAATACACCAACCTGTCGGGTAGCATCGTGGGCGGCCAGATCGCACCTTGTGACTGGACCCAGTTCACCTTCCCCTTCGACTACAGGAGCTATTCGGCCAACCATGCCATCACCAAGGCCATCTTTGTCACCTTCTCAACCAATGCCAACCCCGGACAAGGTAGTAACAACGATAAACTCTATATAGATGATATGGAGCTGGTTTATCTGGCCGACATGGTGGACGTGCGCTACAAGAACAACATCATCGCGGGCTGGGATCCTGCCGTTACCACCTATAACATGGAGATTGCCGGTGAGCCCAATCTTGACGACTTCTCCTACACCTATGATGGCGAAAGTGCAGTCTGCACCAAGTCGATGGAGCGTAATGCCGACGGCAGCTACCGCATCGCAATCACCGTGGTGTCGGCCGACCTGCAGAATGCTGCATGCTATGTCATCAATGTGACTTCTCCCGCTGGCATGAAGGGCGACGTTGACGGCAACGGTGTCGTTAACATCAGCGATGTGACTCTTCTTATTTCATACGTGATGGTCAACAGCGGCAACATCAACATTGACAATGCCGACATGGACAGCAACGGTACCATCAACATCACTGACGTCACCATGCTGATCACTGACATCATGAATAATTGATAATTCAGAACATCACATTAACCATAAAAAGAAAAAGAAAACGACAATGAAGAAGTTTTTTGCAATCCTGGCAATTACCTGTTGTGCGATGGCCATGAGCGCCACCAACTACACTTGCCACATCAAGGTCACCATCAACGGTGAGTCTACAGAACAGGACGAGGTTCCCGTTGTCATCACCGAGAACAATGGCACCTATGACTTGAACCTGGACAATTTCGTCCTCTGGGTAGCCGATTTCCCGATGCCCGTAGGCAATATCGCCTTGAATGGTGTCGAAGGCGTTGACGAGTATGGCTACACGACCATCAAGTTCGCCGGCGACATCAACATCGCCGAGGGCAATGACCCGCAATACGACATTTGGGCCGGTCCTCTGCTGGGCGATGTACCCATCGACGCAACGGCACGTTTCACCGACAATGCCATGAGCGCCAATATCGACATTGACATGATGGCCATGATCCAGCAGGTCATCAGCGTGGAGATCTTCGGCGTGGCTCCTGCTGCAGCCACCCTCGAGGGCGACGTGAACAAGGACGGTGAGGTGAACATCAGCGACGTGAACAGCGTCATCGATATCATCCTGTCGCATTAATCCAACTCATTATCATTCATTAATCATGAAGAAATATCTGTTAATGACCGTCGTGCTGATTACAGCCGCCCTGTCGCTCACCTCATGCGGTGACGACGAGCCCAAGGAAAAGGTTACAGCTACTGCTACTTACAACATGACCTTCTCCCAGGATCTACTCAATGCCTGCAACGTGTTCATCACCTACAAGGCCGAGAATGGCCGCAACGTGATGGAGGCTGTCACCTCAACCTGGTGGACCAAGACTGTGACGAGCAATGACTTCCCTGCCGAGTTTGGCGTGATGTACAAGTTCAGCACCAAATCCAATGCCGAATTGACCCAAGAGCAGTATGACCTTACCTGTGATCTGAACTTCAATGTGAAGACCAGTAAGGGTGCCAGCTACAGCAACAATGTCACCATCATCAACGCTCCTGATGTAAAAAAGGACAAGGTTGTGAGCACGCTGGATAAGCTCAGCGGCAAGTCAACCGGCTACAGAGTAAGCAAGGACGGTATCGTTTCTCAGGCCAACAACCTGAACTACGAATAAGGGTTTAGACGTCAGAACATTAGACGTTACGTTTAAAAAAACCAGAGGCGCAAGATTTTGCGCCTCTGGTTTTTTCTATATGCCATTACTTGACGGGTTCCATGTGGATGGTGACGTGAGTCTGGCGGCCGAAACGCTCCCGCAGGCGGTTCTCGATTGCCGAGGCTCGATCGTGAGCGACGGTGAGCGGCACATTGCCGTCCATGCGCACATGGGCCTCAATGGCGAAGCGGTTGCCGATGCGACGCGTGCGCAGGTTGTGCGGCTCGCTCACGTCGGGGAATGAACGGATGATGTCCTCGATTTCCTGCTCTATCTCGCCCGAGAGCGAGGACTCGGTGAGTTCACCGATGCTGGTACGCAACAATTGGATGGACACCTTGACCAGCATACCGCCCACAAAGACCGAAGCCAGCGGGTCGAGCACTGTCCAGCGATGACCCAACAGGATAGCGCCACCGATGCCCACGGTCGTCCCTATCGACGAGAGGGCGTCGCTGCGATGGTGCCAGGCGTTGGCCACCAGTGCCTGTGAATCAAGTTTCTTGCCGCGAATGACCGTATAGCGGAAGAGGATTTCCTTGACCAGAATCGAGATGATGGCGGCTGCCAGGGCGAGCCATCCCGGCGCTGCAAGCTGCTTGCCTCCGGCCCAATCGATGAGTTTGGCGACGCCCGAGATAATGATGCCCGTTGCTGCTGCCATCACCGCTAAACCGATGATAAACGAGGCGAAGGTCTCGTACTTGCCATGGCCGTAATCGTGGTCCTTGTCCTGCGGCTTGGCGCTCACGTGGACAAAAGCGAGCACGATGACGTCGGTAATGAAGTCCGATAGCGAGTGCACGGCATCGGCAATCATCGCCGAACTGTGTCCCATCACACCGGCGATGAACTTGAAGGTCAGCAGCGCAACATTACCCGCACTGCCCACCAGCGTCACCTTATATATCTCCTTCTCACGACTCATGATGCCGCAAAGATATAGCATTTACTCTACCTTGGCAACACATCGCCAAAAAAAACGTGTCTCCACCGATATACATCGGCAGGGACACGCTTAACCGTAAAAGAGCTCTATATTTTACAGATATTTCTCAATGAGGCTGTCACTGACACGGTTATAAGTCAGAACAACGGGATAATCCATGTAAGAAAGCATCAATTTGTTGCCCTTTACTTCATAAGTAAATGTCTCGGTAATGCTATGACCATCGTCAGTGTAAGTCACCATAAGCTTATTTCCGGAAACGGAATATGTTCCATGTTCAACATCGACATCAGTTCCATCGTATTCAACGTAAATATCAACTGAATGCCATTTGCCGTTTTTGGTGAACTGGACCAAATTCTCATAGGCTTCACCATCGTCATCAATGGATTTAACCTGCCAAGTGCCAACGATGTCAGAATTCACGGGCTCATCCTTATCATCACCACATGAAGCAACACCAACGGAAACCAAAGCCAGTAACATGACTGACAAGAAAAAATAAAATTTCTTCATAGATAAAAAATAATTGAATTGTTAATAAAATAGGGGGTTATTTCTTGGTTATTTCTATATGCTATTCATCAACAGTTTTTAGGCAATAAGCCACTTCAACAATCTGTGATAAAACACTTAACTTGTAAACTATTCACACATAAAAAAGATTTCTCGCCCGGCAGCATGACGCCTATTCCGGGCGAGATATCCTTAACTTTACTGGCGCATGTAAGCGGCCTGGTCGGCAGGGTTGAAAGCGCCGATGAAGCGAGCGTGGCGTGCCACCTCGGCCTCACCCATGTTGACATAGACCTTGGCGCTGTCCATGAACAGGTCGGGCTCGTTGCTGGCGTCACCGATGAGCAGATAGCCCATGATGATGTGACCGAGCATCTCGACCAGACGACGAGCGTGGAAGGTGATGTACTCGGGATCCTCGACGGCCTGCACCTTGGCAAAGGTCTCCTCGTAGAGGGCGGTCATGGCCTCGAGTTTAGCCTTCATGGGAGCGACAGCCTCGCTGTACTCGCGGGCGGCGTACTCCTTGATCTGGTTCAGATAGGTGCCCGTGGTGACGTGGCGGATGGCAGCTACCACCTGCAACTGGGTCGTGCCCTCGTAGATGCTGGTAATGCGGGCATCACGGTAGATGCGCTCACAGGCGTAGTCGCGCATGAAGCCGCTACCGCCGTGAATCTGTACGCAGTCATAGGCGTTCTGGTTGCAGAACTCGCTCGTCATGCCCTTGGCCAGCGGCGTGAAGGCATCGGCCAGGCGGTTGTAGGCCTTCATGGTCTTGCGCTCCTCGGGGGCGAGGGTGCTCTCACGGCTGATGGCCTCGAGCGACTTGTACATGTCCACGAAGCGGGTGCACTCATAGAGCAGGGTGCGCGAGGCATCGAGCTTGGCCTTGATGTTGGCAATCATCTCGCTCACAGCGGGGAAGTTGATGATGGCCTTGCCGAACTGCTCACGGCTGCGGGCATAGGCGATAGCCTCCTGATAGGCGGCCTCGCTCACGCCGACGCTCTGAGCGGCGATGCCCAGGCGGGCACCGTTCATCAGCGACATCACATACTTGATGAGACCCAGCTTGCGGTCACCGCACAGCTCGGCCTTAGCGTTCTTGAACACGAGTTCGCACGTGGGGCTGCCGTGGATACCCATCTTGTCCTCGATGCGGCGCACGGTCATGCCGCCGTCACGCTTGTCATAGATAAACATCGACAGGCCGCGACCGTCGCGGGTGCCCTCCTCGCTGCGTGCGAGCACGAGCGAGATGTCACCGTCACCATTGGTGATGAAGCGCTTCACGCCGTTCAGGCGCCAAGTGCCGTCCTCGTCCTGGGTTGCCTTGAGCATCACCGACTGCAGGTCACTGCCGGCGTCGGGCTCGGTGAGGTCCATCGCCAGGGTCTCGCCCTTGCAGGTGCGGGGCAGGAAACGCTGCTTCTGGTCCTCGTTGGCAAACTCGTTGATGGTCTCGGCGCAGTCCTGCAGACCCCACACGTTGACGAAGCCCGCATCGGCACGGCTCACCATATCGGCAGCCATGATGTAGGGAATCGACGACATGTTCAGGCCACCGTACTGGCGGGGCAAGGTGATGCCCATCAGACCAGCCTGGTTCAGGGCCTTGAGGTTGACCTCGGTGCCCTTGGCATAGCGCACGCGGCCGTTCTCGTGGTGGGGACCCTCCAGGTCAACATCCTTGGCGTTGGGGGCGATGATGTCACCGCAAACCTCGCCGATGATGTCCAGCACGCGCTCGTAAGAATCCATCGCGTCCTCGAAGTCGAGGGGCGCATAGTCGAATTTCTCGCTCTGGGTATAGTCGCGCTCACGCAAGGCAACAATCTGCTTCATCAGCGGGTGACGCAGGTGGTACTGCAGCGCTTTATTGTCGGTATAAAAGTTAGCCATATTCTTTTTTGAGTTTCTAGTCCCTAGTTTCTAGTCCCTAGTTTGTTTTCCCTAATTGCCTTGAGCGGATGCCAACTAGAAACTAGGGACTATGGACTAGAAACTAAACTAATTTATTTTGAATTCTTCTTGTAGTGCTTGATGAGACGGGGAATCACGTCCTCAACACTGCCCGTGATCACATAGTCGGCAATCGCGTTGATGGGCGCATCGGGGTCGGTGTTGATGCTGATGATGATACTGCTCTCGTTCATGCCAGCGATGTGCTGGATCTGACCCGAGATACCGCAGGCTATGTACAGCTTGGGACGCACGGTGACACCGGTCTGGCCGATTTGGCGGTCATGGTCGGTGAAACCGGCATCGACGGCAGCACGCGAGGCGCCTACCTCGCCGCCGAGCACGTCGGCCAGTTCAAACAGCATGTCGAAGTTCTCCTTGCTGCCCACGCCGTAGCCACCGGCCACGATGATATGGGCGTTCTTGATGTTGACCTTGCTCTGCTCGATCTCGCGGTCGATGATTTTCACCACGAGGCTGGCAGGGTCAATGTACTTGTCAGGATCGAGGTTGATGACCTCGCCCTTGTAACCCTCATCGAAGATTTCCTTCTTCATCACACCCTCGCGCACGGTAGCCATCTGGGGACGGCACTCGGGGTTGACGATGGTGGCAACGATGTTGCCGCCGAAAGCGGGACGGATCTGGTACAACAGGTCCTTATACTCCTTGCCCTTGGCTGCGTCGGTGTGGTCACCGATCTCCAGCGAGGTGCAGTCGGCGGTCAGACCGCTGTGCAGGCACGATGACACGCGGGGACCCAGGTCACGGCCGATGGTGGTGGCGCCCATGAGGCACACCTGCGGCTCAATCTCCTTGAACAACGTGGTCACCACGCTGCTGTGGGGCAGCGACGTGTAGGGGAACAGACGCTCATCCTGCACCTTATAGACCACGTCAACGCCGTAGGGGAACAATTCCTGCTCGATGCCCTCGAGCTTATCGCCCAGCACCAGTGCCTCGAGGCGGCAGCCCAGACGGGTGGCCAGTTGGCGGCCCTTGGTCAACAGTTCGAGGCTGACGTCGGCGATGCGGCCCTCGTCATACTCGCAATAGACTATCAGATTATTCTTGTCTTCCATTATTGTCAGTTATTTCTCTAATCACTAATCTCTAATCTCTAATCACAACTTGCCGCTCGGCAAGTTGTTTTATCCGATAATGTGGTCGGCGATGAGTTCTTTCACGAGGCCCTCGAGCTCGGCGTCGGCAGCAGCGTCGATGCGACGGGCTTCCTTGGCCTGGAAGGCTACGTTGACGATGGTCTTCACCTTGGTGGGCGAGCCGGCCATACCGATCTGCTCGGGGTCGGCCTCAATCTCCTTCACGCCCCACTCCTTGATGGCAAGGTAAGGACGGGCATCCATGAGCGCCTGGCGATCGGCGGGCAGAGCGGCCTTCTCGCTGGGCGTCACGGCATATTTGTACTTCTGGATCAGGCGGGCGTTGCGGGGACGGCAGGCGTCGGCGCTGCCGTTGACGGTCACCACGAGGGGCAGCGGGCACTCCACGGTCTCGAAGCCGCGCTCGATGCGACGCTTGATGGTAGCCTTGCCGTCAGCAACCTGAATGCTCTCGGCATAGGTCACCTGGGGCAGACCCAACTTCTCGGCGATCTGCGGACCCACCTGGGCCGTGTCGCCGTCGATAGCCTGACGGCCACCCACGATGATGTCAAACTCACCCATGTGACGGATAGCCTGAGCCAGCGAATAGCTTGTGGCCAGGGTGTCGGCGCCACCCAGGGGGCGGTCGGTCAACACAACGCCGTCATCGCCACCGCGGTACAGGCTCTCGCGCACCATCTCGGCGCTGCGGGGCAAGCCCATTGTCAGCAGTGTGATGGTCGAACCGGGATGGGCATCCTTGAGTTGCAACGCCTGTTCAAGGGCGTTCAGGTCCTCGGGGTTGAAAATGGCGGGCAGAGCGGCACGGTTGATGGTGCCGTCCTCCTTCATCGCATCTTTACCCACGTTGCGGGTATCTGGCACTTGCTTGGCCAGAACAATGATTCTTAAACCCATAGTTTCTTTTTTAATTTTATGGTTGTTACGTTGATATTCTTTTTATTTTCAGTCACTTGTGCCATTTGAGCACAAAAACGCCGCAAAGGTACAAAAAATCCCGCAAACTCACCCACCCCACCCCCTTAAAGTATATTAATAATGTGGATTTACATTCATTATTCTCAAGAATATGGCTAACTTTGCACACCGATTAACTACTATCAATCATGTACACACTCAACTACAAGGTCACCACCAGTTGCTGCGACAGCGAGGGCAAACTGAAACTATACTCGGCCCTGCAGATGATGCAGGACTGCTCCGAAATGTGGATCGACAGCGAGCCCACGGCCCGCAAGTTCTTCACCGACAACAATATGACACAGTTGCTCGCCACGCGCCAGGTCGAGGTCGTGCGCGTGCCGCGCTTCAAAGAGGAGCTGACAGTGACCACTTCAATCTACGAGGTGTTGCCGATGTACGGCTTCCGCAACACCTTCATCCGCGACGCCCAGGGCCGTCCCTGCTACCGCACGTGGAGCATGGGCGCCTTTGTCGACCTCGCCACGGGCAAGCTCGCCCGCCTTTCCGAGGGCGCCATTGCCTCGCTCACCCTCGAGGCCAAACAGGAGATGAACTACCGCGGACGCCGCATCATCCTGCCCAAGCAGGACGGCACCGCGCTGGAGCCTGTCCCCGTCATGCGCGCCGACATCGACTACAACCGCCACATGAACAACGCCAACTATGTGCGCATCGCCATGGAACTTCTGCCCGAGGGCTTCGAGGTCACCGACATGCGCGTCGAGTACCGCATCGCCGCCAAGCTGGGCGACCTGCTCACCCCCACCCTCTACCCCATCGACGGCGGCTACATCGTCGCCCTGGCCATCGACACCCAACCCAGCGCCATCATCGAACTCCTCACCCACCCCCAGTAATTTCAATAACAGTTGTTGATGTTGTTTATTGTTGTTCCTGTTGTTTGATAATTCCAAGACTGTTGTTTGATGGTTTCAACAAAAGGTTGTACCTTTGTGGCATTGAATTGAATCACATTTTTATTGTTTAACTGAGAAAGAGAAAAATGAGAAAGAACATTGTTGCGGGCAACTGGAAGATGAATACCACCGTGCCCGAGGGCGTACAGCTCGCCAAGGACGTGTGTGCCGCTGTTGCTGCAGAGGCTAACCTGAAGTGCGACGTCATCATGGGCGTTCCCTTTACCCACCTGATGGCCGTGAAGGAGGTCATCGGCGACGCCAACGTGGGCCTGGCTGCTCAGAACTGCGCCGACCACACCAGCGGTGCCTACACCGGTGAGGTTTCGGCTGCGATGGTTGCCTCGACGGGTGCCAACTACGTGATCCTGGGTCACAGCGAGCGCCGCGGCTACTACAACGAGAGCTATGAGATGCTGAAGACCAAGGTTGACCTGGCCCTGGAGAACGGCCTGAAGGTGATCTTCTGCTGCGGCGAGAGCCTTGAGGAGCGCGAGAACGGTTCATTCAAGGATGTTATCGCTGCCGAGATCCGCGACTCCCTGTTCCACCTGACCGCCGAGCAGATGGCCAATATCGTCATCGCCTATGAGCCCATCTGGGCCATCGGCACCGGCAAGACCGCCACGAGCGACCAGGCTCAGGAGATCCACGCCTTCATCCGCGGCCTACTGGCCGAGCAGTATGGCGCACAGGTGGCCGATGACATGACCATCCTGTACGGCGGCAGCTGCAAGCCGAGCAACGCCCCCGAACTGTTTGCTAAGCCCGACATCGACGGCGGCCTCATCGGCGGCGCCTCGTTGAAGGCCGGCGACTTCATGGGCATTGTAAAAGCCTTCTGAGTCAAGCCCTGACGACATCATCCATTGGTCCAATTGGTCACTAGAGCCAATTGGACCAATTTTTGCCCGCCCCAAGCACCTCCGCGAGCAGCTTGTCAGTGTATTGTAAGGCTCTGCCTTGCACGAGCGACCCTCATTTCCTCTCAATTATTGATTATTTCTTGCAAAATGGCACCTGATAATGAAAAATGCACTATCTTTGCGGCAAAATTCGACAACAACACATTTATAGCTATAATGTTGACCAATTTACACATCCGCGTCCTCGCCCTGTGCATGATGCTCATCATCGCACTGGCTGCCAGCGCACAACGTCCGCAAATCACTGAACGCCTGAACAATAACGGTCAGGTGAAGGTTGATGCACCCAAGGAATTGGTAAAACGCAACAACGCCGACCTGGGCAAGCAACCGCAGCAGACCAACAACAAGGACAAGAAAGTCAAGGAAAAAGAGAAGAAGAAAACCGACGACGAGAAACTCAACGAACTTGACGATGACGACAACGTCAAGAAGGAAGAGGACAAGGACAAGAAGAAAGAAGAAGAGAAAAAGAAGGAAGAACTGACGCCCAAGAAGCCCAAGCGCAACCACACCTCGCAGCAGACTATCGAATCGCATGGTGTGGGATACCGCATCCAGGCCTACAGCGACAACAACCACAAGACTGCAAAGGCCGCCGCACAGCAGCGTGCGCGCGACATCGCCATGAAGTTCCCGCAGTATCGCTCCTACATCACCTACAAGGCCCCGTCATGGCGACTGCGCATCGGTGACTTCAAGACACAACGCGAGGCCCAGGCCGCACTGCAGCGCATCAAGAGCGTCTATCCCAAGTTCGCACGTGAAATGGTCATCGTGCGTGACCGCATTAACATCTGGAGTAATGATTAAAATGAAATTCAGCGACGAGGACATCCGCCTCGCCGAAAAAATAGCCGAACATTACCGCGCCATCATTGAACTCATCGGTGAAGACCCCGACCGCGAGGGCCTCGCCAAGACGCCCATGCGCGCCGCCAAGGCACTCATCGAGAACACCCGCGGCTACAGCGAGGACGCCGACAGCATCGTCCACAGCGCCATCTTTGAGCACGAGGGCAGCGAGATCGTCATCGTCAAGGACATCGAGTTCTACTCCCTGTGCGAGCACCACATGCTACCCTTCTTCGGCAAGGTATCCATCGGCTACATCCCCGCCGGCGGCATCGTCGGCCTGAGCAAACTTGCCCGCATCGTCGACACCTTCTCACGCCGTCTCCAGGTCCAGGAGCGCATGACGCACGACATCTGCGAACTCCTCACCCGCGTGCTCCCCAACCGCGGCGTCATCGTCTATGCCGAGGCACAGCACATGTGCATGAAGATGCGCGGCGTCGAGAAGCAGGACTCGACCACCATCACATTCGAGTATAGTGGTGAATTTGAGGACATTCACCGTCAAAATGAATTCTTCACACTGCTCGGTGTGAAAAAATAATTCAAAAAAAAGCGATTTTTCTGGCAAAAAATTTTGCCAGTTCAAAAAGTCGCTATATCTTTGCACCGCAATTCACGAAAGCACCCCTGCAAAGGGGTCAGAATTGACTGCGAAAGTAGCTCAGTTGGTAGAGCACGACCTTGCCAAGGTCGGGGTCGCGGGTCCGAGTCCCGTCTTTCGCTCAACGTTCTTTGAACTTCACCAGAGTCGGTACTGATTTCAGTACCATATTAATGCGAAAGTAGCTCAGTTGGTAGAGCACGACCTTGCCAAGGTCGGGGTCGCGGGTCCGAGTCCCGTCTTTCGCTCTCCTTTTTTTGTCCAGGTGGCGGAATTGGTAGACGCGCTACTTTGAGGGGGTAGTGCCCAATTGGGCGTGTGAGTTCGACTCTCATCTTGGACACCTTTTGAAGGCGGCAACAAGTTGAATTTCAACGAGTTGCCGCTTTCTTGTTTTCAAAATCCCCATATAAATCCCCATATATTATGGAAAGTTATTGACATTTACCCCTTGACGAGCCACAATATGGGGATTTTCTTCCTTGATGTGAAAAAACGTGGTTGATTGTCTCAATAATAAAAGTGCTACCGGTTCCTGCCCTCATACAGCCCCACTCTTCCAAATGTTCCCCTAGCAACAAACTACTTCTCCTGAATGAGACTAAATAACACTCCTACCAGACCACTCACCCTTTTCAACATCATCAGAAGCGAAAGAGGATGTTAATTCGTTGAAAAAGCCAACGACTTACCTCCTCAAAAAACGAATGTTCCAAACTTCTTTTTTTCATAATCATATAATCGAATAAAGCAATAGTGCAAACGTGAAAAAGTATTAAAACCCAAAGAAAAGTACGCAACTTCGAGACCCTAAAAGTGGCGAGTGTAGCACAGTGTCCACTAGTTCGTAAATGTCGTAATTTTCGTAAATGATTGCGAAGGATGCCTGGGCATGCGAAGGATTATTCAGGTTTGGCCATTGCGCGTATAAGGTTGACGAAGCTTTTCCAATCAGTATAGTGATGGTTGAAATGATAATAGAACTCGTTCAGGAAGCATTGCAGATAGTCGGATGTCGTGTTGCCGCACTCCTTACTCACCCAATTCTGGACAATAAGAAAATGTTCATATAGCAATGGAAGATACTGAACAAAGGAAATGTTTTTATATCTTTTCTTCATTTTCGTCATAAAACCATATTGTCCTACTGTTTGTATGCGTGCATCAGGATTTACATAGCGATCAATTAAGGGAATAAGGGCTGCTATTTCCTCTTTTTCCACGGGTATGGCAAACCCTCTGCCAGGTTTCCCGTTTCTAACCTCCACTGCTATAGCAATATATACTACAGGATCAGGTTCCCAAAAAGGGATTTGAGAAGAACGTTTACGCACATTGCCTACGCACATTTGCACATCACCTGTCAAGCGCTCCTGTTGCATGGCACCCATCGCCTGCTGAATCTTGTGTTTGAACGCAAGACAGGTATTCTTCTGGATGCCAAATTCTTCAGCAAGCGCTTTAGATGAGTTGCCTGTATCTGTTGTCGCCATCCTGTAAACGATTTTGAATGCTGTTAAGATCGGGAACTTCAATTTGTTGAACATAGTGCCAGCGGTCACGCTCTCATCATACTTGCATCGATTACATCGACGCGAGTACGGAGACCGCCCCTTATGGTATGTCGTGTTGCCGCATTTGGCACATATAAATTGTCTGCCCGGCCATTTGATTTTAGACAGTAATTTATAGCAGTCTTCGTCAGTTTTTAAGCGTTTAACAAATGTTAGCATAGGAAATCTCCATTTATCATCGAGTGTAATTCAATGATACAAAAGTAGTAAGAATGTTTTGATTGGGAGCACTAAATACGACGAAAAAAGTTTGTCTTTTTGTTAACCAGTATAACACGATACTTTTGCCGCGTCACATTTGACAACGCACTGGAGGCGCCAACCTACCAAAGACGTAGTAAATGTGAACGTACGCTCGCAGTAGATGGCCTACCGAGTGGAGCGACGAAATTATGAATCATTTTAGTACAAACAACATCATTACTATGTTACAAAACACCGAAAACACCAACATTATCCTCCAGGTCTCAGTGGAGGATCTGAAGAAGTTCGCTGAGGAGATTCTTCTTGGCGCCAAGTCCATCGCTATGCTCGAGGCGGAAGCCGCAGCATCTAGCGACCAGTTAATCAGTGTTGACGAGGCCGCACGTCTGCTCTCCGTCTCAAAGATGACGCTCTACCGTTGGGACAAGAGCGGCATCCTCAAGAAAGTGGAGATCGGCGGAAAGCGCCGCTACCGCAAAGGAGACATCGAGCGCCTCGCTGGATGCAGAATGTAATATGTCATGGAAAACACACGTAAAAAACCAGAGAAGGGCAAGCACCGCCTCCACGAGGAGGTCGTGCTGCCCATCGACGGCTTGACAATGAAGGCCCAGGACTACATCAATGAAGTGGTGCGGGTTTATAAATGCCCACGTGAGTTCCCCACAGTCGCACTTCTGAGCGCCTTTTCAACTACAATTGGAAAGCGTGTGAAGATTACCGACGGCAAGTATACAAACCCTCTTATGCTATGGTTTGTGAACGTAGCCCCAAGCGGTTCAAACAAAACGCAACCGGTCAAAGAAGTGCTTAAGCCACTTCGAGACACTAACCGCCGACATTATCAGGAATACAAGCTTGAGCACAGTACCTGGAAAGGAGGCAATGACAGCAACGATGATAACGAGCCAAAATTTGATCAGTTGCTTGTTGGAGATTGTACCGAGGAAGCGAGGATACGCATCCTGCAAAACGCCAAAATAGGGTCTTTAGGATACTATTCAGAAATAAAAGGATTCTTAGATGACCTTGAGCGTTACAACAAGAATGGCGGTGACGAAAAGTTGATAAATCTGTTTGACGGGGATGACATTTTCCTCAACCGCAAAGGAGAGGACCAGCCCATCGTTATCACCAATGCGTTTATGAACATCATGGGCGACCTCCAGCCTGCCTTGCTCAAATCGACGTTTGGCACCCCGCAACGGTTAGTGAATGGTCTGACCACACGCTTCCTGTTTACCATGCCAAACATTCAGGAGTTCCCCAAGCGAAGTAAAGAAATAATGGATGATTATATTTCCGGTGATTGGCGTGGAGTTGTCCGCAAATTGTACGAAGATAAACTCTCGGGATGGAATCCCATTCTTATTGAGGGTGAGAGCGATGAGTTATACAATGAGTATTTCAATTCCTTGCAAGACAAAAAAGAGGAAGTGAAAGCGACTACTGAAGACAATTTCATTCTCTCACTCTACAGCAAATTGCAGATTCAAGCGATGCGCCTTGCGGGTATTGTCCATCTGATTAATGTGTTTAACTCTCCATCCGGCTTTACTCGAAAGGTTTCTGCACAAGACATGGAGTACACCATTCGTTGCATGAAGTACTTTGAGAAGACAGCCATGGCAGTCTATGAACTGATTTGTGGCGGATCTCCAATGCCGTTCGGAGGCAAAATCACTCAAGAGCAAGCCATAAGGGAATTCAACAAGCATGTAAAGATTGTCAACCAGGCATGGTTTGCAAAAGGCATCGGCAAAGCCCCAAGTCTTGTTAACAGGGCATTGAACAGTAAGGATAAGTCATGACTGAGAAGGCAATGTTAATGTTAACACCGAAAGGGCCGCAATGCACTGGAAAACAGTTGCTTTGATTTAGCTTTTGGTTTAACATTTTACAAAAATGGTTATTGATTATCAGCGAGTTAGGCTAAGTAAATTTGTTAATATCATAACAAAATTCCTAAAATGATACAATTATTATTGTTAATGCAATGTCAATCGATTACTTGCTGATAATCAGGACGATAAACCTATTATTAACATTAACATTCAAAAATATTTGTTATGGTAAACGAACTAAAGAAATCCTATCTTGACAGGCTCATCAGCTGCTTCAACGGAGTGTTCGACAAGGAACCTCGCAACATCACGTTGCGGGAATTCCTGTTCGACATGAGTGAGCAGCACAAGGAGCAAATCAAGAGGTTGCGGGCCTGCTCCAGCAAGCAGGAGCAGAAACATTTCAAGAACGCACTGCCTCATGCCACCATCAGCGGTGTGTTCAAGGGAGCGAGGAAAGCGGAGAATCTCGCTGAACACAGTGGACTGATCTGTGTTGATATTGACCAGAAGGACAATCTGGAGGTTCCAGACTTTGGCCTTCTCATCGAGAACGTGCTAAGCCGGTTCGAAGAAGTGCTTTATGCCGCCCATTCCGTGGGCGGAAAAGGTTACTTCGTCATCATTCCATTGAAGTATCCCAAGTTGCACAAACGCCAGTTTTTGCAACTGGAAGAGGAGTTTGCAGGAATCGGCATAACCATTGACCACAATTGCAGCGACGTGTGCAGGTTGCGCTGCCTCAGTTATGATGAAGCGCCCTATATTAATGAGGAGGCTGTCGCATACACTGGTGTCTATAATGAGCCCAGTCAGCCGCAATGGCAGTCGTGGCAGCGAAACGATTTCACTGATGATACCGACGAGCGGGTGTATAAGGCCTGCAAAGAGATCGAGTTGCGGAAGATCGACATGACCGACAACTATGAGGATTGGATCGCAATCGGTTTCTCGTTGGCGACGTTGGGTGAAACTGGACGGGAATACTTCCACATCGTCAGTCGCCAAAGCCCGAAGTATAAACCCAGGGAGACAGAGCAGAAGTTTTCGAGTTTCCTGCGATCCTGCTCCAATGGCTATAGCATCGGGACTTTTTTCTACTACTGCCAGCGATTTGGTGTGGTATGAGATAGTTTATATTGAAGCTGTTATTGTACCTTTCGCTGGCGTTTTCGGACGGCGGCGGAAGGTCGTTTTTGGTTGCGACTTTTTGTGAGTACATGACAAAAAACGGCCAGAAATTTAACATTTGAGGGTAGTCTCAAAAGTGGCCGTAAAACCTTTATTCATCGGGGCTCTTTCAGAAAAAAAAGTGTTAAAATACACGTTTTTTTACGACTTGTAAAGGATTGAAAAAATCAAATGCTTGATTATCAAGTATTAAAGGGTTAAAAAGGGAAATTTTTCCCTTTGTTTCTCTCTCAGGAGCCCCCTACCGCCCTGCGGGGCGCTTCTGAAAATGGCCGTCAAAAAAGCGCTATATGCGTGGCGAATGTGCGGTAATGTCGCTTAGGTGCATAGATGAAATCGGGCGACAGTTCGGTTTTATCCATGCCCCTGGGGACAAATTCGGCCTGGTGCAAAGGCCGAAGCATGGCAGAATGGCCTTTGCCCTAGCATTTTCGGCATTTATGTTGTGCGGTGAGACGGTTTCAACGAATGTTGTTACCGCTTTTCTCCGTGGCGATAACAGCCGCTTTCAAATGGTTACGTCTTGCTGATGCATCGTGTTGCCTGCTGGGACTTCATGAATGATTTGGCGAAAAATTTTAACATTTGGGCTTCCATTTTTTAGGTGCCGTAAAAATACCTATATCAGGAAGTTAGACTATAGTCTTACGGATGAGAATTTGTTAAAATCACATTTTTTCCGCACCTCAAAAAAAATTTCCGCTGATAATCAGCGGATTAAAGGTTGAAAAGGAAATTTTTTCCTTTTGTCTCTGTCACAGGCCCCCCCAACCGCCCTGCGGGGCGTGTTACAAACTCGCTTTCATTAAAAGCGCTATATGCAGGACGATTTTGGCATTGTGCGGTGATGATGCTGACGTGCGTGAGCGCATCCGACACGCAGTATCGGTTGCGCTTATGCTCGTCAATACCGCTGATTTCTATGCGACAACATCGTGCCTTGAACTTGTTCCAGGCTTGATGTTGTGCTCTGGCGATGGCGACGGGCGGTGAAGCGCAGGCAAGGTAGCGCAGAATGGCGACAGAGGCTGGAGTGTGCCCAAGGCTCACAGCACCGATACCCCTGAGCGCAGCGAAAACAGCGGGGCGCGGAGGGAATGAAGTGGAGGCACAAGATGAATGGAGTCATCGTGAGTGCCAGGCGGGATGCCGGCGTTGCGGGGCAATCTCCGATTGAGCATCGGGCTTGCGGAACGTCAGGATCGGGTTGAGGACGAAGGACGAGCCCGATACCAGTGCAGCGAGCCGGGTGCGTACCCGAACCCGCCGTAAGCAGACCGCCTTGAACCGCAGGTGTTGCACTATCGATAACGCAGCGAAACGCAGTGCGGAACGGGAACTGACGAACGAAGCAAGAGCAGAAGGCAAGCTTGCATGCCCTCTGCCTTGCAAGGAGGAAGAAGACGAAGTCAATGACCGCAGCAGCCGGCTGTGCGGGGTCTTGGCGCGGCCAGTGAGCCTGACCAGGCACTCTCCAGCCGATAAGTCAGTCATTCGTAGCGGACGCAGACGGAGCGGAACGGCCCATCGCCAGCGGGGTTCGCGGGTGGGCCAATCGCTACAGGCGATGATTAGGATCTTGTCACAGAGATAGGCTTCCTCGTACCGCTATCAATATGGATTCGCGACACGGAGGCCTAAAGAAATGCCTGCTAAGAATATGCAAACAATGTGTCCATTATCATAGCCTTTAATGATGGCGTTAAACGCTCAGCGCTGATGGGACAAGACCCAGGCGATACGTTCGCTGGTAAAGGCATTATCTATCGCTGAATGGTGATCGCACCCCTCCAAGTGCTGGAAATTGACTTCACCACCCAAGAGCCTGATGTCGTCAATCATCTGCACATACTTGCTGTAGTTTCCTTCACGGGTTCCCTTGGTGCAAAGCAGCGGTGTGCTGCCCAAGTCGGGTACACCCATTCCACGGTAGGCGCCCGAAGCCGCCATGGCTGCTGCGAAGTAGTCAGGATAATCTTTCACGATGTGCCACACGCCATCGCCTCCCATCGATGCTCCAAAGATGTAGATCCTGTTGGGGTCGGCGCCGAAGTCCTGCACATACAGGTCGGCCAATGCTTTGACAAACGGGTTGTAGGACGGGCATTTTACCGGCCCTTGGGGACGGGGGCCTCCTGGGGTGCGGCGTCCCGATCGTTTGGGCGGGGGATTATAACCAGACCATGACAATTCATCCTCGCATTGGGGAACCAAGAAATAGGCTTTGATGCCCTGCTCAGCGAGGTAGTCATAAATTTGGGCGATGCCAGGCGACCTCAGTTGCTGTTCGTTGTCACTGCCGGTCCCACTGCCGCCATGCAGGTAGATCACGATGGCTGGACGGGCGGTATCGGTCGGGGCTGTCAACGCCGCCCTATACCGGATCTTCTTCTTGTCAATTTTCACCGTTTTTTCGGCGAAAACATAGAACAGGTTGTCACCCTTGCTCCTGCCTTGTGCGCTAGCGCCAAGGTCCCATGTGACGGCAACTGCCGCCAGTATCAAAAATATCAGAATCTTTTTCATGCCGCAAGTTACTAAAAATCTTCGAAATACCCCCAAAGAATATTCAAATTCACTTTAAACAATAATTGTAGAAGAATGTGAATAATCAAGTAAGGCATCGCCATCGATGAGCGGTGGGAGCGGGTTCTCACTGCTCCGTCAGTTGCTTGCACTTACCGACGGGTGGTTCGGTCAATGTGATACGAACCACGGCTGTCCGTTCGAGGCTGCGAGCTATTGCATCATCAAAAGCATCCATG
>JAFQZK010000009.1 GCA_017405965.1 Muribaculaceae bacterium | reverse complement strand
CCCTGTAATCGTTCCAGCTGCGCCCCAGTCAGGCAATCGATCATCCCATTCATGACCATTTCAATTATCTTCTCTTTCATTGCGATTGTAATTAAATTTGAACCCTTAATATAATATAAATCGCAATTTAGAGCAGGTCGCACACCAGCTATACGACTATTGGTTCATCCAGTTTGACTTCCCGAACCATGAAGGCAAACCCTACAAGTCAAGCGGCGGCGAAATGGTTTGGAATGAGGCATTGAAGCGCTGCATCCCTATTGGATGGAAAGATTGTTTTATTTCAGATGTTGAGGCAGACATTGTAACAGGTAAGACGCCATCAACTTCAGATGAAACGAACTTTGGTGAAGATATACCATTTGTTACAATAGACGACATTAGAGGTCATTATTTTGTCTTTGAAACATCTAGAAATCTTTCGTTGAAAGGAGCAGATGCTCAATCGTCAAAGTATCTTCCAAAGGGTTCATTATTTTGCTCATGTATAGGTACGCCTGGAGTAATCGGTTTTGCTGGAACAAAAGTTCAAACGAATCAACAAATTAATTCGATAAGATTCAAACATAAATCCAATGCTGTGTTTTTGTATTATGGAATCAAATTGTATTTCAGCTATGCAAATGCGAAAATAGGCAATATACTGCCGAATATGAGCAAAGGAGAATTTGAGAAAATACTCATTGTTTACCCTGGAGAAACGATTATTCGCAAATTTGATGATTTGATTTCACCAGTTTTCAATGAAATTGAAATCAATTCTCAATCAATTATAAGCCTATTAAAGATGCGCGATGAATTGCTGCCTATGCTGCTGAACGGACAGGTAAATTGCGATTTATCGCATTCTTAAGCACAATTAGAGATTCTATTTTATCCAACATGTGGACAATCCTATCTTGAATGGGTTTGTCAATGTGTTCTATGGGTATTGACTTGAAAGCGTTTTCAATTTGAAGATTTCGAAGCCCTGATGTTTTGCCCTCGAAGTTAAAGAAAACCCCACTATTATAAACATGTTGCATATAATAGAATACATACTTTGAATTCCAGTTTTCTTTTACACGAAAGGCGGCACAAAAATTTGAGCATACCACATCTTGAAGTTCGTCTATACATTGTTGTGAAATAAACGCAGTACGTCCTGTTGATTGTGTTGGACTGCCACCTGATTTCTCAATAACGATGTCACCAGCTTGCAATTGTTTATTATCAAATGACGATCGGGCGACATATCGTAATGGCGTTCCGTAAAAGGAATGCGCATTAACATTGTTAATGTCTGCTCCTCTCACACAATATGTAGCTTTTGGCGATTCAGCTGTTAGAGTTTCTTCTCCCCAATCACCTGATATGAAATGGTCTATAGTATCAATCAGAAACATAGTTACCAGCTTATTGTTCTCAAATACTTTAGAATCTTTTTTGATGTAGCCCAATGATTGTTTAACATTGAGTGAAAACGAGAGTAAATGAGAGGTCGCGGATTGCACGGCTCATAATCATCATAACCTAATTCTAATGTGAAATCAGAATATGACAGAACCAGTTTTTCAATATAAGGCAACTTCTCATATTCATTATCCAGAGTTTCTTCAATGTAATCTTCAAGTAACCTGCCAGGAAAGAAAATTTCATCGTAGGTTTTAGACTGAATCTCGCATGCAAGAAAATCAATAAACGTAAACGTTTTTGGATAATCATCTCCAATGATGAATCCTAAATTAGAATTCATTATGCGCATTGCACGTTTGCAAAGTCTGTCTATGATGCCAATAGACAGGGGCTTACATTCCTTTTCAATATAATCAATCAGTTCTTCAGCTGTCATTATTGTTTGTGTCTATTATCCATGTCACTATCTTTATCTTTGTCAACTTTTGTGACTAAGATAAGTGACTGAGTTATATGACTAAGATGAAGCTCTCTTATACCTCTGATTCCGACTATTAGGTTTGTCGGGAATTGTCATTATAAGGAAGCCGTTTTGCAGCAAAGGATCTATATACCGCTGCTTAGTATTGGAGCGGTGTTTCAAGCCCACATGCTCCATTATCTCGGTCAACGTTCTCGGCATCCCGCAGAACGCTAAAATTTCGTTGACTATTTCTGTTTGTTTCGTCACCGTCTTAGTCACCAACTTAGTCACTTTTTCTTCATTATTGACTAAGTTAATTGACAAAGATGGCTTCACTATCGCCTCAAAGACCGTAATCTTATCAACCTTGAATATTGGTTCGGGATTGCCATTTTCCTTGAGCATGGTCATCACACGATCAATTCCACGATTGAACATATTGACATAGCGCAAAGCCTTCATCGCCTCTGCAATGATGGGATTGCGATAGTCATTAACAGTCGGAAAGTTCTCGGGACGAGCCTCGCCATACAGTCCACCAGCGTTCAATATCTCTATGCGGTCGCTATATTGATAGAAACGGATGGGCGTATTCGACTGATAGTCGCGGTGCATACATGCGTTCATCAGGAGTTCCCTTAAAGCCAGCTCGGGGTAGTTATACACCGTTTGCTCGCGCAGCATACTGATAGGAACAGGGCGAGAGGTCACGACAGCATCGCGGACAAAGCTCTCCAGCACAGGCAGCATCTTTGCTAGGCCTCCTTTGAGTACTCGTTCGTTGAGTATCTCAGATCCATTATCGGTGCCAGCAAAGTGAACATACTGGACGTAGGCACCGTGCATGAAGAATTTCGGGTCTTTGCCAAACAGAATAACTGCCGCATTGGTGGGGCGGTCATGTTCCATATCATATAGATGAATTGAAGCCATTTGCTCCTTGATGTCGCGGTCGTCATCAGTGAGCAATTCGGGGTCTATAATCTTGGGCAGATATTCGTTCTTTATAAGATCTGTGTCTATGTCAGAGATTTTTGCAGAGAAGCAAGGAGTAGCATCGAATGTCGCCATAAACGAGGTGCGTTTCTCCATGAGAATGCGTTCTTCGGTTTCTGAAGCAACGTCACGGCGTGGGCCAATGCGAATAAAAGTGCGGCCACGGTAGCGTACTGGAGGCACAAACGAGGGCGACACCTCAACAACCAACAAGTCACCATCATTATATTCAAAGCGATCCACCGACATGACAGGCACCGGCAGGATGTTGCCGTTTGAACGGATTGACGAAATGTTTTTTAGCAGGTTATCATCCACTTTCAGGCCAGACAAAGAACCATCATCGTAAGCTCCGATAATCAGATAGCCTTTCTTGCGAGAATTGGGCAAGTCGTTGGAAAAAGCACAGATGGCTTCCTGGAACTTGTCCATGTCACGTATCGACGTAGTTCGCTCGATTCTATATGTTTCTGTACTACTCAATAGCTGCAGAACTTCTTCTTTGGTTATCATATCTCTTTATCTGTATTAAAATTCAATGACTTTAACTGTTTCATTATCTCATTCTCGAGACGATGACTCTCGGCGAATTGCGCTGCAAGCGTCTCTTGGTAGTTGCTCATGCGCTCATTAAACTCGTCTTCAGTAATGTCGACATAATCAATCTTGATGTCAAAGTACTGACCAGCCGACAGGGAATAGCCTTTCTCCTTGATTTCGTCGTATGAGACGACAACGGAGAAATCATCAACTTTCTGCTTGTTGCGGAAAGTGTTAACGATCTGGTCTATCTCAAAGTCGCGTAAACGACATTTTTGGTTTGTTCCCTCTTTATAGTCTTCGCCAAGTTTTGAGGCATCAATGAGTACCACTTCATCGTCTGTCTTGCCCTTATCAAAGAATAGTACGGAAACATTGGTTCCTGTGGTGGCAAATACATTAGAGGGCATCGAAACTACACCTGAAACCATTTTCTCGTCAACAATACGTTGCAGGATCCTCTTCTCGATTCCGCTCTTTGCAGTAATAAAGCCTGTTGGCACAACAATGGCACCTTTGCCCTTGCCATCTTTCAATGAGTTGATGACGTGCTGCAAGAAGCATGTATAAATCGCCATCTTGGGTTTCTGCGGATTGATTGCCGACGGCAGATTCGGCACACCGGCCCAGAATCGAGCGGTTTGTGAAGCGACCTCTGAATGTGTGTCAGGGAAATCGAGTTTGAAAGGAGGATTGCTGACTATAAAGTCAAACTTCTTAAGCGTGACATTATCATTCTCCTTGTGATAAGGCGACACCAGCGTATCGCCCTGCACCGCATTGTCAAGACTTGCAACTAGGTTGTTCAAAATGAGGTTCAGTTTGAGCATCTTATTGCTTCGCTGACTGATGTCCTGGCTGTAAATCGTGCAACGGTCTTCGCCGATTTGGTGGGCCAAGGCCATGAGCAACGTGCCGGTTCCTGCAGAGGGGTCGTAGCACTGAACGCTGTGCAGGTCGGGGTTGTCGCCCACAAGCAGACGAGCCATTACACGGGCGATGGACTTGGGCGTGTAATACTCGGCATACTTGCCGCCGCCTGCGTTATTGTAGTCCTTGATCAAGTACTCGAAAATGTCGCTGAAGAAGTCATATTTCTCGTTAAACACCGATTCAAACGAGAACTTGGCAAGTTTGTTGACCAGTGCCCGGGCAAACTCACTGCGTTTGGCCGAGTCGGTCACGAAATCAGTCAGCTTCTCGAATATCGGGATTTTAGTCTCTTCGACTGTGTGCGTATTGAAAATGTTGATGTTGAGTTCTGCAATATCAAGCATCGTTTGATCGAAGATAAGGTCAAAATCGCCACGCTGGGAATTGTTGAACAGATACGAGATCAGATGCTGCGGCTTTAGACGCGGTGTATCGGGCGAGAGAGCATCCCAAAGGTCGAGAATCTCGTCCTCGCTCATCTGCTCGTATTCAGTTTCCCACGATTCGGCATTCTCCAATCTGGGCGATATCTCCTTTACCTCATGACCGAATTTATCGTTGAGGAACTTATACAGGAATACCTGCGTAATGATTTTATACTCGTTACCATCGTTGCCCAGCCCACTTGATGTGCAAGTGAGCTTCAGGTCATCGATGAGCTGATAGGTTTGTTGCTTGAAATCCATATCTTATGCGATGTTAAATTGCTGGTGGTATTGATCGAGATACTGGCCCGCAATTCGCGTCTGAATGAATGTACGGTCATCCCGTTTGTTGGCTATTTTCAGTTCGTTAAGGCTTTGAGTGATCAAGGTCATAACAGTGGTTTCGAAATAGGCATCCTTCTTCAAGATGTCGTTGCGGTCGTAAACCTGACTGTCAATGACCGACTTGATGCGGCACAGCGATTGCAGGATCTCGCTCTGCGATTCCGATATGATGGGCTCCTGCTTGGGATTACGTTTGCCACGTTCTGCGTTTTCCTCGACAATGCGCTTGTGTACTCGGGCAAACTTCACGTCGCCGTTATACTTGTTCAACAGCACTTTATTGGCTTTCTGCAAAGCAGCGATACGAGCAAGTATCTCGTCGAGCGCTTTTGCTTCCTCGTTGAGTTGTGCTTCGGTCTCAAATGAGAAGTTGTGCTCCTTGAAGCGCTGCAGGAACAACTCTTTGAGCGTGATATACTCTGGATCATCAGGGTCGAAAAACTCAGCAAGGTTATGTACAACCGAGCGATGTTTTTCTTTATATTGCTCCATCTTTGAGGCGACAATTTCCATCTCTTCAGTTTTCACTTTGTTGAAAGAGAACTCAATATCGGCCAAAGCATCGGTGATGGTCTGTTGAACGCCCTCATCTGGATTGAATCGTTCTTTCAGATTAATCATATCGATGCGCCGATTGATTTCACCCAAGATTAACGGAAGTTTCGGCAAATCAACCTCAGCAAATTTCTCTTTCAACTCGTCTGAGCCAAATGAGCGTACAAGGTTTGCCATATCACGAGCGGCAGTTACGACATGGCGAAGTTCTATGAGCTGTTGTTTATCCTCAATGGTAGAAATCTCGGTTGCGAATTCCTCGACATTGTCAGTAGTGAATGCGAACAATTTATCTTGAATCTCTACCATGTTCTTGATGATCTCTTCGGGGTCTTCGAGAACTTGAGTAAACGTATCAGTGATATTATCCTGGCCAACTTCATCAGGGTCGTTAAAGCGCAACAACTCCTGCAGATAGGCCTTGTTGGTTTGATCGAAATTCTCCTTGATGTTCGCAAAGTCAATCAAATAGCCATAGCGGTTGTTCTTATATGGTCGATTGACACGCGTGATAGCTTGGAGCAGATTATGATCCTTGAGTTTGCGGCCGAAATATAGCCGTTTCAGGCGTGGAGCGTCAAAACCAGTGAGAAGCATATTGAACACGATGAGAATATCAATCGTATTATTTTCCTTGAAATCAGTAATCACTTGGGTACGCGTTGCCTTATCGTCACTGTCGTAGAGTATGAGACCAGCTTTAAGCGGCTTAAACGGTGTCTTGTATTCTACAATGGGCTCGCCGATGACGGTTGTTCCATCGGGCAACTTGAATTTCATAGGTTGAGGCTGCATTCTTTGATACTCTTGCTCAAAGTATTCATAGATGCGCCTGGCCTGTTCGCTCGTTTCGCAAATCACCATGCCACCTAATGTGTCATCGCCTTGAATGGCTCGAAATGAGCGCAAATCCTGCATGATGTACTGCGAGATGGCCGAAATATAATTCTCATGCTCAATTATTTGTGACTTGAGCAATTCTTGCCGTTGGACAAGTTTTTCGAGCCCTTGGACTGTCTCTTGGAGCTTCTTCTTCCATGATGTTTCTATATCTTCACGAAGGATCTTCAGTGTATAGCCATCCTGGATTGATTTATCATAGTAATAAGTGTGGAGGTAGTTGCCAAAAACTGCGCACGAATTGCGCTCCTCGCCAATCAAAGGCGTTCCAGTGAGAGCAATCTTGATGGCGTTTTCATCAGCGGAAAACAGGTTGGCGAGAAAGCAGCCGGTGGGTTTATAGCCACGGTGTGCCTCGTCAATAATGAAAATGCGCTGTAGCTTGGTAGCATACTCGGGCAGGTTCACTCGTTCCTTATCTTCCATGAAACGCTGGATATTGACAACAGTAATTTCACGTTGGCCTGTGTTGTTCACCGTAGCTTGGTTGTTTCTGAACAACTGCATCAACTCGGTTCGAGAGTTGGCCGTGTTCACCAGCAGACCACGGGCTGTGAGTTCTTTTGTAGCCTGTTCCAAAAGATCGAGACGGTCAACGATGAAATAGAATTGCGCTACAGTGCTTTGCTTCGCATAGTAATCAGTAAGCACATTGGTCAAATAGTAGGCTAACGCAGTTTTGCCGCTGCCTTGAGTGTGCCATACCAAGCCACTAGTTACACCTTCGCTCAACTTTTTGCGGATAGCCAATGATGCGAAGAGTTGTTGGTATCGCATGATATGCTTCTCGTCGATAGTTTCAATACCCCCATCAGGAAGTTCTTTTTGCTTATGAACATATGCAATAGCATACTTGATGATGTAAAGTAACCGCTCACGGGAGCACATGGATGTGAGCACTCGGTTTGTCGGTGTGTTCACTCCTTTGTTGGTAATGTATTCGGGAGCATTGTGGATTACCTCGCTGTTAAAGCTTGCCAAAATTTGATGCTCCACGGTAGCATCTATAGGCGGGTAGAAGAAATCACGATTAAATGGTGCCACATCTTCGTTTGTCGGATTTTCCTCACGGAAACAGTTAAAAGGTGCGGATTTTTTACCTGCAGTGCAGTAGAAAACACCTTGTACTGGAACAATGCCGCCCATGGCATCATATTCCATATTATTTGAGAATATCATCAACTGCGTGATGTTGTTGAAACGACGCAGTTTCTTGTTCGGGAAACGACGGTGATATTCCCTGTCACGCTCGGCAACGATACCCTCTTTATTGTTTGGCTTCTTAACCTCGATATAAACGAGGGGCAAGCCGTTTATAAATAGGGTAATGTCGGGACGGAACTCGTCGAAACCGTTTTTGCAGGTGAACTCAGCAGTGCAATGATAGACGTTATTGTCGGGATTCTCAAAATCGACCAACCTGGTTGAAACATCGGTGAGGCGTTTATAAAAAGCCTTGCCGATGTCATCGTTGTCAAGTTCTGTACGTATTTCTTGAAGGATTTGATTAAATTGCCCTTCTTTCTCAAGATTAAGCTTTGCAAACTGCCGACGGAATATCTCGATCAGAATATTGGTTTGCTGGTCATAGAATGTACCCGCTTTTTCATCAGAAATGCGAGGAATAAAGGAATATCCCAATCTGGTAAGGTGAACAAGTGCAGGGATTTGCACCCTTGTAGCCTCATTGAATTTACTGTGAGTTGCCATTCTATATCTCTTTGTGTGACTATCTAAAAAACAAACTCCAGTGCAGTCCCAGCGAGCCGACCAAAGCTCATATAACCACAAAGGAGTTTGTTATATCGTTCATGTTCCTGGTCGTTAGCTGATTTATACCCATTGCGGGCATATAGGAGAATGCAAATTTACAACAATTTTTCGAAATTGGCTCTAAATATTCAGATGATAATCTGAATCAAGTCACGAAAATCCAGTTCCTTCTGTTCGAACAGAAAACGAGCAGAAAGCGAACAGAAAAAGATGTAGAAAATAGCTGTTATGTGCTCTAGGTAATTGAAAAGGTAGCAGAAAATCAGAGTAGAGTAGCAGAAAAGGTAGCAGAAAGCCATGGTAAGTTGACAGAAAAGTTGACAGAAAAAGGTGACAGAAAAAGGTGACTGTAAAAACCGAAAAGGTGTATGTAAAGGTGACTGTAAATGAAATAAGGTCACAGAAAGAGAAACTATAACATGACGGATATTTGAAAGAGAAGCATTTGGTGTGCAGCAGTTCATGAGCTGGAAGTCAATAAAAAGAGTTGTGGTTTATTGTCTATTCTTAATCATAGTTGCATTCTATTTCTAAATACACATTATTTAAAAGGAATAGAGCCAAATCCTTATGCGGTTTAATAATGTTATCAAACATTCTTTGTGCTATATTTGCAATCCAATTCTCTGATCCCTCAGGTGGTGTCAATCCTAAATCCAAACAATCAACATGGTCTGAGGCCATGAAATAATGAGGATTCAAATAAATGCTCGATGCAAAATGATAACGAAACAGATCATTCATACAGGTATTTAGAAGATTTAAATACCTTGTTCTGTATTGATTATAGACTTCATTATCATTGGTTATCATCAGTTGATAACTATTCATGTGCATATTATCATCTAGCAATTCTCGAATTTTACGATATCTTTTTTCAAAATCAAAATAAGCAAATAGGGAACGATATGATTCTGAACGCTCGAAGTATTTTATCATATCATCATATTTAGGAATCCTGAAACTTTCATCCATCCATTGTTTCACACGTTCCACCGTAAACAACAGAACTTCTGGATTCTTTTTTATTTGTTCCTGTCGATATACCGTCATATAAACATCTAATAAGACTTCATCAAAATATTTGCGAACAATAGCAAAAGCGTCATTAAGATGGGCATTCTTCAACAGTAGACGCACTGAATCTATGGTTCCTCTGATGGCGCTAAAAATGTACGTGTCAATATTCGGAAATGTTCCAGGAAGTCCATCCGGTAAAAAACTATATGAATTGATAGAGATAAAATCATAGAACTCAGAAAAAGAATCTAAATTCTTGAATATCACATGTTCTTTGTACTCTTTTGAGAGTTGATCCTCTGTCCACCTCATACATTTATGCTATTCTTACGACAATTGAAACTCGTGCTTTTGATTAATGCAGCAATTGATGTTTTTGTGAGTCTTCTGTCCAATGCAGATATTCCAATACTGGCATTAGTTGTTTCCCCTTCTTCTTTTCCACTGAAGCAATCAGTATTAGTTGAATAAATAATTTGACTGTTTCTTCAGGAACTTCATGTCCACAGGTATGCACTCTTTCATTATTCATTTCTGCTAATGGTTTCTTTGTTCGTACATTAGTCGCCTCATATCCGAATGCGCTATACCGTCCGTGCTTTGTGCGTTTATAGTCCCAAGTATAGACATAAGAGTCCCCGAATGTACATTCTGTAAATTCATTAACAATTTCTTTAATGCGATGTTGTTGTATCAGATGGTGAATGATACAGTATAGAAAAATAATACCTATTGATATTACCAACCAGCACCACAGAGGCACCTGGATGCTCAATAATGATTTGTTAAATAGTAATCGACTAAGGCATTCTACGACCAAACCGGCAATTACACTGATGCCAATTTCTTTAAGATGTTTCATTTTATACCCGTCAAAAATAATAAATAGTAATAAAAATAAGATGCTTCAAAGTCGCGCATACAGTTGTTTTTGCAGCCTCTCGGAAATAAACCACTAACACAAGACTGCTTCATGCACGTCTTAATGCAAATATCGAAAGAATAATTGGGATGGACAAGCATTTATCCAATGTTTTTTGAATAATAATGGTATTTGGTTTAGGATTAGCGAGTAAATGCAATTTCATCGGTCATGAATAATTGATGAAAGACCAATAATGTTTTTCTCGCAAAATAACATTACCTTTGCTCCTAGGTTAACGGCGAAGCAAATTAGTAATACCTTTATTACAAATGTAGAATCTATTGCATCTGCTAATAAAAAGACAACTTAAAAACTACGTAAAATGTACAAGATAGCTGAAGACAGGTTTCAAAGGCTCTGCCAAAAGTATCGCACAGAGCAAAAGAATTCATGTGACTATACCCATTATTTGAAAGCAGTAGCAAAAGACGGAAGGGCATTATTTGAAACTCCAAATATTTATCAGACCAACGAATTGATTATGTTGGCTATTGAAACCTCCAACAAACCACTACACTTAATGACAAGGATGGCATTAGAAAGGTGCATAAGTAATCATCGAGCCTCACTTAAATTTACAGAGCCTATTACAGAAGAGGAACATGAATATTATCTTGGTGATTTGACAAAGATTATCAGTTTCAGATACGATAATTATTTCTCAAAGAATCATGCCTTCATTGAGAAAAATCTTTATACGTTTATAGACTTCTTTAGTTCTGTATGCAAATACTATAGTGGAATGGATACTATCTGCTATGTCTATTTATATCGTGGCGAACCTATACCAATAAGGATTAAGTATAATGGGAGGAAGAGGAATTTCAAACTCGCATACGATGTTGTTGAGAAGGTATTACACATGCGCAAAGTTTCTGCCGATGAGTATAAGGACCTGTGGTCTGTACTGGTACAGAAACTTCAAAACTATTATGGTACGTCTTCGCATTTGAGCGAATACTGCTGGGCAGAAAGCTCGACAGAACAGGCAGATATACCCATATTGCAGGATGGTGAGTTTTATGAGAACTTTAAGACCATAGAAGAGAATGGTATTATTTATGATTATTCTCATAGTTGCATTTTAAGTGTTCCGAAAGACTTGTCTGAATTTACAATACCAGAAGGAGTTAGTTCAATTCCTGAAAAATGTTTCATGGGTAGCAAAACAATCAAGAAAATAAAATTTCCTTCAACCATACACCATATTCCTAAGGCTGCTTTTATGGATTGTGAAGCATTAGAAGAAGTGGATTTGTCTTTAGCTAAACCGTCTATTTGCTATACGAAGATGATTGTTGGATCTGCGGCATTTTGCAATTGCAGGTCTCTGCGAAATATTGATATGTCAAAGTTGAGATTAGAAGATGGTGCTGAATTAACTTTTGCGTATTGTCATGGCATAGAGGATATTTCAGACCTTAAGTTATCTGGTTTGGGGAGAACACAAATGAATTTCTTCCACTGTGAAAATTTGAAGATAGTAGTTCGTGATCCTTATGCGAAATATGGAGATTTTGATTTATCATATTGTAATAATATTCAAGAAATAACAATATCTGGTCATACTGTCCCTGCCGGGCTATTATGTGGGTGTGAAAAATTATTGTCAGTTGAGTTTACAGAAAGTGAACCTTTTCGTAAAGAATTTGGTGATTATTGCTTAGCCGGCTGTAAGTCCCTTTCAAAAATTGACACATTGAAAGGTGGAGCGCAGATTGGAAAGTATGCATTTGCTGGTTGCAAAAGTCTATCCAAATTTGTTATCCACAAAAAAGATGAATGGTATACAGAAATATCCGAAACAGCCTTTGAAGGATGTCCACAAGTTCAATTGGAGTGGGCCGATGAATCCTATTATACTATATTAGAACCCATTTCTAATTATTGGAAACGCAAAGGGATTGAGATTGATGATGTAAAACGAAAAGAAGAGCAAAACGGATTAAAGGCAAAAAAATACTTCTTAAAGGTTCTTAATGATTACGCATCAGATAAAAATGCGATAGGTAATATGTTTAAAGAACGAGGAAGATTTATTGGAATGGATGTCTTGTCCATTTTAAAATATGATGTTTGCTCATGGGAGGAGTATTTATCAATTGGCCGGTTGTTTTATGAAAGCATACCATATTCTCATATGGATGACGATGGATATATCCGGACAGCACTTGTGTCATGGGCAAAGTCTTGCTCTGTCCAAGCCTATATAAAAGCTCCGATGCATTTCAAATTTGATTCTATCCAGCAAATATATAATATCTTAAAGGTGTCTCATAGCTACTATTATAAACAAAAGGTCATGCGTAGTGAAAAATCAGGTAGGTATGCAAAGATCGATGTTTTGAATACTTTTTTCGATTATCGAATGATTGAAGAAAAAGCTACTGACGAGCAAATGTCATTCATAATAGAATACACATCATTGTCGGATATTAGGATGTCATATCTTATGCAATATTATCTGTTAAAACATCTCATCAACTATAATACTATACATAATAACAAAAATTGGGATTTTAGCTATGCTAATAATGAGATTGATAAAATAAGCAATCATGTTAATAATTTTGGAAGCATAACACCCTATTTTCTTATGGAAGTAGGCCGTACAACTTGGTATCAATTCATCAAGGATGAAATTGAAAAGGATTACAAAGAGATGGGGAAGTTTATTATTAACATAGACAGAAATGAAATTGATTTTTTATCATTCGACTTCTCAAAAATGGAGATTTGTCTAAAAACTGAACGCATTACAGACCAATGAGGGTGTGGGGATAATTTGCTAAAACCGACATGTCGGATGTTGAAAACAATGCTTGATAAACCCAATAGAAAAAAAGAGAAGTATTGAGAATCGTTTAATCGGATTGAATGAAGTTGAGGTGATTAAGGTGCCTTTGGCGATTTTGTTGTGTCAAGATGTGAAATGGGGAGGAAATGTGTGGGGAAAAGAAAAATTTTTGCAAGATTCTTTGCAGGTGTGGGGAAAATGTGGGGAAAACCGAGAAATGAAAAATCGCTAAATCCTTTAATTTCAAGGCTTTAGCGATTATTTTCGAGTCAAACTCGTACCCAGAGCCGGGGTCGAACCGGCACGGGTGTTACCCCATTGGTGTTTGAGACCAACGCGTCTACCGATTCCGCCATCTGGGCGTCGAAGCGGGTGCAAAGGTAAACCAAATATTTGAATTTGGGGCAAAAAATCGGATATTTTTTGCAATCAATGCTTTTTTTGCGGTCTAAAAAGGGCAAAAGGGGTGTGTTTTTAGTATTTTTGCGGTCAAAAATTCGACAAGCATGGACAATCTTGAACAGAATCTTACGGCCGAAAATCCGTTCGCTCGCACCGAGTTGATGCTGGGTGCCGAGGCGATGGAGCGATTGGCCCGCAGCCGCGTGGCGGTGTTCGGCATTGGCGGCGTGGGCGGCTATGTGGTCGAGGCGCTGGCCCGCAGTGGGGTGGGGGCGCTCGACCTGATTGATGACGATACGGTGAGCGTGTCGAACATCAACCGCCAGATTTTCGCCCTCCACAGCACCATCGGCCGTGCCAAGGTGGACGTGGCCGCCGAGCGTGTGCGCGACATCAACCCGCGCTGCAAGGTGACGACTCACAAGATGTTCTATCTGCCCGAGAATGCCGACGACATCGACATGACGCAATTCGACTATGTGGTGGATAGCCTGGACACAATCACGGCCAAGATGGAGATTGCGCGACGATGTCTCAAGCTGGGCGTGACGCACATCTGCTCGATGGGCGCGGCCTACAAGATGGACCCGATGGCGTTCCGCGTGGCCGACTTTGACGCAACGCGCATCGACCCCCTGGCGCGCATGCTCCGCAAGCTGCTCCACCGCGAGGGCATCCATCACTTCAAGTGCGTGTACAGCGAGGAGGAACCGCGTTGGAACCCCGACGTGCCTGTTTATGTTGACGGAAAAAAACAGCCGGGCAGCAACGCATTCGTTCCTGCCGCGGCCGGTCTGTTGATAGCCCGTGAGGTGATCGTTGACCTCACACGCCAGTAGTTGTTTATTTCTTCTTGGACTTCTTGGAGCCGCTCTTGCCGGATTTACCCGAAGAACTCTTCGAGGACTTGCTTGACGACTCCTTCGATGCCTTGCTCGAAGATTTAGATTTCTTGGAGCTCTTCTCGGTCGAACTTCCCTTGCCCGATTTTCCCGATTTACTCTTTTTCTCGGCTTGCTTAGCCTCGGCCTTGGTCGGAATCTTGATTTTGTCTCCGGCCTTGATCTTGTTGCCGTCTTCGATGCCGTTGGCACGCTCGATGTCCTTGACCGAAACGCCGGCTTTCTCGGCAATCTTGGTCAGCGACTCACCCTTCTGCACGGTCACTTCGCTGGGCTGCTTGGGCTTATCAGCTTTCTTGTGGTTCTTGCCCTTGGAACTGCGCTCCGAGTTGTCGCCGCGATGGCGGTTCTTGCCGCTGTCCCTGTGCGAATACTTGCTGTTGCGGTCTTTCCAGTCGCGGCTGTTGCTGCGCGACGCGCTCTGGCGTGCCGACTGTTCGTCGTTTCGGCTCGACTTGGCGGGCTTGGCTGTAGCGGGTTGGTCCGACTTTGAAGTGTACGAGCCTTTATAAGGCGCCTTGCTGGCGGCGGTGCGTTCCACCTCCTTCACTTCGTCGAATTGTGCCTGCTCGTTATCGGGGTCGGCCATGGCCATGTCGTCCTCGTTCGTGGAACTGCTGCTGGGAATGATGCCGATCTCCTCATTGTCGGCGCTGGCGTTGTTGTGACCTCCGGCCCTGACCTTGAGCGTCTCGCCTCGGCGCACGCGCTCGTTGCTCCTGTTGTTCAGCGCCATGAGCTCGTTGGTGGTCATGCCATACTTGGACGCGATGCTCGACATGGTTTCGCCGCGCTCCACCTTGTGGTTAGTGGTGCGCATCTCACCGCTGGCCGTGGTCCCCGAGATGTACTCCTCGGTGGTGGGCGTGAGTCCGCCGGGCTCGACAATCGGGCGATGGGCATACAGGTCATCGCGGTAGTTGTCGATGCTGTCCTCGCTCATGATGTAGCTGTAGATTTGCTGTGACGGCAGCACGAGCACATAGGGGTGGTTGTCACCGGGGATGACGTCCTTGCGGTACTGCGGATTGAAGGTGCGTATCTCCTCGATGGGGATGTTCAGCACCTGGGCAATCTGTGCGAAGTGGATGCGACGGTTCACGGTCACCGTGTCGGTGATGAGCGGCTTGCGGGCCAGCGACGGGCTGATGTTGTGCTGCTTGTAATAGGTCATCGCATAGTTGGCAGCTATGAAGGCCGGCACATAGCCGCGCGTCTCGCGAGGCAGATACTCATAGATGTCCCAGAAGTCGCCCGAACCGCCGTTGCGGTGCAGCGCCTTGTTCACGTTGCCGGGGCCGCAGTTATAGGCGGCAATCGCCAGCGACCAGTCATTGTAGATCTGGTACAGGTTCTTGAGGTACTTGGCGGCCATGGCGCTGGAGCGATAGGGGTCGCGGCGTTCATCGACCAGCGAGTTGATCTCAAGTCCCAGACCCTTGCCGGTGCCGATCATGAACTGCCACAATCCGGCAGCACCCGCACGCGAAACCGCATTGGGATCGAGGGCGCTCTCCACGATGGGCAAGTACTTGAGCTCCAGGGGCAGACCTTCTTTCTCCAGGGCCTGCTCAAAGATGGGCATGTAGTACAGGCTCATGCCCAGCATCTCCTCGACCAGGGTGCGGCTGCGGTACACATAGCGCTCGATGTGCTTGCGCACAATCTGGTTATAGGGCAGCTCGATTACCGAGGGGATGGCAGTCAGGCGGCGGATGTAGGTCTCGTCGTTCACCTCGCCGAACGATTTGTTCTCCACATCGGCATCCAGGACCGCATAGTTCTGGAGATACCAGTTGGTCATCATCTGATGGACGTCGGTGTCGAAGCTCTCCGGGAAGACGATGTCGTCGTCGGTGATGGAGTTCTTCAGTGTCAAGATGGCCTTTTTGTCGTGCGATGGGCGCGTTGCCGCCATGATGGTCATGGCTGTCAGCACGATGGTAAATACTGTGATGAGTCGATGTCTTGTCATATTCTGTTGTCGTTTTATTGCATGATTAGAAACTGAATGCGCATTGCAGCCCCAACGACGGCAATCGGCCGCCGGTCACGCCGCTGTCGATGGCAGTGGGCGCCACGTCAAGCGTGAGGTCGGGCGAGATGTCAAAGTGGGCCAGTGACGCGTCAACATAGGCGTCAACAATGTTGATCAGGTAAACCCCCACCATCGCGATGACGCAGATCTCACGATAGCGGCGGTAGTAGTCCCGCTTGTTCTTCATGACCTTCTGCAGCCAGGCCCTGTCCAGGTCGCTCTCGCGCACCGTGGGCGGGAAAAAGTCCATGTAGCTGCGCGTGTCGGGGTCGTCGTCCATCACATCGCGGTAACCCTTGGAGTAGTCCTTGTACATCCTGTTGTTCCAGGATGCGCCATAGCTCAGTCCCACAAAGGCGCCCACCACGATGGGCAGTTTCCAGTAGCGTCGGTTGTAGATTTGTCCCAAGCCGGGGCACAGCGCCGACATCCACAACGCGCGTTGCGGGTCGGGGTTGAAGATGCGCTTTTGGCCTAGCGGTGCTGCTGCGGCGGTGCTGTCCATGAGGATTTCCACACCATCAATCCCCTTGACCGAGTCGATCGAGGCGAACGTGATGGTGTCGCCCGAGGCGTTAACCACGCGCACGGGATGCTTGTCCTTCAGGGCGGCAGTGTCGCTCAGGGTCACCGGGGTGCGCTCGCGATGGATAGGCGTGGTGACGACACGCACGCTGTCGCCGGCCGTGACGGTCACGGGCGTTTCCTGACCCATGGCCGGCAGGCCGTGCCACAGCAGGCACAGCAGCATCACAGCTGCCAGCCGTCGGGCATGTTCGCGATATGTCGTCAGCCAATCCACTGTTGTCGTGTCAAGTGTTCTTCAGCGTGTCAAAGATGCTGATGATGCGTTCCAGCTGCTCGTCGTTCGAGAACGGGAACGTGATTTTTCCCTTGCCCGTCTTGTCAAAGGTGAATCTCACCGGCACACCGAATGTCGAGGCCAGATGCTTCTGCAGTATCTGGTAATCCTTGGCGTTGCTCGTGCTGTCATTGCCGCCGCGTTCCATGTCGGCCGCTTGCTGCATCTGCTTGGCGCGTTGCTCGACCTGTCTTACCGACAGCCCTTTCTTGATGGTCTCGTTATACAGTTTCAACTGCAGTTTCGGGTCGTCGAGCGACAGCAGGGCACGGGCGTGGCCCATGTCCAGCGTGTGGTCGTGAAGGCCCAGCTGCACCTCGGCGGGCAGTTTGAGCAGGCGCAGGAAGTTGGCGATCGTCGCGCGTTTCTTGCCGATGCGCTCACTCAGGCGCTCCTGTGTCAGGTTATACTGGTCGATGAGTTTCCTGAAGGTCAACGCAATCTCGATGGCGTTCAGGTCCTCGCGCTGGATGTTCTCGATCAGGGCCATCTCGGTCACCTCGCTGTCGTTGGCGGTGCGGATGTAGGCGGGAACCGTATCCAGACCTGCCAGCAAGGCCGCGCGGTAACGGCGCTCGCCCGAGATGATCTGATAGGCGTTCTCCCCTTCGCGGCGCAGGGTGAGCGGTTGGATGATGCCCAGCTCGCGGATGCTCGTGGCCAGTTCCTCGAGAGCCTCCTCGTCAAAGTTTTGGCGCGGCTGGTCGGGATTGGGGTTGATCTGTGAAATCGGAATCTCGTTGATGGCCGATGAGCCGCCGGTCTGTATGTCGTCCATCGAGATGAGCTTGTCCAGGCCTTTGCCTAATGCGCTTCGTTTCATATATAGTGATAGATATGATTAATTGTTGATATGGTTTGTTGTTTTATCAGTTGCGGGACACGATTTCCTGCGCCAGCTGGATGTGGCTCGTCGCGCCGCGGCAGGTGGGATCATACTGGATGACCGGCAAGCCGTGGCTGGGCGCTTCGCTGATGCGGATGTTGCGGGGAATCACCGTATTGAACACCATGTTACCGAAGTGTCCCTTCAATTCCTCGAAGATTTCGTTGGCAAGTCTCAACCGTGCGTCATACATCGTGAGCAGGAAGCCCTCGATGCGCAGTCCGGCGTTAAGTTTGCCCTTGATGATGCGTATCGTGTTCAGCAGCTTGCTGATGCCCTCCAGGGCGAAATACTCGGCCTGGACGGGGATGATCACGCTGTCGGCCGCCGTCAGGGCGTTCACGGTGATCAGACCCAGCGACGGGCTGCAGTCGATGATGATGAAGTCATACTCGTCCTTCACGTCCTTGATCGCGTTGCGCAGCACGCGTTCGCGCTGCTCCTTATCGACCAGTTCCAGCTCGGCGCCCACCAGGTCGATGCGGGAGCCCACGAGCATGAGTCCTTCGACACAGGTGGCTATCGCCGCACTGCGCATGGGGTAGTCATCCACCAGGCATTCATAGATGGTTGATGACATGTCCTTGGGCTCGATGCCCAGGCCCGACGTGGCGTTGGCCTGTGGGTCGGCGTCAATGAGCAGCACGCGTTTGCCGATGCTCGCGAGGGCCGACGACAGGTTAATCGACGTTGTGGTTTTGCCCACACCGCCTTTTTGATTGGCTATAGCTATTATCTTTCCCATTAAGGTGTTTTTTCAAAATTGTTTAATGACATTGGCAACAAATCAGCAAATCGGAAGCACGTTCCCATTTGCTTTCGGCTTGCACGATGTTTGCATGACATCGGCTGCGCCTCAACCATTTGAAAGCGGACTTTCGCGGTTTTCGGCTTGCACGATGTTTACATAACATCGGCTGCGCCTCAACCATTTGAAAGCGGACTTTCGTGGTTTTCAGCTTGCACGATGTTTGCATGACATCGGCTGCGCCTCAACCATTTGAAAGTGGACTTTCATGGTTTTCGGCTTGCACGATGTTTGCATAACATCGGCTGCGCCTCAACCATTTGAAAGTGAACTTTCATGGTTTTCGGCTTGCACGATGTTTCACGGGTGCAAAGGAAAGATATTTTGCGCAAAAAACATCAAAAAACTCCGTTAAAATGGGTGAATTGTTTAAAACTCACATGAATTGTTAATAAATCGTGGAACATTCGTTTTTTGAGTTTTTATTGCCTTGTTCTTGCCTGCGGCACACCCCATGAAGGGGACGATTGTTTGTGTTGCAGCGACATACCCGCGCGACCGTGAAATCATCTTGAACACATTATTTAACCATAAATGTTGTTATAAATGGTAAAAAAGGCACTACCTTTGTAGGCTATTATTATGAATCCAGAGGATGGGCCGGTGTCATGAGAATAGTTTTCGAGTGATACACGGTCCTTTCAAAGCGTGACTGAACATAAAAAATTAAATATACTGAATCAAATGAAGAAATTGACTGCTTTGCTGGTTTTGTCAGCAATCGTGTGCCTTCAGGCGCTTGCCATTCCTGCCCATCGCGGCATGATACAGATGCCTCAGCCCGACGGCACCCTGGTCACCATTCAACTTATTGGTGACGAGTTTTATCACTTTAACGCTACAGCCGACGGCTATACAGTATTGCTTAACGAGGCCGGTGCCTATGAATATGCCAAGCTTGACGGCATGACTCTGGTTTCTACCGGAATCCTGGCCCATGACGAGGGACACCGCAATGCCGATGAGTTGAGTCTGCTCTCGACGCTCGGTAAACATCTTGTCGACGAGACGGCAGTGGCACAGGCCCACGTGCGCCGCGCCAAGCGCAATGTGGATCTTTCCAATTTTGACTTCGACAATTTCCATGGTTTGGTCATCCTCATCGACTTCGCCGACAAGAAGTTCAATGCCGAGGATCCCAAGGCATTCTATACCGACATGTTCAGCACCGAGAACTTCACGGGATTCACCGATCCCCTGACGGGCAATCAGGTGAGCTGCCTGGGTAGTGTGCGTGACTACTTCAAAGACCAGTCCAATGGCGCTTTCAAGCCCCCCTTCGATGTCTATGGACCCTTCACCACATCGCGCACGGCAGCACAATGCCAACGCTACTCGACGTCGATTTTCACCAGCGCATTGAGCACTGCCAATGCACAGATCGACTTCAGCCGCTATGACAACAATAACGACGGCAAGGTGGACATGATCTACTTCCTTGTGGCAGGTTACTCATCAAGCTATCAAGGTAACAATTCAGGATATCTGTGGCCTCATGCTTCCAATCTGTCCTATAACTACATTTCCTACGACGGCAAGTGGATGGACCGTTACGCCTGTTCCACCGAGTTGTATGGTTTTGAGAGTTCACCCGGATCGGTCAAGGTCGAGGGTATCGGCACGATTTGCCACGAGTTCAGCCATGTGCTGGGTTTGCCCGACTTCTACGATACCGACTATGCTCAAAGCGGTGGCGAAAGCCACAACCCTGGCGAGTGGGACTTGATGGCTGGCGGTGCCGACTTCAACTACGGCCGCACCCCCGTGGGCTATACCTTCTTTGAACGCTATGCATTGGGATGGGCTAAGCCCAAAACGATCACCGGCGAGGGCAGCTTCACTCTGGCTCCCGTCATCACCTCTCGCGAGGGCTATATCCTGCGCACTCCGGTGGCCAATGAGTTCTTCACGATCGAGAACCGCCAGAAGACCGGTTGGGATGCCTACCTGCCTGGCCACGGCATGATTGTGACGCGTGTCGATAGCACCAACACCAGCATCTGGACCAACAACAAGGTGAACTGTGACCCAACTCACAACTACTTTGAACTCCTGCGCGCCGGTAACACGACAGAGGGCGATCTGGCCAGTGACCCCTTCCCCGGCACGACGGGAAATCCCATGATCACTAACGAGACTGCTCCCAGCCTCAGGACTTGGGGCGGCCGTGCCAACCAATACAATATCGTGGGTATCAGCGAGAAAGATGGGATCATCAGCTTCAATGTAGTGCGTGACGGCACATTGCAGTCACTTGTCGAAGACTTCGAGAGCATGACTCCCACGACTACCACAACGGCAACCAACGTCGAGGGCGATTTCACCTATTGGACGTTTAACAAGGCTGGCGTGCGTGCTCCTGGTGAGGACAAGGCCGACGGTGAAAACAGCGTGATGATGAAAGCGCCCAGTCAGCTCTATTCGCTCACGCCGGTTTATTATAACTTCTACCTCGCTCAGCTGACCGTGTTCAACACGAGCTCCAGTGTCGCTAAGTATTCGCTGGAATACTCTACCGATGGCGGTGCGACTTGGATCAAGGCGCTGACGCCTTCGGGAGCAGCAACCGCCGATGTGGCTGCCAAGACCAGCGGCACCTGCTACTGGTCCTTGAACCTCAACAACCATCAGGGTGCTCAGTTCCAGCTGCGCCAGGTGGCCACTAAGGACAAGACCACCTATGTCGACAACTTCACGCTTTACTACAATGGCGAGGAAGGTGGTCCTATCACCGACTTGCCCGGCGACGTGAACGGCGACGGCGAGGTCAATGTGGCCGACATCAATGCGGTCATTGACATCATCCAGGGCGGCCGTGCCGACGCGGATACCATGCGTCGTGCCGACGTGAATGGCGACGGCGAGATCAACATCGCCGACGTCAATGCAATCATCGCAATCATTCTGAACTAATTAAACCATTCAAGTATATATCATAGCTATGAAGAAAAATCTTTGTTTATTGTTGCTGGCTTTGGTGTGCCTCACGGGGCGCGCCATTCCTGCCGATCCCACTCCTGTGAGAGTGACTCAACCCGACGGGTCGGTGCTGACCGTGGCACTGCATGGTGATGAGTTTTTCCATTTCACCACCACAGCCGACGGCTACACCGTTGTCAAGAACACGGCGGGCTTTTACACCTATGCCCGTCTCGATGGTGGCTACCTCGTTTCCAGTGGCGTTATCGCCCATGACAAGGCACAACGCACGGCGGCCGACCGCGCTTTTCTTGCCAATGTGCCCAAGGGCCTGACCAGTGACGCTCAGGCACAGTCCGGCGCGATGAAACTCAGCCGCCGTAACGGTGCGATGCGTCGTGTCGGGGCCGACGGACTGATGGATTATGACAACTTCCGCGGACTGATCATCCTGATCAATTACACCGACAAGAAGTTCACGATGCCCAATGCCGGTGAGTTCTACGATGATATGGTCAATACCCACGACTACACGGGTTACACCCTCAATGGCCGTCACGTGAGGATGACCGGCAGTGTGCGCGACTATTTCTATGACAACTCGGCACACATCTTTGACCCGGTGTTTGATGTAGTGGGACCGGTTACTGTCAATTACACTTCGACCCAGCATCAAGGTACAAACAATAGCGAGATGATCTTCAATGCGGCTCTCCAGGCTGCCGATTCACTCGTGAATTACAGCGACTATGACACCGATGGAGACGGATATGTGGACATGGTGTTCTTCCTCGTGGCCGGATTGTCGTCAAATTACAGCGGCAACGACGAGAACCTGTTGTGGCCCCATATGTACTACCTCTTCAGGACTCCGGCAATCGACGGCGTGAGGTTCGGCCTGTATGCCTGCTCGACCGAAATCGCCGGTTGGGCCGGTTATTACAACGATGTCAACGGCATCGGCACCTTCTGCCACGAGTTCGGTCATGTATTGGGTCTGCCTGACCTCTACGACACCGACTACAGCGGCAGCGGTGGCGAGAGCCGCAACCCTGGTGAGTGGTCTATCATGGCTGGCGGCAGCGGCAACAACTATGGCCGCAACCCCGTGGGATACAGCCTCTATGAGCGCTATGCGTTGGGATTCACTACGCCTGTCATGATCAATGCTGCTGGCACGCTGGAGATTGAGCCGCTCGACGAGAGCAACGTCGGCTACCGCCTCGACACGCCTAACGAGAACGAGTTCTTCCTCATCGAGAACCGTCAGGCGGGCAAGTGGGACAGGTATCTCCCCGGTCATGGTATGTTGGTGGCAAGGGTGGACTCCACCAACGCACGCATCTGGTGGAACAACGAGGTGAACTGCAATCCTAACCATATGTACTATGAGCTGCTGCGTGCCGACTACAGGAATGGCGACACCAACTATGACCCATTCCCTGGCGCATCGGGCGTGACCTCCCTCACCAATTTCACCTATCCCAGCCTGCTCACTTGGGACAAGAGTTTCAATGACTATGCCTTGACCAATATTGTCGAGGCCGATGGCATCATCACGGTGAATGTCGAGGAAGACAACTCGATATTGACCGTTGTCGAGGACTTTGAACAGATGCCCGAAACCGACGATCAGAGCGCAACGGGGGTACAAGGCTCTTTCACCCGATGGGACTTCGTGAAATGCTCGGTTGTGACTGATGAGAACGGCGGTAAAGCCGTCGGGATGAAAAAACCGTCCCAAATCACGACATCGACCGCAATCCGTGAGAATCCCTATATGATTCGCTTTGTGGTCCGCAACCCGACCTCGACCGAGGCCAAGTTCAAGTTCTCTTACTCCACCGATAACGGCGAGACCTGGAAGTCGCCCGCCGAGGGACAGATTACCGTGCTCGCCAATTCAAGCGAGTCGGCCATGGTGAGACTGGAACTTGATGCTCCCGTCATGCTGCGATTCAACGAGATTGCCGGTAGTTCCAAGGCTTGCTGTTACCTGGATGACATCAAGATGTTCTACAAGGACACTTGGCCCGAGCCTTTGATGGGTGATGTGGACGGAGACGGCGAGGTGAACATTGCCGATGTCAATCTCCTCATCGACCTGATTCTCTCGGGGACCGGCAACACGGCTAAGTTGAAAGCCGACGTCAACGACGACGGCGAGGTCAACATCGCCGACGTGAACATGGTCATCGACCTGATACTGAAAGGTTGATACGACCTCTCCCCAAGAAATCTAATACCATGAAATCAACACATTAAAATATATATCTTTATCGAGTGAACACTATCACACTATTGTATAATTAACTTTTAGTATTTAACTGGCTTTAAAATTATGAGAAAGTTTTTATCACTATTTGTATTGGGATTGATGTGTCTGACATTGCAGGCCGTTCCCGCCGATCCGACACCCGGACAGATTACCCAACCCGATGGTACTAAGCTTACCGTGATTCTGCATGGTGACGAGTTCTTTAACTACCTGACCACCGAGGATGGATACACGATTGTCAAGAACGAGGCAGGATACTACACCTACGCCCGCCTCGACGGCAGCAACCTGGTTGCCAGCAAATGCATTGCTCGCAACGAACGCACCGCTGCCGACCGCGCCTACCTTGCCGGCGTGCCTAAGGGGCTGACCAGTCCCGCCATGGTTCAGAATGGCAAGAAACTGAAGAACCACCGCAACAACTTGATTCGTGGCATCGGCCATGGTGGCCACATGGACTACAGCAAGTTCCGCGGCTTGATCGTCCTGATCAACTACACCGACATCACGTTTGAAGATTGCACTCCGTCCAACTACACCCCCTATGGTTTCTACGACGAGATGATCAACGGCCATGACTACAAGGGCTTCACGCTTCCCGCAGGAACCAAGGTTGACTGCATGGGCAGTGTGCGTGACTATTACTACGACAACTCGTTCAAGCAGTTCGACCCCCATTTCGACATCCTGGGCCCGATCGATGTTCCCTTCGCCAGCACCGACGCCCATCAGTTCCGTTGCGATTCCATCTTCTTCGCTGCCCTCGAGGCCGTTGACGCCGATGTGGACTTCAGCCAGTATGACACCGACGAGGACGGCACTGTCGACATGGTCTTCTTCCTGGTTGCAGGTTACGGCTCGGACCACAGCGACAACAACCGCGACTACCTCTGGCCCCACATGAAGGATTTCGTGCAGTCTCCCGTCCTTGATGGTGTGAACTTCAGCCTCTATGCCTGCTCAACCAGTATGATGGGTGCGCAGGGCGACTTTATCTCATTGGGCAGCATCGCCGGCATCGGCACCATCTGCCACGAGTTCAGCCATTGCCTGGGTCTGCCCGACTTCTATGATACCGATGGTACTGGCAGTGGCGGCACCAACCACGCCTATCCCTTGACCTGGTCCATCATGGCCAGCGGCTTCAAGAACAACACCGGACGCAACCCCGTTGGCTACAGCCTGTTCGAGCGCTATGCGCTTGGCTTTGCTCAGCCCGTCCTCATCGAGGGCGAGGGCACCGTCACTGTGCCTGTTCTTGAATCAAGCAACACGGGTTATCGCCTGAACACCGCTAATAAGAAAGAGTACTTCATTATCGAGAACCGTCAGCGCGTGAAGTGGGATAAGAACCTTACCGGTCCCGGCATGCTCATCTGGCGTGTTGACTCGACCAATGTCGCTGTTTGGGAGAACAACCTGGTCAATTCCGACCCCAACCACAATTACTATGAGTTGCTCCGCGCCAACTTCAACGGCATGAGCGACAGCCCGCGTGATCCCTTCCCCGGCACGTCCAATGTCACCTCGATTTCTAACGCGACGCAGCCCAACCTGCGCACCTGGGACGGAAAGTTGAGCCAATATGCTTTCACCAACATCGCCGAGGCCGACAGCATCATCACCTTTGATGTGGTGAGGGACAACTCCAAGAGCTCTATCGAGACCTTTGAGAAAATGCCCGTTGGCGCTACCCTCAACGAGCGCGGTGTAGCTGGTGTCTATGCTACCTGGGACTTCTACAACTGTGCTGTTGTGGACACCGCCCACGTGGGTAACGGACACGTCGTTGCCATGAAGAACGGCAGCTACTTCAACACCGCCGAGAACCTGAACAAGATTCCCAAGGTTGTGCGCTTCAAGATCTACAATCCCACTTCAACGGGCGTTTACATCACGCCGCAGTATTCTAACAACAACGGTGGCCGCTGGAGGAGTCTGGACACTTATCCCTATGACTTCTATCTTGCTGCCGGTACCGAGGCTTCGGCTACGATTACCTCACTGCCCACTAACACGCCCATCATGCTCCGCCTCAAGTGCCAGGGCAGCTCGACGGAGTACTGCTACATCGACGATATCGAGATTTGCTACGAGAACACTTGGACACCCGAGCCCGAGGAACCCGACTTCATCCCTGGCGATGTTGACGGTAACGGTAAAGTCGAAATCACCGACGTGACCATGCTCATCAATTACATCATGAGTGAAGGCGCCATCGAGATTAACGTCGATGCTGCCGACCTGAGCGACGATGATGATATCTCGATTACCGACTTGACCATGCTCATCAACATGATCATGAGCGCAACCGAGTGATCTGGAATATCTTGGTGCCTTAGATACTGAGGCAGCTCGGCCCCGCAGGAGGCCACAACTGTTGCTCAAGTAACGGTTTCTGAGATACTTGCTAATAAAATTGGGAGTTCCGACGGAATTCCCAATTTTTTGCATACTACCTAAAACAGTTAACTAAAAATAACAAATTTTTGCACAATATATTTTGGTAGTCAAAATAAAGGCTATACCTTTGCAGCAAAGTTGGAAATATTAATACTATTCATCCTAAGTGAGCACTACGTTGGGAAACGTGGTGCTTATTTTTTCCGTCTTTCTGCTAAAATAGATGGAAATTAGTTGGATTTTTATTAGTTTTTGTGGCTAAAATTTTGTTTTTTCAAGATGTGTAACTATCTTTGCAGCAATTAAGCTAGATAACTGGTGAGGTATAATCAATTATGCAACCCGACAAGTGATGGCATGTGGTTGGCCTCGATGAGATTTTTGATAGCCATATTATTACCATTCAAATTACCATTTGAATAGCATTATTCTTCTATAATCGCGAGTATTATTAACGTATTAATTAAGATAGTTTTATGAAGAAGATTTTATTCCTGTTATCTGTGTTGGTGTTGTGCGCCCAGGGCATTGACGCCAAGATCATTACTGCCGACCAGGCCAAGGCCATCGCTCAGCAGCAGTTTGTTAGCCCCACCAAGCTCAATGCTTCTAACGTCAAGATGAACTTGAACTATGTGGGCCGTAATTTGATGGGTCAGAACGACTACTATGTGTTCAACCGTGATGGCGGTCAGGGTTACGTGATCGTTGCCGGTGACGACATGACCGATGCCGTTTTGGCTTACAGCGACCGTGGCTCGTTCAACTTCTACAACGCTCCCGAGCCCATGAAGCAGATGCTTAAGCTCTACCAGGTGAGCCTGGAGTCGATGCGTCACTATCCCAATTTGGCTGTTGCTAAGACCCCTTCGATCAAGATGAACCCCGAGGGTGTGGCTCCCATGTTCTTGAACGAGTATGGTGAGGGTCCCCACTGGCATCAGTTTGCTCCCTACAACAACTACTTCCCCACCTATAACGGAGAGCACTGCTATGCTGGTTGCGTGCCCATCGCTGTCGCTCACATCTTGAAGGGTTTGCAGTTCCCCGCCTATGGTAACGGCTCGAACACCTTCCACTACATGCTGGGTAACGAAGAGAAAACCGCTACGGCCAACTTCAACCACAGCTACAAGTACCGCAACATGAAGAATGCTTATACCGAGACTTCTAGCAATTGGCAGGATTGCGCCCAGATGATTTATGATATCGCTGTTGCCTTCCAAGCCAGATTCTCGACCAGCAGCACCAATGTAAGCTATGATCAGATCATCAAGGGTATGGTTGCTTATTTCGACTACAACCCCAACATGCAGTTCTTGCAGAAGCAGAATTACACCGATGCTAACTGGCGTGAGATGGTTTACACCGAGCTCGATGAGGGTCGTCCCGTCCTCTACTTCGGTTACAGGACCGTCCTCAACGATGGTACCCAGAATGCACACGTTGGTCACGCTTTCGTGATGGACGGTTATGATTCTCAGGGTCGTGTGCGCATCATCTGGGGCTTCCAGCCCGAGGAGTACAACAGCTGGTTCAGCTTCGACCTGCTCTCTCCGCGCATCTACGGTAATACTCCCTACGAGCACGATGAGTACAAGGAAGGCTTCAACGCCGACCAGTATGCTATCATGGGCATCCGTCCCTCTGAGGAGGGTGAGAACGGTGGTGTTGTAGTTACCGGTACCACCTATGCTGCCGAATTGATGCCTGCCAACGACGTGCGCGGCTCGTTTGAGGTTAAGGCTCTCAGCGGTCCCTGGCAGGGTACCATCCGCTGGGCTCTCGCTACCAGGGGTGACGATGGCAAGTATACTGTAGCCACTACAGCTCAAACCGCTCAGGTTGACCTGCAGGAGAATGAGACCGCTTCTATCGACATCAGCGGTTCCTATTACCTGACCGACGGCACGAAGTATTATGTTGTTGTTTGGTCGCCCTACTTCCCCAACAACTACGACTGGAACTGGTTCTTTAACGATCCCGTTCCCTTCACCGTTGGCACTCCCGCTCCTGCCTTCATCCTGGGTGATGTGAATAGTGACGGCGTGGTGAACATCTCCGACGTTACTGCACTCCTCAACTACTTGATGAGTGACGGTGTCGGTACGATCAACGAGCAGGCTGCCAACATGAACGAGGATTCAGAGGTCAACATCACTGATGTTACCATGCTCATCAGCTACGTGATGTCTCTGCCCGAGGAGTAATCAGCTGAGAAAAAGGCAAGAATAGTTTGTTCTTGTCATCACATTGTGCTGGAAGTGCAACCACTTCCAGCACATTCTTTTTAAATGATAGACAATAATAAATATCTATAAAACAAGAACTTAGCACATTGTTGCCTTAGCGCGGGATATTGCTGCCGACAGTAGCCAGAATCAGTATCATATAATAAAATATGGTTCAAAAAGATGGAACTCTGAGATTTTTTAACTAATTTTGCCTTTTCGACTAATCGACATTTACTTTTTGACCAAAATTATCTCATTATGTTAAGGAAAATACGCATTACGTTGGCGGCTATCATGATGATCATGGTGACACTGCTGTTTCTTGACGTGAGTGGGGCGCTGCATCACTTCCTTGGGTGGACAGCACGCATCCAGTTCCTGCCTGCACTGCTTGCGCTCAACGTGGTGGTTATCGTGGCATTGGTGCTGCTCACGCTCATCTTCGGCCGCATCTATTGCTCGGTTATCTGTCCGCTGGGCATCTTCCAGGACATCGTGTCGTGGATCCACGGCAAGAGAAAGAAGAACCGCTTCACTGCCAGCCCCGAGAAGCGATGGCTGCGCTACGGCGTGCTGGTGCTGTTCATCGCCGCCTTTGTCGCCGGCATCCACTCGTTGGTGGCATTGCTGGCTCCTTACAGCAGCTATGGCCGCATGGTGACCAACCTGCTGTTGCCGATTTATCAGTGGGGCAACAATCTGCTCGCCTCGATAGCCGAGCGCATGAACAGCTACACGTTCTACAGTGTTGACGTGTGGATGAAGTCACTGCCCACCTTCATCATAGCCCTGGCTACGTTCATCATCATTGTTGTGCTGGCTTGGCGCGGCGGACGCACCTATTGCAACACCATCTGCCCCGTGGGTACCATCCTGGCCCAATTGGCGCGTTTCTCTTGGTTCAAGGTATATTTCGATGCCGACAAGTGCAAGTCGTGCAGCCTGTGCACCAAGAACTGCAAGGCATCCTGCATCGACTTCAAGACCCATAAGGTGGACTACACGCGATGCGTGACCTGCGGCAACTGCCTGGAGAAATGCAACTTCGGGGCGCTCCACTATGGACACCCCAAGGCCGTGGCACAGCCCGTACAACCTGTCGAGGGAGATAAGCCCGTCGAGCAGAATGCCGACACGGCACGTCGTGCCTTCCTGGTCGGTGCTGCCGTCGTGGGCGCCGACATTGCCCTGGCTCAGGCTGCTAAGAAAGTGGATGGCGGTCTCGCCGTCATCGAGGACAAGAAGCCGGCCAAGCGCTCGACGCCGTTGACGCCTCCCGGGTCGGTGAGCGCGCGCAACTTCGCTCAGCACTGCACCGCCTGTCAGTTGTGCGTCGCCAAGTGCCCCAACGGTGTGTTGCGTCCCTCCAGTGACCCGATGCGCCTGATGCAGCCCGAATTGAGCTTCGAGCGCGGAGCATGCCGCCCCGAGTGCGTCGAGTGCTCCACGGTTTGTCCCACCGGTGCCATCAAGCCCATTACCGTTGCCGAGAAGTCCTCGACCATCCTTGGACATGCCGTCTGGGTGAAGGAAAACTGCATCGTCCTCTCCGATGGCGTGAGCTGCGGCAACTGTGCCCGCCATTGTCCCGCTGGAGCCATCATGATGGTGGCCAGCAATCCTGATGACGAATCCTCGCCCATGGTGCCCGCCGTGAACAGCGCGATGTGCATCGGCTGTGGCACTTGCGAGTATGTGTGCCCGGCTAGGCCATTCAGCGCCATCTTTGTCGAGGGACACGAGGTACATAGCCAGATTTAATCACTCCTTAGCACAAGACAATTATGAACGACAATAAGCACAATGATCAACAGGGCGGCAAGACTCTGAATCGCCGCACGTTTCTTAAAGCATTGGGACTGGGTACCGCAGCAGCGACAGCGCCCGTAATCGTGAGTTGCGCATCGGGTGATGACAAGAAGGGACCGGGCAAGGAACCTCCTGTGGGCAAGATGACCTATCGCGAGAATCCCAAGACCAAGGAGAAAGTCTCCATACTGGGCTACGGCATGATGCGCCTGCCTGCAACCAACGGCAAACCCTTCGGACGCGACAACGATGCCGTGATCGACCAGGAAATGGTCAACAAGCAGATCGACTACGCCATCGAGCACGGCGTGAACTACTTCGACACGTCACCTGCCTATAGCAAGGGCCTGAGCGAACACGCCACGGGCATCGCCCTGAGCCGCCACGCCCGCGACAAGTTCTTCATCGCCACCAAGCTCTCCAACTTTGCCCCCGAGACTCAGACTCGTTCAGCCAGCATCGAGATGTTCCAGAACTCTCTCAAGGAACTGCAGGTCGATTACATCGACTACATGTTGCTGCACTCCATCGGCGGCGGCACCGGCGAGGAGGCCATGGAACTTTTCAGGAAGCGTTACATCTACAACGGCATCCTGGATTACCTGTTGGAACAGCGCGAGAAAGGCATCATCCGCAACCTGGGATTCTCTTATCATGGTGAAATCGCCGTGTTTGACTACCTGCTTGAGAACCACGACAAGTACAAGTGGGACTTCGTGCAGATTGAGCTGAACTATCTGGACTGGAGACATGCCAAGGATTTCAACGAGGAGAATACCAATGCCGAGTACCTCTATAACGAACTCGACAAGCGCGGCATCCCTGCTGTCATCATGGAGCCCCTGCTGGGTGGACGACTCGCGTCGTTGCCCCAGCCCCTGGCCCGCAAGATACTGGAGCGTGACCCCGAGCGCTCTCTGGCTTCATGGGCTTTCCGCTTTGCCGGCTCGTTCCCCCGCGTGCTCACCGTCCTCAGCGGCATGACCTACATGGAGCACCTCAAGGAGAACCTGTGCACCTATTGCCCCCTCGAGGAGTTGACCGACGAGGAGAAGGACTTCCTCTATGGTGTTGCCGATGAGATCGTGGGCTATAACACCATCCCCTGCAACGACTGCAAGTACTGCATGCCGTGCCCCTACGGCATCGACATCCCGGGTGTGCTCACACACTACAACAAGTGCATCGCCGAGGGCAACATCACCCGCGACCGCAACGACCCGGACTATGCACGCGCCCGCAAGGCCTTCCTCATCGGTTATGACCGCACGGTGCCCAAACTCCGGCAGGCCGACCACTGCATCGGCTGCGGACAGTGTGTCGAGCACTGCCCCCAGCGAATCGACATCCCCAAGGAGATGCAGCGTGTCAACAACTACGTCGAGGCTCTCAAGCGCAACATCGACCGCGGACTTGAGGCCTGATTTGATGGTGACTGAGCCTCAACTGAGCCAAAATCACAAGAAAACGACAAACACGGCACCGAAAATGACACTTTTTTCGGTGCCGAGTTTTTGTTGTCGACAACCCGTGTCACGATGAATCACACCGCACAAAAACCATTTTACTATCAAAATCAGTGATAAAAAGCCCTAAAATCACCGTTTTTGCCCTAATAAAATAAGGTGTAAAACAAAAACTTGCTTTTTTTATGCCCCACGTGAAGAAAAAGATGTATATTTGCAGGCTGAAAAAGTCAAATGAAACGAAATTTAACAAAATTTAATTAAATAATTCACATTTCAAACAGATGCAAACAAAAGGTTTTATTAGAGTCCTTACTGTTTTACTGATCTTGATTTGCCTGTTCTACCTTTCGTTCTCAATCGTGAGCTCTCACCATATGAGAAAGGCTGAGCAGAAAGCTCTCACTGTTGCCGGCATTAAGAGCGCCGACACCAGCAACGAGAAGTACAAGACCGCTTTGAATGAGTATCTGGACTCTCTTGCTAAAGAGAAGGTGTACCTCAATTACTACACTTTCCAACAGGTTCGTGAGAAAGAGTTGGGCCTCGGCCTCGACTTGAAAGGTGGTATGAACGTGATTCTGCAAATCTCGGTTCCCGACATCTTGCGCGCTCTTGCGAACAACAATCCCGACAAGAAGTTTAACCAGGCTATTGACAATGTGCTTAAGAACCAGACCGCTCAGGACGACTTCGTGGGCTCCTTCTGCAAGGAGTACAAGAAACTCGCCCCCGAGGGCAACTTGGCACAGATTTTCCGCAATATCCCGAAAATCAAAGAAAAGCCCAACGCTTCCGAAGGTGAAGTGCAGAACATCCTCAAGGATGAGGTCAACAGCATGGTTGACAATTCCTATAAGGTGCTCCGTAACCGTATCGACCGCTTCGGTGTCGTTCAACCCAATATCCAGAAGCTCCAGAGCACGGGTCGTATCCTGCTCGAGCTCCCGGGTGTGAAGGAACCCGAGCGCGTGCGCAAACTGTTGCAGGGCGCTGCCAACCTGGAGTTCTACGAGACCTATACGCTTGCCGATATCGCTACGCCGCTCCGTCAGCTCAGCGACCAGGCTCAGGCCAACAAGACGACTGCTGCTGCCGAAGCTCAGGCCGAGCAGCCCGCAGCCGATGAGGCTGCAGCTCCTGCTCAGGACGCTAAGGCCGACTCTGCTGCTAAGGCCGAGCAGGCCAAGGCCGATGCCGCTAAGGCTAAGACCCAGCCCGCCAAGGAAGAAGCCCTCACCCTCGCTCAGCTCACCGGCTTTGAAGCTATGCTCGGTGCTGCTGGCAGCTCACCCGTTGTGGGTTATGTGAGCGCTGGCGACACTGCCAGGGTAAATGCCATCATCCGTTCCGATCTGGCCAAGACCATCCTGCCCGCCGACTTGAAGCTGGCTTGGACCGTTAAGCCCGAGAAGATGCAGGGTGGCCACGAGGCTTTCCAGCTCGTTGCTCTGCGCACCGTCAACGGTCAGCCCGTCCTCAACGGTGACGTTGTGACCCGTGCTACCAGTGAGTTCGACAACCTGCAGGGTCAGATCGTATCGATGACCATGAACGATGAGGGCGCCCGCAACTGGAGCCGCATCACTGGTCAGAACATCGGTAAGGCTATCGCCATCGTCCTTGACGATCAGGTTTACTCGTTCCCCAATGTGAACAGCCAGATTGATGGTGGCCGCTCGCAGATCAGCGGTAAATTCTCCCTCGAGGAGGCTAACGACCTTGCTAACGTGCTCGAGTCTGGTAAGATGGTGGCACGTGTCAATGTTGCTAGTGAAAGCGTGATCGGCCCGTCGCTGGGTAAGGAATCCATCGAGAAGGGTTTCTGGTCATTCATCATCGCGCTCATCGTCCTGATGTGCTTCATGTGGTGCGCTTATGGCTGGCAGGCTGGTTCGATTGCCAACCTCGGTCTGATCCTCAACCTGTTCTTCACCATGGGTATCCTCGCTTCATTCCAGAGCGTGCTCACCCTGCCGGGTATCGCCGGTATCGTGCTCACCCTCGGTATGGCAGTGGACGCCAACGTGCTGATTTTCGAACGTTGTAAGGAGGAATTGCGTGCCGGTAAGGGCCTCAAGGCTGCCGTCAGCGATGGTTACAAGAATGCATTCTCGGCCATCCTCGACTCTAACGTGACCACCGTCATCACAGGTATCATCCTGATCCTGCTCGGTTCTGGTCCCATCCGCGGTTTTGCCGTTACCCTCGTGATCGGTATCTGCTGCTCGTTCTTCACCGCCGTGTTCGCAACACGCCTCGTGATGGAGCACTTCGTCAACAAGGGCACCTTCGACAAGATGACCTTCAACACCCCGCTCACCCGCAACCTGATGGAGAACGTTTCGTTCGACTTCATGGGTGCTGCCAAGAAGACCTCGATCTTCGTGCTGGCATTCATCGTTGTGATGGGTCTGTTGTTCGGCCTTCGTGGTCTGCAGCGCGGTATTGACTTCTCGGGTGGTCGCAACTTCGTTGTGCAATTTGATCATCCCGTTTCAACCCAGGCCCTGGAGTCGCAGCTCGAAGCCCAGTTCCCCGGTGCTACTACCTCTGTCATCACCATCGACAACGACACCAAGGTGCGTGTTTCGACCAACTACAAGATCGAGGACAACGCCGAGGGCGTTGACGACGAGATCATGGGTAAGCTCTATGAGGGCTTGAAGAGTGACCTCGGTAACATGACCAAGGATGACTTCAGCATGTCCAACGAGAGTGTTGGTGTTGTCTCCAGCGAGACCGTCGGCCCGAGCATCGCTAGCGATATGACCCGTGAGGCTGTTTGGGCTGTGCTGTTCTCATTGCTCGCAATGGCTCTGTACATCCTGTTCCGCTTCCGCAACATCGCCTTCTCGATCGGTGCATTGGCTGCAGTAGCATTCACCACATTCATGGTTATCGGATTCTACAACCTGCATGGTCTGCTGCCCTTCTCCATGGAGATTGACCAGACCTTCATCGCCGCTATCCTGACCGTTATCGGTTATCAGGTGAACGATACCGTGGTTGTATTCGACCGTGTGCGTGAGTACCGCTCGCTCTATCCCAAGCAGGACCTCTACACAACCTTCAACAAGGCATTGTGCAGCACGTTGTCACGTACCATGATGACCTCTATCACGACCTTGCTCGTGCTCATCATCATGTTAATCTTCGGTGGTGCTTCAATCCGCAGCTTCATCTTCGCGATGATCCTCGGTGTCATCATCGGTACCTGCTCCTCACTGTTCATCGCTTCGCCTGTGGCTTACTGGATTGCCCGTCGCAGCGACAAGAAGGAAGCAGCTCTTGCAGCGGCCAACAAGTAATTCTTGACCGGAAATACCACCTGCCGGCTGGCCACAGCGCCTAGCCTTATGCCAGCCGGCACGTTGGATGCTCCTGTAGTTCAATGGATAGAATGGAGGTTTCCTAAACCTTAGATTTGGGTTCGATTCCCAGCGGGAGTACCAGTAAAAGAAGAATCGCCTGGACATCGTGTCCAGGCGATTTCTTTGTATAAAAGCCTAAGGTCTTAAGCCCAAAGCCTTACTTCTTGAAGAAGCGGTTGTACAGGCCGGTGAAGCCCTGGCCGTGGCGAGCCTCGTCGCGTGCCATCTCATGAACGGTGTCATGGATAGCGTCCAGGTTCTGCTGCTTGGCCAGCTTGGCGATGCGGAACTTGTCCTCGCAGGCACCAGCCTCGGCGGCCATGCGTTTTTCCAGGTTGGTCTTGGTGTCCCAAACGACCTCGCCCAGCAGCTCGGCGAACTTGGCGGCGTGTTCAGCCTCCTCAAAGGCATAGCGCTTGAAGGCCTCGGCAACCTCGGGATAGCCCTCGCGGTCGGCCTGGCGCGACATAGCCAGATACATGCCCACCTCCGAGCATTCGCCCTCGAAGTGTGCCTTCAGCCCGGCGAGGATTTCGGGGTCAACGCCCTTGGCAACGCCCAGGGTATGCTCGGCGGCATAGGCCACTTCCTCATCCTCCTTCAGTTCTTTGAACTTCTCGGCGGGTTGTTTACACTGCGGACATTTCTCGGGGGGTGTGTCACCCTCGTGTACATAACCGCACACGGTGCAGATCCATTTCTTAGCCATAATAGTCTTGTTAGATTCTTTTCTTTTAGTAAGTTAAACAGGTAGTTATTAATAGTTGATGAAATTCATCACAGGTGTGAACCTGATGAACTCTGTGACGATTACTCGGTCACTTCCTCAAAGTCCTCGGGACCAACGCCACACAGCGGGCACTCTTCGGGAGGTGTGTCACCCTCATGGATGTAACCACACACAGTGCATTTCCATTTCTTCATTGTAGTAAATTGTTTTAGATGGTTAATAAAAAAGATATCTTGGTCACAAAGTTAAGACATGTAAGTCCAACATTCCAAATTTTTTATTGTTTTTTATCATATTTTCCTTCTCATCCCTCAATCCCACTTGCCATCCGTTCCTTCCATCACCTCCATTTTCTCATCCTCCGTCCCCATCCGTTCTCCCCGTCGTCTCCGTCATCCGTTATTTCCCTTCTCCGTCGTCGTTCCCCACAAGAGCAAGAATAAAAAAATCCCCGCGATGCCCTTAGGTGTCGCGGGGATTAGTCGTTAATGAAGGGATACTGTCGGCTTAGCCGTTGTACTTCTTCATCACCTTAATCAGGTCGAGCATCTTGTGGCTGTAGCCAATCTCGTTGTCATACCACGATACAACCTTGACGAACTTGTCGGTCAGGTAAACACCGGCGTCAGCGTCAAAGATCGAGGTCAGGGCGCAACCCAGGAAGTCGCTCGATACGACCTTGTCCTCGGTGTAACCCAGGATACCCTTCAGCTCACCCTCGCTGGCCTTCTTCATGGCGGCGCAGATGTCCTCCTTGGTGGCGGGGTTCTTCAGGTTAACGGTCAGGTCAACTACCGAAACGTCGAGGGTCGGAACGCGCATCGAGATACCGGTGAGCTTGCCGTCCAGTTCGGGAATCACCTTGCCAACAGCCTTGGCGGCGCCAGTAGAGCTGGGGATGATGTTACCGCAAGCGGCACGACCACCACGCCAATCCTTTGCGCTGGGACCGTCAACGGTGCGCTGGGTAGCGGTTACCGAGTGAACGGTGGTCATCAGACCGCTCTCAATACCGAAGCTGTCGTTCAGCACCTTGGCGATGGGAGCCAAGCAGTTGGTGGTGCAGCTGGCGTTGCTAACGATGGTCTGGCCGGCATACTTGTCGGTGTTCACACCGCATACGAACATATCGGCCTGGCGACCGTCGTCACCCTTCTTGCTGGGAGCTGACAGAACCACGTACTTGGCACCAGCCTTGAGATGTTTCTCGGCCTTGTCCATGGTCAGGTAGAAACCGGTGGATTCAACGATGTACTCAGCACCGATTTCGCCCCAAGGAAGGTTCTCAGCGTCCTTCTCGGCATAGACGTGGATGTGCTGACCGTTCACGATAAGCTCTTTCTTGTCCAGGTCATAGTCTACGGTGCCTTCAAAGCGGCCGTGCATGGTGTCATACTTGAGCATATAGGCCATGTAGTCAACGTCGAGCAGGTCATTGATACCTACTACCTCGATGTCGTTAACGTTCTCGGGTTCAAATGCTGAACGGAAAACAAAGCGACCAATACGTCCGAATCCGTTAATACCGATTTTAATCTTCTCCATAATGCTTTTTTTAATGATTTTTAAATAAATAATGTAGTTATATAACTATTGATTTAATTTTTTATTATCTTTGCGACAAGGTTTCTGCCGGAACAGTCGCCTTAGCGACTGCAAAGTTAACTATTTTTTTGATAATAAGTTGATTTTGTCTGTCAAAATGCTACTTTTCCGACTTAATTAAGATTGTTTAATAGATACGATGATTCAGGATAACTTCTTAATATATTAATTTCTAAAATTTATTCAAATTATGGGTTTTATCAAAGAATTTAAAGAGTTTGCCATGAGGGGCAACGTGATGGACATGGCTGTCGGTGTTATCATGGGCGGTGCCTTTGGCAAGATTGTCAGCTCTCTCGTTGATGACGTGTTGATGCCGGTTATCGGTATGCTCACGGGCGGTATTGACCTCACGAACCTCAAGTATGAGATGATGCTTCCCGCTGTTGATGGTGGTGAACCCATTGCTGGTGCTACACTCAAGTATGGTATGTTCGTTCAGAACATCATCGACTTCCTGATCATCGCTTTCTGTATCTTCTTGATGATCAAGGCTATGAACAAGCTCATGCCCAAGAAGGAAGAGCCCGAGGCTCCTGCTGGTCCCACCCAGGAAGAGCTGCTTACCGACATCCGCGACCTGCTCAAGGACAAGAAGTAAGCCCTCCATGTCGCTGCAGCCTTGTGCTGCCGCAATCAACCCGCTACAACCGCGCCCCTAGGTCATTGTGTGACCACAGGGCGTGGTTTTTTTATTAACTATAGCCAGCTGTATATCAGCCCGTTAATGGTTTTTCTTCATTTTTCTTGCAAATTTTTGAAACTTTTTGGCCACCTCGAGCGTCTATAGTATAGACAAACAACAAAACAACACTAAAAAACGAAGACCGATATGAAGAAGTATTTCATGATCAGCCTCATGGCTCTGGTAGTAATGACGATGACGTCATGTATGCATGTGAAAGTTGGTGGCAAGGACTTCTTAACCTTGGGAAAGAATGGAGGCAATGACACGCCCACCCAGGTGCATCAAGTGGGACAACTCACTTCGATGAACGTGTTCGACAATGTGAATGTGGCAGGACCGTTCAATGTTTTCTATGAGCAGGGCGATGCCTTTACGGTGCTCGTTAAGGGTACAGTCGAGCAACTTGAGAAGATGACCATCTATGTCAAGGACGATGGCCTGTACATTGACCGCCGCGAGAACAAGTGGTCTGGAAACGATTTCAAGGGACTCCAAGTGTTTGTCACTGCTCCGTCCATCAAGGGATTGGCGGTTGCTGGTTCTGGTACGATTACTGCTCCCGAGGCATTGACCCTCGAGAATCTCGGTCTTGAAGTGGCTGGGTCGGGTTCAATCATTCTGGCACAGCTCACCTGCGCCGACCTGAGAAACGAGATTGCCGGCTCGGGCAAGTTGACCCTCGGCATCGTTCAAGCCACCAGCGTCAGGAACGAAATCGCTGGCTCGGGCGACATCGACATGGCTGGCTTGAAGTGCATGAAAGTGAGGAACGAAATCGCCGGCTCGGGCAACATCGTCCTCAACAACGTGAATGTCGATGACGTCAACAGTGAAATCGCCGGCTCGGGCAACATTACCGTGCGCGGTAACGTGAAGACTCACAACGAGGACATCGCCGGCAGCGGCAAGGTCAACATTGATTAAATAATGAGGAGGGGAATTTCTAATCCCTGATTCCTAATTGATAAAGCATCTCGGCGGTGCTGCTGTGGCGCACGCCGTTGAGATCCCGCAAATAGGCGTTGACATCGGTCGGCGCCATTTTTCGTGCGTTGTTGAAGCGTTCGGGGCGGGTGATTCGGGTAAAGACCACACGCTGGATGTCGTTCTTGTGGCAGCGCCCCATGCTGTAGCCCATCAGCTCGGGATGCTTGCCGGGACCGTTCGATGACCAGTAGGTGACAGTATCGCCCTCGCAGCCCATGAAGATGACGCTGTGGCCCGCTTCCTGGTCGGCGGTCTTGTCGTTGTTGCAGCCGATGATGGCTCCGCTGTCGCTGCCGCGGCTCTCGTTGCGGTTCCAGAAGATTTTCATCAGGTCGCCGGGCACGGCGCGTTGCCAGATGCCGTGGGCACACCACTCACCGTCGTTCAGGTAGCGCTCGTCGGGCGTTTCACGGTTGCGTTCGCTCTTGGCACCGCGATAGGCGGTAAAGCTGTAGCCGGCACCCAGTTCTCGCACCAGCACGCCCAGACCAGGGCCGTTGGCATTGGCGCGACCCCAGAATCCCACTCCGTCGTCTTGTCCCACGCCATCGGGATTGAACTCATCGGCGATGCCCACGCGCGGCTTCATGTTCACCCAGGCTGCGTGCTTGATTCTGTGCTTGGTGTCCCAGATGAGCAGGGCCTTGATGATTACGCCATAGGTCGCGCTCGAGCAGAACGACGGTTGTGCCTGCATCGGGTCAAACCGCGGCCGCTCGTCGCGAGAGGTCATCTGATAGGCGTCGTGCAGGCCGCGCCACGTCGTTTTGGCAAACAGTTCGTTGGGTTTGCTGCCCGTGTAGTAGCCGCCGTGATCGGGAAACGAATCAATGGCCGACAGCACAGCCTGCTGCCAGCCTTTGTTCACCTTGTCGCCGGCACTGGCAGCACCCGTCAGGCACAGCAATGCCAGCAACGCAATCAGCGTTCGTCTCATTCCTCGTAGCGTGCAGCAACCACATCCCAGTCGATGATCTGCCACAGGGCGGCCAGATGATCGGGACGACGGTTCTGGTAGTCGAGATAATAGGCATGTTCCCACACGTCCATCGTCAACAGCGGACGCAGTCCGTGCTGGAGGGGATTGGCGGCATTGGGCTCTTGGGTGATGTGCAGGTTGCCTTGGGAATCAGCACTGAGCCAGGCCCAACCTGACCCGAAGAGCGTGGCCCCGGCTTTGGCGAATATCTCCTTGAAAGCCTCGAATGACCCGTATTCCTCCTCGATGGCTTGCGCCAGGCGTCCCGTCGGGGCATTATCGGCCTTGGGCGACGTGAACTGTGCGAAATACAGGTTGTGGTTGATGATCTGACCTGCGTTGTTGAGCATTCCGCCTTGGGCATTAAGCAGCAACTCTTCGAGCGGCATGTTCTCCAGTCCGCTGCCGGGCAGCGCAGCATTCAGGTTATTCACATAGGCAAGCAGATGTTTGCCGTGGTGAAAACCAAGCGTCTCAGCACTGATGACGGGCTCCAGCGCATCGGGGGCGTAGGGCAGCGTCATCAACTCAAATTTTCCGTCAATAGGTAAGGTTTGCTTTGTCATGATGGAATTAGGTAATGATGATGTTTGTAACAATTTGTTTTCACAAAGATACAAACAAATCATGATTCAAGACAAAGAAGTGGATGATTTTTTGCGAAGTGTGAAACGAAAGAAATTGGTGGTTAGCGGAATGGCGAGAATGAATGCCAGGATGTCGCACACTGCCTGGCAGATTTCAACGCCTTTCAGCCCCATGATGCGGGGCAGAATCAGGATCAGGGGGATGAAAAAGATGCCGTTGCGGGCAGCGGCAAGGATGTTGGCCGACAGGCTCTGGCCGCTGGTCTGCAGCGTCATGTTGCACACGGTGACCACGGCGGCCATCGGCAATGCTACGAGCTGCCAGCGCAGTGCCACGGCGCCCACGGCAACGACCTCGGGATCGTCACGCAGCAGGTCCACCAGCTCCTCGGCAAACACGAACGAGGGTCCGCACATCACCGCAAGCACTGCAAGATCGAGCAGGATGGTGAAGTAGAAACCCTTGAGCAGGCGTTTGTACAGCCCGGCTCCGTAATTGAAGCCGCAGAAGGGCTGATACCCCTGTCCGATGCCGATGATGATGGCAAAGATGATGAACGCCAGCCTCGAGACGATCGACATGCCTGCAATCGCCGCGTCGCCATAGACGCCCGCCGCCACATTCAGCATCAGCGTGGCGATGCTGGCCAGTGCCTGTCGTGTGAGCGACGGCGTGCCGCCCTTCAGGATTTCCAATTGGAAATGCCACTTGCGCGAGGCCTGCGACAACTGGATGGGAATGTTCTCGCCACGACGCGACATCATCCACAACACGATGAAACCGAAAAACTGGCTCAACACCGTGCCGATGGCCGTGCCCAGGATGCCAAGCCCGAAGGTAAACATGAACAGCGGCACGAGCAGCACATTGAGCACCGCACCCGATATCATGCCATACATCGCTTGGGTGGCATTACCCTGGAAGCGCATCTGGTTATTGATCACCATCGAGGCGGTCATCAGCGGCGCGCCCAACAGGATCACGCCCATGAACTGCATGGTGTAGGGTAGGATAGTGGGTGTGGAACCCAATGCAATGGACAGGGGCTTGAGAAATACCAGTCCCAAGATGGTGATGATGATGCCACAAATGATGCTGCCCACAAACGAGGTCGCCGCCATTTGGCGGGCCTCATCGAGGCGACGGGCTCCCAGATGACGTGACATGTAGGTGCCGGATCCCTGACCGAACATGAAACCGATGGACTGGATGATGGCCATCACGGGGAATACAACACCCACAGCCGCTGTCGCCTGAGTGTTGATCAGGCCCACAAAATAGGTGTCAACCAGGTTATAGATACTTGTCACAAGCATACTGACAACAGTAGGGACCGCCATCGCGGGAATCACGCGGTGAACGGGAGCCTTGGTCAGGAACGTATAGTTGTCTTGCTTGCGCATCAAGAATCTTGGCTTTTTTTGAGGGTGCAAAGGTACAACTTTTCCTCGACATAGCAGCGCATCAACAAGTTAAAAACCCCCAAAAAATAAAACCCAGCCCCCGCCATCTCTCACCATCCCTTCAATGTATTGCAAGCCCCCGCCTTGCACCCGCTATAAAGCAAGTCCCTCGCTTTTCGCCATCCCGTCGAGGTATTGCAAGGCTCCGCCTTGCACCCCCCGCTCTTCTCCATCCCGTCGAGGTAGTGCAAGCCACCGGCTTGTAGTTGAATTGAAGCAAGTCCCCTCCTCCCGCCGTCCATCCCGTTGTGGTAGTGCAAGGCTCTGCCTTGCACCCCCCGCTCTCTGTCCATTCCGTCGAGGTAGTGCAAGCCACCGGCTTGTAGTTGAATTGAAGCAAGTCCCCTCCTCCCACCGTCCATCCCGTCAAGGTATTGCAAGGCTCCGCCTTGCACCCTCGCTCTCTGTCCATCCCGTCGTGGTAGTGCAAGCCACCGGCTTGTAGTTGAAGTGAAGCAAGTCCCCTCCCCCCACCGTCCATCACGTTAAGGTATTGCAAGCCCCCGCCTTGCACCCCCCCGCTCTTCTCCTTCCCGTCGAGGTAGTGCAAGCCACCGGCTTGTAGCCACGTCCTCGCGTCAGCTGTTCTCAAGCAGCCACTTGATGCCCTTGACGACGCGCAGGGGAGGATTCTTGAAGTGGTTCCCGGGATTGAGTTCAAACGTGGCTGCGACGCCGCGCCCCGCCAGCAGTTCGGCGACAGTTCGTGTGCGCTCGCCCACGGTCTGCAGCACCGCGTTGCGCGAGGTGCTCTCCTGTTCGCCTACCGACAGGTAGGCACCTTGCAGCGCCCCGGCCAGTTCATGCTCGCGGGCATACTCCAGCCACCCTGGGTACCACATCGACCCCGAAGCCGACAGGATGCGCGAGAATATATCGGTCTGGAACGCCGTCCACACGGCGAACAGCCCCGCCAGCGAGTACCCCGCCAGACAGCGCCACGACGGCGCCGTGTCGAGCATCTGCTCCACTTGCGGCACGATCTCACCGGTGAGCAACGGCAGCAGCTCGGGTGCCCCGCCGGTGAAACGGTCATCCTTGGAGACCACGGTATCGACCGCCCACGGCGACAATTCCTGGTTCCAGTGCAGCCCACTGACGGTCACCAGGTTAAAACCCTCGCAGCCCACCTGCTGGCACGCATCCAGCAGCAATTGCCCATTCTCGTGATAATCAATCGAATAGGCCAACGGTACCGGGCCCTGTACCAAATGGTACAGACACACCCTGCGATGCCCGAATTTCAACTCTTTCTTTTCCATTGCTGCAAATTTACGAAATAATCACTATCTTTGTGAGGCCTACAAGAAAAAACTATGAAACCCGATTTGCTAAATAAGAAGCGTCCCTTGTGGAAATGGCTCCTGCTGTTCATTGCGGCCTTTTTGCTGGCCACGTTTGGCTACGGCATGCTTGCTACGGCAAACGATGCGTCCGACGCCTTCGGCCATCCCACCCTGAACATCCTTTGGTCTGCCATCCTCCTCGGTCTGTATGCCCTGTTCGTGAGGTTGATGGAAAAACATTGGCCCACCGACCTGTCGTTGCGCCACCTTGTCCCACACACCCTGCTTGGCCTGCTTGTGGGTTTCATTGTCATGGTATTGGTCGTATGCACCATTGTCGCTACTGGATGCGCCACTGTGGCATGGAAGGGCTACTCAAGTGAACAAATCAGCATTTTCATCATGTTTCTTACCGTCGCCGTGGGCGAGGAGATGATTTGCCGAGGTGTCATCTTCCGCTGGATTGACGAGCGCTGGAACACTTGGGCTGCCCTGCTGGTGTCGGCCTTATTGTTCGGATTGATGCACATCAGCAACGACAATGCCACCTGGTGGTCCTCGCTTGCCATCGCCATCGAGGCGGGTCTGCTGCTCGGTGTCGCCTACAAGTGGTCCGGCACGCTGTGGGTGCCCATCGGCATCCATTGGGCTTGGAACTACACCCAAGGCAACATCTTCGGGCTTGCCGTTTCGGGAACCTATGCCGGCGAGACGCTGCTCACCACCGCTGTCAACGGCCCTGACATCATCACCGGCGGTGCTTTCGGCCCCGAGGCTTCCATCATTTCGGTTATCTTAGGCACCTTCTTCACCATCGTCTTTATCTACAACCGACGCCTCCATTGACGGTATCCCAACCCGTCCTTCTCATCACTTATCATCAAAAAGTTTCAGGAATACTTTGGAATAATGCAAAATATGCTGTACTTTTGTATGTTTCAGTACATGCAAGTGTTATTTCAAAGGTAAAAAAGATGAAGACAGAATTAAAAGCCAATATCAAGCGCCATCAGGTCTCCAGGCGGTATTACTGCCCTGAGAATGAGATTGAACTTGCGTCGATCACGCGCTACGAGAAGGTGCCGACTACCATAGTGGACAATGCCGAACTGGGCGCGCGAGAAGCGGCCCTCGCGGTGGCCGAGGTCATCAATGCCTGCGTTAAGCGCAAGGGACGTTGCGTCATCGGCTTCGGGGCCGGCAGGTATGTCTTGCAGGTCTATGACGAACTGGTGAAGTTGTATTTTGCCGACAAGGTGAGCTTCGCCGACGTCGTGGCCTTCAACCTCTGCGAACTTGGCGTGGGCTATGACGAAGGGCGCCTCAACCTCAACGACCTCGTTGACCAGCGTCTGTTTTCCAAGGTTGACATCGAGCGACAGCACATTCACACCTTCACGCGCCTCGAGGACATCGAGGACGTTCACAGCATGTGCAAAGCCTACGAGCGCGAGATGATTGATGCCGGAGGACTGGATCTGGTATTGTGCGACCTGAACAACGACGGCAGCATCGCCTATAATGAGCCGGGCTCGTCACGCAACAGTTCGTGCCGCTTGATGCTGCTGGGCGACGAGTCGCGAACCCGCGTGGCCGAGGCCTTCCAGAGCGACAATGCTCCCAAGACGGCCTTGACCTTGGGCATCGGCAACATCCTGGCTGCCGACAGGATCATCTGCGTGGCATGGGACGAGGACAGCGCCGCAGCCTTGTTCAATACCATCGAGGGGAAAATGAGCGACCAGGTCCCCGCATCGTTCTTGCAGCTCCACAGCGACGTCCGTATCATTGCCGACTTGGACGCCGCATCACGGTTGACTCGCATCAGCTACCCCTGGAAGGTGACTTCATGCGAGTGGAACAATCACCTCATCCGGCGCGCCATCGTCTGGCTGGGTGAGCAGACGGGCAAACCGGTTCTCAAACTCACCAACAAGGACTATAACGATTATGGCCTGAGCGAACTGGTGGCTCTGTATAACTCGGCCTACAATGTCAATATCAAGATATTCAACGACCTGCAGCACACCATCACGGGGTGGCCTGGAGGCAAACCCGATGCCGACGACACCTATCGCCCCGAACGCGCGACACCTTATCCCAAACGTGTGCTCATCTTCAGCCCGCACCCCGACGATGTGGTCGTGTCGATGGGTGGCACGGTGAATCGCTTGGTGCGTCAGGGCCACGAGGTGCACATCGCCTTCCAGACCGATGCCGACGTGGCTGTGAACGACGATGACCTGTTGCGTAGCCTCTTGCTGGCCGAGCGCTGTACCAAGCGCTTCGAGGAAGGCTCCACCTTCAACTTCATCAAGGAGGCCATCGACAAGTTGCTGGACCGCGGCGGCGCCAGTGTCGACGATAACCAGCTGCGCTATTTCAAGGGCTCCATCATGTTGAGCGAGGCCATGATGGCTTGTCGGCAGATGGGCGTGAAGCGCAGTAACCTCTACGACCTGCAGATGCCGTTCTATTCCGACGATCCCCATGGCAAGGGACGGGTCACCGATGCCGACGTATCAGTGATACAAGAGCTGATCATGCGATTGAAACCGCACCAGATTTTCTTTGACAACGACCTGGTGGACCCCCACGAAACCCATGTGCGTGCGCACATCGCTGTGGTTCATGCCCTCGAGAATCTCAAGGGCGAGGACTTCATGCGGGACTGCCGCGTGTGGATGTATCGCGGACAGTGGGGACAATGGGATGTGGATCAGGTGGAGATGGCAGTGCCCATGAGCCCCGAGGAATTCGGCGACAAGCGCGAAGCCATCCTCAAGTTCCATTCCCAGATTCACGATGCGCCTTTCCGCACCAGCGCCGACGGCAAGTTGCCCTGGCAACGCTCCATCGAACGCAATCGCGACTTGGCCGAGAAATACCAGCAACTGGGCTTGGCTACCTACGAGGCCATCGAGGCTTTCGTCCAGTATCGCTTCATGGACTGACGACACGCCACAAGATAAAATGATTAGAGGTCGGTCCTTCTTCCAGGATACGACCTCTAAACGCTTTAATACCTTCAGTTTGAGTTCGTTATGCCTCTGTTACCGCACGCGGCAGCGTCATGAGCTCGGGTGCGAGACCGATGCTGTACTCTCCGCCTCGTGGGCCGGTGATAGTGTATAGCTTGGCCAGCTCTTTGTCGGTAATGATGTTGCGCACGCACCGGTTAGCTTTGGAAATCTTCTGGTTGAGTGAGTCGCTTAAAGGGTCGCACAGGTTATTGACCGACTCTTCCACGTTACGTTCATTGGCGCCGGGCTTCACCAATCTGTAGATCTCAATGATTTCGTCGCGGTATTCATCGATGTTCTTGAGGACAATGCCCCTGCCCGACAACACGCGGTGTTTCATGAACAGGATGTAGAGCGTGCGGCACATGGCGGGCATCTTGATTTCCAGCTCGTCATACTCGGGCAACACGATCTTCATGTCGCCGTTGACCAGCAAGTGACCGGGTGTGCCACCGATGAGCACCTTGCCCTCGAGCATCATGGTCATCACTTGCTGCGGGTCCTTGTGATACTTGGCGATAAAGGCGACAATGCGGGCCCTGAGGTCCTTCACGTCTTGCTCATACTCCGAATTAATCCGCTCAAACTCGCGGACTTCTTCGGCCTCAATATCAAGCGTCTCAGGCTCCGCACGATACCGCATCTGATTGCTGGACACAACATCCCGCAATGTTTCAACACAGCCCCCTTCATCATAGTAGTCAGCATACGAGAAGTCTTCCTCCCTGTGAAGGCGCTCCTCCTCCCTGCGACGGAGCTTTTCCTCCTCCCTGCGACGGCGTTCTTCTTCCGCCTCGCGAGAGAGTTGAAAATTCGTCTCTTCTCTGAGGATGATATTCTCCTCTTCTTCCTGGGCTTTCTTGCGGAGTTTCCTGCCCAGTTTCTTGAGACGCTTGCCCAGGGACGGCTTCTCATCACCGGTAAAATCGGTTTCTGAGGTGCGGCTCGGCAAGTCATGTCTTCTATTGAGTTTCCTGGGCTTGTGGGCACGGAGTTCGACACGGGTATGGTCTTGTGGCATGTCGACATCAGGCAGTTCGATCTCATGCAAGACATCGCCGAATGGTACCGAGGACTCTGATTGTCCCCATTTGCCCTCGGGCTGCGCGTTGCGGTCGCTGTAATCTTCCTCTTTGATGATGACATCACCCTCGCTGTCATCCATGACATCCTGGAGACAGTCGCTGAAGGCATGGACTGCTGCCAGCAATGAGTAACTGTCGCTGCGCCCGTACTTGTTCAGGTGCAGTTGAACGGTGGCATACTTGCCCAGGTTGCCCACGTTGAATCGGCGGGCAACGATGAGTGTGTGGTCAACATCCATGGTTTCGACCCATTCCAGCGAGAGCGGGCGAATCATGGGCTCGATCATTATGGCAAACCAGCGCAGGTTGTAGGTCTGTTTGGGATTACCGATGACGTAGATAATACCGTATTTCAGGTCTTGAGTAATAATTGCTGTCATGGTGAGGAGGGTTTATAGTAATAATACTAAAAACAGCAAAAACTGTGCCAACGAGAACAAGGACTGCCACTTGTCAGTCTAGTTAGCAGTCCTTGTCACACGATGTGTGTTAACCGAAGAAATTCTTTTTGTTGATTCTTTTGATTCGTCTTTTGCGCTCTTCGGAGGATACGCATTTGTCAGCCATGACATCGCACACGCTCTCCATCCAGCTGTTGCTTGCCATGCGATGCTTTGCAAACATCCTTTGTGTACCCTCCTCGCTCTTGTCAAACTGCAGGCTGTGGTCGATGTGCAGTGAGAAGGCCACCTGCTCCACGTCGTGGTCGGCGCCGATGTAGGTGAACTGCCAGCCCTGATCCTTGTAACTGTCGATGAGCGACTTGAGGGCGGTGAGGCTGAACTCGCGGGACGCGTTCTCATAGCCGTCGGTGATGACAGTCACCAGCGCCAGCGAGTTATCGTCATTGCCCTTGAGCGCGTGTACACGGGTGATGGTGCTGCCCACAGCGTCATACAGCGGCGTCATGCAGCACGGACGATAGTCCTTGTCGGTGAGGGGTGACGCTTCGGCTACGGGGACGTTGTCATAGATGGTCTTCATCTCGCAGCCGCAAAAGGCGACGAGCGTCACGATGTGTTTCTGGTCGGGGTTCTTTTCCTGGGCACTCTTGATCGAGCCGATGGTCTCGTTGACGCCATCGATGGCCTGGCGAGCGATGCTGCTCATCGAGCCGCTCTTGTCGAGGATGATCACGTTGTAAACGGTAATTGGAGTGTTCATTGTCGTTTTGTTTTAGAATTGATTGATAATTTTTTGCTTATGCTTCCAGATGGGGGGAGCCATGGGGCTTTCGCGACTGGTTTCTTCGAGATACTTCTTCAGTTCCAGGTACATCTTGTGCAGATGTTTTTTGGTCTTTTCAAGCAAGTCGGTTGTCTTTTTTTGTTTCTTTCTCTTCATGTCCTTATCGTTGCTTTGGGTGAATAAAAAATGCCTGATTACGGGACCTGTTTCCCGATGACATCGCAAAGGTATACCCATTTCCCACACACCTCTTTTTTCGGCAAGGTTGCAATTTTCTCTTATCCAACCAATCCGATCAATCCGTTCATTCCGCCGACCATAATAACCTACCACGTCTGCCATTAAAAAAATCTTAGCGCCTTAGCGCCTTAGCGTGGGGCATGAAGGTGTAATGTTGTGTAATGTGCCTCAATCGCTACAGTTTTTGGACAAAAAACGACAAGTTTTGGCCGCTTGCCCTTCGGTTATCCAAGAAAAATGCGCTATTTGTGAAAAAAGTCAAGAAATAATCAGTATCTTTGCAAGTTAAACAATAGTTAACCGCAAGATGAAAGTTAAAATCCATCACGAGGGTGAGAATATATTGCTTGTCCTGTTCCTGATTATGGTGGCAAGCGGAACGCTGGCCTATTGGTTCTTCGACTACAAGCCGGTGGCTTGGGTGCTGATTGGACTGATGGCTATATTGTTCCTGTTGGTGCTCAACTTCTTCAGGCTGCCCAGGCGTCATTTCAAGGGTGACAACAGCGACGGCACTGCTGTCGTCTCGAGTGTCGATGGCACGGTGGTAGCCCTCGAGGAGGTCTATGAGGACGAGTATTTGCATCGCGACTGCATCCAGCTCTCGGTGTTCATGACGGTCTTCAATGTCCATGCTAACTGGGTGCCCGTCAAGGGTGAGGTGACCTACTACAAGCATCATTCGGGACGTTTCTTGGCCGCCAACCTGCCCAAGTCAAGCAGCGACAACGAGCGTTCGTCAATCGTCATCCGCACGGCAACAGGCGAGGAAATCCTTGTCCGCCAAATCGCCGGTGCAGTGGCACGTCGCATCGTGACCTACGTCGAGCAGGGCGAGACGGTCGATGTCAACGACTTCATCGGCTTCATCAAGTTCGGCTCCAGGGTGGACATCTTCCTGCCATTGGATACTCAAATCATGGTAAAACTGGGTGAGCGCACCTGGGGCGGCGAGACCCTCGTGGCACGTCTTAAAAAAGATTAGTGATTAGTGATTAAAGATTAGTGATATTGAACCAATGAACGCAATACGCAACAACATACCCAACGCCATCACCTCGCTCAACCTGTTTTTCGGCTGCATGGCGTGCATCGCGGCGCTGTCAAACGGATGTTTGGTAGCTCCCTACATCGTGGCTTTTGGGTTTATCGCCCTATCGGCTGTCGCCGATTTTCTTGATGGTCTGGTGGCGCGCTGGCTGCATGCCGTCAGCGCCATCGGCAAGGAACTGGATTCGCTGGCCGACCTGGTGAGCTTTGGACTTGCGCCGGCACTGATCTTGTATAGCATGATGCCCAATGATGGTCCATGGGCCTTGTTTGCCTTGCTGCTGCCCGTGTTCGGCGCCCTGCGTCTGGCCCGTTTCAATGTCGACACCAACCAAGCCACCACCTTCACCGGCCTGCCCATCCCGGCCAATGCCATCTTCTGGATCGGCTTCACCGACTGGTATTACCACCATTATGATTGCCCCGTCTGGATCGTGCTGCTGCTCATCGTGGTGATGTCACTGCTCATGGTATCTCCATTGCGCATGTTCTCATTGAAGATGCACAACCTCTCGTCGCTCAAGCAGAATTGGGCACAATATTTGCAGATAGTGGCTACGGTGGTATTTGTCGTATTGCTGGGCCTGCCCGGCCTTGCCGCCGCCATAGCACTATACGTGCTGCTGTCGATCATTAAAAGAGAAAAATAAATGAGTTTTCTGATATTCATATTGTTCGTCCTGTTCTTGATGATAGGAATCCCCCTGTTGCGGGGGTGGTTCTACATGCAGAACCTGCGTCGCCGTGTCAACGAGTCATTCCGTGGACGCCAGCAGCACGAGCGACCCCGTCGCGACGAGGAAGAGGAGGAATATACAGCGACCGGTGAGCGCAAAATCTTCACCAGCAACGAGGGCGAGTATGCCGACTTCGAGGAAGTCTCCGGCACCATCATCGAGGAAACCTCGCCAGGCGGTGAAACCCGCACCATCATCGAAGAGCAAATCACCGACGCCGAATACGAAGAAATCCCCTAAAAACAAGTTTTGGTCACTTGTCAAGATGAGTTTTCCGTGGCTCTATCAATTAATGGTTTTCGCTATGTATGTGCTTTCAGCGGGTACAATGTTAGTATTTCATATTCTGTCTGTCAAACCAGACTTGAGTTCTAGACCCCTTAGGTAGGATATATGCCATTAAACGACAAGTCCAGAACCAAATAGCTTTGATGATGGCATAACCAAGCACACATGCTATTATAATTCCGCCCACCCAAAGCAACACTTTGAATCCAATTGTGATCACCACAAGTACCAGAGCAATCAGGAATAATACTCCTAAGCCTAATCCGTTAAATAAATCCTCTAACATGATTGTGTCCTCCTTCTAATGGTTCACAAGCAAGAATCATGCCGCTAGAAATATGAGTCAATCTCTTTGAAAATGAGATGATAACAATAAATGGCATGAATAACTAATATCCCGTTTGCATCTGTACGTTAACTAAGGTAAAACATAGCTCAATTCTAGCGGTTTAGAAGCTAATGGACACTCACCTTCCATATAGGCTACCTCGTGATAATCATCTTCATCGCCTCTTTTGACTTCTATACCGATTCTAGCTTTTGTATCGCGTAATGCTTCATTCACATCAAGATAAGTAGAAATACTTAATTTTGAGCCTTTTGGAACTTTATCAATAAGCACATAAGCCTCATTTTCAGACAGATAATAACTTTCAATGCCATCTGGCGTTGTATATTCAACATGAGCAATGTTGTGCAAAGTATGAGTTGTTGCATATTCTACATAATAGTATACATCATACTCATCACGTGTTGTTGCAAAGGGTTCATCATATTTGTCACATGATACCCATGAAAAAAGGCTTAAAATCAACAGAGCTATAAGAACGAAAAGAACTTTACGTTTGCCCATCATAAACATTGCATGATTAGGATATTTAAAAAGAGGCTGTGTCATAATTGCTACCTTTTAATATAACCGTGCTATTGTTCGGGAATTTAATACATAATTTGCTTAATTTCCCGCCCGCAGGGCGGTTATAGTTCTAGTAGATGAATTATGACACAGCCTCTTATTGAAATCTTTGTGACCTCACAATTTCAGGTCGTCCTCGCTCTTGGGTTGAGGGGGATAGTCGATGGTGTAGTGCAAGCCGCGGGATTCCTTGCGGTCCTTGGCCTGACGGGTGATAAGGTAAGCCACGTTGATGATATTGCGCAGCTCGCAGATGCGGCGCGACACGTTGCTGGTCTTGAACAGTTTCTCCGTCTCCTCGTACAGGATGTCGAGACGGTTCCAAGCCCTGTCCAGACGCAGGTTGCTGCGCACGATGCCCACGTAGGTGGCCATGATTTCGCCCACCTCTTTCTCGCTCTGGCTGATGAGCACCATCTCCTCGGGGTGCGTCGTGCCGGCGTCGTCCCAGTCGGGGATGTCCTCGCGCCAGCTGAACTCGTTGCGATGCTCAATGGCATGCTTGGCGGCAGCGTCGGCATACACGACAGCCTCGATCAGCGAGTTGCTGGCCAAGCGGTTGCCGCCGTGCAGACCTGTGCAGGAGCACTCGCCCACGGCATACAGACGCTTGATGCTTGAGCAGGCGTTCAGGTCAACCTTGATGCCACCGCACATGTAATGAGCAGCAGGTACCACGGGGATATACTCCTTGGTGATGTCGATGCCCAGGTCCAGACAGTGCTTGTAGATGTTGGGGAAGTGGTGCTTGGTCTCTTCGGGGTCCTTGTGCGTCACGTCCAGGAAGACGTGGTCCTCGCCGCGCTGCTTCATCTCGTTGTCGATGGCGCGGGCCACCACGTCGCGCGGGGCCAGCGACAGGCGCGGGTCATACTTCTGCATGAATTCCTCGCCGCCCAGGTTGCGTAACACGCCGCCGTAGCCGCGCATCGCCTCGGTGATGAGGAAGGCGGGACGGTCGCCGGGATGATAGAGTGCGGTGGGGTGGAACTGCACGAACTCCATGTCCTGCACCGTACCCTTGGCACGATAGACCATGGCGATGCCGTCACCGGTAGCCACCAGCGGGTTGGTCGTGGTATGGTAAACACAGCCTACGCCGCCTGTCGCCATCAACGTCACGCGCGACAGGAAGGTATCCACCTCGCCGGTCTCCTGGTTCAGGACGTAGGCTCCATAGCATTCGATGCCGGGCGTGCGCCGCGTCACGATTTTTCCCAAGTGGTGCTGCGTCAGGATTTCAACGGCAAAATGGTCTTCAAACACGTCGATGTTGGGATTGTTCTTGACGGTCTCGATCAACGACACTTGGATTTCGTGACCTGTGTTATCGGCATGGTGAAGGATGCGGAATTCGCTGTGACCGCCCTCGCGGTGAAGGTCAAACTCACCCTTCTCGTTCTTGTCGAAGTCAACGCCCCAGCCCAGCAGCTCCTGGATCTGGGCGGGTGCCTCGGTAACGACTTTCTTCACGGCCTCAGGGTCGCTGAGCCAGTCACCGGCCACCATCGTGTCGTGGATGTGCTTGTCGAAGTTGTCCACCTCGAGGTTGGTCACCGTGGCGACGCCGCCCTGGGCGAGGTCGGTGTTGGCCTCCTCCATCTTGGATTTGCACACGAGGGCCACAGTGCCTGTCTTTGCCACCTTCAAGGCAAAACTCATACCGGCTACACCCGAGCCGATAACAAGATAATCATATTTGCGTACCATAGTTTTTCGATTTTATTTGTCATGCCAGATTCTCTAGACTATCTAGATTCTCTAGATTCTCTAGAACATCTAGATTATCTAGGATATCTAGTTTACTCTTTCTCTCCGTAGAGCAGGTCGCCGCAGTCGCCCAGGCCGGGCACGATGTAACTGTGCTCGTTGAGTTCGGTGTCGATGTCACACGTCCACAATGTCGTCTTGTCCTCGGGCAAGTGCTTGCGAACGACCTCAATGGCCTTGGGTGTGGCTACAACGCTGGCCACATGGATGTGGGCGGGATGACCTTTGGTCACCAGGGCCTGATAGGCGAGTTCCATCGATGAGCCGGTGGCAAGCATCGGATCGACGATGACCAGCGTCTTGTCGTCAAGGCGAGGACTGGCGATATACTCGATGTGAACGACAAAGTCGTCGGTCTTGGGGAAGTACTTTCTGTAGGCCGATACAAAGGCGTTCTCTGCTCCGTCAAAGTAGCTCAGGAAGCCCTCATGGAAGGGCAGACCGGCACGCAGCAGGGTGGCCAGCACCACTTGATCGTTCAGTACATTGCATTGTTTCACGCCCAACGGTGTCTCGACACCCACAGTGTGATACTGCAGTTTCTTTGAAACCTCGTAGGCCATGATTTGGCCCAGACGCTGAATGTTGGCACGGAAGCGCAGGCGCTCTTGCTGCAACGCTTTGTCGCGTATTTCGCTCATGAATTGTCCCACCAGCGAATTTTGGTCACACAGGTTGATGATTTCCATATTCTCTTTTTATGAATGTTGGTTGATTAAATATTCTTGAAGAATGCGCTTGGCATTGTCGCGGTCAAGGGTGAGTTGCTGCTTGAGCTCCTCCAGACCGCACATCTTGAACTCGAGGCGCAGGAAACTGATGAATTCCAGCGTGATGTCTGCTCCGTAGATGTCGTCGTCAAAGTCAAACAGGTTGACCTCGATGCTCAACTTGTGGCCGTTGTCCAGCGTGGGGCGACGGCCGATGTTTGTCATGCCTTGCAGCTGCTGGCCGGCGACATGCGCCAGCACGGCATACGCGCCGTTGTGTGGCAACAGCAGATTGGGATCGAGTTCACCCACGTTAGCGGTGGGGAAACCCAGCCCTCTGCCGTTATGGAAGCCGTGAACCACCTTGCCGGTGAGGGAATAGGGACGACCCATGCAATGCATCGCATCCACAACCCTGCCGGCGGCAATCTGGCCGCGTATGATGGTGGAACTAACCGGGGCATATTGTCCCAGATACTCGGGAGCCTTGATGACCTTGACGCCCAACCGCTGGCCGTGGCGGCAGTAGTCCTCAAAGGTCTCGCCCTTGTTGTGCCCGAAGCGGTGGTTATAGCCCGTCACCAGTTGGTCAACGCCATATCGGTCGTGCAGCAGCTCGATGAACTGCGACGAGTCGAGTTGGGCCAGTTCGGGGGTGAACTCCAACGTCAGCAACAGGTCGGGACCCAGGGCCTCGATCTGTTCCAGACGCTTGTTCAGCGGCATGATGAGCTTGAAGGGATCGTCGGGGTGGAGCACCTGACGTGGGTGGCTCAGGAAAGTGATGACCAGCGATTGCTTGCCAGCATCGGTTGCTCGTCGGTTCAGGAAGTCGACCAGTGTGGCGTGTCCGCGGTGAACACCGTCAAACATGCCGATTGTGGCGACAGTGCTGCACGACGGCAGGCGGTCGTTTTCACTCAAAACCTTCATTCCTGTTTTTGTTTTTTTCTTGAGGGCTTGCAGAGTTGATACCTCATTTGTCGATGTGCTCTTTGAGGATGCGCATCGTGTCGTTGCACAAGCGGATGAACATCTCGCGGTTCCTGAGCATGGTGGAGGTCTTCACCTTTCTGTCGGTGCCCGAGAACAAGTAACCGGTCTCGTTGCTCTCCAGCGCACGCATGGTGGGCACGACGCCTGCCTCGGGGCTGGGGATGTTGCGGCTCAGGTAGTCGGGAACGCGATCCATCCAGCGCGACATGGCGATGGCTCCGCTCTTCAGCAAGCCGGGATTCACGCAGTTCACGGCAACACGGCGCGTCTTCATGGTGCTGGACATGTAGATGGAGAACAAGGTCAGCGCCAGCTTGCTTTGGGCATAGGCTCCCAGCGGCGTGAAATGGGACACGGCGGGGAACTCATACGGGAGAGTAACAAAGCGGCGCGACACGCTGGTCGACAGGATGATGCTGCCGCCCTCCTCAATCAGCGGATAGACCTGCATCGACAACAGCACGGTGCTCAGGTAGTTCACCTGCACTGCGTGTTCAAAGCCGTTGGGCGATATCTCGCTGCGGCGGGGCAGCAGGCCGGCATTGTTGATAAGGGCCGCGATGGGGCGCTTCAACGCACGCAGGAGTGCCACAAAGTCGTTGACCAGTTCAAAGGAGTTCAGGTCCAGTTGCAGGCAGGAGATGTCCTTGTTGCGAGTCACTTTGCGCAGTTGGGTGGCAAAGTTCTCGGCCTTTTGGATGTCGCGGCTCGCCAGCAGCACGGCTTTGCCCTGCTCGGCGAGTTTGCGGGTAATCACACTGCCCATGCTGTCGGTGGAGCCGGTTACAATGTATAATGGCTTGACATCGGCATCCAGCACTTTATCATTATCGGTCATCATATCGTTTTAGTTTTATGGTTCATTTCGTTCTAACCTGCAAAGATATAAAACTTCGCCTTAAAGTCACCGCATTTCATCATAAAAAATAAAAAATGTGCCGTTATGATTGATTTGTTTTATCTTTGCAGATGAGAAATATCCAAGAATTATGGCTTTAGGACGTAAAACCAAGATAAGGTTATGGCAGTTGGGAACACTTTTGTTCCTGCTGGTGGTCGCATTGGCCTGGTGTATGAGGCCGCCTCGCAATACGACTCCCACGGCAAGTCACGGGACATTGGAGCGCTTCCCGCAGTTCGAGTCGCAGTTTGTCCCGTCCAGGGATGTGGTCGTCTGGCTGCCCGAGGGCTATCAGACGGGTGACTCGTGCGATGTGCTCTACATGCACGACGGCAACATGCTGTTCGATGCCACCACGACGTGGAACCGCCAGGAGTGGCATGTCGATGAGGTGATGGACAGCCTGATACGGGCTGGCGTCATCAGGCCGTGTATCGTCGTGGGCATCTATAACACCGACGACCGCCTCACCGAGTATTTCCCGGCCAAAACTTGGCAGCATGTGGCCGAAGCCGACCGCAAGAAGGCTAAAATCGATAAACTCTCGGGCGACGCTTATCTGCAGTTCATCGTCAAGGAGTTGAAGCCCTTTATCGATGACCGCTACAAGCCGTTGGCTGCCCGTGAGCACACCTTCATGATGGGCTCCAGCATGGGCGGTCTGATTTCGCTCTATGCCCTGTGTGAATACCCGCAGGTGTTCGGCGGGGTGGCTTGCCTCTCGTCTCACTTGTCGATGGCGCATTTGCCTGATGGATTTAAAGGCGAACAGTGGGCTACAGGCTTTCGGGACTATGTGGGGCAACATCTGCCCGAGGCGAACGGCAGCCTCATCTACATGGACCACGGCACCGAGGACTTTGATGCCGACTACGGCCCCTATCAGGAATTGCTCGACAGTGTCGTTGTCGCTAAAGGCTGGGACAAGCTGCACTACAGGAGCCTTGTGTTTGATGGCGACGGCCACAACGAGACCTGTTGGGCCAAACGCCTGGACCAACCGCTTTTGTTCTTACTTGGAAAATAATACCTGGAAAAAATGATGAATGGATATGTAACTGTTATTGGTGGTGTGAACATGGACATTTCGGCGGCATTGACGGCGCCGTTCGTCCCTGCCGACTCGGTGCCGGGCCAGGTGACTCTGGGCTGTGGCGGAGTGGCGCGTAACATCGCCCACAATCTGCGGCTCATGGGCCACCATGTGAAGTTTGTGAGTGCATTCGGTGGCGAGACCTTCGGCGAGATGTGCTGGCGCGAGTGCCAGGCTGTCGGCTTGGACCTCGGTATGAGTGAACGCTGCGAGGGCATGCGCAATGGCCTGTACTTGTGTGTCAACGACCTGACGGGCGACATGATTGCCGCTGTAGCCGACACCGATATCATTTCGCACATCAATCCCGAGTTTCTGGCGGCCCGCATCTCCGACATCAATAACTCGGAATGTGTGATTGCCGATACCAATATTTCTACCGATGCCCTGCAATTCCTCATCGATCACTGCACTGCTCCGCTCATGGTCGATACCGTGAGCACGGCCAAGGCGCCCCGTGTCATCAAGGCATTGCAGCAGAGCCAGGCAAAACGCTTGCATAGCGTGAAACTCAACCAGATAGAGGCGTTGGCCGTCACTGGCTGTGACACTGTTAGAGCGGCTGCCGACCGCCTCACGGCAATGGGCATTGCCCAAGTCTATATCACCTTAGGCAGCGAGGGCGTTTATTGCAGTGACGGTGTGCGCCACGAGCACCTCAAAGCCATTCCCACCCGTGTCATCAACACCACCGGGGCGGGCGATGCCTTCATCGCAGGTGTGGCCCATGCCCAGATGTGCCGGGAGCCCTTCCCCGACTGTGCCCGTATCGGCCTCAAGGCCGCCCATGCCACCTTGCTCTCGACCCAGACCGTCAATCCCGACATCAACAATTATATCTAGCACCTCTAGTTTCTCTAGTTTCTCTAGAGCATCTAGCCCCTCTAGCCTTTAATAAAACGATCAATAATATGAACAACTATCTATCCATCTCACCCGAAGTGCAACAGGCACTTGACGAGGGCCGTCCCGTAGTTGCCCTCGAGTCCACCATCATCTCCCACGGCATGCCCTATCCCCAGAATGTCGAGACGGCACTGCGTGTGGAACAGACCATCCGTGACAACGGGGCCGTGCCCGCCACCATCGCCATCATCGGCGGCAAACTCAAGGCGGGCTGCACACCCGACGAAATCGAGTATTTGGGCCGCAAAGGCCAGGCGGTGACCAAGGCGTCGCGCCGTGACCTGCCCGTGCTCATCGCCCGTGGCCAGGACGGTGCCACCACAGTGACTACCACGATGATCATCGCCGCTATGGCTGGCATCAAGGTGTTTGCTACCGGCGGCATCGGTGGCGTCCACCGCGGAGCCGAAACCACGATGGACATCAGCGCCGACCTCGAGGAACTGGCGATGACACCCGTCATGGTCATCTGTGCCGGTGCAAAGTCGATTCTCGACTTGGGCCTCACGCTGGAGTACCTCGAGACCAAGGGCGTGCCTGTCATCGGCTACGGTACCGAGGAGTTGCCTGCCTTCTACACCCGTCACAGCGGCTTCAAGGTGGACTACCGCATCGACACTCCCGAGGAACTCGCCGATGCCTTCCGTGCAAAACTAGACATGGGCTTGCAAGGCGGCATGCTTGTCACCAATCCCATCCCCGAGGAGTATTCCATGCCTGCCGATGTCATCAACAAGGCCATTGACGAGGCCATCGGCGAGGCCAATCGACTGGGCATCCGGGGCAAGGAAACGACGCCTTTCCTGTTGGCCAAGGTTAAGGATCTCACTGGTGGCGACAGCCTCGCCAGCAACATCCAGCTGGTGCTCAACAACGCCCGCTTAGCCGCAAAGACCGCCGCGGCACTACACCGACTGTAAGTCTTTTCTGCGAGAACGCCAGTCAATAGAGTATAGACAATGTCGTCAAGTCGCTAAGATATTTATGTTGAAAGACTTAGCGACTTGGCGGTTTTGCGTGAGGTTGATTGGCTGAATTGTTACTGCCTATGGAATAATTGTTAAAATATTTTAAATTAATACGCAATAAATATTCCACTCCACATTTTTTGAGTAATTTCGTACTTCAATCTGAATTTATTGAACTTGACAGTTATTATTCACTTTATAAACACTTTTTAAAAACAAGTTTCATTATGAAGAAATTCTTTACTTTAGTTGCTGTGGCCATGATGGCATTTGCCTCACAGGCCAATGAGTTGACCGTTTGTGATAACGGTGTGGTTGGTGAGGATGCTTGGGGTGCCATTCCCGTTTATGGCTACTGGTATGACACCGAAGGTATGGCTCAGCAGATTTATCCCGCTGATATGCTGACCGAGATGGCTGGTGGCAAGATCACCGGGTTGACGTTCTACACCGCTGCCACTTGGGGCGATGAATATTCAAATTATTCCATCGCTTTCCAGGGTGGTGAGATTCTGCTCGCTCTCAAGGAGGTTGAGCAGACCGCCTTTGCCGATGAGGATCCTATGATTGGCGGCGCTACTGTAGTTGCCTCTGTAGAGCCTGAGTATGGTGGCCTTTACCTGACTTTCACTCTGGATGAGCCTTTTGAGTACAATGGTGGCAACCTGCTCGTCGAGTGCTTCTGGGACGGTTCTGGTTCTTGGGGTACCACCTACTTCCTCGGTGAAGAGATGGAAGAGAATACCGCTTATGTTGGCTATGATCACTATGGTTCATGGGATGAAGGCACCTTTAACGCTCTGAACAAGTGCACCTTCACCTATGAGGCTGGCACAACTCCCGTTGAGCCCGTTACTGTAGGCGCTCCCGTCTTCAATGGCTACACCATCGACGGTGTTACCGGTTACGGTGTTGACATCACCCCGACCACCGAGGGCAGCGAAATCATGTACCGCGTCCTGGTTTGGGATCCCGTTGCCGAGGAGTGGGTTCTGAGGACCGACTGGACCCTGTACGGGGACACCGAGGGTGAGATCTGGTTCGAGAACAACGGTGAGAAGGTTCGCGTCGAGGCTTACGCCTTCATCGGTGAGAACAGGAGCGAGGATGTAGCTTATGAGTTCACTGTAGCTACCGCTCTCGATGAGCTCATGAGTGGCAAGACCGTTGCCGGCGTTCGCTACTTCAACATGGCTGGCCAGGAGATGCAGCAGGCCGAGGGTATGACCATCGTGGTTACCACCTACACCGACGGCACCACCAGCGCTGTTAAGGTTGTGAAGTAAGCTATTAGCATTTAACTGTTAGAGATAACAGACTCAATTGTGGAGGCGCAAGATTTTGCGCCTCCACTTTTCTTATCAGGGGTACGGTAAAGTTTTTCTTGAAAAAGGACAATAATCAAAGATTATTGCGTAATTTTGCAGTTTGAAAACTTGCGTAGGCTCGATGAATTGTATTTCGGCAGGTCACGACAAGTTGATTGAAACATGACGAAGTTTAATCCAAGCAATAAATAAACTACGAAGATGAGATGCCAACATTGCGGACACGAGGTGCCCGAGGGTTCAGTTTTTTGTAACCGTTGCGGATACCGCATGAGTAACGAAGTGACTTGCAGCTACTGTCATCAGCCGATGCCCTCAACGTCGGTCTTTTGCCCACATTGCGGCAAGGCTGTTGACAATGCGGTGAAAGTGGCCAGCCGCGAGCCGGTGGCCCCCGCTCCAACAATGGCTCAACGTCCTGAAACCACCTACAACGAGCAGAAACGTGCCGCCCAGCGTCAGGCCAATGCCTGGCAGCAGCCCGAACCTCCCCGTAACGATGACGATGATGACGACGAGGATGATGGCGGCGGACGCTCCAACTTCAACCGCAACTTGATTATCGGCGCCGTGTTGGCTATCCTTGCCATTGCGCTGCTGAGCCTCCTGCGCCATTGCAACAGTCAGGAGAACGACCGTCTCGAGGCGCGGGCCGACAGTGCTGCAATCATTGCCGACGGTAGTCAAGACCCGATGGCGGTGCTCACGGCCGAGCTCAGCCGCAACAACTTGACCGAGGACAAGGCCTACACTGGATGTGCAGTGCGCTTTGGTAGCACCGACCCCGACACCCCCGAGCGCATTGTCGGCGTGACCTACAAGGACGACACCGACCGTCCCTTCATCAAGCTCTATAACCTCACCCGTGACGGTGCGCAGTGGAAGACCGAGATTGGTCAGACCAAGTACTTCGACGGCCGTTCCATCATCATGGACAACAGTTCGCTCATCGCCGATGCCATGTACGTGCCGCGCGGCGTGACCGTCGATGGAAAGCAGTGCCTCTACTTCGCCTTCCTCAACCACCTGAAGGGTGCCGGCGAGGGCAACAATGGCCGCGTGACACTGTGCCTGTATGACATCGACAACAAGAAACTCACCACCTTGACCTACGACGGACAGATTCGTTCCCGCACCGACGGACGCCAATATGTCTATTGCCGAGGACCTCTCGAGAGCACCAACAGCAGCGAGCGCGCTTTCCTGCGCCAGGAGGCTGCCAACATCGGTGCCATCCGCGTTGCCACGCAGGACGAGATAGATGCTGAGGAAGAGGCCAAGGCCAAGGAAGAAGAGGAAAAAGCACTGGCGGGCGAGGAGAATGCCGACGCCAAGTGGGACCACGACAATGCCGAGAACTTGGGCAAGCTCAAGGAGGGCGAGGAAGTGAAGATGAAGCCCACCCAGTACGACAAGCCCATCATCAACATGAAGGAGATCAAGGACAAGCTCGAGAATGACCGTTACCTGGTATTCTTGGACACCAAGGGCTCGGTAGTGGGCTTCAACAAGAACACCCGCAAGTACTTCACCGTCTATGCCGGCAAGAACGGCGCTGCATCAGGCATCAGCTTCAGCGGCGACAACACCGTGCTCATCAAGACGGCTAACGGTTCCATCTCCTACGACTTGGTTCACGACAAGGCCAAGAACGCCAACTGATAGAAATGACTCCCGAGAAACGATACTATTTTTGGTTCTTCATTAAGCTGGATCTCATCCTGGCAGGTTTGCTCGCCCTGCTGTGGTGGCTCAACAATGTCGCCTTCGCAGGATGAAGATGAGTATTCAGCCATCAACAATCCGTCATTTCCGTCATATCCGTCCCACCGCGAACTAAAAAACAAAATAATATGGTTGAAATCAGAGAAATCCAACCCACCAAGAGCAACCTGCTCAAGTTTGTCCATTTCCCCATCGACACGCTGTACCGCGACAGCGAGTACTTCGTCCCCCCATTGGTGAACGACGAAATCAACACCCTCAGGCCCGACAAGAACCCGGCTTTCGATTTCTGTGAGGCGGTTTACTATCTGGCTTACCGTGACGGCAAAATCGTGGGACGTGTCGCCGGTATCATCAACCACGTGTGCAACGAGCGTTCGGGCAAGAAAGAGGCCCGCTTCAGCTACATCGACTTCATCGATGACGCCGAGGTCGTTGACGCCCTCATCGACGCCGTGACGCGCTGGGGTAAGGCTAAGGGCATGGAGCATCTCACCGGTCCGTTGAGTTTCACCGATATGGACCCCGAGGGCATGCTCATCGAGGGCTTCGACCGTGTGGGTACCAGCGGCGGCATCTACAACTACCCCTATTATCCCAAGCACATGGAGCGCCTGGGCTTTGTAAAAGACGCCGACTGGCTGGAAATGCTCATCACCATCCCCAAGGATATCCCCGAGAAGATGCAACGCATCTCCGACCTGGTCTCCAAGCGCTACAACCTGGAGACCATCAAGTACACCAGCCGCAAGAAACTCGTGGCAGACTATGGCGATGCCATCTTCAAGTTGATCAATGTGGCCTATGACGAGATATTCGGTTATTCGCCCTTGTCCGACAAGCAGATCAAGCACTACATCAAGATGTATCTGCCTTTCTTGCCCCTCAACGACCTGGCCATGGCCGTCGAGAAGGACACGCGCGAACTCATCGCCGTGGGCATCTCCATCCCCTCGATGGCGCGGGCACTCATCAAGAACCGTGGCCGCCTGTTACCCTTTGGTTGGATGCCTCTGTTGAAGGCCTTCAAGCACAACGACGTGGTGGACCTGATGCTCATCGCCGTCAAGCCCGAGTTCCAGAACAAGGGTGTCAACTCCTTGCTGTTCACCGACTTGATTCCCTGCTTCAACGAGTACGGCTACAAGGTGGCCGAGAGCAACCGCGAGCTGGAACTCAACTCCAAGGTGCTCAAGCAATGGGAATACTTTGAGACCGAGCAGCACAAGCGCCGCCGCGCCTTCACCAAGGAGATCTAGCCCTTAGTCAAGAAACCGCCGGTCCTCGGCCCCACTGGTCCCCCAGTCCCCCTGGCTCGGTCCCTCGGTTCCCCAGTTCATCTGGTTCGGCCCTCCCGGTCCCCCGTGCCGTGGCTCAGCCACGGCCCCCACAACAAGAAACATCAGTAACTAAATATCATTCACAGTCATGAACGATTCAATTCAAGTAATCAGCAAATTCGCCCTTCAGGGGCTGGAAACACAGGCATTACGTGACGCTGCCCTGGCCGCAAAGCAGACCCTTGAAAGCGGCAGCGGTGCCGGCAACGATTTCCTGGGCTGGCTCCACCTGCCCAGCAGCATCGACGAGCAGCAGTTTCAGGCGATCGAAGAGAGCGCTGCCCAATTGCTCAGCGAGTGCGAGTACGTCATCAGCATCGGCATCGGCGGCAGCTACCTTGGTGGTAAGGCCGTTATCGAGGCCCTGAGCAACCACTTCGCCGCTTACAGGACCGATGGCGGTCCCAAGGTTCTGTTTGCCGGCAGCAACATCGGCGAGGATTACCTGTACGACATGATGGATCTGGTGCGTGGTCACAAGTTCGGCATCATCGTCATTTCCAAGTCAGGAACCACGACCGAGCCTGCCATTGCTTTCCGCCTCTTCAAGGAGATGCTCGAGCAGCAGGAGGGCAAGGAGTTTGCCAGCCGTAACATCGTCGCCATCACCGACGCCCGTCGCGGTGCTTTGCGTCGCCTCGCTATCGAGGAGGGCTATGCCACCTTTGTCATCCCCGATGACGTGGGCGGCCGTTTCTCGGTGCTTACTCCCGTCGGTCTGTTGCCCATCGCAGTGGCAGGATTCGACATCCGTGCCCTGATCAAGGGTGCTGTCGAGATGGAGCAGGGCGGCGACGAGCAGGTACTCGACTATGCCATTGCACGCAACGCCCTTTACCAGCAGGGTAAGAAGATAGAGATCCTGGCCAACTTCACCCCGCGCCTGCACTTCCTGGCCGAGTGGTGGAAGCAGCTCTACGGCGAGAGCGAGGGTAAGGACCACAAGGGCATTTTCCCCGCCAGTGTGGATTTCACCACCGACTTGCACAGCATGGGCCAGTGGATTCAGGACGGTGAGCGCACCATCTTCGAGACGGTGCTCAGCGTGGGTGACCAGCAGCACGAGGTCATCATCCCCAACGATGATGTCGACCTGGACGGACTCAACTACATCGCCGGCAAGAACGTGGATTACGTCAACAAGATGGCCGAGCTGGGTACTCGCCTGGCACACATCGACGGCGGTGTCCCCAACTTGCTCATCACCATTCCCGCCGTGACCGAGCGCTACCTTGGCCAGCTGATCTACTTCTTTGAGAAGGCGTGCGGCGTGAGTGGTTACATCCTGGGTGTTAACCCGTTTGACCAGCCCGGTGTCGAGGCCTACAAGAAGAACATGTTCGCCCTGTTGGAGAAACCTGGCCATGAGGAGGCTACCGCAGCCATCAAAGCAAGACTCAAACAATAACAATAATAATCAAACAACAGGAACAACAGATAACATCACGAACAACTCAATAGATTGTTGTTAAAGTTGTTTGATATAACCTAGAACTTAAAACTAATAAAATGATTTATCCGATTATTTCGGCCGAGGAAGCCGCCGAATTTGTACAAAATGGCTTCACAGTGGGTGTTTCGGGCTTTACTTCGCCCGGTTGTCCTCAGGTAGTGCCCGTGGCCATCGCCGAGCGCGCCAAGCGCGAGCATGAGGCAGGACGTGAGTTCAAGATCAACCTTTTCAGCGGTGCTTCGACCAGCGACCATATCGATGGCGAGTTGACCCGTGCCGACGCCTTGAATTTCCGCACCCCCTATCAGTCGCACCCCGATATGCGCAAGGCCATCAACGCCAATGCCATTCACTATAACGACCGTCACCTGAGCGAGTTGGCACAGGAATTCCGCTATGGCTTCTATGGCAAGATGGATGTTGCCATCGTCGAGGCTCAGAGCATCACCGACGACGGTGAACTCATCCTGGGAACCTCGATGGGCAACACCGCAACTTGGCTCAAGATGGCCGACAAGGTGATTGTCGAGATCAACGACCAGATTCCCGAGACCATCCGTGGCATGCATGACGTGTACACGCCCAACGACCCGCCTTATCGTCGCGAGATTCCTATCTACACGCCTCATGACCGCGTGGGCACCCCCACCGCCCATGTTGACCCCAAGAAGGTCCTCGGCGTTGTCAAGACCTCGCTGCCCATCAGCAAGGAGGGCGCCTTCACCCCGGTTGACGAGGTGACCGCCGCCATCGGTCGCAACGTGTGTGCATTCCTCGTCAATGAGCTCAAGCAGGGCCGTATCCCCAAGGAGTTCCTGCCCTTGCAGAGCGGTGTGGGCAATATCGCCAACGCCGTGCTCGACGCCCTTGACAAGAGCGACGACATCCCCCCGTTCGAGATGTACACCGAGGTGATTCAGGACAGCGTGCTCGAGTTGCTCGAGAGCGGCAAGTGTAAGTTTGCCAGCACCTGCTCGATGACCTTCTCCAGCCAGGCCATGACCGAGTTCTTTGAGAAGGGCGAGGCTCTGCACAACAAGGTGCTCATGCGTCCCAGCGAAATCAGCAACAACCCCGAGGTTGTGCGCCGTCTTGGTGTCATCACGATGAACACTGCCATCGAGGCCGACATCTATGGTCACATCAACTCGACCCACGTCAGCGGCACCCGTCTGATGAACGGTGTCGGCGGTTCGGGCGACTTCACCCGCAATGCCTACATCAGCATCTTCCTATGCCCTTCGATCAAGAAGGACGACTGCATCAGCACCATCGTGCCCATGGTTTCCTATCCTGATCACAACCCGCACTCGGTCGACATCATCATCACCGACCAGGGTATCGCCGACCTGCGCGGCAAGGATCCCGTCCAGAGCGCTCACGAAATCATTGAGCATGCCGCTCATCCCGTTTACCGCCCCATGCTGCGTGAATACCTCACGCTCGCCAAGAAGGGCCACGTGATGATGAACCCCGACATCGCCTTTGCAATGCACAGCGCACTGATGCACGACGGCGACATGCGCAAGACCGACTTCGCCAAGTTCATGAAGTAATTCAAGACTACGGACCTTTAGTTCGGTATAGCCAATTACGCTGATTAGCAGCCGCATTCCATTAGCCTTATCTAAAAAAGTTGACAGTTGTGTATCTTCAACTGTCAACTTTTTTCATGTATAGCCAAATCAATCGATGCCTCCATTCAATGACACCAAGAGACGATTGCCACCTCGCGTGCCCATTCGCCCAATAACGTTTATTTCGTGTAATTAGCATTAGCCCGCAGGGTTGGTTATAAAATACTTCGCGCCTTCGCGCCTTAGCGTGGGGTTAATTGTTCCTGGGCAAAAAAAAGACGCACTCTGATGCGTCAATTGTTAGTCCTGGCCGTGACAGGCGTCATCACATGGCGGGTTCGATGCTCAGGCCTGAATAGATGATGTAAACCAGCAGGATGAGCAGCACCGCAATCGTGATGTAGGCAACCACCTTGAATGCGATGCTTGGCATGGTACCGTTTTGATGCAGATGGGGTTGCGTGACCTTATACTGATGCGGCATGGTCCGCAACTTGTCTTCGAAACGGGCCGATTGAGGCCTGGGGGTGGGCTCTTCGGTCTTGTGGCTGGAATGGCTGGACTCTTGCTTGGTGGCGGCAGTTGGGGCGGGTGCCGGTGCACTTGGTTGCTTGGGCTCAGCCTTGGCGGTTGCAGGTGTCTCCTCAAACGGCGCTTTCAGGTCCACACCGCAGTAGGGACAGAAACTGATGCCCTCGGGCAGCTTCCTGCCGCAACTGTAGCAGAAACGTGATTTATCCTCCTGGGCACTGGTGCTCACGCTGGCGGTATGACGATAGGGGGCGTCCGAGTCATCACGCACCACGAGGCTGCCGCCCTCATAGCGACAGACAGCAAGACACTGGGGACATACGACCTGGCAGTCGTGTGTCATCAGCTCTTCTTGCGACACGGCCATCCATTTTCCGCACTGCGGGCACTTGAGTTCCATAGAATGATAGCTTTGTGATGTGGGCGCAAAGATACTGCTTTGGATTGAAAACTGCAAATAAAAAGCGTCTCTAACACAGTGAAAACCGCCTTATAAGCATCAAAAATGCCCGAAAATCAAAAAATGTTGCCTTTTTGTTTTTCAATGTTAATAATATCTATTACTTTTGCACCCGCAAAATTGTCGAAAACATTAAATTAACGCAATAAAATGGCAAAAAAACAGAATCAAGGTGCCCGCACGACCCTCGAAGAGGTGAATGAATCATTGACCAGTGCGGCACAACGCATCGAAGACAACAAGAAGTATGTTACCTGGGCGCTCATCGGCATCGCTTTGATCGCTCTCTTGGCTGGTGGATACATCTACCTCCACAAGAAGAACATCGCCGACGCCAGGGAGGCTATCGGTAAAGCTGACATCGCATTGTTGCAACAGAATCAGGACGAAGCTCTGAAGGCTTACGAGAAAGTGGCCGACGAGTTTGGTAACAAGGCTGGTGAGCGCGCTCACCTCAATGCTGCCATCCTGTTGTATCAGAAGGGTGAGTATGAGAAGGCTGCCAAGCACATCGAGGAGTTCAGCCCCGACGGCAACCTCATCGGTCCCGCTTCGCAATCACTGCTGGGCGACTGCTATGTGAACCTCAAGAAACTCGACAAGGCACTGGCTTGCTACGACAAGGCCATCAGCCTGGCCAACGGCAACGAGGTTTATGCTCCCGCTTTCATGATTAAGAAGGCTACTGTTCTGCATGAGCAGAAGAAGTTTGCCGACGAGGCCGCTATCTACCAGACAATCAAGGATCAGTATCCTATTTACTGTCAGCAGAACGGCTTCAGCGTCGACAAGTATCTGGAGCGTGCCAATGCTCTTGCAGGCAAGTAATTCCTGACAGAATGAAAAAAGATAAAGGGGTGGACAAAACTTGGTTTTGTGCCAGCCCTTTTTTCATAACCACTAGTCATTAAATTGTTTATCAGATATGAAACCGATTTATCATCGCATATTGCTCAAGCTCAGCGGCGAGTCGCTGGCAGCAGAACAGAGTAGCGGCATCGACCCGCAGCGCGTGGCCGACTATGCCACCCAAATCAAGGAAATCGTGGACGCTGGCGTACAGGTCGCCATCGTCGTGGGCGGCGGCAACATCTTCCGCGGCCTCAAGGGTGCCGCCCAGGGTTTTGACCGCGTGAAGGGCGACCAGATGGGAATGCTCGCCACCGTCATCAACGCGCTGGCGCTCTCATCGGCGCTCGAGGCCATCGGCCAGCCCGCACAGGTATTCACCGCCATCGGCATGTTCCCCATCGGTGAGCCTTACAGCAAGTGGCGCGCCATCGAGGCCATGCAGGCTGGCAAGGTCGCCATCTGCTCCTGCGGCACCGGCAGCCCCTTCTTCACCACCGACACCGGCAGCACGCTGCGTGCCATCGAGGTTGAGGCCGACGTCATGCTCAAGGGCACCCGCGTGGACGGCATCTACACCGCCGACCCCGAGAAAGACCCCACAGCCACCAAGTTTGACCGCATCACCTATGACGAGATCTACAACCGCGGCCTCAAGGTCATGGACATGACCGCCACCGTCATGGCCCGCGACAACCGTCTGCCCATCCACGTCTTCAACATGGACGTGTACGGCAACCTCCTCAAGGTGATGTCCGGTGAGCCCATCGGCACCGTCGTCACCCTGTAATGCTCGCTAATACTCGCTAACGCTCGCAGTTTAGAGTTTATAGGTTAGAGTTTAGAGAGGCATCCCCCTCAGGGTTGTCCGTGCCGTGACTCTGTCACGGCCCAAGGATCCGAATAAAAGAATCTCCACGCTTTTACCAGTTCGGGCCTCACGCTCAGCCGCTAAGGATATAGAACAACAATAAGTACAATAAATACAAATCATTGATTAACAATCAATTGTATTTACTGTACTTGTTGTTTTCCTTTTATTCTTGTTTTCCTTTCGGTTTGCGGGGATTACTCGAGGCCAAGGGCCTTACGGATGAGCGGCTCGAGCTCCCAGGCTTCAGATGAGAGCGAGAGGATGGTGCCGTCGCGGTCAACGAGAATCATGCCGCCTCCGCTATTGCTTAAACCGTTCTTTTCCCATATCTGGTTTTCATCTTTCAGTTCCAGCAGGCTGGGCCAGGGGTAGCCGTCCTGCTTCATGGCCTTTTCCATAGCATTTTTCTTCGTTTCCCTAGCTATAGCAATGACAGTAAAGCCTTTATCCTTGTATTTCTCATAGATGGGAATCATGGCCATGCTGTGCTTGCGGCAGGGGCCACACCATGATGCCCAGAAGTCGATGAGGGCAACTTTGCCATTGATGAGCGACGAGATGGGAACAAGCTGGCCATCGGTGTTGCGCACATTGTAGTCAATGTAGGGCTGACCAGGAACCATATCCAGTTGCGATAAGGTATTGGCAATTTGCTCATGTATAGGGTGACCGGGATAACACTTGGATAGTGTGTCACGGTAAAGGGTAAGATAGGGCTCATAGACCTTGTTTGCCGACTCGGGATAGGCTGAGCGTTTGTTTGACAAATACATTTGAGCCGCATCATATACATCGTAGAGTCCCCACAGCATGGGATGCTCGGTTAAATAGTTGATGCGGAAATCAAGTCGTTCGGCCTCAAGGGTTTCAATCTGTTGATGCAATTTGAGTCCTTCGGGCGTGAAGCGCTCACTGTAATTCTTGTTATAGTAGTCAAACAGTTTCATCAAGGAATCTTTTTTGGCCTCGGTTAACTGATCAGCACTTTGCAAGCGTTCCCATTCACCTCCCGCGCTAAGGAATTCGGCATTCATGTATTCCTTTTCACGTGCAGGGTCATACAACTGGTCATACAATGACTGCAGGGGTTTTTCATAACGTGCTCTCACAATGCTGTCTTCTACCTCATGCATGCGGTTTTCCACACCCTTGCTGGCGAATTCCATTTTTGGCCAATCTCTTCCGTCTGAAAGGTGGTCTTCGGTAATCGTGATTCTCACAGTGTCGCCCTCGGTAAGGAAAGAACCCATGTACCAACTCCCTTCTTCATACTGTTTCAAGAAAAACACTTCGTAGAGTAGAGGATGATCGGTGAGGATGTCACAAGAGAAGTGCCCGTCTTTGGCCTTAACCACATACTTATCGTCCCAGTGCATGCGCAAGTCGGTGCCCGATTCACAGATGATGAGTTCGTCACCCCACTTGTCGGTGTTCAGGGTGCCCTCGATGTGGGTGGTGATGTTACCCTCACCTATCGCTTGAGTTCCGTTGCTGCTACAGGCGCACAAAAATCCCCCTATGGCAATGAGGGCGAGTAGAATAAAAATGGTTCTCTTTTTCATAGCGGATAATGATTAAGTTATAGAATGCACAAATATAGCATAAAGCATCCGTTCTAGAATTAAAATTCTTTTTTTTCCCAAAAAACTGGGTGTTTTTTATTGGTTTTGGGAAAATTTAGAGCAGTTTAGTGTTTAGAGGGGCGTCCGCACCGTAGGGCCTCGCCTTGGCGTGGCCGTAAACCTCACGCTAAGGCGCAAAGCCGCTAAGGATATAAAACAACAATAAGTACAATAAACACAAATTATTGGTCGACAAGCAATTGTATTTATTGTACTTATTGTTTTCCTTTTCTTGTTTTTCTTTCGGTTTGCGGGATTAATCGAGGCTAAGGGCCTTACGGATGAGCGGCTCGAGCTGCCGAGCATCGTTTGACGTTGAGAGGCGGTGATTTCCTGCGTTTTTAACAATTTGGGATTGTTAAAAAATGTAATAATGTGGCGATTTGGGGCAAAATGGCCATTTTTTGTGACTTTTTGCCCATTATGTTGCGCCATAGCAGTAATTTTGTTGTCCTAAAAGTAAAAAATCTCCACTTCAGGTTTGATTATTATAAAATAGGTATAGCAATGAAAAGGATTACAACATTATTACTCGCAGTTGCAGCTGTTTCTATGACCTCTTTTGCAGGTGGACTGCTGCATAACACCAACCAGCACATCGCTTTCATGCGCATGATGGCCCGTGGTGCCAGCCACGAGATTGATGGTGTTTATACCAACCCCGCCGGCTTGGCCTTCATGGACCATGACGGTTGGACCCTGTCGCTGAACATCCAGAGTGCAACCCAGACTCGCGATGCACTCACCACGTTTGCCCTCTTCCCCGAGGCCGACCATACCCGTCTGTACAAGGGCAAGGCTTCGGCTCCCGTGATTCCGTCGCTCTATGGTGCCTACAAGCGTGACCGTTGGACCTTCTCGGGTTTCTTCGGCTTCACCGGCGGTGGCGGCAAGTGCTCTTTTGACAGTGGCCTGCCCGTGTTTGATGCCAGCATCATGGCCGGTATCTACGCTCAGACAGCCGGCTTGAAGAAGACCTTGGCCGACAATCCTGCCACGGCTCCCATCATGGCCGACCCCCGCATTGCCTCCCTGCTGCCGCTGACCGCCGACATGTATGATATTAATTCGTCGATGAAGGGTCGTCAGTATATCTACGGCCTGCAGCTCGGCGCTACCTACAAGCCTCTTGACTGGCTCAGCGTTTACGCTGGTGGTCGCATGAACTACTTTGACGGCAATTACACCGGCTTTGTTAAGGTGCTGCCCAAGCCCGAGTTGGCAAGCGCCGTTCAGCAGATCGCTATCGCTTATCCCGCGCTGGCTCCGACCTTGAACACGCTGGTGAACCAGAACGGCGAGATGGCTAACATCGACCTGAATTGCTCCCAGACGGGTTGGGGTATCACCCCCATCATCGGCGTTGACTTGGTGTGGAAGGGCTTCACCCTGGCTGCTAAGTATGAGTTCAAGACCAACCTCAGCATCGAGAACGACACTAAGACCGCCATTGCCGAGCCCGCCGCCTTTGAGGCTGCCCTGGCCGACTATAAGCATGGCGTGAACACGCCCAACGACCTGCCTGCAGTACTCTATACCGCCCTGGGTTATGAGTTCATCCCCAACAAGCTGCGCGCCACCGTCGAGTATCACTACTACGACGACAAGCACGCCGAGATGGCCCATGACAAGCAGAAGCATCTCACGCACGGCACTCACGAGGTGCTCGCCGGCGTGGAGTGGGACATCAACAAGATGTTCACCGTGAGCGGCGGTTTCCAGAACACCGACTACGGCTTGAGCGACGATTACCAGACCCACACCTCCTTCTCCTGCGACAGCTACTCCATCGGCTTCGGTGGTGCAGTCAACGTGACCGAGAAGATTAAGGTCAACCTGGGTTACTTCTGGACCACCTACAAGGACTACGACCGCAGAGAGGAGAACTACTTCAACACCACGCTGCCCGGCAAGGACACTTACAGCCGCACCAACAAGGTCTTCGGTGCCGGTATTGACTTCAAGTTTTGATTCTTGATGCCCGTTCAGGCGATGGCCTCTAAGACGAACTTCGATGCATTCAGCAATTCCGCCAATAGGCTAAAGATATAAAAATCTATTTCCTGTGTATGGCAAACCGCCGCCTGAGTATCTCGGGCGGCGGTTTATTGTGTCTTCGTCATTTCCTGGGTGAGGGGTGACTTACTGCTCGTAGAGTCGACGGTGCATGAGCACCGAACGATAGATATGGATCATGTGGTCGGCCAGCACCTTGCCGGTGAAACGTTCGCTGTTCTCTCGGGCGGCATTGAGCATCGCTTGACGCTTGTTCTCGTCCTCCAGGACATCGCTCAAGAGGTCAGCGCCCTCATGGAAATCATTGTAATAGATGGCGCCGTTTCCGCCAAATTCGCGTGCCTTGGCCGAGTCCTTGCAGATTACGAGTGCACCCGTGCGCTGAGCATTGATGAGCTTGCACAGGTCACGCATGCGGTCGGTGTTCGGAATGATGACAGCCTTGGCCATACGCGCTACAGCGGTGAGGTCGGCATGGTGCACCTTGTCCACTTGTTTGAAGCGGTGGAAGATGTGCAGATCATGGGCCTGCTCCTTGATCACGTTGTCAAAGTGGTCGGTGCGGTAACCCAGCATCACGATGGAAATCTTGTGGTTGCGCAGTTCGTGAAGGAGTTGCATGGCTTCTTTCAGGTTGTCATCACTGTTGAGACGGCCCTTGTACAGAATGAAATTCTCGGGAAGATGATACTTCGAGCGCAGGATGTCAAACATGTTCTCGGGCACCGACTCGTCGCAGCCTTCAAAAAAGCAAGGATAAACCACTTCGACATTATCGGGGTTCAGGTGATAATGGTCAATGATGACTTGACGGTCAACCTCGTTCAGGGCAATAACGCGCTTGGCAAACTTGCACGCTTTGCGCGCACGGCGCTGCATCAGCATGCGCTCAAACCACCCTTTGGCACTCTTGTACAGCGGGTCGGTCATGGTGAACACGGTAGGGAAGTTGCTGCCGTTGAACCCCGAGGCCAGACCGTCATCAATACCGTGGAAGGTGTTGACACCATGGGCCTTCGCCGACCTGACGATGCCGTTGTTGGTGTACCAGCGGTTCTTGTTGTGGATGTGGTTGCGCGGGAACTTCACGCGCACGCTATCCTCATTGAACAACGCTGTGAGTCGCTTGTTCGACTCGTTCTCGGGAGAGTAGAGGATATAATAGTTGTCGGGATAATTTGTGGCCAATGCTTTAATAAGGATACGTCCATAGTATGACGTATCATTATTCTCCATAATGATTTTTCGGCCACCGTAACCTACTACCATAATCTATTCTGTTTTTTGTTGTATTGATTCTGTGTTTGTGTTGATATTGCCCGCTAAGGCTCTTTGACAATCTGCAAAATTACTATTTTTTTGGTTCTCTTACTGTTTTTTGACCCGATTTTTGAAAAAAAGGCTTAACTTTGCTGAAAATATATCACTACTATGAGACGTTTTTTTACTTTTTTCGCCCTCTTACTGGTGTTGATAGTCTCCACATCCTGCAAGACGGCATCGACTGCTGCCGGGAGCCGTGACCTCAACCCCAACGAGGTATTCACCATCACCGACGATGATATCGCTAACGAGACATGGCGTATCAATCACACCATCAGCGGCCAGTGGACCTATAACGCGCCCAGTGTGGATGTAAGTGGCAAGAATGTGCTCGCTGGCCTTGGCAAACCGTTCGCCAAGGGTAAGCTCAAGAAGAAACTCAAGGGTGCGTTCAAGAAGATGGGACTCAACAAGGCGCGTCCGCAATTCACCTTCAACGAGGACGGCACTTGTGCCATCAAGATGCTGGGAGTAGGCATGAATGCAACCTATAACTACAATCCTTCTCAGGAGAAGATCACGATCAAGTGGCACGGCATCCCTTTGACGGCACGCCTCAAGCGCAACGGCAAGAAACTGCACATGACCTTTGACACCGACAAGCTGTTGTCGCTCTTCTCTATGGCCGGCAACGTGATCGATAACTCTACGCTCAAGGCCCTGTCTACGCTCATGGAAAACTACGACGACGTGATGGTGGGCTTTGAACTCAAGAAATGATGAGAGAAGGCTGTGTCAAAATTCAATTTGAATAAGTTTATTCTAATTTGCTTGATTTCCAGCCCGCTAGGGCGGTAATTTTTCCAGGCGAAACAATTATGACACAGCCTGAACAAGATAAAACAAGAGAGGATTCCGTTCGGAGTCCTCTCTTGTAATATGTTGGAAGCGCCTCGGCAGGGGGCGCCGCATTCAGCGGCGGGGAGTCCTGTTCATCTGGCTCTTGCCCTGTTTCACAGCCTGCTTCTTGGTCATGCCGGGCTGACTCTTGGCGCCGGGTTGGCTCTTCGCACCGCCCATGCTGGGCTTGGGCTGCGACTTGCTGTCGGGAGCCCCGAAGGTGCGGCCGTTATAGGCGCTGTGGTCAAAGTAGCGGTTCGAGCCCTTGTAAACCTGGTAGCCCGGAGGAGCAGCGCGGAAGAAGCGGTCCTTGGGATAGTGGCTGTAGATGGTGAACACGAATTTCTTGTTTTCCCACGACACGGGACGGTAGAAGTACTCCAGCTGCATGTAGTACTGGTACTGTATGGGCGAGAGCACATAGCGCAGTTCATTGTTGCGACGGGTCCAGAAGGTGCCGAAAATGTCATCATACACGTCCAGACACATGATGTAGTCCATGTTGATTTCATATACGGCATTGTACTGGTCATCACTCAGTCCAAGTTCATAGGCCATCTTGTCGGTCAGGAAGAAAGCCTGATCGCGGGCCGACTTGTAGCTGATAGCGTTGGCGGCCGACGCGAGGGTCACAATGGCCACCATAGTTAAGATAAACCGTTTCATAGTGCGTATGTTTTAATCGTTATTAAATGTTTGTTGCCCCAAAATTAGCCTAACTGAATGTTTGCTGCAAATTTTTTAGACAAATATTCATATACAATAGACTAATCACCCTCAAATCTGCATATCCTGTGCCAGTATTCTTGCCTGAATCGCTTGTCGCGCGGTTATGTCGCGATAAGGGCCGATTTTATAGATGAATCGTCGCTTTTTCCGTTTTTTTGCTTCTGATTTCTTGTGTTTCAGCGTTTATTTGTAATTTTGCGCTTGTATGTTCGATTTCACGCCTTTAGTACGGAACCGTTTCTTGTCGCGCCTGCAACAGCATGCGCGTTACATCGACCATGCCGACGCTGTGCAGCAGGGCGAGTTGGTGCGCCTGATCGAGAAGGCCGCCTTGACGCGCATCGGCCGCAAGTATGACTTCTCGTCAATCAGGACCTACAGGCAGTTTGCATCGACACTGCCCCTGTATGCCTATGAGGACCTGCGCCCGCAAATCATGCGCATGGTCAATGGCGCTACCGATGAACTGTGGCCGGGACCTTGCTTGAATTTTGCCCAGTCTTCGGGTACGAGCGACGGACGTAGCAAGTACATACCCATCACGCGTGAATCGTTCAACTGGAATCACTATTTGGGGGCCAGCGATGTGGTTTCCCACTACCTCAACCTCAACCCTGCGAGCCGCATCTTCTCGGGCAAAGCGTTCATCCTGGGGGGCAGTTTTGCCAACAACCTGCAACTGAAGCATGGGGTGAGGGTAGGGGACCTGAGCGCCAACCTCATCGAGAACATGAATCCGTTGGCCAACCTCATGCGCATCCCCAATCGCCGCGTGGCACTCTTGGAGAACTGGGACGAGAAACTGCCGTTGCTGGTCGAGGCCGCAATAGGCCAGAATGTGACCAACCTGAGCGGTGTGCCCTCGTGGTTCCTCACAGTACTCAAGCGTGTACTCGACAAGACAGGAACGACGTGCATCCACGACGTGTGGCCCAATCTGGAAGTCTTCTTCCATGGTGGCATCGCGTTCGAGCCTTACCGTCGCCAGTATGAGGAAATCTGTGACATGAGCAAGATGCACTTCCTGGATACCTACAATGCCAGCGAGGGCTTCTTTGCCGTGCAGAGCGACTGGGACAGCGAAGCGATGTTGCTGTTGCTCGACGTGGGCGTGTTCTACGAGTTCCTGCCCATCGAGGAGAGCGACAGCGAGACGCCTGAGGTCTATCCCATCTGGGAAATCGAGGCGGGACGCACCTATGAGTTGATTATTACTGCTGCCAACGGACTGTGGCGCTACCGCTTGGGCGACACGGTGACCGTCGAGCAGCTCAACCCTGTCAAAATCACTATTGCGGGCCGTACCCGCAGCTTCATCAACGCCTTTGGCGAGGAACTCATGGTCCACAATGCCGACCATGCCATCGCTATGGCCGAGCAGGATACTGGAGCCAAGGTGTTGAACTATACAGCGGCACCTGTCTATGCCCATGACGGCGAGAGCGGGCACCACCAGTGGCTCATCGAGTTTGCCAGTGAACCGCAGGACGCGGGCCGCTTCATGCAAGCCCTCGACAAGCACCTGCGAGAGGTCAACAGCGACTATGACGCGAAGCGTACTGGCGACATCTTCCTCGTGGCGCCGTCGCTGGTCATCGCACCCACTGGCTTGTTTGACCGATGGCTGGCATCGACCGGCAAGCTGGGCGGCCAGCGCAAGGTGCCCCGCCTGAGCAACAACCGCACCCTCATCGAACAAATGCTCGCCCTGATTCAGCCAGGATGATTCGACTCGCCATGTTCAAGAAACTTATTCATAGCAATATCGGGGCCGCCGTGCTGAACATGGCGGTGGCCTATCTCGTGTGGATGCTCTCGCGCGTGGCTTTCTTTGCCGAGAACTGGTCCACCTTCGCTCCCTATATGTCGTGGTCACTGTTCAAGAGCATGTTGCACGGGGCACTGGTTTTTGACACATCGGCCTTGCTCTATGTCAACAGCCTGTACCTCGTGCTCATGCTGTTGCCGCTGCACCTCAAGGAACGGGCCGGCTTCCACAAGGGCCTGAAGTGGCTGTTTGTGGTCACTAATGCCCTGGCGGTGGCTATGAACCTGATGGATGCGGTCTATTTCCAGTACACGGGCCGCCGCTCGACGGTGTCGGTGTTCACTGAGTTTGCCAACGAGGGCAATATCGCCTCCATCATCTTGACCGAGTTTGTGAATCACTGGTATCTGGTGCTGGCCTTTGTGGCACTGGTGTTCATGCTGTGGCGCTGTTACACCAAGCCGCGGCTGGACGTGTACCGCTTCGGTTCTCATTATTACATATCTCAGGGCATCGCCCTGCTGGTGATGATTCCGCTGGCCATCGTGGGCATTCGCGGCAGCGTCACGGCAGGCACACGCCCCATCACCATCAGCAACGCCAACGAGTTCGTCAACCGTCCTGTCGAGGCCTCGGTGGTGCTGAACACGCCGTTCTCGATGATACGCAGCATCGGCAAGAAGGCCTTCGTTACACCCGACTACATGACGCGTGAGCAGATGGAGGCCATCTACACGCCCGTCCACGACCATCCTGCTGTGGAAGGAGGAGCCCCTGGCAAGAATGTGGTTATCCTGATAGTCGAGAGCATGGGCAAGGAGTACATCGGGTCACTTAACCCCAATCTGGAGGACGGCGCGTCAAGTTACAAGGGCTATATGCCCTTTATCGACAGCCTGCTGCATAAGTCGATGTCCTTTGAATACAGTTTTGCCAACGGACGCATCAGCATGGATGCCATGCCCTCGATATTGTCGGGCCTGCCCATGATGGTCGAGTCAATTTTCCTCACTCCCGCCTCGCTCAACGATGTGGACGGCATCTCGTCCATCCTGGATCGTGAGGGCTACAGCACCGCTTTCTTCCACGGTGGCCACAACATCTCGATGGGTTTCAGTGCCTATGCCCACAGCATCGGCTACCAGCACTATTACGGACTGGATGAGTATTGCAAGTCGCCCAAGTATGGCGGCATGGATGATTGGGACGGCAAGTGGGCCATCTGGGACGAACCGTTCCTGCAATTCACCCTGGACAATATCGGGGAGATGAAGCAGCCCTTCCTCGCCACCATGTTTACCGCCTCGTCCCACCACCCTTACAACGTGCCCGAGCAGTATCGCGACTCTCTGAAGGATGAGGGCAGTCAGCCCATCCACAAGTGCGTGCGCTACACCGACCTGGCCCTGCGTCGTTTCTTTGAGCGTGCCAGCCATGAGCCGTGGTACCAGAACACCATCTTTGTTCTCGTGGCCGACCACACTAACCAGAGCAGTCACGACGTCTATAAGACCGACCTGGGGCTTTACAGCATCCCTATCATCTTCTTCACGCCCGACGGCAGCCTGGAGCCCTCGCATGACGAGGCAGTCATCGCCCAGCAGACCGACATCACACCGACCCTGTTGCACCTGTTGGGCTACAACAAGCCCTATCTCGCCTTTGGCAAAGACCTGCTGGGTTATGATGGCGATGGAGTGCTGCAGAGCTGGGCATTCAACTACAACGCAGGCATTTATCAGCTTGTCCGTGCTGATGGTCTCCTGCTGCAATTTGACGGCACCAAGACCACTGCTGTCTATCGCTTCAAGACAGACCCCTTGCTGAAGGAAAACCTCGTGGGCAAGCTGCCTGAACAACAGGAAATGGAACTGTTCCTCAAGGCCCTCATCCAGCAATACATGTCACGCATGAACGAGAACCGCCTCCTCCCCTGACCACCTCCAAGAAATCACCTTCACCCCATCACGTCACCATCTTTTTTCAAACAACCCGAACAATAAATGCTCGCTGGCGCGAGCAGGTTAGAGATTAATGAGGCGTCCGCTCTGTAGGGCCTCGCCTTGGCGTGGCCGCCCTCCACTCGACGGAAAAATCAAACTAATAATTAATGAAAAAGTTGTGTAGGTTGTTTATCGTTGTTCATGTTGTTTGATAAACAACGCGTGGATGCGCTTGTTGAGGTAGCAAAAGAAAGAAATCCCCGGCAATCTTTCGACTGTCGGGAATCTTGGTGCCCAGGGCGGGACTCGAACCCGCACACCTCGCGGCACACGCACCTGAAACGTGCGCGTCTACCAATTCCGCCACCTGGGCATTTGGCCTTGCGCATTTCGTTTTGCGTTTAGCGGTGCAAAGGTAGTACTTTTTTTTAATATACAAGCATTTTGACGAAAAAATTCTCAAAAAAACGCATTTCACCCCCTCAATGCCGATGAACACGGCGTTTTTTGAACCTGTCAATATAGTTGTCGAGCGTCCCGTCCAGCCCCATCTTCGATGCCGCTCGCTGCCGTGTGAGGATGGCAGAAGAATTGAGCGGCCGGACGCATCACGCGTGGGCCACTCCTGAAAAGCTATGAGAAAAATCTAGTTATAAAACGGCTTTCGCCGTAGTAATGAACGGCTGTCGCCGTAGTAATGAACGGCTTTCGCCGTGGAGAATGGAGAAGGAATAATGTTTAATGAGTTTCGATCAGTTCCATAATCATTAACCTTTGTCCATGAGCTTGGCTCGTTATATTTGAACGGCTGTCGCCGTGGAGAAAGGAGAAGGGATAATGTTTAATGAATTTTACTCAGTTCTATAACCTTTAACCATTAACCTTTAACCATTAACCTTAGCCATTAACCTTTATCCACGAGCTTGGCTCGTTTTATTTGGTGAGCATCTTCTTGTTGAGATAGTTCATGAAGTTGTCCTTGTAGTTGTCGCCGATGGGCATCGAGGCATCGCCCTCGAGGATGACGTGATTCTTCTTCACCTCGCTGATTTTGTCCAGGTTGATGATGAAGGAGCGGTGAATGCGCATGAATTTGCTGGACGGCAGGTGCTCCTCGATCTTCTTCATGCTCAGCAGCACGATGACGGGCTTGTCCCTGTTGTCACACGAGATGCGCAGGTATTCGCTCATGGCCTCGATGTAGCGGATGTGCTCGACGTCGATGCGCACTATCCTGTAGTCGCTCTTGACATAGATGACATTGTCGTCGGCGTTAACCTCGGTATTGCCCTCGTCCTCGACCTCGCCCTCGGTAAATGCCTGCTGGCGTATTTCGCATACCTCCCTGACCTTCTGGGCTGCAGCCTCAAATTCGTCGAAGCTGTAGGGCTTGAGCAGGTAACCCACAGCGTTGGCTTTATATCCCTCGATGGCATATTCGCTATAGGCCGTGGTAAAGACCATCACAGGGCCCCTGCTGTATTTTTGATGCATTGATTTGGCAAAGTCCAGCCCGTTGAGGTCGGGCATGTGGATATCCAGGAAAATGGCATCAATCTCCTGTTGCTCAATCACTTGTTGCGCTTCAATAGCGCTGTGGCATTGGGCCGCGAGTTCCAGATATGGAATCTTCTTGATATAGGTGACCAGCTTTTTCAATGCCAGCGGTTCGTCGTCGACTGCAATACATTTAATCATAGCTTTTCGTTTTATTCCGATTATTAGTCAGTGGATCGGGTGTCATTGTTGGTGAAGTAGTCGGGACTCTTGACGGGAATGTCGAGCAGGACGTCATAGTCGGTCTCGCCGTCGGTAATGTCGAGGCTGTAGTCGGTGCCGTAGATGAGTTCCAGGCGCTTGGTCACGTTGTTGAGTCCCACACCGCCATACTCGTGCTTGACATCGTTCTTGGTGTTGTGGCAATGGAACAGCAGACGATTACCCTGTTCCTTGATGTCGATGTCGATGACCGACGGCTTGTCGTAGGTCACACCATGCTTGAAGGCATTTTCCACAAACGGGATGAACATCAGCGGCACGATGGCGATGTCGTCGCTGCACGACGAGGGCACGTCCAGGTTGATGGTCACCTGGTCGGTATAACGCAGCTTCATCAAGTTCAGGTACTTCTTCAGGAACTCGACAGCCGTGTTCAGCGGGACATACTGCTTGTCGCTCTCGTAGAGCAGGTAGCGCATCATTCTGGAAATGTCAACAATGCTGTCCTTGGCTTGCTCGGGGTCGATGTCTACCAGGGCATGGATGTTGTTGAGCGTGTTCATGATGAAGTGCGGGTTGATCTGGTAGCGCAAGTAGTCCAGCTCCTGCTTCAGGCTCTGTTCCTTGAGCTTGGCCAGATGCTTCTTCTCCTCCTCGTTCTGGCAATAGGATTTGAGGCCCATGTTGGCTCCGAGCATCATGATTACGAGCGTGAACATGGTGAGGTCGTGCCTGTGGATGGGAGGTCGCCCGTCGGGAGGTGGCGGATCCATCTCCTCCAGTTGGATGTCGGGCGGTCTGGAATTGTGACTGGGCTTGTGCATGCACTGTGCGGTCTGGAACAGGGCAATCACGACAACGCTGCAGGCAATGTATTTGGTCACCTTCTTCTGTTTCACCAGCATGGGAGCCAGGATGTGGTTATGGATGAGGAAAACGGTAAAGAAGAACAGCAGGTGAGTCCATGTGTCCAGCAATCCGTTCTTGATCCAAATCGGATGCTCAGGGTCATAATTGACGATAAACTCCGCTAAGGGCGCCAAAAAGATGACAAGCCACACGATAGTGTAGATGATGGTCTCTTGTTTGGATTGCTTGTAGTAATTGCTCATTGGAGTAACGCTGTTTGTGAATGACTTAGCAAAGATAAATATCCTGAACCGTACGGCAAAAAAATTTCAGCCATCGGCGGGAATGTATCAATAAACCGCCCCATTGACGGTAGCAATGAGACGGTTTGTTGATATGAATGTTACATCAGTGCCAGATATAGGTCACGGTACCGATGCCGTCGGTCATGGTGTTCTTGGGGACCGAGAATTGGGACTTCAAGGCGGCTTGCTCACAGGCGCGGCGCACCTCGGGATGCGATGCCAGGTCGCCCGTGGCGCCCGTGGCTTTGGCGCTGGTGACTTTGCCCCTCGGGTCCACGGTCACGCGCACGGTGACGCGTCCCGACCACTTGCTGTTGGGCACAGGCTTGGCCCAGTAATCGAGGGTATAGCCCACGAGTCCACTGATGCCGGGTTTGCCGGCCAGCACGCCCTGGTTGGAGTTGCCTCCAGCCGAGCCTTGCTGCCCGCCGCCGTTGCCGTTGCCGTTACCGAAGGCGTTTTTCACCCTGTTGTTGGTGGCGTTGCTGGCGGTGGTGTTCTCGGTTTTGGTGTTCTTGGACTTGGTTTGCTGGGCCTCGGAATTCTTGTTCTGGGCCTTGGGCTTGTCCACGACTTTGTCGTTGGGCTTGGTGGGGCCGGACTTCTTGGGCTCGGCCTCCTTGGGTTGCTCTTTCACCTTGTGGGGCGATTCGGTCTTCTGGGTGACAAGGGGCGGCGTCTTGTGGTTCACCTCGCCGGCGTCCTCCATGTCATCGGCTTCGATGTCGGGGTCGTCACCCTCGTCGGGCGATGCGCTGGGCTCGGCCGATTCCTCGTCCATCATGTCGTTCTGCACGTTGTCAAACGTGTTGCCCAGCATCACAAATTCACCGCCGAACAGGATGGAGTCCTGAGCGAGTTGCGTCAAATCGGGCCTGTCGGGGACTTGCTCATAGCGCAGCGTGAAGCTCAGCAACAACGCTAGCGTCCCCACTGTGATGAGCAGGGTGAGCAGGAGTGCCCAGAGGCTGTGTTTGCGGCGATCTTCTTCCATCGTGATGATGCGTTAGGGGTTGATAGTGGTGGTGGCGGGGTCGGCCATGACGGGCTCTTCCTGAGTCACGGGGCCGAAGCTCGCCTCGCTGGGCTTGGTGGCCAAGACGATTTTCACGCCTTGCTTCGAGCCCTTGTCCAGGATCTCGACGATCTTGCCATAGTTCACTTCCTCGTCGGCATATACGGCGACAAACTCGTTGGGATTGCCGGCCTTGAGGGCCTGCATGAAGCCTTCGAGCTGCTCGGGGGCGATGGGCATGAGGTCGCTCTCGCCGGTCTCGCTCGTCTGTGTGGCATACATGTTGAGCGCCTTATCAACATAGATGCGTGTCGAGGGCTTGATCGACGTCTGCTCACTGCTTTGCGGCAGGTTCACCTCGAGCGCCGAGGGGAAGACAAAGGTCGATGTAACCAAGAAGAAGATGAGCAGCAGGAAGATGACGTCGGTCATCGAGGCCATGCTGAACATCGACAGGGTTTGGTGTTGTCTCTTGAGTGCCATTGTTTTTTAGTTTTTAGTCCTTAGTCCTTAGTTCTTAGTTTTTAGTTCTCGGAGCTCTCGGAGTGGCTGAAACCTCGGGCTTGGAGTCCTAAATTACTTGGCCGGCTCGTTGAGCAGGTCCATGAATTCCATCGTCTTGCCCTCGAGCTTGTTCATCACCTTGTTGACACGCGAGGTCAAGAAGTTGTAGGCAAACAGAGCAAGGATGCCCACGATCAGACCGGCAACGGTGGTCACCAGAGCCTGATAGATGCCGCTGGCCAGGATGGTCACGTTGCTGTTGTTACCGGCGCTGGCAAGTTGGAAGAAGGCCTGCACCATACCGATTACGGTACCCAAGAAACCGATCATGGGAGCACCGGCAGCGGTGGTGGCGAGCCAGGTGAAGCCCTTCTCGAGCTTGGCCACCTCCATGTTGCCCACGTTCTCGATGGCGACAAGCACGTCGTTCATCGGGCGACCGATGCGGGTTACACCCTTCTCGATCATGCGCGAGTAGGGGGTGTTGGTGTCCTGGCACAGCTTGAGGGCCTGGTCCACCTCACCGCGGTGGATATATTCCTTGATGCGGTCCATGAACGAGTGGTCCTGACGGTTCGCGTGGTTGATGGCGAACAGACGCTCAAAGAAGATGTAGATGCTCACAATAGCCAGCAGGGCCAGGGGGATCATAATCCACCAGCCACCAGCCTTGATGAGTTCCCACACCGAGAGTTCCTTGACTATCGGTTCGGCAGCCTCGGCAACGGGCGCTGTGGCCGCTGCGATGGCAGCGACACTGTCAGTAACAACCTGAGCGGCGGTGTCCACGGCCTGCTGCAGGGTATCGGTGGCCTGCTGAGTCATCTGTTCGGCGGCAGGCACTTGGGCGAGAATCATGTTGAGGATCGACATATTAATTCAATTCTTTATTTTTGGTTATTGTTTTTTCGTTATTCTTTAAACGTGAAAATGCGGTTTTTATTTCAAGCACTCTTTATAAGCCTTGATGGTGTTCTCCAGACCCAGGTAGAGCGCGTCGGCAATCAGGGCATGCCCGATCGACACTTCAGTCAAGTGGAGCACGTGCTGCTGGAAGAACTTGAGGTTGTGCAAGCTCAGGTCGTGGCCGGCGTTCAGGCCCAGACCCACGCTGTGGGCGGCCTCGGCGGCGATGGCAAACGGTTTCACCGCGCCATCGGGGTCGGCGTCAAACTCCTCGGCATAGGGGCCGGTGTACAGTTCCACGCGGTCGGCGCCGGTGCGGGCTGCGGCGCGGATGTTGTCGAGCTCGGTGCCCACAAAGATGCTCGTGCGGATGCCGGCTTCTTTCAGGCGGTCGACGATGCCGGTGAGGAATTCCATGTTGGCCTGCACGTCCCAGCCGGCCGACGAGGTCAGCACGTTGGGGGCGTCAGGGACCAGGGTGGCCTGGGTGGGACGTACCGCGAGCACCAGTTCCATGAACTGCTCGCTCGGGTAGCCCTCGATATTGAATTCGGTGCGCACCAAGGGGCGCAGGTCGTACACGTCGCGGCGGCGGATGTGGCGCTCGTCGGGACGTGGATGGACGGTGATGCCGTCGGCACCGAAGCGCTCGCAGTCCATGGCAACGCGAAGCACATCGGGCACATTGCCGCCTCGCGCGTTGCGCAGGGTGGCTATCTTGTTGATGTTTACACTCAGGTTAATCATCTGTATTTCAAATGTATGTTCTGTCGTTAAGGTTGAATGATTGATGATGCTATCGTAGTCAGTGCCGCGGCCATCACCCGCGACAATTTGCAAAATTAGCCATTATTTTTCACATAGTTGTGATAACGAATGTGAATTTTGCCAAAAAAGCAATAACAGTGCACTGCCGCCCCGCGTCTTGCCCGCCCGGAGGCCGCTGGCAGGGCATGGAAAACAAAAAGAGGCTGCTCACGCAGTCTCTTTTTGGCGCTTCTTCTTGGACTTGAACCAAGGACCCCCTGATTAACAGTCAGATGCTCTAACCAACTGAGCTAAAGAAGCATTCCACTCTTAAATATCTATCTATTATGTTGCGCTTCTTCTTGGACTTGAACCAAGGACCCCCTGATTAACAGTCAGATGCTCTAACCAACTGAGCTAAAGAAGCGTTTTCAGCACCCTTGCGGCAGTACCTGCCGAAAAATGCGGTGCAAAGATAGTACCAATTATTGAACTGGGCAAGAAAAAAATGAAAAAACTTGATTTTTTTAGCCCTTTAATGGATTTTTAGTGCGGTAAAACCTTTGAAATTCGCGGAATAGTAGTATTTTCGCAGTCTGTTAATTGCACGAGAAATGAAAAAGACGCTCAAATATTTGGCTTGGACGCTCATCGTGTCGGCACTCGCCGTTCCGGTGGCCCTCGCCGACGATGACAAGACGGTGAACGACGACGCTGCCGTGGCACGCAACCTGGATATCTTCAACACCTTATATAAGGAGTTGAACACCTTCTATGTCGATACCATCGATGCCCAGAAGGCCATCGAGAACGCAATCAACGCGATGCTCGGCGACATCGACCCCTATACCGAGTACATCCCCGCCAAGGAGACCGACGAGTTCATGACGATCAGCACGGGCGAGTATGGCGGCATCGGCAGCTACCTGCTGGAACGCACCATCGACGGCAAGAAGGGCGTCTATATCAGCGGCCCCTACGAGGGCAGCCCTGCTGCTCGCGCGGGCCTGCGTTCGGGCGACCGCATCATCATGATCGACGGCGACAGCACAGCCGGCTGGACCAGCGACCAGGTGAGCAAGCGCCTCAAGGGTCAGGCCAACACCCACCTGACGGTGACTGTGGTGCGTCCCTACGATGAGGACAGCATCAAGACTTTCTCGTTCAACCGCGAGACCATCAGCGTGAACCCGGTGCCCTACTACGGCGTGACACGCGACAACATCGGCTACATCTGCTTGACGACCTTCAACGAGAAGTCGGCCCAGCAGGTGCGTGACGCCCTCATCGAACTCAAGAAGGACCCCAGGGTGAAAAACATCGTCCTGGACCTGCGCAGCAACGGCGGCGGCATCGTCGAGGGAGCCATCCAGATCGTGGGCTTCTTCGTCCCCAAGGGCACCCAGGTGCTGCAGATGCGTGGCCGCGACAAGTCCAGCGAGCGCACCTACAAGACCACCGTCGAACCCGTTGACACCGAGATTCCGCTGGCCGTGCTCATCGACGGCGGCTCGGCCAGTGCCAGCGAGATCACCGCCGGTGCACTCCAGGACCTCGACCGTGCAGTCATTGTCGGTTCGCGTTCCTTCGGCAAGGGCCTCGTGCAATCCACCCGCAGCTTGCCCTACGACGGCATGCTCAAGGTCACCATCGCCAAGTACTACATCCCCAGCGGACGCCTCATCCAGGAGGTGGACTACGGCAACCGCAACGACGACGGCACCTACAAGAAGACCACTACCGACAGCACTGCACGCGTGTTCTACACTGCCCGCGGCCGCGAGGTGCGTGAGGGCGGCGGCATCGCCCCCGACGTCAAGGTCGAGCAGCGCGAACTCAAGCGCATCGTCTATAACATCATGCGCGACCAGTGGGACTTCGACTTCGGCACCAAGTATGTCGCCGAGCATCAGGGCGAGATTCCCGCGCCCGCCGACTTCGAGGTGACCGACGAAATCTTCAACGAGTTCAAGGCCTTCATCAACCCCGAGAAGTTTGAGTACGACAAGGTGTGCGAGCAGCAGCTGGCCACCCTGCGCAAGACCGCGACCGCCGAGGGCTACATGAACGATTCGACGACTGCCCTGTTCGACCGCCTCGAGGCCATGCTCAAGCATGACCTCGACCATGACCTGGACCTGCACCGCCGCGATATCGCCTTCCTGATCGGCCAGGAAATCATGGACCGCGTCTATTACCAGCATGGCCAGGTCCAGAACTCCATCAAGGACGACGACTACCTCGACGCCGCCAAGAAGATGTTCGACACCCCCGGCGAGTACGCTCGCATCCTCAACATCAAGTCCAAACCCACCAAGAAACCCACCACCCCCAAAAAGAAGAAAAAATAACGACAACCCGCTCCTTATTAAAAAAGGAAGACAATAAATACAATAAAGACAAGAGAATTGCCATCAGGCGCGACACAACACCCGTGTCGTGCCTTTTTTCTCGGTGTAGTGGCAAAGCCACGACACGGGGAACCAGGGCCTCTTGGGGACGGCGGCAGAGCCGCCGCTTACGGGACAGGCTGCGAGGGAGGGACGGCGATGGCATCGCCGTGTACGGGACAACACTGAGGGGACGAGGGGACGGAAGGGTGGGGACTGCATCATCCTGCAGTCCTTATTAGTTAAAAATAATAATTATAAATAAATAATTAAAAATTAATATAATAATGTATATAATAATAAATTTATATTATTTATATATGCGATTTGATGTTTTGTTTTAGTTTGATGCAACTTTTTTTGAAAAAAAAAGCACAACAGGTGTGATTTTTAGCCATCTGGCGTGGCGCCTTTTTCGTGGCTATGTCGCGAATTGGGGGTTGGGGAGGGGGCGTACGAGCCAGAGACTCGCAATACATCGACGGACATGCAATACTTGCAATAGTTACTATAGATACTATAGTGGTTATAGATATTATAGGGATTGTTGTTATGGAGGGTGGATGGTGGAGTGGGGGGAGGTTGGAGTGATTAGAGAGATTGGTGGTTTGTTTTTCTTGTATTTCTTGTTTTTTAAATGGGTGGGGTGGTTTTTCGGGCTTTGTTTGGGGATTATTGAGTAACTTTGCGGCATGGAAATTAAGGCGTTGTGTGACATATTTAACCGGAAGGGGCGGGTGACGGCCGTGGCCAAGCTTGTCGAGGGCGACGGCGGCGCTAAGGGCGACGGACGTGGCAAGGGCGACGGCGGACGGGCTGTCATTGACGGGCTGGCGGGGTCGAGTGCGGCGATGCTGTTTGCGGCGCTGCCGCAAAGGACGTGTCCTTATCTCATCGTCGTCAATGACCTGGATGAGGCGGGGTATATGTACAACGACCTGTGCCAGATTCTGGGCGACAAACAGGTGCTGATTTTCCCGTCGGGCTACAAGCGCGACATCAAGTACGGCCAGGTGGACGCTCCGAACGAGATTCTGCGCACCGAGGTGCTGAACCGCTGGTATGACGACGCTAATGTGCACTGGGTGGTGACCTATCCCGAGGCGTTGGCCGAACGGGTGCGGCGCCGCGAGGACGTGGAGGCGAGCACCGTGCACCTGAAGGCCGGCGGCACTGCCGACCTGACCGAGGTGACTGCCCGTCTGCGCGACCTGGGCTTCACGGCAACCGACTATGTCTATGAGCCGGGGCAGTACAGCGTGCGCGGTTCCATTCTCGACGTGTTTTCCTACAGTAACGAGCTACCCTATCGCATCGACTTCTGGGGCGACGACATCGACTCGATACGCACCTTCAATGTGGAGACGCAGCTGAGCGAGGAGCGCCTGGAACAGGTGAGCATCCTCAACAACAGCGCCACGGGCGGCAAGGAGGATAATGTGTCGCTGCTCGACTATGTGGGCGACGACACCATCGTGCTGTGTCGCAGCGAGCAATGGCTGACGGCGCGCATCGGCGAAATCGCCAAGGAGAGCATGTCGGTGAGTGCACTCATCGCCGACGAGGGCGACACCGAGGCGACCAGCAAGGTGGTGGATGCCAGCCTGTTTGTGCATCGCCTGCACCAGCTGCGCCGCATCGCCTTCACCGAGGGCGAAGCCGCCCCCGAGCGCGGCGTGAAACGCCTGACGTTGCACTGCAAGCCCCAGGGCATCTATCACAAGAACTTCGACCTCATCGGGCAGTCGTTCACCGACTTCCTGACCAAGGGCTACAAACTCATCATCCTGAGCGACAGCGCCAAGCAGATCGAGCGCCTGCGCAACATCTTTGAGGACCGCGGCGACGCCATCACCTTCGAACCCGTGCTGCGCACGCTGCACGCGGGCTTCGTCGATGACGACCTGAAGCTGTGTGTCTTCACCGATCATCAGATCTTTGACCGCTTCCACAAGTACAACCTCAAGAGCGACCGTGCCCGTTCGGGCAAGTTGGCCCTCTCGCTCAAGGAACTTCAACAGATCGAGAAGGGCGACTACATCGTCCACGAGGACCTGGGCGTGGGCAAGTTCGGCGGCCTGATACGCACCTCGATGAACGGCACGCCGCAGGAGATGATCAAACTCACCTACCTGAACGGCGACGAGGCCTACGTCTCCATCCACTCGCTGCACAAACTCTCGAAGTACCGCAGCAAGGAGGGCGAGGCACCGCGCCTCAACCGTCTGGGCAGCAACGCTTGGGCCAGAATCAAATCACGCACCAAGAGCCGCCTGAAGGACATCGCGCGCGAACTCATCCGCCTGTATGCCGCCCGCCGCGAGCAGCAGGGCTTCGCCTACACCCCCGACGGCTATCTGCAGCAAGAGCTGGAGGCCTCGTTCATCTACGAAGACACGCCCGACCAGCTCACCGCGACCCAGGCCGTCAAGGCCGACATGGAGAGCAACAAGCCGATGGATCGCCTCATCTGCGGTGATGTGGGCTTCGGCAAGACCGAGATTGCCGTGCGTGCCGCCTTCAAGGCCGCCACCGACGGCAAGCAGACCGCCGTGCTGGTGCCGACAACCGTGCTGGCGTTTCAGCACTGGCGCACCTTCAGCGAGCGGTTGAAGGACTTCCCCGTGCGGGTGGACTACCTGAGCCGCGCCCGCAAACCCAAGGACGTGAAGCAGATACTCGCCGACCTCAAGGAGGGCAAAATCGACATCCTCATCGGTACCCACAAACTCATCGGCAAGACCGTCCAGTTCCATGACCTGGGTCTGCTGGTGGTGGACGAGGAGCAGAAATTCGGCGTCGCCGTCAAGGACAAACTCAAGCAGATGAAACTCAACGTGGACACGCTGACGATGAGCGCCACGCCCATCCCGCGCACCCTGCAGTTCTCGCTGATGGGCGCCCGCGACCTGAGCACGCTGACCACGCCGCCGGCCAACCGCTATCCCATCCTGACCACCGTGGGCACGCTCAACGACGACATCGTCGCCGAAGCCATCAATTTCGAACTCTCGCGCAACGGTCAGGTCTTCTTCGTCAACCACCGCATCGAGCAACTCGAGCAACTCGAGAACATGATACACCGCGTGGTGCCCGACGCCCGTGTAGCCGTGGGCCACGGCCAGATGCCGCCCGAGCGGCTGGAGCAGACCATCATCGACTTCGGCAACCACGATTACGACGTGTTGCTGTCGACGACCATCATCGAGAACGGCATCGACATGCCCAACGTCAACACCATCATCATCAACAACGCCGACCGTTACGGCCTGAGCGACCTGCACCAACTCAGGGGCAGGGTGGGGCGCAGCAGCCGCAAGGCCTTCTGCTACTTGCTCGTGCCTCCCGGCAAGCCGCTGGCCACCGACGCCCGTCGCCGTCTGCAGGCCATCGAGAGTTTCAGCGACTTGGGCTCCGGCATCCAGATCGCGATGCAGGACCTCGACATCCGCGGCGCCGGCAACCTGCTGGGCGCCGAGCAGAGCGGCTTCATCGCCGACCTGGGCTACGAGACCTATCAGCGCGTGCTCAAGGAGGCCGTCACCGAGCTGCGCACCGAGGAGTTCTCGTCGCTGTTCAGCGCGACGGTTAACGGAGAAAACGGCAATGACGGAGAAGAGGGAGGGACCGAGTTTGTCACCGACTGCGTGGTGGACACTGACCTGGAGCTGATGTTCCCCGCCAGCTATGTGCCGCAGGAGAACGAGCGCATCACCCTGTACCGCGAACTCGACAACATGGAGACCGACGACCAGGTCGAGGCTTTCGAGCAGAGGATGGTGGACCGCTTCGGCAAGATACCCGACATGGCCTCAGAACTCATCCGCATCGTGCCGCTGCGCCGCACGGCGCGCCGCCTGGGCATCGAGAAACTCGTCATCCGCCAGACGCGGATGCACCTGTTCATGGTGGGCGAGGAAAACGTCGCCTACTACCAGTCGCCGGCCTTCGGCCGCCTGCTCAACTATCTGCAGCAGAACCCCAAGCGCTGCAACCTGAGCCAGAAGAACGGCCGCCGCAGTATCATCATCAGCAACATCACCAGCGTGAGTACCGCCCTGACCGTGCTCAGGACCATCACCCACCTGGACAGCCTCTAGCGAGGAATCGCATAATTCATTGTAAATCAATAAAAAAAGTGAGCCAGCACAAAGCCTGGCTCACCTGATTATTGTACTGTCTCGGTGCGATCAATTGCCGCTCATGATCATGGTGATGAGCGTGGTCACGTCGGAGATGTTCACTTCATTATTCTCGGTCACATCGGCCGCCACGAGATCGATGTTGTCGTCATTGCCGGTCATCAGATAAGTGATGAGGGTGGTCACGTCCGAGATGTTCACTTTACCGTCGCGATTGACATCACCACGCTTGCTGGGAGCGTTCATCGGAGTGAGTTCAGCATCATAGTAGTCCAGGATGTTCAGGTATCCGGTCTTGTTGATGCCGATGCCCATCGGGTGGTTGGGATTGGAGAATACACGCGTCGTCTGATTGTAGTCAAATCTCACTTGACGCTGAATCATACCTGTCTGGGCGTTGAAGGCATCGAGATACATGGGATAGGTGATGCTGTACTCTTCGGTGTAATTGCCGAGGTACTGGGGCAGGTCAAGCACCATGTGTCCACCGACGATACGTCCCTTGATCCAGGCGTCGGGGAGGTATTCCCAGATGCCGCGGATGTACACCTCGTTGCCGTGGAAGCCGACTTCAACCTCCAGTTGGGCCTCGACGTCCTCATTGTCGATCACGGTGGTGTATTTGAAGATGTAAGGCTCGGTTTCGAGATCGTCGGGCGCCTGCAGCGTCGTGTCGGGGAGCTTGGAAATCGTCAAGCCCTGGTAGTAGTTGATGTAGAAAAGGCTGTTCTTGTCGGCCGAGATGAATATATAGTCATAGGTGTCCCAGGTGTTCTCATCACTCATGGTCAATACCATGTCCTTATCGGTCGTGTTGCCGGTGACGGGATCCACGCTGGCACACTTGAAGTAGAGCAATACGTCATAGGCGCCCAGCAACTGCGAATTGGGGAAGGTGATGGTGGAACCATTGCGGGTGCCCTTGATCCAGGCCGAGGGCAGATACTGGGAAACGCCCTGCAACCACACGTCATCGCCGTCAAAGCCCATGGCCACCGTGGCTTTATAGGGCTCCCACTCCATGCCGTCGAAATTGGCCGTGGTCAGGTAATAGTTCTCGGTCACCAGGTCGGCGGGCGGTGCGATGGGCTGCTCGGCGGCAAGGGTGTAAACCGAGCCGAAGTCACCGGCCTGCAGCCACTCGTAGTCGAGATACTGGAACTGGTCGCCGAAGGCGCGGTTCATCGTTCCCAGGATGATATAGGGATCGGTGTCGTTCTGGGAGATGGAGCCGTCATCGTTGATGGTGTAGGTCAACTCATCGATGGACTCGTCATAGAAGTAGGAGCCGCGGTCCTCGTCATAGACGAACACGCCGACCTGTACAGCCATCTCCAACGACTTGGTGTAGGCCACATATTGTCCCATGGGAACGGTGATGGTCTTGCCGTCGTCGCTGAGCGTTCCCTCGACCCAGCCGTCGTAGTAGGACCACGACACTGGGCGCTCGATATAGACCTTGTTGTCGGGGGCAAACACGATGCTCAACGAGCCTTCCTGCTGCTCCTGGATGATCTCGTAGGGGCTTTCACCCTCCTCGACGGTGTAGGGCTTCTCCACTTCCCTGATGACGCCGCCCGAGCGGTTGTAGATGCGCAATTCGCCTGCGGGCTGATCCTCGATCACGGGCGGGACATAGGTGTCTTTCTCGATCACCGTGTAATGGAATTCCATTTGGGGATTGGTCACGCCCGTGGTGGCAACCTCGATGCTGCCTGCAGGCACATGCAGCGTGTAGTGGCCGATAATGTCCAGGGGATAGTTCATGTAGATGAACGCATTGCCGCCGATCTCGATGAAATTACATTCGTAGGCCGTTCCCGTATCGTCGTTGCTGAGGATGGCGAGGGCATTCTCGTCGACGATCACATCGGGCTCATAGTCGATGGTGAAGTTCTGCAGTCGGTAATACTCTCCCTCGGGGGGATTGATGGTGCAGCTGGGCATCTCACCCGTGGCAATCGTGTAATTGAACCTGAGTTCATGCATGTTGTTGCCGAACGAGTTGGTGATGACCGAAGCCGCCGGAATGGTCAAGACGTAGCGGCCGTCGGCCGTGATGTCCTGGCCGAAGTTCACCGTCACATCGTAGCCGTCGGCACCCATGGCGGCCTGGTAGGTGTCGCCGGTGGTGGTGTTGGTCAAGGTGGCCTTGCTGCCAGGAGCGATTGCATTCACCTGCTCGGGGAAGGTGATGGTGAAATCGCGCAGACTCAGCAAGTGTCCCTCGGCGGGATCGATCGTAATCTGATCATAGAGCGCCTGGCCGTGATCAGCGATCGTGTAATTGAAGTTCAGCTCGTGTACGGTCACGTCCATCGTGTAGAAAATGACCGAACCGGCGGGAATGGTCAGGGTGTAGTCTCCGGCTTCATAGATCTCGTGTGAGAAATAGGCCAGTACGTTGAAGCCCACATCATACATCTCGGCCTCGTAGGTCGAGCCCGTCGTGTTATTGGTGAGAATGGCCTTGCTGCCGTAGTTGATTTCGCCCACATATTGCGGGAAAGAGATGGTGAAATTCTGCAGGCTCTCCACGTCGCCTTCGGCAGGATCGACGGTGATTTGATTGTAGAACGACTCCAAGTCGCCCTCGATGATGAACCTGAGTGTCAAGGGCAGGAGTCGCTGGCCGTTGACCTTGAGCGAGCCTTCGGGCAGGTGCAGGAAATAGTGACCTGACGCCGTGCTGCTGACGTCAAAACCCACAAGAACTGTGGTCCCGTCGGCATCGGCCCTCATGGTTCCTTCGATTGTCGCGCCGCCACCTTTCTCCAGGGTGGGAATGGCTTGCTCATTGACCTCGACCGGCAGGCCGGCGAATGTGATGGTGAAGTGTTGCAGGCTTGTCACGACGCCCTCGGCAGGAGTGATTTCCAGGGCCTCATAGGGGTCAACAGCCGCAACCGCAGATGTGCTGTACAGCACAGCCATCAGCAGGAATAAAAGTCGAAAAGTTTGTTTCATCGATAAAAACATCTTAGATTAATGTAAAACCGCCTCAGCAAACAAGCAAAACTCGATGTGCTCAGTTTTTACATCTTTTTGGTTAATAGCAGTAGTTAATGCCTGTCATCACACGTCTGTGTGATAATTTTTGGCAAAATTACTTGATTATTGGAGAAAAACAATAAAAAACAGCAAAAATAATTAATGAATCGCACTTTTGCTATCAAAATCAGTTTATGTTGTTATTATGAGGTTACAGGCCGTAATAATAATGATTGGCCTAAGAAAACAGGGGGTTGATTGAAAAGAATTGTGTTATAAATTAATGTTTAATAGTTTTGCGACAGAAAAATCATGTTTTAATCACCAATTTTTTTAACAAAAACACCACATTTATGAAGAAACGATTCCTATTGGCAACACTGATTGCTATGGCAGGCGTTTTGGGCTATGCGCAGCAGACCATGTGGGTACACACCGGTCATGTGCATTGGGCCTATAACACCGAGACGGTGGGCACGATGCCCTACTCGTCCTCGAACCTGCTCACGATTCTAGAGAAGGGATTCACCCTGGCCGATGTGGACAGCGTGACCGTCGCCAACGAGACGTTTGCCGACGACAATGTCCTCGTCAAGTACAACAACAATGTGGCCGACGTGTATGTGGCCGGTAACATCGCTAACCACATCACCGCCCAGGTGAATGGTGCACGCGTTGCCGTCATGCAGGACGCCGACGTGGCCACCGAGTACACCTACACCCTGCAGGGTACCAGCAGCAGCGGCTGCTTCTACCATGCCGGTTACTACAAGATGACGCTGGCGCTCAACGGCGTTAACCTGACCAACCCCGACAGCGCCGCGATCAACATCCAGAACAGCAAGCGCATCGCCGTGCAGCTGGTTGACGGTACGACCAACACCCTGGCCGACGCTGCCGCCAACACCAAGAAGGCTGCCTTCCTCGTGAAGGGCCATGCCGAGTTTGCCAAGGGCGGCTCGCTGACCATCACGGGTAACAAGAAGCACGCGCTGGCCTGCAACGAGTACATGGAGGTGAAGAAGACCGTGGGCACCATCACCATCGCGAGCGCTGTGGCCGACGCCATCAACGTGACGCAGTACTTCCAGATGAACGGCGGTACCATCAACATCCAGAGTTGCGGTGACGACGGTATCCAGGTGGATGCCGAGGACACCGCCAATCCCGAGGAGGACGGCCATGTGCTCATCAAGGGCGGCACGCTCACCATCAACGGCAGCGCCGCCGGCACCAAGTGCATCAAGGCCGAGGGCAATGTGGATATCCAGGGCGGCACCTTGACGCTGAAGCACACGGGCATCCCCGTTTGGGACGCTGACAAGAGCAAGATCAAGGAAGCCACCGGTATCGGCACCGACCGCAACCTCACTATCAACGGAGCCGAGGCTGTGGTGAACATCACCATGACCGGTAACGGCGCCCGTGGCATGAAGTGCGACAGCACGATGACCTGCACTGCCGGTACCATCGACCTCAACTGCTCGGGCGGCGACTGGGCTTACAGCACCGTCGACACCAGCAGTGTGAAGTGCGCCAAGGCCGACTATGCCTTTATTCTGAACGGTGCCAGCATGAAGTGCACCACCGTCAAGGACGAGGCCGTTGGCGTTCACAGCGAGGGCACCGTCCTCGTGAGCGACGGCACGTTGACGCTCAACACCTATGACCACGGTATCAAGAGCGACTATGACATGGAAATCACCGGCGGCACCATCACCTACAACATCAACGGTCCTGCCAGCAAGGCACTTAAGAGCGAGGGCAACATGCACATCACGGGCGGCAACATCAGCGGCACCGTGAGCGGCGGTGGAGAAACTGCCAGTGACCAGACGACCAGCGCCAGCGCCGGCATTAAGTGCGACGGTAACGTGACCATCGACGGCGGTACCTTTGACCTCAAGGCCACCGGTAAGGGTGACAAGGGCATGAGCATCGACGGCGAACTCATCATCAACGACGGTAACATCACCGTGAGCACCACGGGTACCCGCTACGGTCAGACCAGTGGTGGCGGCATGGGTCCTGGCGGCGGTGGCCAATCGTCGAACAGCGACCTGCGCTCCTCGCCCAAGGGCATCAAGGTCGACGGCAACATCACCATCAACGGCGGTACCATCACCGTGAGCGCCACGGGCGGTGAAGGCTCGGAGGGCATCGAGTCCAAGAACATCATGACCATCACCGGCGGTTACATCGAGGTGACCAGTTATGACGACGCCTTGAACAGCGCTTCCCACATGAACCTCAACGGTGGTTACGTCTATGCAGTGGCTACCGGCAACGATGCCATCGACTCTAATGGCAACATGTACCTGAATAATGGCAGCCATGTCTTCTGCTGCGGCAGCGAGGAGGGTCTTGACGCCAACAGCGAGGAACGTGATCCCGATACTGGAGAGAAGTATAAAGTAACCATCAATAGCGGTGCCTACCTGATGTGCATCGGTGGTAACATGGGTGCTATCGAGAGTGGCGCTCTTCTCAATCAGACCTGCTATCAGGGCACCGCGAGTGCCAACACCTGGTATGCCCTGTACAGCGGTAGCAACGTGGCCTTTGCAGCCTACACGCCCACCTTCTCCAGTCAAGGCGGTTATGGTCCTGGCGGCGGCTCGTCTTCCAGCAAGACTATTGTCGTGACGGCTCCTTCCACTCCGAAGCTCTACAGGGGAGTGACTGCAAGCGGCACCAAATTCTGGAACAATAAGGGCGCAACCAATGCAACCGGCGGTTCGCAAGTCAGCCTCTCGACCTATTCAGGTGGCGGTGGCTGGGGTCCCGGCTGGTAATCCCTCAAGTAGTTATAAACAATGACATCATTATTAAAAAGACTTAGAAATATGAAAAAGACGATTATAACGATGCTTATCGCTCTGGTGGCTTTGTTCGCCAGTGCCGAGACCTATAACTACCTGAAGTTCACCAAGACCAATGGCTCGACTGTGACCTATTCGGTAGAAGGCCTCAAGCTCACCTATGACGATACCAATGTCACCATCACCAACGTTGATGGCACAGCAACGCTGCCCCTGGCCCAGGTTCAGGACATGGAGTTCACCAACGATGCCGGCACCACACCTGGCTCGCAAATCGGCGACGTGAACGACGACGGCTATGTGAACATCACCGATGTGACAATGTTGATCTCCTACGTAATGGACAACAATGCTGTAACGATCAACCTCACCAATGCTGACGTGAGCGGTGACAACACTGTGAACATTACCGATGTGACGATGCTTATCAATATCGTGATGAGTAACGCAGAATAAAGGTAGAATAGCTTCTTAACTCTTTCGGTGCCGCCCCCATGTGAGGGTGGCACTGATTTTTATGGCCTGTGATGATGGGTGAGCCAACGGGCGATTGGGGTCGCCTTCGGCGATGATTGGGGTTGTTGCCTTAGCCCGTGGTGTCTGCCAGCGGAACGAGCGCAGCGAGTGCAGTGGCAGGCACCACGGGTTACTCAGAGGTCACCCTCCGGGTGTGGAGCCTGGGGCACGCGAATTGACGGGGTGGGGTTGCGGCAAGGGGAGGCCCTATGTCTGGCAATGCGGCCACGGCAAGGCGAGGCCCTACGTCTGGCAGGTGACGGGGTTAAACGGCTGAATAGATGTTGTGATGGGAGAAAAATCTTAAAAGATGTTAAAATATTTGGAAGTTTCAGAACTATTGTTATACCTTTGCAGTGTACTAGTTAAGTAGTACACTAGAAAAGTATTTATTCACATATTAAATATCTATCTGTTATGTTACAAATCAATCAAATCAGTTTCAGTTACAACAAGAAGGCTGGAGACCTGTTCAGCGACTTCTCGTTGAACCTCGAAGCAGGCAATGTGTATGGCCTGTTAGGCAAGAATGGCGCCGGCAAGTCCACGCTGATCTACCTGATGACCGGCTTGCTCACTCCCAAGAGTGGTGAAGTTCTGTTTGACGGAGAGAACGTGCGCCGCCGCCTTCCCAAGACGATGAGTGACATCTATCTGGTTCCCGAGGAGTTTGACCTGCCGCGCTTGAGCATCAAGCAGTATGTGAACCTCAACTCACCGTTTTATCCTCGCTTCAGCATGGAGGACATGCAGCGTTACCTGGACATCTTTGAGATGGGTGGTGACATGAGTTTAAACCTCCATGCGCTGTCGATGGGTCAGAAGAAGAAAGTGTTCATGGCTTTTGCTTTTGCGACCAACACGCGCGTTCTCATCATGGACGAGCCGACCAACGGCCTTGACATTCCCAGCAAGAGCCAGTTCCGCAAACTCGTCACTACCGGCATGACCGACGACAAACTGATGCTCATCTCCACCCACCAGGTGCGTGACATCAGCGACATCCTGGATCATGTGACCATCATCGACCAGAGCCGTGTGCTGCTCAACGCCGGATTTGCCGACATCATGAGCAAGGTGGCCTTCCGCCCGTTGCAAGAAGGCGACCAGCCGTTGTTCGTGCTTCAAAGCCCCTTCGGCCCGCTTGGCGCAGTACGTGCCCAAGAAGGCGAAGAGACCAAAGTTGACCTGGAGATGCTGTTCAATGCCGCGCTCCAGAATCCCGAGGCTATCAACCAGTTATTCACCACTCAAAAATGAACACCACTATGAATACCGTCAATCAAACATTCGATTGGGGTCGTTTTACGGCCGCGCTGCGTAAAGAAATTGTAGAGAACAGGCGCGCTTTGTTGTTCACCGTCATCTGCATCTATGGCGTGCTCACCATGGTCATGATTCTGGGTAACTTGGTGACTGGCATGAGCATTGATTCGATAACTGAAGCGCTAAGTGACAAAACGCCTCAACGCTTCATTGGCTCCATGTTCGGGCTCGTAATTTGCGTTTCGGCCTCGATGGCATTCAAGAACCTGGGCACCAAGTCCGGTCGCACAGCCATGATGACCTCGCCGTCGTCGACGCTCGAGAAGTTCCTGCTCAATATCCTCATCTATGTGGTGGGAGTTGTTGTGGCCTATTTGGCTTGCGCCCAGGTTGCCGACCTTACCCGCATCGCCGCACTGTGGCTCTTCAGGGGTGAGAATTTCTTTGTTCCCGGTCCCATCAGTTTCTTGACATGCGTCTCTGATGCTGCTAGCCGTTACGCTATTCCTGAAATGGGCCTTCAGCACATGGGTTGGCTCATGATCCTGAGCTTGGTTGCAAATGCAGGTTGCTACCTGTTGGGCAGTATCATCTGGCCCCGCCTGTCGCTGCTCAAGACATTTGCTGCTATCTATGCCGTAGAATTCTGCTTGTTTATCATCGCCCTGCCGTTCTTTGCCATCTTTGGCGATATGGAAGCTTTTATGCAGTGGGTTTTTGACTTCATGACCAGTGGTAACATGAGTATCTCGATGCTCATCTTTCTGGTTGTTCAAATTGTGCTGTATTTCGGCTTGGCCTGGTACCTGTTTAAGCGTAAAGACGTCATTTCACTCAAGTGGTGGAAATGATATTTGATTAGAGATTAGTGAAATTAGTGAGATTTCTATTAATCGACATTATATTATGAATTTCAAGGATAATAAAGCGATCTATCTGCAGATTGCCGACCGCATCGGCGACCAGATTCTCTCAGGGTCATTATCCCCTGAAGGCAAAGTTCCGAGCGTTCGTGAGCTTGCCGCCGAGATTGAGGTCAATGCCAATACTGTGGCTCGCACCTACGACCACCTGCAGCAGAGCGGCATCATCTTCACCAAGCGCGGCCTGGGCTACTTCGTGAGTCCCGATGCCAAGGAAGTGATCGTGAGTCTGCGTCGTGATCAACTCATGAAAGGTGAAATGGACTATTTCCTGGGCCAGCTCAAGGCTGTGGGCATCACCCCTGTTGAGCTCCAGGGACTCTATCAAGACTATCTCAATAAGTAACAATCAACTAACTTAACTACGAATTACGCGAATTCAACCAATTCATCATCAACACATAATCGAATCAGTACAATTCGTGTAATTCGTAGTTTCTTAAAAATAGAACAATTATGGAAAAGCAAGCATTTGTTGCAACCGCAACCGCAGTGGCTATCGCCATCGTATCGTTCATCACCAGCATAATCCTGTCACATTGAGTGATTGGTAACGGGTGAGAACCGTCAAGAGTAACATGCCTCCAGAATTACCGCTCATGGAATCAATCGCCTGGGCGACCTGCACGGTAACTGATGTATCATTAAAAGCTATTATCCAATCTTAACCCTCTTGAACTATGAAAAGAATATCTATCATGGCAGTGCTGATGCTGGCAACAGTGGCCATTGTCTCCTGCATTCCAAAGTCGGGCGAGAACCGTCCTGGCCAGAAAACATTGAAGACAACCATTCAGGTGGATGCATCGGAGGACCTGCTTGCCGCCTGCGACATTGAAATCACCTACAGGGACAAAGGCGGCGTCGAGGTGACCGACACGATTACCGAGACCAACTGGAAAAAAAGGATCTTCAACGACTCATTCCCGACTATTGTAGCCCTGCCCGAATATCGCCTGCTTGTGAAGCCAGACGCCAAGTTTGACAAGGACCGCTGCGATCTGAAATTATCAATCAGCTACATGGACAAGATTCTGCAATGGAGTCAAGAGCCAATAAGCGCTGATGACATCGCGAGCAGTAAGATCGCATCCTATCTGAAAATACACGAAGACGTAAGTCGCAAGTACAACGAGGATAAGGATGTCCTTAAGGTCTTTGTTAATAAAGATGGCGAATTGGAGTACGATAAAGTCTTAGACCCTGAACAATCACAAGAATCCTCTAAATAAACAGAACGATGAAAAAGCTATTATCATATTTCTCTATCATAATGCTTGCTGCCACTATAATGTTGACCTCTTGTGGCCAACAGCAGCAAGCCGAGACCGAAAAAGAGGTGCCGTTGAAGGTCACCTACAGTATTGACTGCTCAAGGGACTTGTTGGACTTGTGTGATGTGGTCGTGACCTATAAAGGTGATGACGGGGTTGACGTCATCGACACCATCACAAGTAATCCCGCCGACTCATCATGGATGCAGACGTGGTCCAAGACGATTGGGACTCACAAGGTTCCTGTAAAAATCGGCTTCGATTACACCTTAGTGCAGAAAACCGACACGCTGGTCACTGAAAGTGAGTGGATCTCACTTGTCGCCAAGGGTTCAATCATAGCCGAGAAAATCGGCATCAGGAAAGGAATTGCCCATTTGAGTGAAAAAGTCATCAACAGCAAAACAAACTTCTATGTGGATTGCTTCATCATGACAGAAGATGTCGTCAACAACCGCCATGACCTGGCCACCATCATCGACATCTATAACGACCGACAGGCTTACAAGCGTGGGGCTCCCATCACTGCAAACCGTAACGAACGTAAGGCTTACAAGTATGATAGCAACAACAGCCACACTTGCTTTATCGTCAAGTCGAATCCTTACGTCAGCAATAGTTTGATGGTGGAGAAAGCCCGCTGGAACGAGGACTAGAAACAGGCAATGACATGATTGTCGGTCCAAGCCCTGCGGGGCTAATGCGAATTACGCGAATTCAACTCATTGTCGCTAAGATATAGAATAGATCTGATTCTTTCGTGAAATTAGTCGAATTAGCTTAATTAACGTAAGTTCGAAGAGAAAAGATGCTGATTATCAACTTATCCCCTAGGATATGGAAGGTGCACGTCAGGGCGGAGTATGATATGTCTTCAAAAACATATCCTCCTGGGCATCAACGCCCCCGCCCTGACGGGCACCCCCTCTTGGCTAAGAGGGGGAGTGGCTAACGCATTGATTCGCGGAAAACAATTTCGTCGAACTTACGTTAATTAGAGTATTAAGAGAATTTTCAAGGTCAACTTTTTATATCGTTCCTAAAAACTAAGAGTTATGGAAAACGAGAAAAGAAATAAAGTATTGAGCAAAGTGCTGATTGTTGCAGGCATCATTTTGTCGATCGGGGGCCTCATCGCCATGATTGCTGACATTGCCGGCCTGTGGAACCTCACGGATCCGGATGTCAGACGATGGCTTTTCGGAGTCACGGTGGGCGGTTTTGACATTTGGATTCTCGGTGTGCTCATCGGTCGCAAGCACCGCATGAGCCCGAAAATGGTCAAAAACGTTTTCTCTTACAAAATCCTTGTTGCCGTGGGACTCATAGGCCACTTGACAACTTCATTCGGCAACGATGCCTTGCAGATGAAAGACCCAAGCGGGAGTTTGAATCGACTGTTCATCTACTTTCTGAGCGGTTGCCTGGGTCTGGGCATCGTTTACCTGCTCAAGACGCGGGCTCGAAAGGAACAGTCGGCCGACTGATCAGGAAGCAGTTCACCATTTGTGACCAATGTTATGACGAGAAATGCCGTTTTTCAGGTAAAAATGTGGTCCGAAGGTGTAATAGTTGTATTTTTGTGTAGTTTTTAGAAGGGAAGACTCGTCTAAGGAGTACAAAGAAGAAATCTTAACATCAATTTTTTAAAATACTAGTAAGATGAAAGTGAACAAACTCTTTGCTGTATTGCTGCTGATGCTGGTGGCATTCAGCACCAACATGATGACGGCCCAGGAGATGACTCTACCCATCGACCCGGCCGTGCGCATCGGCAAGCTGAACAACGGCTTGACCTACTACATCCGTCACAACAATTACCCGGAAAAGCGTGCCAACTTCTACATCGCCCAGCGCGTGGGTGCCATGCAGGAAGAGGATGACCAGAACGGTCTGGCACACTTCCTGGAGCACATGGCCTTTAACGGCAGTGAACACTTCAACGGCGAGGGTCATCGCATCGATGACTACCTCCAGTCCAAGGGCTACAACAACGCCTACACCAATTACACCGAGACCGTTTACATCATCAGCGATGTGCCGACCACCGACCAGGGTGTAGTGGACTCGTGTATGCTCATCCTCAAGGACTGGAGCCACGGTCTGCTTCTCACCGATGAGGAGATTGACAAGGAGCGCGGAGTGATCCACGAGGAGTGGCGCCTGGGTCGCGATGCCAACGACCGCATGCGCAGCCGCCAGATGGAGACCCTGTTCCCCGGCTCGAAGTATGCCAAGCGTGACGTCATCGGTTCGATGGACGTAGTGGATAATTTCCCCTATAAGGTGCTTCGCGACTACTACGACAAGTGGTACCGCCCCGACAACCAGGCTCTGGTCATTGTGGGTGACATCGACGTGGACTATATCGAGGCCAAAATCAAGGACCTGTTCAAGAACGTTCCCCCTCCCGCTGCCGATGCAGCTCAGGTGGTGCCATTCCCCATTCCCGACAACGACGAGCCCATCGTGGCCATCGACAAGGATGTGGAACAGCAGTTCAGCGTTGTTCAACTGTTCTTCAAGCATGACATCGTAGAGAAGGAAGCCAAGAACAGCGTCGATTACCTTGCTGCAGGCTATATGAAGAGCATGATGGGCATGATGCTGAATCAGCGTCTCCAAGAGCTCGCTCAGGACCCCAACTGCCCCTTCCTGCAGGCCTATGCTTTTGATGGCAAGTATATGGGTGCCAACACCAAGGATGCATTCACCCTGATTGTCGTTCCCAAGGAAGGCATGACCGAGGCCGCCACTCAGGTGGGCTTGACCGAGGTGCTGCGAGCCGCCAAGTATGGCTTTACCGCCACCGAGTATGCCCGCGCCCAAGAGAACTATCAGAGTTCACTTGAACGTCAATACAACGAGCGCGACAAGGTTCACAACAGTTCCTATACCACGCAGTGCTACCGCCACTTCCTGGACAACGAGCCGCTGATGTCGGTAGAGGACAATTACCAGTACATGACTGCAATAGCTCCCCAAATCCCTGTTGAGTACATCAACCAACTGCTGACCAATCTCGTTCGTCTGGATGGCAAGAACATGGTGGTGGTAAACTTCAATCAGGAGAAAGACGGTGCCGTCTATCCTACCAAGGAAGGTATGTTGAACGCCGTCAATGCCGCCGAGACCGCCGAGATCACCCCCTACGTTGACAATGTGAAGCAGGAGCCGCTGATTGCGAAACTGCCCAAGAATGGTAAAATCGTCAAGGAGCGTAACAACGAGACTCTCGGTTACAAGGAGCTGGAACTGAGCAATGGCGCTCGCGTGCTGCTCAAGCCCACCGACTTCAAGCAGGACGAAATCTTGATGCTGGCTCGTCAGCGCGGCGGCAGCTCGCTGTACGGAGAGCAGGATTGGGCCAACTGTGAAATGTTTGATGATGTCGTTGAGAGCAGCGGTTTGGGCGGCTTCAACAACATGGAGCTTACCAAGGCACTTGCCGGCAAGAATGTTAGTGTGCATCAGACCTTATACACCAACTATGACTACGTGACGGGTAATTCCAATGTCAAGGATCTGGAAACCCTGTTCCAGCTGGTCTATCTCCAGTTCACCGATATCACCAAGGACGAGAAGAACTACAACAAGCTGATCAGCACCTTGGACATGGTACTGAAGAACAAAGACCTGGATCCTGACAACGTGTTCAACGACTCGCTCAGCTATATCTTGAACAATTACAGCTGGCGCAACAAGCCGTTCACCGCCGATGCCGTGAAGCAGGTGAACTATGACCGCATCCTGGAGATAGCCAAGGAGCGCACCGCCAATGCCGCCAACTACACCTTCCTGTTCGTCGGCTCGTTTGACGAGGCTGTGATCCGTCCGCTCATTGAGCAGTACATTGCCTCGCTGCCCGCCAAGATGGGTGTGAAGTCGAATTGGGTCAACGTAGCCGAGCATCCCGTGGGCCAGACCATCAAGCACTTTACCCAGAAGATGGAGACCCCCAAGACCACTGCCAACATCAACTGGTACAGCACCGAGATTCCCTACACGCTGGAGAACGGTATCAAGGCGAGTCTGCTGGGCAGGATCTTGAGCAGGATTTATTATGACAAGATTCGTGAGGATGCAGGTGCCGCCTACTCGGTGGGCTGCTATGGCCGCAACTCGCTTGAGGGCGACCGTCCTTATACTGTTGTCACCGCCTATGCTCCCCTGAAGCCCGAGTTCACCGATATGGCTGTTGAAGTCTTTAACGAGGAGATGATCAAGGCCTGTGAGAGCATCGATCCCGTCAAGCTTGAAGACTTCAAGACGGTCATGCTCAAGAACCACGAGACCCAGCTTAAGGAGAACAGCTACTGGTATAACATCATTGCCAGCTATGCCGATCGCGGCCTTGACTTCCACACGGGTTATGAGGACATCGTAAAGGCCCAGACGCCCGAGACGATTGCCGCCTTTGCCCGTGAGCTGATGAAGGCCGGTAACAAGGTCGAGCTCGTGATGAGTCCCGAGCAGTAAGCGTTAAACCCGATAGTATATGACAATAATGAGCTGGGAACTCTTGACGAGAGTCCTGGCTCATTATTGCTAAAACGGAATCATAAAGGGAACTATTTGGCCGTTTGGCCCCACGCAAAGACGCAAAGACGCTAAGAAATTGGGATTGCTCGCTTGGGCTCGCAAGAAATTAAACAAATCTCTTTTTAATTGGCATCCGCGCACGGGGCCCCACGCTAAGGCGCTAAGACGCTAAGATATTGGGATTGCTCGCTTGAGCTCGCAAGAGATTAAACAAATCTCTTTTTAATTGGCATCCGCGCACGGGGCCCCACGCTAAGGCGCTAAGACGCTAAGAAATTGGGATTGCTCGCTTGGGCTCGCAAGAAATTAAACAAAATAGGCAATGAGATGGCTGTTGGGCTAAGCCCCTGCGGGGCTAATGCGAATTTAACTATTATATTACGAAATTGGTTAAAAGGTTGGGTCAACAACTGTATCATTACAAAAAAATAACTCACATCATCAACTTAAAATCATTCATTATGAAAGCTACTCAAAAAAGAATTCTGATGGCTCTGGGCCTGTTGCTTATTGTCGGCGCAATGGTTTTCACCACCTCTTGCGGTCCCAAAAAGCACAAAATCGACGACAGCATTGTGTTGCCCTTCAAGGACAAGGCCGAACTCGACAAGTTACTTGACCTTCCTGTTCTGCCCGAATATACCATTGATGAGTATTATACTGGAAAGGATGCCATATATGGTGTAGAAAAGTTTGTCGTGTGCTGCAAGTTCCTGAAGGAAGTCACGCCGGCCGAGATCCAGAAAATCGTGGCTGTGGTCGATAGCGGTTATAACGAAAGATGGTACACATTCGACTTGGGCAAGGAAAACAACATGAGGCTTTTCTTTAACCTTGACACCACATTGACAGCTGGTCAAAAGCGGCCCGATATCCTAGGCGACAACATCATCGTGGAAATTGAGATACCGTGCAGGGAGAAAGACACGTGGAAGGGATTTGAGATCGTGTTCAGGAATAACAGTGCAGACTTCAGTGCTGTGGTTGACCGCGATACGCTCTCTAAAGTGCTTGGCGTGAATTTCCCGCCGCTGACCGAGGTGAAGCGAGTCGACGAGAACATTTATTATGAATTTGACACTGCGCCAGGCGAGGAGTTCTACCAAGCCCTTGAGAAGGCACCTAACTGGACTGTTTCGCATCGTGGCGAACACACTTTCTATGACTATGACAACTTCTATGATTCTAACAAGGGTGCACCCTTGATTACCGCCTACCTTGTCAAAGGCGAAAAGGACTTTTCTTTCTCGCGATCAAAATCATTGAAATAAGCGGCACAAGGCTACAACGCCATAACGCCACAACTTGGCCCCACGCTAAGGCGCAAAGACGCTAAGAAATAGGGATTGCTCGCTTGGGCTCGCAAGAAATTAAACAAATCTCTTTTTAATTGGCATCCGCGCACGGGGCCCCACGCAAAGACGCAAAGGCGCTAAGAAATTGGGATTGCTCGCTTGGGCTCGCAAGAAATTAAACAAATCTCTTTTTAATTGGCATCCGCGCACGGGGCCCACGCAAAGACGCAAAGGTATTGGGATTGCTCGCTTGGGCTCGCAAGAAATTAAACAAATCTCTTTTTAATTGG
>JAFQZK010000008.1 GCA_017405965.1 Muribaculaceae bacterium | reverse complement strand
GAACTGTGTGGGCTTGGCTCCGGGAGCGAAGATGATTTTGGTCTTCTCCTTGTTGGTGAGCATGGTGTAGGTCACGGTGCCCTGGGTCGAAGCCAAGTGGGCAAAGTAGGGATTGCCCGACAGCACGGTCACGCCCGCCAGTTTGTTGCTGTCGAAGGCCCTGGGGTGAATCATCTCCATGGTCGTGGGCAGTTTCAACGAGCCCACCTCGGTAAAGGAGAAGGCGCCCGCATCGATGAAGAAGTAGCCCTCGGGCAACTGCAGGATGGCCTGGTCGTTGAGTTTGCACCTGTAGAAGGCGTTGGCGCCGATACCCACCACATCATAGGTCACGCCGTCGTAAGTCACCTGAGTCTTGAAATCAGCCGTAACGAGGTTGCTGTAGCCAGCCCCGCTGTCGGAATTGCTCTTGGGAATAATCTGCACCCAGTTGGTGCCTTCGATTACTTCATACTTGAATTTTCCAGACGTGAATTGTGTCTGGGCCAGCGCACACAGCGCCAGCAGGCCGATTGAGAGAAATGCGAATAAACGTTTCATTTGGGTTACATAAGGTTAGGTTCTATAAATACTATTCAGGGGCCGATTGAGAGCAGAACCCGTTAAACTCTCCAGAATGGCCCCTATTCAAGATTGCAAAGTCATGCCTCGGTTCCGGACGGTCAGTTGGCGTTCATCAGCAGGTTGATGAGCAGGCTGACGTCGGTAATGTTGACTTCGGTGTCCTGGTTAATATTGGCATTCACCTCGTAGAAAGCACTGGGGTTGCTGCCCATCAGGTAGTTGATCAGGATGCTGACATCCGAGATGTTCACCTCGCCGTCACCGTTGACATCGCCGCACAGCCGCTCGTAGGTGTAACCGATCTCGGTCACGGGGAGTTCTACATTGGTACCGCAGCCCAGCATGGCGGTTGCATTGGGGAACTGGTCACTGTTGGCATAGTCGATGAAACTGGTCCAGTTGTCGGTGTAGGTCATCGCCTTGCCGCGAATGCCCGAGGTGTAGAACGGGGCGTAGTCGCTGCCCATGGTACAGTTGTCGTCATCCTCGGCATCAAAGACGATGGTCACGAGCAGGCTCTTGCCAATGGTGAAGGAGAACGGCTCCTGGATTTCCATGACAAGGTCTTGATCTTCGCCGTAGGTCTCAAGCAAATCCAGGTCGTATCGGCCCTCGGCAACAAGTTCGCCGAGAGTGAAGAACTGTTTCACGCCATCTTCATTGACAGCAAACTCAGTGGCATCAATTTCCTGGAGATATACCTTGGCATTGCGGACAATCTCTTCGAAGGTTTCATTGTGGAACTTGAAATTCAGGTGCTTGATGCTCACACCCTCCTTGCCTTCCATGACGGTCAACAGGTCGGGGGTAAAAATCATCTGTACACCGGTGTGGGCCAGATAGAAGTTGGTCGGAGCCATGTCAAAGTAGGACCCGTTGTAAGTTTCCACGGGATTGTAATAGTCTCCCACCTCGATCCAGCCAAGGAACTGGGCCTGGACCGTCATGGTCATCACAGCGGCAAAAACGAGAGATAATATTTTCTTCATAACTTAAGGAGATTAAAAGTTAACTATGTGAATAACAAAAAGATTCATTCTTGAAGTCGGTATCACAAAAACAAATACCAAACACCTACAAAAGTACAAAAAACACAATAAAACACAACATGGAAACCTGAAAAATAGACCAAAATGAGGAGTATAACCACCGCTTGGGGGAGTCGTGCCTCGTCAATGTGTATCCTTGAGACCGAGGTCAGTCGGTGAACGTTTTTGTACAAATTTCTAAGATAGAGTGTCGCGATTCTTATGCTATTCGGGTGTTTTTTTGTTCTCTAACCACCAAAAAAGGGCGTAAAACTCCTTGTTTGAGTAATTTTGACTACCTTTGCGCCCGCTTTGGACGCAGTCAGCTTTTTTGCTGGTGCTAACGGGATGACAACATGTAGTGTACCGAGAGCAAATACTACGGTAATCGGATGAATTTCATATAGTTAATCAATTCAAGTATTAAGATTGGCTGATATTTCATGCTGAGGATGAGACCAAGGCGTATTTTTGATAACCAGATTAAAAGTAATAACTGAACCATATATTGGAAGGTATGAGACTAAAGTCACTATTTTTAGGTTGTTTGTTGGTGTTGTTCCTGGTGTTGCCAACGACTCAAGCGCATGCCCAGCGGGTATTGACCCTTGACGAGTGCCGTGCCTTGGCACTCGACAACAACAAGCAGATGCAGGTGTCGCGAGTGCAACAGAGCATTGCCGAGAATCAGCGCAAGTCGGCAAGGACGAAGTACCTGCCTCGGGTGAGTGCCCTCGGAGCCTATGAGTACACGAGCCGCGGGATTTCTCTTCTCAACAAAGACCAGAAAGCGCTGCTCAGCAATCTGGGAGGTGTTTTCACCACGGCTATTGAGCATGAGGTGGCCAAGTTGCCCCTGGATCCCGCCAAACTTCAGGAACTGTCAGAGATGGCTGCCCCCTATGTCAGCGCTGCCCAGGGAACGGTCAACCATCTGGGAGAATCGCTGAATGATGCTCTCCAGGCTAATAACCATAATACTTTTGCCGGTTCCATCATCTTGACTCAACCCCTCTACATGGGTGGAGCCATCTCGACGTTGAACCGCGTTGCCGATCTTAAAGAGGAACTGGCCGCCAACACCCTCGAGGCCCGCCGTCAGTCCACGCTCTACGAGATCGACAACATCTACTGGCAGGTGGTTTCGCTGCGACACAAGCAGAGCTTGGCCGAGTCCTACCTGGATCTGGTCAAGAAGCTTGACCGTGATGTCGAGAAGATGACCGAGGCCGGCTTGACCACGCGCGGCGACAAGCTGAGTGTGCAGGTGCGAGTCAACGAGGCCGAGATGGCCCTCGCCAAGGTGATTGACGGGCTGTCGCTGACCAAGATGCTCCTGTGCCAACTGTGCGGCCTGCCCTTGGAAGAGCCTATCGAGCTGGCCGACGAGAGAGCCGACGAGATTGCGGCACCGGCTGCTTTGCCCACGGCAGTGGGCATCGACAACCGCCCCGAGTTGCGCTTGCTTCAGAACGCCATCGACCTGACTCATCAAGAGGTGAATCTGCTCAAGGCCGAGAACCGTCCTCAAGTATCCCTCATGGGCGGCTACGCCGTGACCAACCCCAATGCCTTCAACGGCTTCCAGCACCGTTTTGGCGGTTTCTGGCATGTGGGACTGCAAGTGCGCATTCCCATTTGGAACTGGGGAGATGTAAAATACAAGGTCCAGGCTGCCAAAGATGCGACAAGGGTAGCCAACCTCGAACTCGAGGATACCCGCGAGAAGATTGAGTTGCAGGTGAGCCAAAACCGCTTCCGTGTCAGCGAGGCCAACAAGAACCTGGCTCTGGCCAAGTCTAACATCGCCAGCGCCGAGGAGAATCTGCGCATGGCCAAGCGAGGCTTTGAAGAAGGCGTGGTCACTCCCACTACCGTGATGGAGGCCCAGAGCGCATGGCTCATGGCTCACACCCAGAAGATTGATGCCGAGATTGAGTTACAGCTCAGTCACACCGACCTGCTCAAGTCACTTGGCATCCTGCAATAACCCGTTACATAATTAAAAAACTATCAAATCATATTTTATTATGTCAGCAAAAAGTCAACACACCAATATCTTGTTAGCTGTCGCCGGATTCGCCGCCGTGGTTCTCATTGTTGCCCTCATCGGCCACCTGGCCCTGCAACGCGACCCCGAGGAAATCCAGGGTGAGATGGAAGTCGAGGAATACCGTGTGTCGGGTAAAGTGCCGGGACGCATTGTCGCCCTCCTGGCCAAGGAAGGTGACTTCGTGCACGCCGGCGACACGCTGGCCATCATCGAGGCTCCCGAGGTGAATGCCAAGATGGTGCAGGCCCAAAGTGCTGCCGACGCCGCAACAGCCATGGCTCAAATGGCGAACAACGGTGCCCGCAAGGAGCAGATTCAGGCTGCCGCGCAGATTCTGGAGCAGGCCAAGGCCGGTCTGGAAATTGCCGAGAAGTCCTATAACCGTATGAAGAAACTCCATGAGGAGGAAGTCATCAGCGCCCAGAAGTTTGACGAAGCCGAGGCCCTGTACAAGTCGGCCCAGGCCCAGGTCAAGACCGCTCAGAGCAATTATCAGATGGCCGTGAACGGTGCCCGCGAGGAAGAGCGTCGTGCCGCATCAGCTGCCGCAGGTCAGGCCCGTGGTGCCGTACAGGAGGTGCAAGGCTACGTGCGCGAGACCGTTCAGCGGGCCCAGATGCCGGGTGAAGTCACCGACGTTTATCCCAAGGTGGGTGAACTCGTGGGCACCGGCACTCCCATCATGACCATCGCCATGATGGACGACCAGTGGGCCACCTTCAACATCCGTGAGGACCAGTTGAAAGGCATCAAGGTAGGTCAGGAAATCACCGTCAAGATACCCGCTCTCGACATCGAGACCAAGATGAAGGTCACATCGATGAAGGACAAGGGCTCGTTTGCCGTGTGGAAGTCCACAAAGGCCAGCGGCCAGTATGACCAGAAGACCTTTGAGGTGAAGGCTCGTCCATCCCAGGCGATTGATGGCATCCGTCCGGGTATGTCGGTTATTCTTAAGAAGTGAGGAGTTAGAAGTTAGAAGTTAGGAATGACATCCAGCTAAGGTCTAACGTCTAAACTCTAAGCTGTGAGCGAGTTGAAAACTTGCGAACATAAGTTATGAAGTATATTTCTCAATTCTTCGACATCGCGTTGCGCGAGCTCAACATCATCGTGCGCAAGAACCGCATCTACGGCTTCTGCATGGTGGTGTTCCCCGTGCTGCTGGTGCTGTTCTTCACCACGATGCTCGATGAAGGACTGCCACAGGACCTGCCCATCGGTGTGGTGGACCATGACAACAGTGCCACCTCGCGTGGACTCATCCGCAACCTCGATGCCATGCAGAACTCGCGGGTGATGTATCACTTTACATCGGTCACCGAGGCCCGTAACGCCATGCAGGAAGGCAAGGTTTTCGCCTATCTGTACATCCCCGAGGGCACGGCGGCCAAACTCATGTCGGGCCGACAACCCAATATCTCGTACTACTACACCATGACGTGCATGACTGCCGGCTCGATGGCCTCCAAGGACTTGAAAACCATCAGCATGCTAGGCTCGGCTGCGTTGGGTAAAGCGACAATGAGCGCCAAGGGTGCATCCGATGAACAGATCATGGCGGCACTGCAGCCCGTGACGATTGACGCCCACATGATCGCCAACCCTCAGAGCAGTTACAACTACGCCTTGACCACCGTGTTTGTGCCGGGAATCCTGATGCTTTTCATGGCGCTGCTGTCGGCCTACGCGCTCGGAATGGAGATGAAGTTTGACACTGGCAAGGAATGGCTCGCACGTGCCGACGGCAACATCCTCGTGGCCATCCTCGGCAAGTACAGCGTCCACGCGCTGGTGTTCCTGCTTGTGATATTCACCTATCAATACTATATCTTCAACGTGCTGCACTTTCCGCGCTTGGGCGGCGTGTGGAGTATCGTGCGGCTTACCCTTCTGCAGGTCGCCGCTTCGATCGGTTTTGGCATCTTCGCCTTCGGCCTGATGCCCTCGCTGCGCATGTCGATGAGTATCAGTTCCCTGTGGATGGTGCTCGGCATCTCCATGAGCGGCTCGGCCTTCCCTGTCGCCGGCATGGATCCCCCGTTGCAGGCCATGTCGTGGCTGTTCCCCTTGCGCCACTACTGGATGATCTACCAGGCGACGGTGCTCAACGGTTTCCCCGTCATCGACGTGTGGTTCCATCTCGTGGCACTCGTGGCCTTCACGCTGCTGCCGTGGTTCGTACTCCGTAAAGTCAAAAACGCAATGCTCAACTATGTCTATATTCCGTAAACTCAAGGAACACGTGACCGATGTGCTCTACGTCTGGCGAGACGAAATGAAACAGGTCATCAGGGACGAGGGCGTGCTCATGTTCCTCGTTGTCGTGCCGCTGGCCTACCCGTTGCTTTACTCATGGATTTATAACAACGAGACGCTGCACGAGACCCCGGTGGTGGTCGTTGACCAGTCTCACTCGGCCCTCTCGCGCCAGTTCATCAACGACTGTGATGCCACGCCCGACGTCGATGTGAAATACTATGCTGCAGATCTCGACGAGGCCCGTGCGCTCGTCAGCCGCCAGCTCGCCAAGGGCATCTATCTGATCCCGTCGGACTTTGCCAGCCGCATCAACCGCGGTGAGCAAGCTACCGTCAGCGTTTATTGCGACATGTCGCTCATGCTCGCCTACAAGGCCGTTTATCAGACCGCCATGGTCGAGTCGGCGCGCCTGGGTGCCGGCTTGAAAATCAAGAAGGCCGGCAACTTCACCGAGCACGAGGATGCCATCACCGCGCAGCCACTTATTGCCCACGACGTGGCGATGTTCAACCCGTCGGGCGGCTATGGCTCCTGTGTCCTGCCCGCTGTGCTCATGCTCCTGCTGCAGCAGGCACTAGCGCTGGGCATCGGCATGTCGGCTGGTACGGCCCGTGAGCGTCATCGCAACGGGCAACTCATCCCCGACGATGATCCCCATTTCAAGGGCGCCTATCGCGTCGTTTGGGGCAAGGCGCTCTGTTATGGCATGGTCGGTGCCGTGGCAGCCGCCTACCTGTCGATGGCTGTTCCCCGCATGTTCTCCTTCCCGCAACTGGCCGACGGCAAAACGTTGCTGGCGTTGTTGCTGCCTTATACGATAGCCTGCATCTTCTTCGGCATGACCGTTTCTTGCCTGGTGCGCTATCGCGAGAACGTGATGTTGCTGATGGTGTTCGTCTCGATTCCGCTGCTGTTCCTCACAGGCGTGTCATGGCCGCAGTCGAGCATTCCCGGAGCATGGCAGGGTGTGTCGTGGCTCTTCCCCAGCACCTTTGGCGTCCGTGCTTTTATCCGAGTTAACTCCATGGGAGCTTCTTTCAGCCAGATTCTGCCCGAAATCCGCATCCTTTGGATTCAGGCTGCCGCCTATCTGGGTTTGGCCTGCGTGGTGTATAGTCATCAGAAACGCCTCGCTCGCAAGTACCCTCGACCCAACGTCGAGCCGGTAGTCACCGCCGAACCGGTTGAGCAATAACGAGTTAGGACCTATTACAAAATAGGTCCTAATTTTATCAGACGAGCAGGTCTACGGTCTGCATTTTTCGCATTTTACTGGACACCGATGGTGTGGAATCGATATAGTCCGGGGGCTTCCTATGAGGAAGATCAGTCGCTGCTCAGGATGATGTCGATAATGGTGTTGATGTCGGCGATATTGACCTCGCCGTCGCCGTTGACGTCTCCGAGGTTGTCATAGGCCCCATGCAGAACCATGTCGATGGCCGAATTCACGTCGGCGATATTGATTTCGCCGTCAATGTTCACGTCACCCTTCATGAGGTCGTCCACAATCTGCCCGAAAAATGGATACCAATAGTCGTTGGCCCGATAGGCGTCGGCCGTGCCGTGAGGCACATGCAGCGTGCGACCGGAATAGTCAAAACCGTTATAACTGACAAAAACATTGAAGAAATCATACTCGACCGACAAGCTCGAGGGGTCGGTGATGTAACAGTACACATCGGTCAGTTTCCAGCAGCTGGTGAAAGTAAAGATTCCGATAGTGGTGACCGAGCGCGGGATGGTCAAGCTCGTCAGGCCTCCGCAGTACAAGAACGCCTCGTCGCCAATGGAGGTGACGGAGCTGGGAATGACGATGCTCGCTATGCTGTCGAAATAATAAAAAGCCTGGGGACCAATCGCTGTGACGGTGTTAGGAATAATCGTGCCTGCAGAGCCCCCAATCAAGGTATTGGTAGCCGTCTCGATGATGGCATTGCAATTGTCGCGAGAATCGTAGGTCGTGTTGCCGCTTGCCACGACGAGGCTTGTCAGGTTGTCGCAACCCGAGAATGGCCCCTTGCCGATGGTCGTCACTGTGCTGGGAACAGTCACGCTCGTCAAGTTCTTGCATTGGCAGAATGCCAACTTGCCGATGGTTTTAACGGAACTGGGGATGGTTATGTCCTCCAGGCTGCTGCAGCTAGAAAACGCGCTGCTGCCAATGACTTTTACTGAATTAGGGATTGTCACGCGCCTCAGGTTGGTTTCCCAAGAGAATGCTTCATCGGCTATACCCGTCGTACCGTCTTTCAGAACAATCACTTGGGGCGACGGGCCCTTGTATGTATAAGCGACCAATCCGGCATACACAACCCCGTCAGGCTGGTTGTCAAGCCAGGGGGTATACATGAACGCCCAGTAGCCAATGGAAATGACAGAGCCTGGGATGGTCACGCTTGTCAGGCTTGAGCAGCTACAGAATGCCCGTTTGCCAATGGTGGTCACCGAACTCGGGATGATGATGCTCGTCAAGCCGTGACACCCCGCAAATGCTTGACCGCCGATTGTGGTGACAGTGGCCGGGATGACCGTGTTTTTACAACCTGCAACCAGGGTATTGCTTGACTTCTCGATGATGGCATTGCAATTGTTGCGGGAATCGTAGGCCGTGTTGCCGCTCTCCACGACGATGCTCGACAGGTTATCACAGGAGATGAATATTCCCGCCCCAATAGATTTAACCGAGCTGGGGATGACCATGCTCGTCAGGCTGGGGCAATTCTCGAACACATTCTGGCCGATGGTGGTAACCGAGTTGCCGAGGGTAAAGTTCCTCAAGCCAGTACAGTTCCGGAATGCTTCGTCGCCGAGGGTGGTGACCGAGTTAGGGATGGTCACGTTCGTCAGGCCTTTGCAGAATAGGAAAGCTTCATTGCCAATGGTGGTGACCGAGTTGCCGAAGTTCACGCTCGTCAAACCGTAGCAATTATAGAACGCCCCCTCGCCGATGGTGATGACGGAGTTGGGGATGGTTACGCTCGGCAAGTTATAGCAGTAGGAGAACGTTTCATTGCCGATGGTGGTGACCGAACTGCCGATGTTTACGCTCCTCAGGCCACTGCAGCTGGCGAAGGCTTGGTCGCCCAGGGTGGTGACGGAGTTAGGGATGGTCACGCTCGTCAAGCCATCGCAGGAAGAGAACGCCCTGTCGCCGATGGTGATAATGGAGTTCGGGATGGTAATGCTCGTCATGGAGGAACAGCCGCTGAAAGCATTGCGGCCGATAGCTGTGACGGTATTGGGGATGACTGTGCCCTTGCAACCCACTGCCAATGTGTTGGTTGCCGTCTCGATGATGGCATTGCAATTGTTGCGGGAGTCGAAGGTCGGGTTACCGCTTGCCACGACGAGGCTCACCAGGTTCTCACAGGAATAGAATAAATTCTCGCCAATGGAGGTGACCGACTTGGGGATGGTCATGCTCGTCAGACCTTCGCAGCCAGAAAAGGCCGACTCCTCAATGGTGGTGACCGAACCCGGGATGACGATGCTGGTCAGGCTATTACTATAGCTGAACGCATGGCTGCCGATAGAGATGACGGAGTTAGGGATGGTTACGCCCGTCAAGTTGCGACAGTCCGAGAACGCGTAGTAGCCGATAGCCGTAACCGAGTAGGTGCTGCCGTCGTGGGTGACAGTGGCGGGAATGGTCACGTTGCCGGAGTATCGGTCGGGAGATAATGTGACTTCGACAGTGCCCTGGACATCGAGATAATTGTAGTAGATGCCGCCCACCTCAAAATCGTAGTTGGCGGCAGTGGCATTGGCCGGCAGCAGCAGCGCCAGCAGCAGGAGTATGGTTTTAATCAAGCTTTTCATTGTCGTTTAGGTGTTATTGCGTTTTATTTATTGTCTCAAAATCGGTCAGCATAACAGGACGCATCTCGGCGCCTGTCCGATGGTGCTAATTCTGAGGGGCACGCACGGGGCGCACGCAGAAACCGTGGTCGCGCAGGCCGTAATACACGCCCGGGGCTTCGGGAATGGTGAACAGGGTGTTGGCGAAGCGGTTTGAGTCAGGATCAAGTGTGCGCGACCAATAGTGGCCATACAAACCTGCATCCATGCGTGTGCTGCCCTCGATGGCGCCCGCGGAAGGCAGGAAAATGGAGTTTCCGTTGGGTCCGGTGACCAACATGCCGTTCACGCCGTTCAGCGTCGTTGACTGATGGCTGCAGTGGCTCATCAGCTCATCAATCTGTTCCTGAGAGGGCATGCGCCACGACGAGCCCCAGTACGCACAGGCGGCATCATCCTCGGGTTCCAGTTCCGTCTTATTGTCAATCGTGCCGTAACTGCTCTTGGTACAGTACTTCGTCATTGTTCTGTCAGAGCCGTTGCACCACTTGTAGGTTTCCCAAGTAAAGTCCCCCTTGGGTGCGGTTTCACCCCAGGCGAAGTAGTCGCCATACTCCTCGGGGCTGTTGGCGCCGATGTTGCACGTTGCCCACAGCGTGCCGCTGGGCAGGCCCAGGTCAACATACTCGTGGTCATCCTGTGAGGGTGAGCCGCCACCCAGGATGATGTCCATGATGGCATTGATGTCGGCAATGGTAACCTCGCCATCGCCGTTCACGTCGGCGGCATGGAAATCACCGTATCCACCCAGGATGATATCGACGGCGGCATTCACGTCGGCGATATTGACCTCACCGTCATTGTTCACGTCACCTTTCAAATCTGTTTCGGGCTCCATCTCCACAATCTGTCCGAAATAGGGATACCAATTCTCGTCGGTTCGATAGGCTTCTAGCGTCCCATACGGCACATGAAGCGTACGGTCAGAATTGTTATTATCAGAATAGAAGGCGTGATATTCCACCATCACGCTCGAGGGGTTGGTGATGTGGCAATACACATCCATCAGGTCCTTGCAGCTATAAAACGCATTCTCCCCGATGCTGGTGACCGATGCCGGAATCGTGACGCTCATCAGGCCGGCGCAGAGGGAGAACGCATAGCCGCCGATGAAGGTGATGGTGTTAGGAATAATCGTATTCTTGCAGCCGGCAATCAGCGTATTGGTTGTCGTCTCGATGAGCGCATTACAGTCCTCTCGGGAATCATAGTTCGGGTTACCGCTCTCCACGGCTATGCTCGTTAAGCCACTGCAGCCGACAAACGGGGCGGAATCGATGAAGGTAACCGAACTGGGAATGGTCACGCTCGTCAGACTTGAGCAGGAAGCAAACGCGCAGCCGCCAATGCTGGTGACCGAGTTGGGGATAGTAATCTCCGTAAGATTCTTGCAGGAATGAAACGCGTTATGGCCGATACTGGTGACCGAATTGGGGATGGTGATGTGCGTCAAGTCAGTCAATCCATCAAACGCATTGTCCCCGATGCTGGTGACGGTGTTAGGAATAATTGTGTTCTTGCAGCCGGCAATCAGCGTATTGGTTGCTGTCTCGATAAGCGCATTGCAGTTGTCTCGGGAATCATACCATCGGTTACCACTATCTACCGTGATGCTCTGGAAGCCAGTACAGCCGTCAAACGCACGATAGCCGATATAGGAGACTGAGGCGGGGATTGCCAAGGCCGTCAGCTTTGAGCAATATGCAAATGCCTGCCTATCGATGTGGGTGACAGAGCCGGGGATAGTGATGCTCTTCAGACCGCGGCAGCCCAAAAATGCCGACAAGTTGATCCTCGTGACGGAGCCCGGGATTGTCACGCTCGTCATGTAATTGCAGTAAAAAAATGCTTCGGGGTCAATGGCAGTGACCGCATAGGTCACACCATCGTAAGTGACCGTTTCGGGAATAGAGACCTCACCGCTGTACCTGTTGGGATTGGAGTCGTAGTCGTCTCCTTCATAGGTCACTGCAGCTTCGTTGCCGTAGATGTTGTAGTAGATGCCGTCCACTTCAATGTCGTGGGCGGCGGCAGTGGCCGGCAACAGCAGCGCCAGCAGCAGGAATATGGTTTTAATCAAGCTTTTCATCGTTGTTATGGGTATTTCGTGTTGTTAATTGTTGTCGCAAAGTTGCATATAATCGAGTAAGAAAACAAATATTTTTTCGACAAAAACACCCACCATCAGCAAAAAACCGAAAAAGTGTAAAACAATTAGACAATATATGCTCGCTTTGCTCGCAGATTAGAGATTAGAGTTTAGTGTTTAGAGAGGCATCCGCATACACGCGGACGAAACGGACGAAAAAAACTACGAATTACGCTAATTTAACTAATTGGCATCCGCACATCTTGTTCCTGTTGTTTGTGTAAAAGTGTTGGTTAGGTTTCAGTATATGATGATGGCTGGCCGAGGTCGTCGAACAAGGATTCGGCGCTTCTTGAGGGTAAAAGACAAAATTTTTCACTATATTTGCGACAAGTTACATCATTAACCCTTTCAACGCAGATAATTATGAAAAAAACCATACGCTTATGGCTGGTCGTCTTGATTGCGGCCATGATGTGTGCCCTCGGTGCCAGCGCTGCCGAGGCCTATGCCTGCTACACGCCAGGGAACACGACGCTGACGTTCTACTACGACAACTATCGCAGCACACGTCCTGGCGCCACCTTCGACATGAACACGGGTGACGATGTCCCCGGCTGGGCCGATTACTACAACAATGTCACCGCGGCAGTTTTTGACTCGTCGTTTGCCAATGCTCGCCCGACTTCGACACACGGATGGTTTGGTGACATGTATCATCTACAGACCATTACCGGCATCGACCACCTGAACACCAGCGCGGTAACCGATATGGCTTTCATGTTCTATTACTGTTATAGTTTGACGAGTCTCGACTTGAGCCGTTTCAACACTTCGAACGTGAAAACGATGTCTGCTATGTTTGATTCCTGTCTAGGGTTGGAGACGCTCGACCTGAGCAGTTTCAACACCTCGAAGGTAACCGACATGAGTGCCATGTTTGAATTCTGCACGAATCTGAGAAGCCTCGACGTGAGCAGTTTCAATACCGCCAGCGTGACCGACATGTTCGCCATGTTCTATGACTTAGAAAGTCTCACGAGCCTTGACGTCAGCCAATTCAACACCGACCTCGTGACCGACATGAGCTACATGTTCTGTGACTGCGAGAGTCTGACAAGCCTTGATGTGAGCAACTTCGGCACGTCTCAAGTGACCAATATGGCATTGATGTTCGGTGGCTGCCGGGGCTTGACGAGCCTTGACTTGACCAAATTCAACACGGTCAATGTGACAAATATGGGCTCGATGTTTGAGTCCTGTTCGAATCTGACTACCGTCTATGTCAGCAGGGGTTGGTTTACCAGGGATGTCACATTCTCCACCAACATGTTCAAGGACTGCAATAGGTTGGTGGGCGGCAAGGGCACGACCTACAATTCCGATTTCACCGACAAGACCTATGCCCGCATCGACGGCGGCCCAACCCTCCCCGGCTACTTCACCGACCGAAGTGCCGTCCTGCGCGGCGACGTGAACGATGATGGCCATGTGAACATCAGCGATGTGACGGTCCTGATCGACTACCTGCTCACAGGGGATGCTTCGGGCATCAACCTGAGTAATGCCAATGTGAACCTGGACAACGACATCAACATCAGCGACGTTACCGCCCTGATCCACTTCATGATGAGCAATAATTGGGATTAAAATGCTCGCGTTGCTCGCAGTTTAGAGGTTTCAAACGGGCTTCGCCCGTGCATAATGTTTAGAGTTTAGTGTTTAATGAGGCATCTGCACTGTAGGGCCTCGCCTTGGCGTGGCCGACACTATTTTCAAACAACAGGTAATGCTCGCGTTGCTCGCAGATTAGAGTTTAGAGATTAGTGATTAGTGAGGCATCCGCGTTCGCCCCCACGCCAAGGCGCCAAGACGCGAAGAATTATTAGGATTGCTCGCTTGGGCTCGCAAGAAATCAAAAAAAACGTTTTATGCCATCCGCACTCATTAACCTTTAACCTGCTCGCGCCAGCGAGCATCCCTGCGGATGCCATTCGTGTAATTCGTAGTTTCAAAAAAGTGTAATTCGTAGTTTTTTTTGGTGAGCGGACGAAAAGATGAGCCCCGAAAGCTGGCAAATGGCTTTCGGGGCTCATATCATTTAGGTGTTAGGTGTCGGCAAGCGACGTTCGTCCCTTGGTGCAGGGGAGAGGGTACTAGTTGTTGGTGGCGCGCACGGGGCGGATGGTATTGCCGTAGCAACGCTTGGTGTAGAAGAAGTACCAGTCTTCGGAATAGAAGGTGAAGAAGATTCCACTGTTCGGGAGTTCCTCGTCGATGCTGGTTGACCAATATTGGCCAGACCAGCCTCTATCCACGTTTTGACTGCCGGCGCGGAGGCCTGCAGCAGGCATGAACAGGGTGTTGCCATTGGGGCCGGTAATCTGCACGCCGTACACGCCGTTCACCTGCTTCCAGGAGCGGGCAGTGTAGTTGTGCAACTCCTCTAACTGCTCATAGGTGGGCATGCGCCACGACGGTCCCCAGTTCACATAGGCGGCATCGTCGGCAAGCCCCAGCTCGGTCTTGTCATCGACAAAACCGTTGTAGCCGAGGAGGTCGTCGTTGCAGTACTTAGTGAATCCCGAGTGGTTGATGCCACTCTTGTACCACTTGTAGGTGTCCCAACTGTAATAATCCTTGGGTGAGGTCTCGCCCCAGGCGAAGTAGTCGCCGTAGTCCTCGGGTTTGAAGGCACCGATGTTGCATGTGGCCCACAGCGTGCCGCTGGGCAGGCCCAAGTCAACGTATTGGTGCTCGTCAGCGTCGCCGGTGATGACACGCGCACGAACCGGAATAACGCTTTGGCCTCCATCGAGTGCAGGGCACTGGAAGGTCACATTGCCGTTGAATTCGCCAGGATTGCCCGCTGTGAACATCACAGTCACTGGGGCGATGGCATTGCCCGCTACCTCGACAGTGATGCTCGAAGCGCTGCCACTGCCCTGTTTCAGCATGAACGGCTCATCGGTAACGACCGTCAAGGTCACGGCCTGGTTGGTGTTATTGATGATGGTCAGTTGGTCGTAGCGTGTCACACCGTTGAACACCCGACCAAAGTCAAGACTTTGCTGCTTGATGTGAAGGGCACGCTCATCGGCCGTCGACACGTACACGGCACGGACGGTAAATCCGGCGCGGCGGCCGACAATCTGGGGGTAAAAATGCGGATCATCCGATTCGAAGCTTAAACCGTAGGCATATTGTGCTTGGCTGTAGTCGACCGTGCGCGACCAATAGTAGCCCCTTTTGCCCTCATGGGTCACCGAGGTTGTACTGCGGTAGCCTGCCGCGGGCAAGAAGATGCTGTTCCCATTGGGACCGGTAACCAAGTTGCCGTTCACGCCTTTCCTTGTAGTCCAATGCCATGTGCAGAAAACGCACAACTCATCGTACTGCTGGGCCGACGGCATGCGCCATGACGGGCCCCAGTTCACGAAGGCCGCATCATCGGCGAGTTCCAGTTCAATCTCGTCGTAAATCCAGAATTTAGTGGGATCGTACTTCGTCATCGACCATTCATTGCCTTCGCACCACTTGTAGGTGTTCCAGTTATAGTTGCCCTCCTTGGTCTCGGTCTCGCCCCAGGCGTAGTGGTCGCCAAATTCCTCGGGGCTGCTGGCGCCGATGTTGCACGTGGCCCACAGCGTGCCGCTGGGCAGGCCCAGGTCAACGTACTCGTGGTCGTCGGGGTTGGGGGCACCTCCGCCCAGGATGATGTCGATGATGGTATTGACATCGGCAATGTTGATTTCGCCGTCGCCATTGACATCGGCAGCGGCTGATGACTCAGAACCATCCAGGATGATATCGATGACGGCGTTCACATCGGCAATATTGACCTCTTGGTCGCCGTTCACGTCACCGTAGATGCCCTGAGCGTGGGCTGCGGCAGGAAGCATCAGCACTCCCAGCAGCAAAAAGAGTATTTGCAGGATTTTCTTCATAATACAATAGATTTTTATTTAGTTTATTGTGGTTTATTCACCTGCAAAGATAATGATTTATCAGATAAAAGCCAAAAAAACTACGAATTATACGAATAAAACGAATTGGCTTCCTCAGGGATGCTCGCGCCAGCGAGCAGGTTAAAGGTTAATGAGTGCGGATGGCATAAAACGTTTTTTTTGATTTCTTGCGAGCCCAAGCGAGCAATCCTAATAATTCTTCGCGTCTTGGCGCCTTGGCGTGGGGGCGAGCGCGGATGCCAATTAGTTAAATTAGCGTAATTCGTAGTTTGTTTCGTTCGTTTCGTCCGCGCGAGTGCGGATGCCTCACTATCATTGCCTATCGAAACATGTATGAAATTGCGCTTATTTAATCGTAGATTTGGGAAATAAGTGTTACTTTTGCGGTTCCAATATAAAAAGAAGACTCTATGATTAAATTCTGCGTGCGATTGGTGCAACGTTGGTTGCCGGAACCGTTTATATTTGCCATACTGCTCACCTTCGTGGCCGCGTTGGTGGCGATGCCATTGTGTCACCAAACTCCCCTCGAGGTGGTTGAGCACTGGGGTGGGGGTGTATGGAATTTGTTGGCGTTTGCCATGCAGATGTCCCTGGTCCTTGTATGTGGATCGACCTTGGCTGCAGCTCCGGTCGTTAAACGGGCCATCGGCGCTATGGCTCGCGTGCCCCAGAGTGCCCCCGCTGCAATAGCGCTCGTGACCGTCGTGTCGGCATTGGCCTGCTGCCTCAACTGGGGCTTTGGCTTGATTGTGGGTGTCGTGTTCGCCAAGGCAATCGCACGTCAGCGCTCGGATGTCGACTACAGGCTTCTCATCGCATCGGCTTACAGCGGCTTCGTCGTGTGGCATGCCGGCATTTCCGGCTCCATCCCCCTGACGATGGCCACACCAGGCGAGTCGCTCTCGATGGCTACCAATGGTGCGCTGACCGAGCCTGTGCCGTTGGCGCAGACCATCTTCGACTGGCACAATCTGGTGACTGTGCTGTTTGTGATTATCGGCATCACCGTCGCCAACACCTTGATGCACCCCAAGAAAGGCGCCGTCACCATCGACCCCGCGTTGCTGAAGGACGATGACCGTCATGTCGTGGCCGACAATACCCCTTCGGCCAAGACACCGGCACAGCGACTCGAGAACAGCAAGTTGCTCTCGTGGCTCGTGGCGCTGATGCTCGTGGCCTATCTCGTGATTCATCTGGGCGTGCGTGGTGCCGGCTTGGATCTTGGCGGAGTGATCATGATATTCCTCGCGCTGGGACTCTTTCTACATTCCACTCCGGTTGACTATGTGCGTGCCTTCGGGAAAGCGACCACCGGTGCCGCCGGCATCATCTTGCAGTTCCCCTTCTATGCGGGCATCATGGGCATCATTACAGGCATCGGCGTCAGCGGCATCAGCCTGGGTGGCGTCATGGCCGAAGCCTGCATCCGAATCAGCACTCCTGTTACCTATCCGTTGCTCACCTTCCTTTGTGCCGCAGTGCTCAACATGTTTGTGCCCAGCGGCGGCGGTCATTGGGCTGTGCAAGCACCTATCATGTTCACCGCCGGAGCCAACCTGGGTGTGGACCCCGGCTTGACGGGCATGGCCATTGCATGGGGTGACGCATGGACCAACCTCATACAACCGTTCTGGGCCCTCCCGGCCTTGGCAATCGCTCGCCTTGACGCGAAGGATATCATGGGCTACTGCCTGATTGACCTTCTCGTCACGGGTGTCATCATCACCGCCGGACTGTTGATTTGGGCCATGTAGAGGCGCAGGGCAGCCTATGCTGCCAAATACACGGTTCTTTTGAGGAAGAAGTTGTATAATTGCACCTGATCATGACACGGGAAAAATTGATATTGGACTGCCGTTATTACAATGGCGAAGACGACGTGCCAGACTCGTTACCCGAAGGAAAAGCCATCTTTTGGGACTATGAACGCGTGTGGACAATGTGGGTCCTTGAAGGGAATAAAAAACTTCAAAAAGACATCGATTATTTTACCCGAGAATACGATTTGCCGAATCTCCTGCCCGAAGATGACGGCACACCCTTAGGATTAAAAGCCTTGCTGTTCAACCGCTACGATCACTGGAACGGGTTCATGGGCGGTTCAAGAGAAGCCTATGCGCAATCGTTCAAAAAATGGTATCTGAGCACGTATGTCGCAGGCGCCAAAACCCACCGTCAACGGTTGAATCAGCAATAAGCAAGCATCCCCATTCTTAGTAGAGACGCAAAATTTTGCGTCTCGATGTGCGGCATTGTGGTAACCTTACACAGCGAGAGACGCAAAATTTTGCGTCTCTACAGATAAACAGAAAAGATAGTGCCCGTTTACGGACACTATCATTGTGGTTTACTTGAAAATCTTCTGGGCGAACATGGTCAGGTAGATGCGCCAGTTGCGCCAGATGTGGCCTCCGTCGGTTTCCACATACTCATATTTGTAGCCCTTGGAATCCCAGTAGTCGCGCAAGTCGACGGTGCTCTGGTAGAGGAAGTCGGTCTTGCCCATGCCCATCCAGTAAAGTTTGGGCTTGCTGCCGAACAGCCGTGCCGATTGCTGTGCAAAGTCGGGGTCGTTCTTGATCTGCTCGGCGAAGGGCTGGTTCCTGAAGTCTTTGCCCAGGTGCAGACCAGCCGAGAACAGGCCATAGTAGTCGAACATCGTCGGGTAGGCCAGGCTGATGGCAAAGGTGTGGCCTCCACCCATCGACAGGCCGCAGACGGCGCGCCCCTCGCGCTTCTTGACGGTACGGTAATTGGCATCGACATAGTTCACGATATCCATGAAACTGGCAGGGATGGTGGCAACGGCAGGAGCAGTGGGGCCCGTTCCGCTGTTCCCGAAGCCAGGGGTGTACATGCCGAATGACCACTCGCCCGGAGCAGCCTGGCAGTTGGGGTTGCCGTTTGGCATGACCACAATCATCGGTTTTGCCTTGCCCATGGCGATGAGGTTGTCGAGAATCTGTGCGGCACGGCCGAGTTCGCTCCAGGCATTCTCGTCACCGCCTGCTCCGTGCAACAGGTACAGCACGGGGTACTTGCCGCCCTTGTCATAGCCTGGTGGGGTGTAGATGGTCATGCGGCGTTGCATCTTGAGCGTCGGGCTGTTGTACCACACCTTGGCAAGGTTGCCGTGGGGCACCTCGTTCACGCGGTAGAGGTCGCCCTTGTCGCCCTTCTGATCACTGACAATGAAAATGTTGGTGAACGAAACGATATCGCGGTTCACATAGATGTTGGCCGGGTCTTTCACGCCCGTCATGCCATCGATGTTGAACGTGTAACTGTACAGTTCAGGGGCCAGTTTGCCGGTGGTGTAAGTCCATACGCCACCAGGCCCCTCGGTCAACTCGGCCACGCCGGGGGCATCATACGTGCCGCGACCGGGAATCTCGACAGGGCGCGTGGGTAAGAAGTCACCGGTCACCTCCACCTTGACGGCCTTGGGGGCAAACAGGTTGAAAGTCACTGTTCCGTCGGGGTTGACGACGGGAGATTGAACGTTGGCATTATTAAAAAGTTTCTCCTGTGCCGTGGCGCTCAGGCAGCACATGGCCGCCAGGGCCATCATCATGATTATCTTTTTCATACGATTATTTTTTTATATCCGTTTGCTAACTGAATTAGTTTTGGGAATGATATAGAAGTTGGACCTTTGACAGAACGTCGCAACTATAACCGTGCTTCGCACGGGAAATTAAAAGAAAATTAATTTTATAATTATAATTTGTTCAATTTCCCGCCCGCAGGGCGGTTAATAAAACTGATGGCCAACGGCTATATCATTCTCTTGGTGTTATGGTTATCTCTTCAACAGGTTCATCTGTACCTGAGGCTTGAGCACATTGTGTACCTTGGTCTCCTGAGGCTGCACATCGGCCTTGAGTGTTGCCTTGATGTCTTGGGAGGACGCTCCGATCAGGAACTGGTACTCGCCACCGCTGACAACCCAAGCCGAGGCCGCCTCGTCGAACGAGGCTAAATCGGCAGTCTTCACCACGAGCTTCACCGTCTCCTTTTCACCGGGTTTCAGGTTGCGCGTCTTGGCATAGGCTTTCAACTCCTTGGCGGGCTTGTTGGCCGCCTTGTTGTCGGGAGCCGAAATGTAAAGTTCGACTACTTCCTTGCCCTGATGCTCACCGCTGTTCATGACCGTAACGCTGATCTCGTAGCCGTCGCCCTTCTTATTGACTTTGGCATCGCTGTAGTCAAATGTCGTGTAACTCAAGCCGAAGCCGAACGGGAAGGAAACAGCAATGCCGAAGGAATCGAAATAGCGGTATCCGACGTAAATGTCTTCTTCGTAATCGGTAAAGTCCACATTCCTTAAAAGGCCTTTTTGACCCTGGTTCAACAAGTCGATGCGGGGATCCTGGTCAATGGGGAAGTTGCGGGCCGAGTAGGCGTCGGTGAACAGGATGGGCCAGGTCATCGTGAACTTGCCCGACGGCGACTGCTTGCCGCTGAGCACATCCACCACGCTGTTGCCGCCTTCCTGACCGGGTTGCCATGCACACAGGATGGCGTCGGGCAGATTCTTCCAGGATGCCGTCTCGATGACACCGCCGATATTCAGCAGCACAACCACCTGCTTGCCGGCCTTGTGATACAAGTCACAGACCTGTTCGATAAGTTTGCGCTCCGAGTCGCTGAGGTTAAAGTCGGCCACCTTGCGGTCAAGGAATTCTCCCGAGAGGCGTCCGAGGGTGATGACAGCGATGTCGGCATTGGCGGCCTGAGCCATCACCTCGCCGTCGGTGAAACTCTTCTCGGCGGGCAACGGCCTGGGCATGAAACGCAGCAGACCAGCCTTTTGGGGGTCCTTCTTGACTGCAGCCTCAATTTCGGCTTCGGCCTTCTTCTTGCAGTCGGCAAGATAGGTCTCGTAGGCCGATTTCAGTTCCTCGTTAACGGTATATCCGCCATTCTTCATGCCATCCAGCAGCGAGACAACATAAGCGTGATTCACGTTACCGGAGCCTGTACCGCCAGCAATGAAGTCATAGGAGGTGTTGCCATAGAGGGCAACATTCTTGATGTCCTTGTTGAAGGGCAAGGCCTTCTCGTTCTTCATCAGCACCATGCCCTCGGCAGCCGACTGGCGGGTCACCTCGGCATGAGCCTTCAGGTCGGGCTTGTTGGAGAACTTATAGCCCTGGTATCGCGGACTTTTCTCCACGAGGTTGAGCGTGCGGCGCACGCTGCGGTCGAGGTCGGCCTCGGCAAGTTTGCCACTCTTCACGCCGGCCACGATGGAGTCGAACTGCTCTTTCTTGCCGGGTTGCAACATGTCGTTACCGGCCCACATCTGGGCGGCACCGTCCTTACCGCCGAACCAGTCGGTCATTACCGTACCCTCGAAGCCCCACTCATCGCGCAGGATGGTTTCCACAAGGTCTCGGCTCTCTGAGGTATAGGTTCCGTTGATGTAATTATAGGAGGTCATCACCGTCCAAGGCTGGCTCTCCTTGATGGCAATCTCAAAGCCTTTCAGGTAGATTTCACGCAGGGCGCGCTGGGAGATGTGTGCATCGTTGTTCATGCGGTTGGTCTCCTGGTTATTGGCCGCAAAGTGCTTGATGCTCGTGCCCACGCCGTTGCTCTGAACGCCCTTGATATAGGCGGCAGCAGTCTTGCCGGTTACCACCGGATCCTCGCTGTAGTACTCGAAGTTGCGGCCGCACAGCGGGTTGCGCATGATGTTCACTGCAGGAGCCAACAGCACGTCGGCACCATATTCCTTGACTTCGTTGCCGATGGCGGCGCCCACCTCCTCAACGAGGTCGGTGTTCCACGTCGAGGCCAGCAGCGTGCCGATGGGGAAATGGGTGCAGTAATAGGTCGCGCTGTCGCCTTCGCGGGTGGCCTCGATGCGCAGTCCGGCAGGGCCGTCGGCCAGCACGATGGCAGGGATTCCCAGTGAATCGAGCGGATAGGTCGTGCCGGCAGCGCCAGGCACGAGCGAGCGGGTGGCTCCGATGACGGCATCTTCACCGTCGAAACCAGCCATTCCGGTTCCGATGACAAAGTGGGCTTTGTCTTCGAGCGAGAGACGGGCTATTACCTCATCTTGATTGATGACGTTTTTCTGTTCGGCAGAGGTGCAAGCCGTCAGGAGGGCAACTGCTGCCAGTATGAAAATAAGGAAATACTTCATAAATGGTTATGTTATAAATGGTGAGACCCGTTAGCGGGACTAAAAGTTAATAAAAGACGCTTCAAAAACTGTTGCACATATCGCTGATTTTTAATAAATTAGCGGTGATAAAAACATTAAATTCAAATCACCCTTTGAACAACAAGTACGCAAATATCGTAAAAATCCTTGGAGCATGCAAGCATTTTGCCCAAGAATCAGTAAATGAACGTACAAACGGAAGAACGGGTGCCGTCAAAAGAACCATACCTTTTTTCCTGACACATTCTGTCATTAAAAAACTTGTTTTTTCGGAGAAAAAGTTTACTTTTGCGTCAAGTATTAATCACATAACCATTTTGAATAGTAACTATGACCAGTAAAAAACAAGACAAACAAGTGCAACCACGCATAAAGAATAAAGGTGTTATCGTAGACCTGTTCGTTCTATGGCTCGCTTTGACCGCACTTTCATGTGCCGCAATCAATCTTCATATTTCGCTGAATAAGCTGGAGCCGAAAGAAGAAGAATGACCCGTCCACCCAGCAAAAAAAAAGCGTGGTTTTTTTGGCAAAAAACAGGCGGTGTGTCATAATTACGACCAAGTAACATGACCGTGCTATCGCACGGGAAATCAATCAAATTTTTAATTTAATTTGTTTAATTTCCCGCCGTAGAGCGGTTATAATTCTAGCAGTTGAATTATGACACACCGCCCTTTAATCTTGGATATGGCTTTATGCCGCTTCTTTTGTCTTGAAAAGTAACTTGAAGAGGCGGTAGCACAAGTAACAATTCAAGTGCGCTATGACTGTGATAACGCCAAAGATGATGGCGCCTGAAACATCCAGACCGAACGCAACGGAGATGATGAATGATATTGCGTAAAAACACAGCAGTGCCAATGTCGTCAGGATGGCACTAATCATGAGCAGCACACTCGCCCACTTCTTGTTTTGGTAAATCAATCGCGGTGAGCACATCAGAACGACGCAAATTGAGCACACTATATTACCATATAATGGTGAAAAATTTTTCTGAACCAAAAAGGAACAAATGAATCCTAATACCAGAAAATATGTCCCAATGCAACGTATGATTATTTCGTTCTTTTCCATCATTACTTAATCGTTATCAATACATCAAAAGAACCGTCCCTATTTTCCTGCTCTATTTCTAAATTGTATTATCGCCTATTACAAAGGCAAAGTTAGAGAATATTTTGCTAAGCCATTGAATTTGGGTCCTGTGTTTAATAAACAGAAAAACCTTGAATCGATTCCAAAATCGGCGGTACATATAAACATACAATGCCCGTCAATAGAGCACACCAAGCCAATGCTTTTTCATAATGTTTGAAGAGAACAAATAGAGCACATATTGGTGAAAGCCATTGAATTTCAGAATGGTACCTGAAAAGCACTGGGTCTAATGTGATGATATTTGTAATCACTATAAACACTAATAATAGCTGAGCTACTGGTTTCTTATGAAAAAACAAACAAACCATGAACGATAAATCAATTATGATTCTGAAAATAATTTCCAGCCAATTAGGTCTACCAAGAAGCGTAATAACATGTCTTGTGAGAATAGGGAAAACAATTGCATCCACAATGACTATTGCCATTATTGAAATAATAGTGATTACTTCCCATTTCTTCACTGGGGACTTCATTTTTATAATCGGTTCCTTCATAACTGTTTTTTTGCAAAGTTAGTCACTGCTTTTCTCTTAATGGGTTTCCAATTCATTAACAGTGATGGACATATCGTCCATATTGAATGTCATGATGACAGGTGGATCAAATGCGGTGGATAAAACACAAACCAATTTCATCTCAAAGAGGTCACGCGCATAGAGCAATGCATTACAGATATCAGTGGGCGTGAAAAACGGATTGTCTGCAGTGTGTGAGTGTATCACTTGCATGGCCTGCGTATCTTCGCCGGCTTGTCTAATGTCAATAGGTATGTAAGAATGATGGAAACGATGGAATTCTGTCAAGTTGTCATCGATGTCAATATCCACATAACAATCGTTTCCGAACGGTATTACTCCATCGAGGGTCGTCCTCTGCAGCAGATACACTCTGAGTTTATCTGGGCGAAGCCAAATCAGGTCAATGTATGTCGATGCATCTTGAATGGTGTAGATGCTGTCTGCGTAGGTCTCTAGGACGTCGTTAATTATGTCGGATCTAAAGTGAACTGCATTGCGTTCATCTTCGGTCATTGGTCGTACTGTATCGTCCCATGACAGGCTGAAGTCATTTAGGTCAAGGGTGCAACTGAACACCACACTATCTTGACTGCAATAAAAATGGGTGAGATAGCCGTTGTCAACATCCGGTTGCACACCCGAACCATCGATACTCGAGAAATCTACAGTAGCATGCTCAGCAAACAGGTCATTTGTCACCCATGATAATTTCTGGTAGATGTAAAGCCACTGGCCTTCTTGCAAGATGCTGTCATTGATGGTTGCCAGTTCGTCTTGACTGGGCAATGTGCGCGTAATCGCCTGGTTATGCTGAGCCATGCACATGAGTGGAAGAAACAGTATGATTGATAGTAGAACTCGTTTCATAGTATCAATAGTGTTTATCGTGATTCAGTTTTCGTCACTTGTCTTTGAACAGGCGCAGGATGGTGTTGACAAAGTTCTCCTCGGTGGGTTCTCCCTCAAGCCAGCCGAAATTGAGGTGGGAAAAGCCATCGGGATAAGTACTGCCCGACGATGCCTTACTGTTATCATCATTCATTGTGATACCACCCACGACATAGGGGTCGGCAACGTCAGATTTGCCAAAGAGATCATAGGTCTTTTCCAGTGTATAGTAACGACTTAGTCCGTTCTTCTTGTCTAAAACGTATGCGGCATACTTGCACAATGGCGAGCTACTTGGCTCTGGCATGTGAATGACATGGACCGTGATGGAATCGTCATCGTTGTGCGTACTGATGGACAGCGAGTCCAGGTCGCACTCATAGTGAGTGAATAAAAGCGAAAAACCCAACTGCAGTTTAAGCAGCTCCAAGTCAGTCAACTCTTGCTCGTTGATTGTGCCGTTAGCATACGCTGCCAGCTGTAGAGGCAAAGTCCTGAATTGAAACTGATAGGCGCTCAGTGTGTCACCCTTGTTGATGTTGGCTATGTCTTCATCAATCTCCTGGATGGTACTTTCATCTAGCCATTGCTTCATTTCTTCAAGGCAATGGATTGCCTCGTCTTGGCTTTTCTGGGTGCCCCAGCCGTTGAAATAGCACAAAGCAAGGATTTGAAGGGCATCAGGATAACCTTGTTCAGCAGACTTCTTGAGCAGGTCAAAACTTTTTTCCCAATTCCGTTCAACGCCATCACCAACTAAATAATGCACGCCTAATTCGTATTGGGATAGATTGTCTCCTCCGGCAGCGCCCTGCTCGTAATAATAGATAGCCTTGGCCAAATCTTTTTCGGTTCCTTGCCCGAATTTGTAGGCTTCTCCCAACATGCACATGGCACTCGTATTGCCTTTCTGGGCCGAACTCAAAAACCAGCGGAAGGCTTCGTCATAATCAGTCTCGACACCCTGGGCATCTTTATAGCACATTCCCATCATCAACTCGCCGTAGCGGTTGCCCTTTTCGGCGGCATCACGGATGAGCGATACAGCCTTCTCGACGTCCAGTTCAACACCATCACCGAAGAGATAACGTATCGCCAGATCAACCTGGCAATTGAGGTTACCGGCCGCCATGGAATCACGCAAGGCCTCAATCGATTGCGCCTGAACCGCAAGCGAACCAATGAGAAGGGCTGCAAATAAAAGAAGTTGTTTCATATCGTTATCAAGTTAAATCGTTCAACAATGCGGTTATACTACGGTTGCAAAGTTACTGACAATTACCGAAATCAGCAAATAATCGCAGTTCATTTCGCTTTTTGCAAACCACTGCATTTCAACCGTTTGAAAATCATAACCCAGCATGACAGTAATTGACACTAACACTATAACCGCCTGATTTCCATGAATTTCTAATGTTGGCACCATGTCATCGGCTGTCAACAGGTGCCATTAGGCACCAATCTCGGTTGTCAATTTTGACAACCACCCATAAAGAGTATTTTATCGCGTTTTCTTTATTTTGAGCTATTATATTTGTTTGAATTTGTTGGAAAATGTGTAACTTTGCGCCAAAAGTCGGCAGTAAAATGTGTATAATTACTGAAAAAGTGGGCATTAAAACGTGTTTGCATGTATAAACGTAAGATAGAAAAGGTATTCCAATCGTGGATAGATGATGGCTCTCACAAGCCCCTGGTTGTTAAGGGTGTTCGCCAGTGTGGCAAAACCAGCAGTGTGATGGATTTTGCAAGCAAGCATTTTAAAAACGTTGTCTATCTGGATTTTCGTGAACATCCTGAGTATAAGAAATTCTTCACCCCCAATCTGGATGTGGATTCTATCATCATGCGCATCACTGCTGCCATGCCAAGCGTTGAGGTGGAGGCTGGTAAGACTTGCTTTATCTTTGACGAGATACAGGATTGTCCCAGGGCAAGAGGTTCGCTGAAGTATTTTCACCTGGATGGGCGCTATGAAGTTATCTGTACAGGCTCTCTGCTTGGTGTCAACGGTTACAAGACTCCTGGAGAGAGAGCCGAGGAAGAAGAAGCCTCAATTCCAGTCGGGTTTGAGGATATTGTCAATATGTACCCCATGGACTTCGAGGAATGGTTATGGGCTAACGGCATCAAGGACGTGCACATTGAGTACCTGAAGAAATGCCTGAATAACGAAACTCCTGTTGAAGAAGCGCTGCATGACCGCTTCAGTGACCTGCTGAATCAATATATCGTTGTGGGCGGTATGCCCGAGGTCATTTCCACATTCATGGAGACGAGGCAGATCGGAAAAGTGCTTGCCGTGCAGAGGCGCATCGTTGATGATTATAAAGCAGATATGGTGAAGTATGCTCTTCCTGCTGACAAATCACGCATTCGTGAGTGTTTTGAGTCGATACCCGCACAGTTGGCACGCGAGTACAAGAAATTCAGCTACACTGTGGTGCGTCCCGGAGGACGAGGACGTGACTACACGGGGAGCCTACAGTGGATTGAAGACGCGGGTATCATTCGCCGATGCTATAATACGTTAATCACAGAGTTGCCTCTTGACGGGAACAGGATCCAAAGTGAATTTAAAGTGTATTTGGCCGACATTGGTTTGCTCATATCAATGCTGGAAGAAGGGACCCAGTCAAGCATTTTGGAGGGCAATCTGCTTAGTTATAAAGGTGCCATCATCGAGAACCTTGTAGCCGACATATTCGGCAAGATGGGTCGCAAACTCTATTATTATCATAAAAATAGCGGCGTGGAACTGGATTTCTTAATCCGTTATAGGGGAAGGTGCACTCCTGTGGAATGTAAGGCAACAACAGGTAATGCCAAATCCCTGCGAACAGTATTGAAACATCCCGAAAAATACCACGTCACAAGCGCTATTAAATTGGGTAACTACAACATCGGGCGCAAAGAAGAGTTGTTGACGATGCCATTATATCTGGCATTCCTGCTGACTGAGGTATAAGCGAGTATGCCATTCCTGTGGCGGGAACCTTGAGGTTGTTTGCATAACGACATCGATGCATAATAAAAGCGGTTATCGTATTGCGAAAGAACGATAACCGCCTCTATGCATAATCAATGATTTATTCAACGTTAATGTCGTAATCAGCTGATACGAATGTATTAGGGATTATAGTGCCTGCAGGTATCTCTGCATTATCGCCCTTAATTAGAAGAAAAAGTAGGCCAAAAAGTGTAAATAAACCTGTGCCAATACCTAACCCCCAAGCTAGACCACCTTTACCTTTACCTTTTTCTTCCATTCCACAATTCAAAACAATGCTTTTACCATCAATAGCAGTTGTTGTTGCTCCACTGAGAGTAATTTTGCCCGGTTTTCCAGTTGCCCCATTCTTTTCAATTGAAGCATTAATTACAACTGGAGTTCCGCTCTTTATCAAGATAGATCCATCACTAGAGCAAACATCTTGATCAACTATAGCCGAGATGTTACCAATAGAATTACTGGTAATTACACCTGAAGTTTTAATGATAACTTCTGTTCCTTTGATTAATCGTGTGCTCTTGTTAACTGTTGACTGTGCGAAAGACTGAAATGGCAAAATGGTAAGCATCAATAATGCCATGAGTGTGCATAAAACTTTTTTCATATTAAAAATCTTTATAGTTAATTATATTTCTGCAAAGTTAAAACAATTATTAAAACCAATAGTCATTTGCTTGTTTTTGTTTTCAAAAATCAATGGTATTTGAAGAATTTGTCGGTTTTGTAAGTACAAGAAAGATGTCTCGTTCTTGCTCATTAGGTCAAGGATGTCATGCAAGGATAGCACGGGCGCCTGATTGCTATGCAGGGCATTGGCTATGATTCACATCAATTGCTCGGGCGAGATGTGAATCCTCTGAAAACAGATGGTGGGGAGAAAGCTAACGGATGATATAACAAAAAAACGCCAAATGGCTTCATTACTAACCATTTGGCGTTCAATTCCGTGACCACGGTGGGCTCTGATTCATAACACAGCATGATAGTAATTGACACTATAACCGCCTGATTTCCATGAATTTCTAATGCTGGCACTATGTCATTGTGTGTCAACGTGTGCCATTAGGTGTCAATCTCGGTTGTCATTTTTGACAACCACATTTAGGGTGCTACTTGACCCCATAAATTACATCAGAAGCACCGTCCCTATTTTGCTGTTTACTTTAATCTATAGGTTATTTCATCTCGGCATCAATCCAGCCCAGAAGCGATACCAACGAGGCATTCCAGTTGATGGCAATTTCGTTGCTGGCATAGGAGCCTATAGCGTCGATGTAGGACTCATCGGGTTGCCTAGACGGGTAGGGCAGGCTGCCGTCGACGTTGTCCTGTTGGCCAGGATTGGGGCCGCCGGCAAGCAGGCCGGGCATGGGAGCATCAATGCCGTCGGCCGACGAAATGCGGTGGTGGATGTTCCTGGGGGGCTTGTGGCCAAAGCCGGTCACATAGCAGTATCCGGTGGCATTACGGCCTAAAACATAATCGGCATTCTGGAGGGCTGCTTCAAGATATTTCTTGTCGCCCATGGCACGGTAGCAGTACAGGTGGGCAAGACCACTGGTGCAGAAGCACTCGGACAGGCAACCCCAACCGTAGTCATTGGCTTGATTACCGGCGGGCGTATTGAACGACGAGGCCTTCAGGGTCGACAGCTGTTGGTCGCAGAAGCCCAACAACTTGTTGAGCATGAGGTCATGCATGCCGGTTTTGTCGTCACCGCAGGTAATCCATGAATACATGGCAAGTCCGGTGACATTTCCCCAACCGGGTTGTGAGAATCCACGCTCACGCAAAGGCTGGGCGGCTTTAAGGAAGAACTCGTCGCCCGTGAGCAGGAATAGCTCGGTAGCAGCCCACAAATGTTCGTCGCTGGCATCGTTGTCGCCGTAGGTGCCTGTGGTCACATCGGGGTCAAACTCCTTGTTCATCTTGTCTTGGTCATAGACGGCCTCGGGATTGAGCTCGGCCCAGTGATAGGCAGCCAGAGCGGCTTTTTGGGCCTGCTCGGCAAATGCAGGATAGTCTTTGTTGCCCTTGTAGATGCGTGCGGCAAGTGCCATTACAGCAGCAAAGTCATAGCTGGCGGTCACACTCTTTTGCACCACATAGCGCTGTTGGTGGCAATCGGTGGGCATGACAAAAGCCTCGAAATTGGGAGTCGTCAATTTGTGGTAAACGCCTCCGTCATAGGGATCCTGCATGGTGATCATCCACTTGAGATTAAACATGAGTTCGTCAAGCAGGTCGGCAGTGCTGTTGCCGCTCTCGGGAATATCGGTGTTGAGACGATTGAAATACTCTTTGTTCTGCTCATAGGCCATGAGCATCAGTCCCACCGAATAGGAAGAGTTGACGATATACTTGTTGTAGTCGCCGGCATCATACCAGCCCAGCGGCGAGGATATGATGGTGCCTGCAGGTCGGCCAGGCGAAACTGCCGATGGATGAATCATGACCTGTGTGTCGGGATGTCCTAAGGGACGGGCATAAACACCGGCATATTTGCCGTCGATGGCGATGCCCGAGCGGTTGAGGTAGAAGGCCTTTAACGCAGCACGAGCTATGTTGTTCAATGCGTGAGGCTGCACGTCAAAGCGGGTCTTTTGGCCATTGACGCTCAGCTCATAGGTGCCGGGGGCGGTAATACCCGTGATCTCGATGATGGTGCGTTTCTTGTTCGACCACGGCGAGGTGTTGGTCCTCAAGGCCTTGGCTTTGCCCACACGTTTGCCATCAGCCGTGTTTTTGATGGTCATCTTTTGGGCTTTAGAGCCCTCAATGACTGCGATTTTGGACTGTTGCGGATAAAAAGCAACTTGATTGATTCGGATGCTTTCGCTCTGGGCTGTCAGCGTGATGGCCGTCAAGGCTGCAATGGCGAATGTTAACACTTGTTTCATAATTCAGTAATATTTTGGTACAAATATATGATAATTATGTCATAGGCCGCGAGTGAGATACAAATATTTTCCCGAATGGGCTGCAAAATGAATGATTCTAGTGATGCTTTGCCACCGATGGCCAGGTAAAATAAAAAACAGCTTGATATGCCCCCCGAAAGTTAAACAAAAAACTTTCGGGGGGCATATCAAAATTGCCGTCTTTTTTTATTGATGATAAGTGTGGTTGCATCTCACCGATAAAGGCAAGTAAGGAGGGTGCTAATTCTGCGAGACGCGCACAGCACGGACACTGCGACCGTGGCTGCGGTCGTAGTAGTTCCAGTAGTGCACGTCGCCCCATGAGAAGTCCATGCAGTACGCGACATCGGGGGAGTACGAGTAGAGCGTGCGCGACCAATACACGCCGTACGCGCCATCGTCGGTGCGCAAGCTGCCCCAAAAGTAGCCCGGATTGGGCAGGAAGATGGTGTTACCATTCGGTCCGGTGACTAATTGTCCGTTCACGCCGTAACTCGACGTCCACATCCACGAACATTTTTCTACAAGCTCTCGCTGCTGTTCTGTGGTCGGCATACGCCATGACGCGCCCCAGTTGACGTAAGCCGCATCGTCCTCAGGATCCAAGTCCACCTTGTTGTCAACCGTACCGTAAGAACTTAACATACAGTACTTTGTGATAGTGTTGTAACTGCCATTGCACCATTTGTAGGTGTCCCAGTCATAGTAATCCTTGGGTGTGGTTTCGCCCCAGGCGAAGTAATCGCCATACTCCTCGGGAGCGTTGGCGCCCACGTTGCACGTCGCCCACAGCGTGCCAGAAGGCAGTCCCAAGTCAACGTACTCATGAGTGTCGGGAGGTGTCACGGGCTCATCAGGCCATGTCCCAGTCATCAAATAGTTAACTAAGCAGGTCACATCCGAAATGTTTACTTGGCCATCCTGACTCACATCACCACGGGGATACTCAATGCCAGCGGTAAATGAGGCCAGCATCAACAATAATACAACTAATAAAGAGCTAAACTTTTTCATAATGTTTCTGATTTAATTGATTTAACTAGTTGGTGTCTGCAAAGTTAGTACATTATCAGACATAATCAAAAAAACATGAAATGCTAGTGGCGAAAAAAAGAAGTTGAGATCTGCACCTCTTCGGTGTTAGTCTCGTTGCTTCTATTCCAGACTCGCTGTCGGTTAGATTCTGTCGTCTTGAGGGCACGGTCTCCCCGACAGGTGATAACGCCTAGATGATGGCGGTGCAGAAGAAAACAAAAAAGCCAAATGGCTTCATTACTAACCATTTGGCGTTCAATTTCGTGACCCCGGTGGGACTCGAACCCACGACCCATTGATTAAGAGTCAATTGCTCTACCAACTGAGCTACGGAGTCATCGTTTGTTCAATTGCGACTGCAAAGGTACTGCTTTTTTCTGAACCACCAACTATTTTGGCAGTTTTTTTTCAAAAAAAATGCAATTTTTTCTTCCCGATTTTTTGCTGAAATCATTAAACATCTGGAAAGCAGCGTTTTGCGGAATTTGGTATTTTTGTGGTTTTGGCGTTGATTTGGCCTTGAATATGGCTCGGATTTTGGCATTTGCGTCAAATGAATTATCTTTGTGAGGTAAAACGAAAGACCAAGACCGATATGAAGAAGTATGACTTTGACCGTGTGATTGACCGTCGCGGCAGCGGCAGTGTAATGTATGACATGCGCAAGGAGATGTTCGGGCGCGAGGATGTGCTTCCCTTGTGGGTGGCCGATATGGGTTTTGCTGCGTGTCCCGACATCACGCAAGCCCTGGCCGACCGCATCACCGGGCATCCGATTTATGGCTACAGCGTGCCGCTCGAGGGCTACTGGCAGTCTATCATCGATTGGCAGCGTGAGCGCAACGGGTTTGAATTCACGCTTGACGAGGTCTGCTTCATCGGCGGCATCGTGAACGGATTCGGGTTGGCGCTGAATCATTTCACCCGTCCCGGCGACAAGGTGGTCATCCAGGAACCGGTCTATCATCCGTTCAGGATGCTCATCACTGGCAACAACCGCATGGTGGTGAACAATGGCTTGAAACGGACGGCCGACGGCTTCTACGAGATGGATCTGGAGGATTTGGAGCGCATCTTCAAGACCGAGCATCCCGCGATGATGGTGCTGTGCAACCCGCACAATCCCATCGGCATCGCCTGGCCCGCCGAGGTGCAGCGCCAGGTGGCAACGCTGGCCAGGAAATATGGTGTAGTGGTCTTCAGCGACGAGATTCATGGCGACCTCGTGCTGAAAGGTCATCGCCACACGTCGTTCCTCACCGTGAGCGACGACGCACGCGCCGTGGGTGTGGTGATGGGCGCGCCGAGCAAGACGTTCAACATCGCGGGTATTGTGAGCTCGTGGTGCGTCATCAAGAATCCTGACCTGCGCAAGCCCTTCTTCCACCATTTGGAGGCCAATGAGCAGTGCTCTCCCAATTTCCTGTCGATGACAGCGACGCGTGCGGCCTATCGCCATGGCGGCGAGTGGCTCAAGCAGTGCCTGGACTATATCGAGGATAACATCGACCTGGTGGTGGACTATTGCCGCGAGCACATTCCCGGAATCGTGGCGATCAAACCGCAGGCTTCGTTCCTCGTGTGGCTGGACTGCACGGGCTTGGGCCTAGAGCATGACGCCTTGATTGACCTGTTCGTGAACAAGGCCCAGATCGGCTTGAACGACGGCGCGATGTTCGGCCGTTCGGGAAGCGGTTTCATGCGTCTGAACGTCGCGGTTCCGCGCAGCGTCATCACTCAGGCAATGGAGCAACTGGCTCAGGCCGTCAGGGCTTTGCCTGCCGCTCAATAAGTGCTGTAGGCTGTAAAACGCCGGATGTTTGCAGCCGTCAATTCCATCAATTCTTTACTGGAGAGTCCCTTCTCGCTTGCTACCGCTGCGGCCACCTCGCTGATGGCGGCAGGGTGCTCGTCGGTCTCAATCAGCATGCGGTCGAGTGGGGTGATGCGCAGGGCAGCGGGGTTGAATCGGATGCCGAACGACAGGTAGCAATCGGCATCGAGCAGCAGCCGGGCCACATGCTCGTTGCCTCTCATGCCGTGTATGGCCAGCGGGACCTGGCAGCCTGTGGCACGTTTCACGGCGAGAATCCGCTGAGCGGTCCTCACGCTATGCACGACAACCGGTTTGCCGACCGAAGCCGCCAAGCACAGGTGTCGGGCAAATGATGTTTCCTGAATATCAAGCGGAGCCCCTCTCAACGAGTCCAGACCTGTCTCTCCGATGGTCAGCACCTGTGGATGGCTGGCGCATTGCTCGAGCAAGGCGAAATCCTCCTCGCCCAGTGCCTCCAGGTCGCTCCACGGATGAAATCCCACCGAATACCACTTGCCCGGCTCGGGGGCGAACTCATGCGGGTCAACCGAAATGATGGCTCGGTCGGCGTCGGTTCGGTGGGTATGGAAGTCGAGGATATCCATCACGGGACGGGATCATAGCCGCTGCCGCCCCAGGGGTTGCAACGCAGGATGCGCCACACGGCAAGGACAAAGCCCTTGAACGGGCCGTGCTTGCGGATGGCCTCAATGGCATACTGGCTGCATGTGGGGGTGAAACGGCAGATGGGCGGTTTGAGCGGCGAGATGTATTTCTGGTAGAAGCGAATGGGCACGATCATCAACCACCCGATGGCGGCAGCCACCTTGTGCAAGCAATAACGTATGCAGTTCCATATTCGCTTCATGACTTTTCTTCAGGGGATTTATCGGTTGTTTCATGCTCGCTGGCTGCCGTCGCGATGCGCGACAGCAACAGGCACATTTTCTCGTTGATGACGTCGTAGGGCGCAGGCGAGTTGTCCAAATAGACAAAGGCGATGTCCACGCCGCAGCGCTTGCCGTCTAGGTTGGCAAGGAGCAACTCGCGGCGGTTCAGCCTGTAGGCCTCGCGAATGCGTCGTCGCAGCAGGACACGGTTCACGGCCTTGCGGATGCGCTTCTTGGGAATGGAAATGAGAAACTGGACGGGATGCTCTCCTGCAGGCCTGAGCCGGTAGGCGGCACGCACGGGAAAAGCCATCAACGACTTGCCCTCGTCAAAGAGCAGGTTGATCGCCGTGCGGCTCGTGAGCTTTTCGTCTTTATTTAATTTGTAGTCCATTCAGCGGGCGAAATTACAAAAAAATAGGGTATGCTCGACAAGCACACCCTATAAAAACTATAATCAGTGAGATTATTTCTTTGTGGCATTGGCCTTGCGGGTAGCGGCGGCCTTCTTGGCGGCCTCTGACCTCTTGGCCTTGGCAGCGGCCTCGGTTTCGGCTTTAGCCTTGCGGGTGGCGGCAACCTTCTTGGCAGCAGCCGACTTCTTGGCAGCGGCATCAGCGTCGTCTTTGGCTTTGCTTGTCGAGGTGGCCTTCTTGGCCGTTGCCTTCTTTGCGTTCTCGCGAGCAGCCTTGCGCTCCTCTTTCTCCTCCTCGGCCTTAGCCTGCTTGAGGTATTCCTCGATAGCGCTGGCCATCGACGGCGTCTTGGGGGTAATGGTGACGTCCACCTTCAAGCCGGCCTTGTCGGCGGCCTCCAGGGTCGTTTGTCCCATAGCGGCGATGACCACCTTGCGGTCGGCATAGTCGGGGAAATTGGTGGTATAGGACTTGATGCCGGCGGGGCTGAAGAAAGCCAACATGTCGTAGTCGAAGGTCTCACCGGGCTTGAAATCGTTGCTCACGGTGCGGTACATGATCGACTTGACATACTTCACCTTGTTGTTGTCGAGGACGACAGCCTTGTCGTTGTGGACGTCGCTCACGGGCATCAGGTAAGTCTCCTTGTTGTGCTTGGCGATAATGGGGATAAGGTCCTCCATCAGTCCGGTCTCGCTATAGAAAATTTTGCGTTTACGGTAGATGACATACTTCTGCAGATAGTGTGCGATGGTCTCGCTCACGCAGAAGTACTTGAGGGTGTCAGGCACATTGTAGCGCAATTCCTTGCACAGACGGAAAAAATGGTCAATTGCAGTGCGTGCCGTCAGGATGATGGCCGAGTAATCAGGAATGTTGATCTTTGACTGCCTGAATTCTTTCGAGGTAAGTCCTTCAACTTTGATAAAAGGCCTGAAAACAATTTCTACACCATATTTCTTCTCCAGTAAAAAATAAGGAGATTTCTCGGATGTCGGTCTAGGTTGTGAGACCAGGATCTTCTTGATGCTCATTTAGTTTTTTGCTAATAAATACCACTAATCCAATACGTTACACTAGCCAAAATGGCTAAGGGTACGATTTCGACGGCGCAAAGGTACAACAAAAAATAGAGAATGGATGACAAATTGCCATAAAAAATTCTAAAGCCCTTGTAAATAAATATCAGGCGGGCTATCAAATACAGTGATACCGCTATGGATAATAGCAATCTGCCATGATTGGGATACAGCATGAGCAAGATGAGCACCGGGAGCAGCAGCAAGCCCAGGAATGCCTGGGTGGCTTTGAAACCGTCGATCCACAGTTTGGTGCCCTGCTTGTCGCTGAAGGTGTATCCCAGCACCTTGTAAACCAGCCATTGGCCGACATAGAACAACACGGCGATGCCGCAGTATATCGCGATGTGGGGAAAGACGTTGGCTTGCAGCGCCGGTGCCAGCGAGGGGCACAGCATGCGCACGGCGGCAAAAATCAGGAAACCCTCGACGATACAGGTGTTGCCGATGAGGGCGGTGAGGATTCCGGTCTCGTTGACGGTATGGTCCTCGAACAGATTCTCGCGTCGCCTGGTCGAGAACATGTAGTGGAAAAAGTTCTCGATGTACTTGTACCCCTTGTGGTAGCTCAACGCCACTGCCAGCATGCCTGCCAGCAGGAGCGCCATCGAGGGCGTGTCGTGCAGCGGCGAGCGCGTGAACGGTTGCGCCTCGGCACCGTCGGGGATTTCCATCACAGCCAGCGTGTCGATCTGGCCCAACGCCGAGTCACCGGCCTGTGTGGTCGGGAACCCCTCGAGGTACTGCGGCGAGTAGGATCCCACCGCGGTGTCGTTATGCTGGGTGCTGTCGATGTGATTGGCGCTGACCGGCATGGTGATCAGTATTTGGATTCAAACTCAACGGGATGATAGTTGTCGAGCAGGGTGATGGCCTCGGCAGGCGTGGTGGCCACTTGCCACAATGCGGCGTGGCTCGACTTCATGAAACCCTCACCGATGGCATGGTGCAGCATCTCCAGCAGGGCGTCATAGTAGCCGAGGGTGTTCAAGATGATGACAGGCACCTTGACCAGTCCCAACTGGCGCCAGGTGAGCGTCTCGAGCATCTCCTCGAGGGTGCCCACGCCGCCGGGCAGGGCGATGACGGCATCGGCCATCTCGCTCATGATTTGTTTGCGCTGGTGCATGTCGGCCGTGATGATGACGTCCTCGAGGCGGTCGTAGCACCACCCCTTATCTACCATGAACTTGGGAATCACTCCCGTCACCATGCCGCCCGCATCGAGCGTGCCGTCGGTCACGGCACCCATCAGGCCCACGGCTCCACCGCCGTTCACACAGCGCCAGCCGCCTTCGGCCAGCCGTCCGCCCAGTTCGCGGGCCGCTTCCAAATAACGCGTGTCGATGTCTGCACTGGAAGCACAGAATACACAAACATTTCCTTTCATCTCTCGTTTCATGGCTGCAAAGGTAGTGCTTTTTTAGCGATTAGCAATAAGCCACCAGTCAGCATCCACGCTCCCTGCCAGTGGAAGGCTAAGCATCGCGATGGAGATAAGGCTGCAGGAACTCGTCGAGCGAGGCGACATTGAGTTTGTGGGCAATCTGGATTTTCTTGTTGGAGACGGTTCTCAGGTTCCTGTAGCGCATGCATATCATGATGACCGTCCTCGAGAACCCGTGGCACTGCAGGGCAATCAGGTTGATTTCATCGTCACGCAAGGTTCCGCCTGCAGCCTCCTGAGCCTTGACCAGCACGTTGTCATACAGCTCGTTGGCCAGCGATTGCAGGTTGTCCCAATAGGAGGCGCCCACCTCGTCGGGGCCTCGCATCGTCATCAGCTTGTTGAAGCGCTTGGCAAAGGTGGTCTCGTTGCATTCATAGGACCATTGCAGCAGTTGATGGACGACTTGTATCTGGTTGTCAACGATGGCTTTGAGTTCGCTGGATTGCTGTTTGGAAGTCTCCCGCTCGTTGAGCAAGGCCTGCATCTGTTGCAGACTCGTGATTGAGTGGTCCAGATCGGCCTTCTGCAACTCATATTCGGTCTGCTGGATCTTCAGGCGGTTACGGTATCGCCACACCATGAAGGCCAGTGCTCCGGCTGCCAGCGCCAACAATGCCAGGGCCAGCAACGTCCCCTTGAGCCGCGAATTCAGCAATGCGGTTTCAAGGGCCGACTGTTGAGCGTCGTATTTCTTCTCGGCCTCGATCAGCTTGTCGTTCATGCCGCTCATGACCACCGAGTCGGCAAGGTGATGCGTCTTGTTCTGGTAGTTGATGACATCATCTATCTTGTTCTCGCGTCGGGCCAAGTCGGTGAGCAATTGGTAGTACATGATGCTGTCGGCAATGGTGGTCATCGACGGTGCTTGCTGCAGGTAATAGCGGGCCGAGTCGATGCGGCCAAGATGCAGATAAGCCGATGCGGCGGTGTAGTGAATCCTCGGGTGGATCTTCTGTTTGCCGTTCCAGTCGATGGCCTCAAGGGCATCGTCCTTGGCGGCCTGGTAGTTACCGTGGGCAGCCTGGTACTCGGCACGGCTGAACAGGTTGGCCACCACATACTTTATCTTGATTTCACTCATGGCGAGGTCGATGGCGGCATTGATGTAGTACAGGGCGCTGTCTTCCTTCTCCTTGTTGATGCGATACAGCCCTCCCAGTTCACTCAGGCAGATGATCTGATTGTACTTGTCGTCAATCCTGCGGAACAGTTCCAGCGCCTCGCGGTATTTCTGAGCACCCACAGTCTTGGCGCCGATGACTTGGCTCTGGTACAACTCGCCCATCATCATCTTGGCAAGGGCGCGCGTCTCGAGATCTTCGGTGGGCGCGACGTCCTCGGCCTGGCGCAGGCAGGTGACGGCTTTGTCCAGGCGTCCCATGTCCTTGTTGGCACTTCCCTGGTAGAGCAAGGCTCGGGCATACTTCCCCTGGTCGTTGTGCGTCTTGAAGTATTTTGCGGCATCACTGATGGTGCTGTCGCTGATGGCAGTGATATTGCAGGCATGCTCGGTTTGTGCCATCAACAGGTCGAAATAAGCCTTGTTGTGGTGATCAAATGATGCGATGTTGAAAGTTTGCAGCATCTGCAGTGCTTCCTCGCCTCGGTTCTGTGCCAGCATCGAGTCCACAAGAGTGAGTTGGCTGTTGTCCACACCATGACTGCAACCGCTCATCATTGCAAGCAGTGCAACCACGGTGAAGAGCGCCGTGACAAGCTTGTGATATGTTATTGTAGTTTTCATCGTTGTTCTATATTGTCAAGGAGTTCGTGAGAATGATTCTCACTGCAAAAATAAAGTTTTTTTCGGTCATCATCATCGGTCCGTAACGGTAAATTTCCAAGCAATGGCCTAAATTGCTGAAAATCAAGTGTGAACATTTTTCGGGATGCCCTTAGATTATCGGGCGTTTTATTTGTAGTTTTCAAATAAATCTTCGTATCTTTGCGGAATAGAGAACAACTAAATCAATGACGGATATGAAACACGGTGAATTCATTGGGGACAGCAGGCTTGATGCCCAGCGCAAGCGCCCGCTTGCAGGAATGATTCTTGTTGTGTGTCTTGTGATGGCCAGTCTCACGGTTTCGGCCTCGGGGAATGGCAGCGTTGGCGACAGCCGTGGCGCGGCGAGCAATTACGACGAGGTGTTCGTGTCTGTCGAGAAGATGCCTTTGTTCCCTGGTGGAGAGGCTGCCTTGATGACCTATATCAGGGATAATATTACATATCCCTCCACAGCCGCCGACAAGAATATCCAAGGCAAGGTCGTTGTTCAGTTCGTCGTGGACACGGCAGGTCAAGTGGGAGATGTGAAGGTTTTGCGTTCGGTGGATGCCGATCTTGACCGTGAGGCGGTTCGCGTGGTTCAGACGCTTCCCAAATTCATCCCCGGAACCCGATTGGGCAAACCAGTCAACGTGTGGTACACGCTGCCGGTGAATTTCAAGCTCAACAATGATATATCGGATCTGCTGTCCTACATCCATGAGGTTGACTCCATATCGATAGACTACAGCGACCTGAATATCAGCGCTCCGACGGCCATAACGCCAGCCAATTATGACGATGGACAGCTCAGTCCATCCAGGAACAAGCTCTCGATAAAAAGGAAATGGCAAATCCGCAACATGGTCAATGCGATGGGCAGTTTGGCAAAACTCTCTCAAGGACGTCTTGACACGCGAGGCAAAATCATCTTATATTTCAAGGATGACAGTAAGCGTGTGGCCTATTTCGATCAGAACTCATTGTTTTACCGTGGAAACTACTATGACATCACCACCTTTACGGCGGCTGGTGCCGAGTTCAGGAAACTGCTTTTCCCCCTGATACACTACACCGAGTAAAACAGCATTTATTATGCTCGCGTTGCTCGCAGTTTAGAGTTTAGTGTTTAGAGTTTAATGAGGCATTTGCTCACGCCCGCACGCCAAGGCCATTTTCAAACAACAGGAACAACGATAAACCGACTCGTCCTAAAATTTTTTGACAGATTGTTCTTTATTTTCCTATCAAGACGGGTAATGCTGAGCCGTCATTGTTGGTGCTAAAGTCTGTTGGGGGCTCGATGCCCCCACAGGCTTTTTTTGACGGTCTAAAGCGTCGCCG
>JAFQZK010000007.1 GCA_017405965.1 Muribaculaceae bacterium | reverse complement strand
TTAGTTTCCTAAAAGTATGCTGTAAACTTCTGTAATGTCGGCACTGTTGATGTAACCGTCGCCGTTCACGTCACATGTGTCAAGGAAGGTCTCATCGCCGTTAAGCAGGTAGCTGTAAAGGCAAGTTACGTCGGCACTGGTCACGTAGCCGTCACGGTTCACATCACCCACTGCATAGCCTTCTCCCTCGAGGATAACGGTCTTGGCCTTGCTCCAACGGCTTTGGGTGCCATCGATATAAGTCGCCCTTACCTTGAAGTAGAAGGTGCCGGCCTCTGCGAGATTCTTGACGGTGTAGGACATATCAGTGATGCCGGTAACGAGGCGGTAGTTCTCATCGCCTTCCTCGGTAGAACGGATTAAATCCATCTCGTTGATATCTCCGACATAAACCTTGATCATGGTCATATCAGGCGAGTATAAGGCTTCGGTCGAAGTGATGGTGATCTTCTCACCCTCGCTGGCAGTCACGAGCCATGAATAAGTCTCACCCTGGTTGAACTCGTGGCCGACGGCAGCAGTCTGATTGGAGCCGACCGTGATGTTGCCATAGCCATAGTAGCCATCGACGGTCGTGATCTGCATCGTGAAGATATCATCGGAGTAGCCCTCAGGCACAGTGAAGGCGATGTAGCCGTCGCCCGAATAGTTCTTGAAGTAGTAGGCGCTGTTGCCCACGCTGACACCGTTGCCGCTCCAGGGCTCGGTGAGTGTCGTGGTCTGGTAGCTGCCGGGATAGAGACTGCCGTCCAGGGCCGAAAGCAATGCGGGACGCGTGGATACCTCCAGTGTGTAGCTGTCCACATACTTGTCGGCTGTTTCGTCGGTCCAGTCGGCACGGAACTGAGTCAGGTTGATAAAAGCTTCGTCGGCAGGCAACATAACGGGAACATGGGTTTCCAGCACTGCCGTACCGTAGATTGTCACCGTCTTGTCCTCAACGCCGGGGCTGCTCAGGGTGACGGTGGCCGTGTGGTTGCCACTGGCCTGGGGAGCGTAGGTCAAGGTGATAACCTTGCCAGCTTCCTGCTCACTAACGGCCACGCTGTTTGCATCAATCGAGAAGAACCCGCTTTCATCGTTGAGTGTCAGTGTGATGGCATCAGTGAGTTCTTGACCTTTGACGGTAAACGTGGCGGTAGCACTCTGATCAACATAGGCATTGAGATTCATCCTCGACGGGTTGACCTTGATGCTGGGACCCTGAACGGGAGGCTTGATACCCATAATCATCAGCTGCTCGACATTGAACGTGTAGCCACCGCTGGAGAACGCATTCAGGACAAAGTCACCATTGCCGTCGCCACTCCAGCCCCAATTCACATGATAGGTGTCGGTGCCTGCAGTGTAGCCGTCAACATTGAAGGCGTGTCCGCTCCAGCCATTCCAGTCATCATAGTCATAGGCACAATATACCACGGGGCGGCCCTCGGCAAGCTCATTTTGAAGCAAATCCGCCCACTCGTCGTCAGTATAATAGACGGCGGTATCGGTGGCATAGTCATCGGTACGGGACTTGAAAACGAGTTGAGCAGACTCCTCGTCATAGCCAAAGAACTTGACGGCACGCAAGATGTCAGCGCCCATGGCACCACTGCCGCTAGGAGAATAATCCATATGCTCCTCCTGGCCCACATAGCGCATCAGCCAAGCAACAGCATCGGCCTGTGCACTGTTATAGGAACCGGTGTACTTGTCGAGCATGTTGTCCCAGTCAAAGGTGATAGGGGGCAGGGCCTCGACTTGGAAGCCGTAGCTGTTATTGGTGTAACCCTCGACTGCGGGCGTTTCATCGGTGGGATATTTCCAGTAATAGAACACCATCGACAACGACGTAGCGGGGCAACCCGTCAAGCAGCGCGAGCCGTCATATACCGGGCAGTGGTTATAGTAGGGGGCATCCTGGTCCCACTCGGCAGTGAGCATCGGGGCAACGCTGGCAATTCTCAGGTTCCTGTTGGGGGCAGGCTTGTCAACCACCAGTCCGGGATGGGCATGGAGGTACTCAATCTGTTTCTTGTAGTAACCCAGCCAGAACTTCATGTTGTCCGGCATACGTTTCAGGTCCAGAGGACGGTCGCCATGGGCGAGCACCTGCTGGGCGCGGTCGTCACCGGAAACGATGACGAAACCCTGGTCGGAGTTAAAGATGTAATAAGCGGCCAAGTCGGCACGCGAGGAATTCACCTCGGTGTACAGGAGCTTGAGGTTCTGTGCAGGGACGCCATTTAAGCGCTTTACCTTGGCATCATGGTGAAGGTAACGCTCGGCCATCTTGGTTGCCGTAACCTGGTCCACGGGCGAAGCCGACATTGACAATGCCACGACAGCGGCAGTCAGGAAAAACAATAATTTCTTCATAAATTCATTAATTGGTTATATAGTAAAAAAAATAAGATGTCGGTTAATTAATTGAATGACGCAAACAACGGGCGCAAAGTTACAAATAATTTGCATAAAATCGACATAATACCCGAGTTCGGGAAAGAAAATGGACAGCACCCATGTTCTATTTCATGGAAACAGAACGAAAAACGCTTTATTGATAGACATCTTTCAGTGAAATAAGCCTTGTGGATCGAAACTATTTTTCTTTGGCCATCTTCATGAAGTCTGATGGAGAAATGCCGGTAATGCGCTTGAATGTAACAGTGAAATTGCTGCGGGAATTGAAGCCCAAATTGGCTGCAATGGCCTCGATGGTAAGATGGGCAGACTGATTAGGCTCGTTCAGGATGCGACAGGCCTCACGCACCCGTTGCTCGTTGAGCACCTGTTTGAAGCTCTTGCCGTAACGTTCATTGACCACCTGTGACACATACTTGTAGTTGCTCCCCACCAGGGTAGCCAGTTGTTGAAGTGAGAAATCGGGTTTGCAGATGATGGTGATATCGTCCATCACGTGATTAATGCGTTCAAACAGGCGATCCTTACTTTCCTGGTCAAGTTGGCTTTGATACTTGGGGGC